>NZ_LQBD01000023.1:0-9351 GCF_046630315.1 Brucella anthropi | reverse complement strand
CGACTACATCGAGATGTTCTACAACCCCAAGCGCAAGCACGTCAGGAACGGGATGCTGTCACCCGTCGAGTTCGAACGGCAGCAGGAAATGTAACCCGAGGGCGTCCACGAAACTCGGGGCTATTCAGTGCGAATATCAGCAATCGTGATGGCAACAGCCTGTCGGCGCGCATCGGCCTTGCGGCTAATTACGTCAATAACTGGAAGGGCAATGACGGCCGGATGGTCAATACGAACCTGTATGGTATTGCCAATCTCTACCAGGAGTTCCTTGGCGGCACGAAGATGAGCTATAGCGGCACCGCGATGAGCACGGATAACGACAGCACGTGGGCCGGTATCGGTGTTGGCGGAACTTATGGCTGGGCAGACGGCAAATATGCCCTCTACGGCGAAGGTTCAGTCAATACATCGCTCAACCACTTTGCCAATAGCTATACCTTGAAAGGAACGGCGGGTTTCAAAGTGGCCTGGTAAAGCAAGGTTCCACGTTCCTACATCAACTCCAGACCGACCCGGTATGATTATATAAGCATCCAGAGCTGTTATTCAGGGCTTGGAGGGCAATATTCCATAGCATGCAATTTTTCCAGAATTCTCAGAAAAATACATCAAAGAATACAACGAAGAATTCACAATATTAAGTATTCATGATGAAAGCTATGACATAAGAGCGAAAATTAATAGGTACGGGAAAATAATGTCTGACGATTTGGATGCCTACAAACATCTCATTGCCAAAAAGGATCGTATCGAGAAGAATCTCGAATATTATTCCATAACTTATAGAAACGGGGAGATGTTAAAAGAGCAAATGCGATAGCAACCGCATATAGTACTTGCCTATCTATTTGCTTAGGCGGTGTGGACGAATTTGAGCCAGTATCTTGCTGTGGCAATATGAACCATGCTGATGAAGCTCTTGGTGAATTGGCCGTATCGGCTAGCAATGGCGCGGTTGCAAGAAATCGGATTGGTTGGAACGGGGCCGTGTATTGTAGATGTCAAGCGGTCTGACCTTCCAGATTCTTGGCGAGCAAGGCCGCCGCTTCTCCCGGTGCGCTTGGTCCAATGCCGAAGGTCCGTCCGACAACACGTGCCTCTCCATGAGTGTCGCCTGCTCTGGTTTGAGACGGTTGCGCGCCCTTCCGCATAACGGTATCGGCGCCATCTTTTGTTCGAAATAAAAATAGCGAGCGCATCGTCGTTTTCTTCAAATCCGGCAAGGCCGGAACTGAAACCGTTCTCCGCGATGCGCCCTCCGTTATGTAAATAAGCCGCAACATTCTTTCTGTTATGTGGCGCTGTCGGGCACAATCATCAAACCGTCGGCTGGTGCGATGAACTCAAACGTCTGCTCCGGCGCGGTTTGGCCGGCGGCGGTTGCCGAAAGCGTGACAGTCTCAGCGGCCCCTTTGGTGTCGATGAAAAGCACATCGGACGTGACGCCAAAGCTGTTGGTGTTTGCCGTGACTGACATGATATCGCCGTCCACTGCCAAGCCGTTTGCTTGCACAAACTGGGCTGAACCGTTTTGGATCGTGAAGGTAACAGTCTGTGAAACTGCCGGCTGGCCATTCAAGGTTACGGTCGCATAAGTTTTGTGGGTGGAAATCCCGTCAGCGGAAACCACTGTCAAATCGGGTGCGAGCGTGATATCGCAGTGCGATGCAGCGAATGTAAAGTTTGTCGTGGCTTTGGCTGCACTGCCTTGTACCAACAAGGCGACTGTTTCCCCTTTCTGTAGATTATCTGTGAACCCCACGATGGGTGTGTTCCCATCGCCTTCTGTCGTTTCCTGCACATTCTTGGTATTTCCCGAAAAGACCGCGTGACTGTTCTGCGGCAGGAAAAAATCCAGGGCCACGCCGGCTGATACTTGACCGTTGGTGTCGAAATATGTCGCGTGTGCCCTATCCTCATCAACACCAGTCGCTGGTTGGTTATCGGTGTCTGACGTCAGGAGAATGGTCGGGTAGCGCTTGTCGACAGTAGCCTCGGAAATTGCAGACCAGCCTTTTGAGTTGCCATTTTGGGCTTTCAGTTGATAGTCGATCTGAATGACAGTATCGGTGTCGTAGCCAGACAAGTCACATTGTGGGATTGGTACGGTCTGGGCCATGGCAGGGTCGGCGATCGTGGCCAGCAGGATGTTGCTGACGGTTTTTCCGGACTTGGTGTCATTGCCGTTGATATAAAGATAAAGCTCGGCATAATCACCTGCCACGGCCGATGAAACGCTGGGAAATAGAACAGTAAGGCCGACATCGGCAATGTCGGCAGGAGCAAGACGGTTTGCCGTAATGAGATTCGGCGTGGGCGCCGGCAGTGTTCTGGATACGCCCCCGAGAGGCTTGGTCTGAGGCGTGCCGATTGCCGTGAAGGGTTCGAGTCGGCTCAGATTTGCGGACGACCAGGCACCGCTGCTGCCTTCTGCGACAAAATAGGCGAGTGTATTGTCCGATTGTTCCGAGAGGAGCGCGTAGGCAATCTTTAGGCCAGAACTTGTGAGTTCGCCCAGATTGCCACAATAAACCGGAATGTCATTCAGTACGACAGCAACGGGAGAGTCTGCCGTAGGCGTAAAAACCAGGCCGGAGTAAATGCTGGGATTAAGCGAGACAGTGAAGAAATACTGGGTTGGATCGGATGGGATTTGCAGCCTACCCTGATAAAGCCCGTTTACCGTAAGCGGCGGAAGGGAACCATCATTGTTGTCGTCGATGACCGCCCCGAAGAAGATTTTTGTCGAGAACATGCTTCCGTCGCTGGTGGTCACGGTAATGGTGGCGATGGCATTGTCGCCCGATTTTGACCCAACGAGGAAGACGGCGCGACCGGACATTTCGGTGTACATCGTGTAGATGAAGGAGGTGCCGGAACCTTCGTCCGTCAGTTCCGCGTAACTCTCATCATATAGCGCAAGGATATGGATGTCACTCAGGTCGCACGTGATTGTAATCTTATCCACGGGACGCCCGGTATTGACATAGCAGCGTATGATTTCTGTAGCGTCCTGCGGATTTAATGCAATATCGGTGTAGACCAAGCATGTATTTGCATATGACTTATCGACAGAGATACCACCAACGGGCAGTGTGCTTGCGGAAGACATTAAATGCTCCATTAAGTGAAAAGAAATGAAAACTTGGATTATGTCTCCCGAAATTGTATTCTTGCTTCGGGATGATTATATTTTTGCTTAAAAGTTATAGAATTACTTCTATTTATAATTTTTATCTAGAAAGACTTAAGTAATATGATAGTCCTGAAAAGTCAGCATAGGAATGATAGCTATAAGGGGATTTAAAGTTATTTAAAACATATGTAAAATATACATCTGCGTATTTATTGTTGTGTTCACCATACAATGCGCAGCAATTGACAAAGTAAGCCTGTGGTATTGCAATATCAATACCATTGACGATGTCGTTTCTGGTAATTGTATGCATATGGAAGTATCTGCCGGTATTATGCTTCACCTGTATCCGGCTATCCGTCCATCCATCGGTGAACAACTGATACTGAATCTGATCACCGATATTGATGTCGTTATTCATTGTTTCAAACGGAATATGAAAAGCGAGTTTTCCATCAACCAGGCTGGCCGTTGTAAGCACCGGCGGCTGTTGAGAGACAGTTCTGGGCGCTGGAAGTGAGGTCACAGTCTCGAAAGCCGGATTTGGCATCTGGTAAGGTGTGCCTTCAGCCGTAAAGATAAGCGGATAGGACTGGCTGCCATTGACCAAGGAGAGGACGTAAATCAGGTAGTTCGGATGATTGATACCGGTATTCATCAAATGATATGGTACATACCCCAGAGCAGGGGTCCCCAGCGGTACATCATTTATGGATACCAGCGTGTCGTTCAATATGAATGCGCAGAACGTAATCTGTGATAACGATTGATAATAGGTTGTGCATTCAGCGGCATAGCGCATCGAATAGGTTGTAATGCGCTCGGGAAAAGCCTGGCGTATGATGTGGGCCTCTTCGTCTTTCGGTTCGTTGGGCATGGCCGGAGGAATGACAACGGGATTAAGCTGCGCGGTGAAGACGGGAGCATCATGGGTGCCCGAACTCAGATCGGGATTATAGAACACGAGACCGCATGTTGCAGATATCGCCGCGTTATCATTTTCGATTGCTACATTGAGCGGGACAATGGCAATATCCGTTGCGCAGACGCCCACTGTGGCGATGCCGTGCGAATTGGTTGTCGTGGTCACGGTGGCGCTATTGGGATGTTCCTGAATGGGCTGATTGGCTTCATCGTAGAACAGCACGTGCTGTGACGCCACACCATAGGGGACGCTCCAGTTAATCGGTATGCCTTGACCAACGGGCTCACCATCCTCAAGTATCTGAGCATTGACGGTGATCTTTTGTCTGGCGGTCGGTGGCGTATTGTTGCTAGAAGTTTTAATGTGCCCCAGCGCTATATTTGGCAGCGCCCATGAAACCATTCTCATATGGTCGCCTTTCTCATGACGCGAAAGCATAATCCGACTGGAGTGAAACGAGGGTGATCAAGATTATGCTTCAAATAGAAAATTTTAGAGCATTTTCGAGCCAAAGGTGTGAAACCGTTTTGCGTTCGGAAATGCGGCAAAAACAGATAGATAGAGCGGTTCCAACGATTCCGCTAAAATAGGAACCGCTCCGGAGCGCCGGCCTGATCGGTCAGACCGGAGCACCCTCCACTGTGACGGGAAGATATTGCCTCGGGAAACACGCCCCGGATAAGAATCCGGGGTGGTGTGGTTCTTACGGCGTTACAGTATCGATGTTGTAGGTCTGAACGGCACTATAATCCCCCGTTGAAGGAATATAATATTCAGCTTTAATAGTACTGAAATGCATTGTTACACTATCCATAGTGTATCCTATAAGAACATCCCTGCTTACATTGAATAAGTATGCGCCGGAAATGTCCGTTTTAACGTCCAAATTAGGTACTTGATTGCTTTTTAAATTTCCAAGGCTATCCCACCCATTGAGATATATATTTGCTTTTACGTTATCCGCACTCGGTGCCACGGATGCCGGCAAACGGAATGTAATCCCGTTGTTCGACAGGACATAGCTTAGGTCGATCAGATCTTGGAAACCCGGTGGGACCGGATAGAGCGCTGGCGCTACCATGTTCCGGTGCACGCCAACTGGGGGCAGATTATTGCTGCTGCTCTCCACGCCAAATTTCGATGCGATGTCAGTCGTTGACAGTTCGCCTGTCAGCGTATTGAAAATGAAACCCTGAACTGTATTAACTAGGTTCTTTGTAGTATCGAACAGGGATATGCCAGCCCGTATGACCATAGGTACTGAATTCGCCGGCATGCTGTAACCACCACTGCCAGCTTGTGGTGGTACCAGGCTGTAGGTGGTGCCGTTTCCAGCGCAAAGCCAGAATATATCCGCTTCCGGATCGGACTGGAATTCGTTGGACGGCACGTAGATGGAGATTGCGCTGGTGCCTGTAGGAGGCGTGTATACGCCTTGATAACTGATCCCCGTCGGGTTTGCGGGAGAGTACACTCTGTTATCCTCGTCCAACCCAATGAAATATCCAGATGAATTTGCCCCATTTGAGCCGAGAATATCGACGTTTACATTAAACCCCTTTTCCGATGCGATGTAAAATTCTGTCTTCTGACTTGGGTCTTTAACTATAAAAGTATAGTATTTATCATAGACATTTGCCAAAGTTGGTGTCGTCAAAACCCCGCTTCCGGTCTTGCCAAGGTCTGTCAATATTTTCAGACTGGTAACTGGTGTTATCTCGACATCAAAACTGCATTGCTCACCTGCTTTGAACCCAGCAAGGGCTGCTGACATATTCACAGTATATGTCAGGCAGTTTTCCGCCTGAAAGGCACCAGTCGGTGGGAATGGAGCAAACAGAGCCGTATTGTTTCCTGTCAGCAGCGCGTCAGGCGGAATAGTGTTAATGGTTTTTGCTTTCCATGAAGGACTCGCCTTAGTTTGGAATTCGATATTATTCTGGTAAAGCACTGCGTTAAACTGGATAAGCGATCCGTTAGTCTCGTTTGGATGAGACGCGATGTAGAACGCAGCATACTGTAGCTGCTGAGAATATGAATCAGGGGAAAATGACCGTTGTCCTGACGGCGCCCTTCGGCCTCCCTGCGTCGGCACTAACTCAACCGTATAGTTGTTAGTATCTGTCGGGTCCACTTTTAGAAAGACAACAACCACGAAGGGTAGACCTGCGCCGATAGTCGTTCCGCGATCCATAAAACTCAGGACTGGTGGGATTGGAAGTGTTGGCATGATCATTGGATTCCTACAATAAAAATTGATGAAATTTTGTTCTGTTGCAATTCATGCAGCTATACCGTAGCATGATTTTGGTATTTGTTTACTTTTTGTGTGTAAAACAAAATATACACTGCAAGATTTATGTATATTTTTATACAAAAGTTAGATTTTTATATTAAATTAATGTGGCCTGAGGTTGAATTGTATAAAAAGTTTTATTTTTATTATTTCTTTCCGGGGTGATTTACGTTGGAGCGGCTCCGTCATGATTCCAATCAGAGCCAGTTCCAAACGGTCGACCCGTGTGGCGGCAAATGGCATTTTTTCGTTCCGGTGTTCACGCCGCTTCCTATTGTGCATGGTCTTGTCTGAAAATTCTCCAATCTTTCGGAACTATGTCTGGAGGCGCGCTCCGGTATTCGAAATGCACCATTTGCGCGCACCTGTGCCGTTTTTCGATTTTGGTTCCAAGGCTGAATACTTCCCTGTTTTTTATGCGGTTTTGCGAAAATGATGTTTGACAACTTTAATCGTGAAAATGGGCAGAGTCTGCCTGTGAATTTGTGCATGCATGCAGATTCCGCCCTTCGGCGTGCTGCTATTGGCAGGATGACGCGAAGAAGAAAAGTTTCCACCTTTTTATGCTGCGTTTCGGTGTTGGCTTTAAGCCTCGGCTGCGGGTGGTCTCCAGCTTATGCAGACTACATCCAGGGAGAAAAGACATATCCCGACGACCAAACGACCTGCAGGCTTAATGAGGAATACTACGGAGGCGGATGTTTTTTAATAGAGAGAAATTATGGTCAGCCTTATATTGTAACGTTCGACAAAAACATCGCCATCGATGTCTCCAGCATTACTTTGCAATCAACGACCCACATGTTTGGAGTGCTCGCATTTGATGGAAACCCGGGCGTCGAGGTGCGGGGCGATTTTACTGTGACCGGGCTTGGACGATCCGACAGCCAGCTTGCGGTTCAGTCGGCAGCGATCGGCATGTTCAGTGACACCCTTGTGGGCTTCGACGCTCAGCGGGATTTTATTGTGGTTCCGACCTATACGTTCGAGGGCAACATAAGTGTTGACGGCGGCATGCTGATAAACACCTCGGGGCCGAATGCTATGATTAATGGAAATCCGGATGGTGATTATATCGCACCCAATGTTGTGACAGTGGATGGCACTACGACCATGCACGTCGCGCCGGATGCCCGGATGATGTACAATGATGGGCAGGCGGCCGTTCTGCCCCCTATCAACCTGGATACGGTTGGTGCGACGTTCAATGGTGCAATCGATTTCGATTTGCCGGTTCTTACCGCCCAGGACGGTAGCGGACATCAATCCGTCTATGGCGCTATCCTCCTCACTGGTGATGGTTCACGATTGGATTTTGCAGGGGGAGGAACCTACACCATCCACCAGAACTATCAGGATGCTGTGCAAGGATTGAATTATTATTTTAGCAATGTATCGAATCCCTATTTCCGCAGGGCGCCTGAATATGGCTGGGTAACTGCCATGGGCATGACCAACATACTTGGAGGAATAAACAATACTGGTGCGTTTGGCGTTAAGCCTCGTCAGGCCATGGCAGAATTCAACGCAACGGGAGTAAACCTGAACTATACCCTGCAAGGGGGCGTTCCGACCACCCCTTGGGGTATTGTAAGTCTGGAATCAAACGCATCGTCCACCTTGACCAATGTGAACATGACCCTGAACATGCAGGGAACGCCGACGGCACGGACGTCCGTTTTTTACGGTGGCATGCAACAGTATCCCTATCTGACGGCCGAGGTTGATTCAGGTCAGACTCCCCCGGATTATACCGACATTTTCACGCTGGATGGAGTGAATGTCACCTTTGACGGGAGCAGCGATTCCGGCAAGTACGTATCCCTTTTCTATATCGATTCATCGAACACGACAGTTACAGCTACCAATCATTCCAGTTTGCAGGCTGCCAATCAGGATGCGGATTGGTCGGATCGGTCGCTGATCTATATCGATCGGACCTTGCCGCCGTTGCGTCAGGTAATTGATGGGAACCCCGTTTATGCACCCGGTCCCGATACGACCTCGCTCGATTTTCATGCGACCGATTCAACGCTGGCTGGCGGAGCCTATGTCGCGGCCTCCAGTATGAGCAATACGTCGTTGGCGATGACACTCGACGGCACCACGACCTGGGGCGGCACCATCAAGGTCGATGCCGACGGGAGCACTTATAAGAGCAACGCAACGCTGACGTTGGGTGATACAGCCCATTGGACGGGATCGACGATCTCCAACAATGGCAATATCACTCTGGCGCTCAATGACCGCAGCGTCTGGACGGCAACGGAGAATGTTTTGGCTTCCCCTTTTCAGGGGGGCAGTATCGCGCTCAACGGCGGCACGATCCAGGCGGGCAAGGATGATTTTGCCATCGGCGCCGCGCTCTCCCTTGGCATGAAAGGCGGCATCATCGATACGGACGGTCGCCCTTCGTTTCTCTCCGGCAAGGTGTCCGGCACGGGTACCTTTACGAAGAGCGGTTTGGGCACTTTGACGGTTTCGGGTGCGAACAACTATACGGGTGGGACGGTTTTTGCTGGCGGTGTTTTGTCTGCGGATGCGGAGAGCCGGCTTGGCAGCGGCGGTCTGACCTTTGACGGCGGCACGTTGCAGGTGATGGGGACGAACTGGACGTCGACGGCGCAGACGGTGACGCTGGCGGCTGGCGGCGGCGTTTTCGACATTGCCGATGTGATGAATAATTTCACGGTTTCGCAAGGTGTGACCGGCACTGGTTTCCTGACGAAGAGTGGTTCGGGCACGCTGACCTTGTCGGGCAATAACAGCTATGGAGGCGCGACGTCGGTATCGGCGGGCACGCTCGTGCTTACGGGCGCCAATACCGGTGGGGGGACGACAACGATCGATGCGGGGGCAGCTCTTCACATCGGCACGGGGGGGACTGTTGGCAGCCTTGCGGGCGATATCGTCAACAATGGCGCGCTTGTCGTTGACCGCGCGGGCACGATCACGCCGGCCGGGACGATCCCCGGCTCGGGCGGGCGCACC
>NZ_LQBD01000022.1:0-22921 GCF_046630315.1 Brucella anthropi | reverse complement strand
ATATAATCTTTATGGTGATACCATTAAATCTATTGAATTCATGTAAGGTATATTATGTCACAGAAGAATCATATCTGGCCTGCTTACGTCGATATGATGACGGTGTTGTTGCTCGTCTATATATTGATGAACTGTATGTTTTCTGTCATTATTTCGAACGCGGATCTTGATAAAAAAGGCGGCGCTGCCTCGGGGAGCGATCCCCAACAGATTTCTGCCGCCGGTAACGCGCTCGATCAGAACGCGGCCGCCGGGCAGATAGACACTACTAAAGCCTCTTCGGATCAGGACGCTACTGCCGATAGGTCAACACATGTCGCCGCGGCGCCATCCGGTATCGCTAACAGCACAGGCCAATCGGATCATGGCGGTATCGAGAAGCAATCAACCGATAAAACTGACCGATCTACTGCTGCGGGTTCGGTCTCCGCTCAAGTAGCATCCGATCAGAACGCAGATGCGACTAAGTCGATAGAGAACTCTACGCTACAATCAAATGCGAAGAATGCGGGTCGCACCGACAAGGAGAAGCTTGCCGCTGGCAGCAAAATTCAGGCTGCCGCAGCCGGCGCGGTAGTGGCTGATGCAGCTGCGTCTGATCGGAAAGCCGCTGCAAGCAGTGCAGCAGGCAGCGTTTCAGTGGAAACGCATAATTCTGACAATGCTGCGGAGGCTGGAGATTCGATCGTGCAGAAGCATGCTGCCGGCGATGTTGCGCAAGCGAACGCTGCAGGCAACCAGACCAGAGATTCCGCATCCTCTGGTGATAAAACGAACGTTACTGCCGCAGCTGGCTCTCAGAATCTGATGTTCCTGCAGGCGTACAAGGATTTATATAATAATAAGCCGGGCGATTTGCAGATCAAGTTTAGCTCTCAGCAGGAAAGCTACCTCGATAGCGACAAGACGCAGGTGGTTTCGTGGCTGAACAATTATAAAGGCAAAAGCGGAACCTATGCCGTCGGTGTCTTTGTACATGATGCTGGAGGAAAAAGTTCCAGCAGCCAACTCGTTCAGCAAACCAGTCTCTATTATCAATTGATGGCGATCTTCAAGGCACAGGGCATTGATCTGACCAAGGTTGACATCCGAAACGCGGCTCCTTCTGATGACATCGACAATGTGGTTAAAGCGCGGTTTGTTCCGTGCCAAGGCGAATGCGCCGTTCAAAACCGGTAGTAAGAAGGGTAACGGGTCACAGATATTCTTGACTGTGGCCCTAGCGGCCCTCTTCATCGCGTTCTTTACAATGAAGGTCGATATTTCGATCCAGGCCCACGGCTACCTTCAAATAAAGGATAAGAACATCGTGGTGGAGCACCCGATCGGTGGCCGCGTCGATAAGTTGTTTGTCAGGGAGGGGCAGGAGGTTGAGAAAGGTCAACCGTTAGCAATCATTGATAATAGTTATGTTTCAGAAGAATACAGCAAAAACAAGATGCTTGTCTCGACGTTACAGATGAGAATCGAACGTATAGGTGCGGAAATAGAGGGTAAGGATTTTGTTTTCAGCGGTGATACGGGTTCTGAAGATTATGCAGCCTATCATCAGGAATATGCTGTTTATCAGGCTAATAAGAAGAACTACGAAGACGAGCTCAAGGTTAGTCAGTCAGTGGAAGATGAGCGGCGCTCGGAAATCGGTGCGAATGAAACGCTGATTGATGGGTTGCGGCAACAGCTTGTTTATGACCATAAGCAGGTCAAGATGGTTGAGGGGTTGGTAAAAATGGGCGCCGCAGCCCAAGGAACACTTTTGACTCGTCGTTCTGAGGCGCAAAAGACACTCAATGATCTGAACAACGCCATTTCCAAGACAAATATATTGCGCGACCAAGCTGAGAAGGCCAAGCTTGATACCGAGAAAATCAAGAAAAATCATATTAGCGAAAAGCAGAATGAGTTGCTTAAGGTACAGGATCAACTTTCCGAGGCACAAGCTAAGTTGTCTGGTGCGCATGCTCGAAAGCAGCAAGAGCAAATATTGAGCCCAGTTCGAGGTAAGATACAAAAGCTTACAAAATCCCATGAAGGAAGCGTTATCCCACCTGGTGGCGAGATACTGGAAATCACCCCAAAGGATGTTCCTGTCGTTGCTTCGGTCAAGCTCGATACGAAGGACAGAGACAAAATCTGGGTGGATATGCCAGTCAAGGTGGAGATCAATGGTTTTGAACGTGCATCGGAAAACTCCCTTAGAGGAAAAGTGATACTTATCAGTGCTGACTCGTTCTCTGAGGAAAGAGGGGCACGTTACTATCAGGTCGAAATATCTATCGACCAAAATGACATCAAAGAAAAACTCTATCCCGGAATGGCAATCAGCGCCTATTTTTTGATCGGTAAAAGAACGATCTCGGAATATTTC
Source organism: Brucella anthropi (assembly GCF_046630315.1). Taxonomy (GTDB): domain Bacteria; phylum Pseudomonadota; class Alphaproteobacteria; order Rhizobiales; family Rhizobiaceae; genus Brucella; species Brucella anthropi_A. The sequence goes on along the minus strand of NZ_LQBD01000022.1, from coordinate 20,553 downwards.
TTTAAACCGTTACTGCGCGGCGCCCACCACGCTTTATCTGAGCCATAAGTAATTTAAATTGTATTGGAAAAAATATAATTGATGCATATTTGATGAAGGTCGCATGGTAATGAAAATATCATTTCAAATATCGAATTGATTATGTATAATACGCATAAAATTTATTTTATGTGGCCGTCTGTTTGAAATTTCTATCGTCTGGCTTCTATATATATTAGGAAGTAATAAAAACGAACGATTCAAAAGATCATATCATTCTTATAAAGACCCTTCAGGATAATCAGCTTCCTTTCTCTCTGCAGGGATCCGCTGTTTCGATTGAGGGGCAGGATTTTGTCTTCAAAACAGCATCCGGTGACGTTTATAAACTTCCTTTTGCGGCTCAGTTTGCCGGTTTGGCCGACGACACATTTAGTCTGACATTTTCCGACGGTCAGCATCTGACGTCAAAGCAGTTGATTGAAAAGGCGATCGCTAACTATAGCAAGGTTGATGTTCATCTTTCTGAACATGATGGCAATGCGCAGAATGCCTCGCAGCAGGATCAGCAGACACATGAAAAGGTGATCGTTAAAACGATTGTCGAGAAGGTGCCGGTGCATGACGCTCTTGGTGCGTCAATGCAGGACGATGATGCTTCGAGCTCGCATTCGAATTCGACAGATGATCCAGAAACGCACATGGATCTTATTGATATCCGTCCGGCTCCGCCGCCGATTCAATTCGCCAGCTCTAGCGGCGGCGCAAGCCATTCCCAGCCGGACATTCCTACGCCTCCACCGGTTCCCAATCCGAACCCCGCCGATCCGGGACAGAAAGTTTTTCCACCCTTAAATCAGTTGCAGCTCGATACGCTTACTAACGACGCAGATCATACCATAGTTGTGGGTGGAGGATCGCGCACAAATCCTTCTTACGATAACCAGTACGGTGCCCGCACCATCAATGTTGATGACGGAGACTGGACAATTGACGCGCGTATCCGTGGGAGTTCGGATAACGAGCATACCTTGACCAGAATCATGCGGATGGACAACGCGACCGAGATCACAAGCGTCAAGGCTAGCCAGAGCAGCAATTATCATATCGTTACCTGGGATTCTCCTGAAGGGCAAAGCTTGGGGCTTGCCAAAAACGAATTTGGCATTGTCTACTCAACGGATGCAACGGAGCAGTTTCAGGTTCATGTAGAGTTTTCACCGCCGACCGCGAATGGTGACAGTTCGCATGATTACGGCTTTCAGATCGTGCCGAATCCGACGTCCACTTATGATCCTGACGGGAACGTTCAGCTGGGTACCACGCCTACGCCAGTGATTATCAGGGGGGGGGGATGGAAATGACAAGATCATCGCGGGACATGGCCAGGACGTTTATGACGGTGGCGATGGACATAATATTGTTGACTATAGTGATTATGACCGCGGCATTACCGTTGATTTTCAGGCCAACAACAGAGACACCCTGACCGCGCTTGGAATTGACGATACGGATTCTGCAAAGATTTCTTCTACTGGATCTTCGCAGGTGATCAATAATGTTCAGGAAATTTATGGAACGAAGTTCGATGATACGTTTGTCACGAACGGCGGCAATCATATCTTCCATGGTGGCGATGGTAATGATACATTTATCGGCTATGGTGGTAATAATGTTTTTGATGGGGGGAGCGGAAGTAACACTGTTGATTACCGAAATATCGGTGGACAGAAATTCGATCATATAGATATTGCATCGGATATCGGTATCGATTTCGACGGTGTGGAAGTTGACCTATCCAAAAACATAACAAGCAAGAATGGTTGGACGGATTCCAAGGGAAATTTCGGGCAAGATCAATTAAATAATATTCATACCGTCTATGGAAGTGCCCATAACGATCTGATTATCTGTGGCGATGGCGACGATATTATCTATGGCGTTGCGGGTGATAATCTCATCAAGGCTGGGAACGGCAACGACAAAATCGACGGCGGAACTGGCAATTCCACGATGGATTATTCAGGATTGTCAACGCGGGTTGATGTCGATCTCAATAGTGGCGTTGCAACGAAGTACCAGTACGGTCAGGACGATCTGACCAATATTTATCGTGTCATAGGCTCGGCCGGGGGTGGTTCCTTGGTGGGGCGCACCGGTTATTCAAACATTTTGATTGGTACAGATGGGCAAACTCGTTTCGTGGTAAATGGTGGAACGAATGTGCTGTATGGCGGGCAAGGTAACAATACGTATACAGCTACGGATACGGTCGTAACGATCCATGCTGGCGGACAGGTCAATACCGCGAATGTGAATAACAGTCTTTTGGACTACTACGGTTCCGCAAGCGGAAACGACACGATCATTTCACAGGGTGGTAGAGGTACCGTACACGCAGGACAAGGGCATACGGATATTTCTTTCCTGGGGGCATCCTATAGCGAAATTTACTCCGGAAACGGTGGTTCTATTACATATCACGGCGGTAATTCCTATACGCATCTCTATCTTGATGATGTAACCAATACAACGCTGGATTACTCTGCTTTTTCCTATGATCGGTTCTATGCGGATTTGATCGCTGGGGTGATACAGAATGGATCTGGCGCATCGGACGTTATTTATAGTGGCCATATCAGCAGTATTATCGGTACAACGAGTGGTAATGGAACTTACAACGCTGACGGCTATAAATTTGATCTAAATATAACTGCTTTTGAATCCAATAATCATATTTATATGGGGGATGGATCTAATAATACAACCATCATAAATGGTACGTCTAATGGAAACACAATCAAGATCGGCTCAGGGGCGGTTAATGTTGTTACGTTAACAGGAGGCGGAAACAATAATACCATAACCGGAAAGAATGGAGCACTCGATAATACGATTGCGATCAATGGGGACGGCAACAGTAATACAATCACCTTGGGTAGTGACAGTCATGATAATAATATCACTGTTGAGGGTGGGGCGAATAATAACAGTATCACCGTCAATGGCGGTGGCGTGAACAATACCGTCGCGATGGGTAATGGCGGTATTAATAACGGAAATAAAATTACTATTGCCGACGGATCAAGTGTTAACGATGTTACAATTTATGGTGATGGGAAGCAGAATAATATACAGATAGGAAAGGGGAGTACTGGTAATGATATTCATATTACAGGTGTCGCTACAAGTAATGTAATTACAATTGATGGTGGTGGGGCTAACAATGTAAACTTTGATAAAGGTGGAAATAGCAATATTATAAATGTCCTCAGCAATTCAGGGGATAATACTTTTACTTTTGATGGTGTGAGTAATGGTAATGGAGTGACGGTCGGAAAAGATTCCGGGAACACCAATGTTAAGATAAATGGTGATGGATCATCAAATACCTTTACAGTGGGAGCAAACTCCAAAACCAACACGTTTGAAATTACGGGCAATGGATCTAATAATATATTCAAAATTTCGAGCGGAACACATAATCAGATTTATATTGATGGCACCGGTGTCAATAATAGAGTCGATTACAGCGAAACGACCGGTAAGATCCAGATTGATCTCTCGCAGAACAAAGCACTGCTGAATGGTAGTGGCGGAAGCGATGATTATCGGGGAATCGACTATATCATCGGCAATGCAGGCACTGGAAACAGCTATATATCGAAGGACGGGGTAAACACCACATTCGACATCAGCGCTGGAAGAAGCGCAACCATATTGGCTGCGAATTCCAGTAATAACACCTACATTGTTACCGGTGGCCACGGAGATATTATTGACTATCGTGGGATAACCGTGGCGGCTACGTTCAACCTAAACAGCAATGGTGGAACGGTCGTTAAGGGAAGCAATACCGATACAATCAAAACGGGCTATTTTGGTACCGTCTATGGAACGAACCATGGCGACACTTTCAACATTGGTGCCAATATGTCCAATGTTAACATCACGGGCGGTACTGGAAACGATTCTTTCATTCTGAGCTCGACGTGGAAAACAACCGGTTCGACTTATGACGGCGGTGCTGGAAATAATACGTTCAAGTATAACGATACAACAAGCAATGCGTTTCAGGTAACAATCACAAATGCACAGGATGGAAAATTCAGCTTCACCGGCGGATACGGCAGCAATGGCTCATTCACCGCAAACAACTTCAACAAGCTGATATTATCAGGCGCAAATCCACAAACTGTTGATTGGGGTGCCGGTCACAGCGGGATCGACGTTGCCGTACAAGCGCATGTTGTTGCCAGCAATTATAATACTTTCTATGTTGTGGGTGGCGGAAATCATATTGATGGTGGTGCGGGAATTACTCTGGCTTCTTATAGTTTTGTGGATTATTCCCATTACTATTCAAGCAATGACACCAGTCTAACCATAAATCTGGATACAGGCAACGTTACTTTTGGAGATAGTCGAGCTGCTGATAAGCTGACAAATATTAATGCTGTTGCGGGCTCTAACGGTGACGATTCAATCACTGGTCATACTGGTATGTCCGATATTTTCTATGAAAGCGGCGGTAACGATAATATCGACGGTAACGGAGGTACCGGTAACATCTACAAGGCAACGATGGGCTATGTTCATGCGGATTTCAGTAACGGAAGCATCGGCAAGTATGACGATTCCGGGCACCTCATTGGAACCGATACTATCACGCATATTCAAGAGTTTGATTCCACGCACAATGTTGGTGGTAATACGATGATCACCACATCTGGCAATTTCAATATGACCTATAATCTATCCGGTGGTGGTGATTATTATTTCACCGGGGCCTCGCATTCTGCCGACAATATTAATATCAGCAATAACAGTAAACTTCATCTTGATTATAGTGGCCTTGGTACAGATATGACGGTAGATCTTAGTGGATATACTGGAAATCATACTACAGATATTGCGAAAGGCTCCGCGCATGATACCATACATGGCGATATTAACTTTATTGTAACGTCAAATGGGGACGATATCATCAACTTTACACATGTCTCCGATATATCTGGAATAACTATCGATGGTGGCGACGGCAACAATACCCTGCAACTGAAAGCCGGAGGCGACGCCGCTCTTGACTTGGGCGGGCTGACGAACGTTACACATATAACGACGATTGATCTCAGCGCCTCGCAGCACGATTCGATCACCTTCAATTTAGATCATTTTTTTGATCATAACGCGGAAGATAACGTCACGATGAAGCTCAATTCGGGTGATGGTGGTCGCCTCCACATGACCTATGACACGAATACGTGGGAGCTTGCTCATTCAGAAGGGAACGACGTTTACACCGACAGGCAGAATGGCCATACATTTACGGTCGATCATCAAGCCCCTACTCTGGCCGCTTAATTGGCTGTTGGCGCGCCCGGTGTTAACCGGGCGCGTTACCGTTTTCCTCAAATGATTCAGTATAGTTAAAGGTACGGTCTCTCCATGAACGTACAGCACGATCAGGGCTGTCTTACATTGATTTCGGCAGCAAATGGACTGGCACAGTTTTTTGATATGAGGCTGCCGACATCGTTTATGGGGAGGGTGTTTGAACTCTATCCAGACGATGAACGCTTTGATGAGATATTGAATTTCATAGGCATTACCATGGGCGGTTACTTTATCCGCCTTAGTCGCGATAGAACCCAGGACGATCATGAAAGTTGCCTCGTTTACCAGGCGGGAGAATGGTCGAGTCGCTCTGACGCGGCAGATAACCAGAAAGCTCTGGTCTTCAAGTTCATTCCCTCTGGCGATACCGACACGCTGACGCCGACACGACTGATCCGTCTTTGGACCAAAAGACGAACCGGTCTATTTACGTTCTTCTTCATTGCATTTGCGTTGAATATTCTCGCTCTGGGAATGCCGCTCTACATGAACGCGATATATGGGCGTGTTATACCGGCTTCCGCCGAAGCGTCTCTTTGGACATTGTCCGTACTTCTAGTGGCTTTCTTTCTTCTGGAGATATATCTTAAGAAGAAAAAGGAGCTTGTTGTTTACAAACTGATCCGCGATTTTTCAGTGTTCTTCGAGCCCAATTATATTCGTCGACTTATTTCGATCATTTCGAATGAGCGTAATTTTTGGGGCGGCGCGCGCACTTTAGCCATCGCAAACCTGGCAAAACTCAAAGGTGCGTTGTGGATATTGATCTCATCACAGTATGTGGATGTGATTTTCTGTCTGCTGTATTTCCTCGTTATAGCGATAATTGCCCAATATCTCGTCATCGGCGTCATTGTAATGGCGCTTATCCAGATAGTCGCAATACTATATTACGACTATAAATCGAGGATAGATGTGGGGGGCCAGTCGCAACACGGTGCCACATTGCCCATTCCGTTTGTCGACGATTATAAAGCCAATGGAATGGACGATGCATTTGTCTCTATCTACCTGAACGGTAGCGAGAAGAATAATATAATAGAGGAAAAGAAACTCGCACAGCGCGTGTCCATGAGCTCAACGCTTTCCTTTCTGTCTTCGTCACAGACCGTGGTGATCGTTGTTCTGGCCTATTACCTGTTACAATATGGGGAGCTCGCACCTGGCGCACTGTTCGCGACGATTATTTTGTCAGGCAAGATAAGTCAGCTCATTTCGTCGCTTTCTTCCTTTTTGCCTTTATTTAGAAGCATGAAAGAATCGCTTCAACATATCAATGGCGTCCTCGCAGACGGTAACACCAAGACGCCTATCCATATGAATGACCAGCAAAACAAGAATGGTTGGAGTGTTCGCGGTCTTGGGTTCTCGTTTGAAGAAAAATCAGGACGAAAGGTTCTTGATGATATCAATTTTGATATTGGGGCTGGTGAGAAGGTGGCGATTGTTGGAGCTGGAGGGAGCGGCAAGACAACGATCTCGCGCCTTCTTCTGGGACTGATGGAGCCAACCACTGGCAGAATTTCGTTCAATAGTTCAGATTATCCGCGCTTTTCTGCGCTAAGGGAGGAGACCTATTATTTCCCTCAGAAGAATTTTTTCTACTATGATACACTTTTCGAATATTTCGGGTCGATTGATGAGGAGCGGCTGAAAACGGCACTCTCCTTACCATTCATGAGATGGCTACCTCAGGTTTTTACAGGCGGTGTCTATGCACCAGTGAGTGCCGTAGCGGGCGTGTCTGTCGACAAGATGCAGATGCTGGAAATGTGCCGATTGGCTGTGTCCGATAAAAAGTTCTTTTTTCTCGATGAACCGACGGCGTTTGTGGGATCGAATGTAGAGAAGCAGTTTTGTTCCATATTGGAGGAAAAGCTGAGCAGCGCTTCCACACTGGTGCTTTTTACTGGGCGAAGCAATATGCTTCATCTTGTGGACCGTGTGATATTCCTGGAAGAAGGGAGAATTGCATTTGACGGTCCGAGAGATAAGTTTCTCTCCCTGTTGAACACGAAATGAGATGAAAATCTACTACACAGGGATCATCAATACGCATCCGCACGAGACTGGCCGTGTTCGCTTCAAAGCATCAAAACACGACAATCATCGCCGATCGCGGCGGCCGGTGCATTTTCTTCCCTGATGAGAAGTGCTTTCGAGCCCACGAGCGCCGAAAGCATGGACGAATCCTGCATCGGAAACGGCTTTGCGATCAAGGTGCCGTTTGGGGTTGATTCGATCGTAGCCCGAATATAATCGCGGCGATGATCGTTTGCAGGCAGGACTGTGCCAAGCTTTGCCGGGCGGATATCGGCAGCGAGGTCAGTTCCGGCAAGTTTGGCGACAAGCGGACGCAGAAAGACGAGACTACAGACCAGGCTCGAAACAGGATTACCCGGCAGGCCGATAATGTGCACGGTCTTGCCATTCACACGGGTGCGTCCGTACATCAGGGGTTTGCCCGGCCGCATGGCGATCTTCCAGAAATCGAGATCGACGCTCAGTTTTTGAAGCGCGCCGTGCACAAAATCGCGGTCCCCGACGGAAGCGCCGCCAATTGTCACCAGAATGTCGATGCCGCTTTGCAGAGTGTCGGCTATTGCCTGTTCGATCGTAACCGGATTATCCGGGATGATTCCCCGATCTTGCGGTTGTCCGCCTGCTCGCCTCACGATTTCGGCAATTCCAACACTGTTAGATGCAACAATCTGGTCCTTTCCAGGCGTTTCGCCCGGTGCAACAAGCTCATCGCCCGTCGCGATAATCGCCACTTTTGGCCTCCGGAACACGTCGATTTTGGCGTTTCCGCTGGCCGCCGCCAGCGACAGGGCCGCAGCATCCAGCGTGCGCCCCCGTGGAATAACCACATTGCCGGGCGAAAAATCGAGGCCTGCGCGGCGTATATGGCGCCCGGGTTCTATGCCCGCCTGAACAGTCAGCTGGTTGCCCGATCGTTCCGTATGTTCCTGAATGACGATTGTGTTGGTGCCTTTGGGCAGGGGCGCGCCGGTAAAAATACGGACCGCCTGACCGACCCCCAGTTCGCCTTCGAAACGGTTGCCTGCGGCCGATTCGCCGATAATCTCGAATTGAACGGGATAAGAAATATTCGCCGGTGCAATCAGGGCATAACCATCCATTGCCGAACCGTCAAAGGGCGGTTGCAGGAAATGCGCTACGAGAGGCGTTGCAACGACACGCCCACCCGCATCCGACAAAGCAACTTGTTCGTTGCCGTGCGGCTCTGCGGATTTCAGGATGCGGGCCAGTGCTTCATCGACCGGGAGAAGGGACATTGCGTTTCCTCTCGAACTGAATTGTTGACCCGCTTAGAACATAAAGCCTGTCCGGACGAATTGATCCAGAGCAAAGTTCAGTGCTTTATGCTTTCCAGTCACCCGATTTGCCGCCGCTCTTTTCTGTCACGCGGATGCCGCCGATCTCCATATGTTTATCGACGGCTTTGGCCATGTCGTAGATGGTGAGACATGTGACGGAAACGGCGGTAAGGGCCTCCATTTCCACGCCGGTGCGTCCTTTGAGCTTGGCGAGTGCGCGCACGCGCAAACCGGGCAGTGTCTGATCGGGCTCGATTTCGACTGCGACTTTGGTGAGCATGAGCGGGTGGCAAAGGGGGATAAGATCGGCGGTCTTTTTTGCCGCCATGATACCCGCCAGGCGCGCAGCGCCAATGACATCACCCTTCGCGGCGTTGCCTTCCAGAATGAGCGCCAGTGTTTCCGGCTTCATTCTGACCGATCCTTCGGCCATGGCCTGGCGTTCGGTTTCATCCTTGGCCCCGACATCCACCATATTGGCGGCACCGGTCTGGTCGATATGGGTGAGCTTGGACGTCATCGGTCAGGCCTTGCCGGTCAGGAGCGCACGGGTAGCCGCCGCGACATCTGTCTGGCGCATCAGGCTTTCCCCGATGAGGAAGGTGCCGATTCCGGACTTTTCCAGACGCAGGCAGTCCTCGTGGGTGAAGATGCCGCTTTCACCAACCAGAACACGATCGGACGGAGCCATTTTTGACAGACGCTCCGAAACGGCGAGATCAACCTCGAATGTGCGCAAATTGCGGTTGTTGACGCCGAACAGGCGGGATGAAAGCTTCAGCGCGCGCTCCATCTCGGTTTCGTCGTGCACCTCGATGAGCGCATCCATGCCGAGTTCGAATGCTGTTTCTTCCAGCGCCTTCGCCAGATCGTCATCAACGCTTGCAAGAATGATCAGGATGCAGTCCGCGCCCCAGCTGCGGGCCTCATGCACTTGGTATGTATCGAACAGAAAATCCTTGCGCAGGGCCGGGAGACTGCATGCATTGCGCGCTGTTGTCAGAAATTCCGGTGCTCCCTGAAAAGACGGTGTGTCGGTCAGAACGGAGAGACATGCTGCACCGCCGGCCTCATAGGCTTTTGCAAGTGCAGGCGGATCGAAATCAGGGCGGATGAGGCCTTTCGATGGGCTCGCCTTCTTGATCTCGGCAATCAATGCAAATTCATTGGCTGCGCGTTTTGCTTCCAGCGCCTTCAGAAAACCGCGCGGCGCTTCCTGGTCTTGTGCACGTGCCTTGAGATCGGCGACGGTGCGCTCGGCCTTGGCTGCGGTGATCTCTTCGCGCTTGTAAGCTTCGATCTTGCGCAGAATGTCGGTGGACATGGCTGATCCTTTCCGTCAGGCGGATTCGTCGTTCGAAACGGCAATCACCTTCTGCAAGACAGCAAGTGCAGCACCGTCGTCGATAGACTTTGCGGCAAGTGCGATGCCTTCCGTCAGGTCTTTCGCCTTGCCGGCAATGACGAGTGCCGCGCCTGAATTGAGCAGGACAATATCTCGATAGGCATTTTTCTCGCCTTCAAGCACACCCAGCAGAGCCTTGGCATTCAACGAAGCCTCGCCGCCCTTCAGTTCTGCCGGGTCGCAACGGCGCAGACCAACCTCTTCCGGTGAGATTTCGAATGTGCGGATATGACCATTCTCAAGCGCGGCAACCTGTGTCGTGCCGGCGGTCGTCATTTCGTCCAGCCCGTCGCCATAGACGACCCAGGCCGCTTCGGAGCCCAGTTCCCTGAGTACTTCGGCCAGCGGTACAAGCCATTGCGGCGCAAATACGCCAACGAGTTGACGCTTGACGCTGGCAGGATTGGAAAGGGGGCCAAGCAGATTGAAGATGGTGCGTGTTCCAAGTTCCACGCGGGAAGGGCCGACATGACGCATGGCGGAATGGTGCATCGGCGCAAACATGAAACCGAGACCGGCTTCGGTGATGCTGCGGCCAATCGTGTTTGCGCCGGCTTCGATGTTGATGCCGAGGGCGGCCAGCGCATCGGCTGCGCCGGAACGGGAGGAGAGGGCGCGGTTGCCATGCTTGGCAACAGGGACGCCAGCACCCGCGACAACAAATGCCGAACAGCTTGAAACATTATAGGAGCTGGACTGATCGCCGCCGGTTCCCACAATATCGATTGCGTTGGCCGGCGCCGAAACTGCCAGCATCCGCGAGCGCATGGATGCGACAGCACCAGCGATTTCCGGCACGGTTTCACCCCGCACGCGCAATGCCATCAACAGTCCGCCGATCTGCGACGGGGTTGCCTGTCCCGACATCATGATGTCGAAGGCAGCCTTGGAGTCCTCGAGCGAAAGCGGCTCGCCCGATGCGGCTTTCGCGATATAGGGTTTTAGATCAGCCATTCTGGATGCCCACCGTCCTTAAAACGCCAAAGCGTTGTTGATGACGGCCTGATTTATCTTCACAGGGTACTGCTTCTGCAATTCGCCGACGAGCTGCTCGAGAACATCATCCGAAAGCGTTGTCGCCAGATATTTCTGCTGCTGTTCCGGAATGGCTTCCGGACCGGCTGCCGCGGGTTCGGTTACTTCAACAACCTTGAACAGGATCTGGGCATCGTTCGAAGGCGCAGCCGCGCTGCCCGTGAACCCGTTGGCTCCCCGGAAAATCTGCGCTGCCGCTGCGGTTCCGATATCGGCATCGTTGGTCGTGCGGATGACACCACGCTTGGTCTGCTTGTCAACGCCCAGTTCGGCAGCGATCGTATCAAGCGTCGCGCCATCGTCGAGACGCTTCTTCAGTTCCTCCACACGCTGGTTGAGACGCTTGACAGCTTCTTCGCCTTTCCACGCCGCGACAACCTTGTCCTTTACTTCGCCCAGTGTGCGCTCCCGTGCTGGCGTCACGCCATCAACCTGATACCAGAGATAGCCGATATTGCCCATGGTAAGGGCGTCGTTGTCAAATCCCTGATCAGCCTGGAAGACAGCGGAAAGCAATGCTTCGGAGTTTGGCAGCTGAACCGGATTGCCGGAAGGATCGTTGCCCTCCGCATCAACCGCTTCCACCGTGACCGCCTTGAGGCTCAGCTTTTTTGCCACGTCGGCCATGGAAGCACCGTCAGAGCGTTCCTGCTCATAGGAATCATGAATGCCGCTAATGCTGCTTGCCGCGATATTGTTTGCAAGTGTGGTGCGAATTTCGCCTTCAACATCAGCCAGCGGCTTCACATGAGCCGGTTCAATCTGCGTCACGCGCAGGATAACGGGGCCAAAGCTGCCCTTGATGACCGGGCTCACGCCATTTTCCGCCAGTGCAAAAGCTGCATCGGCAACGGCCTGATCGGGAATGGCCGACTTGTCGAATGTGCCGAGTTTGAGATCGTCTTCCGTTTTGCCCTGTTCCTTGCCGATATCGACAAAGCTTGTTCCTGCGGCGATTTTCTTCCGGGCAGCTTCAGCAGCAGCGTCGTCGGCAAAGCTCAATTGTTCGATGGTGCGCTTTTCGACCGTGCTGAAACGGTCCTTGTTCTTTTCGTAATATTCGTTGATTTCATCCTGCGTGACTGCGGATGGATCGGCAATATCCGCCGGTTCCAGCTTCACATAGCTTATCTTCCGGTATTCCGGTGCCTTGTATTCGTCCTTGTGCGCGTCAAAATAGGTCTTGAGCGCATCGTCGGACGGGGCGGGGATGGCGTCGGCTTTTTCGGCCTGAATGGTCACATAATCAACGCTGCGGGTTTCGCCCTGATAAAGGGCGAGCGCCTTCAACGCCGCATCCGGGAGCTTGATGCCGTCGGTTGCCGCTTCCACAATCTGCTGGCGGCGGGCGACTTTTGCACGATTATCGAGGTAATCCTGTGCGCGGATGCCGGACTGGCGAAGCACGGCATCGAACTGCGCGCGATTGAAATTGCCGCTTGCATCGTGGAAGGCGGGATCTTCGCCGGTCAGCCGCGCAATGCCGTCCTTGGAAAGGCCCAGATGCATGGTCCGCGCGCCTTCATCCAGAACCACGCCGGCGGCGAGTTGGGCGAGCACCTGGTTTTCGACGCCGAGCGCCTGCGCCTGTTCGCGCGTCAGACGCTGGCGAAACTGCTGCGACAGACGCATCATCTGTTGCTCATAGGCGAAACGATAATCGGTGGCGCTTACTTCGGAATCGCCGGCCGTCATCGCCGCGTTGCCCGTCAGGCCGCCGCGAAAGACATCGGAGATGCCCCAGATCGCAAAGCTCAGTACAAGCAGGCCAAGCAGAAGCTTGGCGACCCAGGATTGAGCGGCGGAACGCAGGCTGTCGAGCATTGGAAACCCTTCAAGAACAAATCGAAGCTCGGCTTTTATAGATAGAGCCAGTCAGGGGATAACCTCAAGCAAGCCCCATATGCAAGGTCTCATTGCATGATGGCACGCAAGAACATTTGCATTGCGGCACGAATACGCTTAGTCAGTGGCAAATTTTGGCGCTGGTCTGCTTTCAAGAGGCGGTGGCGTCAGCTGTTTTGAACAGGCGAGGAGAATGAAATGACTCCGGGAATCCGTCCGCTGGTTGCTGGCAACTGGAAGATGAATGGCACGGGAGAATCCCTGACCGAATTGCGCGCGATTGCTGCCGGCCTGAGCTCCGATCTCGGTCGCAAGCTCGACGCTGTGATCTGCGTGCCGGCGACGCTTCTTTCTCGCGCGGCCGAAACGCTCGAAGGCGAAACGGTTGGCCTCGGCGGTCAGGACGCGCACTTTAAGGCGTCCGGTGCGCATACGGGCGACATTTCCGCCGAAATGCTCAAGGAAGCTGGCGCTACGCATGTCATCATCGGTCATTCCGAGCGCAGGACCGATCATCACGAAAGCAATGAGATCGTTCGCGCCAAGACGGAAGCCGCCTGGGCTGCCGGATTGACCGCGATTGTCTGCGTCGGCGAGACTGCCGATGAACGCAAGGCCGAGCGCACGCTGGACGTGATCGGCAAGCAGCTTGTCGGCTCATTGCCGGACGGCGTGGATGCCGGGAATACGGTCATCGCCTATGAACCGGTCTGGGCAATCGGCACGGGGCTGACGCCGACCGTGCAGGATGTGCGCGCCGCGCATGCCTTCATGCGTGAGCAGCTGATTGAGCGTTTCGGCGCGAAAGGTGCTCATCTGCGCCTGCTTTACGGCGGTTCGGTCAAACCTTCGAATGCGATGGAATTGCTCGGCGTTGCCGATGTCGATGGCGCGCTTGTCGGTGGTGCGAGCTTGAAGGCAACCGACTTTCTCGCCATATGCGAAACCTATCGTAATTTGTAACCGGCACATCGCGTCTGTCTATCTTGGTCTCGGGGCTTGGATTATCGGACAATAGCGTGTAAAGAGCCGCTCTAGTTTTAGGGATATAAAGACCGTAACCCATGCAGACCGTAATCATTGTCATTCATTTGTTGATCGTGCTGGCGCTTGTCGGCGTTGTGCTTATCCAGCGTTCGGAAGGCGGCGGCCTTGGCATTGGCGGTGGTTCGGGGTTCATGACGGCTCGCGGCGCAGCAAACGCGCTGACCCGCACGACAGCCATTCTTGCGATCGGTTTCTTCGCGACGTCGCTTATCCTCGGCATCATGGCGCGTTACGGCGAAAAGCCGACCGACATTCTCAATCGTATCCCGGCGGCGACTGGCAGCCAGACGGCTCCGGCAGGCGGCAATGGCGGCGGTATCCTCAATCAGCTGGGTGGTGAGTCTTCGCACCCTGACGCCAATCAGACCGCACCGGCGACTCCCGGCGCTACGGCACCGGCAACGCAGCCCGACGCTGCCCAGCCGCAGGCGCCGGCTGTTCCAGAAACGCCAGCCAATCCGGTTCCAAGCTCGCAGTAAGAATACGAGCTAGAATGAACGCAATGCGAAACCGGCCCCCGAGGCCGGTTTTCTTTTTGTTAACCATCGCACCGCAAAGTGTTGCAAGCAGGCAATAGGCTGCCGCGAATCGCATTGCAGAATGATGGCAGCGAATTGAGAACCGGAGGGCTTTGCAGTAAGGAGAGCGAAAGTCTGATCGCATCGATGCGCAGATGTTTCTCCCTTGTGCTTGAATTTTCGGGAACCGAACATGTTTTCACGCCGTATTCTGATGGCAGGTATTGCAAGTCTCTGCATTGGGGCGACCGCCCCGGCATTTGCAGCTTCGCCGGTAAGTGCTGAAGCGCAGCTCAACGAAGCTGCCGCGTCCGTTCAGCAGGTTGCTCTTTCAAGCGAAACCAAGGCCAATCCCGAGAAGCCGAAAAAGAAGAAGGCTGCCAAGGGCGGCAATGCGGTGAAAGCCAACAAGTACAGTATCGATCCGAAGTTCCGGGCGCAGGAAGTGGCTTTTACCGGCTACAAGCCCGGCACCATCGTGATCGATCCAAAACAGCGTTTTCTCTATCTGGTGGAAACCTCAACCACGGCTCGCCGCTATGGCATCGCTGTTGGCAAGCAGGGTCTGGAATTCCAGGGCAAGGCGACGATCAGCGCCAAGCGCGAATGGCCGCGCTGGATTCCGACCAAGGAAATGATCGAGCGCGATCCGGCTCATTACGGCCGTTTCAAGAACGGCATGGATGGCGGTCCGGGCAATCCGCTTGGTTCGCGCGCCATGTATCTCTTTCAGGGCAACAAGGACACCTACATTCGCATTCATGGCACGGTGCAGCCATGGACCATCGGCAGCTCCGCTTCCAATGGCTGCTTCCGCATGATCAATGAGGATGTGATGGATCTTTATGAGCGCGTGGGTCTGGGCACCGAAGTGGTTGTTCTCTGATCCGCAAATGACTATGGGAATATGGCCGGGCTCGCGGGCCCGGCCTTTTCTTTTGCCTCAATCGCTGTTCTGCCGGTGGAAACTGTGGATTTCGCGCTTCGACATGGCTTTATGCAGAGAGGGGCGCTAGAGAGAACAGACGTATTCGCTCCGGGGTTTTCGGCTCCGGTTTTTCTTTGTGCAACGACGATTACCGCCTGGCTTCGGTGGAAAAAACACCGCAGGGTGCATTTTTTTGTGGCGGAATCAATCAGGAAAGTCTAACGAGATAAGCCCATGGCGCGATATGTATTCATCACTGGCGGCGTGGTTTCTTCCCTTGGAAAAGGCATAGCTGCCGCAGCACTGGCTGCACTCCTTCAGGCACGCGGTTATCGCGTGCGTATCCGTAAACTCGACCCTTATCTGAATGTCGATCCCGGCACGATGTCGCCTTACCAGCATGGTGAGGTGTTCGTCACTGACGATGGTGCCGAAACCGATCTGGATCTGGGCCATTACGAGCGGTTCACCGGTCGGCCTGCCAACCAGCAGGACAATATCACCACCGGTCGCATCTACCGCAACATCATCGAAAAGGAACGCCGCGGCGATTATCTCGGTGCGACGGTTCAGGTCATTCCGCATGTGACCGACGAGATCAAGAACTTCGTCCTCGAAGGAAATGAAGATTATGATTTCGTTCTTTGCGAAATCGGCGGCACCGTTGGCGATATCGAGGCCATGCCGTTCCTGGAAGCCATCCGCCAGCTTGGCAATGAATTGCCGCGCGGTACGGCTGTCTACATCCACCTGACCCTGATGCCCTATATTCCGGCTGCTGGCGAATTGAAGACCAAGCCGACCCAGCATTCGGTCAAGGAACTGCGTTCCATAGGCATTGCCCCGGATATTCTGCTGGTGCGTGCTGATCGCGAGATTCCTGAATCGGAACGCCGCAAACTGTCGCTGTTCTGCAATGTGCGTGAAAGCGCGGTCATTCAGGCGCTCGACGTGGCCACGATCTACGATGTTCCGATTGCCTACCATAAGGAAGGCCTCGATTCGGAAGTTCTGTCGGCATTCGGTATCGATCCGGCTCCCAAGCCGCGCATGGATCGTTGGGAAGAGGTTTCCAACCGTCTTCACAATCCGGAAGGCGAAGTGACCATTGCCATTGTCGGCAAATATACCGGCCTCAAGGATGCCTATAAGTCGCTGATCGAGGCGCTTTATCATGGCGGCCTTGCCAACAAGGTGAAGGTTAATCTCGACTGGATCGAGGCGGAAGTCTTCGAAAGCGAAGATCCTGCTCCCTATCTGGAAAAGGTGCACGGTATTCTCGTCCCGGGCGGCTTTGGCGAACGCGGTGCCGAGGGCAAGATTCTCGCTGCAAAATTTGCGCGCGAACGCAAGGTTCCTTATTTCGGTATCTGCTTCGGCATGCAGATGGCCTGTATTGAAGCTGCCCGCAATCTGGTCGGCATCGAAAACGCGTCTTCGACCGAATTCGGGCCAACTAAGGAGCCGGTTGTCGGCCTCATGACCGAGTGGCTGAAGGGCAATATGCTTGAGAAGCGGGCGGCGGCTGGCGATCTTGGCGGCACGATGCGCCTTGGCGCATATGAGGCCGCATTGAAGCCAGGGTCGAAAATCGCCGAGATTTATGGATCGACGGATATTTCAGAGCGCCACCGCCATCGCTATGAAGTCAATATCGACTACAAGGATCGCCTTGAGACAGCCGGATTGAACTTTGCAGGCATGTCGCCGGATGGTGTTCTGCCGGAAACGATTGAGTACCCTGACCATCCCTGGTTCATCGGTGTCCAATACCATCCAGAACTGAAATCCCGACCATTTGAACCGCATCCGCTTTTCGCTTCCTTCATCGAGGCGGCGATCGAGCAGAGCCGCCTAGTATAGAGCGGCTCCGGTTAGAACGGAATCGTGGAACCGCTCTATCTTATTGGCCGCATTATCCGACGCATCGAAGCGGGATCAGAAATCAATCCGGTGGACTGATTTCCCCGCAGAGGCGCTTCGCACTTTTGCTGGAAATGCTTTAGAACTCTGACGCGCCTTTCGGGGCGCGTTTTCGTTTCGTCTTGCAGGCAATAGTCTTGTTTTCGAGCCATCTTTACGCCAGATAAGATGCTAACGGGCATTCAGCATTGAGGTTCATGTTATGGCGACGGCCAATTCATCCGTAAAAGTCGGAAACGTTACTTTTTCAAACAGCGCGCCATTTGCCCTGATCGCAGGGCCGTGCCAGATGGAAACGCGTGAACACGCTTTCGATATGGCAGGCCGTCTCAAGGAAATGACCGATAAGCTCGGCATTGGTCTGGTCTACAAGTCCAGTTTCGACAAGGCTAACCGCACCTCCCTCAAGGCTGCGCGCGGAATCGGCCTCGAAAAGGCGATGGAAGTTTTTACCGATCTCAAGAAGGCGTTCGGTTTTCCGGTGCTGACGGATATCCATACCGAAGAGCAATGTGCCGAAGTCGCGCCTGTGGTCGATGTCCTGCAAATCCCGGCATTCCTCTGCCGACAGACCGATTTGCTGATCGCTGCCGCAAAGACGGGACGTGTCGTGAATGTCAAGAAGGGGCAGTTTCTCGCACCGTGGGACATGAAGAATGTTCTGTCCAAGATCACGGAAAGCGGCAATCCGAATGTGCTTGCGACCGAACGCGGTGTTTCCTTTGGTTATAATACGCTCGTTTCCGATATGCGTTCCTTGCCGATCATGGCGGGTCTTGGTTCGCCTGTTGTTTTCGATGCGACTCACTCGGTACAGCAGCCGGGCGGGCAGGGCGGCTCGACAGGCGGACAGCGTGAGTTCGTGGAAACACTCGCACGTGCGGCGGTAGCCGTGGGTGTTGCCGGGCTGTTCATCGAAACGCATCAGGACCCGGATAACGCACCATCCGACGGCCCGAACATGGTTCCGGTCGACAAGATGCCCGCCCTTCTGGAAAAGCTCATGGCTTTCGACCGTATCGCCAAAGGGCTTTAAACAGTTCTCGGGGAAATTGAAAAGGCGGGGGGATGTTCCTCCGCCTTTTGTTTCGCTAAGGCCTAAAAACTGGCTCGGTGCATAATCTTTTCTGCAAAGTTTCAGGATTATGCGCTAAGAAATGGCCGCATCGGATTTGTTAAGCGCCTCGCTTATAGGGCGGGGCAATCTATAGGGAAGGACTGGTTCCTATGACTGCAATCATCGACATCGTCGGCCGCGAAATTCTCGACAGCCGCGGCAACCCGACCGTCGAAGTGGACGTGGTGCTTGAAGATGGCTCTTTCGGACGCGCTGCCGTTCCGTCCGGCGCATCGACTGGCGCACATGAAGCTGTAGAGTTGCGCGACGGCGGCAGCCGCTATCTCGGCAAGGGCGTGGAAAAGGCTGTTGAAGCGGTCAATGGCAAGATTTTTGACGCTATTGCAGGCATGGATGCGGAAAGCCAACTGCTTATCGACCAGACGATGATTGACCTCGACGGCTCTGCCAACAAGGGCAATCTCGGCGCCAATGCAATTCTGGGCGTTTCGCTTGCCGTTGCCAAGGCCGCAGCCCAGGCGGCCGGCCTTCCGCTCTATCGCTATGTTGGTGGCGCAAACGCTCATGTTCTGCCGGTCCCGATGATGAACATCATCAATGGCGGCGCACATGCCGACAATCCGATCGATTTCCAGGAATTCATGATTCTGCCGGTCGGTGCCTCATCCGTTCGTGAAGCTGTTCGCTACGGTTCGGAAGTTTTCCATACGTTGAAAAAGCGCCTCAAGGATGCCGGTCACAATACCAATGTCGGCGATGAAGGCGGTTTCGCGCCGAACCTGAAGAATGCCCAGGCTGCGCTCGATTTCATCATGGAATCGATTGAGAAAGCCGGTTTCAAGCCGGGTGAAGATATCGCCCTCGGCCTCGACTGCGCGGCGACCGAATTCTTCAAGGACGGCAACTATGTCTATGAAGGCGAACGCAAGACGCGCGATCCCAAGGCGCAGGCCAAGTATCTTGCCAAGCTTGCCAGCGACTATCCCATCGTCACCATCGAAGACGGTATGGCCGAAGACGATTGGGAAGGCTGGAAATATCTGACCGACCTGATCGGCAACAAGTGCCAGCTTGTCGGCGACGATCTGTTTGTCACCAACTCGTCCCGCCTGCGTGATGGTATCCGCATGGGTGTCGCCAACTCGATCCTCGTCAAGGTCAACCAGATCGGATCGCTGTCGGAGACACTCGACGCTGTCGAAACGGCTCACAAGGCTGGTTATACCGCTGTCATGTCCCACCGTTCGGGTGAAACCGAGGATTCGATGATTGCCGACCTCGCCGTTGCCACCAATTGCGGTCAGATCAAGACCGGTTCGCTGGCTCGTTCCGATCGTACAGCCAAGTACAACCAGCTTATCCGTATCGAGGAAGAACTGGGCAAGCAGGCACGCTATGCAGGCCGCAGCGCGCTGAAATTTCTTTGATCCTACCGTAATTGAATGAGGAACGGCGGCGTAATAGCCGCCGTTTTCGTTTAGGGTAGTGTATGATCTGACGTTTGCAGGGTTTCACTTTCCTTGTGGCAGAGCAGGATAACGAGGCACATCATCGATGGAAGCGCATAGATGAGGGCGCCCAACTGTGTGTTCAGGGGATTTTCTTTCGCTTGCCAGGCCATAAACCAATCACCGGCGACAACCATGAAGCCAATGCCCCAAACAGCGACAGCGCAGCACGCGCCGAGTATTGTCCAGTTTTTACCTGCCGAAAATTTCGTATAACTGCCACAAAGGTTGATCAGCATTTTTGCAAAACCGATAGTGGCGAACACGCCCGCCAATGTTTCTATCGCTGTGATTACCGCAAGACCTGCATAGGGTGCCCAACTCACAGTAATTGCACGCCATGTCTGACCGGGAATCCCATAGGTGTCTGTCATAGCTAAAAGGGGCCTGACGGCATTTTCGGCGGTTCCAGAAAAATCAGCTGTATTGTTAAGAAGGCTCAACATCCCCCATAGGGCAGGAAATAGTGACATAAGAATGCACGGAATCCGCTTTATAAAGATTTCGTTCATGGTATCTGTCTTGTATACACACTTATGCTTTCCGACA
>NZ_LQBD01000021.1:0-24886 GCF_046630315.1 Brucella anthropi | reverse complement strand
CCCCCGCCACCACCCGCACCGTTCCCTCCGCAACCTGCCGCCAGACACGTTCGCGGGTACGCGGTGCCAGATCGGAATGCCATTCGGCGGGCTTGGCGCCAAAACGGTCGTGGAACCGGTCGAGAAACTGCTGCGTCAGCGCGATTTCGGGCAGAAGAATCAGCACCTGCCTGCCCTGCTCGATCGCCTTGGCAACGGCCTCGAAATAAACTTCCGTTTTGCCAGATCCGGTCACACCGTCGAGCAGCGACACCGAAAAACAATCGGCTTCGACCGCCTCCGACAGCATTTCCGCCGCCGCCTGCTGGTCTTCCGAAAGCGTGGCGCGCGCATAGTCGATATCGGGCTTTGCCACCACGGCCGGCGGCGGCAGCATGACTTCCTCGAAGACGCCTTGCGCCTTCAGCCCGTCCACGACCGTCATCGAAACCCCCGCCGCATGGGCAAGGCCGGACCGGGTCCAGGCAAGCCCGTCGCGGGCAAGCTCCATCACCCGCGCGCGGGCCGCAGTCATGCGCTCTGGCATGCGCTCCGGCTCACAGCCGCGATAGCGAAGCCCTGGCACCGACGGTTCCGGATCGAAGGCGGCAGGCACGCGCAAAACCATGCGCGCCACCATGCCGGGCGGCGAAAGCGTGTAGTCGGCGGCCCAGCGCATGAAGCGCAGCATGTCGCCCCCCACCGGGGGGCAATCGAAGACCTCTGAAATCTCCCGCAATTTTCTGGCGTCGACCGCATCGGTCTCGCCCTCGCAGACGATCCCCGCCACTTGCCTTGGTCCCAAGGGCACGCGCACGATCGATCCGGGCTGGACGTTCATGCCCGGCGGAACCATATAAGAATAAGGCCGCTCCGCAGGCATGGGCACGAGCACGGGAACGACCCGTGGTGCGAGTTCTGGAAACAGACCAGACATGGGGTTTGCAATATCGTGCGAATCTTTCGACATGTTCGCGTGACCTTGGCGCGGCTTTGCGCTAAAGAAAAGCCACCTTCCGGGAATTCAATGGTTTTAAATTCCTCAAATCCACCCGCGCTCATTATGGAGGAACGCTGTTATGAAGTTTTTCGTGGACACTGCGGACGTCAAGGAAATCCGCGAGCTCAACGACCTCGGGCTGGTCGATGGCGTGACCACCAACCCGTCCCTCATCCTGAAATCGGGTCGTGACATTATCGAAGTGACCAAGGAAATCTGCAACATCGTCAAGGGCCCGGTTTCCGCCGAGGTTGCCGCGACTGAATATGAGCAGATGATGAAGGAAGCTGCCGTCATCGCCAAGATCGCTGACAATATCTGCATCAAGCTGCCTGTAACCCTTGACGGGTTGAAAGCCTGTAAGGCTCTGTCGTCTGACGGCCACAAGGTCAACATGACGCTCTGCTTCTCGGCCAATCAGGCGCTTCTGGCAGCCAAGGCGGGCGCGACCTTCATTTCGCCGTTCATTGGCCGTCTCGACGATACCGGCATCAACGGCATGGAACTGATTGCTGAAATCCGCACGATTTACGACAATTACGATTTCCGCACCGAAATTCTTGCCGCTTCGGTTCGCACCGTCAATCACGTCAAGGAAGCAGCCCTCATCGGCGCCGATGTCGTGACCGCGCCTCCGGCAACGCTGAAAGCGCTCGTCAAGCATCCGCTGACCGACAAGGGCCTTGAAACCTTCCTCGCCGACTGGGCGAAGACCGGCCAGAAGATCGCCTGATCGGCACCCCTTCAGTCACATGAAAAGCGGGCTCATCGGCCCGCTTTTTGTTTGCCTGCATTCCGGCTGAAACGCAAAAGGCGGCGCTGGAGCGCGCCGCCTTTTTGAGATTTCGCAAGTTGCTTAAATCAGAGCTTCGACATTTTCATCGCCAGAGCGAGATAGACCTGCTGCGCCAGTTCTTCAGCCGCGCGCTTGCGGGCATCGCGTTCGGCACGCAGGTTCGCGAACTCCTGGCGCGGACGGTCGAAGGATGCGCCAACCGTGCGGGTGCCGACAGCAAGCGGTTTGCCGTCCTTGTCGCGCAGCACGAAATTCGACGTCGCCTTGACGATACCCGCGGACGGGCGGCCCGTGCGGTCGGTATTGTCGCCAATGTCCACGCTCACCGCCGAAAGCGTGTAATTGCTCAGCCCAAGGCCCAGCCGATAGGTCGGGTTGGCCGGCTCGCCCGCGCCGCCGCCGAGCAGGAAGATCAGCTCGTTGCGCACCTGCTGGCCGAAAATATCGCCCGCCGGATCGATTGCCACCGAAGCAAGCTTGGTGCGCATGTCCGGCGTCACGCTGCTGCCGATGGCCCCGCCCGCCCCGCTTTTGGACGAATAAAGCGGCTGCACGGTGCATCCGGCCATCAGAACCGCAGCGCCCAATGCGAAAAACGCAACGCGGAAAGCCTTGATTGTGGAGAAAAAGCGGTCAGGCAACGACATTGACGATCCTTTGCGGCACCACGATAACCTTCTTCGGCGAGCCTCCATTGAGCGCAGCCTTGACGAAGTCAAGTTCGAGCACCGCCTGCTGGATGCTAGATTGATCAGCGTCGCGGGCGATTGTCAAATCCCCACGCTTCTTGCCGTTGATCTGGACCGGCAGGACGATCTCGTTTTCCACCACCAAAGCCGGATCGAAGACCGGCCAGGCGCTGCGGGCAACCAGCGTTTCGCGGCCGGCGATCCTGCCGCCCAGCGCCGCCAGGCACTGCTCGGCCAGATGCGGCATCATCGGCGCCAGCATCGCAATGAGCTTTTCGGTAGCGTCGCGGACAGCGCCCTTCAATGCGTCGTCCGCATTGCCGGAAGCCACCTGTTGCAGGGGCGCTGCAACCGTGTTGACCAGCTCGTAGAGGCGGGCGACACCGCGGTTGAAGGCAAGCTTCTCGATATCGTCGCCGACAGCCTTGACCGCCTTGTGCGCGGCCTTGGAAACGACGAGCGCCTCGCCCTCGGCACCGGCCTTGGGCGCAACATCCTGCAACTGTTCGGCGGCTTCGGCCACCAGACGCC
The DNA here is from genome assembly GCF_046630315.1 of Brucella anthropi. Classification (GTDB taxonomy): domain Bacteria; phylum Pseudomonadota; class Alphaproteobacteria; order Rhizobiales; family Rhizobiaceae; genus Brucella; species Brucella anthropi_A. The sequence goes on along the minus strand of NZ_LQBD01000021.1, from coordinate 21,891 downwards.
AGACGCGCTGCACGAAGCGATGCGCGCCTTCGGCCCCGGCTTCCGTCCAGATCACGTCACGCTCGGGCGGCGAATCAGACAGCATGAACCAGCGCGCCGTATCGGCCCCGTAGGAAGCGATGATGTCATCGGGATCGACGACGTTCTTCTTCGACTTCGACATTTTCTCGATGGAGCCGATTTCCACCGGCGCGCCCGTCGAGAGCAGGGTCGCCACGCGCTTGCCGTCGGTTTCCTCGATGCGGATATCGGCAGGCGCCACCCACTGGCCGTTGGCCTTGTAGGTTTCGTGCACGACCATGCCTTGAGTGAACAGGCCCTTGAACGGCTCGTCGATGCCGACATGACCGGCAACCTTCATCGCGCGGGTGAAGAAACGCGAATAGAGCAGATGCAGGATCGCATGTTCGATGCCGCCGATATACTGATCGACCGGCAGCCAGTGATCGGCAACCGCGCGATCGGTCGGCTCGTTTTCCCAGGGGGCGGTGAAGCGGGCGTAATACCAGGACGAATCGACGAATGTGTCCATCGTGTCGGTTTCACGGCGCGCATCGGCGCCGCATTTCGGGCACTTCACATGGCGCCAGGTCGCATGGCGGTCGAGCGGATTGCCCGGACGGTCGAACTCGACGTCGTCCGGCAGCTTGACCGGCAAGTCGGCGCGCGGCACCGGATTGACGCCGCAGGTCTCGCAATGGATCATCGGGATCGGGCAGCCCCAGTAGCGCTGGCGCGAAATGCCCCAGTCGCGCAGGCGGAACTGCACCTTGCGGACCGCTTGCGGTTTGCCGTCGAGATCGGTCTTTTCCAGGCGGCTCGCCACCTCGTTGAAGGCGGCTTCCGGCGAAAGCCCATCGAGGAAGCGCGAATTGATCATCACGCCATCGTCGGTATAGGCCGTGTCGCCAATGCTGAAGCCTGCCGCATCCTCGCCCTTGGGCAGGACGACAGGCGTAACCTTCAGGCCATATTTGTTGGCGAAGTCGAGATCGCGCTGATCGTGCGCCGGACAGCCGAACACCGCGCCCGTGCCATATTCCATCAGAACGAAATTGGCGACATAGACCGGCAGTTCCCAGGTGTCGTCGAACGGGTGCCGGACTTTCACGCCGGTGTCGAAGCCCTTCTTCTCCGCCGTTTCAAGTGCTGCCAGCGACGTGCCCTGCTGATGGCATTCCTCGATGAAGCCTGCCAGTTCCGCATTGCCCGCCGACAATGTCTTCGCCAGCGGATGATCGGCGGAAATGGCCACGAAAGCCGCGCCGAACAGCGTGTCGGGGCGGGTCGTGTAGACCTCGATTTCAGAAAAACCATCCGGCGCCGTATTGCCGTCCAGCGCAAAGCGAACCTGCAGGCCTTCCGACTTGCCGATCCAGTTGCGCTGCATCAGGCGCACCTTTTCCGGCCACTGGTCGAGCGTGTCGAGACCGGCCAGCAACTCCTCGCTGAAATCGGTGATCTTGAAGAACCATTGCGTCAGCTCGCGCTGTTCGACCAGCGCGCCCGAACGCCAGCCGCGCCCGTCCACCACCTGCTCATTGGCAAGCACGGTGTTGTCGACCGGGTCCCAGTTGACCTTGGAGGTCTTGCGCGTCACCAGCCCCTTTTCGAAAAGGTCGATGAACAGCATCTGCTGGCGATGATAATATTCCACGTCGCAGGTCGCGAATTCGCGCGCCCAGTCGAGCGAAAGCCCCATCGATTTCAGCTGGCTGCGCATCGTGGCGATGTTCTGGTAGGTCCATTCCTTCGGATGAACCCTGTTCTGCATCGCCGCGTTTTCCGCAGGCATGCCGAATGCGTCCCATCCCATCGGATGAAGCACGTTGAACCCCTTGGCGCGCTTGTAACGGGCGACAACGTCCCCCATCGCATAGTTGCGCACATGGCCCATATGGATGCGCCCCGATGGATAGGGGAACATCTCCAGCACATAATATTTCTCGCGGCTGTCGCCATTGTCGGTTTCAAAAGTCCGGTCTTCTTCCCAGACTTTCTGCCAATGAGCTTCCGCCACGCGCGGATTATAACGTTCGGCTGCCATGACCGTATTTACTCGCACGAAGATGATGCAATAAGGAGAGTCGATATTTAATGGCGACCTTCACCACGTATTGGCGAAAGCGTCAACCTTTTGCGGATGAAAAGCCTGAAAGCGAGAGTTTCATGTCAGATATCGTCACGAACCTGAACACGGTCAAGGCCGCAATCGCTGAGGCCGAAAAGGAAGCGCGGCGCGACAAGGGGTCTGTTACGCTCGTCGCCGTGTCGAAAACCTTCGATGCGGAGGAAATCCGCCCGGCGCTCAATGCCGGCCAGCGCGTCTTCGGCGAAAACCGCGTGCAGGAAGCGCAAGGCAAATGGCCCGGCCTGCGCGAGGATTATTCCGGCATCGAACTCCATCTCATCGGCCCGCTGCAATCCAACAAGGCCGCCGATGCCGTTGCGCTCTTCGATGTCATCGAAACCGTCGACCGCGAAAAGATCGCCGTAGCCCTGGCAGCCGAAATCAGGAAGCAGAACAAGACCCCCAAACTCTATGTGCAGGTCAATACCGGGCTTGAAGAACAGAAGGCCGGCATCGCGCCGAAGGAAGCGGTCGCCTTTGTCGAGCGCTGCCGCAAGGAACACGGCCTCGCCATCGAGGGGCTGATGTGCATCCCGCCTGCGGACGAAAATCCGGGGCCGCATTTCGCGCTTCTGGAAAAGCTCGCCCGCGAAGCCGGCGTCGAAAAGCTTTCCATGGGCATGTCCGGCGATTATGAAACCGCCATCGGCTTCGGCGCGACATCGGTGCGCGTCGGCTCGGCGATTTTCGGCGGGCGCGCCTATTCAACACCGGCCTGATCGCGGGACTTGCGCGCCTGAAGCGCCGCAATCGCGCGGCTGTAGATCCAGGCGACCGACAGGGCGACGGCACATCCCAGCGTAATTTCGCCCAGCCGCGACAGGGCAAGCCACAATTCCTGCTCGCGCGTCTGGGCAGCACTCCCCGCATCCATGATGATGATCACCGTCGCCGGGGCAAGCCGCCAATTGGTCGGATAGTTGTCGATCATCACGACGAAGACGACCGTTATCGCGGCAGCAAGAAAACTGAGCACCGGTGAATAGCCGAAAAACCAGATCATCGCCATGCCCACGGCACAGCCGACGGCCGTGTTGAGCGCCCGCACACGGGCAAGCGACAGGGTGGTGTGAATGTCTGGATCGGAAACGATGAAAACCGTCATCACCGACCAGATCGGGTGCTCGATGCCCGCGCCGCGCAGCACGAACCATGAGATGATACACCCGATAAGGGTCTGGGAGGCATAATGCAGCGCCCTCCCCGGATGCGAAAAATGCACAAGCGCCATCTGGCCTTTCAGTTGCCTCCGTTTGAGAACACACGGAGCGCCCATCATAAGCAAATGGCCTTCATGCACAATCAGTGCAGCACGATTTCCCCTTGCACATTCCTCCAGTCCGAGGGGCCAAGCAGCCGGAAATGCGTGTAGCTGACCGAATGCAGCGGCCCGTCGATTTCCCGGTTCCAGAATTCGATGAAGTGATTGAGCACCGGAAAATCGGGCGCCAGATCATAGTCCTGCCAGACGAAAAGCTGCAGCAGATGCGGATGATCGGGCAAGTGATAGAAGACTTTCGCCGTCGTCAGGCCATAACCGGCAAGCTGGAGTTCGAAGGCGGACTTGGCATTCAAAGCGGACGTCGTCATGGCGATTTCCCCTTTTTGTGATGAGCCCTATTGTCAGGCCCATGAATAGGAGATAATCGCTCACAATGGTTTTTAAATAGTAAAAACAATATATTAGCACCAATTTCATGCGAGTGCTGCCAGTGACTGGCGCCAACGATGCGTCATTGTGGATCATGGACGCTCCGATTGTCTAATTTACCTTGCCCCCAATGGAAGGTAGACAGGGCTCGCGATGGTCCTGCCTTTCATGGCAGGCTGTCTCATCCGGCGGGAGGTGCCGGGCAGTTTTGGGTGCAGGATACGGGCGGGATGTCACTTTCCGGCTCGCGGAATGCAGAAGGAGGAAATCATGTCGGAAAAGCTTTACCCGGTTCTGGCCGAGGCAAAGAGAAACACGCTCATCGACAACGCAACCTATCTCGAATGGTATCAGGAGAGCGTGAGCGATCCGGATGGCTTCTGGGCAAAGCACGGACGGCGCATCGACTGGTTCAAGCCCTTCACCAAGGTCAAGAACACCGATTTCAACGGCGATGTCTCCATCAAGTGGTATGAGGACGGCGTCACCAACGTCTCCTATAATTGTATCGACCGCCACCTGAAAAGCCGCGGCGATCAGGTCGCCATCATCTGGGAAGGCGACAATCCCTATATCGACAAGAAGATCACCTATCGCGAACTCTATGAGAATGTCTGCCGCCTCGCCAATGTGCTGAAAAAGCATGGCGTGAAGAAGGGCGACCGCGTCACGATCTATCTGCCGATGATCCCTGAAGCGGCCTATGCGATGCTGGCCTGCGCGCGCATCGGCGCGGTGCACTCGGTCGTCTTCGCCGGTTTCTCGCCGGAGGCGCTGGCCGGTCGTATCGTGGACTGCGAATCCACCTTCGTCATCACGGCCGATGAAGGCGTGCGCGGCGGCAAGCCGGTTCCGCTGAAGGAAAACACCGATACCGCCATCGACATCGCCGCCAAGCAATATGTGATGGTCAACAAGGTTCTCACCGTGCGCCGCACCGGCGGCAAGGTGAGCTGGGGTCCGGGCCGCGACCTGTGGTACCATCAGGAGGTCGCAAGCGTCGAACCGACCTGCGACCCGGAGCCGATGAATGCGGAAGACCCGCTCTTCATCCTCTACACTTCCGGCTCGACCGGAAAGCCGAAGGGCGTGCTGCACACCACCGCCGGCTACCTCGTCTATGCATCGATGACGCATCAATATGTCTTCGACTATCATGATCGCGACATCTACTGGTGCACGGCGGATGTGGGCTGGGTGACGGGCCACTCCTATATCGTCTACGGCCCGCTCGCCAATGGCGCGACGACGCTGATGTTCGAAGGCGTGCCCAACTTCCCCGATCAGGGCCGTTTCTGGGAAGTGGTCGACAAGCATCACGTCAACATCTTCTATACCGCGCCGACGGCCATCCGCGCGCTGATGGGCGCGGGCGATGAATTCGTCACCCGTTCGTCGCGCTCGACGCTTCGCCTGCTCGGTTCGGTCGGCGAGCCGATCAACCCGGAAGCCTGGGAATGGTATTACAATGTCGTCGGAGACCAGCGCTCCCCGATTGTCGATACATGGTGGCAGACGGAAACCGGCGGCATTCTCATCACGCCGCTGCCCGGCGCAACCGACCTGAAGCCGGGTTCTGCAACGCGCCCCTTCTTCGGCATCAAGCCGGAACTGGTGGATAATGAAGGCGCCGTCGTTGAAGGCGCGGTGGACGGCAATCTCTGCATCATTGATTCGTGGCCGGGCCAGATGCGCACGCTCTACGGCGATCACAAGCGCTTCATCGACGCCTACTTCTCGACCTACAAGGGCAAGTATTTCACCGGCGATGGCTGCCGCCGCGACGAGGACGGCTATTACTGGATCACGGGCCGCGTCGACGACGTGCTCAACATTTCCGGCCATCGCCTCGGCACGGCGGAAATCGAATCGGCGCTTGTCTCGCATCACTCGGTTTCGGAAGCCGCCGTTGTGGGCTATCCGCACCCGATCAAGGGACAGGGCATCTATTGCTATGTCACGCTGATGACCGGCGAGACCGTCCATGACGAAGAAGCCCTGCGCAAGGAGCTGACCCAGCACGTGCGCAAGGAAATCGGCCCCATCGCGACACCGGACAAGATCCAGTTTGCGCCGGGCCTGCCAAAGACCCGTTCGGGCAAGATCATGCGCCGCATCCTGCGCAAGATCGCCGAAGACGAGTTCAGCGCACTGGGCGACACCTCGACGCTGGCCGATCCGGGCGTCGTGGACGACCTGATCGAAAATCGCCAGAACAAGAAATGACAAACGAAAGGCCGGGAAATTCCCGGCCTTACTGCTTTGAAAACACCCTGCCCTCCTCATCCTGAGGAAGCGTCCTGAGCTTGCCGAAGGACGCTGTCTCGAAGGATCGTCCTTCGACACGGTGCTGCGCACCGGCTCAGGATGAGGGCGTTGCGGCGTTTCGCGTCAGGGCTAAAAGTTTGGTGAGATTTTCGTTCCTGCGCGCCGAAAATCGTGGTCTTCGAGAACCGGAGCGGAGTGTACTTCCAGCATAGTCCCGAAAAGTTGCAGACTTTTCGGATAAAACTATGCGTTAAAGAAAGATATATGAGCCGCGGCAAGCGCAGAAGAACGCGATTTGCAGGCCGCAGGAGCGGAAATATCCCAAACTTTTCAGAAGTCGATCGACCTACCCTTGATCTCCCAGTCACCATAACGGGCGGGATCTTTTCCGCCGCGACCGCCGATTTCGCGGGGTGCGTCGTCTGCCTTTTCGGCGGCGCGGCGCGCCTCGGCTTCCTTCAAGGCGCGCTGGGCGGCAGGCGGCAGGTCTTCGAACGTGCGCTTGTCCACGTTTTCCGGGGCTTTGGTTGCGTCGGTTTTCTCGCTCATCGATCACATTCCTGTTGGCTGCATCTGCTCCCATTATTGAAGCGAAGCCTGTTCATACCCATCATATAGGCAGAAAGGCTTGCCGTGCAAAACCGTTTGACGGGCAATTGCCAGATTTGGAGACTGCCACGGATGAATATGACGAAAACTGCCATGCTGATCGCCCTCATGACGGTGATGTTCATGAGCATCGGCTATTTGCTGGGCGGCGGCGGCGGCATGATGATCGCGCTTGCGATTGCGGTCGCCATGAACCTGTTCGGCTACTGGAACTCCGACAAGATGGTACTGCGCATGTACAATGCGCAGGAAGTGGATGAGCGCAGCGCGCCCGACTATTACCGCATGGTGAGTGGCCTTGCCGCCAATGCGGGCCTGCCGATGCCGAAGGTCTACATCATCCATGAAGACCAGCCGAATGCTTTCGCCACGGGCCGCAACCCGGAAAACGCCGCTGTTGCCGCCACGACCGGCCTCCTCAACCGGCTTTCGCCGGAAGAAGTTGCGGGCGTGATGGCGCATGAGCTGGCGCATGTCCAGAACCGCGACACGCTGACCATGACCATCGTGGCAACGCTTGCAGGCGCCATATCCATGCTCGGCAATTTTGCTTTCTTCCTCGGCGGCAACCGCGAGAACGGCAATGGCATCATGGGCGTCGTCGGCACGCTTCTCGCCATGATCGTCGCGCCCTTCGCCGCGATGATCGTGCAGATGGCGGTGAGCCGCACCCGCGAATATGCAGCCGACCGGCGCGGCGCGGAAATCTGCGGCAATCCGCTGTGGCTTTCCTCGGCGCTGGGCAAGATCGCGCGTGGCGCCAAGGTCATCCCGAACGAGGAAGCCGAACACAACCCGGCGACCGCGCATATGTTCATCATCAATCCGTTGAGCGGGCGCGGCGCGGACAATCTTTTCTCGACGCACCCGGATACCGACAACCGCATTGCCGCACTGGAACAGATGGCCGCCCAAATGGGCATCCGCTCGGCCGGAATGGCGCCGCGTGCCGCTGCCCCTTCACAAAACAGTGGTCCCTGGGGGCAAAGAAGTGGTAATGCAGGCGGCAACAGCAATGGCGGTTCCGGTTATCGGGGGCCGTGGTCGTAAATAAAGAAGAATAGTGTGAACGATAAAAAACCCGCGCCGAAGCGTGGAAACAAGAAGCCGCAAACCAACAACAACACTGCGGATCTGCGCCCCGGTCTGGCGGCGCGTTTGTGTGCGGCCCGCCTTCTGGGCGCGGTGATCGAAAAGAACACCTCGCTCGACGGCCTGACCGACAATACCCACGGCCATCCGCAATATCTGGCGCTGGAGCCGCGCGACCGCGCGCTGGTTCGCGCCATTCTGGGTTCTGCGCTGCGCAATCGCGGCAGCATCGAACGCGCCATCAACAAGCGGCTCGACCGGCCATTGCCGGAAAATGCCGTGGCGCTGAAACATCTTCTGCATGTCGCCATCGCCCAGATTTTCTATCTCGACCTGCCCGACCATTCGGCGGTCGATCTGGCGGTGGAAGCGGCGAACAGTGATCCGCGCAATCGCAAATATGCCGGTCTCGTCAATGCGCTGCTGCGGCGTCTGTCGCGCAACAAGGAACGCGCTCTGGCGCATACATTGCAGCCGGAAACCCCAGAAACCAGTAATGTGCCGGAATGGTTTGCCAAAAGCATCACCGACGCCTATGGCGCACAAAAAGCAGCAGCCATTCTCGCCATGCACGCCTATGAGCCGCCGATCGATTTCACGGTCAAGGGCGATGCAAAGGCATGGGCCGAAAAACTCGGCGGCGTGGCGCTGCCCAACGGTTCGGTGCGCCTGCAAACGGTCGAAGGCAATCTCACCGACCTGCCCGGCTTTGCCGAAGGCGACTGGTGGGTGCAGGATGTGGCGGCCAGCCTGCCTGCCCGCCTGATGGGCGATATCAAGGGCAAACGGGTTGCCGACCTGTGCGCCGCCCCCGGCGGCAAGACGGCGCAGCTTGTGCTTCAGGGCGCGGATGTGACCGCGCTCGACCTGTCCGAAAACCGGCTGAAGCGCCTCAACGGCAATCTGGAACGGCTTGGTTTCGAGGCGAAGACCGTCGCCACCAATCTGATGGATTTCCAGCCGGATGAATTGTTCGACGCCGTGCTTCTGGATGCGCCCTGCTCGTCCACCGGCACGGTGCGCCGTCACCCGGATGTGCCATGGACCAAGACGCCGCAGGACATTGCAAAACTTGCAGAACTTCAGGGCAAGCTTCTGGCGCATGCGGCCACGCTGGTCAAACCCGGCGGCGTGATCGTCTTTTCCAACTGTTCGCTGCATCCGCTCGAAGGCGAGGAAATGGCGCGCAAGGCGGCGGACAATCCGCTGCTGGAGCCTTTCCCGATCACGGAGCAGGATTGTCCCGGTCTTGAAGGGCTGGTGACGGCGGAAGGCTTTTTGCGGTCTACGCCCGCAGACCTGCCGCCGGATCGTTTTGACGGCAATCCGCAGATGGCCGGCATGGACGGCTTCTTCGCCGCCCGCTTCAAGCGCGTATAAAACCGCTCAATGCGTATTTTGACATAACGGACGCATTTTCCGTCCGTTATGGTTAACGCTCGATTCACCATTTCTGTACAATTGTATCAAAGGACACCGGCTGTTCGATTTGGCCGCAGGATAATGACAAACGATACGGAGAAAGACCGGGTGGCAGTCGCCCTCAGCGAAACCCCACATCTTTGGGGACTGGCCGTTGCACAGGCTTGGCGCAAATTCAGCCGCCGTCTGCGCATGGGGCCGCTTTATCGCTGGCGCTTCACCGGCTTTACCCCGGACCGTATCCTGATCGCCCCACCCGATCTGCGCGTCGCCGACCCGCAACTGGCGCAGGAATTCTATCACGGCCGCTTTGCGCTGGCGGGCCGGCTGGTCGAAACCGGCGGATTGTCGCCCTTCGCGGTCGAGCCGCCGACGCCGGAATGGGAAGCGGCCCTTCACAGTTTCGGCTGGCTGCGTCATCTCAAAAGCGCCAACAGCGAACTGGCCACCGCCAATGCGCGTGCGCTCGTGGACGACTGGATGCGCATGTTCGGCAGGCGCATCGGCGGCATTGCCTGGGCGCCGGAAGTCACCGCCCAGCGCATCATCGCCTGGCTGCAACATTCCAACCTCATCCTGTCGGGTGCGGAACTGCCCGCCTATCGCAAGTTCATGCGCGCGCTCGCCATGCAGGTGCGTTACCTGCGCACCGTCGCCGCCGCCATGGATGACGGTGATGAACGCCTGCGCGCCCGCATCTCTCTTGCCTTCGCAGCGCTTGCCCTGCCTGTTTCGCCGCCGACGGCCCGCGCAGCAAGGCGCAATCTGGAATATGAGCTGAAACGCCAGATCCTGCCGGATGGCGGGCATATCTCGCGCAATCCGGTCACGGTGCTGGAACTTCTGGCCGATCTTCTGCCGCTGCGCCAGACCTATGCCAATGGCACCGAATCCCCGCCCAAGGCGCTGATCGAAGCCGTCGAGCGCATGTTGCCTGCGCTGCGTTTCTTCCGCCATCAGGACGGCAGCCTCGCGCTTTTCAACGGCGTCGGCCCCACCATGCCGGAACGCATCATTTCGGTTCTGCGGCACGATGAAACTGCCGGATCGCCGCTGACCCACGCGCCCTATTCGGGCTATGAGCGGCTGTCGATGGGGTCCACCACCATCATCGCCGATACCGGACTGCCGCCGCCCGTCACCGCATCGCGGGACGCCCATGCCGGTTGTCTCGCCTTTGAAATGTCCTCCGGGCGCCAGCGCTATATCGTCAATTCCGGCATCGACCGTTTCGGCCCGCCGGAATTTCGTCCATTGGGCCGCTCGACGGCTGCGCATTCCACCGCCACGATCAACGACACCTCCTCATGCCGTTTCAGCCTCAATGCGGGCCTTTCCAACATGATCGGCACGCCGATCATTGCAGGCCCCACCCGCGTGCAGCGCGACCGGATCGAGGAAATGGGACGGCAGGGTTTCGTCGCCAGCCATGACGGCTATGCGCGCCTGTTCGGCATCTATCACGAACGTCGCCTCGTGCTGTCGCATAATGGCAGCGTCATCCAGGGCGCCGACCGCTTCTATCGCGGCGATGGCCGTCCGTTGAAGGCCAACGGGCGCGACAATATTGCCGTGCGTTTCCACCTGCATCCCTCGGTCGATATTTCCTTCGATGAGAACGGATTGATCGTCCTCTCGGCGGATCGCGACGACACCTGGGTCTTTTCCTGCTTTGAAGTTGCGCCGCAACTGGAAGATTCGATCTTCTTCGCGGGCTTCCGCGGCCCCGTGACATCGAAGCAGATCGTGCTCTCCTTCCCCGCTTCCGACCTGCCGGAAGTGAACTGGCAGTTCAGCCGCGTCGCGCTTGGCAGTTACGTATAAAGTTCAGATTGGTCTTTTGCGGTAGGATTCTCGGCGCGGCTGTGTTAGGGCGAGCCGTCCACTTTCCTGAACGCATCCGTTTCAGCAACGAAGAGACCAACTCCCTATGGCTGTCAGCTCCAAGCATATTCCCGCTCCCGATCTTCATCGGGTGCGCCGCGCCCTCCTTTCCGTTTCCGACAAAACCGGCCTGATCGATTTCGCCAAGGCACTTCATGCCCATGACGTCGAAATCCTCTCGACCGGCGGCACCGCCAAGTCGATTGCCGCAGAAGGCATTCCGGTGAAGGACGTGTCCGAAGTCACCGGTTTTCCGGAAATCATGGACGGGCGCGTCAAGACGCTGCATCCGGCAGTCCATGGCGGTCTGCTCGCCGTGCGCAACGACCCGGAACACGTCGCGGCCATGGAAGCACACGGCATTGGCGGCATCGATCTTGCCGTTATCAATCTCTATCCGTTCGAGGAAGTCCGCTTCCAGGGCGGCGACTACGACACCACCGTCGAGAATATCGACATTGGCGGCCCGGCGATGATCCGCGCTTCGGCCAAGAACCATGCCTATGTCGCAACGGTCGTCGACCCTGCCGATTATACGGAAGTTGTGGCCGAACTGGAAAAGCATTCCGGCTCCCTGCCGCTCGCCTTCCGCAAAAAGCTTGCCGCCAAGGCCTTTTCGCGCACGGCAGCTTATGATGCGGCGATTTCCAACTGGTTTGCCGAGGCAATCAACGAAGAAACGCCGACCTATCGCTCGGTCGCAGGCAAGCTGCATTCCATCATGCGCTACGGTGAAAATCCACACCAGACGGCTGGCTTTTATCTCACCGGCGAAAAGCGCCCCGGCGTCGCCACCGCGACCCAGCTTCAGGGCAAGCAGCTTTCCTACAACAACATCAACGACACCGATGCGGCTTTCGAGCTGGTGGCGGAGTTTGATCCGGCCCGCACCGCAGCCGTCGCCATCATCAAGCACGCCAATCCGTGCGGCGTGGCGGAAGCCTCCACCATCAAGGAAGCCTACCTCAAGGCGCTCGCCTGCGACCCGGTTTCAGCCTTTGGCGGCATCGTCGCGCTCAACAGGACGCTCGATGAGGAAGCGGCTGAAGAGATCGTGAAAATCTTCACCGAAGTCATTATCGCGCCGGATGCCACCGAAGGCGCACAGGCCATCGTCGCAGCCAAGAAAAACCTGCGTCTGCTCGTCACCGGCGGCCTGCCGGACCCGCGCGCCAAGGGCATTGCCGCCAAGACGGTTGCCGGCGGCCTGCTGGTCCAGTCGCGCGACAATGGCGTGGTCGACGATCTCGACCTCAAGGTTGTGACCAAGCGCGCGCCGACCGAGGCCGAACTCAACGATCTGAAATTCGCCTTCCGCGTCGGCAAGCATGTGAAGTCGAACGCCATCGTCTATGTGAAGGATGGCGCAACGGTCGGCATCGGCGCAGGCCAGATGAGCCGCGTGGATTCGGCCCGCATCGCAGCCCGCAAGGCTGAAGATGCTGCCGAAGCCGCCGGTCTTGCAGAGCCGCTCACCAAGGGCTGCGTGGTCGCTTCCGATGCGTTCTTCCCGTTTGCCGACGGGCTTTTGTCCGCCGTTCAGGCTGGCGCAACCGCCGTCATCCAGCCGGGCGGCTCCATGCGCGACGACGAAGTGATTGCCGCCGCCGACGAACATGGCATCGCCATGGTGATGACCGGCATGCGCCACTTCCGCCACTAAATCCTTGTAAACCACAGATTTATCGAGGCCCCGGAACCAACCGTTCCGGGGCCTTCGTTTAGATCGGTTCTGATCCTAGCGGAATCCCGGAACCGATCTATCTCTTTGTTTTTTCGCATTATCCTACGCAAAACCGCTTCGCACTTTTGCTGGAAATGCTCTATTTTGAGTTTCACATTCTTTCGTTTACATTCGCTTTGAACAGATTTGGAGGAGCCTGCCCATGACGCAGTTTATCGGTTCCATCGACCAGGGAACCACGAGTTCGCGTTTCATCATTTTCGACAGGCAGGGCGATATCGTCGCGAGCGACCAGCGCGAACATGAGCAGATTTACCCCAAAGCGGGCTGGGTCGAACACAATCCGGTGGAAATCTGGCGCAACACGCAGCAGGTCATTGCCGCCGCGCTCAAAAAGGCAAATCTGAAGGCAAGCGACATCGCTTCCGTCGGCATCACCAACCAGCGCGAAACCACGCTTCTCTGGGACAGGAAGACCGGCGCGCCGCTTTATAACGCAATCGTCTGGATGGATACGCGCACCGACGAACTCGTCGCCCGTTACACGAAGGAGGGCGGCGCAGGCCGCCTGCGCGAAAAGACGGGCCTACCGATCTCGACCTATTTTTCCGGCCTCAAGCTGCGCTGGATACTCGATCACGTTCCGGGTGCGCGTGAAAAAGCCGAAGCGGGCGATGCGCTTTTCGGGACCGTCGATACATGGCTTGCCTGGAATCTCACCGGCGGTGCTGAGGGCGGCATTCACATCACCGATGTGACCAATGCCTCCCGCACCCAGCTTATGGATCTTGCGACGCTGCAATGGGACGCGGATATTCTTCGCCTGTTCGATATTCCACCGGCCTGCCTGCCGGAAATCCGCTCTTCCAGCGAGGTCTATGGCGCAATCACCCTGCCCGCGCTTTCCGGCGTCAAGCTGGCGGGCATTCTGGGCGACCAGCAGGCGGCGCTCTTCGGTCAGGCCTGCCTGGAACCGGGCGAAGCCAAGAACACCTATGGCACCGGCTGCTTCATGCTGATGAATACGGGCGAGAAACTGGTGCCCTCCAATTTTGGCCTGCTGACCACGGTTGCCTACAAGCTTGGCGACGCGAAGCCCGCCTATGCGCTGGAAGGGTCGATCGCCATCACCGGCGCCCTGGTGCAGTGGCTGCGCGACAATCTCGGCATCATCAGGAACAGCGGCGACATCGAAACGCTGGCCCGCACCGTCGAAGACAATGGCGACGTCTATTTCGTTCCTGCCTTTTCCGGCCTTTATGCGCCGCACTGGCAGGATTCCGCGCGCGGCATCATCGCCGGTCTCACCCGCTTCGCCAACAAGGGCCATATTGCGCGCGCAGCACTTGAGGCGAGCGCCTATCAGGTGCGCGAAGTGCTGGACGCGATGGTCAAGGATTCCGGCGTCGAGATCACGGAACTGCGCGCCGATGGCGGCATGACCGTCAACGAGCTGCTCATGCAGTTCCAGTCCGACATTCTGGACGTGCCGGTGGTGCGCCCGAAAATTATCGAGACGACGGCGCTGGGCGCGGCCTATGCGGCGGGGCTTGCCGTCGGCTACTGGAAATCCACGCAGGACATCGTGGAAAACTGGCAGGTGGGCCAGCGCTGGCACCCGCGCATGCCGGTGGAGGAAAGCACGCGCCTGTTCCGCTCATGGGAAAAGGCCGTGCAGCGTTCGCTCGGCTGGATCGAGTAAAGCCGGTTCGGCAATCATGGCCTGTCGGCGGGATAAGGCGTCATTGCGATCAGCGCCAGACCGATGGCAAAGAACATCACCAGCACCGACATGCCAAGCGCTGCCGATCCGCTGAGCGCCGTAATCGTCGCCACCAGAAAGGGTCCGAGGAAGCTGGTGGCGCGTCCGGCCAGCGCATAAATGCCGAAATAGCGGCCCGATTCCTCCGGCTTGATGCTGCGGGCGAACCATGATCGCGACGAGGCCTGAACCGGGCCGAAGGCCGCACCGATCATCAGACCATAGATGAGATAGGCATGTTCCGCCGGGCTGGAGAACAGCCCGCCCGCCGGCGCGGATGCAAAAGGCATCAGGCCGAACAGGGTATAATCGCGCCCGGTCGAAACAATGCCGATGGAAGCCAGCAGCAGAAGCAGAAGCGAGACCATGACCACGATCTTGGAACCGACCCGCGTGTCGAAGCGGCTTGCGACCAGACAGCTGAAAATGGCCATGACATTCATCACCATGCCGAAAAGCCCGATCTCGGTGATCGTCCAGCCGAACAGGGCCGCCGCATAGCCCGCGCCGAGCGCCAGCGTGGCATTGACGCCATCCTGATAGATCATGCGCGCCACAAGAAAGCGGACGAGCCCGGACCGCCTGCGCGCCTCCGTCAGGGTCCGCTTGAGTTCGGCAAAACCGGAACGCAGCGCCTTGCGCAAAGGCTCGCCCCGTTCCGCATCGGGCGTGAACAGAAACATCGGCAGGATGAAGACAAAATACCACAATGCAGCCAGCGGCCCGGTAATGCGCGCATCCTCGCCCTGGGCCGGATCGAGCCCGAACAGCGGCTTCATGCCGATGATGGTTGTGCCGGTTTCGGGCGAAGCCGCCAGACACAGCACCACGAAGATCAGCACGATCATGCCGCCCAGATAGCCTAGCCCCCAGGCAATGTTGGAGACGCGCCCGATATCCTTGCCCGGCACCAGACGCGGCATCATGGAATCGTTGAAGACGATGGAAAACTCTGCCGCGACCATGGCAACCGAAAACGCGCACAGCACCCAGAACAGGTTTGCGCCCGGAACGGCGAACCACAGGAGGCAGAGGCCGGTAATCTTCAGCACCGCGAAGAAGGCGATTCAGGGCTTGCGCGCGCCGGTCCGGTCGGCCACCGCCCCCAGGATCGGCGAAAGCACGGCGATCACAAGGCCGGCGGCGGCAAAACCATAGCCCCATGCCACCTGCCCGGCTTCAGGGTTTTCCGCCATGCGGGAGATGAAATAGGGCCCGAAAATGAAAGTGGTGACGACGGTGAAGAACGGCTGCGCCGCCCAGTCAAAGAATATCCAGCCCCATATGCCACGCCGCGAGGCATGGCCGCGGGCATCCGCAACCTGTTCGCTCAATTGCTCTTTCCTTCCCCCCGGATCAGAAGCCGTTTCCGATAGAGCGCATCCCGAAAAGTGTGAAACGGTTTTCGGAAAAGATGCGCGGTTCAAACAAATGATTAGAGCGCCGATCTGATCCGATCAGATCGAAATGCGCTCTAACACCGGCCAGTCCGTCGGATGCTTCTTTTGAAGCGGAGCTTATAACCTGAAACGCAGGTTCAAAAGAAACAAAAAGGGCGACCGAAGCCGCCCTTTGAGCAAAATTGCATCGTTTTCCTATTGCGCCAGATCGGACATCAGCCCCGCCGCAACCGCCAGCCGCGAGACGGTCAGATCGCCGCCTTCCGTCAGCGCCACCATGCGGTTCTTCACCTGCTCGATGCGCGCGCCATCGGCTGCAAACCAGGCTGCCGCCGGGTCCTTCTCCTTGGCAAAGCGCTTGAGCGCCGCAATGGTGATGCCGCGCGCGGCCTGCGTGATCGTATCGCTTGCCCGCGACAGCGCCAGCCCGTCATAATAATCCGTGACGGGGATGGAGCGCGCGGCTTCCTCGATGCGGCCGATGCGGAAGGCTTCCGAAACGCTGAAATAGGTCTTGGCGGTGACCACCCGGTCGGCGCCGGCCAGATGCGCGATCAGCGCGATATCCGGCATGATGCCCGCAAGCTGAAGATTGGCAAGACGCCCTGCCAGCTTTTCCGGCGCGCCCTTTTCCACGAAGGCGGCCTTGTCGGCCTGTAGCGCGCTCTTCAGATATTCCGGCATCAGGCCGTCGAAACGCGGCTCCAGTTCGGCGCGGGCGCGGGTGATCGTATCCACCAGCTCCGTCAGGTTGGCGCGGGTCGTGTCGTTGCGCAGCACCCAGGCCGTCGTCGCCTGCAGCATTTCGCCGACGAGATGGTAGAACTGGTTCTGCACATCGCCCGGCACCTTGTTGTCGAGCGCATCGATGGCATCATAGATCGTGTCGATGTCGAAACCGTCACGCACCGCCACATAGGCGCGGACGATATCGGCAGGCGACTTGCCGGTCGTATCGGCCAGACGGCTGATGAAGGTGATGCCGCCGCGATTGATGACATCGTTTGCGAGCAACGTCGCGACGATCTCGCGGCGCAGACGATGGCTGGAAATTTCCTCCGCATAGGTTTTCACCATGCGTTTCGGGAAATAGCCCATCAGCAGCGACTGGAAGTAAGGCTCGTCCGGGAGCTTGCTTGCCACCAGATCATCCGACAGCGACAGCTTCGCATAGGCGAGCAGAACCGCCAGTTCCGGGCGGGTCAGCGGCTGGCCTGCCTTCTGGCGTTCGGCCAGAAGCGCATCGGACGGCAGATATTCGACCTTGCGGTCGAGAAGCTTGCGGTTTTCCAGCTCCGCCATGAAGCGCGCCTGATAGGGCAGCTCCGCCAGTCCCTGACGCTCGCTCAGCGAAAGCGCCAGCGGTTGCAGATAGTTGTTGCGCAGGACCAGTTCCGACACATCCTCGGTCATGCTGGTGAGAAGCTTGTTGCGCGCCGGGCGCTTGAGCTTGCCCGAACGCATGGCGGCGGCCAGCGCGATCTTGATATTGACCTCGACGTCCGAGCAGTTGACGCCGGCCGAATTATCGATGGCATCCGTATTGCCGCGTCCGCCTGCCAGCGCATATTCGATGCGCCCGCGCTGGGTCACGCCGAGATTTGCGCCTTCGCCGATCACGCGCGCGCCCACTTCCGAGCCGGTGATGCGGATCGCATCATTGGCGCGGTCGCCCACCTGCGCATCCGCTTCGGCGGAGGAGCGGATATAGGTGCCGATACCGCCGAACCAGAGAAGATCGACCTTCGATTTGAGGATCGCGGTCATGATTTCCTGCGGCGTGCCGGAGGTCTTGCCAAGGCCGATGGCCGCGGCTGCTTCCGGCGAGAGCGTAATCGTCTTCTGGCTGCGGCTATAGATGCCGCCGCCCGCCGAAAGCCTGGAGCGGTCATAATCCTGCCAGCTCGAACGCGGCAGGTCGAACAGGCGCTTGCGCTCGGCAAAACCATCGGCTGGAACCGGGTTCGGATCGATGAATATATCGCGATGGTCGAACGCCGCCACCAGTTTGATCTGCTCGGAAAGCAGCATGCCGTTGCCGAACACATCGCCCGACATGTCGCCCACACCGGCAACCGTGAAAGGCTCGCTCTGGATATCCATGTCGAGTTCGCGGAAATGCCGCTTCACGGCCTCCCACGCGCCGCGCGCGGTGATGCCCATGCCCTTGTGGTCGTAACCGGCGGAACCGCCGGATGCGAAGGCATCGTCCAGCCAGAAATCATGCGCCTGGCTGATGGCATTGGCCGTATCGGAGAAGGTGGCCGTGCCCTTGTCGGCGGCAACGACGAAATAAGGATCGTCATTGTCATGGCGCACGACACCCGCCGGCGGCACGACATGGCTGTCCTCGATATTGTCGGTGACCGACAGAAGCGTGGAGATGAACACCTTGTAGGCGTCGCGACCGGCTTCGAACACCGCGTTGCGGTCCCCGCCGACCGGCAGGCGCTTCGGATAGAAGCCGCCCTTGGCGCCGACCGGCACGATCACCGCATTCTTGACCTGCTGCGCCTTCACCAGCCCCAGCACTTCGGTGCGATAATCCTGCGCGCGGTCCGACCAGCGCAGACCGCCGCGGGCGACAGCGCCGAAGCGCAGGTGCACGCCTTCCACTTCCGGCCCATAGACGAAGATTTCGCGATAGGGGCGCGGGTCCGGCAGGCCTTCGACGAGGCGCGGATTGAGCTTGAAGGCAAAGGTGACGCGCGGCTTGCCGTCGGCATCCGGCTGATAGGCATTGGTGCGCAGCGTCGCTTCGACCAGATTGCGGAAACGGCGCAGAATCTGGTCGTCATCGATGCTCGGCACGCCCAGCAATGCGGTTTCGATGGCATCGACCAGCTTCTTTTCAGCCGCATCGCGCCGCTTGGCCGAAGGGTTGAAGCGCAGGTCGAACAGCGCATAGAGATCGCTGGCGATTTCCGGATAACGATTGAGCGCTGCCGCGATGAAGCCTTGCGAATAGGCAATGCCCGCCTGTTGCAGATAGCGCCCATAGGAACGCAGGATCATGATCTTGCGTGCCGAAAGCCGCGCGGTCTGCACCAGCGCGTTATAGCCGTCATTGTCGGCCAGACCGTCCCACACATTGCGGAACACATCTTCCAGCATCTCGCCATCGTCGGAAAGATCGACGGCGGAGCCATAGGCATTCACCAGCTGCATGTCGTGCACGAAAACGGCAGCCCCGTCCTTGCCGGCATGCGGCAGGTCGATGGTCTGCTCGCTGACGACGCGGAAGCCCATGTTTTCCAGAAGCGGCACACGCTGCGACAGCACAACCGGCGCACCGTGATGATAAAGCTTCAGCGAAACCGCATCGGGACCATCGGTGCGATAACGATAGAAATCCACGAAAAGCGGCGTCTCGGCGCTAAGGCCTGCGATGCGCTCGGCATCGACGAGCGCTTCCGGCGCGGTGAAGATTTCGCGATAGGACGGCGGAAAGCTCGCGGCAAGCGCAACGGTCTTTGCGTCGGCGCTGTCCGAGCTTTCCCGCACCGCATCGTCCCATGTGCGCACGATGGCGCGCACTTCAGCCTCCAGCGCTTCGCGATCCACATGCGGCGTGGAGCGTTCATGACGGCGGATGACGAACTGCACGCGCGTCAGGCCGTTTTGCAGGAAGACCGGATGGAACTCGAAACTGTCGCCGCCATAGACGTCGACCAGATAATGCCCGATCTTCTCACGCACGACCGAGTCGTAACGGTCACGCGGGATATAGACCAGCACGGTGGCGAAACGGCCAAAACGGTCGAGACGCGGCACGGCGCGCACACGCGGACGTTCGCCCAACGCCAGGATCAGTTCGGCATTGGCCGTCAGGCTTTCCACATCGATCTGGAAAAGCTCGTCACGCGGATATTCCTCCAGCACATTGATGAGCGCCTTGCCCGAATGGTCCTCGCGGTTGAAGCCCAGATGCTTGATGACCGCATCGGCCTTGGAACGGATGAAGGGAATGCCCGCGACCGAACTCGTATAGGCAACCGAGGTGAAGAGGCCGACAAGGCGCAGTTCGCCGATGGCTTCGCCCTTCGGCCCGAAAATCTTCACGCCGACATAATCGAGATAGGAGCGGCGATGCACCAGCGACAGCGAATTCGCCTTGGTGACGATCAGCGGCTCGCTGCTGTCGAGGAATTCCGTCACCTCGCGCGGCGTCACCGTGTCGTCGTCATCCTTGCGCAGGACGCGCACCTCGTGATCGTTGAGGATGCCCAGCGTTTCCTTGACCGGCACCAGCTCGCGCTTGTCGCCCTTGCCCTTGAAGGTCAGTTCGCGAAGCCCGAGGAAGATGAAACGATCGTCGCGCAGCCATTCGAGAAACGCGATTGCTTCCGGCAGGGCCGGGTCGCCCGTCATTTCGGAAACGCGCTTGTAATCGGCGATGGCGCCATCGAGGCGCTTCAACATCGGCTTCCAGTCGCTGACGGCAGAGCGAACCTGTCCAAGCACGCGCTTGATGGCGGCGGTCAGGTCGGCCTTGGCCTGCTTGTCGAGGGCTGGAAGATGAATCTGTACCAGGCTGACGCGCTCAACGCCCTTGGCAGGCGCAAGCTGCGATGCTTCGCCCAGAATGACGAGATCGTCCTTTTCGCGCGCAATATCCAGAACCGGATGCACGACCATGAAAATCCGGCTGGCATGGTCGTTCAGCTCACCCATGATGGAATCGAGTAGGAACGGCATATTGTCATTGACGATGGTGATGACGCTGACGGGGCGGCCCTGGCGTTCGATACCGTTATCGACGCTGATGATGCTCTTGCCCTTGCGCCAGGTATCAAGCGCTGCATAACCGTGACGGGCTGAACCGTCGAGGGCGGCGGCATCGTAGGCGGCCAGATCTTCCGGTGGCGCCCATTCGAAGAGAAGCTGCGAAAAGGCTGCAAGCGCCTTCGACTGTCCTCCCTTCTTCTCCTCCCTGCTTGCCTTCGAACCTTTAACCTTGCTCGACCGATCCTGCTTTGCAGTCACGTCGGATACTCCTGTCATGATGGCAATGCGCGCCAAATTAGCAGATTGGGCATCCGTTTCGATGGTAATTCGCTGAAAATAACGAAAAAGTTCCCCAAAAGTCAGAAAAACCGCATTTAACCCATTCAGTTTGGAACAAAACTTCGAAAACTTCCCGCGAAGTTTCGGATTATGCCAGCGAATTTCACCGCCGGGCGCAAAGCCCCCGGCAAAGAAAGCGCGCTTCGCCACATTTCAGACTAAAGTTGCAGATGATTCTAGGGACGATAGACCGTCACAACTCGATCAGATGATCGTCGAGTTCGTTCACATTGTCCGGCCCCGCCGGAAAATGCTTCTCCAGCAAAAGCCCGGCCTGACCGATCGCCAGCACGAAGCCTTCGGCCACCTGCGCGCGCGAGGCATGATGGGTGAGCGTCGCGACGATTGCGTTCCATTCGTCCTGTTCGACACGCGCATGGATGCCCGCATCGGCGATCACCTCGGCATAATGCTCGGCCATCGAGACGAACAGCAGAATGCCGGTGCGGTGCTCCGTAATATGCACATTGCGCGCCAGAAACTGTTGCAGCGCATTGAGATGGGCGCGCTTGTAACGGATGCGGCGCGGCACCAGCAGCATGCGGATGGCCGGAAAGACCCAGAGCACCAGCATTGCGGTCAGAAATGCCGCCAGCACCGCAAGACCGAACATGGGCAGGCGGATATCGATCCAGTACCAGTGCGCGAGAAAGGCCGCGATCACCGAGGCGATCAGGATGCCGCAGGTCGCGACAAAGCCCGCCGCGAAGAAATAGTCGTCGCTGGAGCGCGCCAGAACGGCATAGAATTCGCCGCTGGTCTCGGCTTCCGCCTTGCGGATGGCCTCGGCAATGCGGGCATGGTCCTCGGCGCCAATCAGCGTGTGATGCTTCATCCTTGCCTCTCCCTACCAGCTGCCCGAGGCGCCGCCGCCTCCCGATGAGCCGCCCCCGCCGGAAAAACCGCCGCCGCCCCAGCTTC
>NZ_LQBD01000020.1:0-47341 GCF_046630315.1 Brucella anthropi | reverse complement strand
CTGGCTTTCTCTCGTGACAGTGCTCCAGTTCCTTCCCAGGTGCCGCAGGTTCCAACTGGCAAGGCCGTACAGTCGGATACGTCCCTCAAAACGGTATTATCCAAACCGGAAGCATGGGGACCGCTTGGTGGGCTGATTACCGGCATTGATGCAGTGGCTGTCCCGGATGGGCAGGGTGTCGCCTCTCATAATGCATTCGGGAAAGCGGCGGGGTGCTGGAAGTGACGCCAATGGATGATGAAGCTCGAACCGTCAATCGCATGGGTGAGCTACCAGAGAGGACGAAGGAGTTTCTCTCCAAGCTGGATGAGGACGATACAGAAACGCTGGAGGACGCCATGCAGTTCTATTCTACCGTACGTAACCTTGGCCGGCTTGGCAAATGGACGGTCCTAAACATTCTTGCCATCATCGTTGGCATTGTCTCTCCCTATGAGAACCTTCTGAAAATGTGGGGGTGGTTTCACAAATAAGGCTGTGTCGTGGGGCAAAAATCCCACGATGCAAAAAGTCCCACGAAAATCACTGTGAGACTTACAGTAAAGCCAGCAACGTATTGTTTCTGTTTTGAAATTGGCTCTCAGGGGACTTTTGCCCCAGTCAAGTGCGCTACCGGGCTGCGCTACGCTCCGAGCCGGAGAAAGCCCTAGATTATAACGACTTGGCACGCAAGGGCTAATTTGCCGAAACCGACAAATTGCACATGAGTTTGGTGCAATGTTTCAAATATCAGGAGCGCGGCCCAAAGAGGATGATGCATGTACCCGCGAATGCCATGCAGGCCCCGGCCACATCCCAGCGGTCGGGGCGGGCGCCTTCGGCAAACCAGATCCACAGGATCGAAGCGATGATATAGATGCCGCCATAGGCAGCGTAAGCGCGGCCCGCGACATTACTTTCAATGAGGGTCAGAAGAGAAGCGAACAATGCCAGGCATACCATGCCCGGCGCCAGCCAGAGCGCTGACTTGTCGAGCTTCAGCCATGCCCAGAAGGCAAAGCATCCGGCAATCTCAAACAGCGCTGCTGCGGCGTATATCGCGAATTGCACGATGCTGCTCTCCTGAATGGACTCTGGATCGAAGCGAAAGCTGATACTTGTATTCCAGCCCCGCACAACCCCAGATGATGCCGAAAAGCAGATAAAAATGGCGCCAGTGATCGGTGTCGATGACATTGCCGATCAGGACATGCCCGAGATAGGTTGCGTAGGCGACCAGAAGAAACGGCTGCCAGGGGCGGTTGCGAAACAGAAGCCTGAAGCCGATCCCGAGCGTCAGGAATGTCAGCGTCAGAAAGGCGATGAAGCCGATCCAGCCATAATCGAGCACGGCCTTTAGCCAGATATTGTGCGTGTCTTCACCGAACATGGGGCCGAATTCCAGCGGGCCGATGCCGAGCGGGTGTTGTGTGGCAAGGATCATTCCGAGCCAATGGCGCGCGAAACGTCCAAGCCGCGCACTGTCATAGCTTTGTTCCAGACGCGCGCGCTCGCGCAAGAAATCGCCGACGCCTGGAATTTGCAGGATGATCAGGATCGTGAGGATGATCGCAACGATGGCAAGAAGGCCGATTGCGATCAGGCGCAGCCGAAAGCGGTTGCTGTTGCTCTGGAGAAAAAGCACGCCGAACAATATGGCGAAGGAGAGGGGAACCATCGCCCAGGCCGCGCGCGAGAAGGACACCAGGACGCCGAGCGTGAGCAGGCAGCAGAATGGCAGATAGATCGTCACATCGCGCAAGTTCCCGCGCATGATGCGGTAGAGCGTCCAGGTCAGCGGCAATATCAGGAATGGCCCATAGACATTGGGGTCCTGAAACGCGCCTTGCGCCCGCCCGTAGCGGGTGAAGATATCGGCGCCGGGAAACAGCCCGAGATAGCCGGCAATGCCAAGGAAGGACGACAGTACGCCGACAACAAGATAGGCGTTGAAGATCACCCGCAGACGCCTGTAATCGCCTTCTATGGCAGCGGCGAAAAAGACCGATGTAAAAGCCAGAAACAGCGAAACGGCAATATAAAGCGGGGCCTTCTTCACATCGGCCATCTGCATGACGGAAATCATCCCGCCAAAATTGAACATGGCAAAAAGCGCCAGCAGCACAAGGCTGGTGCGGGTCAGCCGCAGTCCGAACAGCAAGGCCAATGCAATCAGGCCGACCATGTAAAGTTCATAAGGTGCTGGTTCGCTCATCACGAAGCCGAGCAGAAAAACGCCAAACCCGATTGCACAATTGGCGATGAGGCGGTTGAGCGCGCGTCTTCGCGCCACATCCGCCCGCAGCGCCATGGCCGGGGGCGGATTGTCGTCAAGCCTGTGCGCCGCGCCGGTCAATAGGCGTTTTCCGTATTGAGAAGCCGTATCGGCGTCAGGAACAAAATCTTAAGGTCGAGCCAGAGCGACCAGTTTTCGATGTAGTAAAGATCGAATTCCGTGCGCATGCGGATCTTGTTTTCATTGTCGATTTCACCGCGCCAACCGTTGATCTGCGCCCAGCCGGTGACACCCGGCTTTACGCGATGGCGCGCGAAATAACCGTCAACCACCTCATTATAGAGCACATTGTGCGAATGGGCGGCAACCGCATGCGGGCGCGGGCCGACGAGCGACAGGGAACCGGCCAGAACATTGAAGAACTGCGGCAGCTCGTCGATGGAAGCCTTGCGGATGAAGCGTCCGACACGCGTGACGCGAGGGTCGTTCTTGGTCACGGCCTGCTTGGCGGTCGGGTCGCACATTTCGGTATACATGGACCGGAACTTCCACACATTGATGACTTCATTGTTGAAGCCGTGCCGCTTCTGCTTGAAGATCACCGGGCCCTTGCTGTCGAGCTTGATGGCGATGGCCGTGCCCAGCATGATCGGCGACAGAAGAACGATGCCGAGGATGCTGAAGACAACGTCGAAGATGCGCTTGGCGACCGAATCCCAGTCGTTGATGGGCTTGTCGAAAATATCCAGCATCGGCACCGCGCCGACATAGGAATAGGCGCGCGGACGGAAACGCAGGTGATTGTTGAGCGCCGACAGGCGGATATCCACTGGCAGAACCCAAAGCTTCTTGAGCAGGGCCAGCACGCGCGCTTCGGCACTGATCGGCAGGGACACGATCAGCATGTCGATATGCGCGATGCGGGCAAACTCGATCAATTCGCTGATATTGCCAAGCTTTGGATAGCCGGCAATGATCGGCGGCGAGCGCTTGTCGTCCCGGTCGTCGAAGATGCCGCAGATGCGGATATCATTGTCGGGCTGCTGTTCCAGCGAGCGGATGAGCGCTTCGGCATTCGGACCGCCGCCGACGATGACGGCGCGGCGTTCCATTGTGCCATTGCGCGCCCAGCGCTTGATTTTCCAGGCGATGAACATGCGCGAAAGCAGAAGCAGTACGAAGGCGCTCAGCGCCCAATAGAGGAACCAGCCACGGGAAAAATCCGAGGAAGCCTTCATCAGGAATCCGGCAATGGCAAGCGTTCCAAGCACGGCGGCCCAGCTGATGATAAGCCGTCGCAGATAGCGTCCGGGGCTGCGCATCACATTGATCTGGTAGCCATCGTTGATTTGCATCAGCAGCACGAAAAGCGCGCCGCCCGCGACGACGATGAGCGGATAATAGAAGACGAGATGTGTTTCGATGCCCACATAAAACAGAAAGCTCGCAATGCCGGATAAGAAGACGAGCCCGAACTCCACCATGCGGATGACACCGCTCAGCATCAGCGGCGAAAACGTATCGCGCTGATATTGCTCGGCCATCCGGCGCGCCAGCGGACTGAGCTCCACCGGTACATGCGGTGTGGAATCCTGCCCCGTGCCCTGCTTTCCGCTGGCTTCTATGGCTTTGCGGCCAAAAGGAGAGAGCGCATCATTATCTCGCACAACATTGCCCCTGATCGTAAAATGTCGGCATGACAATTAGACCGACAGTTCTAAGCAGAATATAAACATCGCATGGCAAGTTTTGGACTTAGGTAAACATGCAATTAAGTCTCTGACTGGCACCGTTATTATTAGTGATAACTAAAATAACATGGCTCCTGTTCATTCTGCTACAGTATGGCCGCTGCACCCGAAACCGGATGCGACGCTTGCCTTATCCAATTATATTGCCTAGGACGGTGATATGAAACCGTTGGAAGACAAAGCTGCAAGCGGCATTTCGCCCTCGAACTATTCGGCCCATATTGCCGCCAACAGACCGGCTCTCTTTCCACTCCTGATCGGCACCAGATCGGACGATGTCATGGGGTTGCTGCGCGCCTGACGCACAGCGACCCAAAAAATCCTGATGAGAGCAATTCATGCCGCGATCTTCCGAGGTCGCGTTAACTGTTTGTTTTAATGCGCTTTATGCAAATGCCCTTCGGGCATTGCGGGGCGCGCTGGGGTTGAACATGACAATCTGGGCCGAACTGGCGAGGGCGGGCAATGATGCCGGCGATGAAATTCTGTTGCGAAAACGCGATCACATTTATGAAATCCGTTATAACGGCCTGGAATTGATGTCGAACGTCAATTTCCAGTCCGAGACTGTGCTGGCCGAAAGGTCGCTGCGCCTGCACGGCCGAAAGGTGTCGCATATGCTGATCGGCGGGCTCGGCATGGGCTTCACGCTTCGGGCCGCGCTCGACTTGCTCGGCCCCGATGCGCGCGTGACTATATGCGAGCTTGTGCCGGAGATCGTGGACTGGAACCGGACCCATATCGGTCATCTTGCCGGCCATCCGCTGTATGACCCGCGCGTCGATATCCTGGTTGCCGACGTGATGGATGTTCTGCGCGGCCAGCCCGGCCAATACGATGCCATATTGATGGACACGGATAACGGGCCGGATTTTACGGTTCGCGCGGCCAAATGGCGCCATTTACGGGGATGACGGCCTGCGGCTGGTGAAAAGGGCGCTGAAACCGAATGGCGTTGCCGCCTTCTGGTCGGCCACCGTATCGGAGCCGTTCGAAGACAAGCTGGACATGCTGCCCTGGCAATGGCGGCGCGAGGACATCTCGCTCATCGGCGGGCGCGCCGATGCCTTCCATTATATCTATTTTGCGGCGCGAAGCGGGTTTCGGTTACAATTCGACGGGGCGGTATCCGCAGCCGAACCCCTGGCTGCGATGGCGGGTTGAGGGAATATCCCTCACTCGTCCGGCGCTGCCCGGTCCGGATGCGCCTCGTAATAGATCGTCTCGATCGAGTGCGCCATGGATTGCAGGCTGAAACGCGCCCGCAACCGTGTCGGATCGGGCATTGCGGCGCGAAATGCGGCTTGGTCATCCGCAGCGCCCAGCATCCTGTCTGCAAGTGCCGCCGCCTCGGGCTCGACCAGTGCCGGGGATTGCGGCCCGAACACTTCGGGAATGCCACCGACATTGCCGGCGATGACGGGCTTTCCGGCGGCGAGCGCCTCCAGCACGATATAGGGAAATGCTTCGGCGCGCGATGGAACGACCATTGTATGCCCGAGGGCAAAGGCGTCCCGCGCCGCCATTCCGGGCAGAAAGCGAATTTGCCCGGAAACTCCAAGATCGCCGGCCAGGCTGACGAAATCGGGCTTTTCCGCGCCGTCCCCGACAAGCGTTGCGGTGAAACTGCGCCGGTGTTGGTCGCGCAGATGCGCAAGCGCGCGGATCAGAATGTCAGGTCCTTTCAGGCCGCGCATCGTGCCGACGAAAAGAAAATCGCTGGCATCGGGCGCGTCGGCGACGGGCATGAATTCGGCTTCGGTCAGGCCGTTATAAATGACGGCATGGAGGCCATGGGGCCGTCCGACCTTTTCTTCATAGATACGCTTTTCGAAGCTGGAAACGAACATCACCGCGTCGGTCAGCGGGGCCAGCATCCTTTCGACCAGAAAGACTGCACCGCCACGGCGCGTCTTTCGGTCGAAATGCAGGCTGCCGCCATGCGGTGAATAGATACGGGCTACGCGAGACCTGAAAACCCGTAGGACTGAGCCGAACAATCGCGCATAGACGCCGCCTTTGGCGCCATGCCCGTGCAATATGTCCGGCCGCAATTTCTTGACGATACGATATGCCTTGTATGCCGCCGCCGCGTCGCCCAGCCCGACATGGCGCTGCATGGCAATGCGATGAAGGCCGAGCGCGAGCTTTGGCCGCAATTCCTCCAGCAGCGCGTCTTCGCGCGGACCGCCGGTCGTTGCATCGCAGACGATGCCGACCGCGTGGCCTTTTTCCGCCTGCATGCCCACGAGATCGCGAACATGGCGAAAAAGCCCGCCGGTCGGTTCGCGGAAACAGTGAACGATGCGCAGCGCGGAGACATGGGTGTCATCAGCCATCAATCGCCATCAGAACAGACGTTCGCGCACATAGATCGTGTCGCCCGGCAGGATAGGATCGGAAATCAGCACACGGCCGGTCAGGACCTTGCCGTTGAACTGGCGCGTGATGTCGACATTCTCCTGATTGGCGCGCGGGCTGAAACCGCCGGCAGCGGCGATTGCCTTCTGCGCGGTCATGCCCGGAACATAGGAATATTGGCCGGCGGCCCCCACTTCGCCCATCACGAAGATCGGGCGATAGCGGTCGATTTCCGCGCTCACATCGGGATCGCGCAGATAGCCGCCGCGCAGCTTCGATGCGATGATGCCTTCAAGTTGCTTGGATGTCTTGCCGCGCGCCGGAATGCTGCCCACGAGCGGAAAGGCGATATAGCCGGCCTGATCGACGCTATAGGTGTTGGTGAGGCTCGGCTGCTCGAAAACCGTGATGCGCACGCGATCCCCGGCATCCAGCATATAGGGCTGGTTCAGCGCCTCATGAAAAGCGGGCGGGGCAGGGCGATAGCTGGAGCAGGCGGAAAGCGTCATGGCGGCAAGGCCGAGCGCCACGAGCACGGCATGGCCTTTGCGCTTGTTGTGGATTGTCTTCGCCGTCATCTTCCGCCTCGGTTCTTCCGAAAAGCAATAGTCTTAACGCTCGCAATCGGCGCGGCATTGCCGGCGCGATTACGAATATCGGTTGCAAGCGTTATCGATTGATTAGGGTTAATGGCTGGTAAAGAAGTACGGGTTCGGCGGAAAAACTTTGCATCTCGCCGGAGTTGGGAGCTTATCCTGTTTAACCCTCTGGTTACCTTGTTCCTTTACGGTTCCGACAGGAAAACGGGGGGCATTCCCCCACACGGGCGAGAGCGATCATGCGCACAGGCGCATTCGCAAAGCCCATGGAGAATGGGGAATGGCAGAAGTCGATCCTTTGTCAAGGGACGCAGATATCGATATCGGCGCGCTGTTCTCCAGCCTGCGCCGTCACTGGCTGTTCATTGTCGTCGGCGCGCTTCTCATGGCGGCGGTCGCATGGGCCATCTGCCTCCTCCTGACGCCGGATTATCGTGCCGAAGCCCGCATCATGATCGAGGCTCGCGAATCCGTCTATACCCGCCCCAATGGCGAGACGGCAGCCGAACGCCCCGTCTTTGACGCGGAGGGCGTGAAGAGCCAGGTGGAGGTGTTTTCATCCGGCGATCTTCTCAAGAAAGTCTCCGACGAACTCAATCTCACCGGCAATGAAGCCTTCACGACGACGCAGGTGAAGCCGTGGACCCGCGTTCTGATCTGGCTTGGCATGCGCACCGACCCCGCGCGGCTGACCCCGGAAGAACGTGTCTTGCAGAAGCTGCGCAAGAACATGCAGGCTTTTGCCGTCACCGCTTCGCGCGTCATCGTAGTGCAATATCATTCGGCAAGCCCGCAGACGGCGAAGAACGTCGCCAATGCGCTGGCCAATCAGTATATCCGGTTTCAGCAGGCCGCGAAGCTGGAATCGAACGACGATGCCACCGGCTGGCTGGCCCCTGAAATCGATGACCTGCGCAACCGTGTCCGCGATGCGGAAAAGAAGGTTGCGGATTATCGTGCCTCGCGCGGGCTCCTGACCGGGCAGAGCAACAGCACGATTGCGACACAGCAGCTTTCGGAAGTTTCCACCGACCTCACACGGGTTCGCACCGGTCGCGCTTCGGCGGAGGCAAAGGCGGAAAGCATTCGCAAGGCGCTCGACTCCGGCGTGCCCATCGACACGCTGCCGGATGTGGTGGCCTCCGGCATGATGCAGCGCCTTGCCGAAAAGCGCATCGAACTCAATGCCGAGATCGCCGATCTTTCAACGACACTTCTGGACGGTCATCCGCGCATCAAGGCATTGCGCTCGCAGCTTGCCGATCTCGACCGGCAGATCGTGATCGAAGGCCGCAAGCTCGTGGCAAGCCTCGATAATGAAGTCTCCGCGGCAAAGCTTCGGGAAGAGGAACTCAACCGCGAACTGAACCGCGTGAAGGCGCAGGCCGCGCAGGCGGGCGATCAGGAAGTTGAATTGCGCGCATTGGAGCGCGAGGCGGCGGCACAGCGCCAGCTTCTGGAAACCTATCTGACGCGCTATCGCGAAGCCGCATCGCGCACCGACCGCAATTATGTGCCGGTGGATGCGCGGGTGTTCTCTTCCGCCGATAGGCCGGCGGTGCCCTATTATCCGATGATATTGCCGATTGTCGGCGCGACCTTTGCGGCAGGCCTGCTCTTGCTGTCGATCTTCGTTCTCCTGCGGGAACTGTTCAGCGGGCGTGCTTTCGTGGTGGCGGATGGTCAAAGGGCTGCCGCTGTCGAGGAAATCGAAATGCCGGTTATCGCCGCAGCCGTTGAAGCCGCGGCGGTGCCACCATCCGGATCAGCACCTGTTGAGGCCGTTTCCGACGAAACGATTGCGGCGCGACGCCGTTCATGGACGATGCCGTTTACCGCAGGATCGTCGGTTTCCGAAACAAGGAAATCCGTGGAGGAATTTCCCATGATGAAGCAGGGTGACACCAGGCAGCGCAATCCCAACGGCGTGGCGGCGGTTGCCGATCTGCTTGCAGGCGGAAAGCTGAAGCGCATCGTGGTGGTTTCTCCCGAGGGGGATCAGGCATCGGCGGCAACGGTGCGCCTGCTGCGTGAATTCGCCGACCGGGGCAAACGCGCCATTCTGGTCGACATGACCGCGCAGGGAACTGTCGGCCTTGCCATGCTGGACGGCGCGCATCTGCCCGGTATTACGGAGCTTCTGTCCGGCGAGCGCCGCTTCAACGAGGTCATCCACAGTGACCGGTTCTCGCAGGCTCATGTCGTGCCGCTGGGCGAGGCCGATCCCGAACTTGCCATGCGCTCGGCCGATCGCCTGCCGCTCATTCTGGATGCGCTGGAAACGGTCTATGATTTCGTCGTGGTGGAATGCGGTCCGTCGTCGTCGGAACAGATCAGGCGCATCGCCGATGGACCGGCTTCCGTGGTGATGAGCATCGTCGATCCGGATGACAGGGGCGTTGCGCTCGCTGCTCTCGATCTCGATCAGGGCGGTTATGAAGATGTCGTTATTCTGATGGAAGAAACCGATTCAGGAACAACGCATTAGGCTGCGCTCCTGAATCAGCTTGCCAACGGCTTCTACCGCTTTGCCAGCCTGCTGCGCAGCCTCTTGGCAAGGCCCCACAGACGCGGATTGCGCTTGAGACTTCCGGCAATCGCATTGCGGGTTGATTGCAGCGTCGTGAAAAGCCTGCCCCTGGCGGAAAGCGGCACCAGCGTGTCATGGATCGTGCGCTCGATATCGCACCATTCGCGCTTGTACGGCTCATCCCCTATGCCGAAACTGTAGACCGAATGGCCCTCGGTGCAACTGCGGCTTATATCCTCGAAGAAGAGAAACTCGCCCGGACTGGCCGTTATCAGCTCGTCTTCCGCGATTGCGCCGAATTCAACGGTCGGTCCCGCATCGCAGAACAATTTGCCGATGATCGAGCGCACGGTCCCGCCGACTTCCAGAAAGCGCAACGCATTCAGTTCCTGCCCTTTCGCCAATCCTTCGCCGAAGAAAGCCTTGAAGAAATGGCGCACATTCTCGTCGGCAAAAGGATCGCTTATCCCCATCTTCTGGAAGCGCTGTGCCTTCATCGCAAAATAGAGGTCGAGAACCGCGTCCGATTCCGCGCGGTTTTGCGGCCCGGCAATTCTCCAGCCTCCGCTTTCTTCATAGCGGCGGCTGTGCTGGCGATGTTTTTTCAGCTTCCGCTTGCGATTGGCGCGGTCAAGCACGGCATCAAAGCCGCCACTGAGCGAAGCGGCGAGGACCGGGTTTGGATTGGGGGCTTGTCCGAGAGCAAGCAGCGGATTGGCCGCGCCTTGCAGGTCGGAAAGCTGGCGTGTCAGTGACAGCGCATCGATATCAGGCCGTGCCTTGCGGATAGCCTCGGTCAATTGCCGGACGGCTTCGGGTCCGGGAACGCCATCATATTCTTTTCGCAGCCATGGGAAATTGCAATTGGCGTGGCTTCCGCCGGGAAAGCGCGCAATTTTCGCGCCGTTCTGGCGGACGACTTCCAGTGGCACAGCCAAGATTGGACCATCGCTGTCAAAGAGCCCGGCGATAAAACTGTCGGCATTGACGAGTGCGCGCCAGTTATCAATCCACGCAAATGATTGCGGCGCGCCGTGAATGGCGGCAGCACCGGTCCAGAGCCGTTTGACCTCGCTGAAATCCGTCAGAATGCGCGCTGCAACTTCGCCCGCCATCGTCTGCAACATCCTGGAACGGGATCAGTGTTGTTTCTTGCGTGGCGGCTGCGCCATCCACCAGATGATGCCCATGGCTGGCAGAACCCACAGAATGCCGGTCACAAGAAAATAAAGGAGATGCACCCAGGCGCTCGATTGCGCGAGATGCGCCACGGCGATAATGGTCGCGAACACCGCATAGATGATGACCAGTGAAACCAGCAAGAAAGTGCCGATCAGTTTCTTCAGCCGAACGGGCATGATGCATCTCTCCTTTTCCCAGCTCATCACTACCGCGTGAGAAGGGGCAGCGAAAGGGCAAAAACGCGGCGGCATGTCGCGTGACGTCAGCTTGTAACTCAAGGATTGATGCGGCATGTATCCTTCGGCTCATAATCGAAGGGTATATGGCATGACGGCAGCAGCGGCGCAGCGTACAGGGCAGGGTTCCAGGTCATCGAAAGAGGACCGCGACCGCCGCCTTGTGCGATACTGGCTCTATGCGGTTTTCGTCGTGCTGATCGCCATCGTCATGGTCGGCGGCGCCACCCGCATGACGGGGTCGGGCCTTTCCATCACCGAATGGAAGCCCATTCACGGCGTCATTCCGCCGCTTAACCATGCCGAATGGGTGGAAGAGTTCGACAAGTATCGCCAGATCCCGCAATACCAGCAGATCAACAAGGGCATGTCGCTGGAAGAATTCCAGTACATCTTCTGGTGGGAATGGGCGCACCGCCTGCTGGCCCGCTTCGTGGGCTTTCTCGTTGCGGTTCCGCTGGCCTTTTTCTGGGTGACGGGGCGTCTCAAGGGCGGCCTCAAATATCGTATGCTGGGCCTGCTCGCGCTTGGCGGCCTGCAAGGCGCCATCGGCTGGTGGATGGTCGCTTCCGGCCTCAGCGAGCTTACCAGCGTCAGCCAGTATCGTCTGGCGATCCACCTGACGACGGCCTGTATCATCATAACGGCGGTATTCTATATCGCGCGCGGGCTTGTCACCTATAGCGAGCGACCGGCGGACAGGTCCATCCAGCGCTTTGCCGGATGGATCGTATTCGCGGTTCTGGTGCAGATTTATCTAGGCGGTCTGGTGGCCGGACTTCACGCCGGTCTGACCTATAATACATGGCCGCTGATGGATGGTGCCATCATCCCGTCCGATCTGTTCATCCAGTCGCCCTGGTGGCGCAACCTGTTCGAAAACCCGAAAACGGTGCAGTTCGTGCACCGCATGTTCGCCTATACGGTTTTGGTTCTGGCCGTCCTGCATTCCTTGCAGGTCTGGAAACAGGCCCCCGGCACCACCCATGCGCGCCGCACGATTGTTCTGGTTGCTCTCATTCTCGTGCAGGCCATCATCGGCATTGCGACGCTTTTGATGAGCGTTCCGCTGCATCTGGGCCTGACGCACCAGTTCTTCGCGCTGGTCGTGCTGGCCTTCGCGGTGGCGCACTGGCGCGCAACCAAGGGTGCTTATGCCGCATAAAGCAAAGCCCGGCTGCGTTTTTGCGCTGCCGGGCTGAAAACCGGGTATATTGGGCTTATCTGCCAAGCATGAGGTTCATGTTCTGGACGGCTGCGCCCGATGCACCCTTGCCGAGATTGTCGAGCAGCGCCACCAGATTGACCTCACCGTCGCCTTCGGTGCCGAAAACGAAAAGCTTCATGCCGTCCTTGCCTGCGAGTTCCTCCGCATCGACGCGCGGAAGTTTCGCGCTTTCCTCAAGCGGCACGACCTCGACAATATCCTGACCGGCATAATGCTCCGTCAGTGCTGCATGAACCTTGGCAAGCGACGGTGATCCTTCGAGTTCGCTCAGGAACAGCGGAACCTGCACGATCATGCCCTGCGGGAAGCGCCCGACGCTGGGCGAAAAGATCGGACGGCGATCCAGACGGCCATGCAATTGCAGTTCGGGCACATGCTTGTGCCTGAGCGGAAGGCCATAGAGGAAGTTGTTTGCCGCCAGATAATCCGGATTGTTCCTGTCCTCCATCTGGGCGATGAGCTGCTTGCCGCCGCCCGTATAGCCGGAAACCGCATTGACGCTCACCGGATAATCGGCAGGCAGCAGGCCCGCATCGCGCAGCGGGCGCACAAGCGCAATCGCGCCTGTCGGGTAGCAGCCCGGATTGGCAACGAGGCGCGCCTCGGCAATGCGTTCACGCTGGCCCTTGGCCAGTTCCGCAAAGCCATAGGCCCAGTCCGGGTGCACGCGATGGGCGGTCGAGGTGTCGATGATGCGGGTGGAGTTATGGCCTTCGAGCAGGGAAACCGCTTCCCTGGAGGCATCGTCCGGCAGGCATAGGATCGCAATATCGGCAGCGCGCAGATAGTCGGCGCGCAAGTCCTTGTTGCGCCGCTCGGCTTCCGGGATGGAAATCACCTCAAGATCGTCGCGCGCGGCCAGACGGGTGCGGATTTGCAGGCCGGTGGTGCCGTGTTCGCCATCGATGAAGATTTTCGGTTTCATGCGTTTTGCCTTTGAATTCAGAAAGTTGCGACGATATTCGGAATCAGTTTTCGAGCTGCTTGAATCAATCTATGAACAAGCGTGACGCTTCATCGTCGTTCTTTCCGTTCGGCCAGAAGGCCCAGATAGTACATTGCGATCGTCGCTCCCGCGATGGCTGTTATATCGGCATGGTCATAGGCCGGTGCAACCTCGACCACATCGGCGCCCACAAAGTCAAGAGCCGTCAGCTTGCGCAGGACAGACAGCATCTTTGCCGAGGAAGGTCCACCTGCGACCGGCGTGCCGGTTCCAGGCGCAAAAGCCGGATCGAGACAGTCGATGTCGAAGGTCAGATAGGTTTTCCGTCCATTGGTGCGCTTCAGGATTGCATCGGCAATCGCCGCCGCCGGCATATCCTCGACCTCATGGCCATAAATGATCCTGACGCCGCAATCTTCCGGTGCATGCGTGCGGATGCCGATCTGGATCGAATGGTCGGGATCGATGATGCCGTCACGCACCGCGCGGGCCACGAAGGAGCCGTGGTCGATCCGCTTGCCATCATCGAACCATGTATCCTGATGCGCATCGAACTGGACCAGCGCCAGCGGACCATATTTCGCGGCATGGGCCTTGAGAAGCGGCCATGTGATGAAATGATCGCCGCCGAGCGTCAGCAGGAATGCATCGGATTTCAGGATTTTTGCCGCTTCGCGCTCGATAGTGGCTGGGGTCTTATAGTGATTGCCATAGTCGAGCAGGCAGTCGCCATAATCGATGACGGCGAGATTCTCGAAAAGGTCGCGCTCGAACGGATATTGCGGGTCATTGTCGAAGATTGCCGATGCCCGCCGGATCGCCTGCGGGCCGAAGCGCGCGCCGGGCCGGTTGGAGACGGCGGCATCGAAGGGAATGCCCCAGACAACCGCTTCCGCGCCCTTCAGCGACTTCGTGTACACGCGCCGCATGAAGGACTGCACGCCCGCATGGGTCGGGTCCGTGGCTGCGCTTGTCAGGCTGCGGGCAGTGATCGCGTGGTCGATGGTCTTTGAGGGCATGGCCGCTTCCCCGATGATAATCTGGCTTCTATAGCGCTTTCACGCGCCCTTGGCATCAAATCCGTAAGCGCGTTCCACACGGGCAATGCGCACGCGATAGGCTTCGTACCATTTCTGGCGACCAAGCTTCTGCGCTACCAGATGATCCACGTCGCGCTTCCATGCGCGGATGCTTTCCTCATCGGCCCAGAAGGAGTTGGTGATGCCGAAGCCTTCCGCGTCGCGGGCACTTTCAATACCGAGATAGCCCGGCTGTTTGGCCGCAAGTTCTCCCATCTGCACTGCCATGTCGCCATAGCCGTCATCCTCGCCCGTAATACGCTGCGAAGCAAAGGTGACGATCAGATAGGGAGGCTCCGGTGTGGCGGCAAAACGACTGGATGACATTCGGCTGGTTCCGTGCTGGCTTGAGTCTCCTATTACATAACAAAAAAGCGGACCCGAAGGTCCGCTTTTCTGTAAGTCCAAAGCGACAGATATTAGCGCTTCGAGAACTGGAACGAACGGCGGGCCTTGGCCTTACCGTACTTCTTACGTTCAACGACGCGGCTGTCGCGGGTCAGGAAGCCACCCTTCTTGAGAACCGTGCGCAGGCCCGGTTCGTAGTAGGTGAGGGCCTTGGAGATGCCGTGACGAACAGCACCGGCCTGACCGGAGAGACCGCCGCCGGCAACGGTGGCAACGATGTCGAACTGACCAGCGCGATTCGAAGCAACGATCGGCTGCTGCAGGATCATCTGCAGGACCGGACGTGCGAAATACTTTTCGAATTCCTTGTCGTTGACGGTGATCTTGCCGGTGCCCGGCTTGACCCATACGCGTGCAACGGCGTCCTTACGCTTGCCGGTGGCATAAGCGCGGCCCTGTGCGTCCAGCTTCTGGACATGAACCGGAGCGGCAGCTTCGGTCTTGGCAACAGTGCCGAGTTCTTCGAGCGAGTTGAGCTGCTCAGCCATGATTATGCATTCCCTTTGTTCTTGCGGTTCAGCGCTGCGACGTCGAGGACTTCCGGCTGCTGAGCTTCGTGCTGATGGTTCGGGCCTGCATAAACGCGCAGGTTCTTCATCTGGCGACGGCCGAGCGGACCACGCGGGATCATACGCTCAATTGCCTTCTCCAGAACGCGTTCCGGGAAACGGCCTTCGAGAATCTGACGAGCCGTGCGCTCCTTGATGCCGCCCGGATGGCCGGTGTGCCAGTAGTATTTCTTGTCGGCATATTTGTTGCCGGTCAGAACAACCTTGTCGGCATTGATGATGATGACATTGTCGCCATCGTCGACATGCGGGGTGAAGGTTGCCTTGTGCTTGCCACGCAGGCGATTGGCGACGAGCGATGCGAGACGGCCGACGACGAGACCTTCGGCGTCGATCAGCACCCACTTCTTCACCACTTCAGCCGGCTTCTGAGAGAAAGTTGCCATTGAAGTCTTCCTTGACTTGATCCCCGATCTTGAAAATCAGGGCTTTTTTTGTTGCTTGTGTTGGATATTTTCCAACCCGAACGGGCGGGCAAAAGTTTCCTTTCACTCGCTTCCGGCGGGTCGATACACAATGTCCGGGCGCGCGTCAAGCCCTATATTCAAAGCGCTGTTTTAAAAATCAAGCAAAATCAATAGGTTGCTGTATTGGTATTATAATACCTTATCTTTTTGCCCGTTTATCGCGGTGGAATCGAATAGGTTGCGGTTGCATGGGCAACCAGTTCTCCATTTGCGCCATCGGTCAGGCTGATATCGAGAACGGCAAGGCGCTTGCCGAGTTTCAGGAGATGCGCCACGGCCTCCACCGTGCCGGGCGAGGGTTTGCGCAGAAAGTTGATGTTGAGGTTCGTCGTCACGGCAAGGGCTACCGGGCCGATATGGGCCAGAATGGCGGCATAGGCGGTAACGTCGGCAAGCGCGAAAAGCGATGGGCCGGAAACCGTGCCGCCGGGGCGCAGATGCTGTTCATCGGCATGAAGCCGCATTGTAGCCGACCCCTCATCCACGGCCACGACCTCGAAAGCATTGCCAAGCTGCGGAAACTCGCGCTGCATGAAAGCCCGCAGTTCATCGAGGCTCATGACGGGGCTGACGCTTGTAAGCTGCGCGGTATTGATATTCATGCATTCCTCCCAAATTTATTCATCAATAGAGGCAGCGGCGGCTTTCATGCAAGTGCTGGCTCAGGCGATTGAAGAGGACAAGATGCAAAACCCATCCGACGACCAGATCCGCGAAATCCTCCTTTCCGTGAAAACGATTGCGCTTCTCGGCGCATCGCCGAAGCCGGAACGCCCGAGCAATGGCGTGATGGAGTTTCTTCTGTCCAAAGCCTATCGCGTGATTCCGGTCAATCCGGGGCAGGCGGGAAAGCATATTCACGGTGAGCTGGTCGTGGCGCGTCTGGCCGACATCGAAGAGCCGGTGGATATGGTGGATGTCTTTCGCGAACCTTATTCGCTGCCGGGCATTGTCGATGAAGTTCTGGCGATGAGGCATCGGCCGAAGGTCTTGTGGACGCAGCTTGGCGTCGTGCATGAAGAAGCGGGAACGAAGGCGGCTGAGGCAGGACTGACGGTCATCATGGACCGTTGCCCGGCCATCGAATACCCCCGTCTGATCGGTCAATGAGAACTTTCGGATTTAAATTCTGCAATTGCGGGATTGAACGAAAAATCCTCCTTTGCTTTCCTGGCCGCAACGCCTAACGTCCGGTCACGATTGGGGTTTGGGACACAGGAGGAAATGATGTCAAAACGCTCTCCCGGAATTGAAACGCTTGCGGTTCACGCCGGCGCACGGCCAGATCCGACGACAGGCGCGCGCGCAACGCCGATCTATCAGACGACGTCTTTTGTATTCGAGGATGCCGACCACGCGGCCTCCCTGTTCGGGCTTCAGGCGTTCGGCAATATCTATACGCGCATCACCAATCCAACCACCGCCGTTCTGGAAGAACGCATCGCCGCGCTTGAAGGCGGAACGGCAGCGGTGGCGACGGCATCCGGCCATGCCGCGCAGCTTCTCGTCTTCCATACGCTGTTGCAGCCGGGCGATAATTTCGTCGCCGCGCGCCAGCTTTATGGCGGCTCGATCAACCAGTTCGGCCAGTCGTTCAAATCCTTCGGCTGGCAGGTGCGCTGGGCCGACGCCACCCATCCGACCGATTTTGCCAAGCAGATCGATGACAGGACGCGCGCCATCTTCATCGAAAGCTTTGCCAATCCCGGCGGCATTGTGGTGGATATCGAGGCGATTGCAGAAATCGCACACAGGAATGGCCTGCCGCTCATCGTGGACAACACGCTTGCCTCGCCCTATCTGGTGCGCCCGATCGAGCACGGCGCGGATATCGTCGTGCACTCGCTGACCAAGTTCATCGGCGGGCACGGCAATTCCATGGGCGGCATTCTGGTTGATGGCGGCACGTTCGACTGGGCCAAATCCGGCAATTATCCGCTTCTGACCGAGCCGCGCCCGGATTATGCCGGGCTGGAACTGCACAAGACCTTCGGCAATATCTCCTTTGCGATTGCCGCCCGCGTATTGGGCCTGCGCGATTTCGGCCCTGCCATTTCGCCGTTCAATGCGTTCCAGATTCTCACCGGCGCGGAAACCCTGCCGCTGCGCATGCAGCGCCACAGCGACAATGCGCTGAAGGTCGCATCCTGGCTGCACGGCCATGAAAAAGTGTCCTGGGTGAACTATGCCGGACTGCCGCATGATAAATATCATGCATTGCAACAGAGATATGCGCCAAAAGGCGCGGGCTCCGTTTTCACTTTCGGCATCAAGGGCGGCTATGAAGCAGGCGTGAAATTCGTGGACAGCCTCGAACTCTTCTCGCTGCTTGCCAATCTGGGTGACACGCGCTCGCTGGTCATCCATCCGGCTTCCACGACGCACCGCCAGTTGAGCGACGAGCAGAAAGTGGCCGCTGGCGCCGGGCCGGACGTGGTACGGCTGTCGATCGGCATCGAGGATGCAGACGACATCATCGCCGATCTGGAACAGGCGTTGGCAAAGGCTTGAGATGATGAGCCGGTTTCTCGATTTCGACCTGACCGGCATTGAAGCGGAAGAAGGCGCGCCCTTGCCGGAGCGCGTTCTTTCTGGCGCTCCCAAATTTCGTACATGGAATCTCGACGAGAATGCCGACGGCACGCTTTTTGCGGGCATATGGGAGAGCACGCCGGGCAAATGGCGGATCGAGTATGACGAATGGGAGTTCTGTCACATTCTGTCCGGCAGGTCTGTCATCCGCGAAGAGGGCGGAAAAACCCGCGAAGTCAAGGCCGGAGACAGTTTCGTCATCCGGCCCGGTTTCAGGGGAAGCTGGGAGGTGCTCGAAACCACCCGCAAGGAATATGTCATCAAGCTCTGACATTGGCTCCTTTTATGCAAAACACCCGCCGAATTTCGGCGGGTGTTGTTGTTTCAGTTGTTCGGACCGCGCTTGATTTGTCGAATAATCGAGGGACTGTTCGGGCTCGGACGACCAGCATTGTCGGACGGCGGACGGTCTGGACGTGGCGGGCGCGGACGATCCGGCCTGCTGTGCGGTGGGCGCCCCGGACGGTTGTGGTGGTGATACCGATCCCGATAATAGCGCGAGCTTCTGTAATAGCGCGGATAGTTCCGGTAATAGCCGCCACTATTATAGATGACGCCTGTGCCGACATAGCCGCCGCGCACATAATAAGGATCATAATTGCCAGAGCCGTAATAGCCCTCGGAAACACAGCCGCTGAGCGTCAGACCGGCAACGCCGATGCCGAGCGCCAACAAGATGGATTTCAATGACATGTTTGCTACTCCCGAACGGCCGGGGCTAGCGCTGGAATACGCAACAACCACGCGGCGGGCCACTATTTAGAGGGATTATGCGCGTTTCGATATAAAGCCCATAATCAATAAAGATTGCAGAGCGTTAGCTTGGTTAGTTAGGATCAAGCCTCCGCGCCAGGTCATGAAATATGGCTCCATGCACGTTCGCTAAACGCTTTGGGATTTCAAAAGTTGCTGCTGAATGGCAAAAGGTTTCTGCAAAAGCAAAACCGCCCCGAAGGGCGGTAGCATTGTTGTAGAGTGCGAATGCTGATTATTTGCCCGCGTCTTCTACTGTTTTCGCAATCTCTGTGAATTTCTGGCTGATGTTTGTTCCCAGCGTTGTTGCTCCGCCGATAATGACGACGGCGATAAGGCCGGCAATCAGTGCGTATTCAATAGCGGTTGCGCCGGATTCGTCCTTACGGAAACGCGCGAAAAACTTGGTCATGTGTTGCTCCTGAGATCATTCTTGTTTGTTGAGTGGTCGCTGTGACCTGGGAGCAAACTATCCCACAATTATGTGCACCCTCTTAAGTTGCATGGTAAATGGAAGATGAGTATCGTGTATGCTTAATAAATTACTGAATTTAAAACGGAAATAGCGGATGAGGCCTTTCATTTATTTAAGCGATTACTGTTATAAATAGCCGCACACCTCAACTGTGTTTGCCGGGCTGCACCAGATTGGCCATGAGGTGGAAAGCACCCGGCACGAGCTTGTCGAGCTGGGGATGCAGGACGAGGCTCGTATGCGTGTGGTGTCCCTTACCGATCGGCGCTGTAATGAGCGCGCCGCAGAGCGGCTGCTCTTCGTCATTATGCATGGAAAGGAGCGGCTGATAATTATTGGGGACGGCGGTTGAATGCCTGTTGCCCGGGCCACTCGTTTTATTCGCTTTTCCCGGCATTAATGGTGTTTGATCGCCGATTCCGCCCGACTATTTGCACCGTTTTTTGGTTGTTCTCATTGCTATCGGCTTGTGCGTTGGTGCGGGCATGGAAGGGTTTGCAGAAAATCGTAAGAAAGACACCGAATGCTGATTTTTGCACTTGCGCTTGTCGCACGAATTGCCTAAACGGCTCACACAACGGCTGGCCAGACATTTGGCGAAACAGTCGGGCGATTAGCTCAGTTGGTAGAGCGCTTCGTTTACACCGAAGATGTCGGGAGTTCGAGTCTCTCATCGCCCACCATTTATCCCTTTGATATTATTTACGAATATAGGTTTGCCGAGCTACGACTATCGTGAAAGCTCCGGTGCTACTGCGTGCGCAGTTTTCCTTTTTATCGCCCGAATTGCTCAAAAAGGCGGCCTAGTTCCTCAACAGGGACGGTTGGCAATGAAAGGCAAAGGAGAATTCGCGCCTTGGGACCGCTCAGCCGCCCGGCGAAGATTGCTCCGGCCTTTTCAAGGTCGCGTCCGCCTCCATCACCGTAGACAGGCAGCACCCGGCCTTCCGGGCAGCGTGAGGTGATGAGTGTCACGATGCCCCGTTCCGTTGCCCGGGCGACGGCATTGACGACTGCGGGCGTGGCGTTGCCCCGACCGAATGTTTCCAGTACAAAGCCGCGTGTGCCGGAATTGACCGCCGCTTCGATAAGACGGGCATCGGCACCCATCGCGAGCGTGATGAGATCGACCCGAGTTTCGATCGAGCGGGCGGCAATCGTCAGATAGCCTAGCGGTTTTCTTGTGATGAATACCGAGCCGCGATCCACCATGCCGAGCGGCCCATATCCGGGGGAATCGTAGGCTTCGAGCTTCGACGTATGAATTTTTGTCGCGTCGATAGCGGAGAGCACCTTCCCGGCGAAGACGACGAGGGTGCCGAGATCGCGAGCCGCGGGCGAGGCCGCAACAGAGATTGCGTCGGCAATATTACGTGGTCCGTCGGCATCCGGTTCGTCTGCGCTGCGCTGGGCTCCGGTAAAGACCACCGGCTTTCGCGAGGATATCGTGAGTTGTGCGAGGAATGCGCTTTCCTCCAGCGTGTCCGTGCCGTGTGTGACCACACACCCGTCGACCGTTTGGTCCCTAAGCCGTTCAGCTATATGGTGTGCAAGCCTGAAAGACGTATCGAGATCGATGCGATTGCTGCCAAGATTGCAGAATTCTTCAAGAACAAGATCAACCGCAGGCGCAAGCGCACCGAGAGAGGATAGAAGTTCCTTTCCCGTCGAAACGCTCAACAGCGAATCCGTTTGCGGATCGTAACGCGAGGCGATGGTTCCGCCGGTGGAAACGACGAGAATTCTGGGGCGATTCGTCCTGTCTGTCTTCATGCCGGGCCTAATGCAATATCTGGCTGAGAAAGAGCCGGGTCCGTTCATGTTTCGGCGCGTCGAAGAATATGGACGGTTCCGCGCTTTCGATGATGTTGCCCTGATCCATGAATATGACGCGGTCGGCGACCCGGCGCGCAAAGCCCATTTCATGGGTTACGCAGATCATGGTCATCCCCTCGTCAGCAAGGCTGACCATGGTGTCCAGCACCTCCGATACCATTTCCGGGTCGAGGGCCGAGGTTGGCTCGTCGAAAAGCATGATTTTCGGGTTCATGCAGAGCGCGCGGGCAATGGCTGCGCGCTGCTGCTGCCCACCGGAGATTTGCGACGGATATTTGTGACTGTGATCCGCGATCCTGACGCGGGACAGATAGTTCATGGCGATCTCGGTTGCGGCCTTGCGGCTCATGCCGCGCACCGACATGGGCGCGAGCGTACAGTTTTCCAGAATGGTCAGGTGGGGAAAGAGATTGAAATGCTGGAACACCATGCCCACTTCGCGCCGCACCTCGTCCACCGATTTCGCCTCATCCGTGAGTGCAATGCCATCGACGATAATCTGGCCGTCCTGATAAGGCTCCAGCCGGTTGATGCAGCGGATCAGCGTGGATTTTCCCGATCCCGATGGACCGCAAATCACCACGCGCTCGCCTCTGGCGACATCGAAATCAATGTCCTTGAGAACCTGAAATTGCCCGTACCATTTGCTGACCGCGCGCATGGCGACGGCACTGGAGGGCTTCTTAGCCGACAGATGCATGATTTGCCTCCTTTTCGTGCGTTTCCGATGGGAATGCCATTCTCAAAGGATCGAGCATTATCGTGAGCGCCGATGCATCCAGCCCCTCGGAAATTGCCACTTCCATGACGGTCTGTCCTGATGCAAGCGCCTGCTTGGCGATCTCTGCCGCCCTGGCATAGCCCACGACCGGGACGAGGGCGGTTGCCAGAGAAATGCTTTCCTCCGCGCCTGCGCGGCAGCGTTCCACATTGGCTTCAATTCCGTCGACGCAACGTTCGGCCAGATTGGTCATGGCGCGGCCGAGCAGCCGCATTGAACTGAGGATATTGTAGACGATCAGCGGCTCGAACGCGTTGAGCTGCAATTGCCCGCTTTCGGCTGCCATTGTGACGGTCAGGTCGTTGCCGATCACCTGATAGCAGACCTGGTTGACCGATTCCGGTATGACCGGATTGACCTTTCCCGGCATGATCGACGATCCGGGCTGAACCGCAGGCAGGCGGATTTCACCAAGGCCGCTTCGCGGTCCGCTTGAAAGCAGCCGCAGATCATTGGCGATTTTGGAAAGCTTGACCGCGATCCGGCGCAATATCCCGGAAAATGTGACGAACGCGCCCGTATCCCAGCTCGCTTCCACCAGATTGCCGGCGGCTTTCAGTTCGATACCGGAAATCTGCGAAAGTTCCGCGATGGCCTGTTCGGCATAGGCTTGCGAGGCGTTGATGCGCGTGCCGATAGCGGTTC
Organism: Brucella anthropi; assembly: GCF_046630315.1. Classification (GTDB taxonomy): domain Bacteria; phylum Pseudomonadota; class Alphaproteobacteria; order Rhizobiales; family Rhizobiaceae; genus Brucella; species Brucella anthropi_A. Next base: position 24,688 of record NZ_LQBD01000020.1, on the reverse strand, counting down.
CACCGAGGTTTACCTCGCGGAAAAGCACGGCAACCTCCTCCAGCCGGGCTGTGTCTTCCCGCAACGTTGCGGCAAATGCCTCGAACTCTTGTCCAAGAGTGATCGGAACCGCATCTTGCAACTGCGTGCGCCCGATCTTGATGACCGTCGCGAATTCCCGTCCTTTTGCTTCAAAGGCGGCAATCAGCCGGTGCAGCGCCGTCTGAACCTGGTTCTGGCTCAGAAGAAGCGCCAGCCGTACTGCGGTTGGATACACATCATTGGTGGACTGGGACATGTTGACGTCATCATTGGGATGGATCGTCTGGTAGTCGCCTCGCGGCCGCCCCAGATGTTCAAGGGCGCGGTTCGCGATAACCTCATTCGCATTCATATTGCTTGAGGTGCCCGCGCCGCCCTGAAAGACATCCACGACGAATTGCTCCATCAAACGCCCGTCAATGATGTCGTCGCAGGCGGCGACGATGGCCGCATATTTGGGCTCCGTTAGCTGCCGCAGCTTGTAATTGGCGGTGGCAGCCGCTTTCTTGACCATTGCAAGGGCGCGAACGAGGGCTGGAATATGGTTCAGCGCAACATCGGAAAGCGAGAAGTTTTCAACTGCCCGCAGGGTCTGGATGCCGAAATAGGCATCCATGGGAATATCGCGCTCCCCAAGGGAATCCTGCTCGCGCCGCGTCAGGAGATGAATGTTTTCAGGGGTTGTCATGATGGCTCTCAGGCTGCGGCGCTGGCCGGTTTCATGGTTTTGCCGGCGGCCGTTTCAAGCTCCGCTTTCGTGCCGAAATAGTCGGCGCGCACGGCGGCACCAATCAGGTTGACGAAAAAACGCCCGGCGGCGATCGCGGTAAGCTGGTTTACATCCTTGGAAGGCGTGATCTCCACGATATCCATGCCGACGACGCGCCCTTTCCTGACAAGGCCATGCAGGAGTTTGCGCGTCTGGGCATAGGTCACGCCGCCAAAGGCGGGACCGGCCACCGCAGGCATGACGGAAGGATCGATCCCGTCGGCATCGATGGTGATGTAATAGCGCCCGCCATCGGGAATACGATCGAGAATGGCGTCCATGCCGACATCATGCAGCTCGTAGGCCGTGATGATATTGGAGCCGTAAGCCCTGGCGGCCTCGTATTCTTCGGGGCGCGCCGTGCCCTGGGCACGGATGCCGATCTGGAAGATATCCTTGACATGCGCCATTTCCGAAGCGCGGCGGATCGGACTTGAAAGACCGTCATGCACACCATTGATGTGATCGCGCCAGTCCAGATGGGCGTCGATCTGGATCAGGGTGATCGGCCCCTGATCGTCATAAGCGCGCAGGACCGGGATCGGGATGCCGTGATCGCCTCCGATGATGAGGGGCAGGGCGCCGGCGGCGAGAATCTTGCGAACGGCTGCTTCCGCATTGCGGTAATGTGCGCCGGGGTCCTTGGGATCGCCCATCACATCGCCGCAATCGACCGCCTTGACGGCACGTCCATCGTAAAGAGGGCCATCGACGTCGAAGTCATACCGGTCGAGATTGCGGACGGCACGGTCGGTTGCCTGGCGCACTGCGGTCGGCGCCCGCGTCTGGTCGTTGGTGACTTCATCGATCGTATAGGCGGAGCCGTAAGGAATACCAAGAAAGGCGATGTGAGCGTCGAGCGTGTCGAGATCCGTATGGACCTTGGAATAGAGCATGCTCGTATGTCCATGCTTCGGCGCAGAGGTAAGCTTGTCGGTCATGGTACTGTCCTTTTATTTGTCTCTGGCATCGGCCCAAAAATCGAAATCGATTTTTGGAAAGCACAATGCGTGGTTTCAATGAGTTAGGGCGACCTTTGTGCGTCCAAATGGACGCACGGCGCTCTAATGCGTTGCAGCGGGCGAAAACACGCCGCCTGCATGGGAATGATCGGATGAAATCTGCGAGAGAAACTCCCGCAGGCGCGGATTGGCGGGATTGGAAAGCACGTCCTCGGAAGGGCCGGTTTCCGCAACGACGCCCTTGTCCAGAAAGACGATCCGGTCGGCGACGTGGCGCGCAAAGCCGATTTCATGCGTCACAATCACCATCGTGACGCCGGAATCGGCAAGTTCACGCAGGAAAAGCAGTACTTCCTTGACGATCTCGGGATCGAGCGCGGATGTCGGCTCATCGAAAAGCATCAGCTCCGGCCCCATGGCAAGCGCGCGTGCAATGGCGACGCGCTGCTTCTGCCCGCCTGAAAGCGCGGCAGGAAACATATGGGCCTTGTCGCGCAGGCCGAAGCGCTGCAACAGGGTGAGCGCCTGGGCTTCCGCTTCCGCCCGGGGGCGTTTCTGCACCTTGATCGGGCCTTTCACGATGTTTTCCAGAACGCTCAAATGGGGCCACAGATTGAACTGCTGGAACACGAAACCCATTTTCGGGCGCATGAGGTCGATTTTGTGATGCGACTGCATGCGCACCGTTCCGTCAGGCTTGCGTTCGCGGCCGATATATTCGCCGCCAACTTCGACGAAGCCCCCGTCGGGTGCGGTGAGATGATTGATGCAGCGCAATAATGTGCTCTTGCCGCAGCCGCTGGGGCCGATGATGCAGACCACTTCACCCGCTGATACATCGAAGCTGATATCGCGAAGAGCGGTCACATTGCCGAAGCTTTTGGCCAGATTGGAAATCCTGAGCAAGGGGGTGGTCATGCCGGTCTCCTTTCGCCGATCAAGAGATATTTGTCGGCCTGGCTGCTGCGGGCGTGATGCGCGCCCTGGCTGGCGCCGAAGGCTTTTTCGGTGCGGTGCATGAGATAGGCGAAGATGGCGGTGATTACCCAGTAAATGGCTGCGGTGGTCAGGAAGATTTCAAACGGCGCGAAAGTTTCGCCCTGTATGACGAGCCCCTGATAGGTCAGCTCCGCCACGGTGATGGTGCTGAGCACGGAGGTTTCCTTGACCATGGAGATGCTGGTGTTGGTCGAGGGCGGCAGCAGAAGGCGGACAGTCTGCGGCGCCACGATTTCATAAAGGCCCTGAAAGTAGGACATGCCGATGGCTCTGGCCGCTTCCATCTGGCCTTTGGGAACGGCGAGGATCGCGCCGCGGATGATTTCGGCGAAATAGGAGCTTGCGAAAAAGGCAAGCGCGATGGTGCCGACGATCGATTCCGGCAGGCGCACGCCCATAAAGGGCAGCCCATAAAAGAAGAGATAGAGGACGACGATGAAGGGAATGTTGCGGAACCATTCGACATAGGCGGTCGAAATCCAGCGCAACGGCCTGCGGTGCGACAGCGCCATGAGCGCGATGGGGATCGAGATCAGGAAGCCTGTGGCGATTGCCACGACCGCGATGACGATCGTAAGCCAGGTGCCGCGCGCGAAGAGCGTCCAATTGTCGAAGATGACGGAAAAATCGAAGTTCATGGCTTTACCCTCTGCGCGCTGCGAAGCGCATTTCCAGTACCCGGCCGCATTGGCTGAGGACGAAGTTCACGGCAAAGAGGATGATGGCTGCGCACAGCAGGGTTTCGAGAGGCCGGAACGAAGCATTCGCTACCTGCTGTGCGGTGCGCAGCACTTCAACCACGGTGATGACGGAGAGAAGCGCCGTGCCCTTGACGATGGTGGTGAGTTCGTTGACGAGCGGCGGCATGATGCGGATATAGAGTTGCGGCAGGATCACCTTGGTCCAGATCACCTTGCCCTTGATGCCGAGCGCGATCGCCGCTTCCACCGGCCCTGAATCCATGCCGGAAAGCCCGCCGCGCATGATCTCCGTTATGAAGATCGAACTGTTGAAGGCGATGGCCAGAATACCGGCCTGAATGGGAGAAAGGTCGAGCCCGAGCGCGGGAAGGCCATAATAGAACAGGAATATCTGCACCAGAATTGGCGTGCCGCGTATGAAGCTGATGACGACGCCGATCACGGCATTGAGGGGGGCTATGCCGAGCGTGCGCAGGATCGTCAGGGCGGTGCCGCCGATCAGCGCCAGGATCATGGCGATAATGGAAATGACCAGATTGGTGCCTATGGCTGGCAGAAGCTGGGGAAAGGCACCGCCCAGGGCGGAGACGCTGAAGTCCATCGTCGTTTCCTTCGATGTGATCGTTTGATGATTTGTCATGCGGGCCGGCCCGGACGCCGGCGAACCGCTGGGGCATGTCCGCCGAAATCGGAACCCGGCTCCGGCATCAGGACATGCGTGAAATTTCAGCGCGCACCGTCCGGCAAATAATCCTTTTCGGGCAACGCATAGGTCATGCCGAGCCACTTCTGCTGGAGCTTCGCAAAGGTGCCGTCCTGCTTGATCTTGAGAATGGCCTTGTTGAGCGCGTCCCGCAGGTCCTGATCTTCGGGGCGGACGACCCATGCATTATAGCTTGGAATGTCCGACGCCTTGCCGATCAGTTCGAATATGCCGGGGCGCTCGTTCATCAGGTTCTGCAAAACCGGCAGCCCGGCCAGGGCGGCATCCGAGGTGCCGTTGGCGACGGCGAGGAAGGAATCGTTGAAGGTCGGGAAGAGCTTGAGGTCGGCAAAACCTTCGCCGCTGCTCGCTTCAAGCCGCTTGTCGAGTTGCTTTGCAACCGGATCGACGGCAGACGCAAGCTGCGTCGAGACCACTTTGCCCTTCAGATCCTCCACGGTCTTGATATCGTCATTACCAGCCTTCTTGATCGCATAGGCGGTGCTGTCGGCGATGGGCAGCGTATAGGCATAGCGCTTGGCGCGCTCGGGATTGATGCCGACCGACGTGGCCACGAAATCGAACTTGCCTGCGATCAGGCCCGGCAGGATGCCCTGGAAGGGCAGGTCGAGCTGCTCGACTTCCACGCCCCATTGCTTGGCGATCTCGTCCAGGAGATCCCTGCCGAAGCCGACGATCTTGCCATCCTTGACGAATTCGAAGGGCGGATAGGCCGCTTCCGTGCCGACAGTGACTTTCTTTGTGCGCTGGATTTTTTCCAGCGTCGTTTCAGCCATGCCGGGGGCGATAGCGGATATCGCGCAGCTGACGCCAAGCAGGGCAATCGCGAGAATTTTCTTCTTATGCATCGGGTTCACTCCTCCAGAAAACCGTAGCTTCTGAATAATGGAACTATGCAGCTGCTGCAAACATAATGAGTTTTCTGCATCTGGCTGTGGCGGTTCGATCCAGCGTGCGGATTAAGAAAATTGCGGCGATGAACGAATGTTGCCTTAAAAATAATCTAGATATTTCAAATATTTATTATTCTTTGTCTTGCGATTTAGTATCTTTTTCCACTGCTGTCGGGCGATTGACGATTACCGATATTTCTGATTAGTATGATTGAAATTCATGATTACGGCGCGAGCGGCGGCTGATGAGCGAAGAAAGCCAGATGGTGGTCAGCCGGTTGGGCTTTGACCTGCAATCCCTGGAAATATTCATTGCAGTCTGCAAAACCGGCAGCATGACGGCTGCCGCCGCCTATAGCGACCTCACCCAGTCAGCCGTTTCGCGACAGATACACAATCTGGAAAAGCGCCTTGGCGTCGGCCTGATCGAGCGAGGCTCGCGCCCATTGAAACCGACGCTCGCCGGACAGAAGCTGATCAAGGCGGCTGAACATCTGATTTCGGAAGCTGCGGCCATACCGGCGCAATTGCAGGGCGCGGATACGCGCATGATCCCGCAATTCCGGCTGGGGCTGATCGATTCCCTGTCGGACCCGCTCGTGCCGATGCTGATAAAGGCGCTGCGTGATCGTGTCGGCTCGGTTTCGGTGGCGACTGGCTTCATGGCGCCCCTGCGCCAGCGCCTGCTCAAGCGCGAACTCGATGCGGTGATTTCGGCCGATCCTTTCGATGATGTCGACGGTTTTGAGCGGTTTGAACTGTTTCAGGAACAATTCGTGGTGCTGGCCTCGCGCGGTGAGCAGCCGTTTGGCGACGAGGCTGAATTTCGCAATTTTGCCGCTCATTTTCCGATGATCCGGTCCGGTACATCTTCCGGCATCGCGCAGCGGGTCGAGCAGCATTTCCGCCGCATGAAACTCGACGTGCCTCCGGCATTTTCCTGCGAAACGGTCGAATCCATCGTCAGTCTTGTGGCTTCCGGTGTGGGATGGTCCATTCTGACGCCTGTATGCGTTCGCAAATGTATCGCGCTTGCGCCCGCCATTCAGGTTCTGCAATTTCCGGGCGCGGGCTTCTCGCGGCGCATCTATCTCGTCGTCCGCCGGGGCGAGCTTGACCCCTTCGCCAGGCAATTGTCGGTCATATGCCGGCGCATCATCCAGAAAAGCTATATCCCGCAGCTTGCGGCTCTCGCTCCCTGGATGGTCGATGCCATTGCGCTTGATTGATTGTCAGTCATAGCCCGCCTGCCATCCTTCTTCCGACAATTGCGTTCCGGTTCAAGACAGGTTGCCCGCCGGGAGTATTTAAGCTATAGGTAATCCACTTATCCTATATCATATAGGCAATGTGATGAAGCTGAGTTTTCTGGGTGTCAGTCACTGGCATTCAACCATGCATGCCGAAGCGGCACTGGCAGCGGGGGCAAAGGTCAGTGTGGCCTGGGATCCGGATATGGCGGCTGCGGCGGCCTTCGCCGATAGATTTTCCTGTGCTGCCGCTTCAAGCCTTGAGGATGCGCTCAAGGATGCCGATTTTGCCGTGGTGATGGGACGCCCGTTCGAGATCGCGGATCGCGGCCTTGCCGTGATCGAAGCCGGCCTACCTCTGCTCATCGAAAAGCCCATCGGCATAGCGGCTGCGGCGTCGGCCCCTCTCATCGCGTCGGCCCGGCGCAACAAGGCCTTTGTCGCCGTGGCGCTGCCGCATGGGCTGGGCATGATGAATGCAGTGCGCAACCTCGCGGAGGCGGGACGGCTCGGTGCGATCTCGCATTCGCATTTCCGGCTGATAAATGGTCCCCCGCAGCGTTATGTGAATGACGGCGTATCCTGGGTACTTGATCGCGGCATTGGTGGAGGAGGGGCCTTGCGCAACCTCGGCATCCATGGCGTCAATGCGTTCCTCACCCTTGCGGGCGAGCAGCCCGTCGAGATCGTCAGCAGTTCGCTCGGGCGCCCGCTTCATGGAACCGAGGTTGAGGATTATGCCGCTGTGGTTTTGCGCGCGTCCGACGGGATGATCGGCCTCGTCGAGGCCGGTTACACATTTGCTTCCATGACACGCGGTCTGTTCGAATGGCGGATTTCCGCGAAAAATGCGTCATTGACCGATGCTGGCGACCGGCTGACGCTCGTGACGCTCGATGACGGGGGCGAGCGGAATTTGCCGGTCACCTTGCCCGCCCATCGTTACAATGACGTCATGGCCGACGCATTGCAGCGTTTTTCCCATGGCTTGCCGCCTGCCACATCGCTGGCTGATTGCCGTCGCGCCATGGAGATCATCGATCATTGCTACGCCCTGCAAGGAGACTGACATGCTTGGCATCGGTATCATCGGCGCAGGCCATTTTGGCGCGGCCCATGCAAGGGCGCTCCGGTCTGTCTCCAATGCAAGGCTGGTTGCGGCCTGCCGCAACGATGCGGAAGGCCTTGCGGCCTTCACTGGGGCTTTCGGCGGCAAGGGCTATCTCGATTATCGCGAATTATTGTCCGATCCCGATGTCGATGCCGTGGTGATTGCGCTGCCGCACCATCTGCACACCGATGTCGCGATAGCCTGCGCAGAAGCGGGCAAGCACATCATGATAGAAAAGCCCATGGCACCGACCGTTGCCGAATGCCGCGCCATTCTTGCCGCCGTCCGTAAGGCCGGTGTCACGCTCATGCCTGGTCATACAATGCGCTTTTCTCTGCCTTTCCTGGCTGCGAAACAGATCATCGACACGGGAGAGCTTGGCAGCATGCGCTATGGGTCGAGCCGCATGGTCAAGCTGTGGATGGAAGGAAACCGCCGCGACTGGCATCTCGATCCGGCATCCGGCGGCGGCATGCTTTTTACCGCCGGCATCCACGCGCTGGACCGCCTGCTTGCTTTTGCCGGGCGTCGCGCCACCCATGTCAGCGCCATCACGGCCACGGCATTCCACCAGCAGAAGGCGGATGATGTAGCTTTGCTGCTCATGCGCTTTGGAGATGAGGCCGCGGGACAGGTTGCCAGCATCGGCTATTCGGACGGTGCCTTCATATCGGGCGATGAACTGGTCCTTGACCATGGCGTTCTGACGGTGGATTTCTTCAAGGGTGTCGCATTGGGACGCGCCCTCAAATGGCAGCCGGTCGAAAACTCGATCGAGCCGGACGTGCCCGAACAGGCGCTTGTCCGCCAGTGGCGCGCCTTCATTCATGCGGTCGAAACGGGCACTGTGCCTCCGGTGACAGGCGAGGACGGCCTTCATGTGGTGGCCTGCATCGAAGCCGCCTTCAAGGCCTCACGCGAGCGCCGGGAGGTCGCGGTCGAGGCATGAGCGCTTTCGCCGGGATGAAGCGCCGTGCGCCCGGATGGGTGTGCGGCGCCTCCTGACGATCAATCCGAAACGCTGCCCATCCAGATTTTGGGCGTGCGGATGCCGGGGCGGATTTCACCGGAAGGCAGGATCAGCTTGTCCTTCCAGCGTACAGGCTGGGTGGTGACGGGCGACGCGCCGGGAAAGGAACCGATCTGCGCCCATGTCCGGTCCTTCGTATCATAGGCCAGAATTTCGGTGTTGAAGCCGAAATGATGGTCGGCCAGAAAGGTCAGGGCTGCATTGGCTTTTTCCCATTCGGGCGTTCCGCTTTCATGCTTGGCGCGCTCGGTTTCAAGCCTGGTCAGCATGTTCCAGCGCTCCACATCCTTGTCGCCGCCGACGATGACCATATAGCGATCCTTCACGCCGAATGCTTCGCCGGCCATGGCGGGAAACGGCATATCGGGCAGTTTTTCCCATGTCTGGCTGGCCGGATCGAAGGCATAGGCGTCGTTGTGGATATGCCAGGCATCGTCTTTCTTGTTGCGTCCGGAAGCGACGATGAACTTTCCGCCGACGGCAGCGGCAAGGGCTGTGTCACGCGCTTCGCCGGGGAAGGCGGGAAGCGGTTTCCAGCCCGCATCGGGCTTGCCGAGGTCAAGCGCGTAGACGTCCTTGCCGGTCTGGTAATAGACCGTATCGCCGATCAGGGCGGCTGCGCCATAGCTGCTGGCGGCGGGAAGCGGCGGATAATCCTTGAACGTGACCTCGTCCTTCTGCGGGTCATAGCGCATCAGGAAAACGCCTGCCGACTTTTCGACTTTCGCGCTTTTTGTGCCATTCGGCCCGGCCTTGAAACCTTCCCCGCCAATGACCAATACGCCGTCTGGCAGGCTCACCGTCGCTGCGTAACCGATGGCTGAAGGCAGCAGAAATTCCTTCTTGCTCCAGCTCTTGCCGTTGAGATCAAGGACGAAAAGCTCGTTCCAGTAAACCTTGCCGAGCGTGTTGGCCTCATTGGGCATCTTGCCCGGCTCGGGAAAATTCGCGCCGCCGCCGACCAGAAGATAATCGCCGTGAACGCCGGTGATGGGGCCTGCAAGCCCGATCTGCCGCCAGTATTTTTCCTTCACCGGAATGGCATCGTTCCATGCCTTTGTGTTGGCGGGTATGGATGGCAGTTCCTTCCATTGAAGCGCAATGCCATCCGCAAGCGCCGGGGTTGCGCAGGCAAGCGCCAGCGCAAGGCCGGCGCCGGAAACATATCTGGATAGTATTTTCACGTCGCTACTCCCATTTTGACAGAAATATCCATTGGTGATCGCGGGTTTGTGGCGTGTTCCTGGTGCAGTCGCACAGGGCGACTTTTGGAACGGGCTCTCATTCATATGTCGTCGCGGATACAAGCCTTGAACTGGCCGGGCCGCACCTCGCGCAATGGCGGAACGGCTGCGGCGCAGGCATCGATGGCCATGGGGCAGCGGGTGCGGAAAACGCAGCCGCTCGGCGGATTGGCGGGGCTTGGAATGTCGCCGCGCAGGATCTGCCGTTCGGTTCTGGCGTCCGGGTCCGGGGAGGGGATGGCGGAGAGCAGCGCCCGTGTGTAGGGGTGCTCCGGGCGGGCGTAGAGGTCCTCGCTGCTTGCGATTTCCATGATGCGGCCAAGATAAAGCACGATCACGCGGTCACAGATATATTCGACCACCGCCAGATCGTGCGAAATGAACAGCATGGTCAGGCCAAGCCGCTGCTGGAGATCGCGCAGAAGGTTGACCACCTGCGCCTGAATGGAAACATCGAGCGCGGAAACCGGCTCGTCGGCCACGATGAAATCCGGTTCCAGCGTGAGCGCGCGGGCAATGCCGATGCGCTGGCGCTGCCCGCCGGAAAATTCATGGGCATAGCGATTGATGGCGTCGGGCGGCAGTTCCACCTGTTCCAGCGCCTTGCGTGCCCGTTCCTGCCGCTCGGCTTTGGTGCCGATGCCCTGGATATTGAGGCCTTCCATAAGGATTTCACCGATCGTCATGCGCGGCGAAAGCGAGGCGAACGGGTCCTGGAAGATATATTGCATCCGCCGCCGCTGGCCGCGCATCTCACGTGCCGAAAGGGTCGCGACATCGGTGCCGTCGAACATGATCCGCCCTGCGGTCGGTTCGATGAGGCGCAGGACCGAGCGGCCGATCGTCGTCTTGCCGCTGCCGGATTCCCCCACCAGTCCGACCACTTCGCCGCGCGCGATGTCGAAGGAGATATTGTCCAGAATTTTCAGCGTGGCGCTGCGGGCCTCATAATGTTTGGCAAGCCCGCGCACGGACAGAAGGGGTGTTTCGGTCATGCGGCGATCTCCTGCCAGCGAATGCAGCGGCTGCCATGGTGTTCGTTGACGGATGCGAGCGGCGGAACGGCGGCGCGGCACGCCTCGATGGCGAAGGAACAGCGCGGCGCGAAGGCGCAGCCCGACGGCAGATTGGCAAGCCCCGGCACCATGCCGGGAATGGTGTTCAGTTTTTCGCCGCGCCGCTTCATTTGCGTGGCGTCGCCAAGCCGCGGCATGGAGCGCAGCAGCCCCATCGTGTAGGGATGGCGCGGATTGCGGAATACTTCCTTCACCGGGCCGCTCTCGACGATCCGGCCGGCATACATCACCACCACCCGCTGCGCGATTTCGGCGACAACGCCCAGATTATGGGTGACGAACAGCATGCCCATGCCGCTTTCGTTTTGAAGCTTTTGCATGAGGTCCAGAATCTGGGCCTGAATGGTGACGTCCAGTGCGGTCGTGGGTTCATCGGCGATCAGGAGCGTCGGATTGCATATCAGCGCCATGGCTATCGTTGCGCGCTGGCGCATGCCGCCCGACAATTCGTGCGGATATTGCCCGGCGCGGCGGCGGGCATCGGGAATGCCCACCCTGTCGAGGAGTTCCACCGCCGCCTCAAGCGCCTCGCGGCGGCTTGCGCCCCGGTGAACCCGCAAGGGTTCGCCGATCTGGTCGCCGATCGTATAGACCGGGTTGAGGCTCGTCATGGGCTCCTGGAAAACCATGCCGATATCGTTGCCGCGAATGCGGCGCATGGCTTCCTCATCGATGGCGGCAAGGTCCACGGTCTGCCCGCTCTTGCCGCACAGGACAATGGAGCCCGCATCGATGAAGCCCACCTTTCGGGCAAGAAGCCGCATGATGGAGAGGCTCGTCACCGATTTGCCTGAGCCGGATTCACCGACAAGCGCCACGGTCTCGCCGGGATTGACGGTGATGTCCACGCCGTTGACCGCGACGATCTCACGCGCGCGGGTACGGAAGACGGTGCGCAGTCCCTTGATGTCGAGGATCGGTTGCCGGCTCATGACGCTCGCCTCAATCCAGAAGGCCGACGCTGCGCAGGATGGCATCGATACGGCCTGCCTCCGCCGCATCCAGCGCCTGGCGCGGGCGCGCCATCCTGTTGGTGGATATAATGCCGAGACTGCGCATCGCGGTCTTGAAGCCGCCGACGCCGGTGGCCCCGCCGCTGACGCGGCTTGCGCCAACCCAGACGATTTCGAAAAGGCGGCACAGGCGCTCCTGCTCCTTGCGTGCAGCCACCCAATCGCCGCGCTGCGCGGCATCCCAAAGCCGCACATAGCCTGCCGGATCGACATTGGCGAGGCCGGGAACAACGCCATGCGCACCCATCAAAAGCGCGTTGTCCACCACGATTTCCGAGCCGGTCATGAGAAAGACGTTCCTGTTTTCGGCCAGATCGAGCAGCGCATAGCGGAAATTGCCGTCATCGCCGGAGGAATCCTTGAGGCCGATGATCGTGCCTTCATTGGCAAGCGTCACCACGGTCTGGCGCGCAAGCTTGGCATGGACGCAGACCGGAATGTCATAGGCAATCAGCGGAATGTCGACCGCATCGCGCACCATGCGGAAATGATCGATGATTTCGGACTGGCTGGTGATTGTGTAGAAGGGAGCGGTGACGACGACGGCATCGGCGCCGACATCCTTCGCGGCTTTTGCGTGTGCGATCACGCGGTCGGTGGCCGGGTCTATGACACCGGCAATGACCGGAACGCGGCCATTCGTCACTTTCACCGTATGTTCGAGAATCCTGCGCCTTTCTGCCGCGTCATGGAACACCACCTCGCTCGTGGAGCCGAGGGCGAAAAGACCATGGCAGCCGCCTTCGATCAGATGTTCGAGAACGCGGGTATAGGAGTCGTAGTCGACCGAGTGGTCGTCATTGAGCGGGGTGACGACCGGAGGGACAACGCCAAAGAATTTCGACATTTCATATTCGCTTTCTGGTTCAGTTGAGTTCTGCGCGGGGGTCGAAGGCATCCCTCAGACCATCACCGATGAAGTTGATCGCCAGTACAGCCAGCACGAGAGCGCCTCCGGGGAAGAGCCATTGCCAAGGGAACTGTTCCAGCACGGCGGTGGAGCGGGCGGCGTTGAGCATGTTGCCCCAGCTTGCGGCCGGTGGCGGCACGCCGAGGCCAAGGAAGGAGAGGCCGGCTTCCAGCAGGATGGCATTGGCCACCTGGAGCGTTGCATAGACGACGAGAATATCGATGGAGTTGGGCAGGCCATGGCGGAACAGGAGATGGCCGAGGCCCGCCCCCATGCCGCGCGACGCCATGACGAATTCACGTTCGCGCAGCTCCAGAAGGCGTGCGCGGATCATGCGTGAAAGCACAGGCCACGACAAAAGCGCGATGACGACGACGGTGGACCAGATGCCCGAACCGATGATGGAGGCCAGCACCAGCAGGAAGATGACGGGCGGCAGCGTCATGGCCAGATCGACCGAGCGCATGGCAATCGCATCCGCCCAGCGCCCGCCAAGGGCGGAGATCGCGCCGATCAGGAAGCCGATGGCCGTGGAAAGCACCACCGACGACACGGCGACGAGGAGCGAAATGCGCCCGCCTTCCATCGTCCGGGCGAAGACGTCGCGGCCGACCCCGTCGGTTCCGAACCAGTGCTTCCAGCTTGGGCCGGAATTCATCGCCAGAAGGTCGATATCGTTCGGCTTGTAGGGCAGCCACAGCGGATAGGTCAGCACCGCGAGCAGAAGCGGGACAAGCAGGACGAGGCCGAATATCGCGGCGCGGTTCTGTATGAAGCGGTTTGCGGAGCGGGCCATCGGCCCTGCGGAGGAGGTAACGGACTGGCCCATCTTACGTAACCTTGATGCGCGGATCGATGACCGCATAGGCCAGATCGGTCAGGATGTTGACGATAATGACACAGGCGCCGATCACAAGCGTTGCGCCCATGATGACCGGATAGTCGCGGGTTTCGACCGCATTGATGAGGAGAAGCCCCATGCCCGGCCAGTTGAAGACGCTTTCGATGAAGATCGCGCCGCCGACGGCAAGCCCGATGGTGGAACCGATGAGGGTCACGACCGGCAGCATGGCGTTTCGCAGCGTATGTTTCACCACCACCCAGAATTCGCGCACGCCCTTGGCGCGTGCGGTGCGCACATAATCCTGATTGAGCGTTTCCAGCATGGAGGAGCGCATATAGCGCATGATGAGCGCGGCATGGCCGATGGACAGAACAAGGGCCGGCAATGCCAGATGGCGCAGCAGATCGGGTATGGAGAAATCCGTTGCCGGTGTCAGCATTCCGCCGGACGGCGCCCATTTGAGGCGCACGGCAAAGATATAGAGGCCAAGCAGCGCCGTGAGGAAGGCGGGACTGGAAATCCCGAGCAGGGCCAGCACCGAGAAGGAATAGTCGGGGAGCGAATTGCGGCGCACGGCGCTGATGATGCCGGTCGTGACGCCGATGACGATGGCAATGACAAGCCCCGCCGCCATCAGGAGGAGCGTCGGCCCGATGCGCGAGGCGATGAGGCCGGAAACGGTTTCGTTGAAGCGTTGCAGCGAATGGCCGAGATTGCCCTGCACGGCCTGTCCGAGCCAGGCGAGATATTGCACCGGCAGGGGGCGGTCGAGGCCGAGCTGTGCCCGCAATGCATCCATTTCCGCCTGGGTCATGGCGACATTGGGGTTGATATAGGCGTCGATCGGATCGCCGGGCGTCAGTTGCAGCAGGACGAAGATCAATATCGTCAGCGCCAGCAACATGCCGAGCCCTATGAGCAGGCGATGAAGGCAATAGCGAAGCATGAAGTTTCTACAGCCTGTCGTTGGTGTTTGGGTGCAAGGAACCGGGACGGCGTCTTCACAAGACGCCGCCAGCCCTGTCTGGTTGCAAATCCGGCGCTGTTATTCGGCTATCGACCACTTTTCCGGGTGGGCCTGATAGGGGCCGCCCGCCGGTGCCGGTGTCCAGACGAAATCCTTGAGCTTGCCGGACGCCACGCCGTAACGGTTGGCGACCCACATCGTCCCCCAGGGAAGATTGGCATTGGTCGCCTTGCACACATCCTGATAGCGTGCATCGCGCTTGGCGGGGTCGGTTTCGGCAAGGGCGGCGTCAAGCGCCTGCGTCACTTCCGGCATGCGGATGCGCATGATGTTGGAGCCCGCGGGCGGGATCTGCTTTTCGTTGAGGCCGATATTGATGTTGGACGGATCGGGACCGTTCTGCAGGCCGGCAAAGATCAGCGGAAATTCATCCGCATTGCCGCCCTGCTTGTAGACGATGGAATTATAGGTCGGGGTATCGACCGTGCGCGGAACGATGTTGATGCCGACCTGTGCCAGCATGGCCTGCATCGCGGCCAGCACATTGGCGACCAGCGGCGAATTGTAATAGGTCAGGATCGGGATGGGCTTGTCGCCATTGATCTTGTCCCAGCCCGCCTCATTGAGAAGCTGCTTGGCCTTTTCCGGATCGTAGGCATAGGCGTCGATATCCTTCGGCACCAGACGGTCGGCGACATAGACGCAGTTCGCAGGTTTTGCCGCGCCGCCGTAGAGGCTCTGGATGATTGCATCGCGGTTGATCGCGTGCATGAAGGCCTGCCGTACTTTCAGCTCCTTCCAGAGCGGAACCTCCTGATTGAAGCCGACATAATTGACCACGAAGGAATCGCCCTCGATCACGCGAAAGGCGCTGTCGCTGCTGAAGGTCGAGACATCGTTGGAATCGACATAGGTAAACTGGATTTCACCGGAGCGCAGCGCGGCGATGGCCGCAGCCGGATCGGCGAAATAACGATTGATGAGCTTGTCCACCTGGGGCTTGCCGCCGCGATAATCGGGGTTGGCGGCAAGTTCGACATATTGATCGGTGACATATTTGTTGAACTTGAACGGGCCGGTTCCAATCGGCGAGCTGGACCACCAGGCGTTTTTGGCAAGCTGTTCCGGCGGGATGGATGCCAGCGCATGTTCAGGCAGCATCATCACTTTCGTGAGCGTGTCGAGCATGGAGGCGCTCGGGTCCTTGAGCTTTATCACCACCGTCTTGTCATCGGGCGTGTCCACCGATGCGATGGAGGCAAGCCGTGCCGCGAAGACCGATCCTGTCTTGCCGTCCTTGGCCAGGTCGAAGGTGAATTTCACATCCTTCGATGTAAAGGGTTTGCCGTCGTGCCATTTGGCGTCGGCCAGCTTGAACGTATAGGTCAGCTGGTCGGGGCTGACCTCGAAGGATTCCGCCAGGTCGCCCACGATGTTTTCCAGCTTGTCGTCATAGATCACCAAGGGTTCGAAATAGGTGACAAGCCATGTGAAGCCGCCGGTGGCGGCGAGCGGGTTGAAATTGCCCTGAAACCCGCCGGGCCCGACATCGAACCCGCCGGAAATCGTGCCTGCGGCCATGGCCGGGGCGGTGGCGTGAAACGGCCCGGCGAGAACCGCCGCCGATAAGGCAAGCGCCGAGTAAAAATTGCGCAACTTCATGTCTTCCTCCCAGTCAACGAAGCGCTTCTGTTGCGGGCGATCACGTGATTGATGCCCGTATAGTGGCGGTCGAGCTGCTTGCGCACCGCGACCACATCGCCTGCTTCGATCGCATCCACGATGGCGACATGATCGCGCCATGTCGCCAGCGGATCGATATTCTCCAGATTCATGAAATTCGACGCCTTGTAGAAGGCAAGCCAGAATACCTCGATCAGCCGAAGCAGCATTTCATTGCCCTGACAGCGGAACAGGAGCTGGTGAAAGTGCCTGTCCTCTTCAGGAAAACCTTCGCCGCGCTTCGCCCGCCGATGCATTTTCTCCAGCGTGTCGCGCAGTTCCCTGATGTCGTCTTCACCGATCAATTCCAGCGTCTTGTCGATGAGGCCCACTTCAAGGGCACGGCGAATGGCCGTCACTTCCTCGATCTGGCGCAATGCGTCGCCAAGGCCATAGGCCAGGTTTTCAAGCAGCGGCTCGAAAGAAAAGGCTTTCACGAAGACGCCGATGCCCCGGCGCGATTCCAGCACGCCGACCGATTCCAGCGCCTTGATCGCCTCGCGCACCGAATTGCGGCTGACGCCGAGCTGGGCCGCCAGTTCGCCCTCCGGCGGAAGGGGTGCCCCCGCCTTGAGGCCATTATCCTCAATATAGCCGCGCAGGCTCTCCTGAACCGTTACATGAAGCAGGGGGGCGCGCTTCAGGGGCTTGATCGGGTTGGTCATCTTCGTCTCCGGTTTGGACATGCGGGACTCCGATTGGCAGATAGTCATTAATTATCCACTTGTAGGATATCTGTCAATCGGATATTTAGAAATCCGTTATTCGACTGTCGAGAGAGATACGACAAATGGCAATTCGAGCGAAGAGGCAATCTCGCACATGCGCGGCTTGCCATCGGGCGTGTGCAAGGGAGCAAGCATGAGCAAGGCGACACTCGACAGGCTGCGGGGCAGGCTCATCGTCTCATGCCAGCCGGTGCCGGGCGGTCCGTTTGACAATGTGGCTTCCATCGTCGCCTATGCGCGCGCAGCCGGCGCGTCGGGAGCAGGCGGACTGCGCATCGAAGGCGCGGCCAATGTCGCGGCGGTCATGCGGGCAAGCGATCTGCCGGTGATCGGTCTTATCAAGCGCGATCTCGATGGCAGCCCGGTCCGCATCACGCCGTTTCTGGATGATGTGAAGGCGCTTTGCGATGCGGGTGCGGCGATTGTCGCGGTTGATGCGACAGATCGGTCGCGCCCCGTTCCCGCAGCGGCGCTGATTGCCGAAATCAAGCGGTGCGGGCGGATCGCCATGGCCGATATTTCAACCCTGGCGGAGGCACGCAATGCCCTTGCGGCAGGCGCCGACATTATCGGCACCACGATGTCGGGCTATACGGGCGATGCGCCGACGCCCAAAAACCCCGATCTCGATCTGGTCGCGCACTGTTCCGGTCTGGGCGGCTTTCTCATCGCGGAAGGCCGTTACAACAGCCCGCAGCAGGCGGGAGAGGCAATTCTCGCCGGAGCGGACGCCGTGGTCGTCGGCTCCGCCATCACGCGGCCGGAGCATGTTACCGGCTGGTTCCGTGATGCGGTTGAAGGTGTGGCAGTACCGTCCTCGCCGGTGCTTGCCTTCGATATTGGCGGAACCAAGACGCTGGCGGCGCTGGTTCGGGGTCGTGAGATCGTGGAACGCCGTGTCATGGCAACGCCGGTTCCGGTCGGCGGTGAACAATGGATCGAGGCCGTCACCAGCCTTGCGGCTGACTGGCGGGGGCGTTACCAGCGTGCAGCAATTGCCGTGACGGGGCGCGTGGACGGGGAAGGGTGGTCTTCGCTCAATCCCGTAACGCTCGCCATTCCGCAGGATTATCCGCTGGGGCGCCGCGTCGGGGCCGTGCTTGGCGTTCCCGTCGAGGTGGTCAATGATGCGCAGGCTGCGGCATGGGGCGAATATCGCTTCGGTGCGGCGCGCGGGCGCGACATGGTGTTTCTGACAATTTCCAGCGGCATTGGCGGCGGCATCGTCCTCAATGGACGCCTGCTGCGCGGTGCGCGCGGCCTTGCCGGAAGTCTGGGCCAGATGCCGGTCGCGGGGCCATCGGGTCTTGTAAGGCTCGAAACCCTGGGGTCCGGCTTCGGCATTGCCAAAAGGGCGCTTGAAGAGGGCCACGCGGGCGATGCGCGTGCGGTTTTTTTCGCTGCTGCCGCGGGGGAAAACTGGGCGCTGGGCATTCTTCAGGATGCGGCGTCGCGCCTGGCCGCAGCGATTGCGGGTTTGCAGGCGATCATCGATCCCCAATGCCTCGTGATTGGCGGTGGGGTCGGCCTGGCGGACGGTTTCCTTGACATGCTGCGCGCGGCGCTTGCCGGCCATCCCGCCGCCATGGTCCCTGATCTCGTTGCCGCCGAACTGGGGGTGGATGCCGGAATTATCGGTGTGGCCGATCTGGCAGGGATGAATTGCCGCCGCGATCGATAGGTGCAGGCGGAGAGCCTGAATCAAAAAGCGGCGGGTCGGTCTGGCAACGGCGTATTCTGCTGCGGAAGAATATGAAGGATTGCTGTCGTAAGCCGACATGTCTGTGGCAGTAGTTGGGTTCGCTCTCTGGTCGATGTCGGTGCTCTCATTGCGTGCCGACAATATAGAAACCCATATATTCGATATAGCTCACGTAACTTTCAAAAATCTCACTTTCAAGCTCCTGTTGTATTTAATACCTTTCTAATAAATACGGGATTTTAGTTTGAAAGTATCAAAGAGTGCATTCTTATCGGAATATCTGCTTCTCATCTACCATCGTGGCGCAAAATGCGCTGCGTATCCAGCCTTTGCGATGAGAGCGTCTTTCATTCCCAATCCGCCCCATCAGCGATTTGGGATGAATGCCCTTATGGCTTCTCGTGGAATCTGCTCCGTTCGGAGGGGAGGAAGTTTTTTCTACAGTAGTAAATGGATTATCCGAGCATCGGAATATTATATTCTGTTAATATTTTTTATGTTAATTAATAAAAATTATGATTTTAGAGAGAGTTAGCGCTGATATATTAGTTATATATTGGAGTTTATGTAGAATTTATTCAAATGGTGAGGAGTGATCTATGTCTGACTCATTATATGTGAACGGCGTATATAATATAGGTGGTCCGAAGAATAGATCGAATTCATCTATAAGCACAGCCAGCGTGGAGAGGTGTTTCAGGGAAAATCAGACACGCTACGAATATTCTTTCCTTGAATTTTATGCTGAACATCTTTGCGATGTCAGCCGGACGTTCAAGGGTGACATGCAGATGGTTCTCCTGCTGGCGACGATTGCGCAGGTAGCGTTGCGCGCAGACCTGATCGTCGCGAATTCGGGTGGAAGAGTACAGGAACTTCCTCCATCCCGGCGCGGCATCACGACCTATCGGCTGGCGGACGTAACCGGGATTCCGAGGGAAACCACACGGCGCAAGCTCACGGCCATGGAAAAGAAAGGCTGGCTGGTGCGTGAGAATAATTTCTGGTGCCTGGCCTATGAGGGAGAGAGCACCAGAATTCATATCGATCTGGCCGATGTTATCAACCGGTCATATCGCCGGGCTGCGCGTTTTTACGTGACGGTAACGCCATTGGTGGATGCGTGAGCGCGTAGGGTTGAAGAATAAAAGAGACCGGAAATGCATGGAGGCATTTCCGATCTCTTTTATTTGTCGACGTGCATTCGGTTTGGTCAGGGATTGGGTACCGCGGTCTGGAGCGCATTCAGCATCCAGCCGTCGCGGGAAATCTTCTCGTTCTTTGCCGCGTCATCGATCCGGTCGAGCAGCTTCTGCGTCAGCGGCAAAGTCACCAGAACATCGAGTTCGTCGGCGCTCGGCGCTGTATAGGCCAGGGCCGCGACTTCGGCTGCAAAGCGGCGCACATGTTCCGTTTTCTGGGCGTCGTTCAGGCTTTTATCCGCCACGACCGACGGACAATAGGCCCAGACGAAATGGTCCACGATGAGCGCGGGCGCAACCTTTTCCGATACGAGTTTCTGAACCATTTCGGCGAGACGCTGGTGAAACACGCTGGGAGTGAGGCCACCTTCGAGATATTTCACGTCGGGCGCATGTTTCATGCCGTTCGGCGCCTTTTTATAGGCGCATTCGAAACCGGCTGCTGCGGCCGGGGCGGCTGGAACGGACAAAGCGATGCCGGATAGAAGCAGCGCGGAGAGGAGGGGTTTCATCTTGGGCACCTTTCACGTTGATGCGGCTGAGGAAATCAATCGGCGGGCCGGGTAGGCGGAGTGGCTGGCCCGGATGCATCGTCCGGCGTTTCCTCCCCCATTTTTCCGTCATAGAGCGGTTTGCGCATGATGCGGGCGTGCCCCCATTCGCGCACCCGTTCCAGCACCACATAGAGCATCGGAATGAGGAAAATGCCGATGGCCGAAGCAGCGATCATTCCGCCGAAGACGGATGTGCCGACAGCCCGCCTGCTGGCGGCTGCGGCGCCGACCGCGATGACAAGCGGCACGAGGCCCAGAATGAAGGCGAAGCTCGTCATCATCACCGGACGGAACCGCTGGCGCGCACCGACAATGGCGGCTTCCTCGAGCGGCATGCCTTCCTCGCGGCGCTCCTTGGCGAACTCTACGATGAGGATGCCGTTCTTGCTGGCAAGGGCGATCAGGACAACGATGCCGATCTGCGCATAAACATCATTGGCAAGGCCGGTTATCCATAGCGCGAACATGGCGCCCGCCAGGCCGGCGGATACGGAAAGAAGGACACCGACAGGGATGGTCCAGCTTTCATAAAGCCCCACCAGAAACAGATAGGCGAACAGCACGGCCAGGCCCAGAATGACGCTGGTTTGGCCCGCGGCCTGCAATTCCTGCAGGGCGGTGCCGCTCCATTCATATCCGTAGCCGGACGGAAGCGTCGCCTTGGAAACCTGCGCCATGGCGGCAAGCGCCTCGCCCGAGCTTACGCCGGGAGCGGCATTGCCCATGATGCTGGCGCTTCGAAAATTGTTGTAACGGGTGATGTAGAGCGGTCCGAGGCGTTCTTCCACGCTAACCAGCGAGCGAAGCGGCACCATATCGCCATGCGAGGAGCGCACGAAGATGCGGTAGATATCCTCGACGGTTTTGCGGTCCTGCTGCTCGCCCTGGATGATGACCTGCCAGGTGCGGCCCAGCGTGTTGAAGTTGTTGACGAAATATCCGCCGAGCGTCGATTGCAGCGCCTGGAACACATCATTGGGCGACACGCCGAGGCTCAGCGCCTTTTCGCGGTCGAGTTTCAGGTTGAGTTGCGGTGTATCGGTTGCGAAAGTGGTGAAGACGCGCGACAGCTTCGGGTCCTGGTTGGCGGCCATGACCAGCCCCTGGGCGACCGATGCCAGTTGCTGCGGCGAGCTTCCTTCCTGATCCTCGAGCTGATACTGGAAGCCGCCCGACGATCCAAGGCCAAGGATCGGCGGCAGGTTCAGGGTGATCGCGACGGCGCTTGGAATGGCGGCTGTCTGGCGGTTGACTTCGGCTATGACGTCGAAGACGGTGATATTTTCCTTCAGCCGCTCCTCGAAGGGTTTCAGGGTCACGATCAAAAGGCCGGCATTGGAAACCGCCAGCCCGTCGATGAAGCTGAAGCCGGTCACGCTCGTCACGTCGGCCACGCCCGCAAGCTGGCGGACATCGCTCTCGACCTGGGAAACGACGGCGGCCGTGCGGCTCTGGGATGCCGCGGGCGGGAGGTTGACCTGCACGAAGAACAGGCCCTGGTCTTCTTCCGGCAGGAAGCCCGTTGGCACGACAGTGTTGAGAAAATAGGCCGTTCCGCCGAGTGCCGCGACCAGCACGATGGACAGAAGCGCAAAGCGCACGAGCCGCCGCACCACATAGGCATAGCCGTCGCTGATCTTTTCGATGCCGAGCGAAAGCCTGTCCATTGTGCGGCCATAAAGGCCTTTCCTGTGGCCGTGCCCGTGTTTCAGGAAGACGCCGCACAAGGCCGGACTCAGTGTCAGCGCGTTGATCGCCGAAATGAGCATCGCGACCGAGACGGTGATTGCGAACTGGGCATAGAGCGCACCCGTAATGCCGGGAATGAAGGCGACCGGAACGAAAACGGACAGAAGAACGAGCGTGATCGCGATGATGGGCGCCGTGATCTCGCGCATGGCCTGTTTTGCGGCTTCCTTGGGCGGAAGCCCGGTTTCGGCCATCACGCGCTCGACATTTTCGACGACCACGATGGCGTCGTCCACGACGATGCCGATGGCAAGGATCATGGCGAAGAGCGATATCGTGTTGGCCGTATAGCCGAAGGCCAGCAGCACCGCGAATGTGCCGATCAGCGAAACCGGCACGGCGATCGCGGGAATGAGCGTTGCCCGGAAATTGCCGAGGAAAATGAACACCACCACCACGACCAGAACGAAGGCTTCCATCAGGGTCTTGATGACCTCATGGATGGTCGAGGAAACGAAAACTGTCGTGTCGTAGGTGATCTTGTAATCGATGCCCGCGGGGAAGCTCTGCTTCAGCTGTTCCATGACATTGCGGACGCCTTCGGCAGCCGCGACGGCATTGGAACCGGGCGCCTGATAGACGGCGATAACCGATGCGGGCTTGCCGTTGAGCCTGCCAATCGTGTCATAGGATTGGGCGGCAAGCTCGACACGGGCGATATCCTTCAGGCGCACGGCCGATCCGTCAGGATTGGCGCGGATGATGATATCCTCGAACTCCTTGGCGCTGGTCAGGCGGCCTTGGGTGGTGAGGTTGAGCTGTATCTGCTGCTGGTCGGTCATCGGCGGCGCGCCGAGCCGTCCGATGGCGGCCTGCACATTCTGGCTGCTGACGGCGGTGACGATATCGTTCGGCGTCAGGCCAAGGCTGGTCAGCGCATCCGTATCGAACCAGATGCGCATGCTGTAGTTGAACGTGCCGAAGGACTGCGCCTGGCCGACGCCGGGCACACGCGCCAGCCGGTCGACCACATTGATGATGCCGTAATTGTTGAGAAACAGCTCGTCATAACGGCTGTCCGGCGAATAGAGCGTGATGATCTGGAGGAAGGACGAGGATTGTTTCTTGACGGTGACGCCAAGGCGCGTCACCTCCTGCGGCAGATTGGCTTCGGCCAGCCGCACGCGGTTCTGCACATTCACTGTATTCAGGTTCGGATCGGTTCCGACCTTGAATGTGATGGTGAGCGTGTAGGTGCCGTTATTGCCGCTGGTCGAATTCATGTAGATCATGTCGTCGACGCCGTTGACCTGCGCCTCGATCGGCTGCGCGATGGTGGCTTCGATGACTTCCGCGCTTGCTCCCGGATAGCTGGCGGTGACGGAGACCTGCGGGGGCACGATATCCGGGAACTGGGCGACGGGAATCCGCGTGACCGCAATCAGCCCGGCAAGCGTGATGACGATGGCTATGACGATGGCGAGGCGCGGCCTGTTAATGAAAATGGATGCCAACATGGGTCACTTCCCCACCGATATTGCTTTCTGGGCAGGCGTGGTCGGGTCGACCATTTGCGGCGCCACCTTCTGGCCGGGCCGGATGCGCTGGAGGCCGTCGACGATGACGACATCGCCCGCCTGCAAGCCGGACGTGACCACCACATTGCTGCCGAATGTCGAGCCCTGGCGGATCTGGCGCTGGACGACCTTGTCGCCTTCACCCACGGCCAGCACAAAATTGCCGCTCTGGTCCGTCATGATTGCCTTTTGGGGAACCATCAGCGCTTCCATCGGCTTTTTGCTGGCTGCCGTGACCTGCACATATTGCCCGTCGAGCAGCACATTGTCCGGGTTGGAAAACTGCGCCCGCACCATCAGCGTATCGGTATTGGGATCGATCTTGAGGCCGGTGAAATCGATGGCGCCCGTTTCGGGATAGGGCATGCCGTTCGACAGGGTCAGGCTGACCGCGACATTGTTTCTGTCGGTCGCGGCCCGGTTGCCTTCGGTGAGTTCGAGAATGGTTTTGTCGCTGACCGGAAAGGTCACATAGATCGGGTTTTGGCTGACAATGGTTGCCAGCGGGCCAGAACTTGGCCCGACAAGGGCGCCGACGCTGAAATTGGCCTTGCCGATGCGCCCGGCAAAGGGTGCGCGGATGTCGGTATAGCCGAGATTGATCCGGGCCTGCTCCAGTGAAGCCTGCGCCTGCTGCACGACGGCGAGCGCCTGTTTTTCCGCCGCCAGGCGGTCATCGAGCGTGGCCTGCGAAACGGTCTGCTGCTTGTAGAGCGACCGGGCGCGTTCGGTCTGGATTTTCAGATTGTCGGCATCGGCCTGTGCTTTGGCAAGATTGGCCTGTGCTGCGTCGACGGCTGCCTGAAGCGCGTCTTTTTGCAGGACGAACAGAAGATCGCCGGCCTTGACCATCTGCCCTTCGGTAAAGGCACGCTTGTCGAGAAAGCCGTCGACGCGCGCCATGAGATCGACACTATCGGTTGCCTCGACGCGCCCGACGAAGGAAAGCTGGGGATGGGTGGGCTGCTCATCGATCCTGATGGTGCCGGCAGGGATCGGG
>NZ_LQBD01000019.1:0-50126 GCF_046630315.1 Brucella anthropi | reverse complement strand
CAACATTGCCGCGGCAATGGGTGGCGTGCCGGGCTTCATCGTCGAACGCCAGCTCGCCCACTTCAAGCTCGTCCATCCCGACTATGAAGCCGGGGTGCGCAAGGCATTGAAGGACGCCCATGGCTATGAAGCCAACACGATTGCCACAAACGAAGAGGCGACTGCGGCCGAATAAGCTGTTTTCATCAGCTGGAAAGAAAGCCGGAGCGGCACGCTCCGGCTTTTTGTTTTGATTTGCCGATTGCCTTTTCCCTGCAAGGAAGGCTATGCCCGAGCAGGTATTCGAGAAGGAGACACAATGCGGCTTGGCGGACGCCTGCAGGCGGCTATCGAGGTTCTGGGCGAGATTGAAGCGGGCACGCGCCCGGCTTCCGATGTGTTGAAGGATTGGGGCGCGTCCCATCGTTTCGCAGGCGCGGGTGATCGCGCCGTGATCGGCAACATCGTCTATGATGCGCTGCGCCGCAAACTGTCGATCGCCTGGCGAATGGACGCCGATGACGCACGTGCTCTGGCTTTCGGCGCTCTTCTGGCTGATGGCGGTATGGATATTGCCACTATCGATACGGTGCTTGACGGTGACAAGTTTGCACCGCAACCGCTGGAAGAAATACGCCGCAACGCCTGGGAAAGCCGGAATATCGCTGACGCACCCGGTTACATTCAGGCGGATGTACCGCAGTGGTGCGTCGCATCGCTGGAAGAGCTTTTCGGTGCATGTTGGGTGGATGAGGGCAGGGCGTTGGCTACGCGGCCTCCCGTCGATCTGCGCGTGAACAGTTTGAAGGCAAAGCCTGAACAAACGCTCGCAGCTCTTGAAAAGGCCGGTGCGGCACCAGCCCCATTTTTGGCGCAGGCACTGCGCGTCCCGCCGATCGAAGCGCTGGGACGTCATCCAAATCTGCAAGGCGAGCAGGCTTTCCTTGATGGCTGGTTCGAGGTGCAGGATCTGGGCTCGCAGCTTGCTGCGCTTTTTGCTGGTGCGAAGCCCGGCCAGCAGGTGCTTGATTATTGCGCCGGAGCGGGCGGCAAGACATTGGCGCTGGCTGCTGCGATGCAGAACAGCGGCCAGATTCACGCTTATGATGCCGAGCGCGCCCGATTGTCGCCGATGCACGAGCGATTGCAGCGCGCAGGCGTGCGCAACACGCAGGTACATGGAAATCTCGATGCGCTCGCCCCTCTCACGGGGCAGATGGACCTTGTACTCACCGATGCGCCCTGTACGGGCTCCGGGACTTGGCGACGCCGCCCGGATGCAAAATGGCGGCTGAGCGAACAGCAGCTTGAGCGCCGCGTTCAGGATCAGCGGGAAGTTCTGGAGTCCGCCAAGCATTATGTGAAGCCAGGCGGGCGGCTTGCCTATGTTACCTGCTCGCTCTTTGCCGAAGAGAATACGCAGCAAGTGGCACGTTTTCTTGCGGAAAATGTTGATTTCACCGAAGTTGCGCCGCAGGCATTGTGGGATGCAGTGGTGGCGGATACCGGCGATATGAGACCGGTATTTCCTTCTCAAGGCACTGTGTTTTCGCCATTGTCCACCGGTACTGACGGGTTTTATGTAAGCACTCTACAAAGGTCGAAATAGGACGGGGGACCCGATGCCAGCCCAGCGCGTAGCGGAACCGGATTTCAAGGAGCGCGTCGAGGAAAGTTTCGGGCGGCAGGCCGCCATGAAACTGATTGGCGCCGAACTGACGCGTTGCGAGCCCGGCATCGTGGAAGTCGAAATGCCGTTTCGGGAGGAATTGACGCAACAGCACGGCATTTTGCATGCAGGGATGATTTCCGCCGCGCTCGATTCCGCCTGCGGCTATGCTGCGCTTACCTTGATGCCTCCTGACGCCGCTGTACTGACTATCGAATTCAAGGTGAACCTGTTGGCCCCCGGCAAGGGCGAGCGTTTTCTGTTTCGCGGCGAAGTCACCAAGCCGGGACGCACCATCATGGTGAGCGACGGTCAGGCCTTTGCCGTTACCGATACGGATGTGCGTCTCATCGCCACGATGACCGGCACCATGATGGTGGTGCAGGACAGAAAGGGCTTGCAGGGATGATGAAAACCGTTGCTGGCAAGCGCCTGCTCTACGTTATGGCGGCAGATGCTGAATATGGGCGCCATTTGGCGAAACTGTTCACGCCGCTGATGGTTGGTGTTGGACCGGTTGAAGCTGCGGCCAACCTTTCCTATGCCCTTGCAGATATGACGCAAAGCGGCGAAAAGCCTGACCTCGTGATTTCGCTGGGCTCGGCCGGGTCGGCCAGGTTACAGCAAGCGCAGGTGTTTCAGGTATCCTGCGTATCCTACCGTGATATGGACGCTTCGCCACTTGGTTTTGAGAAGGGGGCAACGCCGTTTCTCGACCTCCCCAAGGTCATCGATCTTCCGGTTTTCCTCCCCGGTATCCCTGGCGCATCGCTTTCAACGGGTGCGAATATCGTTTCCGGCGGGGCATATGACACTATCGACGCGGATATGGTCGATATGGAAACCTATGCGTGCCTGCGTGCATGCCAGCTTTCCGGCGTGCCGCTTTTCGGCCTTCGCGGCATTTCCGACGGGGCCAGTGAATTGCAGCATGTAGGAGACTGGACTCAATATCTGCATATTATCGATGAGAAACTGGCCGATGCGGTCGAGCGATTGGAGTCCGCAATCGCGGCGGGGCTTCTGTCTGCTCCTGACAATAGTATGTCAGTATAGGTCGCTTTTTGACAACGCACTTGTTGAGCATGCAGCCTATACCCCATATAGGCATTGCATCCCGGTCACTTTTTAAATAGATGCTGCACATGAGCACCACGGCACATCCCGATACAATCCTAATCATCGACTTTGGCAGCCAGGTCACGCAGCTGATTGCGCGGCGCGTGCGCGAGGCCAATGTCTATTGTGAAATTGTCCCCTTCCAGTCTGCGGAAGAGGCTTTCAAGCGGCTGAAGCCGAAAGGCGTTATCCTTTCGGGCAGCCCGCATTCCACGACCGATATAGGGTCGCCGCGCGCGCCGCAGGCCGTTTTTGAAGAAGGTATTCCCGTTCTCGGCATCTGCTATGGCGAGCAGACCATGTGCGCCCAGCTGGGCGGCAAGGTGGAAAGCGGCCATGATCGTGAGTTCGGGCGCGCGTTCCTGGATGTGCAGGAAGACAGCCCGCTCTTTGCCGGCATCTGGGCCAAGGGGACCCGTCATCAGGTCTGGATGAGCCATGGCGATCGTGTCACCTCGCTGCCGGATGGCTTCACCATTATCGGCACGTCGCCAAATGCGCCCTTTGCAGCGATTGCTGACGAGAAGCGCAAATATTACGGCGTGCAGTTTCATCCGGAAGTCGTGCACACGCCGGACGGTGCGAAGCTGTTGCAGAATTTTGTCCATCGCATCGTTGGCGTGCAGCCGGGCTGGACGATGGGCGCTTATCGCGAACAGGCTGTCGAAACGATCCGCAAACAGGTCGGTAGCGGCAAGGTTATCTGCGCGCTTTCGGGCGGTGTGGATTCTTCGGTGGCGGCGCTTCTGGCACATGAGGCCGTGGGCGACCAACTTACATGCATTCTTGTCGATCATGGGCTGATGCGCAAAAACGAAGCGCAGCAGGTCGTGGAAATGTTCCGTGAACATTACAACCTGCCGCTGATCCTCGTGGATGCTTCGGACCGCTTTATCGGTGCGCTCGAAGGTGAAAGCGATCCGGAAAAGAAGCGAAAGACGATTGGCCGTCTGTTCATCGAAGTATTCGAAGAAGAAGCCAAGAAGCTTGGCGGCGCCGATTTCCTCGTGCAGGGCACGCTCTATCCGGACGTCATCGAAAGTGTTTCATTTACCGGCGGTCCTTCGGTCACGATCAAGTCGCACCACAATGTCGGCGGCCTGCCGGAACGCATGAAGATGCAGCTTGTGGAACCTCTGCGGGAACTGTTCAAAGACGAAGTTCGCCTGCTCGGCAAGGAACTTGGCCTTCCGGACAGCTTTATTGGTCGTCATCCGTTCCCCGGTCCAGGACTTGCAATCCGTTGTCCGGGCGGCATTACGCGTGAAAAGCTGGAAATCCTGCGTGAGGCAGATGCGATCTATCTCGATGAAATCCGCAAGGCTGGCCTCTATGACGCGATTTGGCAGGCTTTTGCGGTTCTGCTTCCCGTCCAGACCGTGGGCGTGATGGGCGATGGTCGCACCTACGAATTTGTCTGTGCGCTGCGCGCCGTGACGTCTGTGGACGGCATGACGGCTGACTTCTACCACTACGATATGAACTTCCTTGGCAATGCGGCTACCCGCATCATCAACGAAGTCCGCGGGATCAACCGCGTCGTCTACGATGTGACCTCCAAGCCGCCCGGCACGATCGAGTGGGAATGATCCCACGTCCGGCATAGACCGGCACCAAATAGCACGAAAGCACCTCTAAGCCCGCGTAACTGCGGGCTTTTTCTATTCTGGGCCCGGCACTGTCTGGCAAATTTTCGCATCGCCAAGCACGGCGTTTGTATGGCATGGTAGGTGGTACTATCTGAACCTGATGCCATGTTTGGTGCTTGATACCATGTTGCCTCCGACAGGACTGGCATGGTATTAAATTTATATAACGCATTGATCTATAAGGAAATTTAAGGTGAAATGCGAGCGTTTCTGAGCATGGTATTTTGACGTGGAGAATCGCACACACCATGCTGACCGATACCAAGCTGCGCAACCTCAAGCCGAAGGACAAGCTCTACAAAGTGAATGACCGTGACGGCCTCTATGTGGCCGTCACCTCTGCGGGTTCAATCTCGTTCCGCTACAACTACTCAATCCACGGCAGGCAAGAGACCATCACCTTCGGTCGCTACGGTGTCGGCGGCATTACCCTCGCGGAAGCGCGCGAGCGGTTGGGCGAGGCCAAGAAGATGATCGCCGCTGGGAAGTCGCCGGCCAAGGAGAAGGCGCGAGAAAAGGCCCGTGTCAAGGACGCTGAAACGTTCGGGGCCTGGGCAGAAAAGTGGCTGCGGGGCTACCAGATGGCGGACTCCACCCGCGATATGCGCCGTTCGGTCTTCGAGCGTGAGTTGAAGCCGAAATTCGGCAATCAGAAGCTGATCGAGATTACCCACGAGGACTTGAGGGCACTGACCGATGCCATTGTCGAGCGAGGTGCACCAGCAACCGCGGTGCATTCCCGTGAGATCGTGTTGCAGGTCTATCGTTGGGCCATTGAGCGTGGCCAGAAGGTAGAGAACCCGGCAGAACTGGTTCGACCGACGACCATCGCCAAATTCGAGCCGCGTGACCGTGCGCTGACACCCGATGAAATCGGCTTGATGTACCAGTACATGGAGCGGATCGGCACGACACCATCCATCCGGGCAGCCGCCAAGCTGTTGCTTCTAACGATGGTGCGCAAAAGCGAGTTGACCAACGCGACCTGGAGCGAGCTCAATTTCAGCGAGGCGCTTTGGACAATCCCGAAGGAGCGGATGAAGCGACGCAATCCGCACTTGGTTTTCCTGTCACGGCAGGCGCTGGACATCTTCATTGCCCTCAAGACTTTCGCCGGCGGATCGGACTATGTGCTTCCGTCGCGATATGACTCGGACCTACCCATGAGCAGCGCCACACTCAACCAAGTGCTGACGTTGACATACCGACTGGCGCAGAAGGAGGGGAAATCGCTAGCCAAGTTCGGGCCGCATGACTTGCGTCGTACGGCCAGCACGCTGCTGCATGAGGCCGGCTACAACACTGACTGGATCGAGAAGTGCCTGGCGCACGAGCAGAGAGGCGTCAGGGCCGTCTACAACAAAGCCGAATACCGCGAGCAGCGGACGGCGATGCTACAGGATTGGGCGGACATGATTGACGAATGGACGCTCAGGAAGCTAGGTCGGAACGAATGAGAGCATGGAGCACTTTCCTGCCTCACGCGATTTTAGCCGCTAAAAAAAAACAAAAAACGGCATGACCTTCGGCGGACAGCCTCGGCATGACGGCCAAGTTCCACCCGCCTCGCAGAGCAGGATTCCCGTTGAGCACCGCCAGGTGCGAATAAGGGACAGTGAAGGGAGATAACCGGCTCGCCGGTTAGCTAACTTCACCTATCCTGCCCGGCTGACGCCGTTGGATACACCAAGGACAATCCACATCGATCCCTGTGTAAAGCTCTGCAATTGGCTCTGCGTACGGCGCGCATTGACGATCCTTGTGTTTTCATTGGATTTCGCCGGATTTCCCTCGAATTTTCCATGAGAAATACAGAGATTTCCTGCGCTTTCACCAATGCGAACCCAAGGGCTACCGAGCGGTGTTCACCGCCCAGAGCGCTTCGGCTGTTTCAGGTGAAAGCTATTGGGGATAGAAGCAATTGCCTTGGACACTGCTTGGCGCGTCAGTGGCCGCTGGCCCTTGCCTAGAAGCTGTTCTGCGATTTCCGACTGATTGAGGCCAGAACGCTGGAGCATCAGTATTCTCTTCTTGGTGTCTGACAGCTTGGAGTCCACCATCAGTCGCGCCAGGTTGCGCAGCTCAGCTATGTCGGCAGGCTGTAAGGTCTGACCTAGCATGTAGTGAAAAAAGTAGTCGTCAACCAGCGGGTCACCGGATGCTGCCGCACGGGGCGTG
This sequence comes from Brucella anthropi, assembly GCF_046630315.1. Classification (GTDB taxonomy): domain Bacteria; phylum Pseudomonadota; class Alphaproteobacteria; order Rhizobiales; family Rhizobiaceae; genus Brucella; species Brucella anthropi_A. The sequence goes on along the minus strand of NZ_LQBD01000019.1, from coordinate 43,532 downwards.
GACCGCTTTGCGCATTGCCGGTTAAGCCTTGCCAATTCGAGATCGAACTGTGCGACTGATCGCTTCGCTTGCCGGTAGGCTGGGTTCCAGGCGCCACTCGGAAATCTGGGTCGATGATCCAGGCAGTATTGGCTGCTCAGCCGAAGCTCTTCCTCTAGATCGTTGGCCTTCGGGGTGTCGCTCCCGTCAGCGTACAAAGTGAGTTCGGTAAGTGATCCGCAGAACCGGCAAAAACCCTGGCGACGCTCGCCATTCAGACGCGTGGTGCGCACTCGGGACTTTGCTGGCCGTTTGCAGGCGCAGTCCTCCACCAGCTCAATCAGCGTTTCCAGCGTCGCCACAAACCGCTGATCCCTAGCGGATTGTCTGTCCGCAGTTCTGACGAACTGGCGCAGCAACTGCCGCTGCACACGAACCATCGCGTCAAGCCCCACCAACCGAATGATTCCGCTGAGGCTCACCCCTGTTCCTGCGCCAGGGACGTGACTCAAGTAGCGTTGTGGCAGCGTCGTCGTGTACGCGGCCACGGCGGGATCGATCAGCTCCTGTATCAGCCGAACGATGGGATAGCGCTTCGAATACTTGGAGTACGGGTGCCAGCGATCCTGTAGCTGGCCGATGGCTTCCGAGACAGTGGGATCGCATCCGTCCCAAATTGTTATGGTCGACTTATTTTTCATGTCAACCATTTTAGCCAATCATTAGGTCGATGCAATTCCGCATTGCGAGGCATGATCAGGCACATATTCGAAAGTGCCTGATGGAGGTCAATGCATGCAAGCAACGACAAACAGAACGCTCATCAATAAGAAAAAGCTACTCGCCATGATCCCGCTGTGCGAGCGCACGATTTACAACTTGGAGCAGCGGGGAGAATTCCCGCGCCGCATTGCGCTAACCAGCCGAAATGTCGTGTGGGACTTGGCTGACGTTGAGGAGTGGATCGAGGCCCGCAAGTTGTCGGGTATCCAAGCTCGCCGCCCTGGATTGGGGGCTTGATCGTGGCCATTGATTTAAGGGCCGCGTTCGACAACGAGCCGCCTTTACTGGACATTGTATGGCCAGGTTTTCTCGCGGGAACCGTCGGAGCGCTAGTAGCCCCAGGAGCTACGGGCAAGAGCTTCTGGGCATTGGAAGCTGCAATGTCCATCGCGTGCGCCGTCGCCGGTGGGGACCTGGTAGGGATCACCCCTGAGCGCGCTGGACGCGTGGTCTATTTCGCAGGGGAAGACCCGGAAGTCGCGTTGGTACGGCGAATTCATGCGATAGGCCTGCACCTGAATCAGCAGGCACGCGAAGCTATCGCGCAGAACCTCACCCTTGAGCCAATCATGGGCAAGCGCCTGAACGTGATGGACGATCGGCACCTTGCCCGTGTCATTGAATTTTGCGCGGGTGCTCGGTTGATCGTACTGGATACCCTGAGCCGAATTCACGACAAGGACGAGAACAGCAACGGTGACATGGCGAGGCTTGTCGCCACGCTTGAGCACGTCGCGGCCAGCACCGGCGCATCGGTTCTGTACTTACACCATGTGAGCAAGGGCAGCGCCCGCGAAGGGCAAACCGATCAGCAGCAGGCTGCGCGAGGCGCATCCGCTCTAATCGACAATGCCCGCTGGTGTGGCTTCGTCGCCAAGATGAGTGAAGACGAGGCGAAGCGTTTGAGCGACCGCGACTATGACCGACGCCCCATCGGCAACGACCGGCGCGGCTTCTTTGTCCGGTTTGGTGTCAGCAAGCAGAACTATGACGCGACTGCACTCGACCGATGGTACCAACGCCACGATGGCGGCGTCCTTGTGCCGGTGCAACTGGTGGAGGTGAAGAAGGAGAAAGTCCTGCATGTCGTAAACGGGAGTGACGATGAGCGGTGGTAATGCCGTGACACCCACTAGTACCAGCGCGCAGGCGCGAGTAATGCTCTATCAACCTAGCCAGCGACCGCGCTTGCGCGAAGGCGACTGGATGGAAACCTCTTTTGGTCGCTGTCGCGTGACCGGCAGGTTAGGTCAGCGGCACGCCGATATTGTCGAGGCAGTTTTGTACTGCGCCGAACGTCGGCGCGATGTTTCTGATGGTGGTGTCGAGCTGCTGGTAGACCCGGCCCGCGTGCGAAAAACGCTTTCCGATAGCCGGTACAGCTTTACTCAGATAGAAAAGCTGTTGACCGAGCTAAGAGCCGCGACGATCACAATCGAGATGCCGCAGTTCGACCGCTCAATCATCGGCGGATTGATTGACCACGTTATCCCTTCTCCCATGACACGCCATGATCCTCTGACGGGCGGGGAGCGGAATTTGTGGAAGGTACGCCTTGGATTTGCGCTTGTGACGCTGCTCGAACATGACCTGAGCTTGTACTATGACCCGGCCCCCATTGCTCGCTTGCAGCATGGAATCAGCCAGGCCGTCGCAAGGCACGTCTTGAGCCACAAGATAGAGCCGACAGGAGGATGGTTCCTCGATACCGTCATTGTGGCAGTCGCCGGGCAAGCATCAAGCCAAGCCATGCGCGATGCGCGGCGAAGGCTGAAGGACGAGGCAGAAGAATTACGGCAAATTGGGCTTATGCTCGACGGCGATCGCATCAAGAAAAACGGTGTGTGCAGCCCCTAAAGCGTGGCGCAGCCGCCCGATGGCGTGGCACATGCGCCCGAAAGCGTGGCACAGCCGCCCGGAATGTGGCACACCCGCCCGGAGTTAGCAGGATATTCAGGATATTCAGATCCTGCGCGGCGCAGCCCGCGCTTGAGGCGCGACCTGGCCTTGCCAGTCGGCCGTGGGCCGACGGTTGAACACCAAGGAGAGTGCAGGTGGTCGTCAGACCGCCTACAACGACCGCTATGGCCGTCTAGGGCTTCCCCTGACCCTCTGTGAGGCGCCGAATCGCTCTTACAACGCCGCTACGGCCGCTTCAGGCCTTCTGGGGCCACTCCGCCGCAGCCGTTCCCCCATTCTTGGCGTCCAACCAGGCCGCAGGCCGATACTTGCTTTTGCAATCGCCAGAGAAAGAATGCAGGCGAATTGGGCCAACAGCCCTTTAGTCGGTAAGAATAATAATATTCTTATTATCACTGCATAGCCCTTGCTGCCAAACGTCTGCGGCTTCGTGAACATGAGCGCGGTTCGATCAGTGTGGAACCCCTAGTGGCCGCGATCAGAATTTCAGTGGCTAAATTTGCCGCCCCTCAAGTGTCAAAGAACGCAATACAAACCAGGAACATGTGACCGATAAAACCGGGGAAACCGGGCGTTCTGCGTTCGGGTCTGATCGTTCTTTGACAGATGCGGCGGCCCCGCTGTGCGCGACGGTCAAATGTTTGCAATCTCCTGTATTTGCCTGTTTTTAATCGGTGCAACGTTGGTAAATGGCGGGTCTATCGCTACGAAAACGCGGCCTTTCGCTGTGTTCAGTCGATTGCGGTCATTTCCATGCAATACACCGACTTATACAGAAGGGACTGCATGATTTTCCTCAGAGTTTGCAGGTGCGTGAGCGGGGCAGGATAGGTGAAGTAGGCCCACCCGCTAGCGGGTGTTCCTTCTTCACTGTCCCTTATTCGCACCTGGCGGTGCTCAACGGGAATCCTGCTCTGCGAGGCTAGCGGGCTACCGCCGGCTAACCAAGTTGAGCGATGGAACGAGACGAGACAGACACGACCCGCTTGCCCAACAGGTGATTTTTGTGATGTCAACCGTTTTGTACAATCATTAGGTCGATCATATTCCGCATTGCAAGGCATGATCAGGCACACATTCGAAACGTGACTGATGGAGGTAGATGCAATGCAAGCAAAGACGTACGGCGCCCTAATCAACAATCGAAAGCTGACCGTGAAGCCGAAAAATTTAGCGGCTAAAATCGCTCTTTCCATCGCCGCGACCTTTGGCGTCGCCACAATGCCAGCGCAAGCGGGCATTCCGGTCCTCGACGGTACCAACCTATCGCAAACCACTGTCACCGCGATTCAGCAGGTTGCGCAGGTCCAGAAGCAAATCGATCAATACCGGACCCAATTGCAGCAGTATGAGAACATGCTGCAAAACACGGTCGCGCCGGCGGCCTACATCTGGGATCAGGCACAGTCCACCATCAACGGGCTGATGCAGTCCATTGACACCCTGAACAACCTCACCAATCAGGCCGGTAGCCTGGATGCCTACCTGGGCAAGTTCCAGGACGTTTCCTATTACAAGTCGTCGCCGTGCTTCACCTCGGCCGGTTGCTCTGACACCGAACGCGCAGCGTTGGAGAAAACGCGCGCCCTGGCATCGCAGTCGCAAAAGGCGGCGAACGATGCGCTGTTCAAGGGCATCAAGGATCAACAGGAAAACCTCAAGTCGGACGCGCGCCAGCTCGAACGGCTGCAATCGAAGGCGCAGGGCGCACAAGGGCAGATGGAAACCCTCGGCTACGCCAACCAGCTCGCCAGCCAGCAGGCTAACCAGCTCCTGCAAATCCGGGGGCTGTTGATCGCGCAACAAAACGCGATAGCGGCGCAATCGGCCGCCGAGTTGGATGAGAAAGCGCGCGGCCAAGCTCGGGCTACACAGTTGCGTACCTGGCAATACAAGGCCAGCTCGGCCGACGACTTCTAAGAGGGGCGTATATGCGGATTTTCCCTTTGATTGTGGTGGTCACTGTCGCGGCCGGCCTTGCCGGCTGCGACGATGTACCGGAGCCGACCGCAGCTACGTGCGCCCCTGACCTACTCGAAAAATCGCTGTCGGAGATTCATAGCGAGACGAAGCGCCAAGCCTTCATGGATGGCTGCAAGTCGTTCCAGAAAGCGAAGGCAATGCGGCAGTGGGAATACAAGCCCAGCCCGGCCGACGACTTCTAATCCCAAGAGGGCAAGAACATGAAAATCACCTACTGGAAAGGGGCGACAATCGTTGCAGTGTTGACGCTCTTGCTAGTCGAGCCAGTGCTAGCCCAAAGCACCGGCGGTCAACTGAGTAGCGGCGGCATCATGAACGATGTGCTGCGCCGATTCAATGAAGCTGCGAGCACCTGGGGAACGATCATCGAGGCCGCCGCCTCGCGGCTATTTTGGGCGCTCACGACCATTAGCATGGTTTGGACCTTCGGCATGATGGTGGTCCGAAAAGCGGATATTGGTGAGTTCTTCGCCGAGCTTTCGCGCTTCATAATCGTCACAGGCTTTTTCTGGTGGCTGCTGACGAACGCCGTCACCGGCATGAACATTGCCGGCACGATCATTACCTCAATGCAGAAGCTGGGCGCAGAGGCGGGCGGCCTTAGCACGTCCAATCTTGGACCTTCGAGCATTGTCGATCTTGGGTTCGATCTCTATAACCGAACAATCCAGGCCACCTCGGAATTGAGCTGGCGCGAAATGGGCACGGCAATAGTTATGGAGCTACAAGCTCTGGCTGTTCTGTTGGTCCTGGCGCTTGTGTCGATCAATATGCTTCTGACGCTCGCATCGGCCTGGATCGTGCTTTACTCCGGCATTATTGTCCTGGGGTTCGGTGGCTCCCGATGGACAACGGATATAGCCATCAACTACTACAAGACGATCCTCGGAATTGCCTTGCAGCTCTTGGCGATGGTTCTCATCGTCTCCATCGGCAAATCGTTCCTGACACACTATTTCGCCCAGCTAAGCAACACCCTGGCTACCCAGGAACTCGCCGTCATGCTGGTTGTTGCCATCATTTTGCTTGTCCTGGTCAACAAGGTGCCACCCCTCATCGCCGGCATCATCACCGGCGCAAGTGCAGGCGGCGGTGGAATCGGAAGTTTCGGCGCGGGAACCCTGTTCGGCGCCGGCATGACGGCGGCAGGACTCGCTACTCAAGCGGGTGCGGCCATTGCATCCGGCGGTGCCTCCTTGGCCGCATCTGCCGCCGGTGGCGCTGCGGCTGTAGCAGCGGCCGCGTCGAAGGCCAACGATAACGTCTCTGCGGGGACTGACATTCTGTCGACCATGATGGGTGGCGGTGGCGGTGGTGGTGGCAGCGCCGGTACCAGCAGCACCAGCGGCGACGCCGGCGGTGGTAGTGGTGGCGTCTCTGGCAGTGGTGAAACGCCGTTGGCAGCGGCAGCAGGCCACAACAGCACCGGCGCACGCGGCGGCAATTCGGGCGGTGGCTTGGGTGGTGGCCGCTCGTCCGGCGGTATCGGGGCCACTGCGGCCAAGGGCGGCCGGATCGCGGCCGATACCGTCGCTAACCTCGCCAAAGGCATCGGCTCGATGGCATCCACGAAGGCCGGCAGCATGGCCGACGCGGCAAAGAGCCGGATTGCAGAGACGACCGGCGGCAAACTCGCCGCGACGATCAAGGCGACCCATGGAAACAAAAGCGCTGGCACATTCGACGGAAATAACCTGGCCGGCACGAACGACAGCACGGCGGCCGGGGCAAATGACGAGGTGGCCGCGTTCGTGAACCGACCGCAGCCGACCTAAGCGCGCCGGCCGGCGCATCAACGCCGGCCGACACTTCCACTAACCACCTGTGAGAGAGGTGAAAAATGGCAACTCTACATCCTAACGAATTTTCCCAGGCAGTTCAGCACGCGGCAGCGGAATTGAACGCTATCGACTGGCTGGACCAGGACGCCGCGCACGAGCTGGGGCCGCTGGCCGAGGCAACGGCTAACCTGTTCATGGTGCTGTTCTACCAGGCTGAAACGGGCCTCGCGACGCGCGAGGACTTTTCGCAGGCTAGGGCGCAGCTTCAGCATGCCCTGGCCACCCGACACGTTCGCTTTCAATAAATCGGAGGCTTTATGGACTTCTTTCCCCCTCAATCGTTTTCCGACTTCCTGCTTGTCATGGGGGTGTTGTTCCTGGTGTTCGTGCCGGGCTTCTATCTGCTCGGCCAGCTCATTTGGGCGTTGGGTTTCGGCCCCCAGGCATCGGCGATCGCGGACAAGATGGAACGCATACAGCAGACCGTCATGCGGCCGACCGGGCAACGGCTGATCGGAACGGCTGACCAGCTCTCAAAACTGCGGGTCCGGCCATTTAGCGGCCGCCAGCGCTGACCCTTCTGCCCCGCGCTACGCGGGGCAGCTTCGTTTAATCATCGCCTTTAGTGGCTCATGCTAGCCGTTTATGATGAATTGCTCCGCGTCTTCCAGTGACGGAAAGACCTTACCCCCGTCTCGAAACTCCGGGCCATAGCGGTACGCTTTCCAGGCTCCGCAGTCCAATGGATGAGCCTCACCTAAAAACTGGCCGCTATCGGACTGGATGAGACGGGCCTTGAGCGGCTTTTCACGGACCGCCTTGACCTGGTTGATGAACTTGTTCGCGTTCTTCGCCTGGCGTTCCGTGATCTCCCCGGCCGCGAGCGCCTCTGCCACCGCTCCTAAATCCAGCCCTAGTTTGAGTTCATCCATACCACGCCGATTGGCGGGCTTTCTTGTTTCGCTCATACACACTCCACTTAGCTGCTAAATAGCTGTTACTGATTTCGCCGGCGCGCCAGCTCGGCGCGCGCCCATTCGATGGCCTGGCTCATGTCCTGGCGTAGCGCCTCGATCTCCGCCGGCGTGAGCGGGCGAGGGGAGGCCGCCATTGCCAGTTGCCGGCGAACGATAGCCAGCTCGGCCGGATCGTCGTCCGCCTCGACGGCGGCCAGCACGGCGGCCGCCAGCTCCGGGTCGTTGCGGTAGACCTCGGCCATTGCGTCGTCATGGTGCCGGTCCTTCATGCCTGTTCCTCCTGGTGTCCATCGTCGGCGGCCGCCAGGGCGTCGGCTTCGCTCAAGGCGTCCTCCTGGAAGGCTCCCATATGTTCCGCCTCGGCCTGGCTGACCTCTGCCCATATCCGTTTGACCTGGGCGGGGCTGTAGCCGGCCAGCTCGGCAGTCCTGGTGATGCTATGACCGGATCGGCGCAAGGCGATGACCTGGGCGCGGCGCTTCGGATCGGCCCGCCGGCCCCGGTACTTGCCCGCATCCTTCGCCAGCTCGATGCCTTGGCGCTGCCGCTCGCGGCGGTCCTCGTAGTCGTCGCGGGCCATCTGTAGGGCCAGCTTCAAAAGCATGTCCTGGATCGATTCCAGCACGATCTTGGCGACGCCCTGCGCCTCGGCCGCCAGCTCGGACAGGTCTACAACGCCAGGGACGGCCAGGCGTGCGCCCTTGGCCCGGATCGCGGCAACCAGGCGCTCGGCTTCGGCCAGCGGCAAGCGGCTGATGCGGTCGATCTTCTCCGCAATGACCACCTCGCCGGGCTGTAGGTCCGCGACCATGCGCAGCAGCTCGGGCCGGTCGGGCCGAGCGCCGGATGCCTTCTCGCGGTAGACGCCGGCGACGTAGTAGCCGGCCGCCCGCGCGCCCTCGATGATGCTTTCCTGGCGTTCCAGGTCCTGCGCGTCGGTGCTGACGCGCAAATAGACGCGGGCGACCTTGAGGGCTGGGGCGTCGTCAAACCTCATCGGCTCGGCCGGCGTCTTGTCGCGGAGCTGGTCGATGGCCTCGGCTTCGGCTTCGGTCAGGCCGCCTGCCTCGCGTGCGATCCCGGCCAGCATCGAACCGACGCGCCGGTCCTTCCTTGTCCTCATGCTGCCTCCTTCACCTGGTCCCACTGGTCGCCGTCCTCGATGCTCACGTCCGCCGGCAGCAAAGCCCTTGCAGCCGCCAGAGCGGCATCCCGGCTATCGTGGCGGCTGCGTTCCTCTGGCACACCATCACGCCAGGTCAGAACAACCCAGCTCGTTGGCGGGTATTCAGCGTCGAAAAGGGCCATCTCTACCGCGTACGCAACGGATTCAGGTTGTCGGCCGACGCGACCCTGGGGGATTGATTTCATGCGTTCGGCTCCTTTAGGTATAGGCTAATGCGCCCATCGTAGCCGACACGGCTCAATTCTGAAATACCGATTTATATACGCCTAGCGCATTTCTCCGGCCCTAATGAGCTTTCAAGACAGTTTCAGCACGGCCTCCTCGAGGGTGGACGGCAGGGCAGGAGCGAGCTATAGTACTAAGAGGTATTACCTTTTGCTACGGAGGCCACATGGCAACGGCAACATCCATCAAGCTCGACGACGAGCTGAAAGGGCGCGTCCAGCACCTGGCCGAAGCCCGCCGGCGCACATCGCACTGGATCATGCGAGAAGCCATCGCGCAGTACGTCGAGCGCGAGGAAAAGCGGGAGGCGTTCAAACAGGATGCGCTCCGCGCCTGGGAAGAGTATCAGCGCACCGGCCTGCATCTGACACTTGAGGAAGCCGACGCTTGGCTGGCGAAGCTAGAAGCCGGCGAGGATGCGGAGCTGCCTAAGTGCCACGTCTGATCTGGACGCCGCCGGCGCTGGCTGATGTGCAGCGGCTCTATCGCTTCCTCGCGCCCAAGGATGCCGACGCCGCGCAACGCGCGGTGAAGGCGATCCGGGCCGGAGTCAAGATTCTGGCCCATCAGCCGCGCATCGGCCGCCCGGTCGAGGACATGGAACCGGAGTTTCGGGAATGGCTGATCGACTTCGGGAACAGCGGCTATGTCGCCCTCTATCGCTTCGACGGGGAGAACATCGCCATTCTTGCCGTTCGGCACCAGAAAGAAGCGGGGTATTGAATGGCACGCCTTTCGGTGACGGTTGATGCGGACTTGAAGCGGGATTTTCTCGCGGCCGCGAGTGAGTATGGGTCCAGCGGCGAGGCCTTGGTGCGCGCGTTCATGCGATCGGTCGTAGACGGCGGCCGCGATTTGGATGGCCTGCGCGACCAGGTGCGCGCGGACCTGGAACACCCTGCACCGGCGCGAACGCCGGCGGCCGCGTTGCAGCTCGTGCGCCGGATCACCCTCGACATACTGACCGCGCCGGCGAGCCACTGAAGGACCAAGCGATGAGCAATGAACCCTTTGCCAGTGTGTGGGATGCCATCGAGGACACCCCCGCAGAAGCTGAAAACATGAAGGTGCGTTCGGCGCTGATGATGGCCCTGGAAAAGCAAATCCGCGATCACGGATGGACGCAGGCAGAAGCCGCGCGCCGTCTTGGCGTGACGCAACCTCGCGTGTCTGACCTGATGCGCGGGAAGATCAACGAATTCGGGCTTGATGCGCTTGTGAGCATGGCCGTCGCTGCGGGTCTGCTCAAGGACGATGTGGCATGGGCACAGCTCAAGGCTTTGCTGGCCGAACGGATCGACGCCGGCCTGGCGGGGCAGGTGTCCGCCAAAGGCGTCGATGAAATTCTTGATGATGAGCTTGCCCAGATCGTCGCCGGCATCACCCCCAACAACCTGCACTCTGAAATCGACGCTGGCCCCGACGTCGGCCGCGAGCTGGAACGGTGGAAATAACAAGGGCGGCACACTGGCCACCTTTCTGTATTAGCGATTTCACGTGTCGCTAGCTTCTTGGATGAATGGATATTTCTAAATCGCAATAATAGTTTCAAATAGAATACTATTCGCTAACGGATAGTGCCCTGACTGTGCTCGATTGGATCACGTAATCCAAGTCGGGCTGGAAGCATGCGTGGAATCACACTACGAACGAGGCAGGGATGGTCGATTGGGGGCAGCGTGGGACTGTACGAACGGTGGTGCGAAGCCACGAAAAAGAAGGATAAGCGCAAGTACTACTGGACCTATGTTGAGAGGGAAGGCGGTCGAGACGAGATTCGCGCAGACTTCGCCGCGACTATTCGGTCGCACTACGACCGGCTCGAACGCATAGCCGAAGACGTGAAGCGCCTCGGATATAAGGCCGCAGCGCAGATTCTTAGTGAAGCGTTGCCGCAAACCGCTAAAGGCCGGTCCGGCGATCTCGGCGAAATTCTTGCCACGGAACTGGTCGAGGAAGAGGTTGGCTTACGTGTGCCGGTGCGACGTCTCCGTTATAAGGACGGCCGCAATATGGCCATGCGCGGCGATGACTTCATCGGCGCTGGATACAATGGGGTGGACGAGAAGCTCTGGCTTCTAAAGGGCGAGGCTAAGAGCAACAAGGTGCTTGGCAAGGCCACGGTTACAAGCGCTCGGAAGGTACTGAACCGCGACAACGGCCGTTGCACGCCCGATTCCCTTCTGTTTGTCGCAAACCGTCTCCTCGAAAGTAATGATCCGGACGACAACGTGCTGGGTCGTAGCCTTCGTGACGAGGTGGGTGTGAAGTCCCTCCGTGCCGACCGCATCGACCATATGCTTTTCACCGTGTCGGGTAACGGTCCTCATGCATCTTTGAAAGAGGACCTCGACGCCGCAGGGACGAATCGTGACCACTACGTAGTAAACGTCCACGTCGAAGATCACCAGGATTTCATCGCAGCCATGTACCAGGAGGCGGAAGATCTTGGAGACGATTGACGAACTAACCACGTTCTTAGCTACCGCGACCGTCGATGGCATCCTTGGACGCTTGCTCTATCGTGGCGCTGCCTGGTCGCTGATGCGCGAGGAAGGCGTGTTACCGGCGAACGCGCCGCCGCTAGGTGCGACGATCGAAACCGATCTTGCCGAACACGGCTTTGCCCTGCTTCGCGGAGCGATGGCCCTGCGCGCTCAGGCCGGTGCGTCGGATCTGACGAGCAAGGCGTTCGAGCGCGCAGCCAACTCCTTCGAAGCCCTGGTGCGCAACGGCGATCCCGAGTCCCCTGATCGCGGTTTCCGCCTCACGATCGCCGCAGCAGCCTATCATCTGGCTGGTTTCTCCGCCGTTGCCTATTCGCTCTTCAACGAGGCCATGGATGATCTCAATGCGTCGCCGGGCGAAACGGCGATTCGGCATTTGATCCTGCGCGATCTTGGCCAGCTGCGCGGATTCGTTCGCGACTGGTTGGACGATCACGCTCACGGAGATGAGGAGATCGCCAAGGCGTTGATGGGCGAAGAGACCGACATCGACGAGGCTCTATCGACAATCCTCAACACGACAATATGCCGGGCGCTGGCGCATTTCGACTTCGCACTGGAGACGGGCGAACCCGAGCCGATCGAGACCGCGCGGGCGCTGCTCGCCACCGCAGTCAGCTTGGCGGACAACGGCGGGAATGTTCCGTTGTGGTGGATATGCAACCTCTGCCGTCACTTGATCGATGACCTCTGGCAGCATTCTCTGCACGAAAACTTGCCCACTGAACCGCCGGAGGGAACGGAGGAAAAATACCCGGATTTGCGCCGGCTATTCATCTCGTCCCTCTTCGCCCGCAAGACGTCCGAGGTGGAGCTATGGCCATCTCAGCGCGAAGCGGCTCGACGCTCCACGGATGTCACCGACGATCTAGTCGTCGCCCTGCCGACCAGTGCCGGTAAGACTCGCGTGGCGGAGATCGCCGCGCTGATGACCCTGTCGTCGGCGCGCCGGGTGTTGATCGTGACGCCGCTGCGCGCACTGTCCGCCCAGACTGAGCGATCGTTCAGAAAAACATTCGCGCCGCTCGGCTTCAGCGTTTCCTCCCTTTACGGCGCTAGCGGCCTTTCGGCTGGCGATGAAGACGCGCTGCGCATGCGTGAGATCATCATCGCGACGCCCGAGAAACTTGATTTCGCGCTGAGAAGCGACCCCTCGCTGATTGACAATGTCGGCCTTATCGTTCTCGACGAAGGCCACATGATTGGCCCCAGCGAACGCGAGATCCGCTATGAAACCCTCGTGCAGCGTCTGCTTCGGCGCGCTGACGCAGGCGAACGCCGTATCGTTTGTCTATCCGCGATCCTGCCCAGCGGCGATGAGCTGGAAGACCTTACAGCGTGGATACGCTCTGACGAACCGGGCGAGCCTGTGCGTTCCGACTGGCGCCCCACGCGGCAGCGGTTCGGCGCGCTCACCTGGCGGGGCAAGGACGCGCTGCTCCGGCTGGACCTCGACGACGATGGTCCGTTTCTCGACAAATTCGTCGTGGAGAAAGCCGCGCGGGGGAAAGAGAAGAAGCCCTATCCGCGCAAGAACTCGCATCTCGCTCTGTTCGCGGCATGGGAATTCGCGGGTCAAGGCAAGCGGACACTGATCTTCTCCACTCAGGCGAATTGGGTCGAGAGCTACGGTAAACAAGTGGTGGACCTATGCAAACGCGGTTATCTGGACTCACTGTTGGAGGATGAAGCCTCGATTGCCCGCGCTCTAGAGGTCGGCAAGGAGTGGTTGGGCGAAGACCACCCCGCCGTCGCCTGCCTAAAGAGCGGCGTTGCCATCCACCACGGCCGGCTGCCGAGCCCATTCCTTCGCGAACTGGAAGCCCTTCTCTCCGAAGGTGTTCTGAAGGTCATCGTCGCGTCGCCGACATTGTCTCAGGGTCTCAACCTCAACGCCGCCGTCCTGCTGGTGCCAGCGTTGTATCGGGCATCCGAGAAGATCACAGGCGAGGAATTCGCGAACGTCGCCGGCCGCGCTGGACGCGCCTTCGTAGATGTCGAAGGCCTCATCGTGCATGTCATGTTCGATAAGGTCGACTGGCGAAAGAAGGAATGGAGGAAGTTAGTGGCCTCCGCAAAGGCCCGGACGCTGAAGAGCGGTCTCATCCAGATCGTCGCCGAGATCCTTGAGAGGCTAGCCCGCGAAGGCGTCCTGGATCGCGATGATGCCTGGGAATATTTGGCCAACGCACGTGAAGCTTGGAGATCGCCCAAGGAAGAGGCCGAAGTCGCCGAGCGACTGGCGACCGGCGCGGAGTATGACGCTGATGGCGACGATGATGAAGGCGGTGGCGATGACAAAGAGGAAACCATCGAAGAGGAGCCGCTATCACAGATCGTCGAGCGCCTCGACGCAACGGTATTTGGCCTGATCGAAGCACTCGATTCCGATCGCGCCGACCTGCCGAAGCTCTTGGACGAGGCGCTCAAGGGATCGCTCTGGGCACGCCAGATCGCGCGTGAGGACAAGGACGTCGCCCCGCTGCATAAGAAGGTGTTCGAGGCCCGCGCCGCTCTCATCTGGAAAACCACCACGGCGCAGGCGCGACGCGGGCATTTCGCCATGGGCGTTGGACTTGAGGCGGGTCTAAAAATCGACGCCATGGCTGACGAGTTGGCCGAACTCCTTGACCGGGCTGACGATGCGGCACTGAGCGGCGACGTTGAGGCACTTGTCGATGCGCTCGGCGGTCTCGGCGAACGTCTGCTGTTCATGCGACCTTTCATCCCCGATAAGGCGAACGCGCTACCGACGAATTGGAAGGCTATCCTGCGTAGTTGGGTGTCTGGCGAGAATGTGGCCGAGATCGGACCGCAGAACATGCGAGTCGTTGAAGAGGCCTTCACCTATCGCTTGGTCTGGGCCTTGGAAGCTGTTCGTACCCGCCGCATGTCACTCGGTTGGTCGCCGGAGACGGTGGCGGGCGGCGCAGCAGCAGCGGTCGAAACTGGCGTCCCGCAATTCATGATGTCGATGCTGATCCGCGCGGGCCTTCCTTCGCGGCGCGCGGCGATGGCAGCGATCGAGGATGCTATGCCGGTCTTCGTCACGCCAGCTGAGATGCGGGCCTGGCTCGAGTCCGACGAGATCACCGCCTACACCGACGCCGGTGACTGGCCCACGCCTGATACGGCCGCGCTATGGGCGCGGTTCCGGACCGACGCCCTCAGCGGAGGCATTCAGAAATGGTCAGTCGAACATTACAAGCGTCTGCTTGACACCGCGATAGCCCCGCCGGCTGGCCTCTATCGCATAGTCACCGACGAGGGTGATGGGCGAACTTGGCTGACAACACCCGACTATCAACGTGTCGGTGCGTTCAAGAAACCGGCGGTTGATCCCAAGCCCAGCCTCTTTTCCGGCCGGTTGCCCGGCGGCACTAGGCTGGTAGAGGCGTTACGTGTGGGGCGCGGCAAGCTGAGATGGCCTCCAGCCGATGCATAGGGGCACAATTTCTGGCGGATGGAACTCATAACGAAATATTCGCTGGGGCGAGCGCCTCGCTCTCAAAGTCAAAAACGCCGTCATCGGCCAAAGCAGTGCCGCGCCGGTGCCGGTGGCATTGGTGTAGGTGTCAACTAATAGCACCCGAGGGAAACCATGAAACTTCGCCGCCTGCGCATCCACAATTTCCGGTCTATTGTCGATGCTGACATCGAGGTTCACGACTACACAATGATCGTGGGTGCCAATAACGCGGGCAAGAGCAACATTGTTGCCGCGCTCCGGGCGTTCTATGAGGACTTCAAGCATTCAGGCGACGATCTTCCCAAGATGAAGGGCGTACAGACTGACGAATCCTGGGTTGAACTGACTTTCGATTTGTCCGAAATTGAATGGGAGGGGTTGGCGGACAAATACAAGGCAGGTGTGGCTGGTTATAGCCTCACCGTCCGTCGCTACTTCGCGTCCCCCGAAAAGGAAAGATTTAAGCCAAGCCAAAGCAACATTTACGCCATCATCAATGGTGAGCCCGAGAAAGAATTGTTCTATGGAGCGAAGAACGTCGGTACCGCTAAGGTCGGCAGCGTCATATACATTCCGGCACTCACTACCGCTGCGGAGCAGATGAAAACCAGCGGCCCGTCGCCCTTGCGGGATATGCTTAATCTGATGCTAAAGCGTGTGATCGCGGACAGCCCCGCATTCAAGGAAATGGAAGGCGCATTCGGAAAGTTGAACGACGAGGCATGTGGAGAACAGGGCTTCTTGACTCAGATTTCTAAGCCTATCAACCAATCCATCGAGCAATGGGGCATTCGATTCGACATGGGAGTGAACCCTGTCGCACCGGAGGACATCACTAAGAACCTAATCCGGCATGGCTTCGTGGACGCCATGCTTGGAGAAACATCGTTTGCACTCGATCGTTATGGGCATGGGTTCCAGCGATCATTCCTGTATGAACTTATCAAGCTCGCGCCCAGCTTTACCGAAAGCAAGGTGGCGGGGAAAAAGGAATTCGACCCTGATTTTACCCTCATCCTGTTTGAGGAACCGGAAGCATTTTTGCATCCAGCTCAACAAGAGAATATGGCTTACCACCTGCGCAGGTTGGGAGCGGGAGATGCTCAGCAGGTCATTGTGACCAGCCATTCGCCAATCTTCGTAGGCAAGGTGGCGGACGATCTGTGCCAGATTGTTCGTGTCCGCCGCAATAATGGTGTGAGTAGCATTGGCCAGGTCAAGAAGACCGACCTTGGTAAGGTACTTGGTCAAGGATACGAGTTCAAGAATTGGTTGGAAAATTATGTTAACGACGCAGCGGTGGCGGAGAGTGCAAAGGGAAACGCCAGGAAACTGCTAAAAGGCGCAACCGAAGACGCGGTGATTGCGGAACAGGAGGAGAGATTCCGCTATCAGCTCTGGTTAGATTCCGAGCGGGCCTCCATGTTCTTCGCCGACCGCGTGCTGCTTGTGGAGGGGGCCACCGAAAAAGCCTTGTTCGCGTGGCTGTTCGCACGGGACTGGCATGACTTGAGCCGCCATCGTGTGGCGATTGTCGATGCGATGGGGAAATACAATCTTCATCGCTATATTGCTCTACTTGAAGGATTCGGCATCCCGTATGGTTTGATGCTTGATGACGATCAGGATAAGGACCACCACAAGGTGGTGAATGAAATGCTGAGGAGTAAGGCTGGCCCAAGTCGCCTTGCGGAGCCTTGTTTCGTCGATAGCTGTATGGAGAAGTTCCTCGGATTGAACTTACCTGTTCGGGACGACCAGAAGCCAGTTCACACTCTGAAGGCTATTGAGGATGGGGGCATAGCTAAAGAAAAGCTCGACGAGCTTCGCAAATTGTTCCTTAAGTCTTTGGCGCTCGAAGCGGAGCCGCTCGTCGCTTAGTAAATGACCATGCCGCTAATCATCATCGAAACCCAAGGCTACTGTGAGCGGTGCATGAACGATCGCATTCGTAGATGAGGCAGATTCTCTAGATTGCTCTTGGTATTTTTCATGGTATCAAAACCATTCTTCGAGTTAAATTGCTGAATTTCCTACAGAAAACTTGGTTGTTGAGTATGGAGTGGGAATGATTCAGGTCCTTGAGGAATCGACATGCAATAATTTTTGCGACGATGCCCATCGATTTTTATCGGTGGGCATCGTCATATCTGTCATAACGAATTTTTGCCCATCCCCCTATTTTTAGGGTATAATTGATAGGGCGCCGGATAAGGTATATCGCCTATTTTATGCTCCCAGACTGGTCACGTCGCGCTTTATTATAGAGTCTTTGTTCTCCTGTGTCGCTCGCGGCGCTCTTGATCTGTTTTCCCAGCAATTGTGACAGCACTCGCCTTGCATTGGCAGCGCAATCGATATCGTCCGGCTTGGCCGTGATCTCTTCGATTAGCCCGACAAGTTGCGCCTTGCTGTGAGCGAGACGTGCTTCCAATGCGGAAATATCCGCCACTTTACGCTCAAGGGTTTCGATCAGCGCATCGTG
Source organism: Brucella anthropi (assembly GCF_046630315.1). Taxonomy (GTDB): domain Bacteria; phylum Pseudomonadota; class Alphaproteobacteria; order Rhizobiales; family Rhizobiaceae; genus Brucella; species Brucella anthropi_A. Next base: position 26,237 of record NZ_LQBD01000019.1, on the reverse strand, counting down.
CTGCCAATCTTCCAGATTCGATGGAAGGAGTGTGCGGATTTCGTCGAGGCTGAAGCCGGCATTTTGAGCTGTCGTTATCAGTTCGAGCACGAGCACTGCTTCCGGCGGATAGGTTCTATAGCCGTTCGGTCGGCGGTCCACCGTCTTCAGGAGGCCGGCGCTTTCATAGAAGCGTATGCGCGAGCTGGTGAGGCCAGTCCTTTTCGCTAATTCTCCGATATTCATGGTCGCGATTCTCTCAGAAAGCCTATTGACCTTAAAGTTAACTAAAAGGTTATAGTCTGTCCATATCCTCATTAGGAGAGACATATATGCTGCTTTTTTCCCCATTGACCTTGTCAAATGGCGCCATCATTCCAAACCGCATTGCCAAGGCGGCCATGGAAGAGAACATGGCCGACCATGATCATGCACCTTCTGCCGAACTCATCAAACTCTATCGCTCCTGGGCTGAAGGTGAAGTGGGGTTGATCATCACCGGCAATGTGATGGTCGACGCCAGGGCCATGACCGGCCCGGCGGGCGTTGTATTGGAAGATGATCGTCATCTCGACCGCTTCAGGAACTGGGCTGATGCTGCACGGGCGGGTGGTGCTCAGGTATGGATGCAGATCAATCATCCCGGACGTCAGATGCCGGCAGGGCTGGGCCAGGAAACGCTGGCACCTTCCGCTGTAGCCCTTGATCTCGGTGGGCAGTCGAAGCAATTCCCCGTGCCGCGGGAGATGACCGTAGCCGACATCGCCGAGGTCGAGCGGCGCTTTGTGGCAACCGCAGTCCTTGCAGAACGTGCGGGCTTCAACGGCATCGAGATACATGCAGCACACGGCTATTTGTTGAGCCAGTTCCTGTCGCCGCTGGCTAACCACCGCAAGGATCGGTGGGGTGGCAACGTGGAAAACCGTGCTCGTCTCCTTCTCGACATCGTGCGCGGTGTGCGGGCTGCTGTCTCTCCGGGCTTTGCGGTTTCTGTCAAGCTGAACTCGGCAGATTTCCAGCGAGGCGGTTTTTCGCCAGTGGATGCAAGGGCGGTCGTCGAAATGCTCGGCAAGCTCAACGTCCATCTCGTGGAGCTTTCAGGCGGGAGTTATGAAGCACCGGCGATGATGGGGCACGCAAGGGATGAGCGAACCCTGGCGCGCGAGGCATATTTCCTTGAATTCGCGCGCGAGATTGCCGAGGTCGCAACCATGCCGCTGATGGTTACGGGTGGCATCAGGCGGCGTGAAGTGGCGGAGCAGGTTATCGAAAGCGGCGTCGCCATGGCGGGGATTGCCACCGCGCTTGCGATCGAACCGAATCTGCCGCGCTATTGGAGGCTAGGCAGAACGGATGCTCCTGCACTCAAACCCATTACGTGGAAGAACAAACCTGTCGCTTCGATTGCGCATATGGCTGCCGTTCGATATCAGATGGTGCGATTGAGCCGCGGTCGTCGCACAGTACCCAATGTGTCCCCAATATGGGCGCTTCTTACCTCCCAATTGTCTCAGAAACGTAGTGCCCGGCAATATCGTCTCTGGATGGAGAACCGAAAGGCGACTGTTCCGTCAAGCGGTTCGGAAGGCAGTTGCGCGCGCGTATGTTAATGTTTGACCTTCAAGCTTATTCAAGCGTCGTGGTGTCTGGGCGACCGATACATCGCCAATCCCGTTAGGAGTGAACCGGTTATCGAAGGGAGTCATCGTTTATAGCTCAACTCTTTACAGAGGTCGAGTTTGGCGAATAGTTGGTCGCGGTTCTCAAGGACGGCTATGATGATCGTTTTCGGCTGAACCTGGACTTTGATGAGTTGGCCCCGGATCCGGCCACAGGCAATTGAAGCGCGCCTTGTTTGGTTTTACTATTCTTCCGGGCCATGCATTTTTACGTCAGCCTGCACCGATTGGAGGATATGGTCGGCGTTTGGTTGCGCGTTTACTTTCACCGTGAAATGCCGCTCACGCAAATTTCTTTCAACCTATCCTGTTGACGACGGCTTTGCATTCATTCATGTCGTAATTCGACTATTTGCTGTTACAGCCCGGAAATCCCCAAAATGACCGAACGTCTCTCCCTCGCACGCGACCGTATCAATGTCCTTCTGCTGGAGGGCATCAATCAAACTGCTGTCGATTATTTCAGAGCCTCAGGCTACACCAATGTCACCCATTTGCCGAAAGCGCTGGACAAGGCCGATCTGATTGACGCCATTGCTTCCGCGCATATCGTCGGCATTCGTTCCCGGACGCAATTGACCGAAGAGATTTTTGCCGCCGCAAACCGCCTGATCGCGGTCGGTTGCTTCTCGGTCGGAACCAATCAGGTTGAACTGAAAGCCGCACGCAAGCGCGGCATCCCGGTTTTCAATGCCCCGTTTTCGAATACCCGCTCCGTCGCAGAACTGGTGATCGGCGAAATCATCATGCTGATGCGCCGTATTTTTCCGCGTTCGGTTTCCGCGCATGCCGGTGGCTGGGACAAAACGGCGACCGGCAGCCGTGAAGTGCGCGGCAAGACGCTGGGTATCGTCGGTTATGGCAATATCGGTTCGCAGGTCGGCAATCTTGCCGAGAGCCTTGGTATGACCGTGCGCTATTTCGACACTTCCGATAAACTGCAATATGGCAATGTCAAACCGGCTGCGAGCCTTGATGAACTGCTCAAGACTTCGGACGTCGTCAGCCTGCATGTGCCGTCCAACAAGTCGACTTCCAAACTGATTACCGAAGCAAAGCTGCGCAAGATGAAGAAAGGCGCCTTTCTCATCAACAATGCACGCGGCACGGTTGTCGATCTGGAAGCTCTGGCAAAGGTCTTGCAGGAAGGCCATCTCGCAGGTGCCGCCATCGATGTGTTCCCGGTTGAGCCAGCGTCCAACAACGACAAGTTTGTCTCGCCGATTCAGGGGCTGGAGAATGTCATTCTCACGCCGCATATCGGCGGTTCGACGGAAGAAGCGCAGGAACGGATTGGCACGGAAGTCACCCGAAAACTGGTCGAGTATTCCGATGTCGGCTCCACGCTGGGGGCTGTCAATTTCCCGCAAGTGCAATTGCCGCCACGCCCGACGGGTACGCGCTTCATGCATGTGCATGAAAACCGCCCCGGCATTCTCAACAGCCTCGTGAATGTTTTCTCGACGCACAATATCAACATCGCCAGTCAGTTTCTGCAGACCGATGGCGAAGTGGGCTATCTTGTCATGGAAGCCGATGGTGTAGGCGAGGCCAGCGAAACGGTGTTGCAGGCCATTCGCGAAATTCCCGGCACCATCCGCGCCCGCCTGCTTTATTGAGCGATTGTCGCAGCGCCAATTATCTCTGGCGCTGCGATTTCTCATAGCGTTTGATGAGGCGATCCCGGCGCAGCCGTGAAAGGCGCTGAATCCAGAAAATGCCGTCAAGCTGGTCTATTTCGTGCTGATGGCAGACCGCGAGCAAGCCTTCCGATTCCTCGGTTTGCTCCTGGCCATTGAGGTCTTGATAGCGAATTTTGATACGGGCATGACGCTCGACATCGTCGACCAGGCCCGGCATCGAGACGCTGCCCTCCTGATGACGAAGCTTGTCTTCGGAGGCGGAAACAATCTCTGGATTTACATAAAATTTCGGCCCCGTTTCCGCAGATAATTCAAGCACGACCAAACGCTTCGATACACCTATATGAGGCGCGGTGATGCCGATTCCGGGCGCTGCACGCATCGTATCGAGAAGATCGTTTGCCAGTTCCAGCAAGGCGTTATCAAACAGCGTGACACGCTCCGCAACGGCATGCAGTCGTTTATCCGGATAGGTTACGATCGGGCGAATGGTCATTTGGCCTCACAATGTGCACGCGATTCAACCAGAGCATTTCCGAGCCAAAAGTGCGAATCGGTTTTGCGTGAGGATAATGCGACAAAACAGATAGTTGGAGCGGTTCCAGTGATTCCATTTTAACCGGAGCCGCTCTAAAACCGTGCGCAATCTTTTGGCCGATTTTCACCGTGACTTGCAAACACTATCGTAGGTGACTGTCACAATCCTCGCGCTATGACGAGACGCTGCACGTCGCTGGTGCCTTCGTAAATCTGGCAGACGCGAACATCGCGGTAAATGCGCTCGACGGGATAATCCGCCAGATATCCATAGCCGCCATGAATCTGGATTGCCGCCGAGCAGACCTGTTCAGCCATTTCGGAAGCGACGAGTTTGGCCATCGAGGCTTCTGTCAGGCAAGGCTTGCCTGCCTCACGCAAGGCGGCTGCATGAAGCACCATCTGGCGGGCCGTCTCGATCTTCGTTGCCATGTCGGCAAGCCTGAATGCGACCGCCTGATGTTCGATGATGGGCTTGCCGAAAGTAATGCGCTCTTTGGCGTAAGCACATGCAGCTTCAAATGCCGCGCGCGCCATGCCGACCGATTGTGCGGCAATGCCGATCCGCCCGCCTTCCAGATTGGCAAGGGCGATCTTGTAGCCTTCCCCCTCTTCGCCCAGCCGGTTTTCCGCTGGAATGCGCATTTCGGTAAAGGCGAGCGCACAGGTATCCGACGCATGTTGTCCGAGCTTGTGTTCGACCGACACAACCTCGTAACCCGGCGTATCGGTTGGCACGATGAAAGCCGAAATCCCCTTTTTGCCCGCCGACGGATCGGTAATGGCAAACACAATCACGACGCTGCCGTTCTTGCCCGATGTGATGAACTGCTTGGAACCGTCGATTACATAATGGTCGCCATCGCGACGGGCGCGGGTTTTGAGAGCGGAAGCATCCGAGCCCGCCTGCGGCTCCGTCAAAGCAAACCCGCCGATCCACTCGCCGGAAGCCATCTTGGGCAGGAAACGCTGCTTCTGCTCTTCAGTGCCGAAACGCAGGATCGGAGCGCAGCCCACGGATGAATGGACCGAGACGATGGTGGAACATGCACCATCGCCAGCGGCAATTTCTTCCAGTGCGAGCGCGTAGGCAACCGTGCCGAGATCGGAACCGCCCCATTCTTCCGGCACCAGCATTCCGAGAAAGCCAAGCCCACCCATTTCGGCAAGCTCTGCCCGTGGGAAAGCATGTTCCCTGTCACGTGCGGCAGCTCCCGGCGCGAGCCGCTCCTGCGCAAACTGCCGGGCGGCGTCGCGAATCTGCTCCTGCGTATCGGTCAGGATCATCAGACGATCCTCTCGATGCCGACAGCGGTTGCTTCGCCGCCACCAAGGCAGATTCCAGCCACGCCGCGCTTCAAGCCATGGGTCTCGAGGGCCGAAAGCAGGGTGACGAGGATACGCGCTCCCGATGCGCCGATAGGATGGCCAAGGGCACAGGCGCCACCGTGAATATTGACCTTGTCGTGCGGCAGATCGAGATCGCGCATGGCGGCCATGGTTACGACTGCAAAAGCCTCGTTGATCTCGAAGAGATCGACGCTCTTCAGGTCCCAGCCGATTTTCGCCGACAGCTTGCTTATGGCGCCGATCGGGGCGGTCGGGTAGAGATTCGGCTTGTCGGCATGGGTGGCATGGCCGACCAGAACCGCACGCGGCGTAAGCCCGCGTTTTTCTGCTTCGGATGAACGCATGAGGACAAGGGCCGCCGCGCCATCGGAGATAGAGGAAGAGTTGGCTGCCGTCACGGTGCCGCCATCGCGAAATGCCGGGCGCAGTGTTGGTATCTTGTCCAGCTTTGCCTTGCCGGGCTGTTCATCGATGGAAATTTCAACCTCGTTACGCCCGTTCTTCACGGTAACGGGGGTGATTTCGGCAGCAAAAAGACCGTTCTTGATGGCATTCTGCGCACGCGTCAGGGAGGCTATGGCGAATTCATCCTGGGCTTCGCGGGTGAACTGATAGGTTTCCGCGCAATCTTCGGCAAAGGTGCCCATCAGGCGGCCTTTATCATAGGCATCTTCAAGTCCGTCGAGGAACATATGGTCGATAATCTGGCCATGTCCCATACGATACCCGCCACGTGCCTTTGGCAGCAGATAGGGGGAATTGGTCATGCTTTCCATGCCGCCCGAAACGATGACATCGGCAGAACCTGCCAGCAGCAGATCATGCGCAAGCATGGTTGCCTTCATGCCCGAGCCGCACATCTTGTTGACGGTCGTGGCACCCGTCGAGACCGGCAATCCCGCCTTTATGGAAGCCTGACGTGCCGGTGCCTGCCCCTGACCGGCGGGCAGGACGCAGCCCATATAGACATCCTCGACCGCTTCCGGGGCGAGGCCCGCGCCGGCCAGCGCTCCGCGAATGGCGGCAGCACCGAGATCGGTTGCCTGTGCATTGGCGAAATCGCCCTGAAAGCCGCCCATGGGCGTGCGGGATGCGCCGACAATGACAATAGGATAGCTGTTGGACATTGTGGTTCCTCGTTGGTTCTTTCTCTACGCAATTCCGGACGGAAAACCCGTTTCCACTTTTCCTGGAATTGCTTTATTTCGCTGCCATGCGCAGTGCGCCGTCCAGACGGATGACTTCACCGTTCAGCATCTGGTTTTCCACGATATGACGCGCCAGCGCCGCATATTCTTCCGGGCGTCCGAGGCGAGGCGGGAACGGCACGGAGGCGCCAAGCGCATCCTGCACTTCCCGCGGCATGCCCGCCATCATCGGCGTGGCGAAAATTCCGGGCGCGATCGTCATGACACGAATGCCGTGACGCGCCAGTTCGCGCGCCACGGGCAAGGTCATGGCAGCGACGCCGCCCTTGGAAGCGGAATAGGCCGCCTGACCGATCTGGCCGTCAAAGGCTGCAACCGACGCCGTATTGATAATGACGCCGCGCTCTCCGCCTTCGCCAGATTCGTTCTTTGCCATGGCTTCGGCGGCCAGGCGCAGCATGTTGAAAGTGCCGATCAGATTGATCGAGATCGTACGTGCGAAGCTTTCGAGCTTGTGCGCACCGTCGCGGCCGAGAACCTTTTCACCCGGCGCAACACCGGCACAGTTGACGAGCACATCAATATGCCCGAAAGCTTCCAGTGCGGCATCGATGGCAGCCTTGCCGTCCGTATCGCTGGTGACGTCGGTGCGGTGAAACTTTGCCGCCGCGCCAAGTGCCTTGGCCTGCGCTTCACCCGCTTCCGCATTCACATCGATCAGCAAAACTTTGCCGCCGGTTTCGACGGCCATTTTCGCAACCGCGGCACCGAGGCCGGAACCTGCGCCGGTAATCAGAAATACCCGATCCTTAATCTGCATATTCTTGTCCTCAGGCCTTCGTTTGTTGCTGTTTGTCGATTTCCGCCTTGCGCAGAAGAAACCGTTGGATTTTTCCACTTGGCGTCTTGGGAAGTTCGCTCAGGAAGTCAATTTCACGCGGGTAGGAATGGGCGGAGAGCCGTTTCTTCACATGCAGTGCCAGCTCGTCCTTCAGTTCCTGCGTACCTTCGAAACCGGGCGCAAGAATAACGAATGCCTTCACAATTTCCGTCCGCTGCGGATCGGGAACGCCGACGACCGCCGCTTCATTGACGGCTGCGTGTTCAAGAAGGGCACTCTCGACATCGAAAGGTCCGATGCGATAGCCGGAAGATGTTATAACGTCATCGGCGCGGCCAATGAAGCTGATCGAACCATCCGGCTCAAACTCCACTGTATCGCCGGTGCGATAATAACCATCAGCGATAGCCGGGGTTTCTTGGCGGTAATAGCCGGAAAACCAGAGAAGCGGTGACTTCGCAATGTCGACCGCGAGAATGCCCGGCTGGTTTGGGCCCAGCTCATTGCTTTGGTCATCCAGAACGGCGACGCGATAACCGGGCATTGCATAGCCAGCCGAACCGTGCCGAACGACATGTTCGAGGCCATGATGATTGTTCACGACCATGCCGAGTTCGGTCTGGCCATAATGATCATGGATAGGTGTGCCAAGATGCGCATCGAACCAGCGAATGACTTCCGGGTTAAGCGGCTCCCCGGCACTCGAAACGACGCGCAGCCGGCCTTTGACACGCCTTGCTGCCTCTGGTCCCTCCGCCATCAGCAGACGGAAGGCGGTTGGTGAACCGGCCAGGCTGGTGACGCCGAGGCGCTCGATGATGTCGTAGGTGCTTTCAGCGGTGAAGCCGCCTTCATAAAGCGTTGTTGCCATGCCAAGCTGCAATGGACCGGTCACGGCATAATAAAGACCATATGCCCAGCCCGGATCGGCAATATTCCAGAAAACATCGTCTGAACGCAGCCCGATGGCTTCGCGCATATAGGCGCCGAATGCCAGAAGGGCGTAAAGAGGAACCGGAACACCTTTGGGCAGGCCCGCCGTGCCGGACGTCGACATCATCATGAACAGGTCGCTGTCCTTGCGAAGCACCGGTGGGCAATCAACCGACGCAGCAGCAGTCGCTGCGCGATAATCGATGTCACCGGCCGGCAGGCTTTCGCCGGATGCCAGAACGATCGCCACCCGTGGGCAATTTTCAACTTCTGTCAGTTTGGAGCGGTTGGCCGTGTTCGTGACGACCAGTTTTGCGCCGCTTGTCTTCAGGCGGTGCTCGATTGCTTTCGGACCAAAGGCGGTGAAAAGCGGCTGATAGATCGCGCCGATACGCCATGCGCCGAGAATGGTTGCGATGAGTTCCGGCGTGCGCGGCAACAGGCCCGCGACCACATCGCCAGAGCCGACGCCTGCATCTTTCAGCATATTGCCGACACGGGCGGCCATATCGCGCAGGTTCTCGAAGGTGAATTCGGAAAGTTCGCCATTGGCCGCTATTGCGCGCAGGGCCACGCGATTATCGCCGGTGTGCCGGTCGCAGCATTCAACACAGGCATTGAGGCCGGTTTCAGGATTGCCCTCAAGCTTAGCAATGGCATCTTCGATGCGAAATTGCGCAACGGCGTCATCATAACGTGCCAGCCGCGCTGAAACGGGTGTTTCAGTCATTCCAGTATAACCTCCCAGGCCGCCACCTCCTCGTGGCCGACATGGTCAAAGGTTAATCATTCGCGCATTGCAAACAATGACATGAGATGCATAAATGTGTGATCGATTTTACAATAAGGACTTGCATGGAACGCCATAATATAGCGCCTGGCTTTGTTGAGGATGCGCTGGAAAGCGTGCGCAGCCGGGGGATGGACACGGCTCCCCTCATGGCAATGATCGGCCTGCCGGAACATGTGACCGAACCAGTCACCAATGTCGAATATGGCCGCCTATGGTGGCTGATCGCCGAAACGATTGATGATGAATTCTTCGGGCTTGCGGCGCGGCCGATGCGTCCCGGCAGCTTCAACCTGCTTTGTCATGCCGTGCTGCATGCGGGCACGCTGGAACGCGCCTTGCGACGCGCCTTGCAGTTTCTCAATGTGGTGCTGGATGATCCGCACGGCGAATTGCGCGTTCGCGATGGCATGGCCCATATTGTGCTGACCGATGCCGGATCTCCGCGACCGGCTTTTGCCTACCGTGCCTATTGGCTGATCCTGATGGGGGTCGCGTGCTGGCTCGTCGGCCGGCGCATTCCGTTGCGCACGCTCGACTTTGCATGTCCCGCTCCGGTGCACCGGCAGGATTATCACAAGTTTTTCGGTGCACCCGTCCTGTTCGATCAGCCAGTGACACGACTGGTCTTCTCTTCATCCTACCTGTCGCTGCCGATCGTTCGCAGCGATGTGGCACTGGAAAGTTTTCTGCGCGAAGCTCCCGCCAATATTCTGATCCGCTATCGCCATGATGACGATCTTTCCGCGAGGGTGCGCGCGCAGCTCAGCGCCTTACCAACCGCCGACTGGCCATCTTTCGACGAACTGGCAGGCAGGCTTGGCATGTCCGCACCAACCTTGCGTCGCAGGCTGCGTGGGGAAGGGCAGAGTTTCGGGACAATCAAGGACGAACTGCGTTTCGTGATTGCCGAAAGGCTATTGCAGGAAAACAGGCTCAGTGTGGCCGAAGTGGCTGCCGAACTTGGCTATAGTGAGCCGAGCGCCTTTTATCGCGCATTTCATAAATGGATGGGACAAAGCCCGGGACGGTTTCGGACCATGCAGCAGGAGGAATAAAAATGCCGGGCGTCCCTAACGGACGCTAAACGGCCTTCCTGGCTATAGAATCCACGCATCGGCCCGAAAATCAGTTCCGATTTTCGGGCCGATGCCAGCCCGGCATTTTGCTGCTTGGGAGGCAGGATCAGTCTTCCTTGATCATGCTGTCCTTGCTCGTATCCCGCATGCGCAGATAAACGATCAGGGAAATGCCGATCATGATGGTGACATACCAGTAGAAGCCGCGTTCCCAGCCGCCATTCTTGAAGCTCAGCGCCACATATTCGGCAGTGCCGCCAAAGAGCGTATTGGCAAGCGCATAGGGCAGGGCCACGCCGAGTGCACGAATGTGCGCCGGGAAAAGTTCCGCTTTCACCACAGCATTGATCGAGGTGTAACCGGTGACGATGATGAGCGCACCCATGACCAGAAGCCCGGCGGTTATGGGGTCGCGGGTCTGTTCCAGTGTCGTGAAGATAGGATAGGTGAAAAGAACACCTGCGACGCCAAACGCGATCATCAATGGCTTGCGGCCGATCTTGTCCGACAAGGCACCGGCGACGGGTTGCAGGCACATGAAGACGAACAATGTCACGGCGTTGATCTGGCTTGCCACTTCCCGGCTGAAACCGGACGTGTTCACCAGAAACTTCTGCATGTAAATCGAATAAGCATAGAATGCGAGCGTGCCGCCGGCGGTCAAGAGCATGACCAGAGCGGTTTCCTTCGGATGATACTTGATAAGCGTCCAGAAACCGGATTTGGGAGCATCATTGGCCTTTGCATTCTTGAAGCTTTCGGTTTCCGCAAGGCCGCGGCGCAGCCAGAACACGACAACGGCAAGCAGGGCGCCGATGAAGAAGGGAATACGCCAACCCCAGGATTCCAGTGCGGGAGTTTCCATGGTCGACTGAAGCACGATCAGAAGCAGGATCGCGAGAAGCTGTCCTGAAATCAGCGTGACATACTGGAAGGAGGAGAAGAAGCCGCGACGATCCTTGCCTGCCATTTCGGACAGGTATGTGGCGCTGGCACCGTATTCACCGCCAACCGACAGGCCCTGCATCAAGCGGGCGATCACGAGGAGGGCGGGGGCTGCCAGCCCGATGGTCTGATAGTCCGGCGTAAGCGCAATGATGAGCGAACCGGCGCACATCAGCGTCACGGACAGCGCCAGACCTGCCTTGCGACCCTTGCGGTCGGCATAAATCCCCATGATCCAGGCGCCGATGGGGCGCATGACGAAGCCGACAGCAAAGACTGCGGCAGCACTCATGAGCTGCGCGGTCTGGCTTTCGGACGGGAAGAAGTGCGGTGCGAAATAGAGCGCAAATGCTGCGTAGACATACCAGTCGAACCATTCGACCAGATTGCCGGTCGAGCCGCCGATAATGGATTTCAGGCGGCTGTTGGTGCTTCGCACGTCACTCCGTTCGTTTGTAATTGAGACCATGGGTTGCTCCTTCCAATCTCTCGATTCTTGAATTTCACCCCTTGTTGTGGAACCAAATCGTCGGATCGGTTTCGGGGTGTTTTCATCTGCCAGCCCCCTGTCTTTTCGCGCTTCCAGCCAGGGTCGCGGGAAAAGCCTTGTTGGCGGTGGTGAATGATGTCAGTCCGCGCTCCACTTCAGCTTCCAGCATGCAATAGCGGTAATCCGGCTGACGCGGGTGGCCGCGGAAAATGGTTGCAATGCCGATGCTATGTTGATGGGTTTCACGGTCAGGCTCCTCCCTTCGAAACTCCCCATTTCGAAGTGGCGCTAACATGCTGTAGCAGGGACATGATCGCCAGAGAGCAAGCTTAAAAAGTTGAAGATGTTGAAATAAATGGACTATTTGTAAAATTCCTCATATTTCCCGATGAGGCCTGTGCAAGATTCTGCGTGACTCTTTGTTTGACTTTGCATAAATCGGCACAAATGAAGACGCCCTCGAAGATTGCAAAACTCTGTCTGGTCGTCCTTGCTTTTTCCCTGGCGATCGGCGTTTGGTTTTCCGCGCGATTGTGGGCTGAAAGCGAGGCGCTTGGCGGGCTCCGTCAGAATGCGACGCTTATAGCGCGCCAGCAGACCCGCCTCATCGACAGTGAACTGGCGAAGTTCCGGTTATTGCCTGTCGTCTTGAAGGAATATAGCGATCTGCGCGATGTACTGGCCGGCGGTTCGCAGGACGCAACAGCACGGCTCAATCAGAAACTGGAACTTCTTGCGCACCAGATCGGTTCGCCGATCATTTATGTGATCGCGCGTGACGGTACCGTTATCGCATCATCGAACGCCAATACGCCGGAGAGCTTTGTCGGGCGCAATTACGATTTTCGTCCCTATTTCAAAGGCGCGATGGCAACGGGCTCGGCGGAATATTATGCCATCGGCGATCTGAGCGGCCGCTTTGGTCTGTTCCTGGCACGGCGCATCGGCGACCAGGCCAATCCGGTCGGTGTGGTCGTCATAAAATTCGAGTTTCACCGGCTGGTACAGGCGTGGTCGAATGATCCAGGCCAAACTTTCGTGGTCGATCCGCGCGGGATCATACTTGCCTCCACGGATAGGGTCGAAGACCTTCGGTCCTTTCAGCCCCTATCAACCACGGAACGCGCACGGATTATCGAGAGCGGGCAGTTCAATGCTGCGGATATGAAGCCGAGCAATTATCATTTTGCCGCGGACGGGATGATGATCGGGCCTTCCGGCCAATATTCGGTTGCAGTTGATGAACCGATTGCTGAAACGGCCTTGAAACTGGTTCACATAGAACCGACAGGGCAAGCCTTGCGTGCTGCAAACGATCTTGCGCGCTTGATGACGGTGGCGGCTATTCTTGTTTTCGTGGTGATTGCGGGGGCCTTTTATTGGCGGGCGAGCCGTGCGGCGCATGCTGCGGCCTATCGGGCCGAACTTGAGACTGCCGTTGAAGAACGAACGGCGGCATTGAGTGCGGAAATGACGCAGCGCGAGCGGGCCGACAAGCGTTTTCGCGAAGCGCGGGAGGAACTTGCCCAGGCAAACAGGCTGGCCTCCCTTGGGTCGATTACCGCCGGCTTGGTGCATGAGATCAACCAGCCGGTTGCGACCATTCGGACCCTCGCCGAAAACGCACAGCACCATCTTGCCCATGGAAAGCTCGACAAGGTTGCCGATAATCTCAAAACCTCCGTGGAACTGACGGCGCGCATAGGTTCCATCACGCAAGAAATGCGCCGCTTTGCGCGGCGTCGCAGCGGTGTGGCTCGTCCGCTTTCGCTGAATGAGCTTGTGGATGGCACGATGCTGCTGATGGGAGACCGGTTCCGCAACGCCAAGGTCCGGCTGGATATACCGGAGCGGTCCGACATTGCGATATTTGCCTGCCGTGTCCGGTCCGAGCAGGTGCTGGTGAACTTGCTGCAAAACGCATTGGATGCAGTGGCAAACCGCGAGAATCCCCATGTTTCGTTCAGCGTTCGCGAGGACGGCGATCGGATTTCGCTTGTCGTGGACGATAACGGGCCGGGCATCGACCCGGAACTGGCCGATGAGATTTTCAGCCCGTTTGTCACAGGCAAGGCAGATGGCCTCGGTCTGGGGCTCGGCATCGCAAGGGACCTCATGACCGAACTGGAAGGAACGCTGCGCGTCGTACCATCGCAGCTTGGCGGCGCGGCTTTTGCTGCCACTTTGAAGCGGGCAAAGGAGGAAAACGGCCATGACGGAAAGTGAGCCCCTGCGGGTGATGCTGATCGATGACGACGCCGCCTTTCGAACGGCTTTGGCTGACTCATTCGAAATCGCCGGTCTTGATATCGAGGTGCATGGCGACGGGCAGTCCGCCTTGACCAGCCTGACGCCGGATTATCCGGGCATCGTTGTGACCGATATTCGCATGCCGCGTGTCGATGGGGATGCAATGATGGAAGCATTGCTGGCGCGCGATCCCGAACTGCCCGTCATCTTGATGACGGGACATGGCGATATTGGAATGGCTGTGTCGTCGCTCAAAAAAGGCGCGTTCGACTTCATCGCCAAGCCGTTTGCTGCCGACCATCTGATATCGAGTGTTCGCCGCGCGCTGGAAATGCGTCGCCTGGTATTGGAAAATCGCCGTCTTCGCCGTGCGGCGGCAGATGCCGAACAGGACTATCCTTTGCTGGGCGAAACGCCGGTCATGGTGCGTCTGCGCGACACGATCCGTCAGCTTGCCAGCGTCGATGTCGATGTGTTGATCGAAGGCGAAACCGGAACAGGCAAGGAACTGGTGGCCCGCCTCCTGCATCGCAGGAGCGCGCGTCACGCCCGCGGTTTCGTCGCCATCGACTGCGCCGCCTTGCCCGATGCCATTGCCGATGAGGTTCTGTTCGGAAGCCGCATTCAGCGCGGAAGAATTGCAGATGCGGATCGCGGCACATTGTTTCTCGATGAGATAGACAGCATGTCGCCTTCTGTTCAGGGCAAGCTGCTGCGTGTCGTCGAAGAACGTGAACTGCCTTCGCTTTCCGGAGAGCCGCGTGCAGTCAATCTAAGGATTGTCGCCGCCGCGAAAGGCAATCTGGAAGAAGCCGTGGCTTCCGGACGTTTTCGCTCCGATCTGCTCTATCGTCTTGAAACGGTCAGGCTCCGCGTGCCTCCCTTGCGTGAGCGGCGGAAGGATATAGGTTTGCTTTTCTCCTATTTTCTGGATGAAGCAGCCGCCCAGTTCGGCCAGCCGCGACCTCCAATCAATGCCGCGATGGAAGCACGGCTCAATTCCGATGAATGGTCAGGGAATGTGCGCGAACTGCGCAATTATGCCAAGCAAGTGGTGCTGGGACTGCGTCAGGACACCCTGATGGAGGCCAGCCCGCTTTCCCTTTCGGAGCAGATGGACCGTTTCGAGGAGAGTGTCATTCGCGCGACGCTGGATCGGTGTAACGGCGATGTGGGCGCGGCGGCGGCGACATTGCAATTGCCACGCCGCAGCCTCTATGCCCGCCTGCAAAGGCTCTCTATCGACGCATCGACTTTCAGAAAACGTGATTGATGTTTTCGACCCAATGAGGGCATTGACAGCCAATCCGGCTTACTGAAAACGCATCCGTTCCTTGCGGGTTTTACCAGAATGGACGTGCGGGTTCATATCCGTTTCCTGGGCAAGCGTCCGGGCATCGCTCTCACGGCAGCTGCCATCTGCGCTGAAAGCAACGTGGTGGTTCCCCCTCTGCGGAAACGGTTCCCGTTTTTGGGAGACATGCATTAGTTTGCAGCCAGGGAACGCTGGCGGCTGATCCATGCCGCACCAATCCCCCCGTGCAGGAACCCATTTGAAAGCGGCGCGTCCGGATAGACCTTTTTCAGGCGCGCAATCCCTTCGTCAGGATCGATAAGCCGGTTCAGCACCGCGTCATGAATATGAGCCACTTCCACCATGTCGCAATCCTGCGGCGACAATCTGAAACGCCTGATCCCTGCATCCAGCATGTCGGGCAGATCCTCGATAAGGGACTGACAGGTATATGAAAGCGTCTGTACACCGTTCAACGCCAAAAAGGGCTGGCTATCCAGTGTCTTGACAGGCAATCCGTCCGGTTCTTCACCGCAGACGAACTGGCAGTTGTCCTTTATATGGCCTTTGGACCGCGCATGCGCGCATCGGGCCGAAATGGCCAACGGCACGCGCCCGAACGCAAAAACTTCAAACGCAATATCCGGTGCGGCTTTGACGATCTCCCGGATGGAGCTGATGGGCAATTCCGGCGGGAGGCAGATCGACTGCGCGCCGCGTGCCGCTAGAACTTTCGCCGTTGCCGCGTTATAAACATTGACCAGCGGCCCGACATTATGGGGCACACCCGACAGGAGCCCCAATGCCGAGAGGTCGTTTGCTTCCACCGGCAGCGTGGCTTCCCCGATCGTTTGACGGACCTGTTTTGCTTCCCGCTCAAGCATGACGAGCGCCAGGGAGCCGAGGCTCACTGTCTTTCCCGCACGCTTCAACCGCTCGATCACGGCGTCCATATAGGGAGCCATGAAATGAAGCCGCTTGGAACAGACGATTTCACCGACTGTGACGTGGGGTACCGGGGCTTCATCGGCGATACGGAAATAAAAATCGCGCCATTTCGGGCCGTCCCACAAAAAGAGAACGGGACCGAGGCTGAGGCTGGCTGCTGACATATCTATCTCCAGCGTTTGTCGTAGGCGCCTGAAGTCGTCTGCTGGCCTTCACTCAGCAGACGGAGGCGGGACAAAAGGGCTGCACGGTTTTCCGGGGTTGCGGCAAGTGTCTGGCGAAGCGTGGAGACGACTTCGCCGACATAGGCCTTGCCACGCTGCCGGCCTTCGATCTTGAGCGCCGAAACGCCCGCTGCCCGCAATTCGTCTATATGGTTCATGACGTCGAGCGAAACCGGATCTTCGAATGCATAACCCTGATCGTCGGCAATATTGAACCGGCCTTTGCAGAGCGTGGGATAGCCGGTTGGTTCGCCCAGGGGGAAACGGTTGATCGTATAGTCTCCGAGTTCTGACACGAGCTCCTGCCCGTCCTGGCGGTAGCGGACATGGCTTGCGGGCGAGCAGACACCGTTCATGTTGGGCGATCTGCCCGTCGCATAGGAGGACAGGGAGCAACGCCCTTCCGCCATGACGCATAATCCGCCGAAGACGAACACTTCCATTTCGCAATCGATCTTGCGCCCGAGTTTCGCAATATCGGCAATCGTCAAAACGCGCGGCAACACGACACGTTTTGCCTTGAACGCATCGACGAGAAACTGAATTGCGTCCGCATTGGAGGCGGAAGCCTGCACGGATACGTGAAGGCGCTGCGATGGATGTTTCGTGGCCGTGTAGGCCATCAAACCGAAATCGGCCAGAATGACCGCATCTGCGCCAAGGGCGCAAGCATCATCCACGGCCTGATACCAGATGTGTTCATCGCCTGCGCGCATGAACGTGTTGATGGCGACGAAAACCTGCGTTTTGCGGGCATGGGCAAACTGGATTGCGTCGCGCAGCTCATCGCGGCTGAAATTGAGACCGGGAAAGTTGCGCGCATTCGTTTCATCGCGAAAACCGCAGTAAACGGCGTCTGCGCCAGCGCTTACCGCTTCGCGCAGGGCTGACGGGGTGCCGGCAGGACAAATCAGTTCCATCAGGCCGCCTCCTTGCCCAAGGCTTTGCCGCGCACGTAATTTGCGATACCGCGTACCATCGGGGCAAACGGCCCGGCGCTTGTGCCGAGATCGGATGGAAGGTCGATATTGCAATCATCCAGCGCATTGCGAAGCGCCAGCATGGCCTCCATGTCACCGGTTACCGTGATATCCCTGGAGAAGAACAGCGCATCCCCGTCAAGCTTGCCCTCAAGAAGTGCCAGCAACATAACCAGCGGCCCTTCGATGCCGGCATCGACTTCCGGGGTTTCATCTTCACGTATGATTGTTATCCGCGGCTTGTCCGGCTCGATCACGAAAGCGAACGGTATGTCGGAGGGGCGAAAACGGAAACGTTTCGTCGCATAATCTCCAAGACGCTCGAAAAGACCCGGATGCGCGCGCATGACCTGAAAGAAAATGCGCGAGACAAAGGGGGCGAGCAGAAATGGCGGCACAAGCCGGGCTGGGACAGCCACGACTGGGGGTATCTTCATCATCACTCAGCTCCGATGAGCTTTTTAAGGTGCATCTGGAATTAAACGATTCAATAGGCGGACAGTTTGATTCAGATCAAAGACGGCGAAAGAATTCGATATTCAAAGGTCGAACATGAAAACGGCCGCTTCCTGTCCCCCGCATTATGATTGTCTCCAAAGCTTCCTGTCCGAGCTTGAACGGCGCAAGGATCTTGTTCGGATCAGGCGTCCCGTATCGCTGGTCCAGGAGATAACGGAAATCCACAAGCGTGTGCTGGAGACCGACGGTCCGGCTTTGCTCTTCGAACAGCCGGTCGATGCCGACGGGCGCCATCATTCAATGCCGCTGGTGGCCAATCTTTTCGGATCGCAACGGCGGATTGCGTTGGGATTTGGTCGTTCCACGGACGAAATTGCGGACCTTGCCGGAATGCTGGCGGAACTGCGTGCGCCAAGCGCACCGCGTTCGGCGGGCGAGATATGGAGCAAGCTGCCTTTGGCGAAGGCCGCGTTGAATATGCGTCTGCGCCATGTTCGGCGCGCATCGGCCCAGGCAAGGATACTGGAAGGCGAAACTATCGATCTCGATTTGTTGCCGATCCAGTGGTGCTGGCCGGGAGAACCGGCGCCGCTTGTGACCTGGCCGCTCGTCATCACACGGGCACCGGATGATCCGTCGGATATCAATGTTGGAATTTACCGGATGCAGAAGCTTGGCCGGGACAGGCTGATCATGCGCTGGCTCGCCCATCGCGGTGGCGCGCGCCATCATCGCATGTGGCAAAAGCGCGGGGAGGATATGCCGGTAGCGGTGATCATCGGCGCTGATCCCGCGACAATTCTTTCGGCCGTCATGCCTTTGCCCGAGGGAATGAGCGAGCTTGCCTTTTCGGGCCTGCTTGCCGGACGCAGGTTGTCTGTTGTCGATGCCCGCACGGTGCCGCTTTGCGTGCCTGCAAATGCTGAAATTATTCTGGAAGGGCGCGTTTCCACATCGATCACCGCGCCCGAAGGGCCGTATGGCGATCACACCGGCTATTACAACAGCGTCGAGGAATTCCCGGTCATGCAGTTGACGGCGATGACCATGCGGAAGAACCCGGTCTATCTTTCCACCTATACCGGCCGCCCGCCGGACGAACCATCCAGACTGGGCGAGGTGATGAACGATCTGTTCGTGCCGATTGTCCGAAAACAGTTCCCCGAAATTACCGATTTATGGTTGCCGCCTGCGGCGTGCTCCTATCGTGCAATGGTGGTTTCAATCGACAAGCGCTATCCCGGCCAGGCGCGGCGGGTGATGATGGGGCTTTGGTCGATGTTGCCGCAGTTCAGTTATACCAAGCTCATAATCGCGGTCGACCCGGACATCAATGTTCGCAATTGGGATGATGTCATGTGGGCGCTCGCCACCCGCTTCGATGCGAGCCGCGACGTCGTCACGCTCACCGATACGCCGGTGGATTATCTTGATTTCGCTTCGCCGCGGTCGGGTTTGGGCGGGAAGCTCGGTCTTGACGCGACCAACAAGACAGGCGCCGAAACCGATCGGGAATGGGGCACGGTTCTGAAGATGAGCGATGATGTGATCGCAAATGTCGATGCGATGTGGGGCGAACTCGGGCTGGACAAGGAAAAAATGCGATGAAAAGGGTTGTGGTCGGCATTTCCGGTGCATCAGGCGCTCTGATACCGCTCAAACTGCTGGAACAGCTTGCCTCCTTGAGCGAGGTTGAAACCCATCTTGTCGTATCGGATGCCGCGCAGCAGACTTTGCGTCATGAGCTGGGCCCTGACGGCTATGCGCTTTTGCATCGGCTCGCACACAGGAGCTATTCCGTCAGCGATATCGGCGCGCTGATTGCGAGCGGATCTGTCGCGACAGCGGGCATGATTGTGGCGCCCTGCTCGATGCGGACGCTCGCGGCGATCGCAACGGGACACAGCGACAGCCTGCTCACCCGCGCCGCCGACGTTCATTTGAAGGAACGGCGCAGACTGGTCCTGATAGCGCGAGAAACGCCGCTGCATCTGGTGCATCTGCGCAATATGTGCACGGTGACTGAAATGGGCGCTATTGTGATGCCGCCGGTTCCGGCTTTCTATTTCAAACCGCAATCGGTCGATGAAGTGGCCGATCAGATCGCGGCGCGTGCCATCGATCTGATCGGGATTGATGCAAAGCTGTCGGAAAGCTGGACTGGGATACCCGGCGACCGATAGCGATCCGCAACTTCATGCGAAAGGTTCTGTCGGGCCTTTTGCCGGCTGGGTGAACCATTTCGGCCCGGTTGCCGTCATATGAATATGATCTTCCAGACGAATGCCGAATTGATCCGGAACCACGATCATCGGCTCGTTGGAAAAGCACATGCCTTCAGCAAGCGGACGTGAATTGCCGCGCACAATGTAAGGAGCCTCGTGAATCTCAAGGCCAAGGCCGTGACCGGCGCGATGCGGAAGGCCCGGCAACGCATAATCCGGCCCCAATCCGTGTTTCACCAATGTCGCGCGAGCGGCATCGTCGAGGGTTGAACAGGCCGCACCCGGCTTCGCCGCGTCGAAAACGGCTTGCTGCGCTTCGCGTTCGATTGCCCATATGCGCGAAAACTCGGGTGTCGGCTCCTCCAGCATGTAGGTGCGTGTGAGATCGGAATGATAGCCGTCGATACGGCATCCGGTATCCACCAGGATGACATCACCCGGCTGATAGAACTGTTCTCCATCTGCGCCGTGCGGCAGCGATGTCGCGGTTCCAAAGGAAACGATGCAGAAGGTCGAACCGCCGGCAGCCCCCAGCGCACGGTGCTGCTCGTCGATGAAGCGCACCACTTCGCTTGCGGCAATGCCGGGTTTGATGAGCGCATGGACCCGACGATGAACCTCAAGCGTCAGATCCATCGCATATTGAATGATCGCGATTTCGCTGGCCGACTTGCGGATGCGTTGTTCGCGAATCAATTCTCCGCCATCAAGCAGGCGCTCTGGAGAAATTTCATGTTTGAGAGCGTTATAGACGAACAGCGGGATGGCCTCGTCCACGGCAAGTGCGGCACCTGCCGGAATGATCGATGCGATCAGTGCGGCGGGACTCTCTTCTTCCTGCCAGACACGGATTTCTCCCGCCAGATGCGGCAGGCTCTCGACACGGCTCTGTTCAAAACCGGGAACGATATAGATGATCTCCGACGGTGTGACGAGCGCACCCAGGAAACGTTCGCTGATGTGCCAGACGAGCCCGGTATAATAACGCAAGCTTGCCGTTGGGCCGAGCAGCAGGCCGCCAATGCCGCGCTCCTTCAGCTTGCCTTGCAACAATGCCAATCGCTCAAGGCGCTCTTCTTGTTCAATTCGCGGAGGAGAGGACGGTGAAGCCATTATAGGTGCCTTTGCGATCTTGTATCATGCGGAGCCTGTATCTGATCCGGCTCGCTTCCATGCAGATATATCACGGCTTTCGCTAGCGGATAGTCATCTATCCGGCCTTGCATTCAAAAGCTCGTGCAGTAGACAGTTTCGGGAACTGTTATTTGCATGACGCGGTAATGTTATTCTGTGACGCGCGCAAGCCGGAGCGGAGCGACGTCATTTCGCAGGGATAGGAGAGGCTTATGCAGCCAATATGGGCCGTCGGCCTGATGACGGGGACTGTTCTCGATGGGAACATCGACGTTGCCCTTTTGAAAACGGATGGTGAAACCATCGCAGAATTTGGCGCCTATGCGTTGAAACCTTATCCAAGCTGGATTCGAAACCTTCTGGAACAGGCGCAGGCCGAAGCGCGCATCTGGAATTTCGATGGGCCGGAACCTGCCGTTTTCGCCGAGGCCGAAGAAGCGCTGACACGCGCGCAATCTGCGGCCGTGCGCGAACTGGTGGAAGAAAGCGGCATGTCGATGGGGGAAATCGGCGTGGTTGGCTTTCACGGCCAGACGGTTTTGCATCGTGCGCCACAGGCGGGCCGATCCGGAGACACAAGGCAACTTGGCGATGGAAAGCTCATGAGCGAATTGCTGGGCACCAGGGTCGCCTATGATTTCCGGACTGCGGACATCCGCGCAGGCGGGCAGGGCGCTCCGCTTGCCGCAATATATCATGCCGCCTTGTTGCGCAGCACGGATGCAAGCGGCGATACAGCCATTCTCAATTTGGGCGGTGTCGGCAATATAACATGGTGGGATGGCGACAAAGCCCTTGTGGCATTCGACACCGGTCCTGCCAATGCACCGATAAACGACTTCATGAAGAAGCGCGGACTGGGCGAGATGGATCGCGACGGGGCTCTGGCCGCAAGGGGCAGGGTGGACGAGGACCGGCTTGCCGAATTGCTCAGGCATCCCTATTTCACCGCGCCTTATCCCAAATCGCTAGACCGGTTCGATTTCACCGAAGCGATGGCCGATGGTCTCGATGAAGCGGACGGGGCGGCGACGCTGACCGCGTTTACAACCTCCGCCGTGGGCAAGGCCCTGGATATTCTGCCGCGTCGGCCAAAGCGCCTGGCGGTGAGTGGCGGCGGGCGCCGCAATCCAACCATGATGCGCATGCTGATCGAGCGCGCCAAAGTGGAACTTGTCCCCGTTGAAACACTTGGCTGGCGGGGTGATGCCGTCGAGGCTGAATGTTTTGCCTTCCTCGCGGTGCGTGTCTTGAGCGGCCTGCCCATCAGTTTTCCAAGCACGACCGGCGTGCCGACGCCCATGAGGGGTGGAAAACTGGCTGCTTGAAAAGACGAAAACGACCGATTGTCTCCAACGGGCAGCGTCAGCGACGTTGCCCGTTTGCTCTTTTGGACCATGTCAATCGTTATTTCATTTCTATTACACTCGACCATCAAAAATTACAGAATCCGTGCGATCTTCACATTGATTTAGGCAATTTTCTTTAATGATCTGATTTATCATGGAGAAATGCAATGAAACCCATCCGCCTCTTTATCTGTCTGCTCCTGCCCTTTGTCTGGCTATCGGGGGCGGCGGCTGAGCCGCTGGTCAAACCGGCAGGGAAACCGATCCTTGTCATATCCGGCAATATCTCGAATACAAATATTGGCGATACGGCCCAGTTCGACCGGGACATGCTGGAGGCGATCGGTCTTGTAACCGTGGAAACGGCCAATCCATGGTATGATGGCCGTGTGCGCTTCGAAGGCGTGTCGATGGACAAGCTGATGACGGTCGTGGGGGCAAAGGGAACGAAGGTGACGGCGGTAGCGTTGAACGACTATGTAACCTCGTTGCCGATGGAGGATTTCAAGAAGTTCAATGTTATTCTTGCCATGAAGCGGGATGGCAATTACATGGCGGTTCGCGATAAAGGCCCATTGTTTATAGTCTACCCGTATGACAGCGATCCGCAGCTCCAAAGCCAGACTTATTACACACGTTCCGCGTGGCAGGTTGCCAGGCTGATAGTTGAGTAGAGGCAAAGTGTGAGACGAATTCTAGGCGTTATTATCTGTTGTTTCGTCGTGGCAACGGCTTATATCGCCTATGTCATTACGGAGCGACAGTCGGCGCTTCAGAAGTTTTCCCGTTACAACGACTCCTGGGCCATTGGCCAAACGGTTTCGGAATATATGCGGCTTGAACACGTTCTGGCCGGATACGCCTTGAACCTGAACCAGGATGCTCGGGACGAAGTCCGTCTCCGTCTCGATATCATGCTTGGCCGTCTGGAACTGTTGCAGCAAGGCAATCTGCGTTCCTTCATTCAAAATGATCCGCAACGGCGCGAACTCTTTGTGAATCTCACCGATATCCTGCAGATGCTGGACGTGCGATTGGACAAACTTGACGCGGAAAGCATCAAGCCTGTCCTGCAATCGATGGGCACCCTTGATGCACCGATGACAGCACTTGCATCGTCAGCCGTTGAGTATGATGTCGGGCTTATCGATGCCGCACAGGCCGAAGTCCGTCAATTGCATCTGATCTATACCGGCCTGGCAGCGGGGCTTATTCTGTGCGGTGTAGTGCTGGTCATCCTTCTGCTCCGCCACAACAAGCTGCTCGATCGGGCACACGGCAGCATGCAGCGCCTGACACATGATCTGCGGCAGGCGACAGGCGAACTTCAGTCGCAAAATTTCAGGCTTGAGCACGATGCACATCACGATGCGCTGACTGGATTGCCCAATCGTGTCCTGTTTCGCCAGGATCTGGAAAAGCGGCTCCAGACTGCCCAGTCCGGAGGACAGTCGGCCGTCGTTCTTCTTCTGGATCTCGACGGGTTCAAGGACGTCAACGATACATTGGGGCACGATGTCGGCGATGCTCTGCTACAGGCGGTTGCGGGGCGCCTTACCAAGCTCGGCGAACGCGGCGATATGGTGTGCCGGCTTGGCGGAGATGAATTTGCGCTGCTGTCGACAGGGCTGTCGGAAGAAGAAGCGCTCGGGCTGGCGGACCGTCTTATGGAAACTATCAGCCAGCCATATCACGTCGGCGAGCTGGAAATAAAAATCGGAACCTGCGTCGGTGTTGCGATTTCCGAGGGTGAACCGGATACAGAAGAACTTTTCAAGCATGCTGATCTGGCGCTCTATGAAGCAAAGGCGCTGGGCCCCGGACATGCAAGCGTCTTCAAATCCCAGATGCAGACACGCTTGCGTGAGAAGAAATCATTCGAAGCCGATCTCCAGAATGCATTGGAGAACGGCGAAATGGAAGTCTACTATCAACCGCAGGCCTGTACGATCACGCGTGAAATATGCGGTTATGAAGCGCTGCTTCGCTGGACGCATCCCATCAGGGGGGCTGTTTCCCCCGTTGAATTCATTCCTGTTGCCGAAAAGATAGGCGTTATTCACGCGCTTGGAGACTGGGTGCTGAAGACAGCCTGTCTGGAGGCGGCCCGTTGGAACAAGCCGCTCAAAATTGCGGTTAATCTATCCCCGGTTCAGTTTCGCAGCTTGAACCTCATTCAAAGTGTAATCGATGCGCTTGAAGAGAGCGGGCTTCAGGCAAAGCGCCTGGAACTGGAGATTACAGAATCGGTGCTGCTCGACAAAAACGAGCAGACCTTGAGTTCGCTGCGGCAATTGAAAGCATTGGGTATCCAGATTGCGATGGATGATTTCGGAACGGGCTATTCTTCGCTCGGCAGTTTGAGCGGGTTTCCATTCGACAAGATCAAGATTGATCGGTCTTTTGTGCGCGATGTCACGACGCGGCCTGATGCTCTTGCGATTGTTGAGCTCGTAACCGGAGTGGGGCGCAGCCTCAAAATGGTGACTATTGCCGAAGGCATTGAAACCGAAGAGCAGTTCGAATGTTTGAAACGACTGGGTTGCGACCAGGTCCAGGGCTATCTCATAGGTAAGCCGATGCCCGCTTCGAAACTCAAACACCTTCACGGTCAAAATGGCCAGGATGCAAAGGCTGTTGGTGGTGCCCCAGGCCAGTGACGATAACACGTCGTGACAACTGGCAAAGACCCCATAAATCAGTTTATGTTCATGCACTGAATACATCGCAAATTCATCGTGCGGTGTGACAAGGTCGAAAGGAGGGCACCTTTGCATCGTCTTGAGGGTGATGTTCTGGTGCCGGGGAATTGGGGCACACGGTTTTGCTGAAAGTACATGGAATCAACGTACCGATCTCGTCGGACGAGGTCTCGCCCGTTATCTGGCAGGCTTTGACGGGCGGGAGCTATGAAGCCAAGGAAGCACGCTCCATCTTCAAGGCGGTAAAGCCGGGGGATCGCGTTCTGGAACTTGGTTCGGGAATAGGCATCATCACATCCATCATCGCCAAGATTCCCGACATGAGGGTTTGGGCCTTTGAGGCAAATCCATCGACAGCAGCGTTGGCTCGACGCGTTATCGATGCCAACGACCTCGACAATGTTGTGCTTTCACAAGGTATCCTGACTGCGGGCGAGCCATGTTCTTTCCGTTTCTATGTGCGGCGGGATCTCTGGATGTCATCGATGGATGAGAATCAAGGGCCATACGAACACGCTATCGAGTTGTCCTCGGCCAATATTGACGCGTTTATCCTGCGCAACGGTATCAATGTTCTGGTCATGGATATTGAAGGTGCCGAACGCGATCTGCTTCAGAACGCTGATTTGACAGGGATAGAGCGCATATTTCTCGAACTGCATGATCACCTGTATGGTCTGGCCGGAATCCGGGACATCACACATGCGCTCGCGGCAAAGGGATATGCCTATGATCCGCGCGGATCTCAGGGCCCCTGTGTGCTGTTTTCCAAGGATGACGGCCAGCGTGAATATGAACCCGAATAGAACTAGGCGCTTTGGCGCTCGCTTTTTTCTAACATTACAGTTGCATTCTTCGTGATGCCGGGCTGCAAAGAGCGATTTGTCCGCGTTCCGGTGCTCACGTACCTTTCTCAGACGCATAGTCTTATCCGAAAAGTCTGCAACTTTTCGGGACTATGCTTGGAAGTACGCTCCGCTCCGGTACTCGAAAATCATTCTTTTCGCCACGGCCTGACGAATTTGCAACTGTAATGCTAAAAGGGCTGCGTTGGTCGGTCTTTTTTGAGTGTTTGTCTGTGGAAAGAATTTTTGGAAAAAGTTCTGATTGGTCGTTGACAGTTTGGAATGATGGGGTCTATATGGCGCCACAACGAGGGCGGCGGCGCCGCAAGCGGCAGGCTGATGCGTCCTTGGGGTTGGTTGAGCGAGTTGAGCTTTAAGGGTTTTGACTGGTTTGGCTGACGGCCTTGACGGGG
>NZ_LQBD01000018.1:0-68854 GCF_046630315.1 Brucella anthropi | reverse complement strand
TGGTTATCCACCACCATGCCGAGCCACTGATATTTGCCCGGCCCGATCTTGCGCCCGAAAATCGGCGTCAGGATCGCCATGCCGAAACCGCCGAAGAAGATCAGGCACCAGAAGGCGATGAAGACGACGAAAACCCAGTCGACATCGTCGGAACTCGACTGCACATTGCGTTTGGCCCGCGCTTCAAGCTCGGCCGCATCGCCGGAAAGCACAGACAGAATGCCGTCCACGCCCTGCACGATGCCGTTCGAATAATTGCCGGTGCGAAATTCGGGAATGATGGTGCCATTGATGATGACGCTTGAAAGCGCATCGGTCATGACGCCTTCAAGACCATAGCCGACCTCGATGCGCACCTTGCGGTCATTGGGCGCGACCACCAGCAAAATGCCGTTGTTTTCCTGTTTCTGCCCCAGCGCCCAGGCGCGGAACAGACGGTTGGAATAGGTTTCGATGTCTTCGCCATTGAGGCTTGGCACCGTCACCACGACCACCTGATCCGATGACTTCGCTTCAAAATCGGCAAGCTTCTGGGTCAGTTGCTGGCGCTCTGCCGGATCGATGATCCCCGCCGCATCCACCACGCGCCCTGTCAGGGCCTGCGTCGGCTTCGGCGCGTCCTGCGCCAGCGCATTGTTCAGCGTCAGAACGCTCGAAAAAATCAGGAAAGCGAGCGCAAGCAAATGTCGCAGCCAGCCCAGCCAGCCCCCTAGCCAGCCCCCCAGCCGGCCAAGACCGCGACGATCACGCAGGAGTGCCGCACCCACCATAAATCACGCCGTCAGTTGAAGTTGACTTTGGGCGCGGCCTGGCTGCCCGCATCGGCGCTGAAGCTCTGCATGGGCTGTGCATCGCGATACCAGATCCAGGTCCAGATCATGGTCGGCATGGTACGCAGCGACGTGTTGTAGACGCGAACCGCCTCGATATAGTCGCGACGCGCGACGGCGATACGGTTTTCGGTACCTTCAAGCTGCGACTGCAAGGCCAGGAAATTCTGGTTGGCTTTCAGGTCGGGATATTTTTCCACCACGACCATCAGGCGCGACAGCGCGCTTGTCAGATTGGCCTGATTATCCTGAAACTGCTTGAAGAGTTCGGGATTGTTGAGCGTTTCGGGCGTGATCTGCACCTGCGTCGCCTTGGCGCGCGCCTCGATCACGGCTTGCAGGGTTTCCTTTTCGTGGGCGGCATAGCCCTTCACGGTCTCGACCAGATTGGGCACGAGATCGGCGCGGCGCTGATACTGGTTCTGCACCTCGCCCCAGGCGGCTTTTGCCTTTTCCTCATTGGTGGGGATCGTGTTGAAACCGCAGGCTGACAGCAGCGGAACCAGAACGATGAGACCAAGAGCGATGAAAATACGGCGAAAAGAGAAAGAAGTGGCAACCGTCGCAGCCGACATGGACTTCTCCTGAAAAGAGCGCTTTGCCAAGCGCCGGGGAAACAAATTCATCACCCGCCTATGCGTGTTCACGCAAATGCGGGCCGTCAAATCAATAAGATAAGCGATTTTGGCGGCGCGTCCAGCCTATTCAAAATGACTGGTTAAAAAGAAAAAGCGGCGGATTGCGCCGCCGCTTTGTCAAAACGCAAAACTGCGCGAAGATTATTCGCTTGCAGCTTCTTCAGCCGGAGCGGCAGCGGCTTCTGCGGCGGCTGCGGCAGCTTCTGCGGCCTTTGCAGCGGCTTCTTCTTCAGCCTGCTTGGCCATGGCCAGGCGTTCCTGGGCCTTCTTGCCCGGCTCGCCCTTGTTCGGGTTGCTGCGGGCCGGACGCTTTGCAAGGCCGGCCTGGTCGAGGAAGCGCAAAACGCGGTCGGTCGGCTGTGCGCCCTGTGCAATCCAATGCTGGATGCGGTCGGCGTCGAGCTTCACGCGTTCAGCGTCCTTGGCCAGCATCGGGTTCCATGCGCCAACGGTTTCGATGAAGCGGCCGTCACGCGGGCTGCGGACGTCGGCAACGACGATGTGGTAGTAAGGACGCTTCTTGGAGCCAGCGCGGGCCAGACGAATCTTCAGAGACATTTTTTCTTCCTCGTGTTTAATGGTACCCTGAGTTGGTAGCTCAGAGCCTCTGGTCGGTAGCCAGAGGAAAAGGGTTAGTCGTTTGTGTTTCCACCGTGGTTTGCGGCGGCATGCTCATGGTGCCGAATGACTTCCTTCACGATGAAGTTCAGGAATTTTTCGGCGAAATCGGGATCGAGATGGGCATCGACGGCAAGCGCGCGCAGACGCTCCACCTGACGCTTTTCACGGGCCGGATCGGCCGGTGCGAGGCCGCGTTCGGCCTTGAGAACGCCGACAGCCTTGGTGCAGCGAAAACGCTCGGCCAGCATATGGATCAGCGCCGCATCGATATTGTCGATGGAGGCGCGCAATGCCAGAAGTTCAGCCGGTGCAGTGTTCTGTTCGTCGCTCATGATGCTCACTTCTTCTTCGGCAGGCCCGGAAGACCGCCGCCAAGACCGGGAAGCTTCGGCCCGCCCAGACCGGGCAAACCGCCCGGAAGGCCGCCGCCGGGAAGGCCCGGCAAGCCGCCGCCTTTCGTCAGGCCCGCGGCTTCCGCCTGCTTGGCCAGCGCTTCAAGCTGCTTGGGGTCCATTTTGGAGAGATCGGGCATGCCCATTCCTCCGCCCAGACCACCCAGCCCCATCTTGTTGGCAAGGCCGCCCATCATCTGCTTCATCATTCCGCCCTTGCCCTTGCCCATGACTTTCATCATGTCGGCCATCTGGCGATGCATCTTGAGAAGCTTGTTGATGTCGGCGGCAGTCGTGCCGGAACCCTTGGCGATGCGCTGCTTGCGGCTGTGCTTGAGAATGTCGGGATTGGCGCGCTCGGCCCTGGTCATGGAACCGATGATGGCAAGCTGGCGGTCGAACACCTTGTCGTCGAGACCGGCGGCCGCCACCTTGTCCTTCATCCCGCCCATGCCGGGCATCATGCCCATGATGCCGCCCATGCCGCCGAGCTTCTTCATCTGGCCCAGCTGTTCGGCAAGATCGTTGAGATCGAACTTGCCCGACTGCATCTTCCTGGCCATCGCCGCGGCTTTTTCCGCATCGATGGTTTCAGCAGCCTTTTCGACCAGCGAAACAATGTCGCCCATGCCGAGAATACGGTCGGCGATGCGCTTGGGATAGAATTCCTCCAGCGCATCCATTTTTTCGCCGGTGGCGATCAGCTTGATCGGCTTGCCGGTGATGGCGCGCATGGAAAGGGCCGCGCCGCCGCGTCCGTCGCCGTCCATACGGGTCAGAACGATGCCGGTAATGCCGACGCGCTCGTCGAAATTGCGCGCCAGATTGACCGCATCCTGACCGGTCAGGCTGTCGGCGACGAGCAGGATTTCATGCGGATTGGCGGCCTTGCGGATATCCGCCATTTCCACCATCAGCGGCTCATCGATATGCGTGCGGCCTGCGGTATCGAGAATGACGACATCATGCGCGCCAAGCTTTGCCGCCTGCACGGCGCGTCTTGCGATTTCCACCGGCGACTGGCCCGCAATGATGGGCAGCGTGTCCACGCCGGTCTGGATGCCAAGCTGGCGAAGCTGTTCCTGCGCTGCCGGGCGGCGCGTATCGAGCGAGGCCATCAGCACGCGTCTGCGCTGGCGTTCGGTCAGGCGCTTGGCGATCTTGCCGGTGGTGGTCGTCTTGCCCGAGCCCTGCAAGCCCACCATCATGATGACGACGGGTGCGGGCGCATTCAGGTCAATCGCAACGCCTTCGGTGCCAAGCATCTCGACAAGCTCGTCATGGACGATCTTGACGACCATCTGGCCGGGCTTGATGCTTTTCAGGATTTCCGCGCCGACAGCCTTCTCACGAACGCGGTCGGTGAAGGAGCGAACCACTTCCAGCGAAACATCGGCCTCGATCAGCGCACGGCGCACTTCGCGCAGCGCTGCGGTCACGTCGGCTTCGGAAAGAGCGCCGCGTCCGGTCAGGCCGTTCAGGATGGAGCCAAGGCGCTCCTGAAGTGATTCAAACATTGCGTTTCCTTTAAATCCGGGAAGAGGCTTATGCTTCGTCCGGGATAAATCGTCCCGCGCATCTGCCAGTTCAAGAAGCAACCAAAGCGATACAGCACCCGAGGGCGCATCGCGCTGTCGGATGTGGACCTCCGGGATCGCTTTATACCATGATGGGTCCCGGTCGGTGGCTCGCGTTCTGAAGATCGCGGATAGATTGGAGCAGGCTTTAAGGCGATCGGCCCGCAATGTCAAGCAAAAGGCCGCAAACAGACCGAAACCGGCCCCGTTTTTTGGTCGGGGCCGGTTTCCTTTCACATTTTTATTCCAGAACCTTTTCGAGCCGCAAGCGTTAAACGGTCTGCGTTCGAAAACACTTCAAGAACAAATAGATAGATCGGTTCCAAGGATACCGCTGAAACGGAAACCGCTCTATTGTGCCGCCGCACCGGAAAGCGGATCGCCGATGCCCAGCACATAAAAGCCGATCATCAGCAGCGTGCCCGCCAGAACCACATAATAGATGGTGGGAATGATGGTCATGCGCAGGGTCGTGCCTTCGCGTCCCAGCAATCCGACCGTGGCTGATGCGGCCACGACATTGTGGATGGCGATCATGTTGCCCGCTGCGGCGCCGACCGACTGACCGGCCACCATCAGCGCACCGGAAACGCCGAGCCCTTCGGCCACGCCATACTGGAACTGGCTGAGCATGAGGTTCGACACCGTGTTGGACCCGGCAAGGAACGCGCCCAGCGCACCGACCGACGGCGCGAAGAACGGATAGACATTGCCGACTTCCGTAGCGACCCAGTCCGCGACCATCAGCGGCATGCTGACCAGATCCTTGCCGTTGACGCCGGAATTGATCATCACGCGCACCATCGGCACGGTGAACAGAAGCACGAAGCCCGCGCCCAGCAGCGTCTTTGTGCTTTCTCCGAACGCCTTGGCGAACTGTCCGCCATTCATGCGATGCAGGAAGAAGGTGATCACGCAGACGATGACCAGAAGGCCGCCCGGCAGGAAAAGCGGGCTGAAATCGCCGCCGATCCCGGTTTCACCCATGATGTCCTTGGCAACGAAGGTGATCGATTTCAGCGCATCGCCCACGGCCGGAACCGTGCGGCTGACCACCAGGAAGATCGCCAGAAGAATATAGGGCGTCCAGGCCAGGGCCAACGGAATCTTCTTCGCGGTGAGTTCATCGAGCTTGATCTGCACAGTGCCGATCCAGCCGGCGGGCCATTGCGAAGCCGGCGGAAAATCCCAGACATCCTTCGGCATGAGAAAGCCGCTGCGCGCCGCCATTGTCGCAAGCGCGAGGCCGACAAGGCCGCCGATCATGGACGGGAATTCAGCGCCGAGGAAAACCGCGCTCAGCACATAGGGTATGGTGAAGGAGAAGGCCGCCAGAAGCGCGAAGGGCAGAATGGCAAGACCTTCCGTCCATGAGCGGTTGCGCCCGAAGAAGCGGGTCATGATGACCACGAGGAACAGCGGCATGAACGTGCCGCAGATGGCATGCAGGATAGCCACTTCCGATGTGATGATGTGGAAGAACTGTTCCCAGCTCGACCCGACGCCCTGCAATTGCGCCGTCAGCGCTTCCCGGTTGAGACCGGACTGGACGCCGACGATGAGCGGCGTGCCCACAGCCCCGAACGATACCGGCGTGGACTGGATCATCAGGCCGAAGGTGACGGCTGCAAGGGCCGGAAACCCGACAGCCACCATCAGCGGCGCCACAACGGCGGCAGGCGTGCCGAAACCGGACGCGCCTTCGATGAACGAACCAAAAAGCCATGCAATCAGGAACACCTGGATGCGCCGGTCCGGGCTGATCTGGGCGAAGCCCGAGCGAATGGCCGAGATGCCGCCCGAATATTTGAGCGTGTTGAGCAGCAGGATCGCGCCGAAAATGATCCAGAGCAGACCGGCCGTCTGGATCAGGCCCTGAATGGTCGAGGCAATGACGCGGTTGCCGCTCATGCCCCAGATTGCCATGGCGATCGCCACGGTCAGCACATAAGTCACCGGCATCGCAATGCGGGCCTGGATACGAAATCCAACCAGCATCACACCGGCTACAAGAATTGGCAGAAAAGCGAATAACGCAAGAAAGCCGTTCGACATGTGGCGTCCTCCCCGTCAATGTCGTGAACGTTGAACCTTACTTATGATGGTAAAGTTAGTTTACCAGTACATTTGCAAGCAATAGATATGAATGCAACAGCTTCCAAGCGAAAAATTTGACACCCCCTTTGGGAGCCAACAAAAGCTTGCTGTTTTTGCGCAAAAATGCTTGTAACGCGGCATTTCACACAAGCCACTTCCCGCGTTGCCGTTGCCGCATGACATTTGGGGTAAGCAATGGCAAATTCGCGTTGAGGTCGAATCAACTCCGAAGGAGAAACGAATGGCATCGGTTGCCAAGGGCCGGTCTTTGACGGCAGCAGCAGTTCTTGCAATGGGCATGATGACGGGAACAGGCATTGCCGGGGCAGCCCAGTGCGGCAACAATGCCGCCGGTTACAATGCCTGGCTCCAGCAGACCCTGAAGGAAGCGGCCTCGCGCGGCGTTGGCAAGGCAGGCACCAATGCGCTGGCCAACACCAAATATGCGCAGGCCACCATCAATGCCGACCGCAACCAGAAGAGCTTCAAGCTCTCCTTCGAAGATTTCATGAAGAAGCGCGGCGCCGATACGATCATCAAGCGCGGCCGCGCGCAGAAGCAGCAGAACGCCGCTCTCTTCGCCGCGATCGAAAAGCGTTATGGCGTTCCCGCCGGTCCGCTGATCGCGATCTGGGGCATGGAAACCGGCTTCGGCTCCTATATGGGCAAGCAGCACACGCTGTCGGCTGTTGCGACGCTGGCCTATGATTGCCGCCGCAGCGATTATTTCACCGACCATCTCTATGCCGCGCTCAAGCTGATCGATATGGGCGATCTCAGCCCACAGGCCGTGGGCGCCATGCATGGTGAAGTCGGCCAGACCCAGTTCATGCCGGCAAACGTCCTCAAATATGGTGTCAGCGGTTCGGGCGGTGCCCATTTCGACCTGCGCAACAAGGCGGACGCGCTTCATTCAACCGCCAATTTCCTCGTCGGCCATGGCTGGCAGCGCGGTGCGGGCTACCAGCCGGGCGAGCCGAACTACGGCGCGATCCAGGGCTGGAATGCAGCACAGGTTTATCAGCGCGCCATCGCCGTGATGGGCAAGGCCATCGACGGCAAGTAAGGCCGAAATCGCAATTTCGCTTCGAAATTGCCACGGAAAAGCCGCAGGAAACACAATTTAGCCCCAAAGTTTGGGGCTATTTTTGCATCTTTTGCTGCGGTTTTTTGCGTTTTGGGAACAAAAACGTCAATTTCAGCTGTCCGAAACAAGGCAAAACGGCCCCTCTCGATCTGAAAGGAGCCGTTTCAGGACGCGTTGTTTTGAACGTTGGATCAGGCAGGATCGGGACGTTTGAAATCACCCGTCTGGTGATCCATCACCCACAATTCGCCGGTCGAAATATCGAACCATGCGCCATGCAGGGTGAGTTTGCCCTTCTTTTCCAGAATGTCGACGCAAGGGAATGTGCGCAGATTATTGATGGAATAGCGGATCGAGATGCGCTCCAGCGCGGTGTGGCGTTCGGCCTGCGTCATGAGCTGGTTGCCGCTGACGGCTTCGGCGGCAGGCGCGATCAGGCTCATCCATTTGCCGATGAAATCGCCCGGCGAAAGAGGCGCGCTTTCGGTGTCGAGCGCCGCCTTGATACCGCCGCAACGGCCATGGCCCATGACGACGATATTCTTCACCTTGAGGCTTTGGACCGCAAATTCCAGTGCGGCGGAAGCCGCATGATATTCGCCGTCGGGCTCGTAAGGCGGGATGAGATTGGCAACATTGCGCAGGACGAAGATTTCGCCCGGCGCCGTATTGAAGATGGTTTCGGGAGCCGCTCGCGAATCGCAACAAGCGATAACCAGCGTTTCCGGCGATTGCCCCTTGTCGGCCAAATGGCGATAACGTGAGGTTTCCTGGGCAAAATGCTCGCGCATGAAGGTTCGATAACCGGCGAGAAGTGAGTCTGGAAGATCAACCATATTTTTCCAATATCCCTATCGAAAACCGAGATCAATCGAAATAGATCGAGGTGTGTGCGTCCATTTGGACGCAGGCCCTCGCCTTTCAGGCCCGCAGGCCCTTGGTCGGGTGCATCAGCCGCCGCGTCTGCACCATGGCCATCGGCGTGGCGAGGCTCGACGCATCGGCCTCCAGCATCAGTTCGTCCGCCCCGCGCTTTGCCGAACGCGCCATGATCTCGAACACGGCCGCCGTGGTGCTTTGCAGCATCTTTTCTTCCGAAAGTCCGCAGAGCCGCCGCGCCAGAAACACCGCGGATGTCAGGTCGCCAAGGCCGTTGGTCGGGCCATCGACGCGGCGATGCTCGGCCATCAGCGCCATGGTCGGCGTGAGCAGGATATTGCCGATGCTGCCGCTCATCAGCGGGAAGGCCGATGTCACCAGCATGGTGGCCGGCCCCGCATCGAGCGCCGCTTCCATGAGCGCCGCATTGTCTTCCAGCGGCACGCCGGTCAGCCATGAAAGCTCGAACCTGTTGGGCGTCGCGATATCGGCAAGCGGCAGAAGCCTGTCGCGAATCCCCATGGCGGTGGCTTCGGGCACATAGAGCCCCTTTTCGTCCCCGATCACCGGATCGCAGAGATAGACGGCCTCGGGATTGTTCGCCTTGACGGTCTTGACCAGTTCGGCAACGGCTGCCGCCTGTTCGGGATGGCCGAGATAGCCGGTCAGGACGGCGCCCACTTCGCCAAGCCACGGCGCGCGCTGAAGATCCTGCATCAGGCGCGCGAACTCTTCCGCAGGCGGCACGATGCGCCCGGCCGGAGCGCCCGGAACTCCGTGGCCCGGATGCCATGGCAGCACCACCGTCGGCACGGCCCAGACGGGAAAACCCAGCGTTTCCAACGCGAAGACGGCGGCACGATTGCCGACCGAACCGCGCACGACATGGCTTGAGATGACAATAACGGTTGTCGCATCCGAAGGCGCAGGAAGCGTCATTTTATACCCGGCTTTGCATGAGATAGGAAATGAGCCAGACGATGATCGCCAGCGTGATGAGGAAGCCAAGCCCACGCCCGACGCGGGTGGCCCAAAGCTCGATGGGATCGTTTTCGGGCGCGTCGGCAGCGGAAAGATGCCGCGCGGTGCGGGAAACCCCGCGCCGGACAATGCCTTCGGCGCCGGTCTGCTCACGCTCCAGCCGCTCCAGGATGCGCCGCGCCTCTTCCTGGCGCTCACGCCCTGGCCCGCCGCCTTCTCCTATGCCCGCCTGCTGGCGCTCACCCATGCTGTGTCTGTCCTTTGCAATGACTCACGTTTCCAACACAGAAACAGGCACAGCATCACGCTCGGAGCGCGGTTCTGCAAGCAGTTTATTGCGGTCTTATGCAAGCTTCACGATCAACTTGCCGAAATTTCCGCCTTCGGGCGATGAGGTGACCGGAGGCGCTGTTCGAATAAAAAGAAAAATCCCGCCACGAGGGCGGGATTTCGCTTAGGCGACAGTAAAGCTTGTCCATCACCTCGTCCTTCGAGACGACGTCCTTCGACAAGCTCAGGACGTCTCCTCAGGATGAGGTGAAAAGCGCGATACTTACTTCATCGTCGGGATGACGAATTCCGCCCCGTCTTTAACCCCAGCCGCGCGCCCGCAGCGAAGCGAGGACGCGCAAACGTAAGGAATCGTCCGGGGTTACTTCATCGTCGGGATGACGAACTCCGCACCATCTTTCACGCCAGACGGCCAGCGCGCGGTGACGGTCTTGGTCTTGGTGTAGAAGCGGAAAGCATCCGGGCCGTGCTGGTTGAGATCGCCGAAGCCGGAAGCCTTCCAGCCGCCGAAGGTGTAGTAAGCAATCGGAACCGGGATCGGCACATTGATGCCGACCATGCCGACCTGCACGCGGCTGGCGAAATCGCGGGCCGCATCGCCGTCACGGGTGAAGATCGCAACGCCGTTGCCATATTCATGATCGTTCGGCAGGGCCAGCGCTTCCTCGTAATTCCTGGCGCGCACGACCGAGAGAACCGGGCCAAAGATTTCTTCCTTGTAGATGCGCATGTCCGGCGTCACATGATCGAACAGGCAGCCGCCCATGTAGAAACCGTCTTCATAGCCCTGCATCTTGAAGTTACGGCCATCGACGACCAGCTTCGCGCCTTCTTCAACGCCCAGATCGACATAGCCGCGCACGCGGTCGAGCGCCGCTTTGGTGACGAGCGGGCCGTAATCGGCGGAATTGTCGGTGGAGGTGCCGATCTTCAGCGCCTCGACGCGCGGGATCAGCTTTTCCATCAGGCGGTTGGCGGTGTCTTCACCGACCGGGACGGCAACCGAAATCGCCATGCAGCGCTCGCCAGCCGAACCGTAGCCCGCGCCGATCAGCGCATCGACGGTCTGGTCCATGTCGGCATCCGGCATGATGAGAAGATGGTTCTTCGCGCCGCCGAAGCACTGCACGCGCTTGCCGTTCGAGCAGCCGCGGCCATAGATATATTGCGCAATCGGCGTGGAGCCGACAAAGCCGATCGCCTGGACATCCGGATCGTCGAGCAGCGCATCGACCGATTCCTTGTCGCCGTTGACGACGTTGAAAATGCCTGCCGGAAGACCGGCTTCCATGAACAGTTCGGCAAGGCGCATCGGCACGCCCGGATCGCGTTCGGACGGCTTCAGGATGAAGGCATTGCCGCAGGCAATCGCCGGACCGGCCTTCCAGAGCGGGATCATGGCCGGGAAGTTGAACGGCGTGATGCCCGCCACAACGCCGAGCGGCTGGCGCATCGAATAGGTGTCGATGCCCGTGCCCGCATTGTCGGTGAACTCACCTTTCAGCATATGCGCCGCACCGAGGCAGACTTCCACCACTTCGAGGCCGCGCTGGATGTCGCCCTTGGCGTCGGCAATGGTCTTGCCGTGTTCGCGGGCCAGGAGTTCGGCCAGGCTGTCATATTCGGCCTCGACCAGTTCGATGAACTTGCGCAGGATGCGAACACGGCGCTGCGGGTTGGTCGCGGCCCAGGCCGGCTGTGCCGCCTTGGCGTTTTCGACCGCCGCGCGTACTTCTTCCTTGGTGGCGAGCGCCACCTTGCCCTGCACCGAGCCGTCGAGCGGCTGGAAGACGTCCGCCGTGCGGCCGCTCTTGCCTGCCACATGCTTGCCGCCGATGAAATGTCCGATATTGCGCATCGAAGAACCTCCCTGATGATCGCTTTGAAGAGCCTGCAAGCCCCCATCGTTGCCGCCATCTTGACTCTGCAAATTCATGATTGCAAGGCACGGAAAAGCGTATCCGTTGTGCAAATTTTATAGTAATAATGGCGCATCCTCATGCAGGGAACATCATGAACTGGGACGATATCCGCATCTTTCTCGCCGTTGCCCGCTCGGGCCAGATTCTGGGCGCGGCCAGGAGGCTCGGCCTCAACCACACCACCGTCGCCCGGCGGCTGACCGCGCTTGAAACCGCACTCTCCACCACGCTTTTGACACGCCGCACCAACGGATCGACGCTGACGCAGGCGGGCGAGGAATTTCTGCTTGCCGCCGAGCGCATGGAGGCGGAAATGCTTTCCGCCCGCTCGCATGTCGGCAATGCGGATATTGCCGTTTCCGGCACGGTGCGCATCGGCGCGCCGGACGGGTTCGGGGTCAATTTCCTGGCGCCCCGGCTGGCGCGGCTGACGCAGAAATATCCAGACCTCACCATCCAGCTTGTGCCGGTGCCGCGCTCATTCTCACTGTCGCGCCGCGAGGCGGATATCGCCATTACGGTCGAGCGCCCGGAACAAGGCCGGCTGATTGCGCGCAGGCTCGTCGATTATACGCTCTGTCTCTATGCGCATCGCAGCTATCTGGAGATGAATGGCACGCCGGAAAGCCCGGAGGACCTCAATCATCACCGGCTCATCGGCTATGTGGAAGATCTCGTCATCAACCCGTCGCTGGCCTATGCGCCGGAAATTTCCCGCGACTGGAAGCCGGCTTTCGAAGTGTCGAGCGCGCTTGGGCAGGTCGAGGCCGTGCGGGCCGGTGCGGGCATCGGCATATTGCACGCCTTCATCGCCCGCGCCGATCCTGATCTTGTGCCCGTCCTGCCGGATCGGGTTATCCGCCGCGCCTATTGGCTCGCCTATCATGAATCCGCCCGCACATTGCGGCGCGTGACAGCCGTTTCGGCCCTGATTTCGGAACTGGTGGAAAGCGAAAAATCGCTGTTCAGCTAAATCAATTAAGCCTCACATAGGCGATCATCACGCCCACAATCATCGCGGCGGGAACGAACAAGGCATCGAGGCCGATGAAAGCATGGCCAAAACCGCCGCCGACAGCGCCCAGCATCAGCGCCAGCCAGACAGCCGCATGTTGCAGCCAGCGCCATTTCGGCGTTTCGCCGCGCAGCGAACAGGCAAGATCGGCGGCGGCGTTGAACAGCGTGCCCGTCACATAGGTCACGCCGAGACGCGCGGCCCCGATGGGCTGCACCGCGGCATTCTGCGCGCCCATGGCCGCGGCAAGCAGCAGCACCGGCTGGATGAGCATCGCCCCCTCACGCCGCAGCATGCTGACCAACAGCAGGATCGCCACCACGCTCGCCATCACATAAAGGCTGCCCCAGCGGCCATAGGCCCGCACCGCAAGCGTGCCGAAGAAGGCGCCGGAAAAGAACAGCACGATCAGGATCGCGGGAAACCAGACCAGGACCAGACCCTGCGGGCCGGGCTGTCCGGCCAGCGCCGTGCCAAGCTGCGTGGTGTTGCCGCTCATGAAGGACGCGAAGAAACCGCCCAGCTGCAGGAAGGCGATCGCATCGACGAAACCGGCCGATGCGGTGAGAACAAGACCGAGCGACAGTTTGGAATTCGGTGTCATGGGATTGAACTTCGAAATGAAGCAACCCGGCTTGCGGGAAGCCGGGCCTGTTCAGAACAACAGCAAAAACTCAGGCGCGTTTTATGATGCGCAGGATAATCAGGAGAATGGCAGCAC
This sequence comes from Brucella anthropi, assembly GCF_046630315.1. Lineage (GTDB taxonomy): Bacteria > Pseudomonadota > Alphaproteobacteria > Rhizobiales > Rhizobiaceae > Brucella > Brucella anthropi_A. The sequence goes on along the minus strand of NZ_LQBD01000018.1, from coordinate 55,803 downwards.
CGATAAAGGCGTTGACAATCGAGGCGATGATCCCGCCGCCGACGGAAAATCCAAGGCGCGGCAGCAGCCAGCCCGCAAAGAATGCGCCGATCACGCCGACGATGATATTGCCGATCAGGCCGAAACCGCCGCCCTGCACGACCTTGCCCGCCAGCCAGCCGGCAATTAGACCGACGAAAAGAAATACGAGAAGACTTCCAACATCCATGCGTTTTTCTCCCTCTCAGAACGCAGCCGTCCGGCGCGCATGGAGCAAGTTGACTATATGTTGGGCGGCGGCACAAGGGGGGCGGAAGCGCCTCCCCCGTTAAATCAGGGCGCCAGATGCCGGAAAGCCGCGACGACCTCCTCATAGACCTTGCGCTTGAAGGGCACGATCAGCTCCGGCAGCTCAACCATCGGCTTCCATTCCCAGCGGTCGAACTCGGCGGTGTGTCCGCCGGGCGGCGGGTTGATGGCGATTTCGCTCTCGTCGCCCTCGAAACGATAGGCAAACCATTTTTGCGTCTGGCCGCGATATTTGCCCTTGAGCGCCAGCCCCACCAGATGCGGCGGCAGGTCGTAATTGATCCAGTCCGATGCTTCCTCAAGCAGCGATACCGACTTCATGCCGGTTTCCTCGTAAAGCTCGCGGATAGCCGCCTCGACCGGCTCCTCGCCCTTGTCGATGCCGCCCTGCGGCATCTGCCAGAGCTGCGTCGCGCCATCCATCTCGTCACCCGGAATGACGATCCGGCGGCCAGCCCAGACCAGCCCGGCCCGGTTCAGCACCATCAGCCCGACGCAGGGACGGTAGGGCAGGCTTTCCGGATCGACAGGGCCTTTATGCTTCGACATGACATTCTCCATGATAGGTTATTGCCGTTCGGGATCGCGCACCAGCGCCGAAACCGGCACGATTTCAATGCCGCGCTCCCTGACCTCATTGGCCCATTCGGCAACCGCATCAACCGTCACCGCAAAGGCCGAACCCGTGCCGATGGCGCTGCCATTGGCACGCGCGGTCCGCTCCAGCTCATCAAGACGATCGAGGATCGCACCGCGCTCCTGCGCCGCATCGATCAGCACATCGGCTGCCGCGAAAGGCACCGCATCGCTTTCGGCAATCCGGTCGGCCTGGCTGCGCGCCGAGGTACCATCGTCGAGATAATAAAGGCCGCGCCTGCCGATCTCGCCCAGCACCGGCGAAAAGGCCTCCGTCTCGGATGTGAAACGCGCACCCATATAGTTCATCACACCGGCATAATTGGTCATCCGCGACAGCGCCCACAGCAGCGAAGCCCGATTTTTCTCAAAGCCATCATCCACCGTCAGCGTATTGCGGCCGGGATTGACACGCGGATAGTCGAACGGCTCCATCGGCAATTGCAGCACAAGTTCATGACCGTTTTGCCGTGCTGCCTGCATCCAGCGCTGCAAACTGTTGCCCTGCGGCGCAAATCCGAGCGTGATTTCCGGCGGAAGCTTGTCGACCGCCTCCATGCTGCCGGTCTGCGACAGCCCAAGACCGCCGATGACAAGCGCAATCCGCGCCCCGCGCGCGCCGGACCATCCGGCCGCATAGGCATCCATCGGGCGCAGGCCGTCCGCGCCACGCACCGGAAGCGGCCCGGTCGGGCTCTGCTCGACCAGCGCCTTTTCCGGCAGATGCGCAACGCGCTGATCCTGCCCGGCCTGATGGGCGTTCTGCTCCGCGACCCCATTGCCTTGCGCCATATCGGGCATAACCTTGATGATGGCAGGCCCCGGCAGACCACCCGTCCCGCGCGATGCGCTGCCGGGCGGCGGCGTATTGCCGGTGGCGGGCTTTATCTCAGCCTTGGCGGCGGGCAACTCGACTTGCGGCGCCTCCACGGCGGCGGTTTCGGTCTTGCGGAAAGCCGCGTGATTATTCTGCCAGATGGCGAACACCGCGCCACCGGCAAGGCAAAGCCCGCCCGAAATGGCAAGGCCCAACAGGGCCGAACGCAAAGCGCGGGAGCGTAAGCCCCCGCGCTTTTGCGGTTTCTTATCCAGTCCTAACGGGCTGTTCAGATCCAGCATGGAGCGATCAGTTCAACACGCCCTTCTTCGGGTCCGGCGGGAATGCGGCATTGGCCACCTCGCCACGCAGGAGCTTCAAGGCTTCGTTGAGCTGGATGTCGTCCTTTGGATCAGCCGGGACATAGGCCGAAGAACCGGAGCCGTTATCATCCTCGGCATTGCCCTTGATGTGGCCCTTGAGTTCGGATTCGCCGCGCACGACGTCCTCCCCCTTCAGTTCCGGCGGCAAGGGCTGGTCGACCTTGATGTCGGGCGTGATGCCCTTGCCCTGGATCGACTTGCCCGACGGCGTGTAATAAAGCGCCGTGGTCAGACGCAGCGAACCGTTTTCGCCGAGCGGAATGATCGTCTGCACCGAGCCCTTGCCGAAGGACTGCGTGCCGAGCACGGTGGCGCGGCGGTGATCCTGAAGCGCACCGGCAACGATTTCCGACGCGCTGGCCGAGCCGCCATTGATGAGAACGATGACCGGCTTGCCGTCGGTCAGGTCGCCCTTGCGCGCGTCGAAGCGCGTCACATCCTGCGGATCGCGGCCACGGGTCGAGACGACTTCCCCCTTGTCGAGGAAGGCATCGGAAACGGCAACCGCCTGATCGAGCAAGCCGCCCGGATTGAGGCGTAGATCCAGCACATAGCCCTTGAGCTTGTCGGCGGGAATCTTGTCCTGAATATCCTTGATTGCCTTCTTGAGGTCTTCAGACGTCTGTTCGGTGAACGAGATGACGCGCAGATAACCGACATCGTTTTCGACGCGATAGCGAACGGCCTTCACCTTGATGACGGCGCGGTTGATCTTGAGCGTGATCGGCTTGTCGACGCCCTGGCGCTGGATGGTCAATTCGATCGGCGAACCGATTTCACCGCGCATCTTGTCGACCGCATCGGTCAGCGAAAGCCCGCGCACTTCCTGTCCGTCGATCTTGGTGATGAGATCGCCTGCCAGCACACCGGCCTTGGAGGCGGGCGTATCGTCGATCGGCGCGATGACCTTCACCAGATCGTTGTCCATGGTGACTTCGATGCCGAGGCCGCCAAATTCACCCTTGGTCTGCACGCGCATGTCCTGCGCGGCTTCGGGGTTGAGATAGGAAGAATGGGGATCGAGCGAGGACAACATGCCGTTGATGGCGCTCTCGGTCAGCTTCTTGTCGTCCGGCGGCGTCACATATTGCGCGCGCACCCGTTCGAAAATATCGCCGAAAAGGGCCAGTTCCTTGTAGACATCGCTGTCTTTGCCTGCCGCAAAAGCGGTGGAAGCCGGCGCGCCCTGGACCATCACCATGGCTGATGCCCCCAGAAGGGCTCCGGCGAACAGCAGCGACAGTTTACGTATCATTTTCACGTCCTTCCAGAAAGCCGTTCGGTCCACCACGGGGCGGGATCGACGGGTTTTCCATCCTTTCGAAATTCAATGTAAAGCAATGGCGCGCCATTGCCCACCTCTATCGGTGCAAGACTTGCGAGAAGTTTTTCTCCCATCGCGCCGACCGGCTCTCCCGCAAGGACAAATTGACCTTGCGATACGTCGATTCGCCCCATGCCAGCCATCACGACATGATATCCATTGCCCGCATCGAGTATCAAGAGCTGCCCATAGGAGCGGAAAGTGCCCGCATAAAGGACCACGCCATCGGAAGGTGACGTAATCGTGGCGGAAGGCAGGGTTTCGACCACCTGTCCCATCATGGAGCCGCCGATGCCATCCTTCTCGCCGAAGCGGCGCAGCATCTTGCCCGCCGCGGGCAAAGCGAGCTTGCCCCGCAGCGACGCAAAATCGATCTGGGCCCGCAAATGCGTATCGTCCGGCGTTGATTCTCCGGCCTTTTCCCGCGCGGCGGCAAGGCGATCGGCCTCTGCCTTGCGGGCGGCCTCGGCTGCATCGCGCACGCCCGCCATCTGCTTGTCGAGCCCGTCGATCAGGTCTTTCAGGCTGCCCGCCTTCGCCGCCAGTTCTTCCGAACGTGCGCGCTGCGCCTCGATTTCCTGCTCCGATTGCGACTGCAATTTCTTCTTCTCCTCAAGAAGAAGTGATTGCCGTTTCTGCTCTTCCGCCTGGACCGTGCGCGTTTCCTTCAGCTTTTCCTGCTCCTGGCCGATGGAGGCCGTCACCTTCTGCATATCCTTCAGATCGCCGGTCAGCTCTTCCACCTGCTCACGCATTTCAGGCACGACAGCGCCCAGAAGCACGGCGCTGCGCACCGAGGCAAGCGCATCGTCGGGCCGCACCAGAATGGCGGGCGGCGGGTTCAACCCCATGCGCTGCAAGGCGGCCAGGACTTCCGCCAGAACGCCGCGCCTTGCGCTGAGCGATGCGCGGATGCCGTCTTCCTGCTCACGCAGCGCGGTGAGCTTGTCGGCAATATCGGCAATATCCTGCTGCAGCTTCTTGTCGGTCTTGGCCGACTGGATCAGCGCCGCGGTGATGGTGGCCTGATCTTTTTTAAGCGCGGCCACCTCGTCTTCAAGCTTTTTCAGCGTATCGCCGGTAACGGTCAGTTCGTTGCTGAGCTTTTCATATTCGCTTGCCGCCTGATCACGCTGCTGCTGGAGGGCATCCTGCGCGAAGACCGGCTGCGCGCAGCAAAGCGCGCCAACAAGGGCAAGCCCGGCCCAAAACGGGCCAGCCTTCGCGCATGCAGGCAGTCGTGGTCTTTTAAAAAGGCGTACAGGGTACATGCGTGTTCTATCAGGACGAAACAAGGCCAAATTCAGAGCCGAAACTAGCCCGAACCCGTTAACGAACCATCAACCATAAATCCGTCGACCGCAATGCCGAACCCGGTGCCGCTCAAACTGCCAATTACAGTCAGAAAGCCCTTTCAGACCTCTCCCTATGAATCGATCAGACCAAGCTCGGCTTTTCTGCGCCGCATCATTTCACGCATCGATGTCGTGCGTAGCGCCGCCTTTTCGTCGATCATATCGGTTTTCTGCCAGATGCCGTAATGCTGCCGGAAATAATCGATCACCAACAGGTCGGCATCCACACGGTCCTGCCCGTCCTCGACATGGTTCAGAAGAGCGCTGACGCTGCTTGCCTTGCCCTCGGCGCGACGGCTGTTCCGGCCGATCATCCAGATCGGAATGCCGCGTCTTTCCAGATGGCCGGAAATCCAGGGATCATCCACCGTCCACATGATGTCGGGAATATCGTAGAACAGCTCGTCGAACCATTCGGGGCGAACGAGAACCCCGGCAAAACCGGAAATCCGATCGACATAGCCGGGCATGCTGCGGTCTGGCTTATACAGAAACAGGGAAGCGACGCGCTTCATTCTGTATTTGAAATCCTTCGGCTTCCAGCGGCTGCGGGGAAGCCGGTCAGCGGGTCTGCCCGCATCAGCAATATCGGGGAATGTTTCGCCATCCTCGATGATGCAATGGCCCGGCTTGCGCGCGGCTTCCGTCTTGAAACGCCGATGCCAATTGGCGTCGTAAATCTTGTCGTCGTCGCAAAACAGAATATCCACGTCCCGCCCCTTGAGGTCGCGGGCCGCTGGCAGCACCTTGGTCGCAGGTCCGAGATCTTCCTCGCAGCGGACGATTGTTATGCCCGCAGGCACTTCCGGCAAACGTCCATCCCAATCGGGAAACCGCCTGTACTTGCGCGGTATATAAAGGCGGATTTCCTCGGCTTTCAGTCTTTGCGACAGAAGCGACAGCAGCGTTGGCTTCAAAAGATCAAAACGCGGCGGGATGCTTGATAGCGTTATAATGGTAGGCCTGTTCAATTCCCCCCCCAAGCACTTTAGTTCATTCTAATAAAACAATGCATTATGCCCAATCAAATGCATTGCATGCCGTGAGCAATCCTAAGATTTCAACCTATTGTCAAGGAAATGAACGGCGCTACGAGCGGTGATCGGGCGAAACGTTATACCGAACCGTCTCCAGCCATTCCATCAGCACGCGCCGGATCGCGATCTCCGGTGGCTCGGAACGCGTAAAACCCCACCATATATGAGCCCCCTGCCAGACGCTCGCCATCTGCCAGCCGAGCCGTTCGGCTTTTTCCGCATCGCCTGAAAGCCTGCGCCCCAGTGCATGGGCCAGATCGACGCCCCATGCCGCGCCGCGCGCACGCAGCACCGGGTTGCGAATATCCTCGCGCAGCAGCAGAAGCCCGTCCGTCGCATTATATTCAGCGGCATCGGATGGCATGAGCGCCATCAGAAGATCAACCGCCCCTTGCGGTGTGAGCGCCGCATGTGCATCGGCTGCGTGCGTTGCCGCATCGAGCCTGTCCCACGCCCGCAGCAGCGCCGCCTCAAGCATGGCTTCCCGGTTGCCATAACGCTGGACGAGCGTGGCCGCCGAAAGCCCGGCAGCCTTCGCCGCCCGCGCAAAGGTCAGCCCATCGGGGCCGGTTTCAGCCACGACAGCCATCAGCCGGTCGAGCACCGCCTCATCCGATATGGATTTCGTTCTTGCCATGGACAATATATAAACGTATGTTCATTTATAAATCAACAAGGAAGTGCATCATGGCGAAAATTGTTGGCTACATCGCCGCCAGTCTCGACGGTTTCATTGCCGCCGAAAACGGAAACCTCGACTGGCTGTTCAAATATGACGGCGGAGATATGGGGGAGCATGATTACCGCCTTTTTATCAAGGGTATACGCACCGTGGTGATGGGCAGGGACACCTATGACTTCATCGCGGCAAGCGATGCGCCCTGGGCCTATGGCGACCAAAGGTGCATCGTCGTCACCTCACGGCCTGTCGAAGGTCCCAAAGGTCCGCTTGAAACCCGCCACGACATTGATGCGCTGATCGCGGAACTGCGTGCGCTGGAGGACGGCGATGTGTGGATGCTCGGCGGCGGACGATTGCAGATGGCATTTCTGGAACGCGGCGCGCTGGATGAGATCGAGATTTACGTCATTCCTGAACTCATCGGCGGCGGCATACCGCTATTTCCGGCTGTCGGCTTCAAGGCGAGCCCCGTTCTTCTCAGCGCCAAGACGCTTGACCGCGGCTGCGTGCGCCTGCATTACGCATTTCAGGATCGATGATAGGGATGGCCTGCCAGAATGGTGGCGGCGCGGTAAAGCTGTTCGGCAATCAGAATGCGGGCGATCTGGTGCGGCCAGGTGAGTTCGCCCAGCGCCAGAACGAGATCGGCGCGTGACCGCAAGGCCGGATCGTGACCGTCCGGCCCGCCAATGGCCACGATGAGCTGGCGCTTGCCATCGTCCCGCATCCGCCCGATGCGATCCGCAAAAGCTTCCGATCCGAGCGCCTTGCCGCGCTCGTCCAGCAGGATCAGAGCCGCACCATTATCAAGCGCTTCGTGGATGCGCTGGGCTTCCTCGGCCTTGCGCAAATCCGCCGTCTGGCCCCGGCTTTCGGGAATTTCGCTCACACCGGCGAATTCAAGTCCCAAAGGCGGACCAGCCTTCGAAAATCGGTCGAAATAACGCTCGACCAGTTCCCGTTCGGGGCCGGCTTTCATCCGGCCCACGGCAAAAACACTCACACGCATGACGCTCTCTTACGGTCTGTTCAATGCACCGTTTCCAGCGCTCTTTCGTCGTCGAACCCCTCATCGAGCCAAATCTTCTCGAGATTATAGAAGTCACGGACTTCCGGCCGGAAGATGTGGACGATGATATCGCCGGTATCGATGAGAACCCAGTCGCCACTCTCAAGACCTTCGACCCGCATGTCCTTGCAGCCTGCCTCGCGCAGGGCTTGCAGGAGATGGTCGGCAACTGCCGTCACATGGCGATGCGAACGGCCCGACGCGACGATCATGAAATCGCCGATCGTTGATCTTCCGCGAATGTCGATGGGTACGATGGATTCCGCCTTGGAGTTTTCGAGACTGGCCAAGGCCGCGTCGAAGGTCTGGGACACGAGATTGGACTCGTCCATCCTGACCGTTGAAGGCGCGTGATGAGCCTTCTTCTCAATTGCTGTTCTCAGTGTCTTCCCTTTCTCGACAGAACAACGCAGTGTGGCAGTTATAAGCACCACACGCCCTAAAATAGGCAGAGTCCCTGTCTTGTTTCAAGTGTTCCCGGCTTGTTCGCCCGTTCACTTTTTTGACTTTGCCTTGCGAAGCGCCGTCGAAGAGAGCGACGAACGCGGCCCGTGGATGAAGGTCCAGGCCGGCGGCGTGCGCCGCGCCAGTATCGACGCATAATGTTCGTCCACGCGGCTGTCGGAAAATGTCTGCGCCATGCGCGACGACAGATAGGCCAGCGTCGAACCCGGCCTGTCGATGACCGCGATCGGAAAATTCTGCGCAATCTCGCGCCAGCGCTGCCAGCGGTGGAAAGAGGCGAGATTGTCCGCGCCCATCACCCAGACGAAATGGACGCCCGGATTGGCATCGCGGATGAGCGCCAGCGTATCGGCCGTATAGCGCACATTGAAGGCGGCTTCGAGCGCCGTCACCTTGATGCGCGGGTCTTCCGCCACCGCCTCGCTCAGCCGAAGCCGGTCGGCGAGCGGCGCCAGTTCGCGGCTGTCCTTCAGCGGGTTGCCGGGCGTCACCATCCACCAGAGCTGGTCGAGCTTCAGCCGCCGGATCGCGATTTCCGCCACCAGCGCGTGCCCGTCATGCGGCGGGTTGAACGAGCCGCCGAACAAGCCCACCACCATGCCCTTTTCGACATGCGGCATGCGCAGATAATGCGCATCGACGCCGGGATATTGTTTCTTGAGCGCCGAAAGCCCGAAGCCGAATTTCATCCGAAACTAACCACGAATCTGGCCATCACCGCGAACGCGATATTTGAACGAGGTCAGCTGCTCCACGCCGACCGGCCCGCGTGCATGCATCTTGCCGGTGGCGATGCCGATTTCCGCGCCCATGCCGAACTCGCCGCCATCGGCAAATTGTGTCGAGGCATTGTGCAGGAGAATGGCCGAGTCGATCTCGTTGAAGAACCGCGCCACGGCTGCCGCATCCTCAGCCACGATGGCTTCGGTGTGGTGCGAGGAATAGCGGTTGATATGGTCAATCGCGCCCGAAATGCCGTCAACCAGCGCCACGGAAATGATCGCATCGAGATATTCGGTCGACCAGTCTTCTTGCGTGGCTGGCTTTGCCGCCGGGCAGAGCGCCAGCACATCCGCGCTTCCGCGAATTTCGCAGCCCCTGGCGGCGAGATCGTCGAGGATCGGCGCCAGATGCGTCGAAGCCGCGGCGCGATCCACCAGCAGCGTTTCCGCGGCGCCGCAAATGCCGGTGCGCCGCATCTTGGCGTCGAGTGCAATCCGGCGCGCCATGTCGAGATCGGCCGACTTGTCGATATAAAGATGGCAGATGCCTTCCAGATGCGCGAAGACCGGCACCCGCGCTTCCGACTGGACGCGCGCGACGAGGCTTTTGCCGCCGCGCGGCACGATCACGTCAATTGCGCCGCCAAGACCTTTCAGCATTTCGCCGACAGCGGCGCGGTCCGTCACCGGCACGATCTGGATCGCATCGGCTGGCAGGTTGGCGGCTTCAAGCCCCCTGACCAGCGCCTTGTGAATGGCGGCCGACGAATGCGCCGAGTCCGAGCCGCCGCGCAGGATGACGGCATTGCCCGCCTTGAGGCACAGCGCACCGGCATCGGCGGTCACATTGGGACGGCTTTCGTAAATGACCCCGATGACACCGAGCGGCGTGCGCACGCGCTCGATATGAAGCCCGTTCGGACGATCCCATGCGGCGATCACCTCGCCGACCGGATCGCTGAGCGCCGCGATGGCGCGGATGCCCTCGGCAATGGCATTGATCCGGCTGTCATCGAGCGTCAGCCGGTCAATGAATGATGGTGCCATGCCGTTCTTTTCCGCATGGCCGAGATCAAGCCTGTTGGCTTCCAGAATATCGCCGCGCGCTTCAAGCAGCGCATCGGCGGCGGCCATCAGCGCCTTGTTCTTCTGTTCGGTGGTGGCAATGGAAAGGGGCGCTGCGGCAGCGCGCGCCTTGCGGCCCACCTCCGCCATCACGGCAGCAATATCATTTGCCATATCTGCCTTGGTCAACATGCTATCCCCTATCCGACGTCTGCATTGCTGGCAGCGCGCACAACCAGATCATTGCGATGGATCATCGCCGCGCGGGCATCATAGCCAAGAATTGCGCTGATCTCATCGCTTTTGTGGCCTGCGATTTTGCGCGCATCCCCGGCATCGTAGGCGATCAGGCCGCGTGCGATCTCCCGCCCGTCCTCGTTCATGACGGCAACCGTGTCGCCGCGCTCGAAATCCCCGTCGATCTCCTTCACGCCCGCAGGCAGAAGCGACTTGCCGGATTTGAGCGCCCTTGCCGCACCGGCATCCACCGTCAACCGGCCAGCCGGCTCCAGATTGCCGGAAATCCACGTCTTCCATGCATTGACCGGCGCATGGGCCGCCTCGAACAATGTCGCGCGCTCGCCGCGGTCGATGGCCGAAAGCGGGCCGAAGCGCGTGCCCGAGGTGATAATCATCGCGGTCCCTGCCGCATTGGCGATCTTGCCTGCGTCGAGCTTGGTCTTCATGCCGCCGCGCGACAGCTCCGACGCCGCAGCACCTGCCATGGCTTCGATCTGCGGCGTGATGGTTTCGACCAGAGGCAGAAATTCCGCATCCGGGTTCTTGTGCGGCGGGGCCGTGTAAAGCCCGTCAATATCGGACAGCAGGACCAGCAGGTCCGCGCCCATCATGGTCGCCACGCGGGCGGCCAGGCGATCATTGTCGCCATAGCGGATTTCGGTGGTTGCCACCGTGTCGTTCTCGTTGATGACCGGCACGGCCTTCAGCTTCAACAGCGTCTCGATGGTTGCGCGCGCATTGAGATAGCGGCGGCGCTCCTCGGTGTCGGAAAGAGTGACCAGAATCTGGCCGGAACGGATGGAATGACCGCCCAGCACATCGGCATAGGCCTTGGCGAGCGCGATCTGGCCTGCGGCGGCGGCGGCCTGACTTTCCTCAAGCTTCAGCGCCTTTTTCGGCAGGCCCAGAACCGTGCGCCCCAGCGCAATGGCGCCGGACGAGACCACCAGCACCTCAACGCCCGCATGATGAAGCGCGGCAATATCCTGGCCCAGACTTTCCAGCCAGTCGCGCTTGAGGCCGGTTGCGCGATCCACCAGAAGGGCGGAGCCGATTTTCACAACGATGCGGCGATAATCTTTCAGTTTCTTCAGCATGCTTCATTCCCCTCGCCGCACCCAAACAAAATCCGACGCTTATTCTTCGGCTCGCGCCGTACCGGCCTCTGCGGCGCGGCTCTGGTCGATCACGGCCGCGAGCTGGCGCAACGCATCGTTCAAACCTTCATGGCTGACGGCTGAAAGCAGCAGCGGCTCGCGCCCGCAGGCTTTTTTCAGCGCCTTGACCTTGGCCTTGCGCGCTTCCGGGTCGAGCGTATCCACCTGCGACAGCGCCACGATTTCCGGCTTGTCGGCAAGCCCATGCTCATAGGCTTCCAATTCGCCGCGAATGACCTGATAGGCCTTGGCCACATCCTCTTCCTGCGCTGAAACCAGATGCAGCAGCACGCGCGTGCGCTCGACATGGCCGAGGAAACGGTCGCCAAGACCGACGCCTTCGCTCGCCCCCTCGATCAGGCCCGGAATATCGGCAATGACGAATTCGCGGCCATCCACGCGCGCGACACCCAGATTGGGATGCAGCGTGGTGAAGGGATAATCGGCAATCTTCGGCTTGGCAGCTGTCACGCTTGCAAGGAAGGTGGATTTTCCCGCATTGGGCAGGCCGACCAGACCGGCATCGGCGATCAGCTTCAGGCGCAGCCAGATGGTGCGCTCTATGCCTTCCTGTCCCGGATTGGCGCGGCGCGGCGCGCGGTTGGTCGAGGTGGTGAAATGCAGATTGCCGAAGCCGCCATTGCCGCCCTTGGCCAGCCGGTAGCGCTGGCCGATTTCGGTGATGTCGCAGATCAGCGTTTCGTCGTCTTCCTCGAAGATCTGCGTGCCAACCGGCACTTTCAGCACGACATCGTCGCCCTTGCCGCCGGTCATGTTGCGGCCCATGCCATGCATGCCGGTCTTGGCGCGGAAATGCTGCTGATAGCGATAATCGATCAGCGTATTGAGACCGTCCACGGCCTCCACCCAGACATCGCCGCCGCGCCCGCCATCGCCGCCATCCGGGCCGCCGAATTCAAGAAATTTCTCGCGGCGAAACGAAACGGCCCCCGCCCCGCCATTGCCGGAGCGGATATAGATCTTGGCCTGATCGAGAAACTTCATCTGAGCGTAACCTTCTTGGATGCCCGCACCGCGGCAGGCCTTGGGCGGCGCGCGCCCTGAATATCGTGACATGCGGGCGCGCGCCCGCCTGTGGTGTGTTGCAATTACAGCAAAACCGGCTTCCTGCAAACAGTCGAGGAAGCCGGTTTTCGCCTATTTCGAGTTCCATTCAGGATCGGTGAAATCGATATAGATCAATTCCTGATCCAGATACTGGCCCTGCACATAAAGCGACTTGGGCTCGATGCCGTAAGTCTTGAAGCCAAGCGCATAATAGACGCGCTTGGCGGCTTCGTTCGTGGCCACCACCTTGGCATCCAGGACGACGACCTGCCTTGCGGCATGTTCGATGACCTTGGCGACAAGCGCCTTGCCCAGTTCCAGCCCGCGCGCTTCGGGTGCCACATAGACACCCCAGAGCGTGCCGCGATGGCGCTCGGACTTGCGATCATGGCGGAACATGCCGGCGGTTCCCAACAGGTTTTCACCATCGAAAGCGCCGAAAACCACATTGCCGTTCACCTGTTCCAGACGGCGCGCGAACACACTGTCCGAATAGGCGTTTTCTTCGTCGAAACTCGAACCGAAAGCCATCGGCGCACGCTGCAAGGCGCTCAATCTTATGGCCCGAAAGCGATGCAGATCGCCCTTTTCGAGGGCACGCACCACGATCCTGTCGCGAGCGATTGCGTGAGTATCCATCATTCCATTCCCCATTATTTGAGGACCTGCGGCCCATCTCGACACCGCAGGCCCCTTGTTGATGTTACGACTGCCAGCTTCTCAGCCCGATCCAGGTGCGCCGATCAAGAACATAGCGCTCGACCGGCACATTGCCCGCGGCAAGCGAGTCGGCCATGCCCATGCCGCTGAACTGGAACCCGCATTTGTGGATCACCCGGCGCGAGCCGCCATTGCTGGCGCGGCACGAGACATGCAGCCGCTCGATGGCCGTCGCCCGGAAAGCCAGATCAATCAGCGCGTGCGCGGCCTCGGTGGCAAAGCCATGCCCCCAATAGGGTTCACCCAGCCAGTAGCCGATTTCCAGCCCCTCGCCATGTTTATGCGCATGGATGCCGCAACAGCCCATGAAGATGCCGGTTTCGGCTTGCGTGATGGCGTAGATGCAATTGCCCATCTCGCCTTTTCGCACGCGCTCGACAAAATCGACCGCATTTTCACGCGTGTAGGGATGCGGCATGCGGGCAAGCATGCCGGAGACGCGGGCGTTGTTGGCAAGATAGGAAATCGCATCCACGTCTTCGACATGCGGCGGGCGCAGGACCAGCCTTTCAGTGACGAGAACGGGACAGTCCAGCTCATAAGCCAGATCCTGGGCCATTGCATCGGCCGGACCGGGCGACAGATCGGTATAACTGTCTCTTCTTTCGCTACTGCCTGCGCCGTAACAATCTTCTTCCAGAACTTCGACAACCATTTTTCGTTCCTCCAGAGCGTTTCATTTTTACGCATCCTCCCCGAAAATCGCTTGGCACCGTTCGGGATGCGCCCAAATGCAAAAAGGGAAGATGGTGATCCCATCTTCCCTTCGATCTTTTGGCGAGGCTGCCATTTGCACCGGGTCCGATGGGACGCCGGTGCTTTATGAGAGTGCCCGGCTTACTCTGCTGCTTCCGCGATCGGGTTAACCGATACATACGTGCGGCCGTTGGCTTTCGTACGGAAAGACACGGAGCCGTTTACGGTTGCAAAAATCGTGTGGTCCTTGCCGAGGCCGACATTGGCGCCCGGATGCCACTTCGTGCCGCGTTGGCGCACGATGATGTTGCCGGCGAGCACAGCTTCGCCGCCGAACTTCTTCACGCCAAGGCGTTTGGATTCTGAATCGCGACCGTTACGCGAGGAACCGCCAGCTTTTTTGTGTGCCATTGGTGTTCTCCTTTAATCTCTCTGTTTACTCAGCCGTTGCGGCCTTGGCTGCGGCCTTCTTGGGCGCTGCCTTCTTCGGCTTTGCGGCTTCGCCTTCAGCGGCGTCTGCCTTCGGAGCCTTCTTCTCGGCGGCCTTCTTGGAAGGCTTTGCACCGTCGGTGAGGATCTCCGAGATGCGGATGGTCGTCAGTTCCTGACGATGGCCGCGGGTGCGCTTGGAGTTCTGACGGCGACGCTTCTTGAACGCGATGACCTTGCGGCCACGGCCCTGTTCGACGACTTCGGCGGTGACGAGAGCACCGGCGACGGTCGGGGCGCCAATGGTCGAGCCGACCATCAGGACTTCTGCGAATTCTACGATGTCACCGGCTTCGCCAGCAACTTTTTCGACCTTGATGAGGTCGTTTGCGGCAACGCGGTACTGCTTGCCACCGGTCTTGATGACTGCGAACATTTGTTGTCCTTTCGGTTGTTCGGTCCGGCTCTCACGATCTACGACATTGGCGTCGGAGCGATGGGCCGTCTTTTTATCAGTCGGTTGATGAGCGGGCTTCCGGCCCTTGATGGCAGCCCGGAAAAGCCCGGAATCTGCAATCAAAACAATAGGCGCGGATCACCCCACGCCCAAGGTCTGGTGCTTATAGGTTTGAAGCGGCAAAAAAGTCAAGAATTTTCACACCGGAATGCAAATTAGCTCTTGTCTAATCGGCGCAGGGCCGTTATTGAGCCGCTGCACGCTCGGCATTCGCTTTTGATGCTCGTTACTGTGCGATTCTTCAAGGGTCGTTTTACAGTGCTGCATAACGCGGAGAGGTGGCTGAGTGGTTGAAAGCACCGCACTCGAAATGCGGCATGGGGGCAACTCCATCGGGGGTTCGAATCCCTCCCTCTCCGCCATAATTCCCACTTAAATTTTTGATTTTCCTACACTAATCTTTTGCTTTTGTTTATCGGCCCATCATTTAGCCCATCAAGGCAAACCTGTGCTAGGCGTTTAGCAATCGCGCACGCCTGTGGAGAATTAGCTATTGCCAAATAGAATACGATGAGAGAGATTCGTTTGCATAGCGATTAATTGAGAGAATCGCTGAACATCAACATTCGCGCATGACGTGCTTCAGATCGAAACTTGCTGCTTAAGCGGTGAGTTGGAGTTCGTCATGAATACGATTACGCAGCTTTCGCTCCTCAATACCGATGAGCGCCGCGACGACGGTCAAAATCACGCACAGCCTGCTCCGGTTGAAGGGCACCCATCTCCAGACCGTGTTCCCGATATCGTCCCCCTACCGGACACGCCCTTCACTTATGGGGATATCAAAGGTCGCGCTCCTGTCCCTCAACCCACTCAGCCCGTACGAACAGTAAAATCCAAGGCCCCTGATAAGCAAATTGCCGTGCCTGCCGGATACGATGCGCCGTCTACCGAAGACGAAAAGTACTTATCGGTTCGCGCGGTAGCCCGCCGGTATGGCGTCAGCGTTGCAACTATCTGGCGCTGGTCCAAAGAAGATCAGTCGTTTCCCAAACCTTGTATTTTGCGGCAAGGCACGACGCGCTGGCGTCTGAGCCAGCTACTTGCCTTTGAAAACCGTTCGAAGGAATGCTGACATGCCCAGCCTCCGTTCGATCGCTCGTAACAGCCGACGTCATAACAGCCGAGCAGCAAAATCTCACTGGATTTATGCCACCGATGAGGTGCTGGAGCTGTATGGCATCACGCCCAACACCCTAACAGCCTGGAAGAAGCAGGGGCTTCCGGCAATCCGGGGCGTAACCGACCTTTATCTGGGCCAGGATCTGAATGCCTTTCATACTTGGTACAGGCGTCAGAAGTCACGTCCTCTGACCTTGACGGAAGTTTATTGCGTCCATTGCAAGCAATCGCACCAGCTCCAGATCAATTCATATCGAATTGAACGAAATGAGGCTGATAGTCCCCGCCTGATAATGGAATGCCCAATTACCGGCGGTGATGCGTATAAATTCATTTCGCCGGGTGAAATTGACCTGATTCAGCGGGAAGCCGATCTCAATTCCAGAAATCAGGAAGCCCACTATAA
Source organism: Brucella anthropi (assembly GCF_046630315.1). Taxonomy (GTDB): domain Bacteria; phylum Pseudomonadota; class Alphaproteobacteria; order Rhizobiales; family Rhizobiaceae; genus Brucella; species Brucella anthropi_A. The sequence continues at coordinate 39,605 of NZ_LQBD01000018.1, read as the reverse complement.
CGTTGATCGACTCGGCTCTAAAACTGCGATTTTTCCGAGCGTTGACGCCAAGACTAAAAATTCCGACAATTTTCTCATACGGCGTGATTACCAAATCTACCTGATGGGCGCTGAAGGGTTTTCCCAAAAAACCGTGATCGCCGCCCTTCGCCATATCGCCCAGTTCGATAATTTCACCGCTCATCACAACTATAGTGCAATTACGCGTGACACCGTCATTGCCTTCAAGAGAGCGCTTGAAGCAAAGCGATCTGCCGGAACTTCCGACCAGTGCGCGGCTTCAACCATTGTGCACACACTGCTCGATCTGAAAAAATTCTTCCATTGGCTTGAAACAGTCGCCCCAGCCAAGCCGATGCCTAAGGGGCTATCGATATATTTCGCGCCTTCACGAGAATTAAGTGCCCTCGCGGCTGTCCGTGAGGAAGACCGGACGACTCCATCCCTTGAACAGGTTCGCACGATGATCCTTGCGATGCCGGCTGAAAACTTCGTGCAAAAGCGAGATCAGGCGCTGCTGGCATTCATGCTCATCAGTGGCGTTCGCATTAGCGCGCTTCTGACGCTTCAGCTCCAGCACATCGATCTGGAAAGGCGCAGCATTCGCCAAGATCCTCGTGTCGTAAAAACGAAAAACTCTAAGGCCATGCAAACGGCTTGGTTCCCTGTCGGCGATGACATTGAAGCAATATTCATAAACTGGATTGCAGGACTTCAAACCATTCATAAAAATCACTCGACGCCTCTTTTTCCAAGAGCCACCGATCCCATTCGACGTGAGAGGTCTCCTGATGAAATCCCACCCCTTCTGGATCAGGGTACGGTGCGCAAGATTATCAAGCGCGCATGTGCGACCGTGGAGCTTCCTTATTTTAATCCACATGCCATCCGTAGAACTTTGGCGCTTTTAGGCAACAATCTCTGCAATACAGCGAAACTCAGAAAGGCATGGAGCCAGAACCTCGGCCATGAACATGTGACAACAACCGATCATTACTATGCAAGGCTCAATATCGACGAACAGCTTGCCGCCTTCGACGACATTCGAGCCAATGTTGTACGCCACGATGCCGACGAACTGGTTCGGCTACTTCCTCAGCTTACCGCGAAGCAGATTGCAGCTATCACGCAGGTCGCACGCGGCTATACGGAAGCGGAAGTGCTGGCATGATCTTTTTTCGCTGTAACTTCCTTCTGATGTATGTTCTCAATCATGCTCTGAACCGCGCCGGTGGCACCAAAGATGCCACAGTGACGGCCAAAGAGTTTTTCGGGCGTCAAGTCAACTGTGACGCTACTGTTACCGGCCTCAATCGCCCTATCGGAATGTTGATCTCATCCGCTTTGGTGGCGTTGTTTATCATATTCGCTAATACTTCAGCGCTCGCCAAAAATATTCCGTCGCCAATCTTGGGATAGGTATTAACTCCGCGAGCGAGCCCAGTGTCGCCATTAGCCACGCTAGCCAACAACTGGATACGGCCTATTGGGTTCGGAGACAACGTAGCCCCCAAACGGGGTTCAACCGACAGGCGTTCGCCATCAGGAATCCGAACCTCAGTAATCCGTTCCAAGATCTTTATGCGTTCACAATCAACGAAGACGAAGTCGCCAACCGCGCCACGGGCAAGCGGACGGCGCTCCGGGTGCGTACTTGCCAACGGCAGATTGGCATGAACCTGACTGGCACTATCGAATATGACTGTGCCGATATACTGGTCGGGATCGACAGGGCTGATCGTTGCCATTATCCTGCCCCTTGGTCGCGCAACGCCTTCACACGTTCCACTATAACGTCGATTGACTCAGCTCTAGAACTGCAATCTTTCCAAGCATTGAAGCCAAGATCAAAATTTTAGACAATCTGCTCATACGGCATGATTACCAAATTTACCTGATGGGCGCTGCCCCGCTTTTGAAAACCTGCCGACCGGCCTGAGTACACTAACCCACTGAATGGAAGCGTCATTGGTGCCTCCCAACTACCATCATCACTGATGTCACTTTCCTTTTTATCCTTCTTATATGAAATGTTGACATTTGTCGATCATTTATCGAATATTGTCAAAACGACGGCTTGATCGTCGAAACCGGCGGCAGCGCTGATTGTCGCCAGCGGAGGAAATGCATTGGAATTTCTGCTGGATGTGGAGGGGCTCAGGAAGTCCTTTGGCGGCGTTGCTGCCTTGCGGAACGGACGGCTGCAGTTGCGTGCCGGTTCGGTGCATGCACTTTGCGGCGGCAATGGCGCGGGCAAATCCACGTTTCTGAAAATCCTGATGGGCATCCATGCCCGCGACGACGGACACATCCGGCGGCGCGGAAAAGAAGTGACATATTCCAGTCCTGCCGAAGCCTTGCAGGCGGGGATCGCGATCATTGAACAGGAGCTGAGCCCCGTTCCCCACATGACGGTGGCAGAGAACATTTATCTCGGCAGAGAACCGCTCCGCCGTTTCGGCGGCATCGACTTCAAGACCATGAACCGGAACGCCCAAAGGCTGCTGGACCAGCTGGAGTTCAATATCCGCGCCAATCAATTCATGATGAACCTGTCTGTTGCTCAGATTCAGCTGGTGGAAATCGCCAAGGCGCTCAGTCACGACGCAGAGGTCATCTTTATGGACGAGCCGACCTCGGCTATTGGTGAAAAGGAAGCCCAGCAGCTTTTTGCAGCTATTGAACGTCTGAAAGCGAGCGGTAAAGGCATCGTCTATGTCTCGCATCGCCTGTCGGAAATTTTTCAGATCGCTGATAGCTATACCGTATTTCGCGACGGCAGCTATATCGACAGCGGCAACCTCGATGGCATCACGCGCGCGGAGTTGATCCGCATGATTGTGGGACGGGAACTGGGCGAGGAATATATCAAGACGAATGCGCCGACAGAAATGCCGGGCATTGAAGTCTCAGGCCTCAGCGCGCCCGGCAAGATAACCGACATTTCCTTTACCGCGCACAAGGGCGAGATTTTCGGCATTTACGGGTTGATGGGGTCGGGCCGTTCCGAAATATTCAACTGTCTTTTCGGACTGGACAAGGCCTCCCAAGGCGCAATTCGGCTTGATGGGCAGCCGATCACCATCCGGCGTCCCTCTGATGCCATGGCGCTCGGACTGGCCTTCGTGACGGAAGATCGCAAGCTCACCGGCCTCAATCTCGGCGACAGCGTTCGCAACAATATCTGCCTTGCCAGTCTTCCCGAGATGAGTCCGCATTTTGCTATGAACCGACGCAAGGAATCGTCTGCCAGCAGAGAAATGATAGAGCGCTTCAGGATCAAGGTCGCCTATGACACGATGGCCGTTTCCGGGCTTTCAGGTGGCAACCAGCAGAAGGTCGTACTTGGAAAATGGTTCCTGCGGAAGCCGCGCGTTCTGCTGCTTGATGAACCAACGCGCGGCGTCGATGTCGGCGCAAAGCAGGAAATTTACCGCATCATTTGCGAATTTGCCGCCGAAGGCGGGACCGTCGTCATGGTCTCTTCCGAAATCGATGAGGTTCTCGGCATGTCCGACCGCATCATGGTCATGCGCGGCGGACAATCGGTCGGCATTTATCGCAGGACGGAAACGGACGCGCAGTCGCTGGTGCATCTTTCGACATGAAGACTGACCGGAAAAGCATCGCGTTTCGTTTGGGACCAAGGAGATAGAACGGTCGCCTGTGACAGCAGTTGCGGCCGGTTCTGGAGAGGTAGAACAGTGTCCACCACCAAAAACAATTCATCGCCGAGCTGGTTTAGCTCCGAACGCCACAAACTGGTCATCCAGGAGTACGGCATATTCATCGCCTTCCTGCTTTTGGCCACGATCCTCTCGTTCTCCAACGAATACTTTCTGACAGCAGGCAATATTTCCAACGTCCTGTTGCAGACCTCGATCAACGGCATTCTCGCCATCGGCATGACCTTCGTCATTCTGACGCGCGGCATTGATCTTTCCGTTGGCTCTGTGGTCGCATTGGCGGGCATCGTCAGCGCCAGCTTTGCAACCACATCAGCGACAGCTGGCATCGCTGGCGCCCCATACACGCCATTCATAGCCATTCCCGTCGGCCTGCTCGTGGGCATTGGTTGCGGCGCGCTGGTCGGCACGATTGTCTCGCGCTTTGCGGTTCCAGCCTTCGTGGCGACGCTGGGCATGCTTTCCGCCGCGCGCGGACTGACGCTCATCTATGGCGGCGGCAAGCCGGTGCCCGCTCTTGTTCCGGATTTCCGCTGGATCGGAACCGGCAACATTCTGGGTGTTCCGGTTCCAGTCATCCTGCTCGCAATCGTGTTCCTGGTATCGTGGTGGGTTCTGAACCGCTCGCGGTTCGGGCGCTATATCTATGCTGTCGGCGGCAATCCCCATGCTGCGAATACCTCGGGCATCAATATCTCACGGGTGCGTTTCTCGGTCTATGTCATCTCCGGCGGTCTGGCGGGTCTTGCAGGTATGATCCTGTCTGCCCGCACCGGCTCTGCCCTCCCGCAAGCGGGTATCAGCTACGAACTCGACGCTATCGCAGCCGTCGTCATTGGCGGCACCAGCCTGTCCGGCGGCGTCGGGCGCATCACCGGAACGCTCATCGGCGCGCTCATCATCGGCGTCATGAACAACGGTCTCGATCTGATGGGCATCCAATCCTACTACCAGCAGGTTTTGAAGGGAGCACTCATCGTAGGCGCGGTCATGCTCGATCAGAAACGTAACCAGGGCGCCTAGCCGCCCCCACCCCAATTTTCAGAAATGGCCTACCTATCGGTAGCCAAATCAACACGGAGGAGATTGCAATGAAAAAACTATTGATCGCGCTCGCTGCGGCGTCCGCACTGATCGCTACCCCGTCGCTCGCCCAGGACAAGAAACTGAAGATCGGGGCGGCACCTTACGGATTGAACGCCGAGTTCATGCAGGTCTGGTCCGAAGCCCTGAAGAAGCACCCGGCAGTCAAGAATGGCGAGATTGAACTGACCGTCTTCGACGGACGTTATGACGCGCTGGTTCAGCAGGAACAGTTCAACACGATGATCACGCAGAAATTCGATGCGATCATCTTCGTTCCCATCGACATCGAGGCAGGGGCGACTGCGGTTCAGGCCGCCAGCGATGCCGGCATCCCGGTTGTGGGCTCGAACACCCGCGTCAATTCCGATCTGCTCGCGGCCTATGTCGGCTCCGACGATACGGTTTCAGGCTATATGGAAGCCAAGGCAGTGCTCGACAAGATCGGTTGTAAGGGCAATGTCGTCATCCTCGAAGGTCCCATCGGTCAGTCCGCGCAGATCTCCCGCCTGGAAGGCAACAAGAAGGCCCTGGCCGAATGCCCGGACGTGAAGGTTCTCGAAGACCAGACCGCGAACTGGTCTCGCGCGGAAGCCCAGACCCTGATGGAAAACTGGCTGACGGCGCATCCCGGCCAGATCAATGGCGTGATCGGCCAGAACGACGAGATGGCGCTTGGTGCGATCGAAGCGATCAAGGCGGCCAACCTCAAGGTTGGTGATTTTGCAATTGCCGGTATCGATGGCATTACCGATGCGCTTCATGCCGTCAAGGAAGGGACGATGACCTCCATTCTGCAAGATGCCAATGCGCAGGCGCAGGGCGCCCTCGATCTTGCGATCTTCCACGCCAGGAAAGGCGACTACAAGCCACAGTCCGATATCTGGGCCCAATATCCGGATATGCCGTTCAATGATGGCAAGGACAAGAACTACAATGTTCCCTGGACGCCCGTGACCGCTCAGAATGTCGACAAGCTCCTGGAAAGCCGCAAATAAAGTCGCCCTGGCGGCCCGCCACCTTTGATGAAGATCATCATGGTGTGTCGGGCCGCCGGGTTCACAATCCAGACACCCGAGGCAAAAATGTCCGAACAAGCTCCCCAAATTGACCTGAACTTCCCGCTCTCCGGAAAAGTCGCCATCGTGACTGGAGGCGCTTCCGGCATCGGTGCCGCAATTTCCAAGGCTTTCATCGCCAAAGGCGCCAAAGTCGCCGTGCTCGACATCAGCGCCGACATTGCCAAAGCCAAGGCCGAGGAACTCGGCGAAAATGCCAAACCGTTCGTTTGCGATGTGTCCAGCCAGCAGTCGGTCAATGACGCAATCGCGGCGGTCCAAGATCAGTTCGGTACGATCGATATCGCAGTCAACAGCGCCGGTGTCGTCTATCTGGCGCCTGCGGAAGAAATTTCGGTCAATGACTGGGACAAGACAATCGCCATCAACCTCACGGGAAGCTTTCTGGTCACACAGGCCGTGGGCCGTGCCATGATCGCGGCGGGCAAGGGCGGCAAGATCATCAATCTCGCCTCGCAGGCCGGAACCGTGGCTATTGAAGAACACGTCGCCTATTGCGCGTCCAAGTTCGGCGTCATTGGCATGTCGAAGACGTTCGCAGCCGAATGGGGCAAGCATGGCATTTGCGTCAACACGCTTTCCCCGACCATCGTGCTCACGGAACTCGGCAAGAAGGCCTGGGCCGGCGAAAAGGGCGAAGCCGCAAAGAAGCGCATTCCGGCCGGGCGTTTCGCCTATCCGGAAGAGATCGCCGCTGCGGCCGTGTTCCTCGCATCTGCGGGAGCCGACATGATTACAGGCGCCGATCTTCTGATCGATGGCGGCTATACCATTCTTTGAGCCCAGCGCTCATTCATCTTACAGGAGATATCATGCAGCGCTTCATCAACAATCCGGACGAAGTCGTCGAGGATACCGTGAAGGGCTTTGTCAAAGCTCATTCCGACATCGTCCGGGTTGCGGAAAACCCGCGCGTCATCGTGGCGAAAAACGCCCCCGTTGCCGGCAAGGTGGGTGTTGTTACAGGCGGCGGGTCCGGCCATGAACCGGCCTTCATCGGCTATACCGGCAAGAACATGCTCGACGCGGTGGCCGTCGGTGAACTGTTTTCCTCGCCAACCGCCAAGAGTTTTCATGACGCCATACGCGAAGCAAATGGCGGCAAGGGCGTGGTTGTCCTCTATGGCAACTATGCCGGTGACAACATGAATGTGAAGATCGCGACCAAGCTGGCAGCCAAGGACGGGATCGACGTTGTGACAGTTGTTGCAAATGACGATGTCTGTTCAGCTCCTGCCGATGAACGCGAGAAGCGGCGCGGTGTTGCCGGCGAGATATTCATGTGGAAGGTTGGCGGCGCAAAAGCGGCGACCGGAGCCACGCTTCAGGACGTTCGCGCAACGGCGCAGAAGGCCATCGACAATTGCCGTTCGATCGGCGTTGGGCTGGGACCTTGCACGCTGCCTGCGGTGGGCCATCCGAATTTCGAAATCGCGCCAGGAACGATGGAAGTCGGTATCGGCCATCACGGCGAGCCGGGCGTGCGGGTGGAGCCGCTCAAGACAGCGTCCGAGGTGGCAAAGGATATGTGCCAGATCGTGCTCGACGATCATGGGCTGGCGGAAGGGACCGAAGTCGCCGTCCTTGTTTCGGGGCTTGGCGCAACGCCGCTCAACGAGCTCTATATCCTCAACGATACGATCGAATCCGAAATTCGGGCACGCGGATTGACGATCCATCGCACTTATATCGGCAATTACTTCACGTCACTCGAAATGGTCGGGGCAACGCTGACGGTCATGGCGCTGGACAGCGAGTTGAAGGAATTGCTCGACGTCGAAGTGCGGTGCACCACCATTCTGTAAAGGACCAGACCTGTGCAAACACTCAATAATGCAAAAGCCGGGGACATTGTGCTCGCAATGGCCGACCGGATTGTCGAGAACCGCGCCTATCTCAGCGAAATCGACGGGAAAATCGGCGACGGCGATCACGGCGTCAACATGGCCAAGGGGTTCAACATGGCCGCCGAGCGCCTGAAGGGAAAGAACGAGACTCTGGCAGCTTCGCTCGATACGCTTGGCACCGTGCTCATGACCGAGATCGGCGGCTCGATGGGACCGCTTTATGGCGTGATGTTCACCGAATTCGCCGAGAAAATTGACGGGATAGACAATATCGATGCGGCTGCGTTCAGCCGCATGCTTCACGCAGGACTGGAAGGCATTCAGTCCATTGGCTCTGCCAAAGTCGGTGACAAAACCCTGCTGGACACGCTCGTTCCCGCTGTCGATGCCTTCGACGAAGCCACAGCTGCCGGAAAGACCTTTGCCGAGGCACTCGAAGCGCTGGTTGCAGCCGCTGAGAAAGGCCGCGATTCCACGATTGATCTGGTGGCAAAGATCGGCCGTGCCAGCCGTCTTGGCGAAAGATCGCTGGGTGTTCTGGATGCCGGAGCGACATCATGCGCCATTATTCTCAAGGAACTTTCCGACGGCGCGCGGGCACGATTGCAGTAACCGGCATCGCCATTCAGGCAGGCCCGGTGCGCCGTCACCAAGCCGGGCCGATCGTTCTTCGACAGACCGCGAACAAAAATATTGTATTGCAAGGCAACCCGGCAGATAGAAGGAAGAAACACGGGGATCAGTGCAGACAAGATGACGTCAAACGGAAAAACAACCGCAAGCAAAATCAGGCAGGTGGAACCAGCTAACGGCATTCCGCTGCGCTATGGTGACGATCCTTATGTCTGGGCGTGCTGGCTTTATTACGAAGACGGACGCACGCAGGGCGAAATCGCCGAAATCATGGGAATTTCGCGGGCGACCGTGAACAGCTATCTGGCAGATGCCCGCAGCCGCGGCATCGTCAATATCTCGATCGAACCCGCACGCCTCGGTTCTCTCGCGATCGCCCAGGAACTCAAACGGCATTTCGGGTTGAGCGACTGTCTGGTCGTACCCAATGACGACGGCGCGCAGACGCTGATCGACCGGCTCGGAACGGCGGCGGCACAAGCAATCGCCAAGCTTTTGAAATCGGGAGATACGCTCGCCGTTGCCTGGGGACGAACAGTCCTCGCCATCGCCGAAAATACCCGGATATCCAATTTGCAGGACGTGACCGTGGTACAGGCAACCGGCGGGACGCGCGCCAGTTTCGCTTACACGCCCGAACTGTGTGCGGCGGCCATGGCGCGGGCGACGAATGCGCACCTCGTCAACATCACGGCACCGGCCATCGTATCCAGCCCGGATGTGAAGACAGCGATTATCGGGGAACCGATTATCGTGGAGCAGTTTCAGGCGCTGAATAACGCCAACAAGGCGCTGTTTGGTATTTCTTCGTTAAGACCGAATTCGACAATCCATACCAGCGGCTTTTTTGAGAATGTCTCGATACAGGATTATCTGGCCAAGAATGCCGTCGGTGTCGTAGCCGGGCGTTTCCTCGATTCTTATGGACAGTCCGTGTCCGGTCCGCTTGACGACAGGACAATCGGCATCACGCTCGACAGGCTGCGGAACATCGACATGCGCATCGCCGTTGCGGGCGGCTTCGACAAGGTACCGGCAATCCTCGCCGCCTTGCGCGGCGGTTATATCAATGTCCTGATTACCGATGCCGCGACAGGACGCGGTATTCTCAACGCGGACGGTGTGACGGAAATCGACAGCAAGCTTTCCCAGAAACTGCGTGCGGAACCGGCAGCCAATGCCCCCAGCCATTATCGCACGCATATCAAGAAATTTCTGAACAGCCCAGACGATGTCGTCGAGGAAATGCTGGATGGTGCCGCCAAAGCGCACCGATCCTATCTTGCTCCGATCAACGGATCGAAACGCGCGCTCGTTGCACGCAATGGCCCCCGCGCGGGGAAAGTGGGATTGGTGATCGGTGGCGGGTCGGGGCATGAACCCTGTTTTCTGGGCTATATCGGCAAGGGACTTGCCGATGCCGTGGCCATCGGCAATGTCTTTTCCTCGCCTCCTCCTGCTCCCATACTTGAATGCGCCAAGGCCGCTTCCGGCGGAGAAGGCGTTCTCTTTGTTTACGGAAATTATGTCGGGGACGTCATGAATTTCGAGATGGCGGCTGAAATGGCACAGGAAGCCGACATTCCCACTCGTACCGTCCTGACGACGGACGACATATCTTCTTCCCCCATAGAGGATCGCGACGGCCGCCGCGGGGTCGCTGGCAACTTCTTCATTTTCAAGGCGGCTGGCGCAGCCTGCGATCGCGGCATGTCGCTTGAGGCATGCGAAGCGGTGACACGCAAGGCCAATCGGCGCACCTTTACGATGGGCGTTGCGCTGGAACCCTGTTCGCTGCCCCAGACCCGGCGCCACAATTTCGAAATCGGGGCTGAAGAAATGGAAATCGGCATGGGTATCCACGGCGAACGCGGTGTCATCCGGGAAAAAATGATGCCTGCGGACGCGATCGTCGATCACATCATGGACCGGATTTTCAGTGAGATGAACGCATCGCCCGGTGACCGGGTGGCGGTACTCGTAAATTCATTCGGTTCAACGCCCCTGATGGAACTCTACATCCTGTTCAGGCGCGTCGAGCAACGCCTGAGCGCCAAGCAAATAACAATCGAGGCTAACTGGATCGGCCATTACTGTACATCGCTGGACATGAACGGAGCATCCATATCCGTCATGCACCTCGATCAGGAATTGTCCGACCTCTTGTCGCACCCTTGCGATACGGCTTTTCTTCGGGTCAACTGATTAATGCCGCCTCGGGCGGTCTCATGAATTCCAGATTATCTGGGAGGTAAAAATGCAGGAAACTGCACCGCGTCGTCTAAGCCGAATGTTTCAGCTCATTGCCTTTTCGATGAAGGAGGAAAAAGAACGACTTTCCGATCTCGACGGCGCAATCGGTGACGCGGATCATGGCATCACCATGGTGTTGGGCTTTTCGGCTGTGAACAGCGCGCTTGCCAAAGTCGATCTGGAGCAGATACTGCCTTCAGAGATTTTCGCTATAGCTGCAGCCGCTTTCCTTGACGCCGTGGGTGCGTCGACCGGACCTCTTTACGCAACAGCGTTCCGTCACGCTTCCAAGGCATTGAAAGCTCGTGAATCACTTGATGTCGAAGGGCAAGCCGTCCTCGTCGAGGCGATGACCAGAGGCATTCAGGATCGTGGAAAGGGACAACGCGGCGACAAGACCATGCTGGATGCCTGGATACCGGCGATGGAGGTGGCGATCGATGCGCGGACGCATGCCCTGAGCAGTCCGGAGATGTGGAACGCAATCATTGAAGCCGCTGAAACGGGGGCGGATTCAACGCGGTCCATGATCGCGACGCGGGGGCGCGCCACGCGCTTGGGAGAACGTTCGCTTGGGCATGTCGATCCCGGCGCTGCTTCCGCAATCATCATTTTGCGTGCCATGCGTGATAGTTTCACGGATTCCGACTAACACCCTATCCGGGCATAACCAAGAGGGATATGCCCACCCTGCTGTTCTAGAGCGGTTCCGGTTAAAGCGGAATCGCTGGAACCGCTCTAACTATTTGTTTCGTCGCATTATCCTACGCAAAACCACTCCGATGGGGTAAAGACATGCATGAAAACAAAAACTTAAAGCGTGTCGTATGATTAGGATAAAATGCGACATGCTTTGGATGCTTTTTCCTTTGGGCATGATCGCCGTAGCGAAAGCGCTCGACGGTGACTTCCCCGATGGTTCGGCTCTTCCATTTGGCGACCGTTTTCTGATTGGTCCCATAGCGCTTCCCTCCATTCCAATAAAAATAAGGCACCATCAAATGTCGGGATCAAATATCTGAACGTTGACTTTTGTCAGCATAGATGACTAATGTCAGTCCAGCTACTGAAAGGACATCCATGCCCGTCCGACCGAATGACCAGATCATCCACAAGGCCGCTTGGCTCTATTATACCCACGGCCTGCGCCAGGACGAAGTAGCCCAGCGACTCGAAATTTCCCGTGCCTCGATTGCGATGTATCTGCGCAAGGCCCGCGAGATGGGCATCGTCACAATCTCGACCTCTTCGGAACTGTTTTCAGACGATGTGCTGGCACGCGAACTGGAAGATGCAACGGGCCTGACGACTGCCTGGCTGGTGCCGGAAGACCGCCAGGCAATGGACCCGGCTGCCGAAATGCCGGTCGTCGCCGCTTCTGTTTTCCTTGAACTCCTCAACAAGGGCGACCGGGTTGGCGTCGCCTGGGGCCGCACCGTATATCATATTGCCGATGTAATGCCCTTTGCAGATTTGAGCGGCGTTACCGTTGTGCAGCTTTGCGGCAATCTCGGTGCACCTTATTCCTACCGGCCGGACCAGTGCACGACGGAAATCGCCCGCCGCCTCAATGCGGAAGGCATCAACTTCTATGCGCCGCTCGTGCTTTCGTCCGAGCGTCTTGCCGACGAACTGCGCGGCGAGCCCGTTATCAAGGAACAGCTCGCCACGATCCCGGACTGTAATCTGGCGCTCTATTCCGTTGGCGGTATCGAGGATGACAGCCATCTCGTCAAATGCGGCGCGCTTTCAGCCGCCGACATGCATGCCATGGGCCAAAAGGGCGCTGCCGGGGTCATTGCCGGACAGCTCATTGACCGTGATGGCCAGTGGCTGGATTGCAATCACAACAGGCGCTGCATTTCCGCCGATCTCGATTCCATTCGCTCCATCAAGAAACGCATGCTCGTCGTGCAGGAAGACAACAAGTTCGAGCCGCTGGTGGCGGCTTTGAAGGGCGGCTTTGCTTCGCATCTCGTCATTACGGCCTCCATGGCGCGCCGGATTGTGGATCGGTGGAGCAAGGATGGGCTTGGCAAGGGTGGTTCAAGCAAGGCTTGAATCAGGAAAGTGGGGTCCGCCGCTGCCGGCCGGGCCGGTTTATCGGGAGGCTGAATACCATGGAAAATCTCTGGCGCGATGACGAAGCGGAAAAGGTCGTTGCCGAATACGCCGCGAAAGGCGTCAACCGTGATCTGGCGCTGCGCACCTATACAACGCGGCTTCTTGGCGGCGAACCGCGGCTGGTGCTGCATGGCGGCGGCAACACGTCAGTAAAAACCGAGGTGACGGACCTCGTCGGCGACACCCATGCGGTGCTCTGCGTCAAAGGCAGCGGTTGGGATATGGGCACTATCGAACCTGCGGGGCTGCCCGCAGTGAAAATCGACGCGCTCCTCAAAAGTCGCAAGCTCGACAAGCTTTCGGACGAAGACATGGTGACGCTGCTGCGCGCCAATCTCATCGATCCCGCCGCTCCCAACCCCTCGGTAGAGGCTCTACTGCACGCCTTCCTCCCGCACAAATTCATTGACCACACGCATTCGACGGCTATTCTCGCCGTTGCAGATCAGGCAGAGAGCCGTAAGATGAGTACGGAACTCTTCGGCAGGAAAATGGGCTTTGTGCCCTATATCATGCCCGGTTTCGCTCTCGCCAGGGCCGCCGCCGAAGTGTTTGAACAGGACCCGACAGTTGAAGGGCTGATCCTCGACAAACACGGGATTTTCACCTTCGGCGATACCGCGAAAGAAGCCTATGACCGGATGATCCACTATGTCACGGTTGCAGAGGATCACGTCAGAAACAACGGTCGTAACCCGTTCACGCCTGCGGCCTTGCCCGCTTCGCTGGCAAGGCCCGGCGATATTGCTTCCATGTTGCGAGGCGCCGTTGCCGTCGACAAGGGAGAAGGCCGCTATGACCGGATGGTCAGCGTATTTCGCACGTCTCCTGCTATTCTCGATTTCGTCAATGCTCGCGAGGTCGCGGACATGGCGGCGCGCGGTGTCTCGACACCCGATCTTTCGATCCGCATAAAGACCGGCCCGATGGTGTTGCCCGCGCCGGCTACGGATGATCTGGCGGGCTATCGCACGGTGATCGACCAGCACGTTGCAGCCTTTGTCGCCGATTACACCGAATATTTCGCCAGCAATGATGCCCGTGACGACGTAAAGCGCACCATGCTCGATCCCATGCCGCGCCTGACGCTGGTGCCCGGCCTTGGCATGTTTGGCCATGGACGAACCTTCAAGGATGCGACCATCGCCGCCGATGTCGGCGAGATGTGGATCGAAGCCGTGCGCGATGCCGAGTCCATTGGGCGCTTTGAGCCGGTCAGCCGCCCCGATCTCTTCGATCTTGAATACTGGTCGCTGGAGCAGGCGAAGCTTGCAGGTGCCAAGCCGAAGCCCTTCACCGGGCACGTCGCTGTCGTCACCGGCGGCGCGGGTGCCATCGGGGCTGCGGTCGTCAGGGCCTTTGCTGCCGAAGGGGCCCATGTCATTGCGCTCGATCTCGACGGCGAGAAGGCTGCAGCCATTGCCAAGGCCGCAGGAAACAACTCCATCGGCATTGCCTGCGATATCACTGATCCCGCCTCCGTACGCGCCGCCTTCGACCAGGCAGTCGCAACATTTGGTGGCGTCGATATTGTGGTATCGAATGCCGGCGCGGCCTGGGAAAGCCCTATCGCCACGATGGACGACGCCCTGCTGCGCAAGAGTTTCGAGCTCAATTTCTTCGCGCATCAGACCGTCGCGCAAAATGCCGTGCGCATTATGAAGGCGCAGAAAACCGGCGGTGTGCTGCTGTTCAATGCGTCCAAGCAGGCGGTCAATCCGGGAGCGAGTTTCGGTGCCTACGGCCTGCCCAAGGCGGCAACGCTCTTTCTGTCGCGCCAGTATGCGCTGGAACACGGTGCCGACAATATCCGCGTCAATGCGGTCAATGCGGATCGTATACGTTCCGGCCTGCTGAACGACGAGATGATTGCCAATCGGGCTGCGGCTCGCGGCCTCTCCGTGAAAGACTATATGGGCGGCAATTTGCTCGGCCTTGAAGTGACAGCTGAAGACGTCGCGCGAGCCTTTGTGCATCATGCGCTTGCAGAACGCACGACAGCGGACGTAACCACCGTCGATGGTGGCAATATCGCAGCAGCAATGCGCTGATCTTCCGGGCTGGGGACGACAACGTCCCCAGCCTTCCAGAGCTGCGGAAAGGGGCGGCCCGATGGACCGCCCCTTCTTCATTCGACCATGCCTGAATTCAGGGCTTCGGCATCCATGCGGGCATGGCGACATCGGCATGGGCGAACTGCGGCAGCTTCGTGCCAAGCTCTTCCATGTTCTTGATGTCCTGATCGTTGAGGTCTTTCTGCGTAATCAGGGTCGGCGGCACGATGACCTGCTTGCCCGGATCTTCACCGGCCAGCAGCATAGCGAGCGAGCGCACGGAAACCTGGCCGACCACAGCCGGATTGGTCGCTGCGGTCGCAACCCATGCAGAACCGGATTCACGCATGGCGGCGATGTCGGAGGTCGAGATATCGGCCGAGTAAATTTTCACGTCGGAGGACATGCCGGCTTCGTCGACCGCAATCTTCACGCCTTTGGCGAATTCATCATAGGGCGCAAACATCACAGTGATGTCGGGGTTGGCGGAGATCACCGAGCGCGCCTGATTGGCGACCGAATTGGCGATGGGATTATCCATCGTACCAAACTGGGCCGCTTCCTTGATACCGGGATATTTCGCCTTGAACTCTTTCCATTTCTCGTCGCGGCGGTCGAGCGGCGCGATGCCGGCGACATAGACATAGCCCGCCTTGAAGCTCTCGCCATTATCCTTGATCGCCTGCTCGAGTGCCAGGCGAGCGAGATCATGATCGGACTGCTCGACTTGCGGAATCTTCTCATTCTCGACATTTACGTCGAAAGCGACCACCTTGATGCCCGCATCGACCGCGCGCTTTGCGGCTTCCTTCATGGATTCCGTCAGGCCGTGCTGGATGATGATGCCCTGGACACCAAGTGCAATGGCCTGATCGACCATATCGGCTTGCAGGGCCGCATCCTGGCGGCTGTCGAACACCTGAAGCTGAACGCCCAGCGCCTTGGCCTGTGCTTCAACGCCTGCAAGGTAGGACTGGAAGAAGTCGCCGGTCGACAGATAGCGCACGAGCGCGATCTTAACGTCACCGGGCTTGTCGAAGGGTTTCGGCATATCAGCCGCAAGGGATGGCGCGGCAAATGCTGCCGCAGCCATCAGCCCGAGCGTCAGCTTGCCCAGGGTTCTACGCGTGAAATTCATGTCAGTCTCCTCCACTGATCAATATTGGTAGCCCGCTGAAGGTTCCCGCCTCAGCGTTTGCCTCTTTTCGAGAGCGCAAAGGTGAAGATCAAGGCGATGACGAGTACCGCTCCCTTGACGAAATCCTGAGTGTAGTAAGGCGCATTCATCATCGTCAGGCCCTGCAAGAGAATGCCGACGAACAGAGCGCCAACGGCTGTGCCGAACGCATTCGGCTTGGCGGCGCCGAGCACTGCGAAACCAATGAGGGCAGCGGCAACGGCATCGAGAAGCAGATTGTTGCCCGAGGCTATATCACCGCGCCCGAGGCGGGCGGCAAGCAGGATGCCGCCGATAGAGGCGAAGACGCCCGAAATGATATAGGCCGAGATCTTGTAGGCATTGACCGGCGCGCCTGCGAGGCTTGCCGCACGCTCGTTGGAGCCGACAGCATACATCATGCGGCCGAAGCGGGTATATTCCAGGAAAAACCAGATAAGGATGGCCAGCAAGATCAGCACCACCACCGAAACCGGCACCAGATTGGGCAGGATGAAATCAAAGCGGTGGCGACCGAGCGCCAGAAAGGCGGGGCTGAAAGTGCCGGTTGCAGTGGTGCCATCGGGAAGCGTCATACCTGTTGCGATGGAGCGCCCCTCGGTCGGGATGCGTTGCAGGCCGAGCAGCAGGAACATCATTCCAAGCGTCGCCAGAAGATCGGGAACACGCATATAGACGATGATGATCCCGTTGATCAGGCCGACAATCACGCCGACAGCCAGACAGACGAGCGTTGCCGTCAGAGCATCACCGCCCATGACCACCATCACATAGGACGAGGCCATCATCGCCGTGGTGGCAACGGAGCCGATGGAAAGATCGAAACCGCCCACAACGAGCGTCGCCGTGACGCCCAGTGCCAGAATACCCGTGATGGACACGGATTGCAGGATGAAGACAGCGCTCTGCGGTGAAGCGAAGCCGCCGGTCACGGCCGAGAAATAGAGCACCATGCCCGCAAGCAGCGCGAGGAAGCCATATTTGATTGCGGCTTCCCGGATATTGAGGGCCGCAAGCGGAACTGCGCCGGTGGCGGTGGATTTGCTCTCTTCACTTATCATCATGCACTGACCTGTTGATGGGATTGTCCGGCAATCTCGCAGAGCAGCCGCTCGACATCGATGTCGACATTGCGGTGCTCACCCACGATGGTGTGTTCCGACATTACGAGGATGCGGTCGGCAACTTCGAAGGCTTCATCGAGTTCCGTCAGGAAAAGAATTGTGGTGCGCCCTGCTGCAGAAGCACGCAGCTTCCCGCCTATGTCGCGACGCGCAGCAATATCGACGCCCTGGAAGGGCTCGTCCAGGATGAGCAGCCGCGACGGCTCCGAAAGCCAGCGGCCGACCATAACCTTCTGCTGGTTTCCGCCCGACAAGGTCTGCATTTCATCACGCTCGCTGCGGCAAACGACACCGAGCGACGAAATCTGCTGGCGGGCGGCGGCTTTCTCTGCCCGGCGATTGGCAATACCGAAAGTCGAAAGCCGGCGCAGGAACGGCAGGCTGATATTCTCATAGATATTGAAGTCCGGCACGATGCCGCTAATCGAACGATCCTTGGCGACAAGGAAAACGCCTCTGGCGATCGCCTGCCCCGTCGTCTTTGGTGCATAATTCACACCGTCCAGGGTCATTTTGCCCGATTTCGGGGTCCGCGCGCCAAACAGCGTTTCGGCAAGCGCCGTCTTGCCGACACCGACCAGGCCCGTGACGGCAACGATCTCGCCATCGCCGAGATCAAAATCGAAGGGCCGCGCCTGCTCGGAAAGCTTGAGACCCCGCACGCTGAAGACCGGGCGACCGGCATTGCGCACGGTGACGGCACCCGCAGACACCTTGCGTCCCAGCATGGCGTTGACCGCACCCTCGTAATCAAGTTCCGGTCCCTCGAAACGCCCGGTAATGCGGCCATCGCGCAGTGACACGATGCTGTCGGCAAGGCGGCGGATATCCGACATGCGGTGCGAGATGTAGAGAATGGCGACGCCTCGCGCCCGCAACCGATCAACGAGGTCGAACAGACGATCCGCCTCGGCACTGGAAAGCGACGATGTCGGTTCGTCGAGGATCAGCACTTTCGGCTCATGCGCCATGGCGCGCGCAATCGCCACCATCTGGCGGTCCGCAAGCGTCAGGTCATTGATGCTGGCCGAAAGGTCGATGGCAAGGCCCATGCGCGAGGCGACCGCTGCCGCTTCGCGATGCACCCGGTGCGGATTGAAAAACAGCCGCGCTCCGTGCCCGTTCAACCGGTCGAGCGTGAGATTGGTCGCAACATTGAGATCGGCGACGACACCGTCATTGATATTCTGGTGCACCGTGACCACGCCAGCCCGGATCGCTTCCGCGGGGGTTGCCGGGTCAAAGGCTGCATCCGCCAGCGTCATGGTGCCGGCGCCGCGCGTATAGACGCCGGAGAGGATGCGCACGAGCGTCGATTTTCCGGCGCCATTGGCCCCCATCAATACCGTTACTGCGCCTGCTTTGAGGTCGAGATCCACACCTTGCAGCACCGTCACCGGCCCAAAGGATTTGCGCACGCCCTCAATGCGAAACACTGGCTGTTCGCTCATGAATTCCTCCCATTGAAGCCACGTTAAGATAGGCTGCCATCAAATGTCAAGGTCATTGACATTTGACAGAATGATGCCTTAGCTGTGCGAAAGACGGCATGGCGGCGCATGGTGGAGGCGGCCCATGCACAGGAGGAGAACATTATGGACAGCCACGTCTTCGAGGCGCTGAGCACTGAGACATTGCCGGTTCGGCTTGGCGGCAATGCCGCTGTGAAAGAAAAGATCGGAAGTGATTCGTCACGCTGGGCGATCAGGGAAGTCGGCGACGGCAATCTCAATCTCGTCTTCATCGTGACGGGCGAGACCGGCGCCGTCATCGTCAAGCAGGCGCTGCCTTATGTGCGCCTCGTCGGTGAAAGCTGGCCGCTTCCGCTCAAGCGCTCATTCTTCGAATATCACGCACTCAAGCGCCAGAGCGCGCGCGATCCGGGCATGGTGCCGGAAGTCCTGTTCTTTGACGAAGCGCAAGCCATCATCGTCATGGAGTATTTGACGCCGCATATCATTCTGCGCCGTGCGCTGATTGACGGCCGCGAACTTCCAAAGATCGGTCGTGACCTCGGCCTCTTCGTCGCCCGCACCCTTTTTCGCGGGTCCGATCTTTCCATGGCGACACGAGAAAAAAAGGCGGATGTCGCCCTGTTCTCCGATAATGTCGAGCTTTGCGACATTACGGAAAATCTTGTCTTTTCCGATCCCTATTTCGAGGCAAAGCTCAATCGCCACACCACGCCGCAGCTCGATCCAATCGTGGCGGAACTGCGCGCAGACCGTGAGCTGAAGGTGGAAGCACAGCGGTTGAAGCATCTTTTCTCCGCCAAGTCCGAGACACTCTGCCATGGCGATCTGCACACGGGCTCGGTGATGGTGACTGACGACGAGACGCGTGTCATCGATCCAGAATTTGCCTTTTACGGTCCAATCAGCTTCGACGTCGGCATGCTGATCGCCAATTTCTGGATGAGCTATTTCTCGCAGGCCGGTCACGAGACGGCTCCGGGCGCACGCGACAGCATGCGTGCCTATCTGCTCGATACGATTGACGCCATTTGGGAGACGTTCCGGGCGGAGTTCGCCCGTCTTTGGCGTACGGAGCGCAAGGGCATCCTCTATCAGGCCAGTCTCTTCGAAGATCGCCAGGACCCGCTTGCCGCCGAACAGGCGCTCAACATCGTCATCAATGAGATCTGGCACGAAATGCTGGGCTTTGCCGGCATCGAAACCCACCGTCGCATTCTGGGCCTTGCCCATAATGCCGATTTTGAAACCATCACTGACCCCGACCGCCGTGCCTCTTGCGAGAGCAAGGCGCTGAAGTTCGGGCGTCACCTCGCCGTCAACCGGCAGCGCATCCATAGCCTCCGGGATATCCGCGAGATAGTGGAGCGACTTGAAAAGGAGATTCTCGCGTGAAAGTCGGAGAACGCCATTACCATACGATCTGGCTGAACGAAGACGGACGCTCCGTCGACATCATCGACCAGCGCTGGTTACCGCATGAATTCCGTGTCGTGACGCTGAAAACAGTCGCCGATATTGCTGCTGCAATCCGCGACATGTGGGTGCGCGGTGCGCCGCTGATCGGTGTTACGGCGGCCTATGGGGTCGCTATCGCCATGGCGAAGGATGCGTCCGATGCGTATCTCGATGCCGTATGGGAAGAGCTGAACGAGACGCGCCCGACCGCCATCAACCTGCGCTGGGCGCTGGATGCAATGCGCGAATATCTGCGCCCCCTGCCGGAAACCGAACGTGCGGATGCCGCTTACAAGCGCGCCGCCGAGATCGCCGAAGAAGATGTAGAGCTCAATCGCGCAATTGGCACGAACGGTCTCGATGTCATTCGCAAGATCGCTGCAAAGAAGAAGCCGGGCGAGCCTGTGCGCATCCTTACCCATTGCAACGCCGGCTGGCTTGCTACCGTCGATTATGGCACCGCGACCGCCCCGATCTATATGGCCGTCGAGGAAGGAATCCCGGTCCACGTCTATGTTGACGAAACGCGACCGCGCAACCAGGGCGCCTATCTGACGGCGTGGGAAATGAACGGCCATGGCGTGCCGCACACGCTGATCGTCGACAATGCCGGCGGACATCTGATGCAGCATGGCGATATCGACATGGTGATCGTCGGCACTGATCGCACCACGGCAAACGGCGATGTTTGTAACAAGATCGGCACCTACCTCAAGGCACTTGCAGCACGGGACAACGATGTGCCCTTCTATGTGGCGCTTCCCTCGCCGACCATCGACTGGACAGTGCATGACGGCGTCATGGAAATCCCCATCGAGGAGCGGACCGCCGACGAAGTGAGCTTCGTCCAGGGCCGCGCCGCCGACGGCTCCATTGCAAGCGTCCGCATCTCGCCAGAAGGCAGCCCTGCCGCCAACCCCGCTTTCGATGTCACGCCCGCGCGCCTTATTACAGGTCTTATTACGGAGCGCGGTATCGCAACGCCTTCGCCTGAAGGTCTGAAAGCGCTCTTCCCGGAAAGGGGCTGAGACGATGGTTCTGACAAACCAAAAATCCACTGAGGATATTGCACTTGGCATCCGTCGGCGGGTCTTTTTCCATACGATGAAGAACAATGGCGGCTATCTCAGTCAGGCCTGCTCCGCCGCCGAGAGCCTTGCGCTGCTCTATAATGAGTTGTTGACGCTCGGCGAACCGACCCTGCCGAAAGTGCCCTTGCCTTTCCGTGGCGTGCCTTCGGCCCATAATCCGGATGCCTTCACCGGCGCTGGATATCATGGTCCCATCGGCCCGAATTTCGATCGCTTCTTCATTTCGCCCGCTCATTACGCACTCGTCATCTATTCCGCGCTGATCGAAATGCAACGGATGGACGAACATGCGCTCGATCATTTCAACAAGGACGGCGGCTCGGTCGAGATGATCGGCGCCGAGCATAGCCCCGGCATGGAAGTGACCACGGGCTCGCTGGCGCAGGGGCTATCCATGGCGTCAGGCGTTGCCTGGGCGCGACTGCGGAAAAAGGAGCCCGGCAAGGTTTGGGTCTATATGTCTGACGGTGAATTCCAGGAAGGCCAGACCTGGGAATGTCTCGCGGCTATGAGCTACCACAAGATCGACAATATCCGCGTGATCGTCGACGTGAACCGACAGCAATGCGACGGTGCCATGGCCTCCGTCCTTGACCTTGGCGATCTTGCGTCGCGTGTCGCGTCCTTTGGCGTCACCTGCCGTTCGGTGGATGGCCATGATCTCGGTGCGCTGCGTGCGGCTGCTGAGAGTGCAGAAGATGGTAAACCGCTCATCATCCTCGCCAATACCTCGCCTTACCAAGGCATGGATTTCCTGAAGAAGCGTTTCCCGCGCTTGCATTATGTCCGATTCAAGAGCGCGGAAGAGAGGCTGGAAATGCAAACGGCACTTGCCGCCGAACTCGGCATTGATCTCACCGCGATGAAAGGGGCCTGACCATGGTGGAAATCGTCAACCGCCCTTATGCCAAGGCTTTCGAAGCCTTTGCAACAGCGCGCCCGGAAGTTCTCTGCCTTTCGGCTGATCTCACTTCGTCCTGCGAGGTTGACGGTTTTCGCGACCGGCATCCAGAGCAGTTTATCTCTCTCGGCATGGCCGAACAGAACATGCTGTCCTTTGCGGGCGGTCTTGCCATGCAGGGCTACCGACCGTTTATCCATACCTTTTCGGTTTTCCTCTATCGCCGCCCCTATGACCAGCTCATCAACTCGATTGCCTATTCCAATCGCAAGGTGCGGCTGATGGGGTTCCTTCCTGGCATCACCACACCGGGCGGCATTACGCATCAGGCGATCGAGGATATTGCGGTACTGCGCGCCGCGCCGAACATGACAATCCTCGAAACGGGCGATGCGACGGAAGTCGAGACCGTGCTGGAAGTTGCCGACAGCATCGACGGCCCGGTCTATGTGCGCATTCTGCGCGGCGAAGTGCCCCGTCTGTTTTCGACACCCTTTGAATTCAACAAGCTGCGCACGCTTTCGGAAGGTGAAGACATTCTCGTCGTCTCTTCCGGGGTCTGTACCGAAGAAGCCCTGCGGGCCACCGGTCCACTCGCCGCGCGTGGCGTTGGCATCTATCATCTTCATGCCTCGACACTGAAACCGTTCGACAGGGATGGCCTCCTGAAAGCAGCGCGTGGCAAGAAAGGCATCGTCACGCTGGAAAACCACACCATCATCGGCGGTCTTGGATCCCTGGTCGCGGAAATTCTGGCGGAAGAAGGACTGGGCATTCGTCTCAAGCGCCTTGGTCTCAAGGATACTTTCGCGCACGGCGCTTCCAAGCCATATCTCATGAAGAAATACGGGCTTGATGCAGGCGCGCTGGTTTCGGCAATTGAAGAACTTGTGGGCGAGAACCTTGCCATCGGTGAGGAGGAGCTGTCGGCGGTTCGCTTCGATCATGTGCATTCCGCACAGAAGGCCGAGGCGCTCTGATGGCGGCACGCTTTATTGTCACCTATTTCGTGCGCGCTGCCGACGAAACCGATGCCCAGGCGCGCGCGCTGGACATCGCGCTGGAACAGACCGTGGAAATCCCGCGCAACGTCGTACCGAAAGGCTATGTCGAAGACGAAATACTCGGTCGGCTGGAAAGCCTGTACGCGGCCCCCGAAGGCAGGCCGGGGTTCCTTGCCGCGATATCCTATTCCGAGGATGATGTCGGTGGGGATTTCCTGCAATTCCTCAACATCGTCTTTGGCAACAGTTCCATCAAACCCGGTATCAAGGTGGAAGACATTGGCTTGTCACCGGGCCTGCTTGATCTGTGCAAGGGACCGCGCCATGGCATCGATGGATTGCGGGCTCGGGCCAGTATCGGTCAAAAGCCATTGCTGATGTCGGCTATCAAGCCGGTTGGACTGTCGACTGCGGCTCTCGCTCGTCTTGCACATGATTTTGCACTGGGCGGCATGCATTTTGTGAAGGATGATCACGGCCTCGTCGACCAGAAGGCAGCACCCTTCGAGGAACGGCTGAAGGCCTGTGTCGAAGCCGTAGGCGAAGCGAATGTAAAGACCGGCGGTCGCACAAGTTTCGTTCCCAACGTCACAGGGCCTGCAACCGCGATCATGGAGCGAGCAAAACAGGCCCAGGAATACGGTGCGGGAGGGGTCATGATCGCTCCGGCACTCACCGGCTATGATGTCGTGCGTACACTTGCTGCAGATCCGGACTTTTCCTTGCCTATCATCTCACACCCGGCCTTTTCAGGTGCCAATGTCGTCTCACCCGATTGTGGCTTCTCGCACCGCGCCTTTTTCGGCACGCTGCACCGCTTGATGGGAGCCGACGCCGTCGTCTATCCGAATTTCGGTGGTCGCTTCGGCTTTACCCGAGAAGAATGCCAGTCGATCGCGAAAGCCTGTGCTGCGGATATAGGCGGGCCGAAAGCCATCGTCGCGGCACCCGGCGGCGGCATGACCTTCGCCCGCATCCCGCAAATGCGCGATGCCTATGGCAATGATGTCATGTATCTTGTCGGCGGCGCTTTATTGTCGGAACCGGATCTGGTCAGTGCTTGCAAACGCCTTGTTGCCGCGACGGAGTGAATAATATCGAAGTCCCAACTGCCGACTTTCGCCGGCTGCGCACTGCCAGGATGATCCGGTTTCTTGTGAATTTGGACCGGCGGTGACCACTGCCACCAGAGCGGTTCCGGTTTAAATGGAATCGTCGGAACCGCTCTATCTATTTGTTTTCACGCATTATCCGACGCATCGAAGCGGGATCGGAAATCAGTCCAGTGGACTGATTTCCCCGCGTAGGCGCTTCGCACTTTTGACTCGAAAATGCTCTAGGCAGATCGAAACAAGCCCCACCGGCAAACCCGGTGGGGCTTGTTCGTGCTTATGGCTTATATGGATGATATCCATCAAAAGCGTGAAGCGAAGCCATCAGGCCCGCTGGCCCGGTTTGACGGACAGCATCGCGACCATGCCGACGGCAGTGGCGACAGCCGTGGCAATGAACATGGCGTTGTAGCCATATGACATTGCGAGAATACCCGCCAGTGTCGGCGACAGGATCGTCGCGATATTGGCGATGAAGTGGGTGATGCCGCTATAGGTGCCCATTTTATCAGCCGGCGAACTATCGATAATCACCGCCCAGTAAACTGAATTCGGCAGGGAGTTGCAGGCATTCGCCAGGGTCATGAGACCAATCACTCCCCATGCCGAGCCCGCATGTGGAATCATCAGAAGAACGGCCGTCGTAACGGCAAGCGAAACCGCAGCCAGTCCACCGCGTGCCAGTCGAAGCTTGCCTGTCTTGAGGAAGAGCCAGTCGCTGATTTTTCCGCCCAGAAGAATGGTGACACACGCGCCTACCCAGGGGACCATGCCCATGTACCAAAGCGAGGAAAGCGTGAGGCCAAACTCGTCCGAAAGATATTTCGGTGTCCAGGTCAGGATCATGAAGTTCACATACTGAAACGCGAAATAGCCGATGGAGTTGAGAACGAGCGTCTTGTTGGAGACGAAGCCCTTCAGGTCAAATCCGTGTGATTTTGCGGTGCCGCTTTGCGCTTCGCTCCCTTCGCGGATCAACCGGACTTCCTCGTCAGATACCTTGGGATGGTCCTCTGGACGATTGGTATAAATCCTGGAAAAGATCACGATCAAGATCAGACCGAGAGCGCCCAGAACAATATACATGCTGCGCCAGGAACCAGTCACCAGAAGGAGACCGACAGCGACCGGCGCAGTCAACATGGCGCCAAGCGGCGTACTCAAAAGGCCAAGCGCAACGGCAAAGCCGCGTTCCGAACGGGGTGCCCAGTTACCCATGGTCTTGTTGATGATGGAATAGGCCGGGCCTTCACTGAAACCGAAAAGAATGCGGACGACGGCAAAGCCCGCCAGCGCCGAGCCACCGAACATCAGAATGCCCAGCTCTCCCGCCCAGATCATCGAGACAGCAACAATCGACCATGCCGTGCCTGCGATGATCCACAACTTGCGCGCACCCAGCCTGTCGGACAGCGTGCCGCCGAGGATTGCGCCAAACATATAACCATAGCCGAAATAGCCGAGCATGCTGCCCCAGTCAGCCCGGCTGAAGCCGTATTCCCCGATGATCTGCTCCGACGCATAAGAGATTGCGCCGCGGTCGATATAATTCACCAGTGCCAGAATGGTGACGATTGCAAAGATAACGTACCGATAGGATGTCGGCCCCTCGGGCTTCAAAAGCGGATTCACAAAGACCTCCCCGTGTTGATTCCTATACGAAGTTAGAGTATGTATAATGCATTATGCATAATTTTAGGGAGTTGGAAATGCCTTTAATTTCTGTCGGCACCCTCGGGGGCACGATTGCGATGGTCGAGGGGGAAAGCGGAGGCGGCGTTGTGCCGACCTTGACCGCGGACGCACTCATTGCCGCCGTCCCGCAGATCAGGAATTATGCGCAGATCAAGGCCCAATCTCTTTTCCAGCTTCCCAGCCCGTCGTTGAAGTTCCAGCATGGCCTTAACGCGATCGCCTGGGCTGAAAACGAGGTGAAATCGGGAGCGGACGGCATAGTGCTGACGCAGGGAACCGATACGCTTGAGGAAATGGCGTTCCTTCTGGATTTGCTGTGGGAGCATCCGCAACCGCTCGTGCTGACCGGTGCCATGCGTTCGCCGCGCGCGCCGGGTGCTGACGGTCCGGCCAATCTGGTTGCGTCCGTGTTGACCGCGGCGAGCAGGCTCAGCCGGGAACGCGGTGCCCTGGTTGCAATGAACGATACAATCCACGCCGCACGTTGGATAATGAAATCCCACGCGCTGAGTGTCCAGACATTCGTATCGTCGGACAGCGGCCCGTTGGGATATGTGTGTGAGGAGACGCCGGTTTACATCAACACCCTCTCGCGGCTTCCAAAAATCGACCGCACGCAGTTCAACGCCGATGTGAAGATCGGCTTCTACGAATCGCTGCTGGATGGCGATGCGGATATGCTGCAAAGCATGTTTGAGAGCGGCAAATATGATGGCATGGTCGTTGCCGGCTTTGGAGCAGGCCATGTGTCGGGGGACGAAGTCGATATTATTGAGCGCTATGCCTCCCGCATTCCGGTCGTTGTAGCCAGCCGGACCTATGGTGGAAGGACCGCGACCAAGACATATGGGTTCCCCGGTTCCGAGATTGATCTTCAAACGAAAGGCGCTATGCTCGCAGGCTGGTTATCCCCCCGCAAGGCGAGGTTGTTGCTGTGGGCACTACTGGCAGCGGGTAAAAATCTGGAAGAAACAAGAGCTGATTTCCTGCTCTATAACCCATAACTCCCGATCGAGATTCCGCATCCATGGTAAACGAGCCAAGTTTTCGCAGCCGTCCGGAAAAGCCGCTCACGACTGCGCAATACGTCGCCGATTATCTGCGCAAGCGGATGTTGTCGGGCGAGATACGCGCGGGCGATCGGCTGAAGCAGAATCATCTGGCGCAAATGCTGGGCGTCAGTTCGACGCCGGTTCGCGAAGCGCTGCGCGATCTTGCGGCAGAAGGACTGGTCCGCCTCGATGCGCGTTCGGGCTGTGTTGCGCGCGGGCTGACGTTTCAGGATGCGGAAGACATCTATACGGCTCGTTTGGCGCTGGAACCCATATTGTTAAAGCGCAATTTCGCAAGAATCACGCCGGAAATCCTTGAGGACTGCGAAGCCATCAATGAGAAAATGAGAGCCGAAACGGATTTGATGGTCTGGGCCAGGCTGAACAATGCGTTTCATATGAAGCTTCTCGGGATCGACTATCCCTCGCGTATGACGGAGATCGTCCAGCAGCTGTTCGAATATGCCGAACCTTTCGTCGCCATTTCGCTTTACGCGCATGAGGAGCAGTTGAAGCGAAGCTATGACGAGCATAGCCTGCTTCTTGAAAAGCATCGTCAAAATGATCTCGAAGCGGCGACGGAACTTTTATATTGCCACCAGAAAATGACGCTCTCGCTCATCGAGCGAAAAATGAAAGACAGATCAGCTTCCTCATGAACGGTTGCAATCCGATTCTGCGCACCACAAAACTTTGCGATACAGCCTTCGTGAAGAAATACGTTTCAGAGAGCTAAAACCAGCTGCGTTTCCTCATTGGTCAATCGGGTTTTGATATCCTGCATGCTTCATTCCGTCCGGCGTCCGGTTACGGGATAGACATAGGCTGCGATGATTTTCCCTGTCCCGCTGGGGCAGAGCCAAGCAGGTTTCATTGATTTTATTTTATTCCCACCTGCGGGAGCAGCATATAATGCTCCAATACCAGTAACACGGTAAATTTATGAACCTGAACGGTATGTCCTCAATAACGTAGTTTGGCGTGAATAATCCCGGTATTCACCTTCGATCATTCTGCTATATAAACGGAAATCTCGACAAGATTTTCGTCCGGATCACGGAAATAAACCGAGCGGATTGGGCCGGTAGCGCCCGTCCGTGTGATTGGGCCATTCTCGATTGTGATGCCATATTGGTTCAGACGCGCAATGACGTCCTCCAGGGGGACTGCGGCGATGAGACAGAAATCAGCGCTGCCGCAGGTTGGTCGGGCAGCATTGGGCTGAAGTTCAGCGCCTGCCTGATGAAGATTGATCTTCTGTCGACCAAAGGAGAGGGCTTTACGGCCTTCGCCGAAAGTAACGACCTCCATGGCGCATATATCGCTGTAAAAACGGCACGTCGCCTCGATGTCTTTAACGGTTAGAACAAAATGATCCAAACGGTCGATCTGCATGGCTACTCCTTTCTTGCTCTCTACGCGTCATTATCAACTTCGTCCTCATAGAAATCTTTTCCATCGCCCCTTCGCCGGTTACGGTGAAGGCGATGGAGATCATGCCGACGTCCATCAGACGTGTAAGTGAAGCTGACCGAACTTACACAATCATGCTGTTAAAGCTCTTGATGATAAGAGCCTGTTCCGAAAGTTGCCCTCTGTGGCTGCAAATGGCAACTTATCTCCAGTTCCGGTGCTCACGCAGCTTTCTCAGGCGCATCGTCTTCTGTGCATGAATAATGCTTTGCGTTTTCAAATATGCGATCCGAAGATCGATGCCAGCCCTTGGATGAATGTATGTGAACTCCACAGGATGGGCTATCGCAAACTGTTTGCCCGGAAAATCAATCGCATAAAGCAAAATCGAACAGGCGGACAGAATAAGTCGTTGGACGCTTCCGCCATCATTCATCACCTTATCCTCAAAACAAAGGGGAGTGACTGATGGCACGTTCGATCAGCAGAAAAGCAGTATTTCTCGCAACTGTAGCGTTCGGTGTTTCGGCAATGACTGTTTTCGCGGCCAATGCTGCGGAAATCACCGTGATGGGTTATCGCGGCGCATTCCAGGACAATTACGTCAAGGCCGTCATCGAACCGTTCCGGAAGGAACATCCCGATATCAAGGTGACTTACTATGGCGTGCAGAATGCAGCGACATCGCTTGGCAATATGCGTGCCCAAAAATCCTCACCCCAGACGGATGCGGTCATCTACGACCTTTCGGTCGCCAAGATCGCCGATGAGGAGGGGTTGGTTGAAAAGCTCGATCCGGCGTCGCTCAAAAATTATGCGGATGTCGCCGATCTCGGCAAGGATCTGGCCGGGGCTGCAATTCCCATTACATATGACACGCTTTCGCTTCTTTATAATCATGATGCCTTTGCGGATGGCCCACCGGATAGCTGGGAGGCGCTCTGGGACAAGCAGCAAAGCGGCGAGGTCATCATCCCGGCGCAGGGCGGCGGTGACATTCAGGCCATCCTGCTGACGATCATTGCGAACCGTCTTGCCGGTGAAAACGATTATACGAAGACCGTGGAGCCGGGCGTGGACAAGCTGGTGGAGCTGGCGCCCGCCGTGCAGACATGGGAACCGAAGCCCGATGCCTATACGCTGGTTGCAAACGGCACAGCGACCTTGTCCATCGGCTATAATGCCCGCGCCCAGTTCTATTTCGACCAGACCGGCGGAAAGCTTCAATCGGTCGGGCCGAAGGAAGGCACGGCGGCGCAGATCAATGTCATCAGCGCCATCGCCAATGGCAAGAACATGGATGCGACGAAAACCTTCATTGATTACGCAATAAGCCCTGAAGCCCAGGCACGGTTCGCCGAGATCATGTTCTATGCGCCATCGAACACGAAGGCGGACGTGAACGATGAAACAAAAAAGCGTATTCCATTCATGGACTCGGCCCAGCGTGAAAAGCTGATCCCGGTCAATTGGATGACCATCGGCGATATGCGCGACAAGCTGCTCAATCCCTGGCGCCGCCAGATCATTCCGGCCGGCCGTTAAAACCCTGCCTCACCCTGAAATTCACGCTTCCGCCCCGTTTTGCCGGGCGGCAACGACCCTTCACAGGTTTCGACATGGTAGCAGACAGCTCATTTCTCCAACTGAAGGCCGTGACCAAGCTTTACGGTAACAATTATCGGGCAGTGGACGATCTTCATCTCGATCTGCCGCGCGGAAAACTGCTGGGCCTCCTCGGTCCGTCCGGTTGCGGCAAGACGACGACATTGCGCATGATTGCCGGTCTCGCATCGATTTCTGACGGCAATATCCTGATCGACGGCAACGATATTTCGCACAGGCCACCCCATCAGCGCGATATCGGTCTGGTTTTCCAGAACTACGCCTTGTTCCCGCACATGACCGTCGCCGAAAACGTCGCCTTCGGCCTCGATATGCGCAAGGTCGGCAAGGCTGAAGCGAAGCAACGTGTGGAAGAAGCGCTCGAAATGGTGCGGCTTCCGGGCTACGGTTCGCGCAAGCCGAAAGAAATGTCCGGTGGCCAGCAGCAGCGCGTGGCGCTGGCGCGCGCGCTGGTCATCCGTCCGCGTATTCTGCTGCTCGATGAGCCCCTGTCCAATCTGGATGCGAAGCTGCGCGACGACATGCGGATCGAAATCCGCGAGATTCAGAAGCGCCTCGACATCACCACCGTTTTCGTTACGCATGACCAGGTCGAAGCGCTTACAATGTGCGATGTCGTCGGCGTGATGGATAGCGGCAAACTGGCGCAGCTCGGTTCGCCGGAAGAAATCTATGAAAAGCCGTCCTCCCTGTTCGTGGCCAAATTCGTGGGCCGCGCCAATGTCCACAATTGCGATATCGTTGACGAAAATGTCTGCCGACTGGGCAGCGCCACCTATCGCTGCAACACGCATGGAAAGTCGCGTGGGGCAGGACAGATCGCCATTCGTCCGCATCGCATCAATCTGACCCCCAACCGCGATCGCAATCTGGTCAGCGTCATGACCAACAGCGCGCATGGCGTGGTCGAGCGCACGACCTATATCGGCGATATCGTTCAATATGACATCGAGATCGAGGGCGCTTGCCTGAAAGTGGAAGTGCCAACCGCGAGTGCTGGCCACGCCTTCCGCACCGGTGACCGGCTGCTGTGCGAATGGAAGCCGGAAGACATGCTGGTTTTCGGGAGCTGATGTCATGACAGCGATCACATCGACCGACATCATCCCGACAAAACCGTCCCGGCGCAGACGTTACAGTCTTGTCGCGATTGTGCTTCTCCTGCCGATGGCGCTGATAAATCTCATCGCCTTCATTGTTCCGGTTGCGCATCTGGCGCAGATATCCTTCCTGCAAAGCGAAAGCGGCGGCGTCCTGACCGATCGCTATACGTTCGAAAACTACATCAATTTCTTCACCGACAGTTTCAATTGGGGGCTGGTGTTCAATTCGCTCTGGTTGAGTGCGGTCATCACGCTGGCAACGCTTATCTGCGCCTATCCGATCGCGCTTTTCCTGCACCGTGTTTCGTCGGTCTGGCGCAACTTCCTTTTCGTGGTGACGGTCTCGCCGCTGCTTGTCAGCAGCGTGGTGCGCACCTATGGCTGGATGGTGCTTCTGGGGGACCAGGGACTCGTCAATGGAGCCTTGATGAATCTCGGCCTCATTTCATCCCCCATCAGGCTCGTCAACAATACGCTCGGCGTTTTCATCGGCATGGTGGAAATCCTGATCCCCTATATGGCGCTGTCGCTGATTGCCGGTTTTGGGCGCCTGAACGCCTCGTTGGAGGAAGCCGCTGCATCGCTTGGCGCCAATGCCTTCACACGGTTTCGCCGGATCATCCTGCCGCTCACCTTGCCGGGTATCGCGCTTGGCTGCCTGCTTTGCTTCGTGCTGGCGATCAGCTCCTTCATCACGCCGAAATTGCTTGGCGGCGGGCGCGTGTTCTTGCTGGCGACGGAAATCTATGATCAGGCCGTGATCCAGCTTGAATGGCCGCGCGCCGCCGCAACCTCTGTCATTGTCCTGATCATCTTCGGGTTGGCCCTGATGGTCTATTCCCGCATCGCACGTCGTATCGACTGATTGGCAAAGGAGAAATGAGATGATTGGTTCAACTTCATTGCCATTCCGGGTTCTGGTCGGCCTGCTCTATCTGTTCCTGCTGGCCCCCATTCTGGTGGTCGTGCCGCTGTCGTTCAGCAACGACAACTATCTCACTTTCCCGCCGCAGAGCTGGGGTGTGCGCTGGTATGCGGAAATGCTGCATCATGAAACGCTCATTCAGGCGTTCTGGATCAGCCTCGGCATTGCATCGGTCGTCACCGTCCTGTCGCTTCTGGCGGGTATCCCGGCGGCCTATGCGATCCGCCGTTATCAGTTCCGTGGACGCGAAGCGGTGCTGAACCTCTTCACCGCGCCGCTGCTTCTGCCGTCCATCGTGCTTGGCCTCGCCATTCTGCTGGTGTTCGTGCGGCTGGAACTGCTCGGCACGTTCACCGGTCTGGTGATCGCCCATCTGATTGTGACGACCCCTTACGTCATCCGCATCATGATAACGGCGTTCTCGACCCTGCCGCCATCGGTCGAGGAGGCCGCCACGATGTTGGGCGCGTCGCCGTTCACCGTGTTTCGCCGCATCACCCTGCCGTTGATGATGCCGGGTCTGGTGGCAAGTGCCGCTTTGTCCTTCCTCCTGTCCTTCGATGAGGTGGTGATCTCGCTTTTCATCACCGGACCGCGCATGACGACGCTGCCGGTGGAAATCTTCAACTATGTCGAAAGCCGCACCGACCCGATGACGGCTTCCATCTCGGTCGTGCTGATCGCGGCGACGCTCCTCATCATTTTCGTCATCGAACGCACGCTCGGATTGTCGCGCACAATCGGTAAATAACCTCCCAACTGAAAGTGACTGCAAGCATGGAAAATATCGCCCTCTGGATGTCGCAACCGCATTTCAGCTATCTGGAAATTGCCCGGACCTGCGGCTTCTCATCCTTCGTTCTCGAACTCGAACACGGCACCTTCGACCTGTCGACGCTGGACCAGTTTCTGGCTTTCACCAAGGCGCAGGGTCTCGCCACCCTGACCAAGGTTCTGGCCCCGACGCCGGAGGCCATCCAGCAGGCGCTGGACTTCGGATCGGATGGTGTCATCGTTCCGCATATTCTTGGCGTGGACCATGCGCGTCAGGTGACAAAAGCCGCAAAATATCCGCTGGTCGGCACGCGCTCTTATACGGGCGGCCGTATTTTCGGCTATGCCCGTCCGGCGACCGATGCCTTCGAAAAAGAGAACAGGCGCACCAGATGCTTCGCCATGATCGAGACGGCGGAAAGCCTTGCCGATGTCGAGAAGATCATAGCGCTCGATACGGTTGACGGTCTGTTTCCCGGCCCATCGGATCTGGCGCTTGCACGTGGTCGCGGAGCCTATGCTTTCAATGATGACGACAAGGCGGACCTCCGCCGCTGTGCGGCGGCAGCGCGCGCTGCCGGAAAGCCGTGGATCATGCCCGCCTGGACGGAGGCCGAACGGCGCTTCGCACAGGAAGAGGGGGCCGCGATGCTGGTCGTCGCCACCCAGAATATGACGCTTCGCCAAGGCATGGTTTCGACCGTGAACATGCTGAAAAGCGAAGCGCTGGTTGCCTGATTGAACTGAATACCCATTCATCCGCTGGAGGAAACGATGAAAATTAGCCTGATCCAAACAAGTCCGCAGACCGACAAGGCGGAGAACCTGCGCATGACGCGGGGATTGATGGAAGATGCCGTGCGCACGGATTCACCAGACCTGATCGTGCTGCCCGAATATTTCGAATATTACGGCGGTACTCCGGAAGAAAAGCTTGCGGCGGCGGAGAGCGTTCCCGACGGTCCCGCCTACAAGATGGCGCAGGATTTCGCTCGCGAGCACAAGGTCTTCGTTCATGCGGGAACCCTGATGGAAAAGGTTCCGAACGAAAAGCGCATCTACAACTCCACCTTCGTCTTCAACCGCGAAGGCAAGGAGATCGCGCATTATCGCAAGATCCATATGTTCGATATCGTCGGGCCGGACGGAACAGCCTATAAGGAATCCGCTACCGTCAAGCCGGGCGAGAATATCGTGGTCTATGACCTCGACGGGTTCAAGATCGGCTGCGCCATCTGCTACGACATCCGCTTTGCCGAGCTTTTCCTGGAACTGGAAAAAGCCGGAGCCGATATTATCGTTCTGCCCGCCGCCTTTACGCTGCAAACGGGCAAGGATCATTGGGAGGTGCTGGCGCGTGCCCGCGCCATCGAAACCCAGACCTATTTTGCCGCCTGCGGCCAGACAGGAAGCACGGTATCGAACGGCGAGCGCCGCCATACCTACGGCCATTCGCTGGTCTGCGATCCGTGGGGCCATGTCGTGGCGCGTGCATCCGACGGGGTGGGCTTTGTGACGGCGCGCATCGAGCGGGCGCAGATCGAGCGCGTGCGCGCGCTTATCCCCATGGTCAGCCATCGCCGCATCGGCAGGCAGTTGCGGGCCTGCGCATAGGAGATGCCCATGTACAAGATCAATCCCATGCCGGATCAGGTGTCTGAAAGCGATCTCAAGCTTCTGGCGGGCGTCGAGACGGCCACCGTCGGACATTGGCGGTTCTTCGGCTTCATGCACCGTTCCATCCAGCCGCTCCTCCCGAAGCGCCGCGTGGTCGGCACCGCCGTTACCATCTCCATACCGGGCCCGGATTCCACCCTGCTTCACCACGTAACCGGAATGCTCCGCCCCGGCGACATTCTCGTGGTGGACCGGATGGGCGACGACCGTTATGCGTGCTGGGGCGGCGGTGTGACCATTGCAGCGAAGGCTTCCGGTGCAGTCGCAGGCATTGTGGATGGTCCCTGCACGGACCTGACGGAAATCGAGGATTCCGATTTTCCGATGTGGGCGAAGGGTATCTCGCCAATTACGACGCGTCTCTATGATCTTGGCGGCGGCATCAACATTCCGGTTTCCTGCGGCGGCGTCGTCGTCAATCCCGGCGATGCTATTCTGGCCGATGAGAGCGGGGTTCTGGTCCTGCCGCGTGATGAGGTGAACGAGGTTGCCTCGCGCGCGCTCGACATACAGGACAAGGGCAAGGTGCGTGAGGCTTCGGTGAAGACCGGCCTCAAGCTCGGTGACGTGTCTGGCGCCACCAAGAAAATTCTCGCCCATGCGGGAAACTGATGCGATGCGGGCCGGTTTCGACCGGCCCAATCATTTGTGAGATGGAATATGACTATTTGCTTATTTTCATCCCGCAAGTGTCTTAAAAGGAAAGGACGAATCTGGTTGTCCGAGGCGCAATAAAGGGACTTCAAGAAACACAGGCGCGCGGGTGATCGCAATGGGAAGGAACACGCCCGTCCATGAATATCCGTTTTCTGGAAACGGTGATCTGGTTGTCGGAACTGCGTAATTTCCGGGCGACGGCGGCTCGCCTCAACATGACGCCGGCGGCGATATCCAATCGGATCGGGGCAATGGAGCAGGAATTGGGTTTCCGGCTCTTCGATCGGGATGCCCGCGATGTCAATTTGACGGCGGAAGGCGAAGCTTTTGTCGAGGGCGCGCGCGATGTCGTGCGCCGCTATCACGATCTGGTTGAAAGCCTGAGCCCGCATAACGGGCTCGAAGGCACCTTGAAGATCGGCATCGTGCCGAGCCTGGCCATGACCATTCTGCCGGGCATTCTTGATATCGTCCGGCAACGATATCCGAAGATCCGCATCTCGATCACAACCTCGTCGTCCAAAGCGGTCATCCAGAAACTGGAACAGCGCGAGCTTGATATCGTCTTCGCTATCCGACCGGAGCCGACGCCCAATCTGCGTATCGTGGATATATGTACTTTCGGCATGTTCTGGATATCCCGCAGCAATCAGTTTCCGGGCGGGGCAGAAGACATGCTGTCACGCGATGACCTGCTCGGCTGCAATCTCATTTCCTATGAAAGTGGCTCTTATAATTACCAGCAGATCATCAATTATTTCACTGAAGAGCGGCTGAAGGATGCCACCGTGCACTATTCCAACTCGCTTACCACCACGATCAACATGATTTCGGCAGGTGTTGGTATTTCCGTCATTCCGCCGGTGGTGATCCAGAAAGAACTTCGGACCGGCGAGTTGCAGGTTCTGAATGCCAATGCAGCTTTCCCGGCGACAGGCTACAGCGCCGTTTATCTGGAAAGCGGGGCTACGCGGCTCATTAGCCTCGTCGCCAATGTCGCGCGCGAAGCAGGGCTTAACTTCACCAGCAATTTCAGCGACAGCCTGGCTTATCAGGATTAGAGTAGGACGATTCCAGGTCTGTTCATATTCTGGTTGCTTTGAGTCATTCTGGCATTCGTGGGCAGAAACGGTTTCCGATGAATTTCAGCGCGTTGGTGGCTTGCAGCTCAGCCTGATTGGCTTCGTTCGTGCCTATGACAAAGCGCTTCAGGGAGAGAGGGAGTAAAGATGCAACTATCGATGTGGACTTATCCATGGGACATACGGGATCTGGGGCTGGATATGGTTTGCCACGAGCTGCGCGAGAAGGCGGGCGGTAATACGATCAGCCTTGCGACGTCCTATCATGCCGGACGGTTCTTCCAACCGCGCAGTCCTCAGCAGAAGGCCTATTTTCCGCAAGACGGAACCATCTACTACCTACCGGACGAAACCCTGTGGAGCGGAAAAGAAATACGACCGCTTGTTGCAAAGAATTGCATCGAGCGCGGCGACATGCTCCAGCAGCTGATCGAGCGTCGAAGAGAACACGGATTGCGGGTATCGTGCTGGACGGTAGGGCTGCACAATAGCCGCCTTGGAGAACTCCATCCCGGCCATGTTACCCGCAATGCTTTCGGCAATGCGAATTATTATAATCTCTGTCCTTCGAGCCCGGCAGCGCGTGATTATGTCGTGACGCTGGTTGCGGATATCACGTCGCGCTATCAGCCGGATATGGTCGAGCTGGAAAGCGTCAATTTCATGGGGTTTGCGCATGAGCATCATCACGAGAAGGATGGCGTCGGCCTTACTGACGAAGATGATTTCTTCATGTCCCTGTGTTTCTGCGATCATTGCAGGGCGCGGGCAAAGGCGGCCGGTGTCGATATCGATAATGCTCAGGCGGTCGTGAAACAGTTCATCGCGCAAGCTTGCGAACGGGAGGTGCCGCAAAAGCAGTTCGCGGATTTTCCGCAAGCAGGAATTTCCGCCTTTGCCAGATGGCCGTCGCTCCATGCTTTCCTGCGATGGCGAACCGAACCCGTAACCAGCCTGATCGGTGAAATTCATGCGGCGGCAGATCCGGCCAGCAGAATTGTACTGATTGATTTGAAGGATGGCTGGCTGGGCGGTGTCGATATGGAAGAAGCTGTCCGCGCTTGCGATGGCATTATTCTGTGCTGTTACGACACGGGCGCGGAACAGCTCGAAAAAACAATTCGTGACGCCCGCTCCAGATTACCAGCCGACAAATATGTCGGACTTGGCCTCAGCCTGTTCTATTCGCTCGTGAAGTCACAGGAAGAACGCGCTGCCCGGGTCGATGCAGGAAAGCGGGTATACACTCGCTCCAAGAACGGGCAATCGCCATTCCTGCGGCGAAAAGGCCAGTTTGCCGTCACGCTTGACAAGAAAACCGACAACCCGACCGCGAAGCTGTCGCAATGGCTCCTGCAGGATAGTCGACGGTCGACCGCGTCCAGCCGCATGGACTTCGCGCGGTTCGGCGAAGGCAACCGTCATGATCCGAAAGATGATCGTTTCGGCTCCGGCGTCAATCCCGACCAAGTCGCCCGGCTGCTCCACGGTCGATAGGCCGTCACGGTGGCCCGCGACGTGGCCACGGGAATCCTCAAAAAGATTGACTAAAAGCTGCGGCCCGTCAATCTCGACCACATATCCAATTGGGCGGCGCGAACTCATCCAAGCAAATCCTCGAAACCATCACCGGGCGCGGGCGCAGCTTCGGGAGCGGCCATCATTTCTTCGACGTCCGCCGCTGCTGTGGGATTTTTCGACACCTGAATGTTCGTTGCCTGCTTGAGCAACACTTCAAGCTGACGCGCACGCTCCGAAACTTCGTCCAGCATGGCGGGTTCGGGCAGATCGTTCGCTAACGCATCGAAAAAGCCACCCGGCCCAAAACCACGCACCGTCACCTGTGGAAGTTGAGCCAGAAGCAGGCGCTTAAGCTGCTCGTTAGGTTTGATAGGATCACCCGTAGCAGCGAGCGAGTCATAGACGCCCAAGCGATCAATCTCGGGAAGGTAGATGATAAGTTGCAGCGTGGGGTTCTGTAGCGCCGAAATGACAAGACGATTAATATGGTCGTCCGTGAAACCATAGCCGTTGACGATGAGGCAGGCGTTCGGACGCGAAAGAAATTCGGTGAAACGGCGGATGATCTCGCCATAGACAAACGCAGTTGTCTGAACGAATTTCGACGCGCCCGGGAAAATCATAAAACCCGGCCAATCGTCAGGTTTGTCCGACGCGATAAACTGATCCACTAACGGCTTTATCGTGGCGCTGGGTAATTCACACACGCTGCCCGACTTGCTCGCCGCCCAGGAAATCGAGCCGTGCAGTTTCCCGAGATAGAGATTGTATGTGCCGAAACGCGCTTCACCGCGCGCCTGCACGTTACGA
Organism: Brucella anthropi; assembly: GCF_046630315.1. GTDB lineage: Bacteria > Pseudomonadota > Alphaproteobacteria > Rhizobiales > Rhizobiaceae > Brucella > Brucella anthropi_A. The sequence goes on along the minus strand of NZ_LQBD01000018.1, from coordinate 1,172 downwards.
AGGCCGAGGTCAAAGCTGCTTGGACGAAAGGCGCGATCATGCGTTCCTGAGAACCCGTTGACACAATGAAGGCCAAGCGCCTCTGCCGACCATTCCAGCGCAAGATCATAGTTGGTCGTAAATGCCCACGGCGCAGCCTGTCCCGGCTGACGATTCCCGGCAAGGCGAGAGACAAGCCTTATGTGGCTCGACAGCTTGGGATGCAGAATCGCTTGATCCGGTTCCGACCATAACTTTTCGTCAAGAATGGCCGCTCGCAAAACAGCCTTTCGCAAGGCGTGCCGCGCTGCCTTGAGGCCAGCAAGATCAATGCCAATCCGTTCGCCGTCCACACAGGCGATTTCTAGCTTATCGAGCAACAACTCGACATTGCCCTGTTCACCATCCGGGAGAAACTTATTATCTCGAAGAAATTGAACCTGATCGGGATATTCATTCTCTACGAGCGCCCAGACATCGGCCGTCACCATGCCGCCGACGCCTTTAGAAGCACCAGCACCGAGCAAAACGCCGACATTTTCGAGCCGGATCGCAAGGGCTAGGTGGGACAAGAATTCCTCGGACGTTAGCTGTCGGCTTCCCCGAATAGCGAAAAATGTCATGCCAAATTCCCCATTCGCACCAGCCGCGCCGCTGCCGGGTCGTAGCTGTAATCTGTGATCGTGCCGTCCTTGATCCGCTCTACTGCGTCGTCCACGATGAAACGTGGCACAAGGAACCATTCGCGAGGCACGACAGGATTTCCGTCGTACTGCCGACGTTGGCAGTGGCGATGTGAATATGGTTACGTTGCAGCACTCCGCCAACGTCTGAGCTGTTCGATGCTCCTGCTCGCAACTTCCGGATGGTTGTTGCTTTGTTGCCGAATGCTTCAAGAAAGGCGAAGGGAAACTCTGTCGCGTCGAACGGCTGCTCAGCGAGCGCAGTTATAGCCTCTTCAATCTCGACAGCGTTCATTGGACCCCACCCTCCATAAACTCAACCTCATAGCACCGCCGAAAACGATCATGCAGTCCTTAGCAGGCCAAGAACAGGAAATGAAGTTTGAATAGCCCCGAGTTTCGTGGACGCCCTCGGGTTACATTTCCTGCTGCCGTTCGAACTCGACGGGTGACAGCATCCCGTTCCTGACGTGCTTGCGCTTGGGGTTGTAGAACATCTCGATGTAGTCG
>NZ_LQBD01000017.1:0-72777 GCF_046630315.1 Brucella anthropi | reverse complement strand
CTGGCTTTCTCTCGTGACAGTGCTCCAGTTCCTTCCCAGGTGCCGCAGGTTCCAACTGGCAAGGCCGTACAGTCGGATACGTCCCTCAAAACGGTATTATCCAAACCGGAAGCATGGGGACCGCTTGACGGGCTGATTACAGGCGTCGGAGCAATGGCTGACGGCTCCGGCCCGATGCAGTGGGCGCTTGCCGTGGCAATGGTCGCTCTCGTCGGTGTCGGTCTGTACTTCTTCATCCGTCGGGTGAGGGAGGAGGCATGATCTGGGCGCTCATTCCCTCATGGCTGAAATACTCGCTCGCTGCCGTTCTGGCGGCGTTTCTGCTTCTGGCGGGTGGATATGTCGCCGGAAAGCTCTCAGGCACAGCCAGCACAGAAACCAAAATCGAAAGACAGAACAATGAAGCCACAGGCAAAGCTCTGGACGCTGCTCACTCTTATGATGAGTGCATTGATGCTGGCGGGGTGTGGACATTCAGCACCGGCAAATGTGAGCGGCGGCCGTAACGTTCTCGGAACCGATCTGATGGGCGCTCGCGGGGCAACTGCGGCGGATCAACGAAAGATCGACCGCACCATAGTGCGCGGTTGTGCGGGCGGCGTCTGGTCGAAAGACGAGTGCGCTATTCACGACAAGAAGTAATAGGGGGGAAGGTGAATAGCCCATTAGATGAGTTTGGACTGAAACTATATGTGTTGATTGCGGGGTTTGCGGGTGGGGCTTTACGCGCCCTATCGAGAAAGCGATATACGATCCGGGAAACTATCGCATCGCCTATCTGCGGTGCGCTGGCGGCTGGGTATTTGACTGGTCCCCTGGTGCATTATCTTCAAGCTATCCACTTCCCGTTGCCACCCAATGATGACACGAACGCCGGTCTTCATGCGGCTGCCTTCGTTGTGGGGGCATGCGGTATGTGGATCAGTGATGCGATATTTGAGGCCGTGACAGATCGCTTGAAAAGGTGATGGAATGGTGTTTTCTCCGATGTGAGAGAACTTCAAATCACATGCGTGGACTGAGGCGGTTATGAGGGGAAAAAGGTTAGGGGATGGCGCGGGATTATCCTTTATAATCAAAGGTCTGATTTTCATCGTAAGTTGGGGTAAGAAATCAATTTTCTTAAATAATTTCATGTGTTTAAGTCTACCAAGTTTGACTTTACATAAAAGTTGTTTTCGTGCCACATGAAACTGTCGGGAGGATGCATGCGATGGCAGGTGGGCAAGTAAGATGACGATCCGCAAGACAAGTCACAGTGCTGCGCGTTTCGCGCATCGTATGTCGGGCTTCCGGGAAGGCAAGCGGATAGTACCGGAAGAGATACCGGTGGCCCTGAGCTACAATGGCTCGACACAGGCTGTGATGATGGCGACCCCCGATAATCTTGAGGACTTTGCGATCGGGTTTACACTGACCGAGAATATTGTCGACCATATTTCTGAAATTGAAGCGATTGAGATCGTGGACTTCGAAAAAGGCATCGACATACAGATCAGACTGTCCGAACGCCCGGAGCAGAGGCTTGCGGCGCGACGCCGGTTTATGGCCGGTCCTGTCGGATGTGGTCTTTGCGGCATAGATTCCATTGAACATGCGTTGCGGCCGCTCAGGACACTGGACCGGACCGGCAGAAAGTTTGCGCCCCGCGATATTTCGTTAGCTGTTTCATCGCTTGCAGAAGGGCAGCGATTGAATGCTGAAACTCATGCCGTTCATGCTGCGGGTTTCTATTTGCCGGGTGAGGGGCGTGTTGCCGTGCGTGAGGATGTTGGGCGCCACAACGCGTTGGATAAGCTCGTCGGCGCCGTCTCGCATATTGGTTCTTCGCCTGAAAGCGGAATTATTGCGATCACCAGTCGTGTATCGGTCGAAATGGTACAGAAGGCGGTTATGTTTGGTGCGCCGGTTCTGGCAGCGATCTCCGCTCCAACGGCTCTTGCCATCCGAACGGCTGAGGAATCGAACCTGACGCTTGTGGCGTTGGTCCGGGGAGATGAATTCGACGTTTATGCGCATGGGGAGCGTATCGCCGGAGATTGACCGGCCTTTTTGCAAAGGCCGGTCAAAGTGTCATTATACGAGGGCAGCGATACGGCTGCGTTCACTTACGATCTGCAATGCTGCATTGGCTGCTTCCACGCCTTTCACCTTGAAGTGGGTATGGAAGAACTCATGATGTTCCTTGCTTTCATGATAATGATGCGGTGTGAGGACGACACTCAGTACCGGAACCCCTGTTTCCAGGCCGACCTGCATCATGCCGTTGATGACGGCAGTTGCCACGAAATCATGCCTGTAGATACCGCCATCCACCACGAAAGCTGCGCCAACGATGGCGGCATACCGGCTGGTTTTGGCCAGAGATTTGGCGTGGAGGGGGATTTCATAGGCGCCGGGAACGTCGAAGATTTCGACTTCCACATTGGCGCCGGCCTTCGCGGACAGTTCAGCGATGAAGCTTTTGCGGGCTTCGTCGACGATATCGGCGTGCCAGCGGGCTTGAATGAATGCGATCTTGAATGAAGACTTGTTCGGATAGCTCTGGTTCATAGGTTCCTCAAGAAACTAGAATCAGGGCGCACAAAAGAACGCTCAGACGGTGCCTGAAAGGCACAATCTCAACGATCAATCGCTCTCTTCCATCCGGACTTTAACCGTCGGCTCCGGCATCTCACCGGATCTGCTGACCCTGAATTGAAAGCGAATCGACTTCAACCAGGCGCTCGCGGGCTCGAAGCGGAAAACGCTTCATACCGCCGGTGGGGAGTTTCACCCCGCCCCGAGAACAAACCCGCACACCATTATGCGGGCGGCGGGAAATTATGCCGTTGTCGATGGCTTGTCCAGTATGATGAGAAAATTTTCTGCTTCCTCGCTTTGAAAGCGAGGAGAGACCGGAACTGCATCGCAGAGTATGGTCATTTTAAAAGGATAAAGCTTTATTTTCCAAAGGCTTTTGGGAATGTTCCGGTCGCTAGTATTTTTTATGGATTACATTTCCTGCCTTTATCCATCAGGAGATATTGACACCCCGACGGGGTTTGAGCCTATCTTACGCTCCACATCTTGTCTTGGGGATCAGCTGCTTCCATAAAAGACAACGTTGTCAATCGGGGTAAGTCGGCGTAAGAGTGGGACGGAGGATTTCAGGAAAACGCCGCCGAGGGATGGCCGGGGCGCGGGTGAAAGCGAAAATTTCACATCGTATTGCGGCAGAGACTGACAGAAAGAGGCTGCGTGGAGCAGCCGGTTTCTGATCTGTGCCGGGGAGGCACAGGTGGGAGTGAAAAGGTGGATTGTCGCGCCAAAGCAAAGGCTTGGCTGGATATCCGAAAAATTTAGTTTCGTTTGTTTCTACGGGAGGTAGACATGCATAAACTTTTGAAGCTCGCCGCGATGGGTACGGCCGCCTGCGCTTTGCTTGCCGGAATGGCCCCTGTCGCCGGTGCACAGGACAAGCAGAATGTCGAGGTTCTGCACTGGTGGACTGCCGGCGGTGAGGCTGCCGCACTCGATGTCTTGAAGAAGGATCTTGAAAAGAAGGGCATCAGCTGGACCGATATGCCGGTTGCCGGTGGCGGCGGTACGGAAGCCATGACGGTGCTGCGCGCCCGCGTCACGGCTGGCAATGCACCAACGGCAGTGCAGATGCTCGGCTTCGACATTCGCGACTGGGCGGAACAGGGCGCCCTTGGCAATCTCGATGAGGTCGCCAACAAGGAAGGCTGGGACAAGGTTATTCCGGCTCCATTGCAGGAATTTGCCAAATATGACGGTCATTGGATCGCGGCTCCTGTCAATGTTCACTCCACAAACTGGATGTGGATCAATAAGGCCGCGCTCGATAAGGCTGGCGGTAAGGAGCCAACCAACTGGGACGAACTGATTGCGCTTCTCGACAAGTTCAAGGAACAGGGCATTACGCCGGTCGCTCATGGTGGCCAGCCGTGGCAGGATGCGACAATTTTTGACGCCGTTGTGCTTTCGTTCGGCACCGACTTCTACAAAAAGGCTTTCATCAATCTCGATCCCGAAACTCTGGGAAGCGATACGATGAAACAGGCATTCGACCGTATGACGAAACTGCGGTCTTATGTGGATGACAACTTCTCCGGTCGTGACTGGAATCTTGCCTCAGCAATGGTTATTGAGGGCAAGGCCGGTTTACAGTTCATGGGCGACTGGGCAAAGGGCGAGTTCATCAAGGCTGGCAAGAAGCCGGGCGAGGATTTCGTCTGCATGCGTTATCCGGGCACACAGGGCGCCATCACCTTCAATTCCGACATGTTCGCGATGTTCAAGGTTTCCGACGACAAGGTTCCGGCTCAGCTTGAAATGGCGTCGGCAATTGAAAGTCCGACTTTCCAGTCCGCATTCAATGTGGTGAAGGGGTCTGCTCCGGCGCGTACGGATGTGCCCGACACCGACTTTGATGCCTGCGGCAAGAAGGCTATCGCCGACGAAAAGGAGGCAAGCGAAAAGGGCACGATGCTGGGCTCCATGGCGCATGGCTACGCCAATCCGGCTGCGGTCAAGAACGCCATCTATGATGTCGTGACGCGCCAGTTCAACGGGCAGCTTTCATCGGAAGATGCCGTCAAGGAACTCGTTTCGGCTGTCGAGGCTGCGAAGTAATGGCGAAAAGACGTCCGGGACAATATCCCGGACGTCTTTTATTTCAGGCGCTCTGGATAATGGTGGCGCGTCTGAAACTGCTGGCGGCAGCGGGCGGAAATCAAGACAAGAATTGCATGCTGAAGGTCTGCATGTTTCCATCGGAAATTGCAGCAGGCTGAACTTATGAAGTGCATTCGGTCGCGCGTAGTAGGGTAGCGCCGGATTGCCGATCAAATCGATGTCGGAACCTTATCGCCAGATCAATGGTATGGTTGCCGACGGCGTGAACAGGGTGACGCAAATATGCAGCGTAACAACCGATTACAGGAACTGGTGCCGAAGCTGGTTCTGGGGCCGAGCTTTCTGATAGTGCTCGTCTTTGTCTACGGTTTCATTATTTACACGGGCGTTCTCTCGCTGACCAACAGTCGGATGCTGCCTTCCTACGGCTTCGTCGGGCTCACAAATTACACCAAGTTATGGGCCTTGCCGCATTGGTGGCGCGCAATCACAAATCTGGCAATCTTTGCATCGCTCTACATCATTATCTGTTCGGTGATCGGGCTGTTTCTTGCAATCCTGCTAGACCAGAAAATTCGCGGCGAAGGCATATTGCGCCCGATCTATCTCTACCCGATGGCACTTTCCTTTATCGTGACCGGAACAGCGTGGAAGTGGTTTCTCGATCCGGGGATCGGTCTGGAAAACACAATGCATCTATGGGGTTGGGAGAGTTTCTCGTTCAATTGGATCAAGAGCAACACGATGGCAATCTACTGTCTCGTGATTGCTGCGGTGTGGCAATCATCCGGATTTGTGATGGCGATGTTTCTTGCGGGATTGCGCGGTGTCGACAATGAGATCATCAAGGCGGCTCAGATTGATGGTGCATCGACGGGCACGATCTATCGCCGCATCATCATTCCGCTGATGCGCCCGGTTTTCCTGTCGGCATTCGTGGTCCTCGCGCATCTGGCGATCAAGGCTTATGATCTTGTGATCGCACTGACCGGCGGTGGGCCGGGACAGGCCACCGAATTGCCTGCGACGTTCATGTATTCCTACACATTCACCCGAAACCAGATGGGTATCGGCGCGTCTTCGGCAATCATCATGCTGGCGATGATCTTCTCGATCATCATTCCTTATCTGTACTCGGAAATTCGCGGAGGGTCGCGGTCATGAGCGCCCAGTCGCAAGACAATGCCATCAGCAGCGGAAAGCTGACACGTGCGCTGATCTACACCGCGCTGCTGCTCTTTGCTTTCTACTACCTGCTGCCGCTTTATGTGATGCTGGTCAACTCGTTCAAACCCCTGGATGAAATCCGTCAGGGCGGCATGTTGAACCTGCCGCAGCAATGGACCATCGAACCGTGGTTGTCGGCCTGGTCAACGGCGCAGATCGGAGTACAGCCCACGGGGCTGAAACCTTTCTTCATCAACTCGATCCTGATGGTTGTTCCAGCCGTTGCGATCTCGACCATTGTTGGCGCGTTGAACGGCTATGTGCTGACCAAATGGCAGTTTCGCGGGTCGAATGTCTTTTTCGGTTTGCTGCTGCTGTCGTGCTTCATTCCGTTCCAGATCGTCCTCATCCCGATGGCGCGTGTTCTAGGTTTCCTGGGAATTGCGGGCACGATCTGGGGGTTGATCCTTGTACATGTGGTTTATGGTATCGGGTTCACGACCCTTTATTTCCGCAACTATTATGAGGCTTTCCCGACCGAGCTGGTGCGAGCCGCTCAAATCGATGGAGCGAGCTTTTTCCAGATATTTTGGCGAATTTTGCTGCCGTCATCCGGGCCGATCATCGTTGTTTCCGTGATCTGGCAATTCACCAATATCTGGAACGACTTTCTGTTCGGCGCTTCCTTCTCAGGCGCGAATTCGACGCCGATGACGGTTGCGCTCAACAATCTGGTTTCCTCCTCCACCGGCGTCAAGGAGTACAATGTCCATTTCGCGGGAGCCATCCTGGCAGCCCTGCCGACGCTGATCGTCTATATCGTTTCCGGTCGCTATTTCGTACGCGGCCTGATGTCCGGTGCCGTCAAGGGATAAGGTGCAAATGTCTTTTCTGAAAATATCCGACCTCTACAAGTCCTATGGCAGCGTTTCGGTTTTGAAGGATATCAATATCGAGATCGACGAAGGCGGTTTTCTCGTGCTCGTTGGTCCGTCTGGCTGTGGCAAGTCAACGCTTCTGAATACGATTGCCGGGCTTGAGCCGATCACTTCCGGCGATATTTCAATCAACGGCAAGTCTATTGCGGGCTTGCATCCATCGCAGCGTGATATTGCGATGGTCTTCCAGTCCTATGCGCTCTATCCGAACATGACAGTTGCCGGGAATATCGCTTTCGGCATGGAGATTCGCAAAGTTCCGAAGGCTGAACGCGACAAAGCTATTCAGGAGGTTGCCGAGATTCTACAGATCGGCCATCTGCTGGATCGCAAGCCGAGCCAGCTTTCCGGCGGTCAACGCCAGCGCGTGGCCATGGGACGTGCTCTGGTGCGCAATCCTCAAGTCTTCCTGTTTGACGAGCCGCTTTCAAACCTCGACGCCAAGCTTCGTGTCGACATGCGCACAGAGATCAAACGGCTGCACAGCCGGATGAAGACGACGATTGTTTACGTAACCCACGACCAGATCGAGGCAATGACGCTTGCAACCAAGATTGCCGTTCTGAAGGACGGCGTCTTGCAGCAGTTCGGCACTCCGGCTGAGATCTATAATAATCCGTCCAACATGTTCGTTGCGGATTTCATGGGGTCGCCTGCCATGAACCTGTTGACCGCGCGGGTCGAAAAGAACGGTTCAAGCTATGCGATCAATCTTGGACGCGGCGAAGGTGAGCCGCTCAAGCTGCCATTGAAAGCTGCCCCTCAGGGGCTCGGTGCATATGAAGGCAAAGATGTTGTTTTCGGTATTCGTCCTGAAGCGCTGACCGATCCGGATGGCGCGGATCGCAATGCCGATGCTGTGGTGGAAGGCGATTGTCTGATCGATGTTGTCGAGCCCGCGGGATCGGATACGTTTGCGGTCACGCGTCTGGGGGGCAAGCATGTCGTGGCGCGTCTGCGCGCCGATGCCCGCATAGTTGCAGGACAGCCGGCCCGGCTTGCTTTCAACCTGGATAAGTCTGTTTTCTTCGATCCGGACAGTCAAAGTCGCATTCTCTGACATCAGCGGAGACTACGAAAAAAGAAAAGAGCGCTTCCATCGAACTGGAAGCGCTCTTTTTCATATGTGCCTGGAGGGCAAAAAACTTTTGTAGGGCCGCGTCAATGCAGGAAATCAAGGCCGAGAAGGCCAACTGCAAGCGCAGTGTTGAGTGATATGATCATCATGCCATAGATGATGGCGGTTCTTGTAATATCGTTCATTTCCTACCTCCTTGAACCGGGGCGGCCCCCACCCGGTTCGAAGCCTCGTGAAACTGTAACGAAATGTAACAAGCCGTTACGGGAAGCGCAACCCCGTTTTACGCAAATGTGAATGCCTGAAATCTGGCGTGAGACATATGGTCAATCTCGTGCAAAAGCAGGCGAGATGAGGTACATTCGCGATAAATTACTGATTTTATCGCATATTCACTGCAATGTGACGCCGTTCCGACTAGCAATAAGCGGCTCGGCGCTACATAGGATTTGTCGGCTGTCTCCTGTCCGTTATTTCGGAATATTACCGTGAATCGCATCATTCCCCTCGTATTGGCCATAGCCCTGTTCATGGAACAGATGGATTCGAACGTCATTTCGACATCGCTTCCAGCGATCGCCGCCGACATTGGTACAAGCCCGATTGCGCTGAAGTTGGCCCTGACGGCTTATCTCGTTGCGCTCGCGGTCTTCATTCCCGTGAGTGGCTGGATGGCGGATCGCTTTGGCGCCAAGAATGTTTTCCGGGCTGCAATAGCGGTATTCGTGGTTGGTTCCGTTGCCTGCGCCGCATCGAATTCGCTGGCCGCTTTCGTGGTTGCCCGTTTCTTGCAGGGGATGGGCGGTGCGATGATGACGCCGGTTGGCCGCTTGGTCCTTATCCGTTCCACGCCGCGCAGCGAGCTTGTTTCGGCCATGGCCTGGCTCACCATTCCGGCCATGGTCGGGCCGCTGGTTGGCCCGCCGGTCGGGGGCTTTATCACCACCTTCCTCACCTGGCATTGGATATTTCTCATCAATGTGCCGATCGGCGTGATCGGCATCTGGTTTGCCACGCGTTTCCTGCCCGATAATGAAGAACGCATCATGAAGCGGCTCGACTGGCCGGGGTTCTTCCTGTCCGGTATTGCCATGTCTGGTGTGGTATTCGGCCTATCGGTGGTGAGCCTTCCAGCCTTGCCGCCTGTGATCGGCTTTGCCACGCTTGCTATCGGTATCCTTTGCACAGTTCTTTATCTGCGCCATGCAAGGCGCGTGCCCGATCCGCTTCTCAATCTGAAGTTATTCGACAATCAGGTCTTCCGTTCGGCGGTTTTCGGCGGCAGCATTTTCCGCTTCGGCATCGGTGCAATCCCGTTTTTGCTGCCCTTGATGTTCCAGCTTGGTTTCGGCCTCACGCCATTTCAGTCCGGGATGATGACCTTTGTATCGGCAATCGGCGCGATCAGCATGAAATTCGGTGCGAAGCGCATTTTCGCGCGCATCGGATTTCGCCGTGCACTGATGGGCGGGTCGCTGATTTCAGCGGCCTTCATCGCCGTGAATGGCACGTTTACGCCTGTGACGCCTTACTGGATCATCATCGGCTTCCTGCTCATGGGCGGCTTTGCACGTTCGCTGTTCTTCACCGGCGTCAACGCGCTGGCCTTTGCCGAAATACCCGATGAAAAGACAAGTCAGGCAACGCCCATCACGGCTGTCGCCCAGCAGGTTTCCATTGCTATTGGCGTCGCGCTGGCAGGCGGTATTCTGGAGGTCAGTACATCGCTTCGCGGAACCCACCTTGAGTTGGTGGATTTCCACATTGGCTTCTTCGTGGTGGCTGGTGTTTCGGCGCTGGCTTTCTTCTGGTTCGCGCGGCTTGCACCGGATGCAGGCAAGGAACTGGCCGCGCCGACTGTCGTTAAACATCGCAGCAAGGAGCGTACAGCAGTGGAAATCACGAGCACGTCGGCTGGTAAATAAGGCTCATCCCTTGAAATCGCGGGCGAGCAGATAAAGCTCCACGGATTCGGCACGCGATGCGGGTGGCTTGACGTGATGCACCGAGCGGAACTTCTGCTTGAGAAGCGCCAAAAGCTCGTTTTCCGTACCGCCCTGAAAAGTCTTGGTGAGGAAGTGGCCGCCGGGTTTCAGCACCGAAATGGCAAAATCGGCGGCGACTTCGCAAAGATGCACTGTGCGCAGATGGTCCGTCCGGCGATGGCCCGTGGTGGGCGCGGCCATGTCCGAAATGACAAGGTCCGGCTTGTCGCCAAGGGCATTCATCAGTTTTTGCGGCGCTTCCTCATCCAGAAAATCCATTTCCAGCAGAATGACGCCGGGCAGGGGATCGACGTGAAGATAGTCGATGCCGACGACATGCGGGTTTTCGTCGGTCGAGCCCACAATCTTGGCAGCGATCTGCGACCAGCCGCCAGGCGCGGCGCCAAGATCGATGATCTTCTGCCCTTTTTTGAGCAGATTATAGCGGTCGTTGATTTCTATGAGCTTGTAGGCTGCGCGTGACCGATAACCGTCCTGCTTGGATTTGTGGACATAGGGGTCGTTCAGATGGCGCTGTAGCCAGCGGCGCGACGATTCCTTGATCGTACCGGCCTTCTTTTTCACGCGCACTTGCAGATTGCTGGAGCCCGCGCCGCCCCGGCCACCAGTTTTCACGCCGCCTTTGTTTCCACCTGATTTACTCATCTTGGTTGCCTGTTTCTAGCGCCGGGAGCCTTGTTATGGCGCCATGCGCCGTCCCGCGACATCAGTTCGGTCAGAATGCCTTCACGCAAACCGCGATCGGCAACGAGAAGTTTTTCACTCGGCCATACCTTGCGAATGGCATCGAGAATGGCGCAGCCGGCCAATACCAGATCGGCCCGGTCCGCGCCAATGCACGGATTGGCCACGCGCGCCTCGAAATCCCAGGACAGCAAACGGTTTGTCATCTGCGTCACATCGTCCGCGCCCATCCACATGCCGTCCACGCGGCGGCGGTCATAGCGATCAAGGCCGAGATGAATGCCGGCAAGCGTCGTCACCGTGCCGGATGTGCCGAGAAGGTGAAAGCGCGGGCTCGCCGCAAGCTGGCCGAGGCAGTTGCGCTCCGCAAAGCAAGACAGCAATTCGGTAACGTGATCGACCATCGCGCCGAAGCTCTCTTCGGTCACGTTGCGCCCGCCGAAGCGTTCGGCAAGCGTCACCACACCGACCGGAAGCGAGGTCCAGGCGGTGATATGCTCGGCAAGGCGCGGGGAGCGGCGGCGCGATACGTCGATCAGCGCGATTTCCGAGGAGCCGCCGCCGATGTCGAACAGCACCACGGCGTCCGTATCGCGGGTGACGAGCGTGCCGCAGCCGGACACGGCAAGCCGCGCCTCTGTCTGGCGATCCACGATTTCCAGCTCCAGCCCGGTTTCCTCACGCACGCGCGTCAGGAATTCCTCGCCATTGGCCGCCGAACGGCAGGCTTCGGTCGCGATCAGGCGCGAACGGCGGATTTTCTTGCCGGCAAGCTTGTCGCGGCAGATTTTCAGCGCTTCCACTGCGCGATGCATGGCATTGTCGCCAAGCTTGCCGGTGGTGCTCAAGCCTTCGCCAAGCCGCACGATGCGCGAAAAGGCATCGACGACGCGGAACTGGCCGGGCCGTGTGGGCGAGGCCACCAGAAGGCGGCAATTATTGGTGCCAAGATCAAGGGCGGCATATAACGGTGTCTCACCATGGGCACTGGGTGCGCCGTTGGTGTGGCGGGCAGGCTGCGGCGCGCCGTTCTTCCGTTTGGCCTGCGTTGCAGGCGCATGGCTTTCCGGGCGCGGTGCGTGGTGCGGGACCTTGGCTGCGTTTTCTGCAACGAGCATCGGCTGGCCGTCCTGTTGACGGGCCAGTTGCTTTTTCTTGCGGGCGCGGCGGCGGCGATTCGATAATTTCCCGCAGGGGCGCGCTTCCGCACTCACGGTCTCGGCAGCAGGAGGCTTTGCGCATGCAGTCTCGGTTCCACGGCCTGCCTTGCCCCGGTGGCGGCGGCGGCGCGCGCGCTTGCGCTGGCTGGGAGAGCCCTTGGCTTCCGCTTCATCCTGGGTTTTCGGGCGTCCTGAATCGGGAGCGCTACGCGCATTCCCGGCTTCTGCGGCGGCATGCTTGCGCAATTTGCGCTTGCCGCCTTCGGACGGATTCCGGGCCTGAACATTGCCGGATTGTCCGCCAGACGCCCCCTGGTGCACCGTATCGGCGGTGCGCTCCTCGGGGTTTTTCAAGGTTCTGATCCTTATGGCGCCGCGCGAACCGATGAGGACGCAAGCAAGGCGCTTCAATTTTTACGTTGCGCATAATGTAACAGTGGTTTTCCGTTTTACCAAGGGGCAGGCTGTGAAGTGCCGCCGGAAATTTTTGAAGCACCAGACAATTTTACGGTGACGGCGCGCCGGAGAGGGCTTTCGCGGTTGGCGAAAGCCCTTACGAACTGGTCAGATGTCGTAGCTGTGCGCGGCGTTGATCGTTGCCACGAACTGCTTGGTACGGTCGCGGCTGGGGCGGGTGAAGACATCGTAGGCGGAGCCGGTCTCCACCACATTGCCCGATTCCAGAAAGACCACATTCTTCGCAATCTTGGAGGCGAGGCGCAGATCATGCGTCGCAATCACCATGGTCGTGCCTTCCTGCGCAAGCTTGCTTAGTACATCCACAACTTCGGACGCGAGTTCCGGGTCGAGCGCGGAGGTCGGCTCGTCGCACAACAGAACACGCGGCGATGGCGCAAGAGCGCGCGCAATGGCGATGCGCTGCTGCTGTCCACCCGAAAGCGTGGAGGGCCAGGCATCGGCCTTATGCGCCATGCCCACCTTGGTCAGCAGTTCCATTGCGCGCTCGCGCGCCTTGTCCTTCGGCCATTTCAGGACTGTGACCAGCCCTTCCATGACATTTTGGATTGCGGTCTGGTGCGGGAAAAGCTGGAAATTCTGGAACACCATGCCCGTCTGGCGTCGGATGGACTGGATCGCCTGCCAGCTTGGCTTGCGGTCCGGCTCGAAGGACAGGCTCTGCCCGCCCAGCAGAAGCGTGCCGGAGGTCGGGATTTCCAGAAGATTGATGCAGCGCAGCAATGTGCTCTTGCCGCCGCCGGAAGGGCCGACAAGGGCTGTCACTGTGCCTTCGGCGATCGTGATGTTGATGTCGTTCAGGATAACGGCATCGTCAAAACGCTTTACGATATGTTGCAGCTCGATCATGCGTTTGTCTCCAGCGTGCCGCCATAACGCCCGAAGCGCCGCTCCAGCCGCACTTGCAGGGCCGATAGAACGGAACTCAGCGCCAGATAGATGAGTGCCGCCTCGATATAGAGGACGAGTGGTTCATAGGTGGTGGCGACGATGCGCTGTGCAGACTGGAACAGTTCCGGCACGGTGATCGCAGCCGCCAGAGACGTATCCTTGACGAGCGAGATGAAGGTGTTGGAAAGCGGCGGCACAGCGGTCCTGGTTGCCTGCGGAAGAATGGTGCGGACAAGCGCCTGACGCCAGCTCATGCCGATGGAATAGGCAGCTTCCCATTGTCCCTTCGGGACCGAGGAAATGACGGCGCGGATGATTTCGGAACTATAGGCCCCGATATTGAGCGTGAAACCGATCAATGCTGCCGGAAAGGCGTCGAGATAGACGCCGATGCTGGGCAGACCGTAAAAGATTACGAAAAGCTGGACCAGAAGCGGCGTGCCGCGAAAAACCCAGACATAGAACCGTGCGACGGAAGAAAGCCAGACGGGTGCGAACAGCCGCACGAGTGCCGTCAGGAGGCCAAGCGCAAGGCCGAAGGCAAAGGAAAGCAAGGTCAGCGGTATGGTGAAGATCAACCCGGCCCAGAGAAGTGTGGGCAGGGAATCTGCCATGAGTTGAAGCCAGTCGGGCACTCGTTTCGGCTCCTTCGCAGCAATTGGGATAATAGATCGGACCGGAATGAACATGCGCTGCAAGAAGCGCGCGGGGCCATATTATACGGTCTGGCGATTCTGTCTCGGGAATAGTTTTCCACAACCGTAACAGAACGAAGCCGGATCTGGTCCGGCTTCGCAATTGCGGTCGGGCAGAATATTACTTGGAAACGTCCTGACCGAAATATTTCTGCGAGATCTTGTCGTAGGTGCCATCGGCCTTGATTTCATCAAGCGCCTTGTTGATGGCGGCGACCAGTTCATCGTCACCCTTGCGCACGATGATGCCGGACGCATCTGCATTTTCCTTTTCCGCCACGACCTTTACCGGAGCCTTCGGTTGGTGCTTCTTGAAGTCGAGATAGGACAGGCTGTCATTCAGCGTGGCATCGGCCCGGCCGGTCAGGACCAGTTGGATCGACTGGTCGAAACCATCGGTGGCGACCAGTTCCGCGCCTGCTTCCTTGGCCAGGCGGCCATAGTTGCTGGTGAGCGACTGGGCTGACTTCTTGCCCTTCAGATCGGCGAAATCCTTGATCGCGTCATTCTTCTCGTTGACGATGAGGACAACCTTGGAGACGATATAGGGGTTGGAGAAGTTGAATTTCTTCTTCCGTTCCTCGGTGATGCCGACCTGATTGATGACAGCGTCGTAGCGGTTGGCGTCGAGACCGGCGATGAGACCATCCCATTTGCCTTCCACGAATTCCGGCTTCACGCCGAGCTTTTCGGCGACGGCTTCACCGATTTCCACGTCGAAGCCGACAAGCTTGTTCTCCTTGTCGTGATAGGTGAAAGGGGCATAGGTGCCCTCGGTGCCGATTTTCAGGACACCGGCCGACTTGATGGCGTCGAGATTTTCACCCGCCATTGCGCCGGTGAAAAGAACTGCCTGGATGATGCCTGCGGTAGCGAGAATCTGAGCGAATTTCATTTTGGTATCCGTGATCTGGTTGATGGCCTATTGATCGCAGAAATTTAATTCTAATGATGGGTCCAAACTGGATCGCAAAGCCCCTCAAATGAGAGATTATTTTCAATTATTGCTGGATAATGAGCAATGTATTCTATTCTCCGCTTTTGTCCAGTTGAGAGGGGGAAGAACGTTCTCTTTGTGTGCGCGGAAGCGATGAAAAAGCGGAATCGTAACAAGGTTTGAAGAAACGACAACGCCGCCCGGAAAGGCGGCGTTGTGTTGATTGCTTGACGGGCTTATTCCGGTTTGCCGTATCCGCCGCCTGTCGGCGTAATGACGGTAAAGGCTTCTCCTGCTTCCAGAACGGTCTGGTCGCATCCTTTCAGCACGTCCACCGAACCGTCCATGCGGCGCACCTCGTTACGGCCTGTTTCGCCGGGCTCACCGCCTTCCAGCCCGAAGGGGCGCACGCGGCGATGACCGGAGAGAATGGCGAAGTCGAGCTTTTCCAGCGCGCGGATCGTGCGCTTGGTGCCATCGCCCGCATGCCATTTGCCCTTGCCGCCGGAATTCTTACGGATATGAAAATCCTCCAGCAGCACGGGGAAGCGGGTTTCCAGAATTTCCGGATCGGTGAGGCGCGAATTGGTCATGTGGGTGTGAACTGCATCGGCACCGTTGAAGCCGGGGCCTGCGGGCGCGCCTGAACAGATGGTTTCGTAATACTGATATTCGTCATTGCCGAATGTCAGGTTGTTCATGGTGCCCTGTGCTGCTGCCATGGCCTTGGTTGCGCCGAACAGGCAATTGGTGACGGCCTGGCTCACCTCCACATTGCCGGCTACGACCGCTGCCGGATAGCGCGGTGAAAGCATGGAGCCTTGCGGTACGATGACCCTGATCGGGCGCAGGCACCCCGCATTCATCGGGATGTCGCCTTCGACCAGCACGCGGAAGACATAGAGAACGGCGGCGCGGGTGACGGGCTCCGGCGCATTGAAATTGTCGGAGCGCTGTTCGGAAGTCCCGGTGAAGTCGACGGTCGCCTCGCGTTTTTCCCTGTCGATGGTGACACGCACCTCGATCTGGCACCCTTGATCCATTTCATAAGTGAAATGACCGTCCGGCAACCGGTCCAGTATGCGACGCACGCTTTCGGCGGCATTATCCTGAACATGGCCCATATAGGCCTTCACGACGTCCTCGCCGAAGAGGCCGATCATCTTCTTCAGTTCCGCCACGCCCTTTTCGTTGGCGGCGATCTGCGCTTTCAGGTCGTTGACGTTCTGCGTCAGATTGCGGACCGGATAGGTCGCGCCCGTCAGAAGTGCAGTCAGTGCATCCTCGCGGAATGTGCCGCGATCGACCAGTTTGAAATTGTCGATATAGACGCCTTCCTGCTCGATATTGACGGCAAGGGGCGACATGGAGCCGGGGGCGATCCCGCCAATATCGGCATGATGGCCGCGGCTTGCCACCCAAAAGCGGATTGCATGGCCCGCATCGTCGAAGACGGGGGTGCAGACAGTGAGGTCCGGCAGGTGGGTGCCGCCATTATAAGGCGCGTTGATGAGAAAGACATCGCCCGGCTTGATGTCCCTGTTTTCGCGGATGGCGGTGGCGACGGAAGCATCCATCGAACCCAGATGCACCGGCATGTGCGGCGCATTGGCGACGAGATTGCCTTCGGCATCGAAGACAGCGCAGGAGAAATCCAGACGTTCCTTGATATTGACCGAATAGGCGGTGTTTTGCAGCGTCACGCCCATCTGTTCGGCAATGGACATGAAGAGATTGTTGAAAATTTCCAGCATCACAGGATCGGCCTCGGTGCCGATTGCGGTGCGGGCGGGCAGGGCCTTGATGCGGGTCAGCACGACATGGTCATGCGCGGTCAGGCGCGCCTGCCAGCCATCCTCGATCACGATGGTCTGGTTCTTCTCGATGATGATCGCCGGGCCGGTGACGGTCTGGCCGCGCTGCATCTCTTCACGCAGCACCACGCCGGCCTCATGGAATTCACCCTGCGAGAAGAAGCGCGTCTTTTTGGCGGGTTTTGCTTCCTGGTCGCAGTCGAGCGATCGGGCATTCTCCATTTCACCGGCGCCGCCGCCCACGGCTTCCACTTCAACCGCGTCGATGACGAGCGCCTTGTTTTCCGCGATGAAACCGAACCGGCGTCTATGCGCAGCCTCGAATTCGATGCGCAGGCGCGCAGCATCGTCTTCCATCGGGAAGGTTGCCTCGATGGAAAGAACCGTGTCCGTGCCCGCATAGCGGATATGGGCGCGAAGGTGCCGCTCAATGGCATCTGTCTCTATGCCCTGTGTGATGAGCTCGGCAACGCATTCGCTTGCCAGTTCCTCGCCCAGTTCTTTCAGCGCTTTCGGCGCAGCAGGATCGAGCGCAACGCCAAGTGCTTTCTGGCGGGTCGCGCGAATATCGGCAAGCCCCATGCCATAGGCGGACAGTAGGCCCGACATCGGATGAAGAAGAATGTTCTTCATGCCCAGCGCATCGGCCACGAGACAGGCATGTTGCCCGCCCGCGCCGCCGAAGCAATTGAGCGCATAGCGCGTTACGTCATAGCCGCGCTGGACGGAGATTTTCTTGATCGCCTCAACCATATTGGCGACGGCAATGCGAATGAAGCCATCCGCAACCGCCTCCGGCGAGTGCCCGTCGCCGATCTCGTCGGCAAGTGCTGCGAAGAGTTCGCGCACGCGCGCCACATCGAGCGGCTGGTTCTGTTCTGGACCGAAGATCGCCGGGAAGAATTCCGGCAGAAGCTTGCCGAGCATGACATTGGCGTCGGTAACGGCAAGCGGGCCGCCATTGCGGTAGCAGGCGGGGCCGGGATTTGCGCCTGCCGAATCCGGTCCGACACGGAAACGGCCGGCTTCGTAATGAAGGATGGAGCCACCGCCAGCGGCAACCGTGTGGATCAGCATCATTGGCGCGCGCACGCGCACGCCCGCCACTTCCGTCTCGAAAGCGCGTTCATATTCGCCATCGAAATGCGCAACGTCGGTGGAGGTGCCGCCCATGTCAAAACCGATGACCTGCCCGAAGCCCGCGGCTTCGCCAGTGCGCGCAAGGCCAACGACACCGCCGGCGGGACCGGAAAGGATGGCATCCTTGCCCTGGAACAGGTCGGCGGCGGTCAGACCGCCCGAAGACATCATGAACATGACACGCGCGCCGGTGCGCTCCACGTCCAGTTCGTTGGAAACCTGCGCCACATAGCGGCGCAGAACCGGGGAAAGATAGGCATCAACGACCGTCGTATCGCCGCGTCCCACCAGCTTGATGAGCGGCGAAACCTCGTGGCTGACGGAAACCTGCTCGAACCCCATATCGCGGGCAATCCGAGCGATTTCAGCCTCATGCGCCGGAAACTTGTAGGCATGCATGAGGGCAATGGCGATGGATTTATAGCCTTCCGCCTTCAACGCACGAAGGGCCTTTTCAGCTTCCGCGAGGGTGATGGCCTTTTCCACCGTGCCATCGGCACGGACGCGCTCGTCAAGCTCGATGACTGAATCATAAAGCGCTTCCGGCTTGATGATCTCCGTTGCAAAGATGTTCTTGCGTTCCTGATAACCGATCTTCAGCGCATCGCGAAAACCTTTGGTAGTGACGAGCGCCAGACGCTCGCCCTTGCGCTCCAGAAGCGCATTGGTGGCAACGGTCGTTCCCATGCGCACTTCGCCGATAATGCCGGCTGGCACCGGCTCGCCCGTCCTGAGGCCCAGATGCAGGCGAATGCCGTGAACGGCCGCGTCCTTATAGGCCGAGGGATTTTCCGAGAGAACCTTTCGCGCATGGAGCCGCCCTCCGGGATCGCGCCCGATAACGTCGGTGAACGTACCGCCGCGGTCGATCCAGAAGTCCCATACTCCGCGTCCCGTTCCGCTCATTATTGGCTCCCTCATGCAAATTCGACGGTGCTGCCCGAAATCTTTTCGGGATTTGATAGTCCCACTTTATTGACAAAATGTCGATAAGATGGTGACATAAAATACACATAAAAGAGGGAGCGGCAAGAATGGGAAAAATGAGGAAAACGGAGGACGGGCCGGAAGCGGCTGTCGATCCGCGCGAGGCGGGCTTCGAAGAAGTCGCCTTGCCGAAGCATTTGCGCCCCGTTGCCTCCATCGGCCCGATTGTTTCCTCCGCCCACCTTGCCGAAGGCGGCTCGCCCGCCATGTCCGAGGTCGAGTACGGCCTCATTCTCGCATCGCACGCCTTTTCCCGCTGGATGGTGCGCTGCATGGCTGCTGCCGGGCTGCCGGGGCTTTCGCCGATCGAAGTACTCATTCTCCATTCCATTCGCCACCGCGACCGCGAAAAAAAGCTCGCCGATATCTGTCTCGTGCTGGATATTGAAGATACGCACATTGCGACTTACGCTATCCGCAAATTGGAAAAGGCCGGATTGCTGACGACCGGCAAGGCCGCCAAGGAAAAGACGGTGAAGATCACGGCCAAGGGAGCGGAAGCCTGCGCGCGTTACGCGCAGATTCGCGAGCGCCTGTTGGTCGATTCCACCGCCAATGCGCGGCCTTCGGAGGAGACGCTTTCGGAAGTGGCCGCACTTCTGCGCTTCATGTCGGGCGCATTCAATCAGGCCACGCGGTCTGCCATTACATTATAAGAGAGTTGCGAATTTGAGCGGAACCGAGTTGAGCGAACCTGTTTCAAAACCTCTGCTGACCGTCGATGGCCTCAGCGTCGAGTTCGGCGCAAGCCGTGTTGTCGACGGCCTCAGCTTTTCCGTAAGGCCCGGCCGCACGCTGGCCGTGGTTGGCGAATCCGGTTCTGGAAAATCGATCACCTCGCTTTCCATCATGCGCCTTGCCGATATGAGCGGCGCGCGTTTCCCCGAGGGGCGCATCCTGTTCTCCGGCAAGGGCGGTGAGCGCGATCTGCTGCGGGCCGACCAGAAGGCCATGCGCAGCATTCGCGGCAAGGAGATCGCGATGATCTTCCAGGAGCCGATGACGTCGCTGAACCCTGTCTTCACCATCGGCAACCAGATTTCCGAAGTGCTGATGCTGCACGAAGGCATGACGCAGCGCGCCGCACTTGCCGAAGGCAAGCGCCTTCTGGAAATGGTGCGCCTGCCGGATGCAGAAGGGCTTTTGAAACGTTATCCGCACCAGCTTTCCGGCGGCATGCGCCAGCGCGTGATGATCGCCATGGCGCTTGCCTGCCGCCCCAAGCTGCTGATTGCCGACGAGCCGACCACCGCGCTCGATGTCACCATTCAGGCCCAGATATTGAATATTATCAGGGAATTGCAACAAGAGCTGGAAATGGCTGTTATTTTCATCACCCACGATATGGGCGTGGTGGCGGAAATGGCCGATGATGTCGTGGTCATGTGGAAGGGCAAAAAGGTCGAGGAAGGTCCGGTCGGGCGCATCTTCGAGGCGCCGCAGCATCCCTATACCAGGACACTTCTTTCCGCTGTGCCGAAGCTCGGCAGCATGAAGGGGCAAGCGTTTCCGAAACGCATGCCGGTCATGATGATGCGCGACGGCGTGCCGGTTCTGGCGGGTGAGGAGCGTGTTCAGGAAACGGCGCGCTATGATGGCAAGCCGCTTCTGTCCGTCGACGACCTCTATGTGCGCTTTGCGATCAAGAAGAACCTTTTCGGCAAGGTTACGCATGTCTGCAATGCCGTTTCGAAGGTGAGTTTCGATATTTATCCGGGCGAAACGCTGGCTCTGGTGGGTGAATCCGGTTCCGGAAAATCCACCATAGGCCGCACGATCCAGCAATTGCAGACGCCCTTTGCCGGAGACGTGCGCTTCAACGGCAAGGCCTATTCCCAGATGAGCGCTGCCGAACGCTATGCCATGCGCCGCGAGGTGCAATATATCTTTCAGGACCCGTTCGCCTCGCTCGATCCGCGCAAGACGGTTGGCTTTTCCGTCGCCGAACCAATCCGCACGCATGGTCTTCTCGACAATGACAAGGCCATCCATGCGCGTGTGGCGGAATTGCTGGAGCGTGTGGGGCTTGGGCCGGAACATGCCGGGCGCTATCCGCATGAGTTTTCCGGCGGGCAGCGGCAGCGCATCTGCATTGCCCGTGCGCTCGCTTCGCAGCCAAAACTCATCATCGCCGATGAGGCGCTCTCCGCGCTGGATGTTTCCATACAGGCCCAGGTCATCAACCTGTTCATGGACCTGCAAAAAGAACACGGGCTTGCCTATCTCTTCATCAGCCATGACATGGCGGTGGTGGAAAAGATGAGCCATCGCGTTGCCGTGCTTTATCTCGGCCAGATCATGGAGCTCGGCTCGCGTGCGCAGGTGTTCGAAACGCCGTCGCATCCCTATACGAAGCGGCTTCTTTCCGCCGTGCCGATTGCCGATCCGGCGGCGCGCACCAACCGGCCCGCACTGGAAGGTGAGATTCCCAGCACGACGCGGCGGGTCGACGACAAGCCGACGATCTATAACCATCGCGAGATTGCCGCCGGGCATTTCATTGCGGAAAGCGCTTGAAGAACAAAAGTTCAACCAGAACCCAAAGGGGAAAGACAATGATAAGAAAAACACTGAAAGCCGTTTTCATGGCTTCCGCTCTTTCGGCGGCAGTTCTTGCATCGGCGCCCGCATTTGCTGCCGGCAAGCTTACCGTTTCGTCGCCGCAGGACCCCGGCAGCTGGGACCCGATCGACACTTTTCTTGTAAACTGGGCCTCGGTCGCCACCAATATTTTCGACGGCCTTGTCTATCGCGGACCGGACCTCAAGATCGTCCCGGCGCTTGCAACATCGTGGGAAGAGCTGGACGACGGCAAGCGCATCCGCTTCCATCTGCGCGAAGGCGTGAAGTTCCATGATGGCGAGCCGTTCAATGCGGAAGCCGTGAAGTTTACCTTCGAGCGCCTTCTGGGCGACGAAGGTGCGAAAGGGCCGCAGCGTTCCAACTATATCGCCATCGACAAGGTGGAAGTGATCGATGACAAGACCGTCGATTTTCACCTGAAGGCTCCGGATCCGGTTCTGATCACCAAGCTGGCCGGCTATGGCGGCATGATCGTTCCGCCGAAATATATTCAGGAAAAGGGCGATGATTACTTCAACATGCATCCGGTCGGCACCGGACCGTTCAAGTTTGTCTCCTACGAGCCGAAGGTGAACATCAAGCTTGAGGCATTCGCCGATCATTGGGGCGGTGCACCGAAGCTCTCCGAACTCGAATATCGCTTCATCACCGAGCCTTCCACAGCCGTTGCCGAATTGCAGGCAGGCCGTGTCGATCTCGTCATTCCGCCGACCATTCCCATCGGCATGATCCCGACCATTGAGGCCGATCCCAAGCTGGAGCTTGTCACCGCTTCGGGGCCCACGGTCTATGCGCTGCGCTTCAATACGCGCGACGGTATCACCAAGGACGAGCGCGTGCGCAAGGCGCTTATCATGGCTGTGGACCGCGATGCGATCATCCAGTCGATCCTTGCTGGTCAGGCGGAGCCGATTGCGAGCTTCCAGGGCGCGCTGTCCTTTGGCTACGATCCGAACATGAAGCCGCTTCCCTATGATCCGGAAGGCGCAAAGAAACTGCTTGAGGAAGCGGGCGTTCAGCCGGGCGCGACTGTCCAGATTGATGTGCGCGGGCAGGATGCAAGCTTTAACGAAGTGGCGCAAGCCATTGCAAGTTATCTGCAAATGGTCGGTATTACTGCAAACATCAAGCCATATGATACCAATGTCCTGCTGAACGATATCATTCCGCAGGGCAAGACGGGCGCGATGTTCCAGCAGTCATGGGGCGGCTGGACCTTCGACTACGACAATACCGCTTATTCGATGTACCATTCGGGCGAGAAGTGGAACCCGTATGACAAGGACGAAAAGCTCGACAAGATGCTGGAAGCACAGCGTTCGGTTCTCGACCGTGGCGAACGCGAAAAGCTCCTCCAGGAGATAGCGCATTACGCGGCAGGCCGTGCACTGGAAATGCCGCTCTACAATCTCAAGGCCATCTTCGGCGTCAACAAGCGCGTGAAGAATTTCGTGCCGGTGCCGGACAGCCGCCTGCGGCTGACGGATGTGACTGTCGAGTAATTGAACATGGATACGGCAAGCCGGTTTTCGGCTTGCCGCAGCATTGCGGAGGCGTTCTGGTGGCCGGGTTTCTGATCAAACGAATTTTGCAGGCGTTGTTCGTGCTTGTCGCGATGACGCTGCTGGTCGCTTTTGCGATCCGCCTGACGGGCGATCCGGCCCTGATGCTGACGCAGGGTGCTGGCAGCATCACCGAGGCCGACCTTGAGCGCATCCGCGAGGGGCTTGGCCTCAATCAGCCGTTCCTCGTGCAATATTGGCACTTCCTCAAGGGGCTGTTCACGTTCGATCTGGGCCGCAGTTTCCTCGGCGGCACGCCGGTCTCCACGCTGGTCGGCAGCGCGCTTCCGGCCACGCTCATGCTGGCTTTCGCCTCCATGTTCGTTTCCATCGTGATTTCCATTCCGCTTGGCATCAAGGCTGCGGTTTCACGCGGCAAATGGGCGGACCAGCTCATCCGTATCTGCTCGCTGGTCGGCCTGTCATTCCCGAACTTCTGGCTCGCCACCATGCTGGTTCTGCTGTTCGGCATTTCGCTGCAATGGCTGCCGCCAAGCGGTATGAGCGGCATTGCAAGCTTTATCATGCCGGCGCTGACCATGGGCATCATCCTGACGGCGACCAATGTGCGTCTCGTGCGCACCTCGATGCTGGAAACGCTGCAATCGCAATATATCATGGTGGCGCGCGCCAAGGGGCTGAGCGAAAACAAGGTGCTCTACAAGCACGCGCTGCGCAATTGCGCTATTCCGCTCATCACCTATCTGGGCCTCCAGTTTGGCGGCCTTCTGGGCGGCATTGTGGTGGTTGAACGCGTGTTCAACTGGCCGGGCATGGGCACGCTTGCCTTCGACGCGGTTGCGGGGCGCGACTATCCCGTGTTGCAAGCGACCATCGCGATCCTCTCGATGCTGATTATCGGCGTCAATCTTCTCGTGGACATCGCCTATGGCCTTGTCGATCCGCGTATCCGCACGGAGTAGGACCATGGCGACC
The DNA here is from genome assembly GCF_046630315.1 of Brucella anthropi. Lineage (GTDB taxonomy): Bacteria > Pseudomonadota > Alphaproteobacteria > Rhizobiales > Rhizobiaceae > Brucella > Brucella anthropi_A. Next base: position 49,081 of record NZ_LQBD01000017.1, on the reverse strand, counting down.
AAAACCTCATCCCTTCTCTTTTCCCGGTTCGCCAGCCTGGAATTCATTCTGGGTGTCGTGCTGACAGGCTGCATCTGCCTGGCGGTAATCTTTTCCGGCTATCTCTTTCCCGGCGGTGGCGCGAAGATTGATCTTCTGGCCCGGCTCATGCCGCCTTTCGTCAATCCGGCGCATATTTTCGGCACCGATCCGCTGGGGCGAGATGTGCTGGCCCGCGTCGTGACAGGCGGCAAGATTTCGCTTTTTGTCGGCTTCGTCTCGGTGATCGGTTCGGTCGTCATCGGTACGATCATGGGCCTCGTGGCCGGCTATTATCGCGGTTTCTGGGACATGGCGCTGATGCGTTTCGTGGATGTGCAGCTTGCCATGCCCTTCATCCTGCTCGCCATCACCGTCATGGCCATTCTGGGCGGCGGCATCTTCAATACGATCCTGCTGCTGATCGTGTCGCAATGCGTGCAATATGCGCGTCTGGTGCGCGGTTCCGTGCTGTCGCTGCGCGAGCGTGAATTCATCCTTTCCGCCCGCGCTATCGGCGTGAAGGACCGGCGCATCATCTTCCAGCATCTCCTGCCCAATCTGCTTGGGCCTGTGATCGTGCTCATGACGCTCAATGTCGCCAACAATATCCTGCTGGAATCGAGCCTCACCTTCCTTGGCTTGGGCGTCGATCCCACCATCCCAAGCTGGGGCGGGATGCTGGCCGACGGGCGCACCTATCTGCAAACCGCATGGTGGGTCAGCGTCTTTCCCGGCCTCGCCATTCTTCTTACCGTTCTGGGCCTCAATCTTCTTGGCGACTGGCTGCGCGACAGCCTTGATCCCACCGGCAGGACATCCCGATGAGCATGATTTTTGAAAAGACCTATCCGCGCACCATTACTGCGCTTCTGGGCCGTTTTCTGAAACCGGAAATGCGCGGTGCGAAGCTGGAAGCATGGCTTTTCGACGATCAGCCGAGCCGTTTTGCCGCCGAAACCCGGCTGCGAGAGGCGGGCGTGAATGCAAGGCTGCGCTCGGCCTACAAGCCGCTCCTGCATTTCTTCCTGGAGGAAGTGGATTGTGACGCTCTTCAATCCGTGTCCGTCCGCTATCCGCGTCACGATTTATGCGTGGAAAACCGTTTTCTCCTTGAAACCTATCCGCTCTCTGCGCTGCTGCCTGATGTGGACGTAACCTTTTGCCCCTCAAACAAGGATGACTTCTTCTATGATGTCGATCTGACTTTCAGGGATGGGCGGAGCGAAAACCACCGTGTTTTCGCACCCAACCGTGTGCATGAGGATTTCATCGGCGAAACGCTGGTTTCACCGACCGGCTGGCTCACCGTCGAGCAAGACGGCAGAGCCGGGAACGGTCGTTTTGAAACGGCTTATGAAACCTTGTTCCACGATACGGTTTCGGCCATTGCCGCCTATGACTGGGGGCGGGGAGAACCCTATTTCGACGAACTCAGTATCGCGGTTAGCCTGCCGATCACCGATCGTCGCCTGCCTTACGACGAAGAGGCTTTGAGCCTGACCGAAGCCCTGCACGAGGATATTTATTTCTCGCTGCTCGAAGTCTTCCAGAAGAAGTCGGGGCGCCCGGTGGGAGATCGCGGCCTGCAGCCGGGGCAGATCGTGCCGGAAGTGCGCTTCCGCGACGCCGATCCTTCCGTACGGGTCGAGACGCGCCCGCTTTCCACTGCGGATGCGCTGACGGCCGAACAACAATTGGAAACGGCGCAGGCGCCGCTTTCAGCCGATCAGATACGCCGCGAACTTGTGAAGATCGGCGGCGAGCCTTTCGAGGCGAAGACCCGTTCCGGCCGTGCCGTGCGCGCCACCTATGTCAGGGGATCCGATGCGCCGATGATGATCAGCGGTGGCCAGCATGCCAATGAAACAACGGGCGTGGTGGGGGCCTTGCGCGCCGCGCGCCGCCTCTCGGCCAGAAAAGGTGCGCATTTTATCGTTTCCCCGCAGGAAAACCCAGACGGATACGAGATACACAAGCGCCTTTGTGCACTCCACCCGCACCATATGCACCATGCCGCGCGCTATACGGCGCTGGGCGACGATCTGGAATATCGAAGCGGTGAGGGGCTTTACGAAAAGGCGATCCGTGTGGAGGCGGAAGGGCGCACCGGCGCGAAGCTTCATGTCAACCTGCACGGCTATCCTTCGCATGAATGGACGCGTCCGCTCTCGGGTTATGTACCGCGCTCCTTTGCCATGTGGACCTTGCCCAAGGGTTTTTTCCTCATCATCCGCCATCACGCGGCATGGGAAAAACAGGCAGAGGAACTGATTGATCGCGTGACCAGACATCTGGCCGCTATCGACGGGCTGGTGGACTATAACAACGCACAGATCAGGCTATTCGAGCAGCATGCAGGCGAAACCGGCTTCCGCATCATCAACGGTTTTCCATGTCTCGTGGGCGTGGATGACCGCCACACTGTTCCGCTGACGCTGATTACAGAATATCCGGATGAAACCATCTATGGCGATGCCTTTGTGAAGGGGCACACGGCACAGATGGAAACCGTGCTGGCATCATACGATGCCTTGCAGGCGCTGTTGCGCGAGGAAACCATCGCTTAAAGATAATAGACGCCTATGCGCTTGCCACCGATGACCTCGACGCCGATTTCCATCTCATAGATTTCGCCGAGGATTTCCGGGTGGATGAGTTCATCCGGGCTTCCCTGATGCACGACCTTGCCGTGGCGCATGGCAACGATATGGTCGGAATAGCAGGAGGCGAAATTGATGTCGTGCAGCACCAGCACGATGGTCTTTCCCAGTTCATCGGCAGCGCGGCGCAGAAGCTTCATCATCGAGGCGGAATGCTTCATGTCGAGATTGTTGAGCGGCTCGTCCAGCAGAACGTAATCCGTATCCTGACAAAGCACCATCGCCACGAAGGCGCGCTGGCGCTGGCCGCCCGAAAGCTCGTCCAGAAAACGTTCGCTCAAATCTTCGAGGCCGAGATAGCCTATGGCCTGTTCCACATGCCTGCGGTCTTCGCTGTTGGGGCGTCCCTTGGAATAGGGATAGCGCCCGAAGGTCACGAGATCGCGCACGGTAAGACGCGAATTGATGGCGTTTTCCTGCCGCAGGATGGAAAGACGCCTGGCCAGCACATCGCCTGACGTGGTGGTGACATCGAGCCCGTCCACGGTCACGCGGCCCTTGTCCATCGGCAGAAGGCGGCTCATCATCGAAAGCAGGGTGGACTTTCCCGCTCCATTCGGCCCGATGATCGATGTGATGCCGCGCGCCGGCAGGCGCAGCGTTACATCATCGACGACGAGCGCACCGTTATAGGCTTTGCTGACTTGGCTTATTTCGATCAACGCGCGTTCCCCCTGACGAGAAGGATGATGAAGACGAGGCCGCCCAGAAACTCGATGATGACGCTGAGCGCGGTGTTGAACGCGAAGACACGCTCAAGCACGGTTTGGCCTCCGACGATGCAAAGTATCGCCAGCAGTACCGCTACCGGCAGGACGATGCGATGCCGGGCGGAGCCTGCAATCATATAGGCAAGATTGGCGACCAGAAGCCCGAAGAAGGTGATTGGTCCGACGAGGGCGGTGGAGACGGAAACGAGCACCGTGACCATGAACAGGATCTTGCGCACCACCCTGGCATGATCGACACCGAGATTGATCGCGGGTTCGCGGCCCAATGACAGAACGTCAAGGACGTAGAGATAACGCAGGCCATAAAGTGAGACGGCAGCAACGATGATGGCCGAGATCAACAGGATATCGGCATTGATGGTGTTGAAACTTGCAAAGAACCTGTCCTGCAGGACGGCAAACAGGTTCGGATCGAGCATTCGCTGCATCAGGTTGGAAATGCTGCGAAAAAACACGCCGCAGACGATGCCGACGAGCATGACGAGATGCAGGCTGCGGGCAGCGCCCGAGAACAGCCAGTAATAGAGCGTGCCTGCAAAAACGACCATGATGGCGGTTTCAGCCAAAAAGCGTGCATTCGGCCCGAGCCAGTCGATCTGCACCGCGCCGAAGAAGAAGACAACGAGTGTCTGGATCAGGATATAGAGCGCATCGAAGCCCATGATGGATGGCGTGAGGATGCGATTGTTGGTGACGGTCTGGAACAGGACCGTCGAGACGGCCACCGAATAGGCGACGAGAACCATCGACGCAAGCTTGGTGCCGCGAAACGACAGCACGAATGACCAGCTGCCTTTCGCGCCAAGCGTCATGAAGGCAGCACAGGCAAGCAGTGTGAGTGCGCTTAGAAGCGCGATGATGATCGCGGGACGTCTAAGCAAGGCGCGATCCTCGCCGGAGCAGAAGATAGAGGAAGAGGGCACTGCCCACCACGCCCATCATCGTGCCGATGGGTATCTCATAGGGGAAGCGGATCAGCCGCCCGACAATATCGCAGGCGAGCACCAGCCCTGCGCCCAGAAGCGCCACCCATGGCACGGCGCGGCGCATATTATCGCCGATGAACATGCTCACCACATTGGGCACGATCAGCCCCAGAAAGGGGATCATGCCGACAGTCACCACTACGGAGGCGCTCACCATGGAAACGATGACGAGGCCGAGCGTGACCACGCGGCGATAATTCAGACCGAGATTGGTGGTGAAGTCCTCGCCAAGTCCGGCAACCGTGAAACGATCGGCGGCGATATAGGCCACGACCGTCAGGGCAAAGGCGATCCACAAAAGTTCGTAGCGTCCGCGCAGCACGCCGGAAAAGTCGCCTGTCGTCCATGAATTCAACGATTGCAGAAGATCGAAGCGATAGGCGATGAAGGTGGTGACAGCGCTGACCACACCGCCCAGCATGATGCCGACGAGCGGTACGACGAGCACAGAGCGCAACGGAATGGAACGCAGGATGCGCAGGAAGAGGGCTGTCCCGGCAAGGGCGGTGAGGGAGGCCACCAGCATCTTGCCGATGACCGGCGTTTCGGGCGCAAAGAGAATGACGAGCAGAATGCCGAGGCTTGCCGATTCCACCGTTCCCGCCGTGGAAGGCTCCACGAAACGGTTGCGGGTCAGCATCTGCATAATCATGCCGGCCACGGCCGTGGACATGCCGGCGAGAATGATGGCAAGCGTGCGCGGGATGCGGCTGATGAGCAGGACTTCCGCGGCGCGGTCTGTGCTCTGAGCACCAAAAAGCGTATACAGCGATACATCGCTGACGCCGATGAAAAGGCTGATGACAGCCAGCACGGCGACAACAATTACGGCTGCTGCTAGTCCCTTCACGCTGATGTCCTGTCTCTTGCCTTGTCGCGATGCCGGGCCGCTGTTCGTTTTGTCACCTTATGCCGGTGACGCAGCATGAACAGACGGCCCGCACGGACTGGGTCAGAAGATTACTTGCTCTTGTCGAAAGCTTCCGAAAGCTGTCCGATGGTGTTGTGCAACGCGCCGAGACCGCCGCCCACCAGATACCAGTTCTGGGCGTTGAGATAGACCACCTGGTCCTTCTTCCACGCATTGGTTTGGCGGACGAGTTCATTGTCGAGCAATTGCTTGGCGGAATTGCCTTCCCGACCGATTGCGGCGTCGCGGTCGATCACAAACAGCCAGTCCGGATTGGTTTCCAGAATGAATTCCGAGCTGATCGGCTGGCCGTGATTGCCGATGGAAAGGTCGGGGGCTGCCGGTTTCACGCCGAAGCTGTCATGCAGAACACCGAAGCGCGAGCCCGGCCCATAGGCGCTGATCTTGCCGCCGGAGGTGAGGATGAGAAGGCCGGTGCCCTTGCCGGCGGCCTTTTCCTTCAGTGCGGCAAGCTCCTTGTCCAGCTTTTCCGCCTCAGCCTTGGCTTCCGCCTCCTTGCCGAAGATCTGGCCAAGCTTTTCGATGTTGACTTGTGTGTCGGCAATGAAGTTCTTGGCGTCGACCGTCAGGTCGACAGTAGGAGCGATCTTCTTCAACTCGCCATATTTCGCAGCCGAACGGCCACCGACAATGATGAGATCTGGTTCGGCGGCGTTGACCGCTTCATAGTCCGGCTCGAACAGCGTGCCGATCTTGGCATAGTCGTTGCCCTGATATTTCTTCAGATACTCCGGGAAAGCCACGCCGCTTGGAACACCCGTCACCTTGACGCCGAGACGGTCGAGATTGTCGAGGCTCGCCAGGTCGAAGACCACGACCTTCTCCGGCGAGGCCGGAACTGCCGTTTCGCCTTGCGCATGTTTTACCGTGATATCCGCGGCATGGGCAGCAGATGATAGGGCAAGTGCCATCGCGGCAACGCCGCAAAGCCGGGCAAGGTTTTGGCCGAAATTCAGCATGGTGTTCGATCCTTTCATCAATCCTGTGCTTTATAGTCCAGTTTTCCGTACGTTAAAGACAACAGGGCAAAAAAGTTCAATTCCTTGTGGGTTCTTCGGTTGATACCGGGTTCCGCCCCAGCAAGATGAAGGCAAGGCTGTCTTCCACCGTGAGCGGGATCATGGAGCCGTGGCTTTCATTGTCGAAACGGCGGAATGCCGTTTCCATCTGCGGCAGTTTCGACAGTTCCACATGAATATCCGCGCCCGAAGGCCCGCCGCGCAGTTTTTCCATCCGTGCCCTGTCTTCCTTTGCTACGCTTGGGCGGCGTTCGCCGCGCTTGCCGGAGGTTTCGATCAGGAGACGGATCGGATGAGGCGAGGACCCGAATGCAGCAACGAAATGATCCTTGTCGGCAAGGATTGCGCGGTCGTTCCACCAGATCGATGGATCGGCGGCGCTGTAGGTCTGGAATGATACGGTGTGATTGAAAAGCGCATAAAGCGTGAAAAGCCCTCCAAGCGAATGGCCGAACAGCGCCTGCTTGCCTCTGTCGATGCTGAAACGCCTTTCGATCTCCGGCTTGACCTGCGTTTCGATAAAATCGAAAAACGCTTCACGCCCGCCTGTTTTCGGCACATTGAAATGGGCCGGGATGAGATGGTCGGGCGTGGGTGGCGTCAGGTCGAAATAGCGCAGGCGGACGATTTCGTCCGGGTCGTTGGTCGGATAGCCGATGCCGACAAAAACGGCTTTCAGGGCAGGGTTCTGTGCCATCAGTCTTGCGGCAATGGGCAACATGCGGTTGCCGTCGGTCATGTAAATGACAGGATAACCACCTTCTGGCGCTGCTTCGGCGGGTGCAGCTGTAAAAATCCGGTAGGCGATGCCGTTGGCTTCCATGTCGAAGGAAGCGGTAACGGGTTCTGCGGCCTGTGCGGCGGAAGCCAGAAAAATACCGGCCATCATCAGACACGCCTTTTTCATAAGATTGTTCAGAGCGCTCATAAGAGCATCCATTCGTGCGAAAAGACGCCAGCCGAAAGGGCTGGCGTCGAAGTGTCGGGCTTAGAAGCGTGAGGTCATGCCGAGCCAGAGGCGACGGCCATCGACAACCGTATTGTAGGCGTCCACTTCCACCCGCTTGTCGAAAATATTGTAGATGGCGGCGTTCAGGGTGACATTCTCGCTGAAGTCATACGAACCGCCGATGTCGAAAGTGGCATAGGGCTTGTATTTCAGGGCAACCACCTTGCCATTGCGATAGATCGGCTCGCCGGCGGTGCCGATACGCAACCCGGCATTGACTTCCTCACCGTGATAGGTGCCGGAAGCCCAGGCCTTGAGGCCCTCGACCGGCGTTTCCCAGTCGGCGCGCAGGCTGGCCATATGCTTTGGCGTACGGGTGAGCGGAAAGCCCGCATAGTCGCCGGTCTTCTGCTCGGAATGCGTATAGGTGTAGTTGGCGCGAACGGTGATGCTGTCGGTGGCTTCCCAATCGGCGGTCAGCTCCACCCCTTGCAAGGTCGCCTCGCTGATATTGCGATAGAGCCATTTGTTGTATTCGATCCCGCCGACAGTCACGCGATCTGGGGTCTTGTAGCTTTCGATCTTGCCCTTGAAATCGGTGTAGAAATAGGTGGCGCCAAGGCGCAGGCCCGTCTGATTGTCCCAGAGCACGCTTGCTTCATAGCTGGTGCTGGTTTCCGGCTTCAGGTCCGGATTGCTCAGGATTACGCCTGCACCCTTTTCGGTGGTATAGGTGTAGCCGGGAGCGATATTGCGGATTTCCGGCGCGCGGAACCCGGTGGATACCCCGCCCTTGAAGGTGATCTGGTCGGTCGCGTGCCAGACGGCATAGCCGCGCGGGCTGAAATGTGTTCCGTAGATCTTGTGGTCATCCATACGCAGGCCGCCGGTCAGCGCGAAGTCAGGCGTCAGCCACCACTCGTCCTCGGCGAACAATGCCCATTGGTTCACGCCGAATTTTTCATCGATATTGTTTTGATAGCCCGGATTCTGGTCCGTCAGGACCGAGTCGGTGTATTGGCCGCCGGTGACGAGCGTGTGGTTGCCGAAGAACTCGAACGGGGTCGTGAACTTGCCGTCCAGAACGGAGTTGCGCACATGGGGCGCGCGCATGTTTTCGACGAAATCGCCCCGCTTCTTATCCCATGCGAAATTGGTGCGCTGCGCCCACTCCTGCATGAAGGAGAATTCCGAAGTCGTAGGTCCCCACCGCCCGGTGTGGCTGATCGACCAATGGTCGCGGTCGTTGTAATTATACGAACTGCTGCCGCTTGCCGCGACGGTTTCGCCGACCGTCAGATCGCGGCGCAGGCGCGTTTTGCCCAGCTCGATCTGGATATCGTGATCTTCATTCGGCGTGAAGGTGATGCGGCCCGTAATATCGACGTCCTTCTGCTCAGGTGAACCGCTGACGATATGGTCTTCCTCGCTCTTCAAGCCACGGCCCCATAGCTGTACGCCAACGAGGTTCGGCACCAGCGGTCCCGTCATATAATAGGAACCCTGCAAAGAGTTTCCGAATCTGGAATGCTGCTGCAACGTGCCATCAACCGTGAACGAACCGCTCCATGTGTCGGAAACCTTCTTGGTGATGATATTGATGACGCCCCCCATGGCATCCGAGCCATAGAGCGAGGACATGGGGCCGCGAATGACTTCGATACGCTCGATGGCGTTCGCAGGCGGCAGGAAGCTTTGCTCGAAACCGGAATTGCCGTTGGTGCGCGCATCGCGTGTGCTCTGGCGCTTGCCGTCCACGAGCAGCAGCGTGTATGTGCCCGGCAGGCCGCGGATAAAAATGTCCTTTTCAGCAGCTGAACCTGTGACTGCGACGCCCTGAACGTCCCTCAAGGCGTCGGTCAGATCACGGTAGGCGCCTCTTTCAAGCTCTTCTCCGGGAACCACTGTGATGCTGGCAGGCGCATCAGTGATATTTTGCTCGAAGCCCGTTGCCGTCACGACAATCTGGTTCAGCTTCACCGCGCCGTCGGGCGTGGTCGGAACCGTTTCTTTGGCCTTTTTCTTCTTGCTGGCTGCTTCTTCCGCGACCGTGTTCACCGTTTGGGCGATGGCCGCTTCGCTTATGAAAAGCACAGTGGAAAGACATGTCCCCGCAAGGATTGCCTGAGAAATGAGCGATTTTCCGGCCCAACGCCTGTTTTGTGTACCATCGGCCCACAATCCCCGAAACAAGCTGGTCATTTTCGTCACCGTATAAAGTTGAGTTTTCAAGTCTCCTTATGTATGGCAATAAGGTGACGTCAACGGTCATGTTTTATAAGCATTCTAAGTTTCACTAAACGCAAATGAACGAGCAATATCGGCGATGACGGGTAAGCGGGCGAAAACGCGGCAATCAACAGACCAAGGCGAGGTGGAGAGCCTTCGTTTGGGGCAATTGCGCCTGTTGATTGCTCTTGATGCACTTCTTGTGGAAGGCAGCGTTGGAGGGGCTGCCAAACAGATGGGTTTAAGCATCGCGGCCATGAGCCGTCTGCTCGGCCAGATTCGCGAGAAATTCAATGATCCTATTCTGGTCCGTTCCGGCCGAAACATGGTTGCGACCCCCAAAGCGGAAGCTCTGCGCGGGCGGTTACGGCGATTGGCGAATGAAGCCGAAACATTGTTGAGGCTGGATCTGACTGAGCAGCCGAAATCGGACTGCATCGGGCATCACGGGTGGAAACGAAGCGCCATTGCGGCACCGCCTCCGCTTGGTATCCGCAAAGTCATAGAGCTTGAAAATCATCCGACGCCGGAACAGCTTGCCGCACAATTCGCCAATATTCATGCGGAGAACGATCCAGTACGACGGCTTGCAAAATATATCGCTGTGGTGGGGCGCAAGGTCGGGCATACGCGCCCTCTTGAGATGGCTGAAGCCGAAGATGCATTCACGACGATTTTTGCAGGCGATGCCGATCCGATGCAGATCAGTGCGTTGTTGCGGCTCATTCATTATCGTGGAGAAACGGCAACGGAACTTGCAGGCATGGCACGCGCGGCGCGGCGATTTTATGCGGTTGATTCCGGGTTGAATATACCGGCGCTGGATTGGCCAGCCTATCTGTCACCCAATTCCATGCAGTCTCCATGGTTCATGCTTTCGGCCATACTGGTCGCTCGGGCGGGTTATCCGGTTGTCATGCATGGCAATTGCGGCACGGGTGATATATCGGGCAAACTTGAGATAGCGGCTGAGGCCGTGAACCTGCCGATTGCAATGTCGCACGCCCAAGCGGAAAGCGCGCTTGGAGCGCACGGCATCTGTTTTATGCCGGTGGCCGGTTTTGCTCCACAAATCTACGCGCTGCTGGCATTATATCCCTTGTTCGAGTCACGTTCATCGATGAACAGCCTCGTTCATCTGCTTAATCCGATGGGCCTCAAGGCTGCATTTATGGGCGTCACCCAACCGGCCTATCGCGAACTGCATCGTGACGCGGCGGCACTTCTCGATATGCCATCGATCTCAGTCGTTTCAACCAGCCGCGATGTGGCTGAGCTGGTGCCCCACAGAACGCATACGATCCACAGGCTTCTTGATGGCCGCAAGACGGACCTGCTGCTTCCCACCCTGTCGAGGGAGAGTGGCGATAAACATTCCAGCTTTAGCTCATTCGAATACTGGTACGGCATCTGGTCCGGCGCAGCAGCCGACAAGCGCGCTGAAAATACTGTTATTGCGACGGCTGCGCTGGCGATGATGACGGCGGCATCGGCAGACAATGAAAGCTACGCGCAATTTTTCGACAAGGCAGAAGAGCTTTGGCGCGCTCGCCATGTTCGGGCGCCAGTCTAACAAATAATAGCCGTCCGTATTTCGTTACGTACTGGCATCTATAAGCTGCGCTTGCCGATAAGGGAGTTGTTATCATATATGTCTTTACCTCATCCGAGCGAGGGAGAGATCCTCTCAATTTGGCAAATGTGCGGCTTGATCGTTCAAAGCACTGATGGCGCGGATGTTGAGACGCATGTATTTCTATATTTGGCTAGGATCGTGCACTTTCAGGATATCCGTGGACGATATCGGCTTCTAGTCTGCAATAGGCAGCGAGGTCCGATCTACCACACCAATCCGGGAAAAGCAGAAAGCGCCGCTAAGCAGCGCTTTTGTTATTATCGTGCAAGGATCACCCGCTGATGAGTTTTACTTCCATGAAGTCTTCCAGGCCCCATTTGCCGCCTTCGCGACCGTTACCCGATTGCTTGTAACCGCCAAATGGGCTGCCTGGCGCGCGTGAGGTGCCATTGATCTGCACCATGCCTGCACGCAATTTGCGGGCCACGCGCTTTGCTCTTTCCGGATTTCCTGTCTGGATATAGGCGGCAAGCCCGTAAGGCGTATCGTTGGCGATAGCGATGGCCTCTTCTTCCGTATCGAACGGGATCATGGCGAGCACTGGTCCAAAAATTTCTTCACGGGCAATCGTCATGCCATTGTTCACATCGGCAAAGACTGTCGGCTTGACGAAATCGCCTTCGGAGAAACCATCGGGACGACCGGTTCCCCCCGCTACAAGTCGTGCGCCTTCATCAATGCCCTTCTGAATGAGTTTCTGAACTTTCTCGAACTGGATCGACGAGGAAAGCGGCCCGATGTGATCGCCTTCTTCTGCCGGATCACCGACCTTCGTGCCTTCCGCTGCCTGCCTGGCCAGTTCAACGGCCTTGTCATACACCGTGCGTTCTACAAGCATGCGCGTCGGCGCATTGCAGGACTGTCCGGTATTCTCGAAGCAATGGGCGAGGCTGCGTGCAATGCTCTTTTCAAGGTCGGCATCGGCAAAGACGATGTTTGGCGATTTGCCGCCAAGCTCGAGTGAAACCCGCTTGACGGTGGCTGCGGCAGCTCTTGAAACTGCCGTTCCCGCCCGTGTCGAACCGGTGAACGACATCATGTCGACGTCTGGATGTTGTGACAGCGCTTCGCCAACAACAGGACCTTCTCCATTGACGAGATTGAACACGCCTTTCGGAAAGCCAGCCTGATCGACAAATTCGGCGAAGAGCATTGCCGACATAGGCGCAATTTCTGAAGGCTTCAGCACGACCGTGCAGCCGACCGCCAACGCAGGTACAACTTTCAACGCGATCTGGTTCATTGGCCAGTTCCACGGCGTAATGAGGCCGCAAACACCAATGGGTTCGTGAAGCACGGTCTGGTTCGGATATTTGGGGGAAAGTATCTCTTCGAATTCGAAATTCTCGAATGCGGCGATGAAAGCCTTGGTATGCGAGAGGCCAGCCGCGGCCTGCGATTCCCTTGCAAGTGTGATGGGTGCGCCCATTTCGAGTGAAATGGTCTTGGCCATTTCATCCAGACGCGCTTCGTAGATTTCAACCAGACGCCGCACATATCCAATACGCTCGGCTGCCGGTGTTTCACTCCAGGACGGAAAAGCTTTGCGGGCTGCGGCGACCGCCAGATCTATGTCTTTCGCAGAACCGGCCGAGATAATGGCATAAGGCTTTTCATCGGCAGGATTGATAACCTCAATGGACTTGGCTTCTATCGGCGCGCGCCATGCACCGTCGATATAGAAGTCTGTTTTTTGGGTGAGGTTTTTTTGAAGCATCGTGCGGTCCTCCATCGCGCTGAATATAGACGGTCGGCGAAGCCGACCCGAATTGTTTGCAACACTAATGTCCGGGCATGGCAGCGTCAAAACAGAAGGATGCATGAAAGCATCAATTTTTCTTATTCATTATCGTAGGCCTCGACGTCGAAACCCAGAGCAACCAATCCTTCTTCCAGATAGTCCCCGAGAAGCGGTGTCCCAATGAGATATTTGGCTTCACGACCGTTATCGCGGTCAGCGGCGGTTGAAAGAGCTTCATCCCACTCATCAGCGCTGAAATCACCACGCCCCACCCACATAAGTGCCAGCAGTTCCTGCCGCTCATCAATGTTCAGAGACCGGATTGCGGCGAACAGTTCCTTACGGGTCGGGTTCGCCAGAGAAGCGTCGAGAATATCGATTTCGCTGTCGTCGCTGGCATTCGATCCGGATTCTTCATCCACTGCGGGAACTTGAACATCATACTCCCGAGCCTTGGCAATGATGAATTCCAGATTCTCGATATTGTTGATCAGCTCGACCACGATTGTCTCCGTCACCTTTGTTGTTTGACAAACAACGCTTTCGCGAAGGCTTGGTTCCGGCTGTCTCAGGGAGATGGATCAGCTTCGCGCAGCCTGTAGCCGACGCCTGTCTCGGTTAGAATATAATGTGGCTGATCGGGAGATTTTTCAATCTTCTGCCGCAGCTGACGGACATAAATACGAAGATATTGTACGTCTGCGGCAGGCCCCCAGACCTGGCTCAGGATAAAGTGATGTGTCAGCACTTTTCCTGCATGCTGCACGAGAAGCCGCAGGATGTCATATTCCTTTGGCGACAACTTGATTTCCTCATTGTCGAGTTTCACTATCCGGCGCACGAGATCGACCGTCAGGCCGTCGCTCTGGAAAAGTGGTTTTTCTCCCTGTTGTTGCAGCCGGTGACGCAGGGCAACCCGCAAGCGTGCGGCGAGTTCTTTCATGCCGAAAGGTTTTGGAACGTAATCATCGGCTCCTTCTTCCAGCGCACGCACAATCCCGGCCTCGTCTGTACGGCTTGAAAGGATGAGAATGGGCAAGGTTATGCCATTGTCCCTCCAGCGTTGCAGCAGCGCGTGCCCATCGGTATCGGGAAGCCCCAGGTCGAGAAGCACGATATCCGCCTTTTCGGTCGCGAGGGACTTATCCGCTTCCTCGCCATTCACCGCTTCAACGACGGTATATCCCTCGGTCGTCAGCCCGACCCGCAGCAGTTTGCGGATGGCCGGTTCATCATCGACAACGAGGATTTTCAGTTTCGGATCGTTCATGGGGTCCTGTCAATTTCGTCAGCGAGGACGGGCAATGTGATTGTGAATACGGCACCGGCACCGTCATGCCGATTGCCTGCCCTGACCGAGCCTCCCATGGCTTCGATAAAACCACGCGCGATAGAAAGGCCCAGTCCAGTGCCAGCCTGCACGTGATCACCCTTGCGCACACGATAGAACGTATCGAACACGCGTTCCAGATCGCCCGGTGGAATACCCGGACCCCGATCGCTGATTTCCAGCGTGATACGAGAAGGTCCCGTATGAGCCGCTATCGTGATCGGTGTATTCGCAGGCGCATATTTGGCTGCATTGTCGAGCAGGTTGAACAAGGCCTGTTCGAACAGGACAGCATCAAGCTGGACCATCGCCAGATTGGACGGAACAGCAACATGGACCTGATGATGGCTCAGTATCTTGGCTGCACGATTGAGAGCGGCTCCGACAAGATCGCCGATATAGTGAAGGGATAGATTGGGCTTCATCGCGCCTGCCTCGATCCGCGTCATGTCAAGGAGGTTGGCGATGAAGCGGTTCAGGCGCTCGGACTGGTCAACGACTGTTGCCACCAGCTCGGAACGGTCCGTATCGGGCAGGGACGCGGAATAATCGCGCAGCGTCGTTGCCGCCCCCAGAATGGCCGCCAGGGGCGTCTTCAGGTCGTGTGAAATCGAGGTGAGCAGGGCCGAACGCAACTTGTCAGCTTCCGCAGCGAGTTTCGCGCGCTCCACATCGCCGACGAGCTGGACGCGCTCGATGGCAATCGCCGCCTGATCCGCCAGGGCTTCAAAGAGGCGTTGTTGTTCCGGCGTGAGGATAGGCCCCATCCGGTCATTGTCGAGACCGATGACGCCTACCGACGTTCGAGCGGTTTTGAGGGGCAGATAGAGCCGCTTGGCGCCCGGCAATGTGTTGGCGCCGCGTCCTGCAGGAAGGTCGTGCTCCCAGGTCCAGTGCGCGGCAGCGATGTCGGCGTCGTCCAGAGTGTCATCCGGTGGATAAGCGCCGCGAACCGCGATGCTGTTTCCTTCAGGCAAGAGGATCACGACCCGCACCTTGAGCATGGATGCGATCTGGAATGCGGTTGCCCAAAGCACATCGTCAAGTGAGCCGGTTCCTGCCAGCTTTTTGCTGAAGAGATATAAATCTTCCGTCATGCGCGCTCGCTGCCGTGCGGCTGCGGCCTGGCGCTGGACCCGGCTTGCAAGGTTGCTGGCGATGAAACTCACAAACAGGAAGAAAACCAGCGCGACGACACTTTCCGGATCGGCAATGGAAAGCGTGTAGAGAGGTGGAAGAAAGAAAAAATTATAGGCAAATGCGCTCAGCACGGATGAAAAGAGCGCTGGCCAGAGACCAAGCGTGACCGCGACGCCCAGGACGCCGACAACGAACACAAGCGCTATGCTGCGCACGTCCAGAAACTGGTCGAGCAGCAATCCGCTGGCAAGCGCCAGGCTTGTGATCGCAATGCCGCTCACATAAGGCTTTATGTCGAGAGCGGTCTTCTGTGTGGCGGTATCGACCTTGCGGGTCGTTCCGCCATTCTCATGGTCGACTCCCGCGGTTATATGGATATCGATGGCGCCGGAAAGCCGCACGAGTTCGCGCGCGATGGAGCCGTCGATCATCTCGCGCCAGCGTGACTTTATTGATTTTCCGGCAACGATCTGCGTGAAGTTGTGGGTAGAGGCGTAGCGTATAATATCCTCGGCGACCGATTGGCCCGGAACGATGATCGTTTCGCCGCCAAGCTGTTCAGCGAGCCTTAAAGCTGTTGCAAGCCGGTCTTTCGCTTCCTCGGCAAGCCCGGCAGACCGCGCCGTTTCGATATGGATTGCGGCCCATGGTGCACGAAGACGGTCGGCAAGCCGACGTGCATAGCGAACCAGCGAGATGCTGCGCGGTCGCTCATCGATCGCAACCAATATGCGGTCGCCTGCCGCCCATGGTCCTTCGATGGCATGAGCCCGCATATGGCTGAGAAGTTGCTCATCCACACGTTGGGCGGTACGGCGTAGCGCCAGCTCACGCAATGCGGTGAGATTTCCCGGAGAGAAATAGTTGCGGATCGCCCGTTTGGCAGTCTTCGGGAGATAGATCTTGCCTTCGTTGAGACGCTTGATGAGATCATTGGGTGTGAGATCGATGAGTTCGATATCATCGGCGCGGTCGATGATGCTGTCAGGCACTGTTTCACGCACGCGGATGCGGGTGATTTGCGCCACGACGTCGTTGAGGCTTTCGACATGCTGGATATTGAGCGTCGTATAGACGTCAATTCCGCGCGCCAGAATTTCCTCTACATCCTGATACCGTTTGGGGTGCCTGCTGCCCGGTGCGTTTGCATGCGCCAGTTCGTCCACCAGGACCAGCTGCGGCTTGCGGGCGAGCACCGCATCGATATCCATTTCATCCAGAAGATGACCGCGATAAGCCACTTGCGCGCGCGGGACAATCTCAAGCCCTTCCGTCAGGGCTTCTGTCTCTGCCCTTCCGTGCGTTTCGACCACGCCGATGACGACATCTATCCCGTCAGCTTTGCGCGCGCGGCCGGACATCAGCATCTCATAGGTTTTACCGACACCTGGAGCGGCACCAAGAAATATTTTCAGGCGGCCCCGCGTCTCGCGTTCCGCCTGTTCAAGCAGGGCATCGGGTGAAGGTCTGTTGTCGCCAGAGCGAAGCGGGTCCGATGTCAAGCAAAGCTCCTGAAAAGAAGGGGCGGCAAATCACGCCGCCGCTAGTTATTCTACTTGGTGCCGGTCCTGTCCAGAACAAGGTTCAGCTCCAAAACGTTGACCACCGGTTCACCGAGGAAGCCAAGCTCACGGGCTTCAACCTGTCGGCTGACAATTCCGCGCAGAGCGGCTTCATCCATCCCGCGCGCCTTCGCAACGCGCGGCACCTGATAGAACGCTGCCTCCGGCGAAATATGGGGGTCAAGGCCGCTTGCGGATGTCGTCACAAGGTCGATCGGCGGCGGAGTGGAGCCTTCACCTTGCACCAGGGCCGTGGCGTCGGTTTTGATCCGCTCAATCAGCTGTGGGTTGGTCGGCCCCAGATTGGAGCCACCGGAGCTTGCAGCGTCATAGCCGTCTTTTCCCGCGGCTGATGGGCGGCCATGAAAATAGCGGTCACTGGTAAAATTCTGTCCGATCAGTTCGGAGCCAAGGATACGTCCCTCCTGTTCGATCAGGCTGCCATTGGCGCGGGTCGGAAAGATCGCCTGGGCGATCCCTGTCATGCCGAGCGGATAAAGCAATCCCGTTATCACGGTGAGCGAAACGATCATGACGAGCGCTGGACGAAGCTGTTTCAGCATTGTGCAAATCCTTATGCGAGGCCAAGGGCGGTGATGGCCAGATCGATGGCCTTGATGCCGATGAAGGGGACGATGATGCCGCCAAGACCGTAGATCAGAAGATTACGCGAAAGGAGCGCGCCCGCACCGACCGGTTTATACGTGACGCCTTTCAACGAGAGCGGGATCAGAGCCACGATAATCAAGGCGTTGAAGATGATGGCCGACAGGATGGCGCTCTGCGGTGTCGCGAGCCCCATGATGTTGAGCGCGCCAAGCTGGGGATAGAAGGCCAGAAACATAGCCGGGATAATCGCAAAATATTTTGCAATGTCGTTGGCAATGGAAAAGGTCGTCAATGCCCCTCGCGTCATGAGCAGCTGCTTGCCGATTTCAACGATTTCGATGAGTTTGGTCGGGTCGCTATCGAGGTCGACCATATTGCCCGCTTCGCGCGCTGCAACCGTGCCGGTGTTCATGGCCACGCCGACGTCGGCCTGGGCAAGGGCAGGGGCGTCATTGGTGCCGTCGCCGCACATCGCGACAAGCTTGCCCTTGGCCTGTTCCTCGCGGATCAGTGACAGCTTGTTTTCCGGTGTGGCCTGCGCAAGAAAGTCATCCACACCGGCTTCCGCGGCAATGGCTGCCGCAGTCATCGGGTTGTCGCCGGTAATCATGACCGTGCGGATACCCATGCGGCGAAGCTCCGCGAAGCGTTCACGGATACCGCCCTTGACGATGTCCTTCAGATGCACGACACCGAGCAGATGGCCATCCTTGGCGACAGCAAGCGGTGTGCCACCCGCTTTGGCGATCGTGTCTGCGATTGATTGCAGTTCCGAGAGTGTTTTTTCATCCGTTCGGCTATTCTGGCTCACATAGGTGAGTACGGCATCGACTGCGCCTTTACGAATGACGGAACCCTCGACATCGACCCCGCTCATGCGGCTCTGTGCCGTGAACGGCACAAAATGCGCGTGAAGCCCCTGCATGTCGCGCCCGCGCAAGCCATATTTTTCCTTGGCCAGGACAACGATGGAGCGGCCTTCCGGCGTTTCATCGGCAAGCGAGGCCAATTGTGCGGCGTCGGCCAATGCCTGTTCGGTGATGCCGCTCACAGGGACAAAAGCGGTCGCCTGACGATTGCCGAGTGTGATCGTGCCGGTCTTGTCGAGAAGAAGCGTGTCGACGTCGCCTGCGGCCTCGACCGCCCTGCCGGACATAGCAAGCACGTTGAACCGTACGAGACGGTCCATGCCTGCGATACCGATAGCGGAAAGCAGGGCGCCGATGGTGGTCGGGATCAGGGTGACAAAGAGAGCAACCAGAACCGTTACAGGAATGTAACCGCCTGCATAGGTGGCAAAGCTCGGGATCGTCACGACGGCCAGAACGAATATCAGCGTCATGCCCGCGAGCAGAATATTGAGTGCGATTTCATTGGGTGTTTTCTGGCGTTCGGCACCTTCCACCAGACTGATCATCTTGTCGATGAAAGTCGACCCTTGTGCGGCTGTGATACGGACCTTTATCCAGTCGGAGAGAACCTGTGTTCCACCGGTAACGGCAGACCGGTCGCCACCGGATTCGCGGATGACGGGTGCGGATTCCCCGGTAATGGCGGCCTCATTGACGGATGCAACGCCTTCGATGACTTCACCATCCGAAGGAATGATGTCGTTGGCTTCCACGAGAACGACATCGCCGACTTTCAGGCTCGTTCCCGGCACGCTTTTCCAGTTTGGCCCTTCCGGGCTGTTCAGAAGTTTGGCCTGCGTTTCCGTCCGTGTTCGGCGCAGTGAATCCGCTTGTGCCTTGCCACGACCTTCGGCGACGGCTTCTGCAAAATTCGCAAACAATACGGTGAACCACAGCCACAGAACAATCTGGAACGAAAAACCGACATTCGGATTGCCGGCAGCAACGTCTTTCAGAAGCAGGAGCGTTGTCAGCGTTGAAACAACTGCAACCACGAACATTACAGGATTACGTGCAAGACTCTTTGGATTGAGCTTGCGAAATGCGTCGCCAATGGCGGGTATAAGGATGCGGGCATCGAGAATGCTCGCGGATTTGGACTGGCTCATAACAGAGGCTCCAGTAAAATTACATTTCCGTTCGGAAAGCTCAGATCAACCCGGCAAGCTGAACCGTGAGAAGAAGCACGGTCGTTGCCAGAAGGATCGAGAGAATGCAGCTTGAAGGTTTGAGCATCAGAACATCTGCCCTTCAATCAGCGCGAAATGTTCGGCAACCGGTCCAAGCGCCAGCGCCGGGAAAAAGATCAGCCCCCCGACCACAAGGATGACTCCGATCAACAGGCCGACGAAAAGCGGGCCGGTTGTGGGGAACGTGCCTGCCGATTGCGGGGCGGCCTTCTTGGCGACGAGCGAACCGGCGATGGCGAGCGCGGGAACGATCACGAGAAACCGCCCCATCAGCATGGCGAGACCGATGGTGATATTGTACCAGGGTGTATTGCCGGAGAGGCCGCCAAAGGCCGAACCGTTATTCGCCGTACCTGAAGTATAGGCGTAGAGGATTTCTGAAAAACCATGCGGTCCGGGATTGGCGACGGAGGCCAGACCCGTCGGCAGAACCGAAGCGATGGCCGTAAATCCGAGAATGGACAGCGGAAGACAGAGAACGGCGAGCATTGCCATTTTCACTTCCTTGGCTTCGATTTTCTTGCCCAGATATTCAGGCGTGCGCCCAACCATCAGCCCCGCGACGAAGATGGTCACGACAACAAAGAGAACGATGCCGTAAAAGCCCGCACCGACACCGCCGATGATGATCTCGCCCAGCATCATATTGATCATGGGGATCATTCCGCCCAGCGCCATCATGCTGTCATGCATGGCGATCACCGCGCCGCATGACGCAGCAGTTGTCACGACGGCAAAAAGCGCGGACATTGCAATGCCGAAGCGCGTTTCCTTGCCTTCCATATTGCCGCCATCGATACCGAGCGCATGGATGAGGGGATTACCCGCCGCTTCCGCCCAGTAGCAGACTGCAACACCAGCGACGAACAATATGCCCATGGCAGCGAAGATCGCCCACCCCTGACGTTCGTTGCCGACCATCCGGCCGAAAACGTTGGTAAGCGACGCGCCGATGGCGAAAATCGCGACCATCTGGATCATGTTGGAGATAGCATCGGGGTTTTCGAAGGGATGCGCCGAATTGGCATTGAAGAAGCCGCCGCCATTGGTGCCAAGCATCTTGATGGCAAGCTGCGAAGCCACAGGCCCGAGCGCGATCACCTGTCTCGCACCTTCCAGCGTGGTTGCTTCGGCATAAGCGCCGAGCGTTTGCGGTACGCCGAGGCTGACAAAAGCCAGGGTAAGGATAATACACAACGGCAAGAGGACGTAGAGCGTGCAGCGTGTAAGATCGACCCAGAAATTTCCCAGTGTCTTCATGGATTTGCGCGAGAACGCTCTGATGAGCGCTATAGCGATGGCAATGCCTGTCGCAGCTGAAACGAAGTTCTGCACCGTCAGCCCTGACATTTGCGTCAGGTAGGACATGGTGCTTTCGCCGCCATAGTTCTGCCAGTTGGTGTTGGTGACGAAACTGGCTGCCGTGTTGAAGGCAAGGTCTGCCGGGACGCTGCTCATACCCATTGGATTGAAGGGCAGTGAGCCTTGAAACCGTTGCAGCATGTAAAGCAGGAGAAAACCGGCCAGATTGAATAGCAGCATGGAGACGGTGTAGGTTGTCCAATGCTGTTCTTCCCGTTCACTTGCGCCAGCGAGACGATAAAGCCCGCGCTCGACCGGAACGAGGATCGGTGAAAGGAATGTCCGTTCACCGCTGAAAACGCGTGTCAGGTAGCCGCCGAGCGGCCTGACGAGCAAAATGATGATCCCGCAGAAAACGAGGATCTGAATCCATCCATTGAGTGTCATGATCTTTTCCGAGGCCTGAAAGGCTGTCGACGACGCGGAATGAACCGGAAACCGGTCCAGAGCGGTTCCTGTTTTAACGGAATTGCTAGAACCGCTCCGGTCTTATGAGCGCGTAAAGGAGATAGGCGGTTATGAAGGCCGCAACCAAAGCGCCAGCGATATATTCAATCAACATGGCGGCGCCTCAAAGTCTTTCGCAGACGCGCAGATAGCCGAATAACAGCGCGAAAAAGCCGACACCGACCGCAAGGACGGCGAAATCCATAATCATGCGTGAACTGCCCAAAGGGGCTCCCTGTTTCTTACAGGGGCATTATGGCGCCGCACGGCATAGGGTTTCGAGAGCGGGCCGGGCGGCAAAAAATAAAAATCTCATATATGGAATACGGACGAGGGGAGAACAGCCTGCATGTTGCACCGCAGGCCGTCCATGAATTAGAGCGATGTTGCCGCAACAGCAGCGCGACCGGCTATGCGCCCCGAAAAGATGCAGCCCCCAAGAAATGTCCCTTCAAGCGCATTGTAGCCGTGATAACCGCCGCCACCAAAGCCGGCGGCCTCACCTGCCGCATAGAGGCCGGGCACCTTTTCACCAGCTTCATTGAGCACTTGCGCGTCCAAATCGGTATGCAATCCGCCCAGTGTCTTGCGTGTGAGAATATGAAGTTTGACGGCGATGAGCGGCCCGTGGGCGGCTTCCAAAAGCGGATGCGGCGGCACGGCTCGTGTGAGACGATCACCGATATAGGTCCGGGCATTGTGGATCGCCATCACCTGGGCGTCCTTGGAATAACGGTTCGCTATCTCGCGATCCCGCGCTTCGATTTGAGCGCGGATATGGTCGGGCTCGAGAAGATTCTCTCCCGTCAAGCCGTTCATTTTGGCCACCAGTTCGTCCAGCGTTCCGGCGGTGAGGAAATCTGCGCCCTTATCCACAAATGCCTTGACCGGCGGCGGTGGCGCCTTGCCGAGACGGCTTTTCAGCAGAAGCTTCCAGTCTTTGCCCGTAAGGTCCGGATTTTGTTCCGACCCCGATAGGGAGAACTCCTTGCGGATGATTTTCTCGGTCAGGATGAACCAGGAATAGTCGTAGCCGGTGGAAAGAATATGTTTGAGCGTGCCAAGCGTATCGAAGCCGGGAAGAAAGGGAGCAGGAAGGCGATTGCCCTTGGCGTCAAACCACATTGAGGACGGTCCCGGCAGAATACGGATGCCATGGTTGGGCCAGATGGGGTTCCAGTTTCGCAGTCCTTCGGTGTAGTGCCACATGCGATCGGCATTGATAACATGTCCTCCCGCGGCAACGGCGATATCGATACCGCGCCCGTCGACATGCGCCGGAACGCCCAACACCATGTCTCTTGGCGGATTGCCAAGTCTCTCTCGCGGCCAGGCTCTTCGAACCTTGTCCGGATCGCCGCCTATGCCGCCCGATGTGACGATGACGCAGTCAGCGAAATAGGCAAACTCACCAACGACATCGCGTGATGAGGGTTGCCCGCGCTCGACCGTCGAGGGGGCAAACACTTCCCCGTAAACGCCGCTGACCCGTCCGCCGGTCGTCGCGATACTGTTGACCCGATGACGGCACTTCAGGGTTATGAGGCCCTTGCCGATGGCCTCGCGGAGCGACCGTTCGAATGGAGCCACAACAGCTGGCCCCGTGCCCCATGTCACGTGAAAGCGCGGCACCGAGTTGCCGTGTCCATCGGCTCCTGCTCCACCACGTTCTGCCCAGCCGACAACCGGAAACCAGCGCATGCCGAGATCATGCAGCCAAGGTCGCATTTTGCCGGCCGCGAACTCCAGATAGGATTCGGCCCAGCGTTTCGGCCAATGATCCTCGGGCCGGTCAAATTGTGCCGATCCGAACCAGTCCTGCCGCGCGAGATCGATATTGTCCTTTATCCCGAGGCGACGCTGTTCCGGACTGTCGACCATGAACAACCCACCCAGTGACCAGAACGCCTGGCCGCCAATGGAATTTTCACCCTCCTGTTCCAGAAGAATGACTTTGCGTCCGGCTGCCGTCAGTTCATGCGCTGCGACAAGTCCGGCCAGGCCTGCACCAATGATAATTGCATCCGCATCCTCCATCCCCGCTCCCTCTCTCCCACAAAGCGCTTGATAAGTGCATCGTGACCGAAGGGATGATGGGTTGCAAGCGGTAGTTGAACCGCGTCAACCGAAGAAATAAGGCGCGATCCAATCGGCAATCAGCTTGATGGAAAGCCCGAACAAGGTCAGTTGCACGAGCAGGAAAAATGGTCCGTCCGGCATGATGCGGGTCAGCTTTGCGCCGACAAAGGTGCCGATGATGGCAGCCGGAACAAGCCACAAACCGAGTGAGATATCGAGATTGGAAAATTGCTGCAATTGCCAGTAGGGGACGAGCTTGACGGCGTTGACGACGGCAAAAAGTATAGTCGAGGTGCCGGCAAAGATCAGTTTCGGGAGATGCTGCGGCAGCACATACATCTGGAAGGGCGGTGCGCCGGAATGGGAGACAAAACTGGTCAATCCCGTAAGTATGCCCCAGAATACGCCGCCCGGAACATCCGCCTTTCGCGCCTTTTTGCGATAACGTGCGCCGAACCACGCATTGAAGCAGAAAAGGATGCCGACCAATCCGACCAGCATTCCGATAAAAGTTGGCGACAGATGTGCGCTGAACATCCAGCCGATGCCGACACCGACAATGGCGGCCGGGATCAGGATCGCCAGATTGCGTGCGGAAAAGTGATGGCGATAAAGATAAAGGCCGAACATGTCGCTGATGACATAGATCGGAAGCAGAAGTGCCGCGGCCGTCACTGGAGAAATGACAAGCGCCATCAACGGGACCGCAAGCGTTCCGACTGATGGCAATCCGCCTTTTGAAAGCCCGACGAGAAATGCCGCAATGACTGCGATTGTGAGGAACAGAGACGTGTGTTCAATCATGTGATGGGGGATTGGCTTTGCGGAGGGCGGGAAAAAACATCTCCGGCATCAGGTCGGAGATGTTTTGCTTGGCGATCAGGCGTGAGCCCATTCCCAGTAGAGCGCACGGGCGCGTTTCGTCACGGGGCCATATTCAATCTTGCGGTCATCGAAAGCGATAATCGGAACGACTTTGCTCATATTGCCGGTGGAGAAGATTTCGTCTGCTTCGCGGAAATCCTCGATCTTCAAGGTGGTCTCGTGAACGGTGACGCCCGCTTTCCGCAACAGGCTGATGACACGCTGGCGCGTGATGCCGTTGAGGAATGTGCCATTGGGAACAGGCGTGAAAACCTCGCCGCCTCGCACCATGAAAACATTGGAGGTTGCAGTTTCCGCAACATTGCCGATCACGTCTGTCACCAGTGCATTATGAAAGCCCTTTGCCTTGGCCTCACGCAGCATGCGCGCATTGTTCGGATAAAGGCAGGCGGCTTTTGCATTGACCGGCATGACTTCCAGATATGGGCGGCGGAACGATGTCGTGGTGATGGTAAAGCCCTTCGGCTCGACCATGGGGATCGCTTCAAGACAGAGCGCAAAATCCGTGGAGGATGCAAGCGGCGCGACCGTGCTGGCGTCACCTTCTTCCGCCCAGTACATGGGGCGGATATAAACATCTGTTCCCGGCGCGAATTTTTTCAGGCCCTCGCGTGCAAGCGCTTCTATATCGGTGGCGGAAAGCGTGGGTTCCAATCCCAAGGCACGGGCTGAATCGTTGGCGCGGGCGGAATGACGGTCAAGATCCGGTGTCACGCCTTCAAACAGGCGAGCGCCGTCAAACACCAGCGAACCAAGCCAGGTCGCCTGGGAGGCTGCGCCGAGAATGCGTACATCGCCTTCACGCCATTCGCCCTTGTAATAGGTCCACATCGGCCGTTTGTCAGTCATTTCCCTGGTCCTTTGACAGTATATTTCTCATGCTTCTGCCCGCGGCGGAGCGCTTTCAAACACAGATCGTTATTGGAAAAATGCTCGGAGCATCTGGATATGATGGAATCAGATCATTGTCCTAAGCACTTCTGTTTGAAGCGTTATTTCATCGATCCCGGACAGGCTGTCCACATCGTAGGAGCAGGCAACGCCGGAGACAAGTGCCAACTTGTCCCTGTTTGCTTTCAGGATCATTCCATTTTGTCTTCCACAAGTGCCGGAGTTGGTTCCGATGTAGCAACAGCCGGTGGACCTTCGACGCCTTTCTGCCTTTCACGGATGAAGGTGAAGAGCCCGGAAATGGTAATCAGGACGATGCCGATCATCATTGGCAGGTCTATGTGGTCATGGAAGACGAAATATCCGAAAAGGATTGCCCAGATCATCTGGCTATATTGCGGAGACGCGATCGCACTCGCCGGTGCGCGTTGGGCTGCGAGCATCAACAGGATATTGGCAAGCGCCGCGAGCAGGCCATAGCCTGCCAGATAGATCCATTGTTCGGTATTCGGCGCTTCATAAGACGGGGCCATCAAGGCGCCGCAGATGATGATGGGACCGACGAGGCCGCTGGTATAAAGCGAGATGCGCTTTTCTTGTTTTCCCATGACGCGGAAGATGATGATGCTCATCGCGCCGCCCATTCCGGCAGCAAGCGCTCCGAGATGGCCGATCGAAAGTTCCCTGAAACCCGGACGAAGCACAATCAGAACACCGGCAAAGCCGATCAGGACGGCTGACCATCTGCGCCAGCCCACCTGTTCTTTCAGGAATATGACTGAAAGTATCGTCACGTAAGCCGGAAGAAGGAAAATGAGGGCAAAGGCTTCCGCCATGGACAGATGCGTGAATGCGGTGACACTGCCTATCGTTCCCATGGCGGCTGTCACCGTCCGCAGCAGCCACATCCTGATATTGGTGGTGCGAAACATGTCCAGCCAGACATCGCCGGCTTTCTTTGTAAAGGGAATAGCAAACAGACCAAGTACAGCGCCGAAAAACGCCACTTCGTATGGGGAGAGCGTGCCATCAAGAAACTTGACGCAGGCGTCGCTGACAGCGAATGCCGCATAAGACGCAAACGCGAGAAAAATACCGTAAAGCATGACGATGTCCGAAGGAAACGGGGGAAGGAATTCGTTCCTTCCGCTCCATTAATCGATTGAAAGCCTATTGGCAAAAGACATTTGTGGCAATTTTCATTTCAAGAATATTAAACGCGCAATTGCTTCAAGAAGAAGTAAATCTGGCCTTTTCAAGGCTTCAAGCTCAAACAAAAACGCATGCCTCATTTGCAATCATATCCGTGGTGGAAATTTGTGCAAACGCCTATTTAACAATCATCGAAATGAGGAGAAAGCAAATGAACATTCGTCAGAAAGTAAAGCAGTTCGTATCCCGCCGCCGCGCTATCCGCGAACTCGGTGCAATGGACGATCATCTTCTTGCCGATATTGGTGTTTCGCGTTCGCAGATTCACAGCGCCGTTTTTGGTCGGTAATAACTTATGGCGTATCTCCCGAAAGATCGCTTCATAAGTAAAAATCAAATAAAATAACAAAGCGTCGGTCTCCAGTCCCGGCGCTTTTGTTTTATGTGTTTTCGAATTGCATTTCGCCGAATGAGCTCCATCTTCGGCTTCATATTTCATTCGCGAAATCTATCTTGCCCTTCGATATCCCGCTGTTTTGCGAATGGGACATATTGTGTGCCATTTTGGGACAGATTGCGGTTGTGGTCGAGCTAACTTTCAGTCAACCTGTATTTGTGTGGGGGCAGGCGATGAAGGGGCCTTTCCGTTGTAGCGCGGTATGTTTGCCGATCTTCATCGCCTCTTGTTTTATAGCGATGTCTATTGCTGAAATAGTTGCATTCATTGCGTGAATTTATTGCCAGTACATTGCGTGGAATGCAGGAGTGCACGCAATCCAACGCTTGCTCATCGGGCGGTCTCAGGTTTATCTGGCCGCCCGATGACGCAAAGGCGGATATATAATGGATATCATTTGGCGTGGAATTCTGATTGGGATCGGCGCAACGGTTGTCATGGACCTGTGGGCGCTTGTGCTGGCGGCGATGCCGGGGCAGAAACGTCCAAACTGGGGATTGGTGGGCCGCTGGTTCTGGCACCTT
Organism: Brucella anthropi; assembly: GCF_046630315.1. Taxonomy (GTDB): domain Bacteria; phylum Pseudomonadota; class Alphaproteobacteria; order Rhizobiales; family Rhizobiaceae; genus Brucella; species Brucella anthropi_A. The sequence goes on along the minus strand of NZ_LQBD01000017.1, from coordinate 21,639 downwards.
CGCCACGGGCAAATTTTCCACGATGATATTTCCGAAGCTGAACCTTATAAGCACGAAAATGCACTTGGCTGGATCGGACATTACGCCGTCGGTATTCTGTATGGCGTTATCTTTGCCGTTTATGGTGGTATGGAATGGTTTTCTGATCCGGTCTTTCTACCGGTGTGGATTTTCGGTATTCTCACCGTCGCGGCGGGATGGTTTTTGCTGCAACCAGGCTTGGGAATCGGTTGGGCAGCATCAAAATTGCCCAATGCCCAGAATATCCGCTTGTTGAATCTGATCGCACATACGTTTTTTGCACTCGGCATGTATGGCACGGCGTTGCTTTTGGAAAGTCATTTCTAATCAGTCGGTTAGAAGAACATGGCTGTTTCTGCGGATTGTCTTTTTTGAATCTGTTTCAAATATTTCCCGGCAAATGAGTGGCTGGCGCCCGGCGAAAACTCAGTCCACACTAAATCATGTCAATAAACTGGCATTCACACGGCGGAACTGTGCTTTTGTTCGTGATGGGTGTATGGGGAACGTGTCCGACTGCAAATCTGCAGCGGCAACTAACATTATGGCAATCGCAGAGGTTGCCTCAGTCAGGCAGATTACGAGGCGCAAGGGATTGCGCGTCGCGATTTTACGCGAACTGAGGAAGCTGATTGACGGGCGCTTGCCTTGGAGGGACGATGCTCGAAAAGCTGTTCAAATTGCAGGAACACGGCACCACGGCGAGAACGGAAATCATCGCCGGCGTGACGACCTTCCTGACCATGTCTTACATCATCTTCGTGAACCCGGACATTCTGTCCACTACGGGTATGGATCGAAACGCCGTTTTCGTCGCCACCTGCCTTGCGGCGGCTCTTGGCTCGATCATCATGGCGCTCGTTGCGAACTGGCCTATCGGTATGGCTCCCGGCATGGGCCTCAATGCGTTCTTCGCTTTCACCGTGGTCGGAGCCATGGGTTTCTCCTGGCAGCAGGCGCTTGGTGCCGTCTTCATTTCTGGTATCATCTTCTTGATCCTGACCGTGACAGGCATACGCCGCTGGTTGGTTGAAGGCATTCCGCATTCGCTGAGAAGTGCGATTGCTGCGGGTATCGGCATGTTTCTCGCGCTGATTGGTCTGAAGAGCGCTGGTGTCGTTGTTGGCAACGAAGCAACGCTGGTCGGACTTGGGGACTTGACGAAAGCTGGACCATTGCTGGCCATTGCCGGGTTCTTCATTATTGCGGTGCTGGACGCTCTGAAAGTTCGCGGTGCTATCCTCATCGGGATTCTTGTGGTCACCGTTGCATCGATCGCTATCGGCATCAGCCAATTCGGGGGTGTTTTCTCAGCACCACCGAGCCTTGCTCCCACTTTCCTTCAACTGGATGTGATGGGTGCTCTGCATACCGGTATTCTGCATGTCATTCTGGTTTTTGTTCTGGTCGAGGTTTTTGATGCGACCGGCACACTGATCGGTGTGGCGAAGCGCGGCGGCCTGATCGAACCCGGTAAACCGAACCGTCTTGGACGCGCACTTTTTGCCGACAGCACGGCAATTCTTGGCGGGTCACTCCTCGGCACGTCGTCCACGACGGCTTATGTCGAAAGCGCATCGGGTGTTCAGGCTGGCGGTCGTACGGGCCTGACAGCTCTGGTTGTCGCACTTCTGTTTCTTGCAGCCTTGTTCATTTCGCCGCTTGCCGGTTCCGTTCCGGCCTACGCAACAGCGCCGGCACTGATCTATGTCGCTTGCTTGATGATGCGTGAACTGACCGAAATCGAATGGCACGATGTCACGGAAGCGGCACCTGCTGCGCTGACGGCCTTGGCAATCCCGTTCACCTATTCGATTGCCAACGGTCTGGCTTTCGGCTTCATCAGCTATGTCGTGCTCAAGGCCTTCACCGGCAAGGCGCGTGACGTGCATCTCGCAACCTGGCTGGTTGCCGCGCTCTTCGTTATCCGCTTCGCGTTCTTTGCGGAGTGACAATAAATGCGCCGGGCTGACAGCCCGGCGCCAGTTTCGATAAACCGGGAGAAAAAGCGCTGTGCAAACGGACGAATTGAAACTGCTCGAAAGGCTGATCGACGTTATCGAGCAGAATGTCATTCCGCTGACTGAACGCGGTGTTGCTGAAGGCAACAAGGTTTTCGGTGCAGCTTTATTGCGCAAGTCGGATCTGTCCCTTGTTCTCGCTGAAACCAACAACGAGACTGAAAACCCGCTCTGGCATGGTGAAGTGCATACTTTGAAGCGCTTCTACGAGATGCCCGAGAACGAACGCCCCGATACGAAGGACATGGTCTTTCTTTCCACTCACGAGCCATGCTCCATGTGCCTTTCGGCCATTACGTGGAGTGGTTTTGACAATTTCTACTATCTCTTCAGCCATGAAGATTCACGAGACGCTTTCTCGATCCCGCATGATCTGAAAATCCTCAAGGAAGTCTTCACGCTGGAGCCGGGCGGATACAATCGCGATAATGCCTTCTGGCATAGCCATTCGATCCCGAAGATGGTTGCATCCCTGCCCGAAGCCGATCGTTTGCGTTTTGGCAAAAGGCTCGACGCCATTTTCGCGAAATATGACGAATTGTCAGCCGCATATCAGGCAGGCAAGGATGGAAACGCTATTCCGCTCAATTGAGAATGATGGAGCCTGGCGAAGAGCGTTCCGGCACAAGCTCGATTGACAGTCTTGTTCGCGCTTGCGATCTGCCAACCGGGCCGATAATCGTCTGGGGGCTGCCAGAATTGGCAGAATAGGCCGCGTCATCAACGCGGCCTATTTTCGTTGATGTCCTATTGCTTGCGGATTTCGCCAAGCTGCTTTTGTACCGCGTCGACGACATCCGCACCGATCTGGGGCTTATATTTGTCATAGATGGGCTGGGACTTCTCAAGCATGCGAGCATGCTCTTCTGGTGAAAGCGTGTTGACTTCCAGACCAGCCTCCTTGATTTTTTCGAGCGACTTCTGGTTCAGTTCGCGAATGACCTTGCGTTCCACGTCGCGCCCGATGACGGCACATTCACGCAAGGCAGCCTGTTCTTCGGGCGAGTATGTATCGAAGATCGGTTTCGAATAGAGGAAGAGAAATGGCGTGTAGGCGTGTTTCGTTTCCGTGATGTATTTCTGCACTTCGTAGAATTTTGATGTGTCGATCGTGACGTAGGGGTTTTCCTGCGCATCGATGGCCTTGGTTTCCAGCGCCGAAAAGATTTCGCCGAAAGCCATCGGCGTGGCATTGGCGCCGAAATTCTGGAATGTGTCGAGGAAGATGTTGTTTTGCATTACGCGGACTTTCATGCCGCTGAAGTCTTCCCACTTATTGACCGGATGTTTCGAGTTCGAAAGATTTCGAAAGCCGTTTTCCCAATAGGCCAGATTGACGAGGCCGACGGCGGCAAGTTTTTCGTCCATCATCTTGCCGAAAGGTCCATCCACGACAGCATCGGCTTCTTCATCATTTGCGAAGAGAAACGGCAGGTCGAAGACGCCAAGCGCCGGAATGATTCCGACGAGGGGTGATGATGACGTGACGACGCCTTCCTGCACACCGGAACGCAGCGCCTGCGTTGCTTGCAAATCGCCTCCCAGGGCTCCACCCCAGAAAGCGGTTATTTTCATCTTGCCGCCGGACTTTTCGGCCAGGCACTCATTCATTGCCTTGATGCCGTTGCCGACAGGATGATCTTCATTGATGCCGTTCGAAACCCTGATATTGCGTTCCTGAAACTCGGCGAAGGCGGGTATGGTCAGCGCTCCTGCCATCAGGGCCGTTGTAGCCAGCATAATCAGTTTTTTCATTGAACTCTCCTCCCAGAGTTGAAGTTGAACCTAATGCGCATCCCGAAAAGTATGAAGCATTGTCCAGACAAGATGCGTGTTACAATAAATCGTTAGAGCACTGATTGGATTCGATCAGATCAGCGCTCTAATGAAGCCAGTTCATGGGTACGAGAACGAGACTTGGGAACAGAACCAGCAACAGCAATACGATCACTTGCGAAATCAGGAATGGATTGACGCCAGCGACCACCTTTCCAAGCGGCACCTTTGAGACGCCGCTCACCACATTCAGCACGACACCAACAGGCGGCGTGATAAGCCCAATACTGTTGTTCATGATGAACAGGACGCCGAAATAAGCCGGATCGATACCGGCTTGTTTGATGATCGGCATCAGAACCGGCGTGAGGATGAGAATTGTTGGCGTAAGGTCCAGCGCAGTCCCGACGATGAGCACAAGGATCATGATCGCAAACATCAGCAGTTTCGGACTGTCGATCAGCGGCGCGATATAGCTGCTGATTTCCGCAGGAATATTTGCTGCCGTTATCAACCACGATGAAACCAGCGCCGATGCGACCAGAAACATGATGATGGAGGTGGTTTTTGCGGCTCGCAGGAAGACGCCATAAAGATCGACTATTCTCAGTTCACGATAGATGAACATGCCGACAAAGAGCGCATAGGCTGCTGCTACCACGGCTGCTTCCGTCGGTGTCATGACGCCCATGCGAATGCCGCCGAGAATGATGATGGGCATGCCGAGCGCCCATAGCGCGCGCCCGGTCGCCTGCAGCCTGTCTTTGCCGGACTGCTTTGGAAGCACGTTGAGATTGTCTTTTCTGACGACGATCTGCCAGGTCACGAGGAGGGCGATGCCCATCAGCAAACCCGGTACGATGCCTGCCATGAAAAGCTGCGTGATGGATACATTGGCGGCGACACCGAAGACGATCATGGCCATGGACGGTGGGATGACCGGTGCGATAATACCGCCCGCTGCCATCAATCCGGCGGAGCGTGGAATATTGTAACCCGCCTTGGCCATCATGGGCACGAGGATTGTTGCGAGCGCCGCCGTGTCGGCCGCCGCCGAACCCGATACGCTGGCCATGATGATGGCAGCCAGAATGGCGACCACGCCGAGGCCGCCGCGAATATGGCCGACGCAGGCGATGGCGAAATCAATGATACGGCGGGACAGTCCGCCGGAATTCATTAATTCACCAGCCAGAATGAAGAAAGGAATCGCCAGAAGCGTGAAGGAGTCCACGCCGGCAATCATGTTCTGGGCAATGATCTGCGTATTGAACATTCCCATGTACAACATGAGAACGACACCGCAGAACATGAGGGAGAAAGCGATCGGAACACCGATGGCCATGGCGCTGAGAAGCGAGCCGACAAATACTACAAGCGTCATGTCGTCTACTCCATCAGATGGTCGAGCGAATGTTCGCCCGCAAAGGTGGCAATTTCCTCATCGGTCAAGCGACCGGTGACAGCGCGCAGGAAACGCTCGGCGGCAATGATGAACATTGCTCCTCCGGTGAACAGGCCTATTCCATAAACCCAGATCATGGAAAGACCGGTGACGGGCGCGACCATGCTGGCATTGATGTCGAATTGCTTCCATGTGCCCCAGAAGAAAATCCCCGAGCATAAGAGGACGATCAGATAGCTGATTGCCATGCAGGTAATGCGCCCTTGACGCCCGAAGCGTGCAACGAGCGTCTCGATACCCAAATGGCTGTTTTCGCGAAAAGTGAGAACAGCCCCGAGAAACGACACCCACACAAAGAAATAACGCGCAAGTTCTTCCGATACGGTCAGCCCGGAATTTGCTGCATAGCGCAAAATCACGTTGACGAAGACCATGATAGCCATGCCGGCGAGGAGGAAGACGAGAATTGCACCAAGTATCTTGTAGAAGAAATCTATGGCTTTCGTCATATGGTCACCCTCAGACTTTATCGAGCAGGTCGCGGGCTTGCAGGTTCCGGATCAACGCCCGGATGCCGAATGTCCATTCAGGACATTTGTCGGTCCGGTCGACCCAGTTGATGAGACGGCCGAGCTTCGGCGTGGATATTTCCACACGATCGCCGATTTCATGCGTGAAGCCTTGTCCGGTGCCGCGACGGTCCTTCACGGGCGCAAACATTGTGCCGAGGAACAGAACCGCGCCATCTGGATATTGATGATTGCGGTTCATCATCTGCGCGGCGAGATTTTCAGGGTCGCGGCTGATCGCTTCCATCGGGCTTTCGCCGGTCATTTCGAAGCCGTCTGCACCGTGGACCGTCAGCGAAAGCTTGAGCTTGCGCAACATGTCCATGGTGAAATCACCATCGAACAGGCGGATGAATGGGCCGATGGCGCAGGACGCATTGTTATCCTTCGCCTTGCCGAGCAGGAGTGCTGAGCGCCCTTCGACGTCCCTTAGATTGACGTCATTGCCGAGCGTTGCCCCGACAATGCGTCCGTCCGAAGCGACAACCAACACGACTTCCGGTTCGGGATTGTTCCATTGCGAAATGGGTAGAATGCCGACTGTTGCGCCACATCCAACGGCAGACATCGGCTGCGACTTGGTGAAGATTTCTGCGTCAGGCCCGATGCCCACTTCCAGATATTGGGACCAGAGCCCCATTTCCTGAAGGAGTGCCTTGACCTCTGCCGCTTTATCAGATCCAGCCACAACGCCGCGCAAATTATCGCCGATGACGGGGGCGAGGCGCTCGCGGATTTCACGGGCGCGGGAGGGATCGCCTTTCGCCTGTTCTTCGATCACGCGTTCAAGCATGCTGTCAGCAAAGGTAACGCCAGCGGCCTTGATGGATTGCAGATCGATGGGGGCAAGAAGCTCTCCGCGATCACCGGAAAGAAAATCATCCAGGGAACCGAGGACCGGAAAACTCTCGGCGGTTTTCAACTCGCTCAGCAGCAGATCGCGTTCCAGAAGTCCCGAAACGGTCGCGGACAAGCCGGAGATATCATGCAGATAACCGTTTTTAATCAGAACCGGGCAGGGGCCGTTGTCCGCTTTCGACCATACACGACCAATGAGAAGGGCAGAATGGCTATCCTCTGGCAGAATTGCCGATGCTTTCAATTCATGCTTGTCTTGCACAGATATCCTCCCATTTCATGACCTTTCCCAAAGGTCATACGTTGTCAGGATGTCTGACAACAATAGTACTATTATTAGCAGTCGGACGTTGAGTCCAGCCGTTGGACTCCATTAACCTCAAAAATTGGATCGATCTGTTTTTCTTCGGCTGACGGTATAGGCCTTGTCCATTTCAGGATTGAGCTCCATGCCGAGACCTGCGCCGGGTGGGACGGTAATCATGCCATTCGTCACTTCGGGCAGGGCCGTGACGAGGTTTCGATACCAGGTTTTATAGAATGCGCGCACGCTTTCCTGAATGAGCGCATTCGGCGCATTGAGCGACAGATGTGTTGAAGCACATAGAACGACTGGCCCGGTGCAATCGTGCGGTGCGACCGGAAGATGCCAGGCTTCCGCCATGGCTGCGATCTTGCGGGCTTCCGAGAGGCCGCCGCACCAGCTCAAATCGAGCATGACAATGCCAGCCGCACCGGTTTCGAGAAGATCGCGAAACGCCCAGCGGCTGCCCAGCGTTTCTGAAGCGCATATGGGGGCTATGCTTGCCTCCGCGTAACGTTTCAAACTGCCGAGGCTGTCCATCTTGATCGGGTCTTCGTGCCAGAATGTTTTGAACGGTGCGAGTTCGCGGGCAATCTGCATGGCGGGCAAGAGTTGCCACATGGAATGGAATTCAACCATGATATCCATGCGGTCACCGACTGCCGCCCGGATTTTCTCGAAAGGCTGCAATGCTGCTTTAAGATCAGGCTGGGAAATATATTGCCCGCGTGTCTTCTCCGCCGCCATGTCAAACGGCCAGATTTTCATCGCCGTTATGCCCTCGTCCAGCAATGAGAGGGCAAGCTCGTCCGCGCGATGCAGAAAGCCATTGAGGTCGTCATAATCGGTCCCTGCATCCGCCAGACCGTAATTGGCGGATTGCTGACCAGTTGCTTTCTTGATGTATTCCGTTCCCGCGCATGTGTTGTAGGTGCGGATGGATCGACGGCTGAAACCGCCGAGCAACTGGGCGATGGGGAGATTGGCAGCTTTGCCGTAGAGATCCCACAAGGCGATGTCGAAAGCGGAGTTGCCACGCACTTCGGCGCCGGTTGAACGAAATCCGAGATAGCCCACAAGATCAGAGGCCAGCAGATCGATTTGCAGCGGATCACGACCGAGAACGCGTGGCGCAACATATTCGTGCAGATAGGCTTCGACAGTCTCGGACATGAAGAAGGTTTCACCGAGCCCGGTAATTCCTTCATCGGTATGAACTTCCACCCACAACAGGTTTGGCCGTTCAGCTATGCGGATCGTTTCGACGGCTGTGATCTTCATTGCACCTCCCAATGCAATCGGAATGGATGGGAATTAGCTCGTTCCACCCTCATTGCGCTTTTCGAGGTGAAGGAGCAGGGCGCTATGATCTTGCTCGCCGCCGCCTTCTTCCACGAAAGCGGCAAAGGCCTCGCGCACGGTTTCTGTCAACGGCAGGCTCAAAGACAGGTCGCCTGCCGTCTTGAGGATTGAATTGAGGTCCTTCAGCTGAATGCGCGATGTGCCGCCCGGCGCAAAATTGCGGTCAATCATCCGTTTGCCGTGCAGTTCGAGAATACGGCTTTCACAAAAACCGCCGCGAATGGCATCGCGGAATGCAGCGCGCGACCCGCCGCCTTTTTCGACGAGTACCATTGCCTCCGCAATGGCTCCGATGGTTACGGCTACAATCTGCTGATTGGCGAGTTTTGCCAGCTGACCGGCACCTGATGGGCCGACGCGGGTGAGGCGCCCCATTGGTTTGAATACATCGGCGAGGCTCTCAATAACCGCTTCATCGCCGCCGGCCATGATGGCAAGCGTGCCCTCCTGGGCGCCCACGACGCCGCCTGAAACCGGAGCGTCGATATGTTTGACGCCTTTGGCTTGCAAACGCGCGGCATGCTCGCGTGCGAAGTCTGGTGAATTGGAACTCATGTCGATGACGGTGCTGCCTTTTTTCAAAGCAGCGGCGCCCCCTTGTTCGAAAAGCACGTCGCGAACCGCCGGGCCGTCGGTCAGCATGGTGATGATGACATCAGCCTGCTCGACTGCCTCGGCAGGAGAATGAGCAAGTTTGGCGCCTTTTTCCGCAATGGGGGCGGACTTGACGCTATTCCGATTCCAGACTGTCACGTCAAAGCCTGCGTCCAGAAGACGCCCGGCCATGGGGGTGCCCATCAGCCCGGTTCCCAGAAAAGCGATCTTGTGCGTCAAAGCTTGCCTCCCATTTCATCTTCGATGTGAACACGAATGATCTCATCAAAGGATGTTTCTGCGGAGAAGCCAAGGGCCCGCGCGCGTTTTGCTTCGAAACCGGGAGCCCAGCCAGCGACCATGCGCATAATCATTTCGTCCGGTTCGCGTCGGATCAGGCCGGCGGCCTTTTCACCGGCAACACGGCGCAATGCTTCGATCTGTTCGCCTACGGTGGCACTAAGACCCGGCATGGAAAGATTGCGACGCGCTCCGACTGCTTCCGTATCGATGGTGGCGCCATGAATCAGAAAACCGACGGCTGAGCGCGGCGAAGCATGCCAGTGCCTGACATCTTCCGGAACGGGCAAAACGGCTTCCTGCCCGCAGAGCGGTTCGCGCAATATGTTGGAGAAAAAGCCGGATGCGGCCTTGTTCGGTTTGCCGGGGCGTATGCAGATTGTCGGCAGGCGAATCCCGATACCGTCAAAAAAGCCGCGCCGGGTGTAATCCGACAGCAAAAGTTCGCTGATGGCCTTCTGCGTACCGTAACTCGTCAATGGGGTCGTGTGAAACTCATCGGGGATCGGGTAGGGGAGCGGGGCGCCAAAAACCGCGATGGACGATGTGAAGACCACGCGGGGTTTATAACCGTCCGCCATGTGCGCGAGCCTGATCGCGTCGAACAGATGACGGGTGCCGTCCAGATTGATTCGATACCCCTTATCGAAATCCAGTTCCGCCTCGCCGGACACGATTGCAGCAAGGTGAAAGATGACATCGGGACGTCCTGACACGATCTTCTGAGCGGTTTCCATGGTGGATATATCCGCTGCCAGAGTATCGACCGATCCTGCAAAGCCGATTGGAGGTTCCGCTGCTACGATATCGATAAGAGTAAGTTTTTCAACGGATTTCCGGCCGAGGCGACCGTCATTTGAGAGACGTTGCGTTAGCTTGCGCCCGACCATGCCAGCGGCGCCGATGATTGCGATATGCATGTTGAAGCCTCCTCCCTGTCTTGCAGCCGGCTGCGCTTGGATGCGCCGTTTCGGCCACCATAACAACACTTATCCAGTCTCCCACCAGATTTATGTTGTAGGGTTGTCTGATAACCTTATATGTAAGCGTTGAAAACAGTTTTCTGCATCTTGCCACAGGAATGAAGCGGACAGCCGGAGCATTTCCAACGCTTTCGCGCGTCCGCGCCAGCCTGTAGCGCATCAGTAAGTCAAGAGGATACCATGCACGGTTCGGGGGATATGACTGGGAACAAGCAAGCTGATCTTGTTGCTCTTTTGGGGAACGATCTGGTTATGACCGAGCGAAGCGACATGCTCGGCTATTGCCGCGACTGGGCGGGAGACGTGGAGAATATGGCGGTTGCAATAATCCGCCCGCGCTCGACGGCAGATGTTTCGGCTGCGGTTAAAGCCTGTGCCTCGCTGGGACTGTCCATCATTCCACAAGGTGGAAATACCGGTCTTGTGCAAGGCGGCGTACCTGATGGGCGCGATAATCTCGCTATTCTTAGCCTCGATCGGATGAACGGTATTCGCAAGATCGATCCTGATGATTTTTCAGCGGTTGTCGATGCTGGCTGCATACTTTCCGAACTGAAAGACAGACTGGCGGACGAAGGAATGTTTTTCCCCTTAACCCTCGGTGCGCAGGGCAGCTGCCGCATTGGTGGAAATGTCAGCACCAATGCCGGAGGCGTCAATGTATTGCGTTATGGCATGACCCGCGATCTGGTCTTGGGATTGGAGGTCGTGTTGCCTGACGGTACACTATTCAATGGTCTTTCAACATTGCGGAAAGACAATCGCGGCATTGATGTGAAACAAGTTTTTATCGGCGCGGAAGGTATTCTTGGAATAGTGACCGGCGTTGCAATCAAGTTGATGCCTTTGCCGGATAAGGTGGAAACCGCCTTGTTGGGACTGAACTCGCTCGATGATGCGATTGCCCTTTATCGGCGTGCGCGCGTGCAATGTTGTGACCTGATGTCTGCTTTTGAGTTCATGCCGCCCGTGGCTTTTTCCCTGGCGCAAGAGGCTATGCCTGATCTGGCCATGCCGCTTGGACAATATCCGGCCTATGTCCTGATGGAGATTTCAGGATCGGGACTGGTTGATATGGCGTCCTTGATGGAAAAGTTTCTTGAAGGCGCGATGGAAGACGGTCTCGTTCTTGACGGGACAATCGCGTCCTCGCGCGCGCAAGGTCAAAATCTCTGGATGTTCCGCGAGGCCATGAACGAGGGCCAGGCGCTGCGTGGCAAACACCTGCGCACGGACATATCAGTCCCGCTTTCAAAACTGGCGCCGTTCGTTGCGGAAGCTGAAAGGGAGTTGGCCAGGGTCCTTCCCGATTGTCTCGCCGTTTCTTATGGGCATGTTGGCGATGGCAATGTGCATCTCAATGTCATTCCCGAAAGCGATCTCGATATCGTCTTGAAAGACAAGAAGATCAAGCTTGCCAAGGAGACAATCAATGCTGTTCTGGATCGTTATGCGGGCAGCATCAGCGCTGAGCATGGTATAGGTCGCCTGAAGAGGGAGGATTTCGAGAAGCGCATCGACCCTGCACGGCGAAAACTGCTTGAAGGCCTCAAGCAGGTCATTGATCCCGGCAATATCATGAATCCCGGCTGCCAGCTTTCGCTTGACTCTTGAAAAGGCTGACGACACACCAAATCGCATGGACAATCAGGGAGACTTTATCATTTTGTTTGGTGAAATCAGGCGCAATGAGCAGCTTCCCGGACGCATTGCTTCCGAAATTACGCGGCAGATCGGCGAGGGCAGTCTTTTGCCGGGGCAAAAGCTGCCGACAGAACACAATCTCGCGCAAAGTTTCGGTGTCAGCCGCTCGGTTGTGCGCGAAGCGATAGCCCAGCTGCGCAATGAGGGATTGGTTGAAACCCGGCAAGGGGTTGGTGCTTTCGTAACGGAACCCGACAGGCGGCATGCGCTGCGCATAGAACCGGAAACCCTTGCCAATCGCGACAGTTTCCGTAGCCTGTTCCAGTTGCGAATGGCGCTGGAGATAGAAGCAGCAGGACTGGCCGCCGTGCATCATGATGAAAAGGACATGATGCACCTGAACGACGCGCTTGCGGAAATGAGCGGTTCAAAAAAATGGACGGAGACCGGTATTGCCGCGGATCTGGCGTTTCACCGTGCGCTCGCGACTGCAACGCATAATGAATATTTTCCCTTGGTTCTTGGTTTCATCGCCGAGCGCATCAATCAGGCGATCAATGCGGCGCGCGCGCGTGCCGTGCTTGAGCAGATTGTCGAGATCACCATCGATGAGCACACGGCAATCAGAGATGCCGTTTCCTCGCGCGATCCATTGCGCGCCCGTGAGGTGATGCGTCACCATATTGTGCATGCGGCAGACCGCGTCGGCCTCAAACTGGAAACTTTCTGATGACGTCTTCTGTTGAACTGTTCAGCCTGACGGGGCGTATTGCCCTGATTACCGGGGCCAGCCAGGGGATCGGTTTCGCATTGGCTCGAGGGCTTGCGGAACATGGCGCGACAGTCATCATCAACGGGCGTGACCGGACCAAGATGGATGCGGCGATCGCGCTCTTGGAAGATGAGGGCCATACCGTCTTTGCATCGGTCTTCGATGTGACGGATGCTGAAGACGTGCGTGCGGCTGTCGATGCGATCGAAGAGGAGATCGGGCCACTCGATATTCTGGTCAATAATGCCGGAATGCAGTATCGCGCTCCGCTGGAAGACTTCCCGATCGAGAAATGGCAACAGCTTCTGGAAACGAATATTTCCAGCGCTTTCTATGTTGGGCAGGCGGCTGCCCGCTACATGATCGCGCGAGGGCGTGGCAAGATAATCAACATCGCTTCGGTTCAAAGTGAACTGGCCCGGCCTTCCATCGCGCCTTATACCGCAACAAAAGGAGCTGTTCGCAATTTGACGCGCGGTATGGCTACCGATTGGGCCCGACACGGTTTACAGGTTAATGCGATTGCCCCCGGCTATTTCAAGACGCCGCTGAATCAGGCATTGGTTGATAACCCAGAGTTTGCGGAATGGCTGGAAAAACGAACACCGGCAGGCCGTTGGGGCGATGTGGAAGAGTTGGTGGGCGCTGCGGTGTTTCTGAGCAGCGATGCTTCCTCTTTTGTCAATGGACAGGTCCTGCATGTCGATGGCGGCATGACGGCGAGTGTATGAGGGTTTGATGCTACGTATTATCGTGATGGGTGTTTCAGGTTCAGGAAAATCGACCGTCGGTGAGAAGATAGCGGATGCGCTGGCTCTTCCATTTCTAGAAGGTGACAGCCTGCATCCCAAATCCAATGTCGATAAGATGTCTGCGGGCATACCCTTGCAGGATGAGGATCGCTGGCCCTGGCTCGATAAAATCGGTGAACGTCTTGCTGCCTCGACTGACGGGATTGTCGTTTCCTGTTCTGCACTGAAGAAGAGCTATCGTGACCGGCTCCGCTCTGCTGCGGGTGCTCCGGTGATGTTTGTTTTTCTGGATGGCAGCTTTGAAGTGCTGCGCGAACATATGGGGCATCGTACTGGCCATTTCATGCCGTTAACGATGCTGGAAAGCCAGATTGCTACACTTGAAAGTCCTGTCGGAGAACCGCTGGTGTTCCGTGCGGATATTGCCGAGCCTGTGGAGAAGATCGTCTCCGACAGCGTCGAATGGATACGCTCCGTCGCAGTTTAGCGCTATTTCAAAGGCCAGAAGAACATCAGGGTCGGAACCGTTACAATCGCTATGATGATCGATAACGGCAACCCCAGACGCGGATAGTCGCTGAATTTGTAACCGCCGGGGCCCATGACCAGCGTATTGCACTGATGGCCGATGGGCGTGAGGAAATCGCATCCCGCGCCAATGGCTACGGCCATGAGAAAGGCTTCCGGCCTGAAACCAAGACCAGCAGCAAAGCTTGTCGCAATGGGAGCCATGACGAGCACCGTCGCGGCGTTGTTGAGAAACGGTGTCACCATCATCGCCGCCACCAGAATGAGCGCCAAAGCTCCGGCGGGTGGCAACTGATGGCCGATGGTCGCAAGCCCTTCCGCAATGAGATCCGTTCCGCCGGTTGTTCTCAACGCATCCGAGACCGGAATGAGGGCAGCCAACATGACCAGAATCGGGCCGTCGATTTCGTCATAGACCTCGTTGAGAGGGATCACCTTGAACACCAGCATGGCAACGGCGGCGGCAAAGAACGCCACCGCGACCGGTATCAGGCTTAATGCCGTTGCCCCGATGGCTGCAATCAGAATGGCAAGGGGGATCAATCCACGTCGAACGCTGCCGAGCATCAGCTTGCGACGGGCGAGCGGCAGCAATTCGAACTCCGGCAGGAAGCTGGAAAGATTGGCTTGCCTGCCTTGCAGCACGACGACGTCGCCGAAGCGCAGAATGACTTCGCTCAAGCGCTCGGTGATGCGTTCATCTGGCCGGCTGACTGCCAGAAGATTGACATCATAGCGCGCATAAAGGTCAAGCCGCTGTGCCGTAAGGCCGACGAGACGTGAATTCTTGCCGATGACGGCTTCCACGACCTCAATGTCGGTGGAGCCGCTAGTCTCGGACGGGTTACGGTTTTCGGACAGGGTCAGTTTTCCAGCACTTATGATCGCATCGAGCGCCTTGGGGTCGCCTTCGAGAAGGATGACATCCCCCTCGTTCAGCATCGTGTCGGGAAGCGGCGTCAACCGCTGGTCGTTGCGTATGATGGACGTCACCATCGCTTCACCTTCAGCCGCCTTGATGAGATCGGTCACGCGCTTGCCGATCATGGTGGAGGTTTTGGTGATCCGCGCTTCAGACGCGTAATTCTTGATCTTGATCGCTTCGTTCAGCGATATATTTTCGCGGGTACGCTGTGGAACGAGCCAGTAAAACAGCACGAGATAGATCAGGCCGACGACCGAAAGAACCGCCCCGACCGGTGTAAAGTCGAACATGGTGAAGGGTTCGCCCACCATTTCGCCGCGAATACGCGAAACGACGATATTGGGCGATGTGCCCACCTGTGTCATCAGCCCGCCAAGGAGTGCGCCGAAAGCCATGGGCATGAGAAAGGTCGAGGGTGAAACATTGGAGCGGCGCGCGAACTGGAAGGCAACCGGAATCATGATTGCCAGCGCGCCGACATTTTTAACAAAGGCGGAGAGAACGGTAACGACGGCCACAAGAACGGCAAGCTGCATCCGCACGCTGTTCAATTCCGGCAAAAAACGCTGAACGGCCGCCTGCATGAGGCCAGAGCGCGCCACCCCCGCGCTGACCACCAATGCGCTGCCTACAATGATGACAATGTCATCGCTGAAACCGGAAAAAGCATGATCGAAGGGAACGACGCCGACGGCAATGGCAAGAAGAAGGGCGCAAAGCGCCACGACATCATAACGGAACTTGCCCCAGATAAACGCCCCCATCATGAGTATGATCACTGCGAAGGAGAGTATCTGCTGATGCGTCATCTATCGGGATATCCTCAAGAATGGAAAATTATTCCGTCTCTGTGTAGCCGATAAAAATCAAAACAGAAATCGATTATTGCAATGCACGCATATGCCTGCACGTGGTGCATGAACAACGGTTGCGCCCTTGTTCGGGGCGCAACCGTTCCTTCAAAATCAATTGTTTATGCGGCGTCCATCCGCGCCGAAAATATGCACGTCCTTGGCGGATGCGCCAACACGGACCATGCCGTCGATACTGTGCGTGGAGCGGCCCGCGACACGGAAGATCAGCGGTTTTCCGTCGCTGAGGGCGGCGTGGATATAGCTTTCCGCGCCGACGAGCTCGACCGCCTCGATGCGCGCTTGCGCGTTGAAACCGTCGGCATCCTGATCGCCTTCCTCCAGAATGCGGATATCTTCCGGGCGCACGCCGAAAGTGTAGCCGCCGGATGGAAGCGTGACCGCGCTGCCCGGCTGCCAGACGGTGGTGTCCGTGCTCTGGAGCAGGTTCATCGAGGGCGAACCGATGAAGGTTGCCACGAAGGTGGAGGCGGGCTTTTCATAAAGCTCGATCGGCGTGCCGACCTGCTCGATATGACCGGCATTCAGCACCACCAGACGGTCGGCCATGGTCATGGCTTCCATCTGGTCGTGGGTGACATAGACGCTGGTGGTGCCGAGTGACCGTTGCAGGCGCTTGATTTCCACGCGCATCTGCACACGCAGTTTTGCGTCGAGGTTGGAAAGCGGCTCATCGAAGAGGAAAGCCGCCGGTTCGCGCACAATGGCGCGGCCCATGGCGACGCGTTGGCGCTGGCCGCCGGAAAGCTGGCGGGGTTTACGCTCCAGAAACTGTTCAATCTCAAGCGCCTTCGCCGCCTTGGCGATGCGGCGTTCGATTTCATCCTTTGGCGTCTTACGGTTTTTCAGGCCATAGGCGAGATTATCCCGCACAGTCATATGCGGATAGAGCGCATAGTTCTGGAATACCATGGCGATGTCGCGCTCGGCGGGCTCGACGTCGTTGACCACGCGGTCGCCGATGGAAATGGTGCCGGATGTGATGCTTTCCAGACCAGCGATCATGCGCAGCAGCGTGGACTTGCCGCAGCCGGACGGACCGACCAGCACGACGAATTCGCCATCCTCAATCGCAAGCGAAACACCTTTGATGACTTCGATATTGCCGCCATAGCTCTTGCGGACGTTATCAAGAACGATTTTGCTCATTACTTTTCCGTTTCAACGAGACCTTTGACGAACCAGCGCTGCATCAGCACCACCACGAGAATCGGCGGGATGATGGCCAGGATGGCCGTGACCATGACGTAGTTCCAGGGCGTGGACGCATCGGCCCAATCGACCATGCGGCGCAGGCCGATGATGATCGTATTCATCTTGGCGTCATTGGTGACGAGAAGGGGCCACAGATACTGGGTCCATCCGTAGATGAAGAGAATGACGAAGAGCGCTGCGATATTCGTCTTGGAAAGCGGCAGCAGGATATCGCGCATGAAGCGGAACGGCCCCGCATTGTCGATGCGCGCTGCTTCCACCAGTTCACCCGGAATGGTGAGAAAGAACTGACGGAACAGGAAGGTTGCTGTCGCCGATGCCATCAAGGGCAGGGTGAGGCCTGCGTAAGTGTCGATCATGCCGAGATCGACGATCACCTTGTAGGTTGGCAGGATGCGCACTTCCACGGGCAGCATCAGCGTGACGAAGATCATCCAGAAGAAGAACATGCGCATCGGAAAGCGGAAAAACACGATCGCGAAGGCGGACATGAAGGAAATGATGATCTTGCCGACGGCAATCGCCATGGCAACGACGAAGGAGTTCCAGAGCAGCCGTTCGAGGCTGACGCCGACAACGCGTTCCACACCACCGAAGATTGCCTCGCCGTAGTTTTCGACGAAATGGTCGCCGGGCAACAGCGAGATGGGCGGACGAATGATCTGTGTCGACGTCATTGTTGACGCGACGAATGTATAATAGATCGGAAAGGCGACAATAATGATGCCGAGGATCAGGATCAGATGGCCGATCAGGTTTGAGACTGGGCGTTTTTCTATCATTGTCGCCTCACTCACGAATAATGCACGCGCTTCTCGACGAAGCGGAACTGGAACGCGGTCAAAGCAATCACGATTGCCATCAGAATGACCGACTGGGCTGAAGACGATCCCAGATTGAGATTGACGAAGCCGTCATTGTAAACTTTGTAGACCAGCGTCTCGGTCGCTTTGGCCGGCCCCCCGCCTGTCACGGCATGGATGATGCCGAACGTATCGAAGAAGGCGTAAACCGTATTCACAACCAGCAGGAAGAACGAAGTTGGTGCGAGCAGGGGAAACACGATTGTCCAGAATCTCCGCGCTCCGCGCGCGCCATCGATCGCCGCCGCTTCGATCAAAGACTTGGGGATCGCCTGTAAGCCCGCGACAAAAAACAGAAAATTATAAGAAATCTGTTTCCATGCGGCCGCAACGACGACCAGGCCCATAGCCTGATTTCCATCAAGAAGAGGGTCCCATGCAATGCCGTTGCGACGCAGAATATAGGCAAAAGTGCCCATCGCCGGGTTGAACATGAAGAGCCACAGCATGCCTGCAACGGCGGGCGCCACGGCATATGGCCAGATCAGAAGGGTACGATAGAAAGTCTTGCCGCGGATAACACGATCCGCCGCTGTTGCAAGCAAAAGCGCTGCACCCATGGCAAGCAGGGCGGTCAGAATATTGAAGACAATCGTTACTCTAACGGAATGCAGATAGTTCGGGTCCGATAGAACGGCGGTAAAGTTCGCCAGCCCCACAAAGGTGGATTTGAGGCCGAATGCGTCTTCACGCATGAAGGATTGATAAATTGCCTGACTGGCTGGCCAGAAGAAAAACACCACAGTCAAGATGATCTGCGGGGCCAGCAGGAAGTAAGGCAAGATTTTATTCGGAAAGGTAACTTTCTGCACGGGGAGCTTCCTCGTGGGGCAACAAGGCCGCCTGCCAGGGCGGCAGGCGGCGCTGCGTCAATATTATCGATTACTGTGCGGCGGCAATCGCGTCGTTAGCGCGCTTGACGCCATTTTCAAGCGCGGTTTTCGCATCTTGCTTGCCACCAAGCATGGCTTCGAATTCTTCGTTCAGAATATCGCGCACCTGCGGCAGGTTGACGAGACGAACACCCTTCGAATTTTCGGTGGGAGCCTTGCCCATCATTTGCAGGATCGGTGTTTCGCGACCCGGATTCTTGTCATAGAAGTCCGATTTCTTGGTTTCCTCATAAGCCGCAAGCGTTACCGGCAGATAACCGGATTTTTCATGCAGCTTGACCTGGATTTTGGTCTGCGAAAGGAAATTGAAGAACTCTGCAATGCCCTTGTACTGTTCGTCGCTCAGGCCGGCAAAGACCCAGAGAGCTGCGCCGCCGGGGATCGTGTTCTGTGGGCCATGGCCTTCATAGTAAGGCAACTGGCCGATGCCGTAATTGATGCCCGACTTCACAACGTCGCCCAGACCGCCGGAGGATTCCGTCAGCATGGCGCATTCCCCGGAGGTGAAGAGCTGCTTGGCTTCGGAGGTGCGCCCGCCGTAGCGGAACGTACCGTCCTTGGCGAGATCGGCGATCGACTGAAAGTGCTGAATGTAAAGCGGTGAATTGATTTCAAGCTTTACATCCGTGCCGCCAAGACCGTTTTCGTTCGTGCCATAGGGAACGTTGTTCCAGGCAGCGAAGTTTTCAGTCTGGATCCAGGTTAGCCATGTGGATGTGAAACCGCATGGTGCGGCGCCGCTGGATTTGATCTTCTTGGCGGCTTCGAAAACTTCCGGCCAGGTTTTTGGCGGATTGTTTTCATCTAGACCGGCCTTCTTGAAGGCGTCCTTGTTGTAATAAAGGATCGGCGACGAGGAATTGTACGGGAAGGACAGCATGGTGCCATCCGGCTTGGAATAATAAGCCACGATGCCCGGCAAATATTGCGACTTGTCGAACTTGTAGCCGCCCTTTTCCAGCACCTCGGCGGCGGGAACGATGGCGCCTTCGGCTGCCATCATGACGCCGCTACCGGCATCAAATACCTGAAGGATTGCGGGAGGCTGCTTGGAACGGAACGCGGCAATGCCAGCATTCAGCGTTTCCGGGTAGGTTCCCTTATAGACGGGAACGATCTTGTATTCGCTCTGGCTTTCGTTGAACTCTTTCGAAAGCTCGTTGACCATTTCGTTGTTGGCACCGGTCATGCCGTGCCACCACGCCAGTTCCGTCTGGGCGAATGCCTGCGAACCGATGGTGAGGGCGAGGGCGCTTGTCAGCGCCGAAGTCGTAATCAGACGGATAAGCATGTTTCCTCCTCGAATGTGAGATTGCGTGAACATTTGAGCTTCTTCATGTTGGTCTCAAAGTCCCGACATCTGCGATATATTCATTGCACTTATATGAATGCAATTTTTTGCGAAGGATCAACCTTCGATTCCTCCAATGGCAGAATAAATCCGAAAACGGTAGCATTCAAAATGAAAAAAAACGAAAGGTAAGTGATAATCGTGGGGAGAACATGTGAATAATCAGGGGGGCGAAAATGCCTTGAAGCGGCATTCTCCCGCGATAATTGGAGGCTCCCTATCCAGCGGATTGACCAATGCACAGGTCTGAACCGATTATAAGCCCTTCGAATCTGATCGGTGGTCGACCGAATTTCCACCGCAACCCTATTGCGCATTGCCCGCTTGCTGACAGGTGAATTTATGCCGAGTGACGATCGCAAGAAAAGTCGCGTTACCCTTCTGGATGTGGCGCGCCATGCAAATGTTTCGCGTGCAACGGCTTCACTGGTCATTCGCAAAAGTCCGCTGGTGGGGGCGGCCACACGTGAGAAGGTGGAAAAGGCCCTGCATGAACTGGGTTACGTCTACAATATGGGGGCCGCCAGCCTGCGGGTGGAGCGGTCGAATACGGTTGGCATTATCGTGCCGACGCTCGGCAATCCGTTCTATGGCGAATTGCTTTCAGGTATAGACAGTGTCGTGGGTGAAGCGGGCATGGTGGTGCTTCTCGCCAACAGTCATGAAAACTTTGCCAATCAGAGCACCCTGATGCAGCGCATGCGCGAGCACGGTGTTGACGGTGTGATCGTCTCACTGACGGCCGAAACACCAGCGGAAACCATCGAGCAGATCGCCGACTGGGGTTTGCCGGTGGTGCAGGTGTTGCGCCATGTGACAGACCGCATTGACTATGCAGGCGTGGATTACGCGGGCGGCATGCGACAGGCGGTCAATCATCTGGCAACGCTTGGGCACAAGACGATCGCATTCGCTGTGCACGGGCCCATTCATTCGGCATATCGCGAGCGTATTGAAGGTTTTCGCGATGCGATGCAACGGCAGGGTCTTGACCCCGCATTGATTGTTCGCCTGCCGCATACGATGCCGGAAATCGCAAGGGCGGCTCCGCTTCTGTTTGAGGATGGCCGTGAGCCGACAGCCGCAATCTGCTTCAATGATGTGATTGCGCTGGGCCTCTCGGCAGGTCTTTATGATTGCGGAAGAAAAGTGGGTGAGGATTTCTCTTTGGTCGGCTTCGATGATGTAAGCGATGCCGAAGCAACGCGTCCGCGCCTGAGTTCTGTTTCAACCCGGCCTGTAACGGTTGGTCAGAATGCTGCCAACTTGCTCCTGTCCCGTTTGGCAAATCCAAAAGGAGAGCCCCGGCGGATCGTCAGTGAAACATATTTGCAGGTCAGGCAGTCCTGTGGCCCGGTAAAAGTTTCTGTCGTCTAAGAGCATGCCCTGCTAGTCACCCTGGGTGGCTGCAAATGGCAATTGTTTCAAGTTCCGGTGCCCGTGTATGTCGGGTGCTTTGCACTCCGGTACTCGAATATCATCATCTCCGTGCACATATGTCGCTCTGAATAGCCCCTAGATTTGTGGACGCTTTCTTCCCTATTTTTGAGGCAAGGAGGCCATGATGGGGTCTGGCAATTTCAGTGACGAGTTCAAGCGCGATGCTGTCGCGCAGATTACCGAGCGCGGCT
>NZ_LQBD01000016.1:0-79702 GCF_046630315.1 Brucella anthropi | reverse complement strand
TAGCCGCGCTCGGTAATCTGCGCGACAGCATCGCGCTTGAACTCGTCACTGAAATTGCCAGACCCCATCATGGCCTCCTTGCCTCAAAAATAGGGAAGAAAGCGTCCACAAATCTAGGGGCTATTCACTTTCCATTAAATCCGAAATGTTTTTCCCATGCCTCGAATAGTGACTGCGCCACTCGAACATCACCACAGTCGACTGAAATTTCAATGGCGCGTAACAGTGTAATTTTGTGTTCTTTACGAGAAACAAACATAAATTTCATCCAATACTATTATTAAATAATAACTCAGATAATCGTCGGCGCAATATACCTGTATCGCAAACGGCATCAAAACCGTGATGAGGAACTCAACGACCGATAAGGTATTCACAAAAAACGGAACTTTGGTTCCGCCAGATACGGAACTTTGAGTCCGAAAAATTGAGTTGGAAAAATATATCAATGAATTCAATTGCTTGCAGATAGGCGATGCGGAACTTTGAGTCCGACGACAACACCTAAAAATAGAAAAGCCCGCTTTATGCGGGCTTTTCTGCATTTTGCCGCAAGCAGATCGGAACGGATTCTATCAATGATCCTTGCTTGTGGTTGAAATCTATAGTCGAGTGCCTTAATTCCAGTCCATACGCCAAAATGCGTTGCGAACTGAACTCAACATTCACCAGATTAATCTCAGGAAAGTCTATTGTCGGAATTCTTTATTGCCCATCCCTGGGCGGAAACGCTTACCGCGCTCGGGGGATTATTCCTTTCAGCTTTCATTGCAAACTTTCTGATCAAGGCGATCCTGCTGAAACTGCTCGCTCGCATTGTGCAGAAAACCTCTTTCGGCCAGGACGAAGAGCTCAAGAAACACGGTGTTGTCAGCCGTCTTGCCAATATTGTTCCGGCCTTGATCATTGCATCCGGGATCGCGGCTGTGCCCGGCCTGCCCGAGGGCGCGATTGTCGTCATTCGAAATGTGGCGATAGCCTTCATCATTCTGACGCTGGCCTTGGCGGTCAATGCGGTTTTCGGGCTTATCGATACGCTTTATCACCGCCGTCATGAGGCGCGTTTTCGTCCGATAAAGGGCTATATTCAGGTCGCCAAGCTTGCCGTTTATATTATAGCGACAGTCCTCATCATCGCGACATTGCTGGACAAATCGCCCGTCATCCTGCTTTCGGGCGTCGGCGCCATGGCTGCGGTGTTGATACTGGTCTTTCAGGACACTTTGCTTTCCCTGGTCGCCAGTATGCAGATCGCCTCCTCCAATATGGTCCGTGTCGGCGACTGGATCGAAATGAAAAACCTCGACGCCAATGGCGACGTCATGGAGATCGCGCTTTATACGGTCAAGGTTCAGAATTTCGACAAGACGATCACCACCATTCCGATCCGCAAGCTCATCACCGAGCCGATGAAGAACTATCGCGGCATGCAGGAATCCGGCGGGCGTCGCATCAAACGCGCGCTTTATATCGACCAGAACACCATTCGTTTTCTATCGGATGAGGACAGGGCCAGGCTTGGAACAGTGGATTGGCTTTCGGATTATCTGCCGAAAAAAGCCAGGGAGATCGCGGAATGGAACCAGAAACTCGGCGACCGCGCCAATAATCCGGTCAACAGGCGCCAGTTCACCAATATCGGTACGTTTCGCGCCTATGTGGACAATTATCTGCGCAATCATCCCGGCATACACAAGGGCATGACCTTGCTGGTGCGCCAGATGGACCCCACGCCCGAAGGCCTGCCGCTCGAAATCTACTGTTTCACCAACACAACCGTCTGGGCGTCGTTCGAACAGATCCAGTCGGATATTTTCGATCATCTTTATGCGGTCCTTCCGGAATTCGGCCTCAGCGCTTTCCAGAATCCGGGCGGCAACGATCTTCGCAAACTCACCATCAATGCGTCTGTCGGACAGCCTCGATAATCCTGGCGTTCAGCGCCTGGACGTTGTAGCGCGTGCGTGACGGTGTAAGGCCAAGACGAACCACCGCAAGATGCATCGATGGAACGATCATGACACTTTGCCCGTCATGCCCCGACATCCAGAAGGCATCTTGCGGAATACCGTCCTCGCCGGCTTTCACCCCGGCAATCTGCAACCAGACCTGCGCGGAACCGTAACGGCCTCCCGAGGCTCGTGTTGGTTGACGCATGCGTGAAATATAGTCCGCAGGCAGGGCCGGTTTTCCGTAGATTTTGCCGCCATCTGCGAGAAAAGCACCGAGCCGCGCCCAATCGCGGGCGGTGGCGTACATATTGGATGAACCGACAAAGGTGCCGGTTGCATCCGTCTCCAGAATGGCGCTTTTCATGCCGAGCGGGCCGAAAAGCGCAAGCCGCGGGTAGATGAGCGCTTCTTCACGGCTGTTGAAACTGTCCATGAAAAGTTCCGACAGGATGTTTGCCGTTCCGCTCGAATAGTTGAACCTTGTGCCCGGCGCCGCCTCCAACGGCAAGGATGCGGCAAAACCAGCCATATCCGGTTCCAGATAAAGCATGCGCGTAACATCGGTCACCGTGCCGTAATCTTCATCGAAACGCAGGCCGCTATCCATCGCCATCAGTTCGGCAAGCGAGATTTTCGACCGTTCATCGCCTTTCCATTCCGGCAATAGGCCCGTGCTTTCCATCGCCATGCGCCCTTCGGCAATACGCATGCCGATCAGCGTCGCCATCACGGACTTGGTCATGGACCAGCCCAGCAACGGCGTATCGGCATGAAAACCCGGACCATAAGTCTCGGCGATCAGTTGTCCGTCGCGGATGACGGCGATTGCCCGCATACCGGGACCGGCCAAGGCCTGATCCTCGATCACTGCCTGTACCGCCGGATCGGTTCGGATCTGGAGCGGCTCTGCGGGTATTTGCGGCCCTGTCGGAAGTTCAGGCCGCAAGTCGTCCTTCTGAATATTCGCGCATCCCAGCGCCTGCCGGTAAGTGGCGGTACTTGGCGCGAAAAAGCCGAAAAACCGGACTGTCACACTGTTGCTGTTCCTGTCGACGGAAACATTCAGCAATCGCAGCAGCGGATTGCCCGGTGCCTGAACATCGTCCGCAAGGACAACATCCGCATCCCGGCCTGCAATGAAAACATTCGAGCAGATGATCTTGGCGGCATAGCCGGTGCCGACGCGCAGCAGTTCAGGCGGACGAACCGCCAGCCAGAAAATTGCAACCACCACGATGGCAAGCAGAAGGCCACCGACAAACTTCAAAATGCGCTTCATGCTGCCTCGCCAATCAATGTTACGCTGGATCATATCAGGCCGGGAGAGCTTGCCAACTATAGGACGGCCCACCGCCCGGTTTGCTCCGATGGTTCAGGTTGACGGGCCGTAGCCCTTCATTTGGTGCGGTGCGCTTTTCCTGCCTTGATCCATGCATCGATGCCGTGTGCCGCCGCGCACCCCATTGCGAAGCAGGCCGTCAGCAGATAACCGCCCGTCGGCGCTTCCCAATCGATCATTTCACCGGCGACGAAAATGCCGGGAAGCTTCGGAAGCATGTAGTTTTCATCGATCTCATGCCAGCGAATACCGCCTGCCGATGAAATCGCTTCGTCGAGTGGGCGCGGACGAAGCAGTGGAATGGAAAGCGCCTTGATCGCCGTGGCCAGCGCTTTCGGGCTTCTGTCTCGTGTGAACTCCGTCACCAGGGCCGCTTTCACGCCTGTCAGGCCAGCACCCTTGCGCAAGAGATTGCCAAAACTCAGTTTTGCATCCTGTCGGGCAATATCGTTTTCCAGCCGTTCGAGACTTCGCCCCGGAACCAGATCGAGCGTCAGGGACGCCCCACCCTGTTCCTCCAACCTGTCGCGCAGTGCTGCGGAATGCGTATAGACGAGACTTCCTTCAATTCCACCGCACGTAATGACGAACTCGCCCTGTATCGTGCCTGCATCGGATGTCGCGGTAACGGACTTCACCGGCTCACCGGCGAAGCGTTCAGCAAAGAAATCGCTCCAGGCAACATCGAAACCGCAATTGGCGGGACGGAACGGCGCAATGTCGATTGATTTGCGCCGAAACGCGTCCATCCAGAGCCCACTCGAACCGAGCTTCGGCCAGCTTGCGCCGCCAAAGGCAAAGAGCGCGGCATCACATGCAATCACCTCAGTACCGTCCCGTGTCTCGATCAGAAGGCCATTATCCTCAAAGCCGAGCCAGCGATGCCGCTTGCGAATCCGAACGCCCTGTTCTTCAAGACGTTTGCCCCAGGCCCGCAGAAGCGGCGATGCCTTCATTGCTTTGGGGAACACACGACCGGAGGAACCGACGAACGTATCGGCGCCCAACCTGTCCGCCCAAGCCCGCAATTCGGTTGGGCCGAATGCCGTCAACGCCGGCAATATACGATCACGGCTTTTCCCGAAACGGTTCGCGAAAGCCGCAAAATCTTCCGAATGGGTAATATTCAGGCCGGATTTTCCGGCAAGCAGAAACTTGCGGCCGACCGTCGGCATCTGCTCATACACCGTCACACGATAGCCGCGCGCCGACAGTCTTTCGGCGGCCATCAGACCGGACGGGCCGCCGCCGAAGATTGCGATATTGCCCTCAGGCATCACGATCGAAGCCTCGCCGAAGCATTAATCCTGCTTCTCCAGCATTTCCTTGACTGTGGTGGCCAACTGCTTGAGCGAAAACGGCTTCGGCAGGAATCCAAATTTGGCATCGGCTGGAAGATTGCGCGCAAAGGCATCCTCCGCATAACCGGACACGAAGATGAATTTGATGTCAGGATGCGTCTTGCGCAGTTCGCGCAGAAGCGTCGGGCCATCCATTTCCGGCATGACCACGTCCGACACGACGATATCCACCTCACCGCCAAGTTCGGCCATGATCTCAAGGGCTTCAACGCCGGAAGCCGCTTCGTGAACCGTGTAGCCGCGCGACTGAAGCGCGCGCACGCCGCCCATGCGGACCGCATCCTCGTCTTCCACCAGAAGCACGGTCGCCGAACCGGAAAGATCGGTTGCTTTCTCGACCTTCTTTTCCTTCACGACGACAGGCGCATCGTCAGCACGCTTTTCCTCGATGAGGCGCGGCAGGAAAATCTTGAAGGTCGTGCCTTTTCCGACTTCGGAATCACAATAGATGAAGCCGCCCGTCTGCTTGATGATGCCGTAGACCATCGACAGGCCGAGCCCCGTGCCCTTGCCCACTTCCTTCGTCGTGAAGAACGGTTCGAAAATCTTCTCAAGCACATCTGCGGGGATGCCCGTGCCGGTATCTTCGACTTCGAACACCACATAATCTGCTTCCGGCAAGTCGCGATAATGAAGCTTTGCGGCTTCCGGCATCGGCACATTGCGGGTGCGCAATGTGATTTCGCCGCCTTCCGGCATGGCATCGCGCGCATTGACCGCCAGATTGACGGCAACCTGCTCGAACTGCCCGAGATCGGCCTTGACGGGCCACAGATCGCGCCCATGATCGATCTTGAGCTCGATATCCTTGCCCACCAGACGCGCGAGAAGCATGCGCAGATCGGCCAGAACATCGGTCAGGTCGAGGACTTCCGGACGCAGCGTCTGACGGCGCGAGAATGCCAGCAACTGACGCACAAGCGAGGCCGCGCGGTTGGCATTCTGCTTGATGTTCATGATGTCCGGGAAAGACGGATCGGATGCACGATGATTGGTCAATAGCAGGTCCGACGACATGATGATGGCCGTCAGGACATTGTTGAAGTCATGTGCGATACCGCCTGCGAGCTGGCCGACGGCCTGCATCTTCTGGCTTTGCGCCATCTGGTTTTCGAGGGCTTTCTGCTCGGTCGTCTCGACGGCGGAGATGATCGCGGCCTCTTCGGCGCGCTCGCCACCCAGGTCGGTAACGGGGCTCATATAAAAGCGGATATGCCGCTCCTCATTGCCCGGCAGCACCGTATCGACGGGGGAAATGCTGGCCTGTCCTGCAAAGGCGGCAGCCAGCGCCCGGTTGAAAGTCTCGCGGTCGCGTTCATGCACGACGATTTCAAGTTTCGCATTGCCATCGATCGCATCACGGTCGACAACGGGAGCAAAAATATCGAGGAAGCGCGCATTGGTGCGCAAAATATGCCCGCCCGCATCAACTGCCGCGATGGCCATCGGAGCCGAATTGAAGAACCGCGTGAAGCGCACCTCGGCGGAGCGCAGCGCCATTGACGAATCTTCACCCTCCGCGCGATCCAGAACGATGGTGCGGCTCGTACCGCGCGTTCCATCGCGTGCGGCCTGAACCCGGTGATAAAAGCGAACGGCGAGGCTCTGTCCGTTGCGCTTGATGAGGTCGAGATCGATGACCGTGTTGCGGCTTGTGCCGGGTTCGGCTTTCACCGCCTTGATGAGTGCCATTCCACTGCCCGCCACGATATCGTTGAGCGTCAGCGATCCTGGCGTGAACTGGGTCAGATCGACGCCCAGCCATTCGGCAAGCGTGGCGTTGAGATAGATGATGCGCCCCGCAGGATCAGCCGAGAAAAAGCCCGCAGGCGCATGATCGAGATGATTGATGGCTTCCTGCAATTCCTGAAAGAAACGCTCCTGCTCCGCACGCTCGTCGGAAATATCCGCAATCTGCCACGCCACGAGCGGGCTTTTGAAGTCCTGCCCCGCCTCGATGGGGCGCGCCTTGATGCGATACCAGACCGGCGCCAGCGAACCATGCCCCTCGCGGGAAAGACCGCCGGAAAGACGCACTTCTTCCTGTGCCGACAGACCGTCGCGAACGGCATTCGTCAGGCGGTAGATGGCATCGGATGCCGCCGGTTCCGCCGTCAAAACATTATCGAGCGAGCGGACGCCTTCCGCATGCGCAACGCCGGTCATCACGGCATAGGCCTGGTTGGCGTAGACGATCTGGCCGCGCGCGTCCGAAATCACCGTTCCTTCGGGCTGTGAATCCATGAAGGAATGGGCCAGATCCTGCTCGCCGTTCTTCTGGCTGAATTGAATGAGACCGGTTGCCGCCCCGAAGAGATAAAACACGCCGACCATCGACAGAATGCCCATGAGAACGAGGGCAAATCCATCGCCAAGCTGGTCGCGAAACACGAAATAGGCGATCGCGGCAATGGTCAGCAGAAGGCCGACGATCAGCAGCCGAAGGGCCCCGCTGCGGTTGCGCCTGGGCATTACGAGGGGTTTTGGATAAGCGTTGTCCGTCTGTCGCGACATCAAGCCATCTGCCCTTTCATGTTGCGTGGCCGAATATCAGCGGGCATCGGGATGCCGTTTGTCTTTCCACTCAGCCAGGACGTCATTTCAATCATCCGCATATCCGATTTTCCCGAACGCGTTTTTCTGCGCATTTCAGCCATCACGCGCAGACGCGCGGCCAATATGTCAGGGTATATCCGATTCGCAGAATGCTTTAATCGGCGAGCAGTACAAGCATTGGTGTCCTGAAACGGTGCGAATTGGACTTTTTTGCACTGTTTTGCCTGGGGATCATATATTTCCCGCATTTCGAACAAACATTCCCAAGGCTGACAAATTCAACTACTGTACCAACCATGTGACGATGCGGAGTGTCGGGGGAAGCGCAGTCTCCATGCATCGCAGGTTTTTGTTTATTGTATAAGAGGGTATCCGCATGAAGGAATGGCTCAGCGGCATCGTTGGAGAAAGCGCGGCTAATATTGTTGGCTTCATCCTTATATTTGCGATCATTCTTGGCGGAATTTTCGTTGTTCTCAGTATCATTCGTCGTTTCAGCGGAGGTACTTTCGTCTCCAGCACCCGCACCCGCCAGCCCCGCCTTTCGGTGATGGATGCGGCTGCCGTCGACGGCAAGCGCAAGCTCGTTCTCATTCGCCGTGACGATGTGGAACACCTTCTGCTTATCGGCGGGCCGACCGATGTTGTGGTGGAACAGAATATCGTGATGGAAACGCGCGCGCATGCGCGCATGCAGGCTTCACGCATCGAGCCCGAACATATCGAGCGTTTCAAACAGCATGAGGCAACGCTGACCAACGAAAAGGCGGAGCGCCCTGCCCTTCCCTTGCAGACGCCGCAGGCAGACGAGAAGGACGAAACGATCCAGCTCACCTCCGCGATCGAAACGCCTGTCTATCGCAAGCCCGAGCCCGCACGGGAACAGCCTGTGCAGCAAGCTGCCGCGCCTGCGCGTGTTGCGCCGCAAACTCCGACCGCACCTGTCCCACCACGGCCACTTGCGGAGCCAAGATCCAGCCAGCCGGTCCAGCCGCGCCCACAACCACGCCCGGCGCCGAACTATCCGCCGCAGCCCCGCACCGTATTGCCGCCCCGTCCCGCACCGACCGGGCCGCAATCAACCCGCGCGCATCCGGCCTACCCGTTGAGCCAGGTTTCCCGCGGCGTTCTAAGCTCGACTTCAGCCGCTACCGCAGCCAGTGTCGCAGCGACAGCAGCCACGGTCGCTTCGGCAAATCTCGGCAGCATCGTGCCGGAACGCGAAACGGCAGCCGGCGACAAATCCCTAACGCTGGATGTAACGGCCCCAACAGTCTCCACGACTGCCGCCCCTGCATTCAGCACGCCGTCGGAATTGAAGCGCGTGGAACCTGAAATGACGGATACCGGGCCCCAGCCGGCAAAATCCGAAGCTGCCGCGGCAGAAACCGCGAATGATGAGCTTCCCGATCTCGGTGATGCCCTGCACGATGCAATCAGTGCGGACGTCAATTCGGAAAGCACAGCCAGCCATGCCGTTGCGGAAGCAGTCTCATTCGATACCGAATTCTTCGAGAATGAACTTCTCAGCTCGCTTGATATTTCCGCAACCGATGACGCGGCCGAAGATAAGGCCCAAGACACTGCCCAAGATAAGGCCAAGGATGATATCGAGGACGAAATGGAAAAGCTTCTCGGTGAACTGACCAGAGAGGAAGTTCGCAGGAACTGACATTTCCGCCAAACCTTGTCCCTCAATAAGAAAACAGGCTGCGGAAACCGCAGCCTGCAAATTTTTCAAACCGTCTCGATGCTTGTCGCGTGGCCCCCAAAAACCAGACCGATCTTTGAAAGGCGCGACCGAAGATGCTATAAATCAAAGCGTTCAGGCTCTAATCGTCGCGATAGACCTTCTCACGACGCTCGTGGCGCTCCTGCGCTTCGATGGATAGCGTAGCGATCGGACGCGCATCAAGCCGCTTCAAGCTGATAGGTTCTCCCGTTTCCTCGCAGAAGCCGTATGTTCCCTCGTCGATGCGGCTCAGTGCTGCGTCGATTTTGGATATCAATTTGCGCTGTCTGTCGCGAGCCCGTAGCTCGATTGCCCGATCCGTTTCGGAGGATGCCCTGTCCGCCAGGTCGGGATGGTTGGCGTTTTCCTGCTGTAGCGCTTCAAGCGTTTCGCGCGCTTCTCGCAGAATATCATTCTTCCACGCGATCAGTTTCGCGCGGAAGTAAGACTTCTGCCGCTCATTCATGAACGGCTCGTCTTCAGTGGGCCTATAGTCAAGGTCAATCAATTCACTCATTCTGAATTACCCCACATCTAGGAGACGCGAGCGGTTATATAGTTCCAACGCAACAAGGACACAACATCAAACAAGCGTACTTCACTACTTTTTAGTGCATCAATTTTGTATGATTTTGCATTAAAATTAAGCAAATCCAGTTCGGATGCGAAAAATCACCCTTTAGACTTTCAGAATGACTTCAAACAATTACATCTAAACAGCCCAGAGGTTTCGAGCGAGCCGGATATCAACCCCAGCGCGCATAACCAGCCTAACAATTAGGCAGATTTCAGCTGTGAATAGTGCTCACAGGGATCAAAAAATCGCGATTATAAGCGTGGGCGGCGCGCATTTGCGCTCGAAATATGGCAAGAATCGCCGGGAATATGCAATTTGGAACGTTACAGATGAGTCGTTTGCTTCTCCTGAGACATGCCAAGGCCATGTGGGCAAAACCCGGAATGAAGGATTTCGACCGCCCTCTGGATCAGGAAGGAAAGGCTTCGCTCGACCGGCTTGCAAGGGCAATGAAGTCAATCGACCTTTATCCTGATCTGGTTGTACTGTCCGGTTCATGTCGAACCAGGCAAACTGCCTATGGCATAGTTGAACGTCTTGGTATCGGGGTCGAGACTATTATTGACGATACGATCTATGGCGGCGGTGCGGCCGACTATATGCAAGCGATACGCAGACATGGCGACGTGCCGACGCTCATGCTCGTCGGGCACAATCCCAGCATCGAGGATCTGGCGCTAGCCTTATGCGGCGATGGCAACAAGGACGGCCTTCTGAAACTTCGTGCAGGTTTTCCAACCGCCGCACTGGCGAATATCACGTTTCCGGATTTGTTGGACGCGCTTGAGCCCGGCGCCGGTTATCTCGAACGTTTCGTGCTGCCCCGGTAGATTTTCCGTAAGTGCAGCGACATTCCTTGCCAAGACGACAGACGCGACCCTATCTATAGCGCTGACAGACCACTGGATGCGGCGAGGGATAATTGGCTAGGCTGACAAGTATTGGCGACGAAGCGAAGATCGCACTCGATACGCTGGCAGATCGTGCGACCGGGCTTTTGTCTCCATCGTTGCGGCTCGGCGTGACTGGACTGTCTCGCGCAGGCAAGACGGTCTTCATCACAGCCCTCGTTCACAATATGCTGCATGGCGGCAGGCTTCCGATGTTTGAAGCCTATAAATCCGGCCGCATTTCACGCGCCCTGCTCGAACCGCAGCCGGACGATGCGGTTCCGCGCTTTCAGTATGAAGAGCATCTGTCGGCTCTGATCGACGAGCGTATCTGGCCGGATTCCACCCGTGCTATTTCTCAATTGCGTCTGACAATCGAATATGAATCCGCCTCTGCCTGGGGACGATGGCTATCGCCCGGCAAGCTCTCGGTCGATATTGTCGACTATCCCGGCGAATGGCTGCTCGACCTGCCCTTGCTTGGCAAATCCTATGCCGAATTCAGTGCGGATTCCTTTGCCCTGGCCCATGAACCGACACACAAGGATCTGGCGCAGGCATGGATCGCCGAGGCTGCTCGTGTTACCCCTTCCGAAAAGGCTGACGAACTGACCGCGCAGCATCTGGCCAGATGTTTCACCGCTTATTTGCGGGCGGGCAAGGCGGATGAACGCGCCTTATCCACCCTGCCGCCGGGGCGCTTCCTGATGCCGGGCGATCTCGAAGGCTCACCTGCCCTGACATTTGCTCCACTTCCCGACCTGAAACCCGACGATCTGAAGCCCGGCTCCCTGGGCGCCATGATGGAACGGCGCTATGAGGCCTATAAAACCTATGTCATCAAGCCTTTCTTTCGGGAACATATTGCGCGGCTTGACCGGCAGATCGTGCTTATAGATGCCATGCAGGCGATGAATGCGGGCGGCGCGGTCGTTGCCGATCTGGAACGCGCCCTCACCGATATCCTGTCCTGCTTCCGTCCGGGCCGTTCGAACCTGCTGACCGGCCTGATCCAGCGCCGGATCGGGCGCATTCTCGTCGCTGCCACCAAAGCCGATCATCTGCACCATGAAAGCCACGACCGTCTGCAAGCGATCGTGCGGCGCCTCGTGGAACGGGCTATCGAGCGCGCCGATTTTTCCGGCGCGGATATTGATGTTCTGGCCATGGCCGCAGTCCGCGCCACCCGCGAGGCGACCGTGACACAGGGTCGGGAAACCCTGCCCGTCATCGTCGGCACACCTTTGAAAGGCGAAAAGATCGACGGCCAGCTATTCGATGGCGAAACCGAAACCGCCATATTTCCCGGAGATTTACCCAAAAATCCCAATGCAATCTTTGAGCAGTCCTTTGCGGAAAACGAGCCGACCATCCGTTTCGTGCGTTTTCGCCCGCCCCGGCTGGAGCGTACCGCCGAAGGTATCACGCTTTCCCTGCCTCATATAAGGCTGGATCGCGCCCTGCAATTTCTGATTGGGGATCGTCTCGCATGACAGAGAAGTCGCCGCGCAAACCAGCATCATTTACGGTAAACCAGCCCACCGCCCATCCTGAAACCGAGGACGCAGCGCCCCGCCGCCCGCGTGCGGTGCGTGACCTTGACGCCGTTGTCGCACAACCCGATGTTTTTGCCTTGAGCGAAGACGAGGCGGCGGAACTGGAAATCCTCGATCCTTCATTTGAAGCACCGGAACGCAAGGGCTGGTCGCTCAGTAAAATTCTTTTCGGTGCACTTGGCATCCTTGTTTCATTTGCCGTCGGCATCTGGACCGAAGACCTTATCCGGGCACTGTTTTCCCGTGCGGACTGGCTGGGCTGGACGGCATTGGGGGTCGCCATAATCGCGCTTGCCGCCTTTATTGCCATCGTCATTCGCGAACTGGTCGCGCTCCGTCGTCTCGCTTCCGTGCAGCATCTTCGCAAGGATGCCGCCGACGCGGCAGAACGCGACGATATGGCCGCTGCCAGAAAAGCGGTCGACGCGCTGCGCGCAATTGCAACGAGCCTGCCCGAGACTGCGCGCGGGCGGCAGCTTCTGGACTGCCTGACTGACGATATCATTGACGGGCGCGACCTGATCCGGCTTGCCGAAACCGAAATCCTCCGCCCCCTCGACCGTGAAGCGC
Organism: Brucella anthropi; assembly: GCF_046630315.1. GTDB lineage: Bacteria > Pseudomonadota > Alphaproteobacteria > Rhizobiales > Rhizobiaceae > Brucella > Brucella anthropi_A. Next base: position 67,169 of record NZ_LQBD01000016.1, on the reverse strand, counting down.
GCGCACTCATTCTGAATGCCTCAAAACGCGTTTCAATCGTCACCGCAATCAGCCCGCGCGCATTGGTCGACATCGGCTATGTCATTTTTGAATCGGCGCGGCTGATCCGCCGGCTTTCACAACTCTATGGTGGACGCCCCGGTACGCTGGGCTTCATGAAACTTGCCCGCCGTGTCATCGCCCATCTGGCCGTGACGGGAACCCTGGCCATGGGGGACAGCGTCATCCAGCAGCTTGTCGGCCATGGCCTTGCCTCCCGGCTTTCGGCCAAGCTGGGCGAAGGCGTCGTCAACGGTCTCATGACCGCGCGTATCGGAATTGCGGCCATGGATGTGGTGCGTCCGTTTCCGTTCAATGCGGAAAAACGCCCCGGCATCGGCGACTTTATCGGCGATCTCGCGCGCTTCAGCGCAGAACGGACCGACAAGAAGCATTCTGGAAAATAGCGATTGTTTCCGAAGCATTAACCATTCGCGACGATTATAAGCAGATAGAAATCTGCGCCAGAATCGAGCGATCGGAGCATCGGCACACTCCCCTCAATCGTGCCTTTTTCCATCGACCGGCCATGGCAGTGTCGGAATTTCCGACAGTTTGCGAGGCGCGACCAGCTTTTGGTCGTGACATGCTGAAAAACAACGATTAGGAATGACGTCCGATCAAGGCCGTGAATCCGGGACAGAGCTGAATATGAGAAATTGCATCGCCGCCTGCCTGACGCTGCTGCCCGTGTCATTTTCTGCCGCGCCGGTTCTGGCCGCCGACAAGGACAAGCAGTTTTTTCAAACGATCGAAGGCCAATGGTCCGGACCGGGTGAAATCGTCGCCGGAAAGTACAAGGGCACGAAATTCGTCTGCAATCTCGCTGGTTCGACACCGGATGAAGAAGTTGGCATGACGCTTGACGGCACATGCCGTGTCGGCGTTTTTTCACAACCGATGAAAGCCACCGTGACGCGTGTGGGCTCCGCCTATTCGGGCAAGTTCAATGACGGCGCAGCCGGCAAGGGCCTTGATGTGACATCCGGCTCGGTCAGCGGCAACAAGGTTGTCTTCGGCCTCAACCGCAAGCAGCTCAATGGCGCGATGCTGGCGCGTGTCTCCGATCCCAACACGATGAACGTCACGGTTTCCGTTCGTGTCGACAAGGAACTGGTTCCCGTCATCGGCATGAGCCTCAAGCGCGTCGATAATATCGCCGTCGGCAGCATCGCCAAGAATTGACGCGAGTTTTACGCCCGCCACCAGCCCGCATCCGTGCGGGCTTTTTCTATTCCGGATCGTTCGATTTCGGCGGTCCAGCCCGCCACCGTCCTGCCTGCAATTTCGAGAGACGGCGCGATATCGTTCAAGGGCACCAGAACAAAAGCCCGTTCGTGCATGCGTGGATGCGGAAGCTCCAGAGCAGGACCCGCCATGTTCATGGCCTGTCCGGCCTCGTCCTGCATTGCCAATATGTCGATATCGATGATGCGTGGTCCCCACCGCTCAAGGCGGACGCGCTTCAGAGACCGCTCGACGTCGAGACAGGTTGTTATCAACTCCAATGGCTGCAACGCAGTTTCGATTTCTGCACAGGCATTGTGAAACCACGCCTGATCCGTCTTTCCCCATGGCGGCGTGCGATAGACCGGCGAAACCGCGACCACGTTTGTATCCGTCCGTTCGTTCAGGATACGCAGGGCCTTGCCCATCGAAGCGACGGGATCGTCAATATTTCCGCCAAGCCCCAGCCAGGCGCGATACTGCCTGCCTGAAGTCACTGCGGATAAACCACGGTCACTTCAACATGATCCAACACACCCGGAACCGGTGCGTTCGGCTTGCGAACGGTAATTTCCGCGCGCCTTACCTGCGGAAACCGGGCAGTCAGTGCTTTGGCGACATCAAGAGCCAGCGTCTCGATCAGATAGCGCTGACGGCCGGTGATAATGTCCTGAATGACGGCGAAAGCGATACCGTAATGTACGGTTCCATCGATATCGTCATTTTCCAGCGCATTTCCCGGATCGACATCCAGAACGGCATCGACGTAAAAGCGCTGTCCAAGCTTGTGCTCTTCATCGAAAACGCCGTGGTGCGCGAAAAATGCGCAATTCATCATTCGGATCGTATACACGGCTTCACTTTCTGTTTTCACTGCGTCTGGATTGCAGGATATCATCTGCAACGGCAAGTGCATCTCTATTAAAAGCGACATTGTGAACACGGAAGATGTCGGCACCGGCCAAACGCAGTGCGACCGACGTTGCCGCCGTTCCTATGTCGCGGTCGAGCGGATTGTCCCTGCCCGTCATGCCGCCGATAAAACGTTTGCGCGACGTTCCGACCAGCAACGGAAATCCGAATTTCTGCAATTCATCGGCTCTGGCCAGCAACGCAACATCCTCATCCTTGTTCTTGCCGAAACCGAAACCGGGATCGAGCACGATATGGGACGGGTCTATGCCGGACTTTCTCGCTATATCCAGGGAAACATTCAGGAACGAGAGCTGATCTTCGATGATATCGGCGAGAACCGGCCGGTCCCTGCTCGTATGCATGATGACCAATCCGGCACCGCTGTTTCTGGCGACATCGGCGATTTCCGGTTCGCGTTGCAGGCCCCAGACGTCATTGACGATGTGAGCCCCGGCATTGACAGCGGCTTGTGCCGTCGATGCGCGGTAAGTGTCGATCGAGATGATGCAACCATATGCCTCGGCCAATGCCGCGATGACCGGAACGACGCGGGCGATTTCCGTTTCGGGATCGACTGCATCGGCGCCGGGGCGGGTTGATTCTCCGCCCACATCGATGATCGTCGCTCCGTCGGCGAGCATCCGGCCAGCCACTTCAACGGCCTTTTCCAGCTCATTATGATGACCGCCATCGGAAAATGAGTCCGGCGTGACGTTCAATATGCCCATGATTACGGACTTACCCCCCAATTGAAGGCTTCGTCCGTGAGCAAGGCGCCATTCTTTCGTCATAGCGAAATGTTCCTGTGCCATTTCCCCGCGTGATTTCCGATGCGTTGTTTCATTGTGGCGAGGATGCAACCAACCCCGCCTGAAGTCATTTTGTGAGAGGCGTTATAGTTCTCTTGACGATTGCATGCCATGCTCGCGGCAGCAAAAAGCGAATTTCTTACTGGTTTTAGAAAGAGGTGCCAGGACATGAATTTGAGAAAGAAGGTTCTGGCTCTCGGCGCAGTTCTTGCCATCATGGCCCCACAGGCCGAAGCAGCAGCGATCTTCCGCGAATTCAACTATTATAATGTGAACGGCAAGACGGCAGCCGACCTTGACAAGGCTCTTTCCCGCAATGGCCCCTTTCTCAAGAAAACCGGCCAGCATCATCCAGGCGCCGCGGAAATCCGTTTCGACGCAAAGGTGCGTTACGGTCGCGCGCCCGGAAAAGCCTGCAAGGTGCAGGATGTCTATGTCAATGTCCACGCAAAGGTTTCCCTGCCCCGCTGGAAACAGCGCCGCAAGGCCACACCCGAACTGGCGCTGATCTGGGATACGCTGTTGCAGGATATTCGCCGCCACGAAGAAAGCCATATTGTCATCGCGCGCAGTTTTGCAAGCGAGATGGAGCGGGAAATTCGCGGCCTGCGCACCCGCCCGGATTGTGCGGCATTGCGTGCCGACATAGACAAGGTGACTGCACGGCTTATGGAAGCGCACGACAAGGAACAGCAACGGTTTGACCGGGTCGAAACGATCAATTTCGAAAACCGTTTCGCGCGTTTGCTGACCTATCGCATGGAGCGCGCCCAGCAGGCTTCCAGGCAGCAATAGCGGAACTATCCCAATTCGCGCCGTATGGCCTGTGTCATCAATGCCGCTTCGTGAAAGCCCGACAGGATCAGCTTCAGTTTTCCCGGATAGTGACAGGCATCCCCGATAGCATAGACCTTCGGACTTGAGGTTCTGAAGGTCTCGGGGTTCACGGCAAGCATATTTCCGGTCTTCAATAGTGAAAGCCCGGCCAGCGGATCAGGACGCATCACTTGGCCATCCCCTGTGAACGCACCGAGACCCGATACGATCACCGCGGCTCCGGCCTCCAGCCGATTGCCATCGCGGGTGCGAACCGCAACGCCTTCGGCACCAACGGAAACACTTTCCGCGATCTGGTTGAAATGGAAAACGGGACTATATGGCTTGATCTGCGTGAGGAGCCGTTCAATCAGTTCTTCACCCAGGATTTCGGGGAATCCGGGCACATCATAAATCGGCTTGTCGGCATAGAGCACCGTGCATTGCCCGCCCGGTCGGTCACGGGCATCGATGAGATGGCACCTGAAACCAAAAAGGCCAAGCTGAAAAACCGAAAAGAGCGCGACGGGCTCGCAGCCGATAATCACAATATCGCTCTGCCGTTTCTCCCCCATCGCATTATCATCTCTTTTTAGCATGTCTCCCGAAAGCGGGAACCGGCTTCGGGATAAAGACATGCGGGAAAAACAGACAGAGCATTTCCAATGCCTCGATCAAAACAGGAAAGGCTCTAGTTCTGGCGCTCCGGCACCTGCACGACAAGACCGTCAAGATCGTCAGATACGCGAATCTGACAGGAAAGCCGTGAGGTCGGGCGAACTTCATAGGCAAAATCCAGCATGTCCTCCTCCATAGCGTCGGGTCCGCCGACAGTGTCGGTCCAGTCCTCGTCCACATAGACGTGGCAGGTCGCACAGGCGCAGGCACCGCCGCATTCCGCGTCGATACCGGGAATGCCGTTGCGAATGGCGGCTTCCATCACGCTGGACCCATTATCGGCTTCAACTTCGGTCCGGGTCGCGCCATCGGCTGATAGAAATACGATCTTCGTCATTTTTAGTCCTTGAAGCGCGCAAGTCTCGCGCGATCTTTATCTTCAGCATTCGTCACCGCTTCGGCGGAAAACGCAAATAAACTCGAAATGGCAGATACGGCGTTCTGCAAACAGTTTCAACCATGACCGCACCCATGGCCCCGACTGCGCCAATATGCCGTGCATTTCAGGCAATAGCCTTGCCTGATAAATCCGACAGCTTGCCCCGATAAATCGAAACCCCTTCCTTGTCCTGCGTTAAAAGTGCATCATATGATGGAAGATCGGGGGAGAATGAGGAACACGGATAGAATCCCGCACCTTCGTCAATGCAATCATAAAATGACAAGGCGACAGCGAAGCACGCCGGGCGGGTATTTTCGTTAATAAATGCGCGCAGCTTTGTCGGATAAGGGAAACGATCCAAATCGATTTCCACAACTTGCTGGCAGATGCCAGAAGCCCGGAAATGTCGAATTTTTATGATTTGAAAGGGTTTCCGTTAACCTTGTATTTAAAGTTTTAGGTATCGGCAAAAGACGCCTATTTCCTTAACAGGCGCGACCCGATACGATGCAAAATGGCGGAGAAAGTTTTGTAACGGCTCTTTCACGGACCGGCCGTCGCAGTAATGAGTACGAGGTAGGCAAACAATGGCTTCCAAATCCAAGGCACAGAAGCTCGACCTTGAGGTTGAAAAGGCACTGGAACAGGCGCTCGATATCGATTTCGGCGATGACCTTGATATCGATATGGACTTGAGTGCTTTCGATGATGGCTTCTCCGTCGATGATCTGGAAGAGCAGATTTCACGCGCGGCTGAAGAACTGGTCGCTGAGCAGAAGACCAAGACCGCTGAACCGGTTGCCGTTTCCCCCGTGGAAACCGCTGCGAAAGTGGCCACGATCACGACTGCTTCGGTGATTGCAACGCCTGCGGCGCCGCCGGTCCCCCCCGTTGTGAAGGCTGCCGGACCTGTTTCGCAGACCGTTGCGAGCGTCCAGCACAAGCCTGCCAACACATCGAAAGCGGCAACGCCGGCGCCGGAGCCTGTCGGCAAGCCCGTTTCCGCGCCATCTGTTGCAACCGCCGCCAATGTTGCATCGCCTGCCTTCACGCCAGCAAATGACGATTCCCGCAGCGAAAAGGCGATTATCGCCGCTCCACGCCGGGTAACGGATAATTCGTCCAGGCTTTTCTGGACCACGACCGCAATCAGCGTGCTTTGGGCCGCAGGCGGTGTGGCGTTGAGCAAAGCCATCAATCCTGATGTCTTCTCAAGCCTGCAAGCCACCAAGGACTTCTTCACCTCGCCTGCCGGTCTCGGCGTCGTGGCAGGTGTTGCACTGCCGGTCGCCATGTTCTGGGGCTTTGCACAGCTGGTAAAGCGGGCGCAGGAAATGCATATGGCCGCGCGCAGCATGTCTGAAGCCGCCATGCGGCTGCTGCAGCCGGAAGCCGTATCCGGTGACCGTGTTTCGACGCTTGGCCAGGCCGTGCGCCGCGAAGTCGCCGCCATGAACGAAGGCATCGAACGCACCCTGGCGCGCGCCGTCGAGCTGGAAACGCTTGTTCAATCGGAAGTCAACCAGCTTGAGCGCGCCTATAGTGACAACGAAGTTCGCATTCGCTCGCTCGTCAGTGATCTGGGCAATGAGCGCGAAGCTGTGGTCAGCCATGCAGAGCGTGTGCGCTCGTCCATCTCCGGTGCCCATGAACAGCTGAAGGAAGAGCTTTCGAGCGCTTCCAACATCATCCGCGACAATGTTCTGTCGGCTTCGCAGCAATTGAGCACCCTGCTCAACGAATCGGGTGAACGCCTGATCGGCAGCATCAATGAAAGCGGCGGCGCTATTGCCGAAGCCATCGAGACCCGCACGGGCGACATCGGTTCGCGCATCACCACTTCGGGCGAAGCTTTCGCAAATCTGCTCGATACGCGGATCGCGACGCTCGACAAACAGTCGCGCACCGTATCGGATCGCCTGACGGAAGCTCTCGACGAACGCACAACCGGCATGGCCAATCTGCTCGGCAATGCGACGCAATCCATGGTCAGTGAATTCGATACCCGTCTTGCCAATCTGGAAAGCACCCTTTCCGAGCGTGGCCGGTCGCTTCTGTCCGAATTCGAGGCCCGCGCACATGCCCTCGACAGCAGCACTGAAAAGCTCAATGCGGCTCTCGAAACCCGCTCGCGCCAGATCAACGAGAACCTCATCGCTCGTACGCGCGAAATCGCGGAGACCTTCTCCAGCGGTCGCAGCTCTTTGAGCACGATGATTGATGAGACCAAGGCGAAGATCGGCGAAGACCTCACATCCATTGGTGAAAGCGTCGGCAATATTCTCGGCGAAAAGGCCGATGCCTTCGCAGGCAAGCTGGCCGAAAGCCGCGATGTTCTGGCGGCCTCGCTGGAAGGCGAAACGGAGCGCGTTTCCGCCGTCATTCGCGGCCATGCCGATACGCTTGCTGCACGCACCAGCGATATTGAAAATGCCGTCAATGCCAGCGCATCGGCGCTCAACGCCGTTGCTGGCAACCATGCCGCCATTCTGGAAGAGCGGACCAACGCGCTGCGCCAGACGATGGCAAGCCACTCCGCACAGCTCGATGCAAGCTTTGCGGATCACGCCCATTCACTGGAAGAGCGCGCGACCGCGCTTCACGGCGTCATTGCCGGCAATCAGGCCATGCTTGCTCAACTGATGGATGAGCGTGCCGCCGCAATGCGCGATAACTTCAACGAAAACCGTGAAGTTCTGGCACGCACCTTTGATGAGCGCGTTAACGCATTGCAAGCGCTCATTGCCGATAATCAGGACACGCTCGCGCGCATTCTCGATGAACGCGCAAACAGCATGAGTGAATCCATTGGCGCCAGTCGCGATGCTTTCGTTGCCGCATTGGGTGAACATGTCCGCCAGGTTGAAGAGCGCACAAGCGGCCTCCACACCGTCTTGAACGATCACAACAATGCCCTCTCCGGCATTCTGGACGGTCACGAGCGCACGATTGAAACTCGCGCAGCGGAAATCCGCGCGACCCTGAGTGAGAGCACCGCGTCGCTTAGTCAGACGCTGCAAGATCACAGCGATATTCTCGAACAGCGCACATCCAATCTGCACAATGCGATTGCCGACAGCAGCTCGACCATCAGCCGCGCATTCGAAGGCCAGACAGGCATTATCGAAGAACGCACGCAGACGATGGAAAAAGCGCTTGCCATCGGTGTCGACAATGTCCGCCGCGCACTCGAACAAAGTGCCGGTATCGTTGCCGGAACGCTGCGTGAGAAGATCGGGGAAGCCGCAAGCACGCTTTCGGCTGAAGCCGCCAAGGCCGGCGAAGCTCTGGACGGTTTCGGCGAGGCATTCAGCGCCCGCCTGATCGATAATCTGTCCGGCACGGAAGCACGGCTCGGCGACCGCGCCGATGCGATTGCAGGTCGTCTCGGCGAGATCGAAAGCCGCCTCACCGGCGAGCTGGGCTCGATCGAAGCCCGTATTGCTAACACGGCGAGCAGAACGAGCGAAACACTTGCCGGCCACAGCGAAGCCTTTGCGGCCAGCGTCGCCGACAATCTGGCTGGCACCGAAGCCCGCCTCAACGAACGCGCCAGCGCCATCGCAAGCGGCCTTGAGGCAATCGAAAGCCGCCTCACCGGCGAACTCAGCACGATCGAATCCCGCATCGCGGATACGGCTTCCAAGACGAGTGAAACGCTTGCCGGCCACAGCGAAACCTTCTCGGCCAGCGTCGCCGACAATCTCGCCGGTACCGAGGCGCGCCTTGCGGAACGTGCCGATGCGATTGCAACGCGTCTGGGCGACATCGGCTCGCGCATCACGATGGAACTGGGTTCCGTCGAGGCACGTATCGCGCAAGTCACCGACACGACCGCGGTTACGTTGGAAGAACGCACCCGCGAACTCAATGCTGTCCTCGCTGCCCGTTCGCAGGAAATCACCAAGATCCTCAACGATACGGCAGAACCACTCGTGCAGCGGCTGGCCGATAGCGGTCGCGGACTGGCGCAGCAGCTTGAAGAAGCGACCCATGCCGCAACCGACCGGCTTCGTTCGGAAAATGCCGCTCTGGTCAATGCGCTTGCAAGCCGCACGGCGGAAACCATTGCCGCCGTTCAGCAGGCAAAGACCGGCCTTGCCGACAATGTCAGCGAACTGATCGACCGCCTTGCCGCATCGAACGGTGAACTTGGCAAGCTGATCGATGCCGCGACGCGCAATCTCACCGATATAGACGGTCGCCTCGTCGACACCACGTCCAGCTTCGTTGAGAACACCAATCGCGCAGCGCAGATGTTCCAGGCTTCGACCGGCCTGATCGACAGCAATATCGGCACGCTGCGCTCGCTTTCCGATAGCACCCTGTCGCAGATTGCAGACATTGCCGACCGTTTCGAAGAACATGGAAAGGTTCTCGCCTCGGCTTCCGACATGATCAATACGGCTCAGAACGGCCTCGTCAGCACGCTTGAAGATCGCCATCAGGCGCTCGACAAGCTGGCATCCGGTCTGGTCGAGAAGTCGGAAGGCGTGGAAAGGCTGATGCAGTCCTTCGAGGAACTGGTGACGTCCGCATTCCAACGCGCCGAGGGTCAGACGCGGTCGTCTGCCGAAAAGATGCGCGAAAGCGTTTCGGAAATCGTGGAGCAGGCTGCACAGAAGTTCTCTGCCGCAACCGACGATATCCGCCGCACGGCAAGCGAAATTCGCAACGAACTCAACACGACTCGCGGCGAACTGAAGCGCGGCGTTCTCGACATGCCAGCCGAAGCCAAGGAAACGACGACCGCAATGCGCAAGGCCGTGAGCGAACAGATCAATGCGCTCAAGGAACTGGCGGAAATCGTCAACAAATCAGGCCGCCTGGTCGATGTCGGTGAAAGCCGTGCAGATCGTCCGGTTTCGCGCCCGGCGCCTGTAGCTGCGGTGCGCCCGGCACCTGTTCAGGCACCGGCGGCAGATGTTGCGGTGCGTCAGCGCGCCTATGAGGCACCGAAGACGCAGCCCGCACAAGCCGCTACCCAGGCCGAAAAGCCGCGTGGATGGGTGTCCGATCTTCTTGCCCGCGCTTCCCGCGAGGAAGAAGAAGCCGTGCAGCCCAAGGCACAGCCGACCGCCACACCCCGCTCGCCGAGCCATGTTGTGGAATCCCTGAACTCGCTTTCAGTCGATATTGCGCGTGCGATCGACCACGAAGCATCCGTGGAACTGTGGGACCGTTATCGTCGGGGTGAGCGGAACGTCTTTACCCGCCGTCTCTATACGCTGAAGGGCCAGCAGACCTTTGACGATATCAAGCGCAAATATCAGACGGATAGTGAATTCCGCCGCGCGGTTGACCGCTACATGGACGACTTCCAGCGTCTGCTCGAAGATGTGGCCCGCAATGACCGGGACAACATGGTCACACGCACTTATCTCACGTCGGACACCGGCAAGGTTTACACCATGCTTGCACATGCAAGCGGTCGCCTCCGCTAGAGCGGTTCCTGTTTTAACGGAATCGTCGGAACCGCTCTAACTATTTGTTTTGTCGCATTATCCTACGCAAAACCGTTTCACACTTTTGCTGGAAATGCTCTAAAAAGCTGAGATCAAAGAAAACGCGGCTTTCGGGCCGCGTTTTCGTTTGTCCAGTTGCAAGGATTTATATCGGCAGGTTTTACTTGTAAAAAAAGGCCGATGACGATCATCGACCTTTCTCAACCGTTACCTTTCGCCTCCGCTCAGAGCGTCGTTACCGTCCAGCTCACGATCTCGTTGGCAGTCCGTTCGAAGGCAGCGTTAAGCGCCTTCACATAGGCGGCATTTGTTGTGCCGCTGACCGGAATTTCAGTGCGGAATACGCGTGTCGCACGCACCTCGCCAGTCTTGTCGTTCATCAGGCGAACGGCCATTTCGACCACGGCAAGCTGTGGCGAGGCGTAAGCCTGAATGCCGAACACGCGCAAATCGGTCAGGACTTGATAATTGATCGCCAGCCCATCGCCCGGACGGCCGATACCGCCAAACACGCCGGTATTTTCATAAGCCTGCACCAGCCGCGACTGCACGATATTCGTCAGCCTGTCGCCCCACTGCGCACCTTTGAGATATTCAATGGAGCCGGGGGCCGAACTGACAACGATATTCTCGCTGTCGAGCGCCTTGAGCGCCGTCGGTGCGGGAACCAGCAACTGCATGTTCTTGCGGCTTGGCGCGGATATTCCAGGCTGCGGCGCTGACAGATTGAATGTGTCGAGCGGCGTTGCCGTGCCGCAGCCCGCAAGTATCATGCTGAGCAGAATGGAGGCCGAAGTCATGCGGCGAAGGGTGCGACGTGATTTCATGTCAAAAGAGCCGGCTTTGGAAATCAATGACGATTCCTCCCATCATACCGAGGCACGCTGCCAGGACCGCCGAAGATAAGCCGCTGTGGATTGCGCTCAAGTTCGGTAACGGCTTGTTCTATACGCTGTATGGCGCGACGGCTCTCCAGAACCACGCCTTGCACTTCACGCAAGCCCTGACCGGAAAAACGTTCGAGATTATTGGCAATCGGCCCCATCCGCCTGTCAAGATTGTCGGATGTCTGGCGAATGGATTCCAGCGTTGCCTTTGCCTGTGCGACAACACCATCCTTGTCGTCGCTCGACAAAAGCTTGTCCGTCTTCGCCAGAATGGCGTCAACGCGCACAGAGGCTGCATTCAGCCGGGCCATCATGTCCTTGGCGTCGGTAACGATCTGGTTGATGTTCCCCGTATTCTCACCAAGTTCCTGAATGATGTTGGCGTTCTTTGCCAGAGCATCAGTGAATATCTTCGTATTGTTGATCGTATCCGTGAGCGGTCCGCGCGCATCCTTCACAAAGCCTTCCAACTGCCCGAGCACCGAATTTGCGCGCGCGGCGATGTCCTGCGCCGTGGCAAGGAGATTGTTGACGGCGGATGGGTCTGCATCAATACGCGCAACCGTATCTTCCTTCGCAGCCTCGGTCAGGAGATTGGGTTCATCGAGACGACCGCCCTTCAGTTCGATATAGGCCTGTCCCGTCAATCCCTGAAAACCGAGCGTTGCGGTCGTCGAGCGGGTGATCGGCGTTGTCGCATTCACACGTGTCTGTACAATAACCATCTCGGGATTGGTTTCATCAAGGTGAAGCCGGCGCACGTCGCCGACCTTGATGCCATTGAACAGAACCTGGCTGCCAACCGTAAGCCCGGTCACGGAGCCGGGAATACGAACGTCGAGAGGCAGGGAATCCCGCGCTTCACCGTAACGGGCAATCCAGTACACGAATCCGAAAGCCAACAGGCTGACGATCAGCGTAAAGACACCCACCAGTACGTAATTGGCTTTGGTTTCCATAGTTTATCCAGTCTGCAAGCGGTTGCCGGGCCGCCGTCTCGTTGGCGCCGAGGGGTCGATCTGGCGCGCGCGCTTGCCCCGAAAATAGGATTTAACCCACGGATCATCTACTTTCAGCATGTCTTCGATGGTGCCGCTGACCAGGATTTTCTTGTTCCCGAGAACGGCAATCCGGTCGCAGATTGCAAAAAGGCTGTCGAGATCATGAGTGACCATGTAGACGGTCAACCCCATCGTATCGCGCAGGTTGGCGATCAAATCATCAAAATCGGCCGCACCGATCGGATCAAGACCCGATGTCGGCTCGTCAAGAAACAGAATGTCAGGGTCGAGCGCCAGCGCACGCGCAAGGGCGGCGCGCTTGATCATCCCGCCGGAAAGCTCGGAGGGAAATTTTTCCGCCGTATCCGGTTTCAAACCCACCAGGTCGATTTTCAACCGCGCCAGCTCGTCCATCAGCTTTGGCGACAGATCGAGATACTCCCGCATCGGAACCTGAATATTCTCAAGCACATTCAAGGCCGAAAACAGTGCGCCGTGCTGGAACAGAACCCCCATACGCATGTCGATGGACATTTTTTCCAGCTCGTTCAGCTGGTCGATGTTGCGGCCAAGAATCTCGATCTCGCCGGCCTGCTTCTTGTTCAGCCCCAGGATCGTCCGCATCAGCACGGACTTGCCCGATCCGGACGGGCCGATAAAGCCCAGAACTTCGCCCTGGTAAATATCAAGCGACAGTTTATCGAGCACAGTCTGGCGCCCAAACGAAACCGTCACGTCGCGCACCGAGATCATCGGCACAGCCGTTTGGGTAACCTTGTCCTGCGGTTGCGACTGATAGTCGATGCCGTTCTCCATAATCTTTCTTTAACCGAGCTTGGCTTCCGACTGAACCGCCGAACACAATTGCGGGTTCAATTTTTTGCGCGACTGTGTCCCAAAGAGCCCATAAAAAACAAAGAACATAAGCGGATACTAAAAATTGATTGCCGCATAGAACATGGCGAACAGCCCATCCACGACGATTACGACAAAGATCGCCTTCACAACGGAAGCAGTGACGCGGCGCCCCAGTGATTCTGCGCTTCCCCCAACCTTCATGCCTTCCACCGATGCGAGAACGCCGATAATCATGGCCATGAACGGTGCCTTGATAAGACCCGCGAAATAGGTATTCAGCGCAACCGCATCATGCAGGCGGCTGAGAAAGGCCTCTGGCGAAATATTGGAATAGAACCAGGCGACACCGGCTGCCCCGATCAAGGCGGAAAGATCCGCGATGATCGTGAGCAATGGCAGGACCACGACAAGCGCAACAAGCCGGGGAAACACCAGAACACCCACCGGATTGAGGCCGATAACGGTGAGGGCATCGGTCTCTTCGCGCATTTTCATGGAGCCGATTTCAGCCGTGATCGCACTGCCGGAACGGCCTGCGATCATGATGGCGGTCAGAAGCACCCCGAGTTCGCGCAGGACCAGAATGCCCACCAGATCGACCACGAAGATTTCCGCGCCGAAATAGCGCAGCTGAAATGCGCCTTGCTGGGCAATGATCGCGCCAACGATTGTCGACATCAGAATGATGATGGGAATCGCTCCAACACCCATCCGGTCCATCTGCGTGACGATTGCCGGAACCGGAATTCCGCTGCCGCGCCCATACTTCAACTGGGCTCCGCGAATGGTCGCGCCCAGAATATGCATGGCCATCTTGAAATCGTTACCCATGGAGATGACGCCGCCGCCAAGCGCCGCCAGGAACGAAATGAAAAAGAAAGGCTTTTTCTGACGCGGTGTATCAAGAGTCCGTTCAACGGCCTGCCCCACTTCCTGCATCAGGGGAAGCCAGGATTGTTGCACGCCTTCAAGCTGCGCATCCGCACTCCTTGCTATGAGCCTCTGCCGCATCCGTTCGATCAGCCAGGCGCCGGCCGTATCAAGACTGGATACGCCTGAAATATCGATGATCGTTGCTTTGTGTTCGTCAGTTTTCTCGAGACCGCGCATCTTGTCATCAACAAGATTGACGCTTTGCGACACCCAGCGACCGCTCAGGCGAATGCGCCGCGCACCGTCCTCCTCCACCAGATCGATCTTCGGCGCAGGATTGTCGGCGGCTCTTGCTTTGTCGGCGGTGTCGGTCAACATGGCCTACCTCATATACGAGTCGTTGAACGACCGAAATACTGCGTCGCAGAGGGCATCTCTATGCACAATACATTGAATATCATTGTCGAACGCTATCCCATCGCCGGAAAATTCACAATCTCCAGAGGCTCCAAGACGGAAGCTGCTGTTGTTGTGTGTGTGATCGGCAACGGTCCCCATCAGGGACGCGGCGAATGCGTTCCCTATGCGCGCTATGGGGAAAGCATCGAAAGCGTGATCGCACAGATCGAGACCGTTCGCTCCGCTATTGAGCACGGGGCCTCGCGGCAGGATATCCAGAGCTTGATGCCGGCCGGCGCTGCGCGCAACGCAGTCGATTGCGCTTTATGGGATCTGGAAGCCAAGGAAACGGGCAGAAGTGTCGCCGACATGCTCGGCACACCGACCCGTCCGCTTGAAACCGCAATCACCGTTTCGCTCGGATCGCCGTCCGAAATGGCGCAATCGGCAGCAAAAGTCGCGCATTATCCGCTGATCAAGGTCAAGATGGGCGGCGAAAACGATATCGAAAAAATCCACGCGGTCACAAAGGCCGCACCGAACAGCCGCATCATCATCGATGCGAACGAGGGGTGGACAGCGGACAATATCGCCCAAAACATGCGTGCCGCAGCGGATGCGGGCGTCGTGCTTATCGAACAGCCCCTGCCCGCGGATAATGATCAGATTCTCAGTGAAATCGAACGGCCTGTCATTATCTGTGCCGATGAAAGCGTCCACACATCGGTTGGACTTGAGGAACTGGCCCGGCGCTACGACGCCGTCAATATCAAGCTCGACAAGGCAGGTGGACTGACCGAAGGCCTTCTCATGCGTGACAAGGCAATCGACCTCGGCCTTCAGATCATGGTCGGCTGCATGGTCGGCACCTCGCTCGGCATGGCACCAGCCGTCCTGCTTGCCCAGAAGGCCAACGTGGTCGACCTCGATGGGCCGCTGCTTCTCGCGCATGACCGCGATCCGGGACTGCGCTATGAGGGTGCACTGGTTTACCCGCCGGAAGCCGCCGTCTGGGGCTGACCCGCACGTGGACAGCTCTCGTTTGCGGTTCGGCTTATCGGGGCGAGAGCATCCTCAAAAATATCCGCACAGGCGTCCCAGGTGAATGGTTTGAGCACATGCGCGGGATCAAACGGTTTCATTTGCAGGGCCGCCAGACATGCCTCCTTCAGATCGTCGGAGAGAACGCCCGCACCGGTGGCCCCGACGACATCGCGTGAACCGGGCACCGGATAGGCCGCCACCGGCAGGCCGGAGGCGATCGCCTCCAGCAAGACAAGGCCGAACGTGTCAGTCCGGCTTGGGAAGACGAACACATCGGCTGCGGCATAAGTGTTTGCCAATGCTTCACCTTCCCGCTTCCCCACGAACACGGCCTCTGGAAACCGTATGCGCAGATCATGGAGAGACGGGCCGTCTCCGACGATGAGTTTCGTGCCGGGTAGATCAAGCTCCAGAAAGGCCGGCAGATTTTTCTCCGCAGCCACACGTCCAACGCAGATGAAGACCGGGCGCGGCAGATCCCTAACCACATCCGGCCGCGGATGGAACAATGTGCGGTCCACACCGCGCGTCCAGAGGTCCAGCCCTGTAAACCCACGGCTTTCGAGATCATCCAGAATGGATTGGGTTGGCACCAGCGTGTGCTGGGCCGCATTATGGAAACGCCGCAGGAACGCATAGGTCCAGCGCGGCGGGACCGGAAAGCGCTCCTCCAGATATTCGGGAAAGCGCGTATGAAAGCTGGTCGTGAAGGACCAGCCCCTTTTCAGGCAAGCGCGCCGCGCCATGAAGCCAAGCGGACCTTCGGTTGCAATATGCACATAATCCGGCCCCATGGCCGCCAGCCGCCGCCCAAGAGCGCCGGGCGTCGTCAAGGCGAGCCGGATTTCCGGATAGGTGGGACAGGGAACAGACCGATAGTCGAGCGGTGATATGACTGCGACGTCATATCCGCGTCCCGTCATCAGGTCCCGGCATTTGGTCAGCGTGCGCACGACACCGTTGACTTGAGGATGCCAGGCGTCGGTGATGATGACGATTTTCTTCATCTGCGGAAGGTCGCCAGTTCGCGCGCCGGACGCGGAAGCCGGATCACCCTGCCCTCGTCATGCTCTTCGCCGTCAGAAACAATGTTCCCTGTCGTGGGGCCGCGATCACGGCGTTCCGTCCATTCGAGGAGTTCCATCCGCCCGTCGAAATGCTCGATCACCGCCGTGCAGCTTTCCACCCAGTCACCCGTATTGATGTATTCCACACCGTTCATGCTTTCGATCGTGGCATGGTGGATATGACCGCAGATCACGCCATCCACGCCGATCCGCTGCGCTTCTTCCGAAACCACGGTCTCGAACTGACCGATAAAGCTGACCGCTTTTTTCACACGAAATTTGGCCCAGGCTGAAAATGACCAATAGCGCAGGCCGAAAAGCGAGCGGACGCGGCTCATGACCGTATTGATCCAGATCGCCGTGTCATAGGCCCAGTCACCCAGATAGGCGATGAAGCGGGCATTTCGCACCACGACATCGAATTGATCGCCGTGAATGACTAGAAACTTGCGGCCATCCGCCGTTTCATGGATCGCCCGATTCATGACTTCGATACCGCCGAAATGCGTCCCCTGGAAATTCCGCAGGAACTCGTCGTGATTGCCCGCAATATAGATGATATTGGCCCCCTTGCGGCTCTTGCGAAGCAGCTTCTGGACCACATCATTGTGCTCCTGCGGCCAATGCCAATTGCGCCTCAGACGCCAGCCATCGACAATATCGCCCACGAGATAGATCGTCTCGGCGTCGTGATAACGCAGAAAATCCAGAAGCAATTCGGCCTGTGCCGCTTTGGAGCCGAGATGCACATCCGAAATGAACAGGGTTCGGACTTTTCTGGACTGCGGGGCGTCGGTGCTCATTTGGTTGTCCCTTTCGACGGCAACCTGATCTGAGCGCAGAAAACCCGATTCATGTCACAGACATATGACGGCCCGTTTCAGGGCGCGGAAAGTGATGTCCGCGCCCCGAAATTGCTCAATTGCCGCGTGGGTTTATTCAAATAAAGCGCGTCAGGGGTCGATATCAGGCGACGAGCTCCGCCTTTGGACCGACATAGCGGGATTGCGGACGAATGAGCCTGTTCGCCGCCATCTGTTCGCGGCAATGGGCTATCCACCCCATGGTTCTTCCCATGGCAAAAACGCAGGTGAACGCTTCACGCGGGAAGCCCAACTGTTCCAGCAACAGGGCGGTGTAGAACTCGACATTGGTTTCAAGGGAACGATCCGGCTTGTGCCGCTTGAGAATCGCAATGGCGGCCTTCTCCACGGCCTCAGCCAGTTCCACCCTGGGTTTTCCACGCCCGTGCCCAAGGGCCTCGATACGCCTCAAAGCACCTTTCAAGGCGTCGGCCCGCGGGTCGCGGACACGGTAAACGCGATGGCCGAATCCCATCAGCCTGTCCCCGTTGGCAACGGCTGATTCAAGCCAGCTTTCCGCATTGTCAGGCCGGCCGATCGCATCCAGCATGTCGAGAACAGGTCCGGGAGCGCCGCCATGCAGCGGCCCCTTCAGCGCGCTGATCGCGGCAAGCAGGGATGAGGTCAGTCCGGCGCGCGTCGATGCGACCACACGCGCCGCGAAAGTCGACGCGTTCAGGCCATGGTCGCAAACCGTCATGAGATAGGTGTCCAGCCCGGCAACCTCTGTCTCGTCGGGCATGGCCGCGTTCATCATGCGAAGAATGTCGGCACTATGCGGAAGTGTCGGGTCAGGGCGCACAGGACGACGCCCCTTTTGCGCACGCAAGATGGCTGTCGTGAAAACGGCAGGCGCTGCCATCAGATATAGGGCCGCAGTCAGGTCGTCATCGTCGGAAAGGCGGGCCATCAACGCACGAAGCGCTTCGATGGGCGACAACTCCATCAATGCGTCGTCAAGCGCATCGGTATGATGAAATATCTGTCGGCGCGCTTCCCCCAATGCCTTTTGAAGCTCCGCGCCCTTGGGAATATCCTGGAAGAACCCATCCCATAAAAGCTCCATCCCGTCCTCAACACTTGCGTGCGGAACCAGATCGTCCAGCGACCGACCGCGAATAACCAGTCTTCCGGCGAGTCCATCCACGTCCGACAGAACAGTTTCGGCAGCAATCACATCTTCAAGTCCGCTATTCATGATGGTTCTCCTCGTTTGCTTTCCGACATTGAAACCAAGTATAGTTGACGTCAATCTTGATGAAATCAATCAATGTAGGTCGCAATAATGGACTGGTTGACAGCGGAAGAAGCCCTCGCCGTTCTTCAGACAAAGCCGCAGACGCTTTATGCAAATGTGAGCCGTGGCCGCATCCGTTCCAAGCCATTGCCCGATGACCCCAGACGCAGCCTGTACCGATCGGAGGATGTGCATCGTCTGGCTGGCAGGCGTCCGGGCCGCAAGAGGGACAGCATGGTCGCCGCCGACACCATTCGCTGGGGGCTGCCCATCATGCGCTCGGGCATTTCGACGGTTATCGATGGCCGGCTGCTCTACCGCGGATGTGATGCCGCCGAACTGTCCGAAACCGCAACGCTGGAAGAAGTCGCCGCCTTGCTGTGGCAGATGGATTTCGATGGCAATACCGGCAATGACGCCGAAACGAGTTTGGATGCCCGAAAAGCAGATTCCGGGCCGCTGGAACGACTATTTGCCGTCTTTGGCATTCGCGCTGCGAACGATCTGCCCAGTTGCGGGCGCTCGGCGACAATCTTGCAGCGGGAGGCTTTCGGCCTCCTGCAACTCTTCCACGCCACGGTTCTCGGCGTTTCTTCATCCAATATGCCGATGCATGAGCGCATTGCACGAGCCTGGGGAAAACCACAGGCGAGCGATGTGATCCGGCGTGTTCTGGTTCTCCTTGCGGACCATGAACTCAATGCATCGACATTCGCCACCCGTGTCGCCGCATCGACAGGCGCACCGCTTTCTGCCGCAATTCTTGCGGGACTATCAACATTGATCGGCCCGCGCCATGGCCGTGCCGCGGCCGCAGCCGCCGCGATTATCGCGCAGGCCCGGCAGGTGGGGGCGGAAGCCGCGATTAAAGACAAGCTTAGACAAGGGACACAGTTCCATTTCTTCGGTCATCCGCTCTATCGCGAAACAGGCGATGCCCGCGCCTCGGCCCTGCTGGAACATCTGGAACTGCCGGCCCCTTACCGCGATCTGGAACAAAGCGCGGCAGACATTCTAGGCGAGAAACCAAATGTGGATTTTGCCCTTGCAGCCGTCACGGAGATTTATGATCTGCCCCCGGATGCGCCGCTGTTTCTGTTTGCTCTTGCACGGATCGTGGGCTGGCTTGCGCATGCGCTGGAACAGGTCGATAACGGGTCGCTGATACGACCGAGAGCCGAATTCACTCCGCCCCTCGAATAGCGAGGTTCACCAAATAGTGTTCGCAGGGATTGCGTTTCTGGCTCTAAAAAGTGGACACAGGAACCTGTAAACCAGAATCCGGTTGATTGGACCGCTTGCTTGGTGGCATGTCTTTAAAAACTTGAAAAATGCGAGGATCAAACCGTGGATCTGGGCCTCAAAGGTCGAAAAGCAATTGTGTGCGCTTCCAGTAAGGGGCTGGGGCGGGCCTGTGCCGAGGCACTCGCCGAAGCCGGATGTGATCTCGTTCTCAATGGGCGAAATGAAGAAGCCCTCGCGACGGCGGCGGAAGCAATTCGAAAGGCATATGGCGTGAAGGTCGATGCTGTTGCCGCCGACATATCGTCTCCTGAAGGACAGGCTGACCTCATATCCGCCTGCCCCGCGCCGGATATCCTCGTGAACAATAATGGTGGTCCGGCCTTCAAGGATTTTCGCCTTCTCGATCGCGATGCGATCCTTCAAGGCGTGACGCAGAATATGGTTACGCCAATAGAACTGATTAAAGCCGTTATCGACGGGATGGTCGAGCGCCGTTTCGGACGCATCGTCAATATCACATCGACGTCCGTATACGCTCCCATTCCCGGTCTCGATCTTTCATCCGGCGCCCGCGCGGGCCTGACCGCCTTTCTGGCGGGCGTTGCCCGCACGGTGGCCGCCTCCAATGTGACCATCAACAATATCCTTCCCGGCGCGTTCGACACGGATCGCCTTCGCAGCGGCTTTGCATTTGCAGCCCGGAAGAACGGCACGACACCGGAGACGGAAGCCGAGAAGCGGGCGTCGGCTATTCCCGCCCGGCGGATCGGCCAGCCGAAGGAGTTCGGCCAGGCCTGCGCCTTCCTTTGCTCGGAACATTCCGGTTTCATTACCGGGCAGAATCTCGTTATCGACGGCGGCGCGTATCAAAGTGCGTTTTAGACTATAGAGACGATCAATCTGCAAATTTGGAAAAACTCATTCTCGAAAACGGGCCTACAGAGATTTGAGCCGATAGTCTAAGAACGATAATGGCCCAATGTGCGGACGCTGCGCGCGGAACCTCCATGCGAACCGCCGCGCCCTGCATGTGCAATGAGCTTTTTGCCCTGCACGAAAGATTTTTGGAAAGCGATGCGACCATGACCAAGAAAACACCATCCACTTCCCGTTCGGATTTCGATGAAGCAGCACTGTTCTTCCACCGTTATCCGAAGCCCGGAAAGCTGGAGATTCAGGCGACCAAGCCCCTTGGCAACCAGCGCGACCTGGCGCTGGCTTATTCGCCGGGCGTCGCCGCACCTTGCCTCGCAATCCACGAAGACCCCGCAGCCGCCGCCGAATACACGGCCCGCGGCAATCTCGTTGCCGTCGTTTCCAACGGAACCGCAGTTCTGGGGCTGGGAAATATCGGCGCGCTTGCATCCAAGCCGGTGATGGAAGGCAAGGCCGTTCTCTTCAAGAAATTCGCGGATATCGACGTGTTCGACATTGAAATCGACGCACTCGAAATCAATCGCATCGTCGACGTCGTTTCAGCTTTGGAACCGACATTCGGCGGCATCAATCTGGAAGACATCAAGGCGCCCGAGTGCTTCGAGGTTGAGGAACAGCTTCGTGCGAAAATGAACATCCCTGTTTTCCACGACGACCAGCACGGCACCGCCATCATCGTTGCATCGGCGGTACTGAACGGTCTGGAGCTCGCCGGCAAGAAAATCGGCGATGCCAAGATTGTTACGTCGGGTGCAGGCGCTGCGGCTCTTGCCTGCCTCAATCTCCTCGTCAATCTGGGCGCAAAACGCGAGAATATCTGGGTTTGCGATCTCGAAGGCGTCGTCTACGAAGGCCGCAACACGCTTATGGACCGCTGGAAGGAAGTTTATGCGCAGAAAACCGACGCACGTGTTCTGGCCGATGTCATCGGCGGTGCCGACGTTTTCCTCGGCCTTTCGGCTGCGGGTGTGCTGAAGCCTGAACTTTTGAAGCAGATGGCCGAGAAGCCGCTCATCATGGCCCTCGCCAATCCAAAGCCGGAAATCATGCCGGAAGAGGCCCGCGCCGCCCGTGCCGACGCGATGATCTGCACTGGACGATCGGACTATCCGAACCAGGTCAACAATGTTCTCTGCTTCCCCTACATCTTCCGCGGGGCACTCGACGTCGGTGCAACCGCCATCAACGAGGAAATGAAGCTCGCGGCGGTGCGCGCCATTGCTGCACTCGCCCGGGAAGAGCCTTCGGATGTCGCGGCGCGCGCCTATTCGGGCGATACGCCGACTTTTGGGCCCGACTACATCATCCCCTCGCCATTCGATCAGCGCCTCATTCTTCGCATAGCCCCCGCAGTCGCAAAGGCCGCCATGGAAACAGGCGTGGCCACACGCCCGATCGAGGATATGGAAGCCTATCTGGATCGCCTGAATCGCTTCGTCTTCCGTTCCGGCCTCATCATGAAGCCGGTCTTTGCCGCTGCCCGCGCGCATGAGAAGCCCAAACGCGTCATTTACGCCGACGGCGAAGACGAGCGCGTGCTGCGCGCCGCGCAGGTCGTAATCGAAGAGCGCATCGCGGCACCGATCCTTGTCGGACGCCCGCAGGTTATTGAAACACGCCTGCGTCGCTATGGCCTCAAGATCCGTCCGGGAACAGATTTCGAACTCATCAATCCTGAAGACGATCCGCGCTACCGCGACTACGTCGATCTCTATCTGTCCTATACCGGCAGGCAGGGTGTCACGCCGGAAGCGGCACGCACCATCGTGCGCACGAATTCGACCGCAATTGCTGCCCTCGCCGTTATGCGCGATGAAGCCGACGCCATGATCTGCGGTCTTGAAGGCCGGTTCGAACGCCACCTTCGCGTGGTGCGCCAGATCATCGGCAAGGTTCCCGGCATTCGGGACTATTCCGCCTTGAGCCTGCTCATTTCGCAGCGTGGCGCTCTCTTCCTCACCGACACTTATGTCAACGTGGAACCGGGCGCAAACGAAGTGGCTGAAATGGCAATTCTTGCCGCCAAGGAAATCAGCCGCTTTGGCATCGAGCCCAAGGCCGCCTTGGTCTCGCATTCGAACTTCGGATCGAAAGAATCAGCCAGCGCGGAAAAGATGCGTGAAGCAGCAGCAATTCTTGCAGAAAAGGCGCCGGAACTCGAATCCGACGGTGAGATGCACGGAGATTCCGCCCTTTCGCAGATGTTGCGTGACCGGGTATTCCCGAATTCGCGTCTGAAAGGCGAAGCCAATCTTCTCGTCTTCCCGAACCTCGACGCTGCGAACATCACGCTGAATGTGGTCAAGATGGTCACGGACGCCCTGCACGTCGGCCCGATCCTGCTTGGCGCGGCCCGTCCCGCGCATATCTTGACCCCTTCCGTCACGTCACGGGGTGTCGTCAACATGACCGCGCTGGCGGTCGTTGAAGCGTTGCAGAAGTCTGGCGAGACTCTTCGCAGGAAGGCTTAAGACATACAAATAATTTAGACATAAGTAATATAAAAATAATACGGCGAGTATACTTGAATATACTCGCCGTTAATATTTAATTTACTATATTTTTTAACCATGACCTTGCAAGCATCGTTGCAGAGGTCGCTATGTCTAACATTTCTACAAATTCTAATAGAATACTGTTCTCCTCAATACTCCTGACTTTTCTCGGTATATTGACGGGCTGCACAACCATGCGCCCTACAGAATTATGCACGCCTTTCGAGCAGGCGCAGCTCAGGAAACAACACATCGTCACCCAATCGCTTCTCGACCGCAAAGAGGCCGATCTTTCGCGTATGAGACGAACCGTCGCCCAGAACCAGTGTGCGGCAAGTGTCTTTGCGCCTGCTGCAAAAACCGCGCAGTGCACAAAATGGCGGGCGCGAACCGACAATCTGACGACTGAAATACAGACCTTGCGCGAACGCCTTCATGAGTTGAACCTGGCACTGGCTGGTCGGCCATCCCCCTCCCGGCATGTCAAATCGTGCAAAGCCTCATGGGTTGTGCCACATAGGAAGCTGCGATCAAAAACAGCCAACGCGCCGCAGCGCAAGCCCAAGGCCGCGACGGGCAAGCCGCACGCCGAACTCGCCAGCAGGATCACCGTGCCAGCCTATACCGCTCCAGCGCCCGCGAAAACGGAAGAAGTCGATTATACCCCGTCCGCGAAGATACAGACTTCCGACACACCGGCCTATGTAGCGCCTGTTACGGCTGCGCCTCCCATGGAGCGTTCATACACGACAAACGCCAAAGTCAGGGTTGTCGGGTCCGAGTTCTTTCAGGACCAATCAGCACCAGCAGATCGGCCAGTTCCGGCCCATGAGCCTGCCCAGTAAGCGCCAGCCGCAAGGGCATGAAAAGAGCCTTGCCCTTGCGTCCCGTCGCAGCCTTCACGGCTTCGGTCCAGATTTTCCAGGTCTGATGGTCCCAGGGACCAGACGGCAGCAGGGCGAAAGCCTCTTTCAGGAAAGCGCTATCCTCGGCAGTCAACTCAGGCACTGCCGGCAGATCCCCGGCAACAATCGTCCACCAATGTTCGACATCCTTGAAACGGTCGAGATTGCCTCGAACGGCCAACCAGAACGGCTCGGCCTTATCGCCCGAAATACCCAACGCGGCCAGACGCGATTGAGCATCCGAATAGGACATTTCGTGCAGAAGGGATCGATTGAGCGTTTCCAGTTCCGCCGGATCGAATTTTGCCGAGGACTTCGATATCGAAGCCAGATCAAAACGCTCCGCGAGACTTGTCATATTGGGTGCAGCCGAAACACTTTCCGACGTCCCGATCAGAACAGCCAGCGAGGCGACCGCCATCGGCTCGAATCCGGCCTCGCGGAGCGATCCGACTGACAAGGCGCCGGTTCGTTTGGAAAGCCCCTCGCCCGAAATCGTCGTCAGCAGATTGTGGTGCCCAAAAACCGGCGCTGTGGCTCCCAACGCTTCGAAAATCGCGATTTGTACACCCGTATTGGTCACATGGTCGTCACCACGAATGATGTGCGTAATGCCAAGATCGATATCATCGACGACGGACGGCAAGGTATAGAGATATGTGCCATCCTCACGCACCAGCACCGGATCGGACATGGAGGCCAGATCAACCGTTTGCGGACCGCGAACCAGATCGTCCCAATGGACCTCGGTACGCTTGGTATCAAACGGGTCGGCATCAAAATTCGGCAGCAGGAAACGCCAGTGCGGCTTGCGCCCTTCGGCTTCAAAGGCTGCCCTCTCTTCGGCGGTCAGCTTCAGACCTTCGCGGCCATATACCGGCGGCAGGCGGCGAGCCAGACGCAACTTGCGGCGGCGCTCCAATTCATCCGCCGTTTCATAGCAGGCGTAAAGCAGCCCGGCCTGTTTGAGCTTTTCGACTGCCTTGGCATACACGTCGAAGCGCCTTGACTGATATTCGACGCGGTCAGGCCTGACGCCCAGCCAATCGAGATCGAAGGCAATCGCCTGCGCATATTCTTCCCTGGATCGCTCAACATCGGTGTCGTCATAGCGCAGTATGAACTTGCCGCCATTCTTCTGCGCAAAAAGCCAGTTTGAAAGCGCTGTGCGCGTATTGCCAATATGAATATAGCCCGTCGGTGACGGAGCAAAACGAACGGTTACGGTCATTTTATTGTCTTTCAGCGGTCGCGGAAGCGGTTCGTTATAGGGTAGCGGCGATCGCGTCCGAAATTCTTCTTGGTAATTTTGACACCGGGGGCCGATTGTCGGCGCTTGTATTCAGCAAGGTAAAGCAGATGCTCGATCCGCTGAACGGTTTCGAGCGCATGACCGCGCGCAGCAATCTCGGTATTGCTCATTTCATTCTCGACAAGGCATTCAAGAATATCGTCCAGAACCGGATATGGCGGCAAGCTATCCTGATCCGTCTGGTTTTCGCGCAGTTCGGCAGATGGCGCCTTGGCAATGATGTTATGTGGGATCACCACACCCGATGGGCCAAGTGCACCACTCGGTACATGGCTGTTACGCCACTCCGACATGGCATAGACCTGCATCTTGTAGACGTCCTTGATCGGATTGAATCCGCCATTCATATCGCCATAAAGCGTCGCATAGCCCACGGACATTTCAGACTTGTTGCCGGTGGTGACAACCATCGAACCGAACTTGTTCGAAACGGCCATCAAAATGGTGCCGCGGGCGCGGCTTTGCAGGTTTTCTTCCGTAACACCGCTTTCAGTGCCTTCGAAAAGCGGATCCAGCGCTTCCAGAAAGCCTTCAACCGGCGCGGCAATCGGAACGATATCATAGCGGACGCCGAGCGCTTTTGCACAATCGGCAGCGTCTTTCAGAGATTCATCGGACGTATAGCGGTAAGGCAGCATGATGCAGCGCACCCGGTCCTTACCCAGGGCATCGACACCCAGAGCAGCACAGATTGCCGAGTCGATGCCACCGGAAAGCCCAAGCACGACATCCTTGAAACCGTTCTTGTTCACATAGTCCCGCAGGCCCAGCATACAGGCGGAATAATCCGCCTCCAGCCCCTCCGGAAGCAAAGCCTTCTCGCCTGCATCGCAATGCCAGCCACCATCACTCTTGCGCCAGACGGTCAGCGCAATCTGCTCTGCAAACTGCGGCATTTGCAGACAGAGCGACCGGTCGGCGTTGAATGCAAATGACCCGCCATCGAACACCAGCTCGTCCTGCCCGCCGACCTGATTGGCATAGATCATCGGCAGTTCAGTCTCGATCACCTGCTTCAGCACAAGTTGATGGCGCCGATCCATCTTGGCGCGATGATAGGGTGAACCGTTCGGCACGAGCAAAATCTCCGCGCCGCTTTCCGCCAGCGTTTCGGCCACATCAAGCTCGCCCCAAATGTCTTCACAGATCGGAATTCCAATGCGAACACCGCGGAAATTGACCGGCCCCGGCATTGGACCGGCCTGGAATACGCGCTTCTCATCAAACTCGCCATAATTCGGCAGATCGACCTTGAACCGTTCTGCAATCACCTCCCCCGCGTCCAGAACCGCTACGGCGTTGTGCAGACCAGTTTCACGGCGAAGCGGTGTGCCGATGATGACGCCCGGCCCGCCATCGGCGGTGTCACTTGCAAGCGCGCGCACGGCTTTTTCGCAGGCTGCGAGAAAGGATGGTTTCAGCACCAGATCTTCCGGCGGATAGCCGGAAATGAACAATTCGGTGAAAAGAACAAGATCGGCGTTCATGCTGGCGGCTTCAGTGCGCGCGGCGCGTGCCTTGGCCAGGTTTCCGGCGATATCGCCCATGACGGGATTGAGTTGCGCAACGGCAATACGGAGCATGGCAAGATTCTCGCGAGAGGCTAACATGTCCAAGCTTTAGCGCGCTTGGGCAAACAAATGCAACGGATGCAGTCGATTGACCGCTTTGTTTGTCAAACGAGATACGTGTTGGCGAGGATATAAGCCCAGACGGCAACGACGAACACGATGGAAATCAGGACGGCAAGCGAGCCGCAGTCCTTTGCAATCTGAATTTCCTTGTGAAAATCGCGCGAGACGGCATCGCAGGTCGCCTCGATACCTGTGTTCAGCACTTCCACGAGGATGAGAAACAGGATCGATCCAGTCATCAGCAGGAAAGCAAGCCAGCTTGGCGCAAGAAACAATGCCACGGGCAGGGAAAGAAGAAACAGCACCAGTTCCTGCTGAACGGCTTTTTCATGTCCGGCGAGATATTTCAGTGCCCGCATGGAATTGAGAAAAGCCAGAAAAATGCGCTGCATCATTACCTCAAACAAATTGGCTACAGTAACGGCCCGATAATCGGAAGCGATTTACGGGCTGGAGCGCCCTTTATTCACCCGCTCGGATGCGGGACACTCCAACGCAATCAATAGGTGAGTTTTGCTGAAAAGCAACAGGGCGGAGATCGAAACCTCCGCCCTGCATGTGCTGGAATATATAAAGATGCTCAGGCAGTCGCGGCCTGCCTGGCAACACCGGCATCCCGCTCCTTCTTGAGAAGTTCGGCCAGCAGAAATGCCAGTTCCAAAGCCTGATCGGCATTGAGACGCGGATCGCAATGCGTATGGTAACGGTCATGCAAATCCTCGGCCGAGATCGCACGCGCGCCGCCCGTGCATTCGGTCACGTTCTTGCCGGTCATTTCGACATGGATGCCGCCCGGATGCGTGCCCTCGGCACGATGGATCGCGAAGAAAGATTCCACTTCCTTAAGGATGCGGTCGAACGGACGCGTCTTGTAGCCACCGGCGGTGATCGTGTTGCCATGCATCGGATCGCAAGACCACACCACCTTGCGGCCTTCCTTCTCGACCGCGCGGATCAACTGCGGCAGATGATCGCCAACCTTGTCGTAGCCAAAGCGCGCAATCAATGTCAGGCGCCCTGCCTCATTTTCCGGGTTGAGCAGATCGATCAGGCGAATGAGATCATCCGGCTGCAAGGACGGACCGCACTTGAGACCGAGCGGGTTCTTGATGCCGCGGCAATATTCAATATGCGCATGGTCAGCCTGACGCGTGCGGTCGCCGATCCAGATCATATGGCCGGATGTGCCGTACCAGTCACCCGACGTCGAATCCACGCGGGTCAGCGCTTCCTCATAGCCAAGAAGCAGGGCTTCATGGCTGGTGTAGAAATCGGTTTCCCGCAGCGAATGATTGCTGTCCGCCGTAATTCCGATCGCACGCATGAAGTTCATGGTCTCGGAAATACGCTGCGCCAGGGCCGCATAGCGTTCCGCCTGCGGGCTCTTGCCGACAAAGCCCAGCATCCACTGGTGAACATTCTCCAGATTGGCGTAGCCGCCCTGCGCGAATGCACGCAACAGGTTCAGCGTCGCCGCCGACTGGCGATACGCCATGTCCTGACGCTGCGGATCGGGAATACGCGATGCCGTGTCGAACTCGATACCGTTGATGATATCGCCACGATAGGATGGCAGTTCCACGCCGTTTTGCGTTTCCATGTCCGACGAGCGCGGCTTGGCGAATTGGCCTGCAATACGGCCAACCTTCACGACCGGCTTCGAAGCGCCGAACGTAAGCACGACGGCCATCTGAAGAAAGACGCGGAAAAAGTCGCGAATATTGTCCGCGCCATGTTCCGCAAAGCTTTCCGCGCAATCGCCACCCTGGAGCAGAAATGCCTTGCCTTCCGCCACTTCGGCCAGTTGCTGCTTGAGCTTGCGTGCCTCACCTGCAAAAACCAGCGGCGGATAGGTGCGAAGACGGGCCTCAACGTCGTTCAAAGCCTGTGCGTCCGGATAAAACGGCACTTGCTTGATCGGTTTGTTTCTCCAGGAATGCGGGGTCCAGTTCTTCGTCATTTGAGCACCTGTTTGCTTCTATCCGCTCGATTTCTCTCGGATTATATCCTCCTTGCACGAAAGCCGGAATTCCTTGAGCGGCAGCCTGCATCTGACAAGGATGACAGCCTGCTCCGGAAATCCGGCGTGCGTGGTCGCGCTGATATAATGCAGGCTGGGACTTTATGCCAGCAATATTCGTTAACCGGACAGGCCGATGGCGAAAGAATTATCCGTCGACCTTCTCGCCATTCACGACGCGATAGGTCGGCTTGTACATCGTGACCAGCTCTTCGGCTGCGGTCGGATGCACGGCCATGGTGCGATCGAAGTCATCCTTGGTCGCACCGGACTTGAGCGAAATACCCAGAAGCTGAGCCATTTCACCCGCATCAGGCCCCATGATATGGGCACCGACAACCCGGCGGCTCGCGGCGTCGACGATGAGCTTCATGAGCATTTTTTCATTGCGGCCGGACAGCGTGTTCTTCATCGGGCGGAAAAGCGCCCTGTAAACCTCGATTTCCGGATACTTCTTCGCCGCCTCATCTTCCGGCAAACCGACCGTGCCGATTTCCGGCTGCGAAAATACGGCGGTAGCAATCAATTCATGATCCGGCTTTGTCGGATTGTCCTTGAATGCAGTTTCCAGAAAACACATGGCTTCATGAATGGCCACCGGCGTCAATTGAACACGATTGGTGACATCGCCCACCGCCCAGATATTCGCGACATTGGTGCGCGAATAATCATCGACGGGAATGGCACCCAGTTCATCCACCGCCACGCCCGCTCTCTCAAGTCCGAGGCCGGTCGTGTTGGCTTTGCGTCCGATAGCCATCATAGCCTGGCCGGCTTCCAATGTTTCACCAGTATTCAGCGCGATTTTGAGATTACCGTCAGACTGTTTTTCAATCTTTTCGAACACGGCCCCGCAAATGATGCGAATCCCCTTTGCCTCCATCGTTTCATGCAAAAGATGGCGCAGATCCGGGTCGAAACGCGAGAGGATTTCCTGGCCGCGATAAACCAGTGTCGTCTCGACACCGAGACCATGAAATATGTTCGCGAATTCAACGGCGATATAGCCGCCACCCGCAATGGCAATCGCCTTCGGCAGTTCAGCAAGATGAAACGCTTCGTTGGAACTGATGCAATATTCATGCCCCGGCATGGTTTCAGGCATGCTTGGATGACCGCCCGTCGCAATCAGGATCTGGTCAGCCGTGACCCGGCGGCCATCGGCCTTCAGCTCGATCGTATGTTCATCGATCAGTTCGGCGCGGCTGGCGAAAATCTCGACATTCGAGTTCTGAAGACCCTTTGTATAAAGCCCTTCAAGCCGGGCGATCTCCCTGTCCTTGGCATCGATCAGCTTTTTCCAGTTGAATGTCGAGGCGCCGACGTCCCAGCCGTACCCGGCTGCATCCTCAAAATGTTCAGGAAACTGGGAAGCATAGACAAAAAGTTTCTTCGGCACACAACCACGGATAACGCAGGTTCCGCCCATACGATATTCTTCCGCAAGACCGACTTTTTTGCCCATCGCCCCGGCCAAACGTCCAGCCCGCACACCGCCGGAACCGCCGCCGATAACAAAAAGATCATAGTCGAAGCCGGTCATGGGAGTCTCCAATCCATATTGCGTTGGCCGATATGTAGGCAAAAGAAAAAGCCCGGCCAAGGGACCGGGCTTTCAAATTCCGCGTTACCGCTCAGAATTACTGCTGTGCAGGCTGCGCCGGAGCCGCCGCGGCACCAGCCTGGGCAGCCAGAACTTCAGCCACGCTGGTTGCAAGATCACGGGCGATGCCGTTTTGCCAGATATTTGCGGCCTTGACGACTTCACGCGTTACAATCGGGCCTTCCGAGAGAAGCTTCTTGCCTGCCGGCGACGTATAGAACGCGGCAATGGCCTTCAGCTCGTCTTCCGAAAACGCCTTCGCATAGGCGCGCGCGGATTCGGTTTCGAGGTCCGCGCGGCGGGAAGCAAGGGCGAGAGCCTTGTCATCGACCGTCTTGGTGATGAGAGCTTCCAGATTTGGGTCCTTCTGGATCAGCTCGCCTTTGAGCGCGCGTGCGGCATTCGGCAGAATTTCGTCGAACTGCTGGGTAGCATCAATCGCAGAAATAGCAGCACGGGCAGCTTCCAGATGAGATTCGGTGATTTCCTGTGCAGATGCGGCATGAATGCCCGACATCAGTACGAGCGCGGAAAACGGTGCAATCAGACGGCGAAAGCCAGTTGCCGGGATCATGTGGTCAATACTCCGTTCAATCAGTTCAAGACCGGTTCATGGTGCGGATGCCGTCGTTGCCGGCAATCACTGCCGCACGCGCCAGTCCGATGAAAAGTCCATGCTCGACAACGCCTGGAATTGCGAAGAGAGCGTCAGATAGTGTCTTTGGATCGGGAATGCGGCCAAAAGATGCATCCACGATATAATGCCCACCATCTGTTACGAAGGGTGAGCCATCTTTTAAACGCAGCGCCAGCGGGCCCGCAAGACCACATTTTTGAGCCGCCGCTTCGATCGCGCGCATGGTTGCGCCGAGACCGAAGCGATTGACCTCCACAGGTAGAGGAAAACGCCCAAGCGTTTCAACCACCTTCGAACCGTCCGCAATAACGATCATCGCGTCGGAGGCCGCAGCCACGATCTTTTCGCGCAGAAGAGCACCGCCGCCGCCCTTGATGAGCGAAAGATCGGCGTCGACTTCATCGGCCCCGTCAATTGTGAGATCAAGATGAGGCGTTTCATCGAGTGTCGTCAGTGGAACGCCAAGCTCCTCGCAAAGCTTCGCGGTGCGTTCGGAAGTCGGTACGCCAATGATCCTGAAGCCGCTGTTTACCTTTTCGGCAAGCAGACGAACGAACTCCTCGGCAGTTGAACCGGTACCGATCCCCAGCCGCATCCCGTCCCTGACATGCGTGAGCGCTTCTGCGGCGGCTGCGATTTTCAGCTTGCGAGCTTCATCCATACCCAAGTTCCCGATAGTTCCCTGCGGATTCTCATTGTCATCCGGTTCGCCTCTAGCATGCGGGCGCAACACAACAAAGCGCCTATTCGAACTATGACGCAGAATTTCGGCTTTTAAGCAAATCTGATCGTGAGGTTGAGCCGCAGGCGACAATCGGATAGGAATTCCCCATTTCCCATTTCAAACACGAGAAGCGAATGTCTGCTGCCAATCCCAAGCCCATCATCGTTTTCGATCTCGACGGAACTCTTGTCGATACAGCACCCGACCTTCTCGACAGCCTCAACCACTGCCTGGCCATATCGGGCCTGAATACGGCGGATCGGGAATCGTTGCGGAGATTCGTCGGCCAGGGCGGGCGCGTCATGATTGAGCGGGCCTTTGCCGCCCAGCACAAACAGCCTGACGAAGCGCAACTCGACAAGCTCGTGGAAGAATTCCGCGAACATTATGCCGCTCATATGCCGGGACATTCGACTTTCTTTCCCGGCGTATTGGAGGCAATGGACCGGTTCTCGGCACATGGTTACGAACTGGCCGTCTGCACCAACAAGTTTGAAGCCCTGTCGGTCAAGCTCCTGACTTCGATGGGCCAAGCGGGACGTTTTGCTGCGATTTGCGGCGCCGACACCTTCGCCCATCGAAAGCCCGATCCGCGTCACCTTACCGAAACCATCGCGCGGGCCGGCGGCAATCGTGAGCGGGCAATCATGGTGGGCGACAGCCGCACCGATATCGACACTGCAAAAGCAGCAGGCATCCCCGTTGTCGCCGTGGATTTCGGCTATACCGACCTTCCTGTCCAGCATTACGATCCGAGCCGTGTCATCTCGCATTTCGACGAGTTCACGCTCGAAATGGCGGGACAGCTGATTGATGCCGTCACCGACCCCGTATAGGGAAAGGGCAGATGATTATGCAGCGTTTTCTAATATTTGGCGTCGTTTGTTCAGCTATGATATCAGCCGCGTCTGCGAAAGACGGCTCTCCGGGCCTGCCGGGCGTTCAGACCCCGAAGCCTATCGTGACCGCTCCGCCGCCTGCTCCCGAGCCGGATCAGAAACCGAATGGCAACTGGAAGAACTTTCGTATCGGCAATACGGATGTGTCGATTTCGGGCGACATCACAATCGATGCCGGCACCGGTAACAGCAGGACATCGGGGCGTTAGGCTGTAGTGACTGAATCAGATCGACGCTCTAATTCCACGACGTTCGCTCCAGCGCCAACAGGACCGTCGGAAGCTGTGCAGGCAAATCTTCGGCAATCATGCCATGACCGAAGCGTCGAGCGGCATCCGCGTGTATCCATACCGACGCGCAAGCCGCCGCAAATGCAGGCATGCCCTGTGCAAGAAAGCCGCAGACAATACCGGCCAGAACATCGCCTGATCCTGCCGTCGCCAGCAAGGGCGTTCCATTGGCATTGACGACAGCGAACCCGCCCGGTTGCGCGATGACTGTATCAGGCCCCTTGTAGATGATGACGGCATTGGCGCGCTCCGCGGCCTCGCGGGCCTTGTCAATTTTCGAGACGGATTTCCCCGCAATATCCGGAAAGAGCCGCCGGAACTCGCCTTCATGCGGCGTCAATACGAGCGCCGTCTGGACGCCTTGGCGCTTGTCGAAAAGCTCGGCCGGTTTCTGTTCAAAAGCCGTAATTCCGTCGGCGTCCAGAACCAGGCCATGAAATCCCTCCAAGTTGCCGCCCGCCAGATACAGCGCATGCTCACGCGCCAATGCTGGATGACCGTAACCGGGGCCCAGAACCGCTGCGGCAACCTTGCGTTCAGCACAAAATTGCCGAACATCTCTCAAACCGCGCGTTTCGCGAAGCATGATGCTGGTGAGGTGGGCGGCATTGACCGCCATCGCATCAGGCGGAGAAAGCAGCGTTACCGCACCCGCGCCGCTGCGAGCAGCAGCGAGTGCCGACAGGCGGGCCGCACCGGTCGCATGGGCACCGCCCGAAAACACCGCTGCATGGCCGCGACTATATTTGTAAGCCCCAACACCAAGCACCGGCAGGGTGTCTTTCCAAAGGTCTGGAGCATTTTCGAAAAGATGCGGTTCGATCGCCGTCAGTATGTGATCTGGAATACCGATATCCGCGACATGAAGAACACCGCAACATCCCCTTCCCGGCTGCAAAAGATGCCCCGGCTTTTTACGAAAAAACGTGACCGTCGCCCGCGCGCGGATTGCCGCTCCCAGTATGTCGCCACTTTCTCCCGATATGCCGCTTGGCAAATCAACTGCCACAACCGGCACATCGGATGCGTTGACGGCATCGATCGCCACGGCTTCGGCACCGTGAATGCCGCGGTCCAATCCCGCGCCGAACAAGGCATCGATCACACCGCCAAAACTCGCGGCTGAAAACTCACCAAAATTGGAAACAGACCCCTTGTAGAAAAGCGATGCGCGCATGGCATCCGAACCATGGCGAGGCGAAGCCGATGCGAAACACATGACTTCAAAGCCCGTTTCCAGAAGGAACTGTGCCGCGATATAGCCGTCGCCCCCATTATTGCCCGGCCCGCACAGGACAGCGACAGGTGCATTGCGCGGAAACATCCGTTCTGCCACGTCCGCGACAGCGCGTCCCGCCGCAAGCATGAGCGAGAATCCATCCTTGATTCCGCTCGCAATGGTCTGGCGATCAGCTTGCGCCATTTCCTGCGGTGTCAGCAACTCGTACATCGCGTCCCTTTTCAACACGGCTACCGGCCATGATTAAATACGCGCCACCGGACTTTATGCAAGCCTGCCCTGTTTTAATGCAATATGACTAATTTTTAGCCAGACCCATCAGGACCACAGACCCGATTTCATTGTTCACTTGCAGACTCCCGCTTGCACAAGCGTTGTTAATAGTGCCACTGTGCGCGCGGATGAGTGAAATCGAAGAAAATTCACACAGGACCTCAAACTGGCACACTTCATGCTTCTGTACTGGTGAAGCGGGCACGATGCCCTTTTCCGAAGAAGAGCGGAGACCATTCTCTGATGAAAAAGATCGAAGCCATCATTAAGCCCTTTAAGCTGGATGAAGTGAAGGAAGCCCTTCAGGAAGTCGGCTTGCAGGGGATCACTGTCATCGAAGCCAAGGGCTTTGGACGACAGAAAGGTCATACCGAGCTTTACCGCGGCGCCGAATATGTCGTCGACTTTCTTCCCAAGGTGAAAGTTGAAGTCATCGTCGCAGACGAAACCGTGGACAGCGCTATCGAAGCCATCCGCAAGGCTGCCCAGACGGGACGCATCGGCGATGGCAAGATTTTCGTCTCCAACATCGAAGAAGTTATCCGTATCCGTACCGGTGAATCCGGCGTGGATGCCATCTGACAAGACCTGCGTACAATCCATCGTCGCGCAAACAGGGAATTAAAATGACGACTGCCAACGATATTCTCAAACAGATCAAAGACAACGACATCAAGTTTGTCGACCTTCGCTTCACCGACCCGAAGGGCAAATTGCAGCACGTTACGATGGATATCGGCCTCGTCGACGAAGACATGTTTGTCGACGGCGTGATGTTCGACGGCTCCTCCATCGCCGGCTGGAAGGCAATCAATGAATCCGACATGGTTCTGATGCCTGATCCGACGACGGCCCATATCGATCCATTCTTCGCTCAGTCCACGCTTGTGATTTTCTGTGACATCCTCGACCCGGTATCGGGCGAAGCCTATGGCCGCGATCCACGCACGACCGCAAAGAAAGCCGAAGCCTATATGAAGTCGCTCGGCATCGGTGATACGGTCTATGTCGGCCCGGAAGCCGAATTCTTTGTCTTCGACGACGTCAAGTACAAGGCAGACCCATACAATACGGGTTTCAAACTCGACTCGACCGAACTGCCGTCGAACGACGACACCGAATATGAAACCGGCAATCTCGGCCACCGTCCCCGTGTCAAGGGCGGCTATTTCCCGGTTCCGCCAATCGACAGCGCGCAGGACATGCGCTCGGAAATGCTGACCGTTCTGACCGAAATGGGCGTCACGGTCGAAAAGCATCACCACGAAGTGGCTGCCGCGCAGCACGAACTCGGCGTCAAGTTCGACACGCTGGTCCGCAACGCCGACAAGATGCAGATCCAGAAATATGTCGTGCATCAGGTCGCCAATGCCTATGGCAAGACGGCAACCTTCATGCCGAAGCCGATCTTCGGTGACAATGGGTCGGGCATGCACGTGCACTTCTCGATCTGGAAAGAAGGCAAGCCGACCTTCGCAGGCAATGAATATGCCGGCCTGTCGGAAAACTGCCTGTACTTCATCGGCGGCGTCATCAAGCACGCCAAGGCCGTGAATGCCTTCACCAACCCGACGACCAATTCCTACAAGCGTCTGGTTCCGGGTTACGAAGCTCCGGTTCTGCTTGCTTATTCGGCTCGCAACCGTTCGGCTTCGTGCCGCATTCCGTTCGGCAATTCGCCGAAGTCCAAGCGCCTGGAAGTTCGCTTCCCCGATCCGGCTGCAAATCCCTATCTGTGCTTTGCCGCCCTGCTGATGGCTGGCCTCGACGGCATCAAGAACAAGATTCATCCAGGCCAGGCCATGGACAAGGATCTTTATGATCTGCCTGCCAAGGAACTGAAGAAAATCCCGACCGTCTGCGGTTCGCTGCGCGAAGCCCTGCAATCGCTCGACAAGGATCGCGAATTCCTCAAGGCTGGCGGCGTGTTCGACGACGATCAGATCGACAGCTTCATCGAACTCAAGATGGCCGAAGTGATGCGTTACGAAACAACGCCGCATCCGATCGAGTACGACATGTACTACTCGGTTTAAGAAAAAAGCGCGGGCGCTAATCCGTCCGTGCGGTTTCTTTTGTTTTCACCGAGGGGAACGACGCGCAACATCTGATGATTGCGCGCAAAAAGAAACCCCGGCATTGCCGGGGTTTCTTCATTAGAACAATGCCATAGGCCTGATATTTAAAGTGCCTTGAGCACGCGGGCGGCCATCATCATTTCGATTTCGCGGTTCTTGCGCCGCTCCACGGCTTCCGCGTCCGATCCCCAATGCTCGATAGTCCAATCCTCATCGATATGGGCCAGATTCCAGCCTTGTTCTGCGCTGACTTCGCCCTTCGCGATGGCAAGCGCGATAATCGCCGACCCCGTCAATGTCGTCATCGTATGCAGCGAGGCCAGCGCAATCGGATCCTTGAAAGCAGCCAGATGAACGCCGAATGCCGCTATCGCTTCTCGCGGCTGTTCGATATGCATCACACCTTCCGCGAGTGAAAAACGGGCGCCAAGCCCTTCCATCCAGTCGATCAGCGGGTCCCACTGCCGTGTCTGGCGGGAAACGAGTTCCTGTGGACTATCGGCGCGATAGCACAGCATGTCCGTGCCGGCAAAACGCAGAATATCCTCGAATACCGCTTGCGGATCCTGTGCAATGCCATCGATCGCCGTATTGACGAGCCGTGTTGCGGGCATCTTGCCGGGATCGATGACCTTTTCCTGAGCCGCGAATTCATCCGCCAATATCTGGGCGGCCATCCGGGTCGGCAACAGCAGAAGATTTCGTGCAGGTGTCTTGACCGGGCGAGCGTCCAGATGGACGGCAAAACCGCCGTCAATTTCTGCAACTTCTGCTTTTTCGTAGAAACGTTTTGGCAATTGCGCCAGCATCTGTTTTTGCGCTCGCACAATGGGATTTTCGTCCGAAAGATGCTTTCCCGCTTCAAGATCGCTCAAAATATCACGCATAGATTTATCCAGTTCTGTATCGCTGTCCCGGCAGGAAGGCTCGACAGTCAGAGAAACTCTTCGTCCATGCCGTGCAGCAACGCATGGAGTTCGGATGGCGCTTCCAGAATGTGATGGGCGCCAGCTTCTATCAATCCCTGTCTGTTATGATACCCCCAGGAGACGCCCGCCGCCACGGCACCGGCCGAGCGGGCCATCTGCATATCATAAACGGCATCGCCGATGACAATCGTTCGGCTGGGTTCTATCCCCATTTCCGCGCAGGATTCAAGCACCATGGCCGGATGCGGCTTTGACGGGCAATCGTCAGCGGTCCGCGTCACCGCGAAATGATGCCCGATGCCGTGCCGCTCGAAAACAGAGCGAACGCCACGTTGGGACTTTCCGGTCACGATACCGAGCAGAAGATCGTCTCTCGCTCCAAGTTCGATCAAAAGCGGCAGGATTCCATCATAGAGCGGCTCGGCAAAATCGGGCGCCTGTCGCAACATGACAAAATTTTCCTTGTAGCGCTGCGTCAGCCAATGCACCTGCTCGTCCGGTTCGCGCTTCAAAAGTTTGGCAATGGCCAGATGCAGCGACAGGCCGATGATCGAATGCGTTTCCTCGATTGCAGGCGGTTCCAGGCCAGCATCGGCAAAGCTGGTTGCCATGCATCTGTGAATGAAATCACCGCTGTCGACCAGCGTTCCGTCGCAATCGAAAAGGACCAGTTTCATCGGGCGTTGGAGACCTTTGCCGGTTTGTTGATAATCATCAGTCCGCAACCGATCAACGCAAGAGCCGCAAAGATTTTCCAGCCCAGAGGCTCATTGAGGATCAGACCGCTCAGTAACACCCCGAATGCAGGCGTAAGAAACGCAAAATTCGACAGCTTCGATGCAGGATATCGGCGCACCATCCAGAACCAGAGCGGATAGGTGAAGGCAACCACGAATATCGCCTGAAAGAGAAAGGCCGATAGGGATAAGGCATCCGGGCTGCGAAGCAGCGGACCATTCAACGAGATGAATGGCAGCGGCACCAGAGCCGCGACGACGAGTTGATAAAGAAGTGTCTTTTCGGGCGCCGTATAGGCAAGGCGTGTGCGCTTGATGACCAGCGTGGTAAGCCCCCACAACACACCCGACACCAGCGCAAGCAAATCGCCATAGATTGCATACGGTCCCGGTCGGCTGACATGATCGGAAAAGACCAGAAATACCCCCATAAAGGCGATGCACATACCAATGAAGGCACGGACAGACATCCGTTCTCCCAAAAGGAAGTGACTGCCGATAGCGACCCAGAACGGCATGACATTCATCATGAGCGTGACGCGCCCCACGCTCGTCAGCTCCATCGCCAGAAAAATCAGAACGAATTCACTGCCGAACAGCATGCCGGCGGCTATACCGGCCGCGAGCGTGCCATCCTTATTGAAAAGCGGAATACGACGCCAGTAACACCAGAGAAAGACGCATAAACCGCCAAGTGCAGCCCGCCCCGATGCCATCAGCATCGGATTGAACCCCCGATTGCCGATCTTGATGGCAACCTGATTGAGCCCCCAGCTGAACATGATGAACATGACCAGCACGATGGCCAGCCCATCGAACGAAACTCGTCCTTCGGACGATCCCCCCGCCTCGCCTGACATTTTTAATCTTCCGCGCTTTCCTCATCGAAGCCGAGCAGATTCCACGACTGCACCATATGCGGCGGCAACGGCGCCGTTACATCGATAATGCCGCCTGACGGGTTCGGAATGCGAATGCGACGCGCATGAAGATGCAGGCGCTTTTGTATCCCGCCCGGAAATTCCCAGTTCTGGTCTGCCTCGAAATATTTGGGATCACCAATGATAGGATGACCGATATAGGCCGCATGCACGCGCAGCTGATGGGTTCTGCCGGTATATGGCTCCATTTCGAGCCATGTCAGGTTGTTTCCCGCCTTCTCGATGATGCGATAGTAGGACACCGCATGGTCGGAATCAGGTTCGCCATGCTGGCAGACCCGCATCTTGTCGCCGTCCGGTGTCTGTTCCCTAACCAGCCATGTGGAAATCTTGTCCTCGCGCTTGCGCGGAACACCCTTCACCAGGGCCCAGTATGTCTTTTTCGTATCGCGTTCCCGGAAAGCCGCAGTTAAGGCCTGAGCCGCGCCCCGCGTGCGAGCGACGACGAGAACACCCGATGTGTCACGGTCGATACGATGCACAAGGCGCGGCTTTTCGCCCTTCTTGTTGCGCCAAGCTTCCAGCATGCCGTCCACATGTCGCGATACGCCTGAACCACCCTGCACGGCGAGCCCTGCGGGCTTGTTGAAAACAAAAACCTTCGGATCTTCATAGAGAAGCATCTGCGAAAGGACGTCGCCATCCTGCTGGCTGCGGATTGTCCGCGCCGTCACCGGCCCCGTTGCCTTTTCATCGACACCAAGAGGCGGAATGCGAACAGTCTGGCCGGCCTGAATACGTGTATCGGCCTTTGCCCGAGAGCCATCGATGCGTATTTGGCCCGATCGCAGAAGTTTTTGCAAGTGGCCGAAACCCAATCCCGGATAATGGACCTTGAACCAGCGATCGAGCCGCATGCCCGCTTCGCCTGTATCCACAATCTTCTGTTCTACGCCTGCCATGGAGAAACCCGATCAATGCATCCTGATACGGCACGCATGCGCGCGCCGATTGCTCGTTCCAGTCAATAGACGCGAGTGCCGGCGATTGCTAGGCAGAAATCCGCGAAACTTCAATTTGGCTGCTTTGGCCTAAACCGCTCCAGCATCCACTAAAGAATTCGGTTTCGACCGGGGAATCTTCACACTCGGTTACACACGTTTTTAATTTATGGTCGCTCTTGACACCCAATCGCCACTTCTTGCCGCCATCAGATATTGATAGAACAACGGGTCTATACCATTTAGTCCCGTGAAATAGAACGAGCGGGAGTGCGAAAGTGTCATTGCTCAAAATCTACTGGCGAGCCATGGAATACCTTGCGGTCGAGAAGACCGCGACGATAACCATGTGTGTCGCGAGTGTCCTGGTTGCCCTGGTCACACTTGCCGAACCCATTCTGTTCGGCCGGGTCATTCAGGCCATCTCCGACAAGGGCGATATTTTCTCGCCCCTTGCAATGTGGGCAGCCCTTGGCGGTTTCAACATTGTTGCCGCAGTCTTCGTGGCAAGGGGGGCTGACCGCCTTGCACATCGCCGCCGTCTGGGTGTGATGATCGATTCCTATGAGCGTCTCATCACCATGCCGCTTTCGTGGCATCAGAAGCGCGGCACCTCCAATGCGCTCCATACGCTGATCCGCGCAACGGATTCGCTCTTCACGCTCTGGCTCGAATTCATGCGCCAGCATCTGACGACCATCGTGGCGCTGGCGACGCTCATTCCCGTCGCGATGAACATGGATATGCGCATGTCGCTGGTGCTGATCGTGCTTGGCGTCATCTATGTGATGATCGGCCAGCTCGTGATGCGCAAGACCAAGGATGGTCAAACCGCCGTCGAAAAGCACCACCATAAACTGTTTGAACATGTGAGCGACACGATCAGCAATGTTTCGGTCGTGCAAAGCTACAATCGCATCGCCTCGGAAACGCAATCTCTGCGCGATTATGCGAAGAATCTTGAGAAAGCACAGTTTCCGGTTCTCAACTGGTGGGCGCTTGCCAATGGTCTGAACCGCATGGCATCGACGTTTTCGATGGTGGTGGTTCTCGTTCTCGGTGCCTATTTTGTCACCAAGGGGCAGATGCGCGTCGGCGACGTGATTGCTTTTATCGGCTTTGCACAGCTGATGATCGGTCGCCTCGACCAGATCAGCGCATTCATCAACCAGACGGTCACGGCGCGCGCAAAGCTTGAGGAATTCTTCCAGATGGAAGACGCCACGGCTGACCGTCAGGAACCGCAGAACGTTTCGGACCTGACCGACGTTCAGGGTGACATCGTTTTCGACAATGTTACTTTCGAGTTTCCGAACTCCGGCCAGGGCGTCTACGACGTGTCCTTTGAAATCAAGCCGGGGCAGACCGTGGCTATTGTCGGCCCGACCGGTGCAGGCAAGACCACGCTCATCAATCTGTTGCAGCGTGTCTTCGATCCGGCAGCCGGCCGCATCATGATTGACGGAACGGATACGCGTACCGTCAGCCGCCGCTCGCTGCGTCATGCCATTGCAACCGTCTTTCAGGATGCGGGTCTGTTCAATCGCTCGGTCGAAGAGAACATCCGCGTCGGCCGTGAAAATGCAACGCATGACGAAGTCCATGCCGCAGCCCGCGCAGCCGCAGCCCATGATTTCATTCTGGCGAAGAGCGATGGCTACGATACGGTCGTTGGCGAACGCGGCTCACAGCTTTCAGGCGGTGAACGTCAGCGCCTTGCAATTGCACGAGCAATCCTGAAGGACTCGCCTATCCTCGTTCTTGACGAAGCCACCAGTGCGCTTGACGTCGAAACCGAGGAAAAGGTGAAGCAGGCGGTGGACGACCTCAGCCACAACCGCACGACCTTCATCATTGCGCACCGTCTTTCGACGGTTCGTTCGGCCGATCTGGTCCTGTTCATGGACAAGGGGCATCTGGTCGAAAGCGGCAGCTTCGATGAACTTGCCGCACGCGGCGGCCGCTTTACCGACCTTCTCCGTGCCGGCGGCCTGAAACTGGAAGACAAGGCACCCAAACCTGTCGAGGGCAGTAATGTCATGCCCTTCCCGTCCAAGGGTGCCGTTGGCTAGAGCATTTCCAGCAAAAGTGTGAAACGGTTTTGCGTGAGGCAAATGCGACAAAACAAATAGTTAGAGCGGTTCCGGCGATTCTGCTAAAACAGGAACCGCTCTAAATTACAGAACGTCAAAATGAAAAGCCCGCGATGATCTCATCGCGGGCTTTTCATTGTACACTCGAAACTTAAAGCGGCATCTCGAAGCGGAGCCCGTCATATCCCGGCTCGACATTATGCGGCGTCTCACGCATGACAGTCTCGTAATCGAGCGGAACATGCATATGGGTGAGAATAGCGCGTTTGGGTGCCAGCTTCTCTATACATTCAAGCGCCTCGCCGAGCGAGAAATGGCTGGGATGCGGACGATATTGCAGCGCATCGATAATCAGAACGTCAGCTTCGCCCAGATATTTGAGACTTTGTTCGGGAAAAGCGCTCACATCGGTGCAATAAACGACAGAACCAATACGAAAGCCCAGCGATTCAATGTCGCCATGCACTTGGCTGAAGGGCTCGAAACGGATTGTCCCTCCCGCTCCCGATATGGAAAACGGCGTCTCGGGCGCGATGTCATGCATGCTGAGGATCGGCGGATAGCTCGATCCGGCAGGTGTTTCAAAACAATAGCCGAATGCGTCGAAAAGCCGGTTACGCGTCAGCCGGTTGGCATAGACATCCATGAGCCGACGGTTTTCAACGACATAGGTGCGAAGATCGTCGATACCGTGAATATGGTCTGCATGCGGGTGGGTATAGACGGCCGCGTCGAGGCTCTGCGCTCCTGCGTCGATCATCTGGGCGCGGAAATCCGGCCCGGTATCGATTACAACCGTTGTGCAGTTACCCGCATCGTCAAACCGCTCCACCAGAAGCGATGCACGGCGACGCCGGTTTTTTGGGTTTTG
The DNA here is from genome assembly GCF_046630315.1 of Brucella anthropi. GTDB lineage: Bacteria > Pseudomonadota > Alphaproteobacteria > Rhizobiales > Rhizobiaceae > Brucella > Brucella anthropi_A. Next base: position 23,806 of record NZ_LQBD01000016.1, on the reverse strand, counting down.
CGGATCGCATCTGCCCCAGTCACCATTGATGCGCGGCACGCCGGGAGACGACCCGCAGCCCAGAAGCGTAAAACGCAGGCAGTTACGCGGCACTGACACGATCAACTTCCTTTTGCGGCCAAATCTTCTGGCATGGGCATCTTGGAGAAAAGTCGGAAGACATTCTCGCTGGTGAGTTGCGCTATTTCTTCCCTGCTCACGCCAATCGTTTCGGCAAGCACGGCAGCGGTGTGCTGAACGAACGAAGGCTCGTTGCGCTTGCCGCGATAAGGAACCGGCGCCAGATAAGGAGCATCCGTCTCGACGAGCAAACGGTCGCGCGGAACGATGGAAGCAACTTCGCGGATTTCGGCTGAGTTTTTGAAAGTCAGAATGCCTGAGAAAGAGACATAACCGCCAAGCGCGATACCCTTTTCGGCCAGAGCACGACCGGAAGAGAAGCAATGCAGGATAAACGGAAAAGCACCCTTTTCCGTCTCACGCTCCAGAATCTCGGCCATGTCTTCATCCGCGCTGCGGGCATGAATGACCAGCGGCAATTGGGTACGGCGTGCGGCCTCGATGTGGACGAGGAAGCCCTGCCTTTGGGCTTCCGGCGGCGCATAATCATAGTGATAGTCGAGCCCCGCCTCACCGATAGCCACCACTTTCGGGTGTTCGGCCAGACCCACGAGATCATCGGCGGTCACGTCCAGTTCTTCATGTGCATTGTTCGGATGGGTTCCGACCGAACAATAAACGGAATCATATGTTTCAGCGAGCGCACGGATCGTGTCGAACTTCCTGACACGCGTGGAAATCGTCACCATGCGCCTCACCCCGGCATCCAGAGCGCGCTGAACGACATCATCGCGCTCCGGCTCGAAATCGGCAAAGTCGAGGTGACAATGACTATCGACAAGCATCATCGAACTCAGTTCTGCTCTTCTGTTTCCACATAACGCGGGAACACCGGCTGCGGGGCCGGCAGATCGGTGCCGCCGACAAGCTGGCTTGCCGCAACGTCAGAGAACTGGCGTTTGTCGGCAGGGATAGCCAGTATGTCGAGAAGTTTTTCCGCCGATTGCGGAATGAACGGCTGCACCATGATGCCAACGCGCCGGATCACCTCGGCCGTCACATAAAGAACAGTGCCCATGCGCGCGGGATCGGTCTTGCGCAGCGCCCAAGGCTCCTGCCCCGCGAAATAACGGTTGGCCTCGGCAACAACGGCAAAGATCGCTCCGAGCGCAAGATGCAGCGCCTGATCGTCCATTGCCTTGCGTGCAGTATCGAGCGCCGCATCGGCCTGATCGAGAATGGCCTTATCCGCGTCCGAGAACTCGCCAGGAACCGGGACCTTGCCTTCGCAGTTCTTGGCGATCATCGACAGCGAGCGCTGGGCAAGATTGCCGAGATCGTTCGCCAGGTCAGCGTTGGTGCGGTTGACGATAGCGTCGTGGCTATAGCTGCCGTCCTGTCCGAATGGCACTTCACGCATCAGGAAATAGCGCAACTGATCGAGCCCATAACGCTCAACGAGACCGAACGGGTCGATCACATTGCCGAGGGACTTCGACATTTTCTCGCCGCGGTTGAACAGGAAGCCGTGTGCAAAAACCCGCTTCGGCAGCGGAATACCAGCCGACATCAGGAATGCAGGCCAATAGACAGCATGAAAGCGTGAAATATCCTTGCCGATAATATGCGCATCGGCTGGCCAATAACTCCACTTTTCATCCGAAATATCGGGATAGCCGAGAGCGGTAATATAGTTGGTCAGGGCGTCCACCCAGACATACATGACATGCTTCTCGTCGCCCGGTACAGGAATGCCCCAGTCGAAGGTCGTGCGCGAAATCGACAGGTCCTTCAGGCCCGACTTGACGAAGCTCACGATCTCGTTGCGGCGCTCCGCAGGCATGATGAAGCCTGGGTTCTTCTCATAAAGATCAAGCAGCCTGTCCTGATAGGCTGAGAGACGGAAGAAATAGCTTTCCTCCTCCACCCATTCGACGGGCGTACCCTGCGGGCCGTAGCGAACGCCATCCTCGCGGACTTCCGTTTCCTCTTCACCGTAATAGGCTTCGTCACGCACAGAGTACCAGCCGGCATATCCACCCTTGTAGATATCGCCATTGTCAGCCATCGCTTTCCAGATCGCCTGGCTCGCCTTGTAATGGCGCTCTTCCGAGGTGCGAATATAATCGTCATTCGAGCTGTTCAGCACATCCGCCATCTGGCGGAACGCAGCCGCATTGCGGTCTGCAAGCTCGCGCGGCGTGATGCCTTCCTTGCGCGCGCTTTGCAGCATCTTGATGCCGTGTTCGTCCGTACCGGTCAGAAAGAAAACATCCTTGCCGTTCAGGCGCTGAAAACGCGCCATCGCATCGGTCGCGATCAGTTCATACGCATGGCCGATGTGCGGCTTTCCGTTCGGATAAGCAATCGCGGTTGTGATGTAATATTTTTCGCGGCTCATTATGGACCCGGTCTTTCGAAGTTTGAAAGCGCGCCTGAATGACTAGCAGACACACGAGGAGAAAAATTATCAGCGGTGACATAACGCATGTCAGCGGCCATGTCACGCAAGCGGAGGCCGACCGGCACGAAAAGCGCGATGCGTTTTTTCCAGAAGGATGACCACAGCTTGCCGCCGGTCGAGATTATAGGTTTCGGCATCTACAATTTCACGCGACAGATCGCTCCAGAATCGCGACCAGCGGTCTGCATCATGGAGTTGCCCAGCCTCGGCACGACGACGCGCCTCAGTCGCGACCCGCCCCAGCAGATGGTCACGGAACAGCTCATACTGAACCTCCGACTCACGCCCGTTCAATATGCCGGCAAGCGCCTGTGCTTTCGGCAAATCGAAAGTCTGCCCTTCAAGAAGGGAATCGGCTGTGTCGGCGATTTCAATACCGCCATTCGCCACCAGCAAAAGCGCCTTGCGCACACTGCCTTCCGATCGCTGAAGCAGCGTTTGCGTTACCGCGTCAGCATCAATTCCGATACCGCGGCCTGCATGGGTCACGGCGTCCGTCAGCGATCCATCGTCAAGCGGCTTGAAGCCGATGCTCTGGCAGCGCGACCGGATTGTCGGGAGCAACCGCCCCGCCGAATGAGAAATCAGAATAAAGAGCGCCCGCGCGGGGGGCTCTTCCAAAGTTTTCAGGAGCGCATTGGCGGCATTGCGGTTCATATCGTCGGCAGGATCGACAATAACGATACGCCAGGCGTGGTCCGATGCCGTTCGGGTCAGAAAATGCGTGATCCGGCGAATTTCCTCCACGGGAATACCCGTTTTGAATTTTCCGGTCTTCTGATCGAATGGACGGTTGATATGCAGGACAGCCGGATGCATGCTGCCCGCGATCTGTCGCCAGAGCGGCCTCGCAAAATCCGGCGCAGCAATATGCTCCGGCGCTTCGCCATTGTCGCCATGGGCCAGCATATGACCTGCCAGATGAAAGGCGAGCGTTGCCTTGCCGATCCCCTGCGCGCCTTCAAAAAGCAGTGCGTGATGCATGCGCCCCTCGCGATAGGCTTGCGCCAGAAAATCGCTGATCTCCCGGTGCCCGGCGATATAATCACTCGCAGATGGTTCTGGCACGCCCTCAATGGAATCGTGGGCTTTAGGGACGTCGAGTTCCTCGATCACAACAGCCCCCTTTTCGTCAGCACACGATCGACCTCTTTTGCGATATCTCTTGCAATCGCGTCTTGCGGCCGGTCAGCATCGATGACCTTGCAGCGCTCAGGCTCCGTTTGGGCAATTGCCAGAAAAGCCTGCCGTCGCGCCTCATGCACCGCAATATCTTCCTTCTCGAAACGATCGGCTGTTTCGCCACCGCGCCGTTTTCCGGCACGCGACAAACCTTTCTCCGCGGGAATGTCGAGAATGATCGTCATGTCGGGCATGGCGCCGTCAATGGCAATGCGCTCCACCGCCGCCATATAGGTGCTGTCGAGATTGCCGGTAACGCCCTGATAGGCACGGCTTGAATCGATGAAACGGTCGCAAAGCACGACCCGCCCCTCGTTCAGCGCCGGGCGGATAAGCTCATCTACATGGTCTGCCCGCGCAGCGGCGAACAGCAGGGCTTCCATCGCCGGGCCATAACTTTCTGCATTGCCGCTCAATATGACATGGCGAACTGCTTCCGCACCGGGAGAACCACCTGGTTCTCGCGTGATGACCGGATCGAAGCCGCTTGCCCGCAGGTGCTTGGCCAGCAACGCGATTTGCGTTGATTTGCCGGCTCCTTCGCCGCCTTCGAATGTGATGAACAATCCCGACAAACCAACTTCCAAATGTTTGAATCGATGCCCGAACGGACTTCTGTGAAAGTTAATATCGGCCTTTGGCCATCAGGTCGAGCCTGCATTACGCGTCGCGCAATCTAAAGGTATTTCCTCAGCCAGCCGGTGGAAAGTTCCATCGCCGCACCCAGGGCGCGCTTTGAAAGACTTCCCTCCTCGACAGATTGCGCGGTAAAAACAGGGACATCACGGAGAATACTGCCATCAAGCTCTAACTGAAGAACGCCAACCTGCTGGTTGTCGGCGACAGGGGCACCAAGTGGTCCCTTATAGATAATCCGGGCTTTCAGCTTGTCGCGGCCATCCTTCGGCAGCAATAGCTCGACACGATCCTTGACCTTCAACGGCACATGCGTGAGCGCGCCCCCGAAAACCTGCGCCTCACCCACAATTTCGTCTGCGGGATAAAGCTGCACGTCGTCAAACGCCGTCATTCCCCATTGCAGAAGACGCTTTGCTTCCTCTTCACGCTCCTTGATGCTGGCAAGACCGCTCATCGCCAGATAGAGCCTGCGACCGTTCTGTTCTGCCGACCCGACCAGCGCAAAGCCGGACGCTTCCGTAAATCCCGTTGCCATGCCGTCCGCGCCGACATCAAGCCGCAACAGGGGATTGCGGTTGCGCTGCATGATGTTGTTCCAGGTGAAAGCCGGTTGGGCATAATATTTGTAATATTCGGGATGGGCGGTCCGGATATGCCGTACCAGCCTGACCAGATCCTGGAGAGAGACAACCTGGCCCTCCGCCGGCAGACCTGTCGCGTTCACGAATTTGGAGCCCGTCAAACCAAGCGCCTTCGCGCGGTCATTCATACGTTCTGCAAAAGCTTCTTCACTGCCTGCCAACCCTTCCGCCAGCACAATGGCTCCGTCATTTGCCGACTGAACAATCATTCCCTGCAACAGGTCCGCGACCGTGGGGGCTGACTTGATGCGCGCAAACATCGTTGATGTTCCGGAAGGTGCGCCGCCGGTTCTCCAGGCATTCTCGCTGACGATATAAGGTGTTTCGAGTGTCGTGCCTCCTTTTTGAAGGGCTTCGAAAACCACTTCCGCCGTCATCAGCTTGGCGAGAGATGCCGGAGGGATCGGAGCATCGGCATTCTTGGAGAGAAGCACCGTTCCGCTGCGTTCATCGACGAGCAAGACCTGCGGCGCTTTTGAAACAATTGCCGCCTCGGCAGGTGCCGCCAGGCTTATAACCGGCACGAAAACAGCCAGCGAGCCGCTCAAAGCGGCCACGCGCGCAAGCACCAGTATTCTTGAAATCAGCCTCATGCAAATCCCGCTACGTGAGCAATGCGATGGAGATTACGCAACGAATCCGGCCAAAATCAATATGCCAGCGCTTATCACCGCATCGTGAGCGGTTAATCGAGACGAACGACAAACGCATTTGCTGCGCCCGCCTTCCAGGCCGCACGCAGCAGGGCATCATTTGCGCCCTTCTCCGCCACGGCTGTCAGTTCGTAAAAATCGCTCGTTTCGGTCGGGATTCTGGTGAGCGTAAATCGCGTCGAACGCGGCAACAGCGCCTGAATTTTTCGCGCCTCATCCAATGTCTTGAATGTGCCAAGCTCGACATATTCGCCGTGTTCCTCAGCCTCACGGCGTTTCCAGGCGCTTGAGATCGCATCCTTCGTCAGGATGCTGCCATAGGTGCGCTCCTCGGCATAAGCCGTTGCAGCAAGCCGGTCAGACGCGTAACCGGCAAGCCCGCCCACACCGGCGGCATTGGCGACCCCAAAGCTCGAGCCGGGACGCTGCGATGGTACAGGCACATTGGCCGGCAGCAAGGGAGCGGCTCCGGCAGACGGGTCGCTGTAAGCAGGATTGACCGCAAAGGGCGAGTTTTCAGGTATGGGTGCCGAGACGGGCTCCATCGCAGGCACCGGAATGCGTGATCTGGGTGAAGTCGGCGTCGGCCCGTTCATCGCCATCATGACACCGGTTGCGGGCTGGCCGATCATATCGCCGTTACCCGGTCGGTAGGAAGCCATCAGGAAAGCGTCATCATTGCCATCCAGCGGCGCCCTTCCGACATATTCGACTTTCACATTCGCCGTACCATGATGCTGGTAATCGAGCATCTCGGCAGCCTTCTGCGAAAGATCGATCACACGGTCATATTCGTAAGGACCGCGATCGTTCACGCGCACGATAACCGAGCTGCCATTGGCAAGGTTGGTCACACGGGCATAACTCGGCAATGGCATCGTGGGGTGCGCCGCAGTCAGATGCGTCATATCGTAAATTTCGCCATTCGCCGTCAGGCGGCCATGAAAGGCTTCGCCATACCAGGAAGCGTGACCGATCTTGACGTAGTTCTTGTCTTCCTTGGGATAATACCAGCGCCCCTTGACCTTGTAGGGCTGGCCGGTCTGATCGCGCCCGCCACCACGCGGCAGCGGCTTCCCCTTCCAGAAGGCAACGCGGGGACTGGCCTTCACGCCATATTTGGATTCAGCGAAATATTCTTTCGAGCGCTTTGTCTTCGATTTCGGCTGCGGCGCCGATGCGCATCCCGCGAGAGCGACAGCAATAGCCATGAATGACAACATGGCAACGGAACCACGCTTGCCGCGCAATTCCACTGCCTTGCCATTGACCGAATGTTTCAGCCCTCGTTTCGAATCCATACGCCACACGCTCTTTACTCAACAACGCAACCGAAAACGCTGGTTGCGCCTTTTAGAATTTAGTGATGTCACCGATTCATTGACGGATCATTAAAGCTTTTGGAATTCCGCGTATTTGAGTCGCCCAGCACCGAGGCTGAAGAACGCCTGCGCGCCTCGATTGCCCTAATTTTTGGAACAACCGTTCGTTCGAAACGTTGGTTTTTCAACAAGAAGGAGATGAGAGAATGTTAAGAGCAATGATCCTTTGGTTGATGGGTGTTCCACTCGTTGTCGTGCTGCTCATCTGGTATTTTTTCTTCTGAATATGGAACGTTCGAACCTTTGAACCGTTACTGATACGGCTCCAATGACCTCCGAGCCAGTCACCTAACGTCATGGATTAGGCCCGCTCAACAAGGCGGGCCATTTTTTACGGTCAATATCAGGGCTTCAACGACGGATCGGGCATATAGACATGGATCGCCTTGCGCAGCAGGCGAAAATGCGCCGGCGTCCAGGTGGATAGTTCGCCATCCGTATTCACGGCACGCGGCTTTTTGGTACGGATAATTACTTCAGTCGTCGGAAAAGCCCGCACATCATCCCATTTGGAATGGGTGCCGCGGCGCAGACTTGGGAGCAGGCGCAAAAGCTTCCACCAGTGATCGACCTCCAGACTGTAGAAATCCAGCTTGCCGTCATCCACCGTCGCATTCTTCTCGACCGCCATGCCCCCGCCATAGAATTTTCCGTTCCCGACAGAAACCTGCAATGTATGAATTTTCTCCGTCATGCCGTCATGTTCCAGATAGGCTGTGAAAAGCTCGGAGCGCATGAGAATGCGCGCCGCGACAAGCGCATAACCGAGCTTTCCCCACTTCTTCTTTGCCGCGGAACTGAGTTGCTGCGCCAGTTCGGCGCTGAAGCCGATGCTTGCGACATTGAAGTAGAGATGACCGTTCACCTCGCCGAGATCAATGGGATGCGACCGATAGGAAGCAATGCGGCGCGCCGCCTCGACCGGATCGGCCGGTATGCCAATGGTGCGGGCGAAATCGTTCGCAGTTCCAAGCGGAAGGATTGCAAGCGGCAATCCCGTTTCCATCAACCCTTTGGCCGCAGCATTCAGGGATCCGTCGCCACCGCCTACAATAACAAGGTCGCAATCTCTTTCACGAAGGATCAAATCTGAAATCGTATCGTCACCTTGCGGATTTCGCTCGATAAGCTGGAAGCCGCCGCTCTCCAGCGCGGAGCGGATATCGGTGCCGTATCCCCTGCCATTTCGGGCATGAGGATTGACGATAAGCAGTGCCCGGCGCTTGGTGGTTTTGCCCATGGATTTCCTGTCATCTGCGACAGCCGATAAATCATCGGCTGTATGATTGGGAGCGTTAACTGCAGATGGCCTTTCAATTCCGGATATCAATGGAACGGTTCATGAAAAATTTGTCACGACGCTGTAGCGTTTCGTGAGGACGCGCAACCAGGCGGCACGACAGGTCAATGCTGTTGACAAAACTGTTTGACGCGACCAGAAAGAGAACATAATTTGGCAAAACCAACTGTAAGATTTCTGGTGCAATCTCATCAGAAATGTCGCTAATTGACTGAAATATATTACAGTTTGCGGGTATGATGTAATGGTAGCCTGTCAGCTTCCCAAGCTGAACGCGCGGGTTCGATTCCCGCTACCCGCTCCAACAGGATTGCTCCTGAAAGCGATGATGATCACCGAACATTTTTCCCGGTTTTCGGATCGATTTTCACCTCCACCTTCGCACCGGCCTTGGTGATATATTCGATCTCGTAATAGCCGCGATCATTCCAGTCGACTTCATCGACGAAAGCCGTGTCCGCATTCTGTTCGATTTTCGCGATTATTTCCGAAAGCCTCATGCCTTCCGGCGGTGGAGCGGCATAAGCCGCAGCAGCAGAAACAGCGAGCAACAGGGCCGTGACGGCAAGACGCATGATAACCTCCTTTAGCTACCCCAAAAGAATAGAGGACCATGCATTCGCTTCAAGACCGGCAAACCGTTACTTGATGATAGGACTTATCGAACCGGTGAAGGTTTGATCAATCATCGCCGCGAGTTTTGGTTCCGCGCCTGACAAGATGACGACGATTGCAAGCATCAATATCAGGGGGGCGGCAAGAATCCCGCTTCTTACAGCCGGTTCGAGAATCCGTCGGGTTTTCGTGCTTCGCGTGGATTGCTGATTTCTCATGCAACCAACAGTAGACGAACAGACTTAATCGCTCATTAAATAATGTAGTTAATGCGTTATTGGCACCGAGTACGGCTCAATTTCCCTTGTTTCCGCGATAGATATTGACCCCGAGTTCGCGAATTTTCTTGCGCAATGTATTTCGGTTGAGCCCCAGAAGGTCCGCCGCCTTGATCTGGTTTCCACGGGTTGCCGTGAGGCATGCGAGGATCAGGGGATATTCCAGCTCGGCCAGAACCCGATGATAAAGCCCCGGCGGAGGCAAGTCGGAGCCGAAGGACGCAAAATAACGCTGCATGTTCTGCTCGACGGCCTGCGATATGGTAACACTCTCCAAATCGCCGCCGCCGGCGGGCACGATATCGGGCTTGGCCAGTTCGGCCTTCAATTCCGTTTCGATGATTTCCGGCGAAATTTCTTCTTGCGGATAAAGTGCCGCAAGTCTTCGCACGAGGTTTTCCAGTTCACGCACATTGCCCGGCCAAGGATACCGGCGCATCATTTCCAGCCCGGCGGTGCTGATGCGCTTCTCCGGCAGACCTTCCTCGGCAGCGCGCTTGAAAAAATGGCGCACGAGATCGGCCACATCCTCGCTGCGCTCGCGCAGCGGCGGCAAGCGCAGAGGCACGACATTCAGCCGGTAATAAAGATCTTCGCGGAACAGCCCCTGCGCTATCAGTTGCCGCAGATCCTTGTTCGTTGCCGCAACGATGCGCACATCGGTCTTGATCGGCGTGCGTCCACCGACCGTCATATATTCGCCCTGCTGCAACACGCGCAGAAGACGGGTTTGCGCTTCCAGTGGCATATCGCCGATCTCGTCGAGAAACAGCGTTCCGCCATTCGCCTGTTCGAAGCGCCCGCTTGAGCGGTTCTGCGCGCCGGTAAAGGCGCCTTTCTCGTGCCCGAACAACTCGGACTCGATCAGGTCGCGCGGGATCGCCGCCATATTGATCGCAACAAACGGGCCTTTCCGGCGGCGCCCATATTCATGCAGGGCACGCGCAACCAGTTCCTTGCCTGTACCGGATTCGCCCGTGACCATGACGGTCAGATCCGTCTGCATCATGCGCGCCAGCAAACGGTAGATTTCCTGCATCGCAGGCGACCGGCCGACCAGCGGCATGTTGTCTGCCTGTTCATCCGACAGAACGGCGACCGGCTTGCGTTTCGGTTCGGACAGCGCACGGCCGACGATATTGATAAGTTCCGTCAGATCGAATGGCTTTGGCAGATATTCATAGGCTCCGGCCTCCGATGCCCGGATAGCCGTCATGAATGTATTCTGCGCGCTCATCACGACAACCGGCAGGTCGGGGCGTATCTTCTTGATGCGCGGCAGAAGGTCGAAGGCATTCTCGTCCGGCATATTGACGTCGGTAATGACCAGATCACCGTCGCCCGCCGCCACCCATCGCCAGAGCGACGCGGCATTGGAGGTCACGCGCACATCGTAACCTGCACGCGACAAGGCCTGGTTCAACACCGTCCGAATGGCTGCATCGTCATCCGCCACCAATATGGTTCCTGTCGGACGTCCTGCGGTCATGCGTTATCTCCAGTATTTCCTGCTGCCGGTTCCGTATTTTTCCACGCGGGCATCAGAACGCGGAAAGTCGTGCGTGAAGGGTGGCTGTCGCATTCGATGATGCCGCCATGATCGCCAATGATCTTTGCAACCAGCGCCAACCCCAACCCCGAACCGTTGGTCTTCGTGGTAACAAAGGGATCGAACAGATGCGGCAGCATGTCCGGCGGCACACCCGGTCCGTTGTCATGCACGCAGAATTCGAGCGGCAGCGCCACCCTGTCCCGCGCGCCCGGCACTTGCAGGCGAATGCCCGGACGATAAGCCGTGGACAGGACAATCTCGCCGCCCTCACGGTCGCCTATGGCTTCCGAGGCATTCTTCAACAGATTGAGGAAAACCTGCACGAGCTGGTCCCGATTGGCAAAAACCGGCGGGAGCGAAGGATCGTAATCCTCCACGAAACGGATTTTTCGTGCGAAACCGTTCTTCGCGATCGCCTTCACATGGTCCAGAACCGCATGAATATTGACGGCAGTGCGCTCGATAGGCCGCTCATCCGAGAAAACCTCCATGCGATCGACCAGTGAGACGATTCGATCCGTTTCATCGGTGATGAGGCGCGCAAGCGCACGATCTTCATCGCTGACAACCTGCTCCAGCAATTGTGCCGCGCCGCGTATGCCGGATAGGGGATTTTTGATTTCATGGGCCAGCATCGAGGCAAGCCCCGTGACGGACCGCGCCGCACCGCGATGCGTCATCTGGCGATCGATCTTTTCGGCCATCGTCTTTTCCTTGAAGAGGATGACCACGGCACCCGGAAGTTCCGTCACAGGCGCCACATAAATATCGACGATACGTTCCGTCCCGAGACGCGGCGATGAGACATCGACCCGATATTCGTTGACCGGCATCTGGCTGGTGCGAACCTGATCGACCAGCGCCAAAAGCGGGCTGCCAAAGGGCAGAAAGGATTCCAGCCGGTTGCGCGCCAGAATGGACGAGCCGGAACGGAAGAACTGTTCCGCATCCAGATTGGCATAGGCGATATAATTCTCGGCGCTGACCATAATGACGGGCTGGCTGATCGCGTCGAGCACAACCGATGGAATGCCGTTCGTTTCTGTTCTCTCGCGCATCAGGCAACCTCCTTGAGCGCGGCTTCAGGAGTTTCGCGCGTGAATATCCGACGCAAGGCGTCAATGACGGCCTGCCTGTCGGTCAAAGTCATCACTTCCGCTTTCTCCGCCGACGTGCATGCCGCGCCAGCATGGCGATCGAGATACCAGCCGAGATGCTTGCGGGAGTGGCGGATGCCTGTCGTGCTTCCATAATGCTCGAGCATATCTTCATAATGCTTTATAATATAATCAAGAATTTCACTTCGCGACCGTGGGGCAAGATCGCTTCCGGCGATTGCACCGGCCAGCCATGGCTGGCCGTAAGAGGCGCGCCCGACCATCACGGCATCCGCCCCGGAACGGCGCAGGATTTCCTCGGCATCACGTCGAGACGCCACATCGCCGTTGGCGACCAGAGGAATTTTGATCGCGTCGCGGACGGCGTGGATTGCCTTCCAGTCCGCCTTGCCTTCATAGAACTGGCAGCGCGTCCGCCCATGGACAGTCACCATGGCGATACCGGCACCTTCGGCGCGACTTGCCAGCTCAGGCGCGTTGATGCTTTTCTCGTCCCACCCCAGCCGCATCTTGAGCGTAACCGGAACGCTGACTGCATTGACGGTCGCCTCGATGAGGGTCATGGCATGGTCGAGATCGCGCATCAGCGCGGAGCCGGAATAGCCGCCTGTCACTTTCTTGGCCGGACAGCCCATATTGATATCGATGATATCGGCGCCCTCGCCCTCGGCTATTCTGGCCGCCTCGCCCATCCAATGCGCTTCGCGCCCCGCAAGCTGCACGACATGCGTTCCAAGCCCCTTACCGGAAAGGCGCAGAAGGCTTTCCTTGTGACGGTTGCAGAGTTCGGCGCTGGCGACCATTTCAGATACGACCATGCCCGCGCCAGCCTCGGCTGCGCGCCTGCGGAACGGGAGGTCCGAAACGCCCGACATCGGCGCGAGGAAGACGCGGTTGGCAAGCACCACACCGCTAATGTTCAATGGTTGATCGAGAAAACTCACCAATAAATGCCTATTTGATGTGCATGGTGCAATTAGCACATACATTAATCAGCCTCCCTTTTCAACGCAAGGAAAAGCGCGCGCAAAATCACGATGGATCAATTGTCGTCTGGCATTTATTCGCGCAAGGCTTTATTCGGCTTGCAGATGCAAGCTTTGGCAGAGGTGACAGCCATTTCAAGGATAGCAGCAGTCATTGTGGCGGCAGGCCGCGGAGAGCGGGCCGGGCAAAGCGCCGAAGGGCCGAAGCAATACCGGCGCATCGGTGGCGAAGCCGTACTTGCCCGCACTTTGCGCGCTTTTATCGACTGCCCGCTGGTTGATAACATCGTTGTCGTCATTCACCCTGACGACCATGTGCTTTACGAACGCGCCCTTCCAGAAAATTGCGGCGACATCAGCGTGGTGAACGGTGGCGCCACCCGGCAGGAATCAACACGCCTCGGCCTCCTCGCCTTGAAAGGTCACGCGCCGCAATATGTCATGATCCATGACGGCGTGCGGCCGTTTGTCAGTCAGGATTTGCTGAAACGCATCGTGGAAAACCTCGCGCCCGATGAAGGCGTTCTACCGGCCCTGGCCGTTGCGGACACGCTCAAGCAATCGGCTGCGAACGGAACGGTGAAAACCACGGTGCCGCGCGCTGGCCTTTATGCGGCCCAGACACCGCAAGCATTTCCCTACATGCCGATCCTCGACGCGCATGAAAAGGCCTTCGCGATTGATCGCTCCGATTTCACGGATGACGCCGCCATTGCCGAATGGCAAGGCATAGCCGTCCGTATCATCGAAGGATCGGCGGACAATACAAAGCTTACCTGGGCAAAGGATATCGAAATGGCTGACAAGCGCCTGCGGCAAGATCACGTCTCATTTCCCGACATTCGTACCGGCAATGGCTATGACGTCCATTCCTTCGAGCCCGGCGATCATGTGACGCTGTGCGGCGTGAAAATCCCCCATGACGCAAAACTCAATGGCCATTCGGACGCCGATGTCGGACTTCATGCCCTGACCGACGCCCTGCTTGCAACGCGAGGAGCGGGCGATATCGGCACGCATTTCCCGCCTTCCGACCCACAATGGAAAGGTGCGGCCTCCCGCATATTCGTTGAACACGCCGCCAGTATCGTGCGTGAGGCAGGTGGCCGTATCGCCAATGTTGATGTAACCTTTATCAGCGAAGCCCCGAAGATCGGACCACACCGCGCAGCAATGACGGAAGCGCTTTGCGATATGCTGGGAATTGCCGCAGACCGCGTTTCCGTCAAGGCGACGACCAATGAAAAACTGGGCTTCGTCGGACGCCGTGAGGGCATTGCGGCCATTGCAACGGCAACCGTCATCTATCCCGGCGAGGTGCCCGAATGAGCGCGCTGATTGCAGAAGAAAAAGCTGTTGCCGTGCTCGATTCCTGCCGCAAGGCGGGCGTGATGATCGCGACGGCCGAATCCTGCACGGGCGGGCTGATAGCCGGCGCTTTGACCGACATCGCCGGATCGTCCGATGTCGTCGATCGCGGCTTTGTCACCTATTCCAATGAAGCGAAAGCCCAAATGATCGACGTTCCGATGGAACTCATCAATCGCGTCGGCGCTGTCTCGAAAGAAGTTGCGCTTTCCATGGCAGAGGGGGCGCTTGCCCGCTCCTATGCCGGTGTAACCGTGGCGGTTACGGGCATTGCCGGACCAGGCGGTGGCTCCGATGAAAAACCCGTTGGCCTCGTTCATGTCGCATCGGCGCGAAAAGGCCATCCGACCCTTCATCGCGAATGCCGTTTCGGCCCCAAAACCAGAGCCGAAATTCGCCATGCGACGGTTCTCGCCGCGCTGGACCTGGTTTTGGAAAACCTGCGCATCGAATAGAATTATTCTTTTTCCAGGCCGTAAATCTGGTCGGCCCGCTTCTCGAAGGCTTCGGAAAATTTCTTGAAAGCGAGATCGAACATCGTTCCCATGAGAATGCCGAGGGTACGGCTCTTGAACTCATAATCGATGAAAAACTCGACATCGCACTCGCTTCCGTCGCCCACCGGCCTGAAGGTCCAGCGGTTGTCGAGATAACGAAACGGCCCGTCGAGATATTTCACATCGATGACATTGTCATCGGGTTTCAGCAGCACCTGACTGGTGAATGTCTCGCGGATGAGTTTGTAGCCGACCGTCATGTCGGCAATCAGCAGCGCCTTGCCATCCCGCTCCTTGCGGGAGCGAACCGACAAAGCCTCGCACATTGGCAGGAATTGCGGATATTTTTCAACATCCGCGACGAGGCCGAACATCTGGTCTGCCCGGTGATGTACCCGCCTGACGGTCGTGAATTGCGGCATTTCCTGTCTTAAACCCGTGCGGCGATCTGCGCCTCGCGCGCTGCCCTCAGCTTGGCGAAATCATCGCCGGCATGATGCGACGAACGCGTCAACGGGCTGGATGCGACCAGAAGGAAGCCTTTCGTCCGGCCAATCGTTTCGAACGACTTGAATTCGTCAGGCGTCACGAAGCGGATAACCGGGTGATGCTTGCGGGTCGGCTGGAGATACTGACCGATGGTCATGAAATCCACATCCGCCGAACGAAGATCGTCCATCAGCTGAAGGATTTCATTCCGTTCCTCGCCGAGACCGACCATGATGCCGGATTTGGTGAAAATGGTCGGATCCAGTTCCTTGACGCGCTGCAACAGGCGGATCGAATGGAAATAGCGGGCGCCGGGACGCACCTTAAGATATTTCGAAGGCACGGTTTCCAGATTGTGATTGAACACATCCGGACGCGCTTTGACCACAACTTCGAGAGCGCCTTCCTTGCGCAGGAAATCCGGCGTCAGGATTTCAATCGTGGTCGCAGGGGCAGCCTCGCGGATCGCCTGAATGACCTCCGCAAAATGCTGTGCGCCGCCATCGGCAAGATCGTCACGATCCACTGAGGTGATAACCACATGCGTCAGGCCCATCTGCTTGACGGCCTTGGCGACATTCTCCGGTTCGTTGGGATCGAGCGCCGTCGGAATACCGGTCGAGACATTGCAGAAGGCGCAGGCACGCGTGCAGATCTCGCCCATGATCATGAAGGTCGCGTGCTTCTTTTCCCAGCATTCGCCGATGTTCGGGCAGCCCGCTTCTTCGCAAACCGTGACCAGCTTGTTTGAACGGACGATATCGCGCGTTTCGCCATAGCCGCGTGAGACAGGAGCCTTGACGCGAATCCAGTCGGGCTTCTTCAGGACAACATTGTCCGGACGATGCGCCTTCTCTGGATGCCGCTCACGCTTGCCTTGGTTCACCAGATCGAGAACTGTAACCATGCTTTTTCCTGCCTATCCGAAGCGTTTTCATGAAACGCTTCCAAGTTCGGTTCGGTCCTAATCCCTGCTCCCTACCCTGTCAACTTGGGCGATTTGCTACTCATCGCCGCGCTGCCAGTCCGAGAGCCCGGAAAACCAATGCCCATATCAGGCCAAACGCCAGGCCTGCGGCCCCCAGCGCCAATGTAAGCGCCCAGACTCCGTACCAGCCTGCCAGGGCCATTCCGTTGATCGATATGGTGTTGCCGCCAAGGACACTCAAGGTGCCAGCGGCAAACCCCAGCACCAGCCCTCCCACGATACACCATTTGATGATCGGCCAGGCGGCGCGCCGCCATGGCCTTCCATTCTCGATCAGCGGAATGAGCGTCTCTCCGTCTTCAAGCGTTCAGCGCGCGACCATACGCATCCAGAACGCTTTCCTTCATCATTTCCGAAAGAGTCGGATGCGGGAAGACCGAATGCATCAGTTCTTCCTCGGTCGTTTCAAGGTTCATGGCAATGACAAAGCCCTGGATGAGCTCGGTCACTTCCGCACCGACCATATGGGCGCCGAGCAATTGTCCCGTCTTCTTGTCGAAGATGGTCTTGACCAGCCCCTGATCTTCCCCGAGTGCGATCGCCTTGCCGTTTGCGGCAAATGAATAGCGTCCGACGCGAATATCGTAGCCCTTTTCCTTGGCCTTCGCTTCAGTCAGACCGACGGAAGCGACCTGCGGATTGCAATAGGTGCAGCCCGGAATCATGTTCTTGTCGAGCGGATGAACGTTTGGAAGACCGGCAATCTTCTCGACACAGATTACGCCCTCATGCTCAGCCTTGTGCGCCAGCATCGGCGGACCGGCAACGTCACCGATAGCATAGATACCCGCAACATTGGTCTTGCCATAACCATCGATGACGATGCATCCGCGATCCGTCTTGACGCCAAGCGCTTCCAGGCCGAGATTTTCGATATTGCCCTGCACGCCAACGGCCGAAATCATGCGGTCCACCGTCAACGACTGCGTCTTTCCGTCCTTGGTCTCGATATGGGCGGTCACATTGCTTGCGCCCTTCTCGACCTTGGTAACTTTCGCATCGGTAATGATCTTCAGGCCGCGCTTTTCAAGCTGCTTGCGCGCGAGGGCCGAAATCTCCGCATCCTCGACCGGCATGATCTGCGGCATCAGTTCCACGACTGTCACGTCGACGCCCATGTCCTTGTAGAAGGAAGCGAACTCGATGCCGATTGCGCCCGATCCCATCACGAGCATGGATTTCGGCAGTTCCTGCGGCACCATGGCTTCGAAATAGGTCCAGATCAGCTTGCCATCCGGCTCAATGCCCGGCAAAGCGCGCGGACGTGCGCCGGTAGCGACAATGACGTGTTTCGCCTTGTAGGTACCCTCGCCCAGGACACCCTTTGGAACGGGGTTCTGCGGCTGCATCGGCTGCTTTGAGGTTTTGCCGACCGAAATCTCAACCGGGTTTGAGCCAGAGGCGGCTTTGGTGAGCTTCGCTTCGCCCCAGATCACGTCGATCTTGTTCTTCTTCATCAGGAAGCCGACGCCGCCGTTCAGACGGGCAGAAACGCCGCGCGACCGCTGCACCACAGCCTTGACGTCAGGCGTGATCGTGCCTTCCAGCTTCAGCCCGTAATCCTTGGCGTGTTCGCCAAAATGCAGGATTTCAGCCGAGCGCAAAAGCGCCTTGGTCGGGATGCAGCCCCAGTTGAGGCAAATCCCGCCCAGATGTTCGCGCTCGACGATAGCCGTCTTGAGGCCAAGCTGCGCAGCGCGGATTGCGGTGACATAGCCACCCGGCCCAGAGCCGATAACAATAACGTCGTAAATGTCGGCCATATTGTCCTGCCTTTGCTCAGTTCACTTGCCGGGTGAGCAGCACCCAGTCGTGTCTTTTGTCCTGCCCAATGCGTTCTATCGCTTCGAGCCGCTCAATTTCCTTGAAACCATGGGCGCCGTAAAGGGAGAGCGCCACATCGTTGTGGCTTTCGGTTATCAGGCTGATTGCCGGGTTGCCGTTCCGGCGTGCAATATCGATTTCACGGGCAACGAGCGCATGGCCAATACCTTTACCGCGGAATTGCCGGTAAACACCAATGCTGTCGATAAAGCGGTTGCCAATGACCTTGCGCTGCAAATCGATCAACTGATCCAGAACCGGATGTTGCCGCGGCAGATCATTCAGGCTTTCATCAAGGGTGAAGCCAAGGGAAAGGCCCGCAATGTCGCCTCCCCATTCGGCAATCGTCGTGCCCCGCCAGCCTTCCGGGCCGTCGGCGCGCATATAATCGCGCCCACGTTCCATGGCAGTCTCGTTGCGGCCATCGAGAACCGCACCGTACCAGAGCCACGACGCAAAACCGTGCGACGAGATATCGACAAGAATGGCGATCTCTGCGGCTTCACGGCGCTCAGCCTGACGTAGGTTCAGTTGTCCAGCCATACAAAAACCTCAGGCGTCGCATTCGACAGAACGCGACGCCCTTGAAGTTGATCGATCAGACCAGCATGCCCATCGGGTTTTCGATGTGACGCTTGAAGGCCTGTGCAAGTTCTGCGGCCAACGCGCCATCGACGGCGCGGTGATCGGTTGAAAGGGTTACGGACATGACGGTCGCAACCTTGATTTCACCGTTCTTGACCACTGCACGCTGTTCACCGGCACCGATTGCGAAAATGGTCGCATGCGGTGGATTGATGATTGCAGCAAAGTCCTTCACACCGAACATGCCAAGGTTGGACACGGAGGTCGAACCGCCCTGATATTCTTCAGGCTTCAGCTTGCGATCGCGCGCACGCTTGGCAAGATCCTTCATCTCGTTGGAAATCGCCGACAATGTCTTCGAGTCCGACTGACGAACGATCGGCGTAATCAGACCGCCCGGAATGGAGACAGCAACGCCGACATCAGCGCGCTTGTGCTTGACCATGCCGCCTTCTGTCCACGACACATTGGCATCCGGAACATCGCGCAGCGCCAGAGCCGTTGCCTTGATGACCATATCGTTGACCGAGAGCTTGTAGGCGGGAACCTCGCCCTTTTCGGTCTTGATCACCGGCGCAGCGGCATTGATCTGCGAACGCAGGGCGAGAAGCGCATCCAGTTCGCAATCGATCGTCAAATAGAAATGCGGAACGGTCTGCTTGGATTCCACCAGACGACGGGCAATTGTCTTGCGCATGCCGTCATGCGGAACGATCTCGTAGGTGCCTTCTTCAAAGAGCTTGAGAACGGCATCATCCGACATCGGCTTCGGCGCGGCGGCAGAGGCGGCGTCCGCCTTCGGCTGAGCAGCCTTGGCGCTACCGGAAGCCAGAGCGGCTTCCACATCGCGCTGAACGATACGACCATGCGGGCCGGTGCCCTTCACGGCAGCGATATCGACACCGGATTCCCTGGCGATGCGGCGAGCAAGCGGCGACGCGAACACGCGATCACCCTTATTCGAAGCAGCAGCAGGCTGCTCTATCTTGGCTGGCGCGGGCGTCGCTGCAGGCGCTGCGGCTTCCTTCTTGGCTTCAGCCGGCTTTGGCTCTTCCTTCGGAACCTCGGCCTTTGCTTCGGCCTTCGGAGCAGACGCTGCACCCTTGGCCGCAGCCGCCACATCCTCGCCTTCTTCGGCGAGGATGGCAATCAGCGCATTGACCTTGACGCCTTCGGAACCGGCGGGAACCACGATCTTGGCAATCGTGCCTTCGTCCACAGCTTCCACTTCCATCGTGGCCTTGTCGGTCTCGATTTCAGCAATAACATCGCCAGGAGCGATCTTGTCGCCTTCCTTGACCAGCCATTTCGACAGGTTGCCTTCTTCCATCGTCGGAGAAAGCGCTGGCATGGTGATATTGATCGGCATGTCCAGACCCTTTCTGTTTAAGCGGTATAGGTAACGGCTTTCACCGCTTCGACCACTTCGGCGACCGTCGGCAGCGCCAGTTTTTCCAGATTTGCCGCATAAGGCATCGGAACATCCTTGCCGGCAATGGTGAGGATCGGCGCATCGAGATAATCGAAGGCCTGCTGCATGACGCGGGTGGCAATTTCCGTACCAACAGACGACTGTGGGAAACCTTCTTCCACCGTCACCAGGCGGCCGGTCTTCTTGACCGATTCCACGACCGTTGGGATATCCATCGGGCGGATCGTGCGCAGATCGATGATTTCAACATCGATACCCTGCTGGGCCAGTTCTTCAGCTGCCTTGACGGCATAGGTCATGCCGATGCCGAATGAAACGATGGTGGCATCCTTGCCCTGCTTGTGAATGCGGGCCTTGCCGATCGGCAGAACGAAATCGTCAAGCTTCGGCACATCGAAATGATGACCATAAAGAATTTCGTTTTCGAGGAAGATCACCGGATTCGGATCGCGGATAGCAGCCTTCAGCAGGCCCTTGGCGTCGGCTGCCGTATATGGCATGACGACTTTCAGACCCGGAATATGGCTGTACCAGGCCGCGTAGCACTGCGAATGCTGGGCAGCAACGCGTGCCGCAGCACCGGACGGGCCGCGGAAGACCATCGGGGCGCCCATCTGCCCGCCGGACATATAAAGCGTCTTGGCGGCGGAATTCACGATCTGATCGATTGCCTGCATGGCGAAGTTGAAAGTCATGAATTCAACGATCGGGCGCAGACCCGCAAAAGCAGCGCCAACGCCGACACCGGCAAAACCATGTTCGGTGATCGGGGTATCGACAACGCGCTTCGGGCCGAACTCGTCAAGAAGCCCCTGCGTTACCTTGTAAGCGCCCTGATATTCGGCGACTTCTTCACCCATCACGAAAACGTTCGGGTCCCGGCGCATTTCTTCGGCCATAGCGTCACGAAGCGCTTCACGAACGGTCGTGGAAACCATTTCGGTGCCGGCCGGAATGTCTGGGTCGGATGCGACTTCAAGCGCCGGAGCCTTGGGAGCAGCCGGAACAGCGTCAGCCTTCTTTTCTTCGGCTTTTGGCTCTTCCTTGGCTTCGTCCTTTTGCGTTTCAGCCTTGGCAGCCGGTGCGGAACCGATATCGGAAGCGCTCTCACCGTCACCGAGAAGCACGGCAATCGGCGTATTGACCTTCACGCCATCGGTGCCTTCATCGACAAGGATCTTGCCGATCGTGCCTTCATCGACAGCTTCGACTTCCATCGTCGCCTTGTCGGTTTCAATTTCAGCGATCACATCGCCGGACGTAACCTTGTCGCCTTCTTTCTTCAGCCACTTGGAGAGCTTGCCCTCTTCCATGGTTGGGGAAAGTGCGGGCATGAGAATTTCTACGGGCATGACAACACCTTCCTGGAATTAGAGCAGAATATCCGTGTAGAGCTCGGATGCATCCGGCTCCGGATCGTTTTGAGCGAAATCGGCAGAATCAGCGACAATATCGCGGACGTCCTTGTCGATTTCCTTCAGCTCTTCCTCGGTTGCCCAACCCTTTTCGATCAGACGCTGCTTGACCTGCTCGATCGGATCATGCTCGGAGCGCATCTTCTGCACTTCTTCCTTCGAGCGATACTTGGCCGGGTCCGACATGGAGTGACCGCGATAGCGATAGGTCTGCATGTCGAGAATGATCGGCCCCTTGCCGGAGCGCGTCCATTCCACAGCCAGATCGGCTGCGGCCTTGACCGCGCGCACATCCATGCCGTCCACCTGGATACCCGGAATATTGAAAGAGAGACCACGCTTCGAGAAATCCGTTTCCGCCGACGAGCGCGAAACGGATGTACCCATAGCATAACGATTGTTCTCGATGATGTAGACCACGGGCAGCTTCCACAGCGATGCCATGTTGAAGCTTTCGTAGACCTGCCCCTGATTGGAGGCGCCGTCGCCGAAATAGGTCAGCGTTACATTGTCATTGTCGCGATAGCGATTCGCGAATGCCAGACCGGTGCCGAGTGACACCTGCGCACCGACGATACCGTGACCGCCGTAGAAATTCTTCTCCTTGGAGAACATGTGCATGGAGCCGCCCTTCCCCTTGGAAAGGCCGCTGCGGCGTCCGGTCAATTCAGCCATAACGCCACGCGCGCTCATGCCTGCCGCCAGCATATGGCCATGATCGCGATAGGCGGTGATCACCTGATCACCTTCCTTCAGCGCCATCTGCATACCGACCACAACGGCTTCCTGGCCGATATAAAGGTGGCAGAAACCGCCAATGAAGCCCATGCCATAAAGCTGGCCGGCCTTTTCTTCGAAACGCCGGATCAACAGCATTTCGCGATAGGCGTCCAGCTCCTGCTTCTTGTCAAAGTTCGCAGGCGCAGGTGCCTTGGGTGCAGTCACAGAAGACGCCTGCGTTTTACCTGCAGGCGACTTTTTAGCCCTCGGTGCCATATCTCGCTCCCTAAATTGTCGTTCTATTGTGACGTTATACAGGCATATCACAAGATACAATATGCGCCCAGAGCATAGCTGCTATGTCGCCAAGCCCTTAAAAACATACCACAAAAAGACAATTAACTGGATTTCGGTTAATTCGATCTGTCTTCCCTGGAGGTAATAATTGTCACCTCGTCGGGATGGGAGAGATTAAGCGCCCTGCGCGCCTGCTCGTCAAGCATATCCTTCTCGATGGAACCGTCGCGCAAAAGCGTGACCCGCTTTTCGAGTGCGTTGCGTTCCGCCGTCACCTGTTCAAGCTGTTTGGCCAGAAGGCTTTTCTGCTCTTCAAGCTGGATACGGGAATAGAGACCGAATTCGCCGTGATAGGCGTGAAAACCGAAATAGCTCAGAAACGCAGCCGTCAGAATAGGCAATACAAACCGCCCACGGATCGATTTACGCTTCTGTTTGGTCCACATTTCGGCTTCCTTCCCGGATATTCGGAGCCACGACGAATCCTGCGAAGGGCCTCCATCCGAATTTCACCATCAAGCATTATTTTGCTTAACAGAGATTTACCACGAACGGATGTCGGGGGCAGACACTCCTGATTTTGTATAATACCGGGCGAGAAAAGCCGACATGGAACGGCCGTTCGATCCTGACAGGAATCGAGAACGGCTCGCCACAAGGACAAGCCGTTCATGCACATCTGCGAAAATGCCTGAAGAACTCAAACATCGACGATTGTGGAAAAACCGCCGAAGATCATGCGCTTGCCATCGAATGGCATCTGTTCACCCATCGCCTTCATGCGCGGGTCGCTCATCATCTTGCTATTTGCAGCGTCACGCGTCGCCTTGTCGGGATATTCGAACCAGGAGAACACAACCTCCTCATCGGCTTCCGCTTTGACCGCACGGCGAAAATCTGTGACCTTGCCATCGGGCACATCATCGCCCCACGCCTCGACCATGCGCGTCACGCCAAACTCTTTGAATAATACGGCGGCTTCAGCAGCATGCTTGCGATAGGCTTCCTTGTTCGCCTTGGGGACGGCGACGACAAATCCTTCAATATAGGCCATTTTCTCTCTCCCGGTTAAAGAGCTCCGCCTTTGGCTTCGAGCTTCCGTATCCCGCCCACCCCCAACATACGATCCATATGCACCACATTTATATTGATATCAATGCAAATAGTCAAATCCTGCATAATGCCCATCGAGTGAAACGCGACGCATTCGAAATGCAAGGCCGATATTCTTATCACAGACAAATCAGATATTGCTTCGCCTCGATTGGCCTCAGACCAAACACATAACCAATATGAAACCGTGCGACACATAAGAAATAGC
>NZ_LQBD01000015.1:0-81966 GCF_046630315.1 Brucella anthropi | reverse complement strand
TTCAATGAGCTGGTAATCCTGCATCAGAAGCGGGCCGCGCTCCCCGGCACTCAGGGAATTCTGGTTGTCCGGTATCGGAGCGCCTGCACTCGTCGTCATTATCGGGCGATCTGCCATGGGAAATTCCTTTCATTAAACGACATTGGTTAAGCGATGTAGTTACGTAAAATAAAATTCAGAATAATTTTAGTAATAATGGCATTTTAATGATTGTATCTGAATAATTAATATTATAGTTTAATAATAGATTTGGTATTGAAATATATACTATCTAAATATATACATGGTTATTCATTAAATATGCTGGCTTTCTAGAAACATTCTAAACTGATAGCAATCGCAATAGTTGTCTCACGACTTGTATGGGGTGTGTCTAATACATAAGGAATGATCTGAGAATATTTCAGAGTATCCGCTTTTGCCCTGCAATTTCTTTGTGCTGTTCCGAGGGCATGCTTCTTGAATGTGAGTGCTACTACTGCGGGAAATTCGTTGGCCAGATTGATTTCCAGATTCCGCTTCGATGGTTGAATATATTTTATAAAACAAATAGTTATGGTCTTTCCGAGACTTCAATCTTAACGGGAATTTCTTTGAGGCGGAAAACCATCATGAGCAGACAGGCATTCATATGCCCGTCCTCAAGGTTAGCACTGATATTCATTGATTTTGCGGGACGTTGTCCGCCGAAAGCTACCCGTTCAGGCGTTCCAGATGGTCTGGATCGGCATATGTTGTGCAGCATGTTGCGGCTGGGCCGGAAAATTTTCGCGGCAAACGCTTTCACCGCGAAAACCGGAGGATGTGCAGGCTCACATCTTCTCAATGATCGCCTGGTCGCCCTCGTGCGCCTTGCCGTTGGCGGCGATGATGGCGGGAACGATGTCTTCCGCCCTGTCGATCACCAACGGCTTTACCTGATGGGCGGTGTGGAGAAAGCCTTCCGCCGTCATGTGCTCCAGAAGACTGAGCATTGGCTGCCAGAAATTGTTGATGTTTGCGAATACCATCGGCTTGCGATGCTTGCCGAGTTGTGCCCAGGTCATCATCTCCACGATTTCCTCGACCGTGCCGATGCCGCCGGGAAGCGTGACGAACGCATCCGATTTCTGGAACATCAGGTGCTTGCGCTCATGCATATCGCCAACCACGATGAGTTCGGTCAGCTGTTCGGCCTTTTCAAGGCTTGCTTCCTTGTCGAGCAGGAAGGTCGGAATGATGCCGGTCACTTCGCCGCCAGCCTCCATCACGCCCTGCGCCACCGCGCCCATGATGCCGCGCGTGCCGCCGCCATAGACGAGGCGGATGCCGTGCTCGGCAATGGATCGGCCAAGCGTGATGCCCGCTTCGCGATAGATGGGATTCAGGCCCGTGGAAGAGCCGCAATAAACGCAAATGGATCGAATCTCAGACATGATTTCTTGTGCGCTTTTGACCTTTCAGCGTCAAGCGTCCGCAATCGTATTTTGTGGTCAAGCGCGCCATCGCGCGAAAGCTACACTCCGATTGGACATTCTCGGTGATTGCTATATTTCGATTGGTATGAATTCCAGATTGGGAAGTGGATTGGACATGAAGAACTGGGTTGTGTTTCTCGGGCTTATCCTTGCCACCTCATCCGCATCGGCGGGCGAGATCAATATCAAGCTGCCGGACGATACTGACGTGACGACCAATGCCGTTCTTTATAAGTGCGGCGAAAAAAATGTTCCTGTAACCTACTATAATGCCGGTGATATTTCGCTTGCCGCGCTGGGGCTTGAGGACGGGATCGTCGTCGCGTCCAATGTCATTTCAGGGTCTGGCGCCAAATATGCCGGCGGGGTCTATATCTGGTGGACCAAGGGTGATACGGCCTATCTCTATAATCTTTTGGATGATCCAGATCAGTCAAAGCCGACAAACTGTGTAGAACAGTAACCCTGCCCGTAAAAAAGCCTCGTACCTTTTGCTGTTTCAGTGCAGATTTCTTGTGGGGCGAAGCCAAAAGCTATAAACCCGTCATTATAGTCTCTGGCGTGGATTTCGAAGCGAAATGCAAAAGAACAGCTTAGGATTGCTCGGCATCGGGCTCGTCGCAATTGTTGTCGGGCTCGGCCTTTACTGGAATGCGACACGGTCCCGCATCGAGGCGCCGCAATCCGATGTCACCGCGCCAGCGCCGAAGGTCGCGCCCACGCAGCCGCAAACAGCGCCATCCGATACCAGGGCACCGGAGGCAGCACCGCCTGCCGGCAATGCAGCGGCAAATGATGCCGCGCGACAGGATGGGCAGCCCGGAGAGCCGGTAAAACAGGCCGGCGCTGCTTCCACAGCGCAGCCGAACAAGACCCCGGTTTTCGATGTGCTGCGGGTCGAGCCTGATGGATCGGTGGTGATTGCCGGCAAGGCGCTTCCCAATGCCGATGTCGAGGTCGTGGCAGGGGCAAGCGTCGTCGGCAAGGCAAAGGCCGGAGCCAACGGCGATTTCGCCATCGTTTTGGACAAGCCGTTGAAGGCTGGCGATCATCAGCTGGTTTTGCGTTCGACGGGTGCGGATAACAATGTCGCCACCTCTGCCCAGACGGCCATCGTCTCGGTGCCGGAAACCAAGTCGGGGCAGGTGCTGGCCCTGGTTGAGGAGCCGGGGCAGGCAAGCCGCCTGATCACAAGGCCGCAAGCCGCGCCAAAGCCGCAGCAAGGTGTGGATGCCGCCCCGGACGCCGCCGCCAAAGCCGACAAGCCAGAGAACAAGCCGGCACAGGATTTGCCGATCGCCATCGAGGCGGTGGAGATTGAAGGCCAGTCGGTCTTCGTGGCGGGTAAAGCCAAGGGCGGCAATCGCGTGATCGTTCATGCAAACGAGATATTGCTGGGTGCGAGCCCCATTTCGCCCGATGGCCGTTTTCTCGTGCAGGGCAAGCAACCGCTCAGTGTGGGCGACTATATCATTCGCGCCGATCTGCTCGACAATGCCAATCAGGTCCTGGCTACAGCCCGCGTTCCGTTCCGCCGCGAAGCGGGGGAGAATATTTCAGCCATTGCTTCCGATACGGATGGCCAGACAATGGCTGCGGAAGCAAACGGCGGTGAAGCCGGTTCGTCGGCAAGCCCGCTCCGGAAAGTCGAGGGGTCCGTCATCATTCGGCGCGGGGATAATCTCTGGACGATATCCAAGCGCACCTATGGCAAAGGCACACGATATACGACGATCTATCTCGCCAATCGCGACCAGATCCGCAATCCGGATCTGATCTGGCCGGGGCAGGTGTTCAATATGCCGAAGGAGCCTTTGGGGGAGGACGAGGTCAGGCGTCAGTTGAAAGACGGCAGGCACTGACCGGCTTTGCCAGTAAGGGGGGCAGCACCTTCGGGTAGGCGCACGTCACGATAGTGTGTTTTCATTTCAGTGGTCTTTTCTGGAATGAACGTCTCTCAACCTTGAACGTTGCAGAATAATCGTATATCGTCGATATACGATGAAGGTAGTTCTGGACAATAGTTCGGCCGAAACCGGCCCCGATCTTGCGCAGCTCGACATTGATGACGAGGCGGCAGCGCGCATTTGCGCAGCACTCGGCCATCCTGTCCGCATCCGCATCATCCGTCAGTTGATGATCAAGGATGCCTGTTGCTGCAAGGATATCGTCGGCAAGCTCGATCTCGCCCAATCGACGGTTTCCCAGCATCTCAAGGTTCTCGTGCAGGCCGGTCTTATTGATTATCGGCCTGAACGTCAGTCCTCGCGTTACAGCGTCAACTGGCAGCAACTGAATGCCGTCCGCGCGCATTTTGCTTCGTTCAAGAGCAGATGCTGCGGCTAGAGCATTATCGAGCCAAAAGTGCGCAGCGGTTTTACGCAGGATAATGCGACAAGACAGATAGTTAGAGCATTTCCAGCAAAAGTGCGAAGCGGTTTTGCGTAGGACAATGCGACAAGACAGATAATTGGAGCGGTTTCGTTTTAACCGGAATCGCTCTTGGGACATTCTCGGGCAGAGGAGCGCATGTGCCCGAAAATGTTCGAACATAAACTTATCGGGCGATGACGGAGTTTCATCTTGTACGAAATCGCTTGAGCCCATCGACGTGAAAGAACGCATCATGAGTTCCCCCAAAACGGTGTCCGCCGACTCCGGCGAGACGTTGAAGACATTGCGAAATCTCTGGCCCTATATGTGGCCGTCCGACAGGCCGGATTTGCGCATGCGCGTCGTCTGGGCCACGTTCTATCTGGTGATTTCCAAGATCGTGCTGATCCTCGTGCCCTATTTCTTCAAATGGGTGACGAATGCCTTGACCGGCCAATTGAACCCGCCGGATTATATTCCGCTGTTTCTGGTCGGCGCGGTGATGCTGGTTCTGGCCTATAATGGCGCCAAGATCGTGCAGGCCGGGCTGAACCAGCTTCGCGATGCATTGTTTGCCAGCGTCGGCCAATATGCCGTGCGGCAACTGGCTTACAAGACGTTCGTGCACATGCACCAGCTGTCGCTCAGGTTTCACCTGGAAAGGCGCACCGGCGGGCTTTCGCGCGTCATCGAGCGCGGCACCAAGGGCATTGAAACGATTGTCCGTTTCACGATCCTCAACACACTGCCCACCATTCTGGAATTTGCGCTGACGGCGGTGATTTTCGCCTTCGCCTACGGCATTTCCTATCTGCTCGTGGTTGCCGCAACGGTCTGGCTCTATACCTGGTTTACGATCAGGGCCAGCGACTGGCGCATCAATATTCGCCGCGAGATGAACGATTCCGATACGGATGCCAACACCAAGGCCATCGACTCGCTTCTGAACTTCGAAACGGTCAAATATTTCGGCAATGAGAACATGGAAGCCAAGCGCTTCGATGCGTCGATGGCGCGCTATGAAAAGGCGGCAACGCAGACCTGGACATCGCTTGGCTGGCTGAACTTCGGTCAGGCCGTCATCTTTGGTGTCGGCATGGCGGTGGTCATGGTCATGTCGGCGCTGGAAGTGCGGGCCGGGACGCAATCCATCGGTGATTTCGTTTTCATCAACGCCATGCTGATGCAGCTGTCCATTCCGCTCAACTTCATCGGTTTCATCTATCGCGAAATCCGCCAGGGCCTGACCGATATCGAGCAGATGTTCGATCTTCTCGACGTGAAGCAGGAAGTCGTCGACAAACCCAACGCGCCAGCATTGAAAATCGATCACGGCGCAATTCGTTTCGATGACGTGCATTTCGCCTATGATGCAAACCGCCCGATCCTGAAAGGCATCAGCTTCGAAGTGCCGGCAGGAAAGACGGTGGCGATTGTCGGGCCGTCGGGCGCGGGTAAATCCACGATATCGCGGCTCCTGTTCCGCTTTTATGATGTCCAGTCCGGATCGGTGTCCATCGACGGGCAGGATGTTCGCGATGTGACGCAGGAGAG
Source organism: Brucella anthropi (assembly GCF_046630315.1). Classification (GTDB taxonomy): domain Bacteria; phylum Pseudomonadota; class Alphaproteobacteria; order Rhizobiales; family Rhizobiaceae; genus Brucella; species Brucella anthropi_A. The sequence goes on along the minus strand of NZ_LQBD01000015.1, from coordinate 76,582 downwards.
CCTGCGCAAGGTCATCGGCATGGTGCCGCAGGATACGGTCCTGTTCAACGATACGATCGCCTATAACATCCGTTATGGTCGTCCCGATGCCACCAATGAAGAGGTGGAAAAGGCCGCCGAACTGGCGCAGATTTCCGGCTTCATCAAGCATCTGCCGGAAGGCTATCAATCCATGGTCGGCGAACGTGGGCTCAAGCTTTCAGGCGGCGAGAAACAGCGCGTCGCCATCGCCCGCACGATCCTGAAGGCGCCGCCGATCCTGATCCTCGATGAGGCGACTTCGGCACTCGATACGGCGACCGAACAGGAAATCCAGTCTGCGCTTGATATCGTCAGCCGTGGGCGCACCACGCTCGTCATCGCGCATCGCCTGTCGACCGTGATCGGTGCCGATGAGATCATCGTCCTGAAGGATGGCCTGATTGCCGAGCGGGGCACGCATCGCATGCTTCTCAAGCACAAGGGGCTTTATGCATCCATGTGGGCTCGCCAGCGCGAGGCGGACGAGGCGGAAGAGCGGCTGCGTCAGGTCCGGGAGAGCGACGAACTGGGCATTGTCACACGCGGCGTTCCGGCAGCGGAATAGCCCGCTTATGGGCAGCCATTTGCTGTTAGGGCGCGATCACGTGCCCTAACAGGCGTGAATAATTTGCGAAATAGATTTCGATTCCGGACAGGATGAGGTAAATAACGGCCAAACTCAAAGGAAGAGCGATGAGCCTGACTGACACCATCCGCAACACTTTCGTGCCGATCCATCGGGAAGGCTATCCGTTTATCGCGGGCTTTTTCGTGGTTTCGTTTATTCTGGGCTGGCTTTGGGACCCGCTGTTCTGGATCGGTCTGGTGCTGACTGTCTGGTGCATCTATTTCTATCGCGATCCCGAACGCGTGACGCCAATGGATGACGACCTGGTCATCAGTCCGGCTGATGGCAAGGTTTCCTTTGTCGGCCTGGCTGTGCCGCCCGCCGAGCTGGATCTTGGCGTCGAGCCGCGCATGCGCGTATCGGTCTTCATGAATGTGTTTTCAGTGCACATCAACCGCTCTCCCGTGCGCGGGAAGATCGAGAAGGTCGTGCATCGTCCGGGCAAATTCCTCAATGCGGAACTGGACAAGGCGAGCACGGAAAATGAGCGCAACAGCGTCCTGATCGAAAGCCCGCATGGCAGGATCGGTGTTGTCCAGATTGCCGGTCTGGTCGCGCGGCGTATCGTCTGCTGGTCCAATGAGGATGATGATCTGTCTGTGGGCGAACGCTTCGGCCTGATCCGTTTCGGATCGCGCGTCGATGTCTATCTTCCGGCAGATGCGACCGTTCGTGTTGCGGTTGGCCAGACGGCAATCGCCGGTGAAACCGTGCTGGCCGATTATGGCAGTGTGCGCGGTGAACCGGTGGTGCGGATCGGCTAAGCCGATGGAAACGCCGTTCCCGCCTTTTGAGCCCAATGGCCGCGTGGATTCATCACGCGGCCCCAAGCTGTCGCAGATACCGCTGCGTATCGTCATCCCCAATGTCATAACGGTTCTCGCCATTTGCGCCGGTCTGACCGGCATCCGTCTGGCCTTCGAGAACCGTTTCGAACTGGCTGTCGTGATGGTGCTGGTCGCCGCCTTTCTGGATGGTATCGATGGGCGCGTCGCGCGAATGATGAAGGGATCGTCGAAATTCGGCGCGCAGATGGATTCGCTCGCCGATATCGTCAATTTCGGTGTGGCACCGGCCTTGGTGCTCTATGCGTTCATGCTCGATCAGGCGCGCTCTTTCGGCTGGATCGCGGCACTCCTTTATGCCATTGCCTGCTGCCTGCGGCTGGCGCGTTTCAATGTCATGCTGGAAGATCCGAACCGTCCTGCATGGCAAAACAATTATTTCATCGGGGTGCCCGCGCCTGCCGGTGCCATGCTTGTCCTGCTGCCGGTCTATCTTGGTTTTCTGGGTCTCACCCCGACACGGGCGCTTGCTTTCGGCGTGGCGGTCTATACCGTGGCCATCGCATTCCTGCTGGTGAGCCGCCTGCCGGTCTATAATGGCAAGTCCGCCGGAAGTCTGGTCCGGCGCGATATCGTCATGCCGCTCATCCTGTTCGTGGTGATTTACGTCGCCTTCCTGATGAGCTTCACCTGGCAGACGCTGAGCTTCACGGCGCTGGCCTATCTGGCATTCCTTCCGTTCAGTCTGGCGGCCTGGAACCGGCGTGAGGCCGCCGACCGCAAAGCCGTGGAAGAAGCCTCGTCAGGCAATTGATGGCAGAATGTTTCTGATGAAATCAACGCGCTCCTGAACCGAAGCTTTCGGCAGGAGCGCGATTTCATAGCCAAGCCTGCGATAGGTCGCTTCCATCGCCTCGAAGGTGCGCACGGCTTCTTCGAAATCCTGCTTGCGCTCGGCATCCTGGGCGAAGATTTCGGCCCATGGCGGCGCCAGGAAAACTGTTCTGTTGTACTGAAACTGCCGTGCAGCCTCTTCCATATGCTGTGGAACCGGCAGGCGGCATAGTGTCAAATAGCCGATCACATCGGGAACGCCGCGGTCGAAGAAGACGATACCGTGCTGTTGTTCTGCCATTGCGTGCGAGCGCATTTCCCATGAAAGCATGAACTCCGCAAAAAGCACGCGATCGCACCAGGGCAGGGCGTTGCCGCCGATGGCGACCTGATCCTGGATAATGGCGCGTCCAGCTTCCACGGTGCGGGAAAATCCATCCTTTTGAAGCGCATCGATCAGCGTGCTCTTGCCTGATCCGGGTCCGCCGCTGACGATGATGAAACGCTGGTGAACTTTGGTCATAGGTCCTCCAATGGCAAACAGAATACGCGCCAAGTCACTCGGCGCGAGATGAAGGGGACTGCGAGTGGGGGAAATGCCCGCTGAAAAAAGAGCCGTCAGGCGGCCAGGCGGGAAACGACAATAAAAAGCAAATAGAACCGGCCTTGCATATAGGCAAGGCCGGAAGAAAGAAATCAGCTCGGCAGATGATAGTCGAGGAAACGGTCCTGGCGCACGTCAAAAAGCTTGCCGCTCACTTCAAGATTCGGGTCGGCGAGCTTGACGATCTTTTCAGCGACCGACTGCGGTGTGGGTAGTGTTTCAGGATCTTCGCCCGGCATGGCCTGCGCGCGCATTGCCGTGCGGGTGGCTCCGGGATTGACGGAGTTGATCTTGAGCTTCATCTGCTTCGTTTCTTCAGCCCAGCTGCGTGCCATGACTTCGACGGCCGCTTTCGAGGCCGCATAAGGCGCCCAGAAGGCGCGGCAGCTATGCGCCACGCCGGAAGAGAGCAGAATGGCCCGTCCGGCATCGGAGGCGCGCAGCAGTGGATCGGTGGAGCGGATAAGACGCCAGACGCTGGTGACATTGACATTGATGACCTTCTCGAAGGTCTTGGCCTCGACATGGCCGATCGGCGAGATCGTGCCGAGGATGCCGGCATTGGCAACCAGAATGTCGAGCTTGCCCCAGCGCTCATAAATGGTCCCGCCGAGACGATCGATTGCCTCCATATCGGTAATATCGAGAGGCACCAGCGTGGCGCTGCCGCCAAGCTTGCGGATTTCATCGTCCAGTTCTTCCAGCCCGCCGACGGTGCGCGCGACTGCGATCACATGCGCACCGCGTTTTGCCAGTTCAAGCGAGAGGAAATAGCCGATGCCGCGCGATGCGCCCGTTACCAGCGCGAGGCGGCCCGTAAGATCGATAGTCATTTGGTCCCCGTATACGTTCAAAGACATGAAACAGGCGGCCTTTCGGGCCGCCTGAGCAGAAACGGGCGATCAGCCGTTGCTGGCGAGCAGCGACAGCGTGTGCACATTGCTCTCGCCTTCCTGATCCAGAAGGCGGGTTGGATATTCGCCCGTGAAATAGTGATCGGTGAAGGCCGGCGCCTCTGGATCACGCGGCTTTCCGCCGACTGCCTTGTAAAGCCCGTCGATGGAAAGGAAGGCCAGAGAATCCGCACCGATATAACGGCACATGGATTCCAGGTCCTTGTGCTGGTTGGCCAGCAGCTTATCGGCATGGGGGGTGTCGATACCGTAGAAATCCGGGTGGTAGATCATTGGGCTTGCCACGCGGATATGCACTTCCTTTGCGCCTGCATCGCGGATCATCTGGACGATCTTGACCGAGGTTGTGCCGCGCACGATGGAATCGTCCACCAGCACCACACGCTTGCCTTCGATCATGGCGCGGTTGGCCGAATGCTTCAGCTTGACACCAAGCGCGCGGATTTGCTGCGTCGGCTCGATGAAGGTGCGTCCCACATAATGGTTGCGGATGATGCCATATTCAAACGGGATGCCGCTTGCCTGCGCGAAGCCCAGAGCGGCAGGCGTGCCGCCATCGGGCACCGGCACGACCACATCGGCTTCGATGCCGGCTCCCCTGGCAAGCTCCATGCCCATGTTCTTGCGCGCGACATAGACGCTGCGACCGCCGACGACAGAGTCAGGCCGGGCGAAATAGACATATTCGAACAGGCAGAGCCGTTCCGGCTGAGGGTTTTCCGGCTTGATGGATTGCGTGGTGATGGAGCCATCCTTCTGGATCTCGCAGATGATGACTTCGCCATTTTCGACGTCGCGAATATATTTCGCGCCAATGATGTCGAGGGCGCAGGTTTCCGAGCAGAAGATCGGCTTGCCGTCGAGCTCGCCCATGACGAGCGGGCGAATGCCGATCGGGTCACGTGCGGCGATCAGCTTGGTGCGCGTCAGCGCCAGCATGGCATAGCCGCCTTCGACCTGCCGGATGGCATCGACGAAACGGTCGGACGAGGAGGAGTGGCGTGAACGGGCAATCATGTGTAGCACGACTTCCGTATCGGACGTCGCCTGAAAGATTGCGCCGGAAGCAATCAGCTGCTTGCGCAGCGTGATGCCATTGGTGAAATTGCCGTTATGGGCAATGGCAATGCCGCCGACTTCCAGTTCTGCGAACAATGGCTGCACGTTGCGCAGGATTGTTTCGCCGGTGGTGGAGTAGCGCACATGGCCGATGGCGCGGTCGCCGGGCAGGCGGTTCAGCGTCGCCGCATCGGTGAAATGATCGCCGACGAGGCCCATATGGCGTTCGGAATGAAAACGACGATTGTGGTAGGAAACGATGCCGGCGGCTTCCTGCCCGCGATGCTGCAGGGCATGCAGGCCCAATGCTGTCAGCGCGGCTGCATCCTCATGGCCAAGTATGCCAAATACACCGCACTCTTCATGCAGGGTGTCTTCATCCAGCATGAAGGAGGCATTTTCAGAAGAATGGCTGGTCATTGCCGCAAGGCCTTTCGATTGCAGAGGCAACTAAAGCATTTCCAGCAAAAGTGCGAAGCGGTTTTGCGTTGGATAATGCGTAAAGACTTCAAGCGCCTCTCTATCACAAGATGGCTTTTTGTTAAAAGCGAAGAGTTCGGCGCTGCGTCGATATAGTCTCATGAATATCAGTATCGCATGTTGCAGGCGAATAATCTCGCAAATTCCCGCCTGAAATATGATCGCGAAACCGAAATGACAATGTCCGGGCGTCAATTTGGCGATTGGCTTCCGGAATTGGAAAAGCCGCCAGCGAGGCTGACGGCTTCCCGATCGTCGAAAACGGCTTATTGCTGTGCAGGCGTATCGTCCGGAACCGGCGCTTCTTCCTGCTCGCCGGAAGCCGGAGCATTATGCTGCGGCTTGAACTTGTCGATCATCTGGTCGGGATTTGCCGGAAGAAGGTCGATCAACTGCTGGCCAAACGAATCGAGCATCGGCTTCGATTTCGCATTCGTTACCCAGGCCGGCTGGTTGGTCGGCACGAGCCAGTTGAAGAACAGCATGGCGACCACGACGAGAAGCACGCCGCGCACGCCGCCGAACAGAAAGCCGAGTGTGCGGTCCAGCGCGCCGATACGGCTATCAATGATGAAATCGGCGATCTTCATCGTAATCAGCGACACGACAATCAGCACGACCAGGAAGACCGCGCCAGCGGCGGCGATCTTCGCGATGGTTTCGTTGTTGATATAGGGCTGCACGAAAGGCAGAACCGGCTGGTAGAAGAGATAGGCCGCAGCCGCCGCTGCCGCCCACGATACCAGCGACAGCACCTCGCGGGAAAAACCGCGCACCATCGCCAGAACGGCTGAAACCAGCGTTATCCCGAGTAGAATTCCATCAAGCATGGTTATCGGCATTCTGCCTGTCCTCAATCATTATGCGCAATCATTTCAATACGCAGGGCAGTCAAAGATGCTGGAGCTTATCACCGGAAGGTTGACAGATTCTTCCAGTCATAAAACTCCAGATTTATTGCTTCTTTCCGGTGCCTGAAGCCGCGATGCGCGCCACAAGATCAGGCAAGGCCGAAGTTTCCATCAGGCGGAAATTGCGATCTTTCCAGAGTTCGCCACTGCCGCCCGGCACTTCCGCCTGCCGGAAACCGAGCTTCTCGGCTTCCTTGAGCCTCTGCACTGCATGCGTTACCGCACGAACAGCACCGGAAAGGCTGATTTCGCCGAAATAAACGCAATCTGGCGGAAGGGCAATACCGGCCATGGATGAAACCAGTGCGGCGGCCACAGCTATATCGGCGGCAGGTTCACTGATGCGATAGCCGCCTGCGACGTTCAGGTAAACATCGTGCTGGCCGAAGCGAACGCCGCAATGCGATTCGAGCACGGCCAATATCATGGCAAGCCGTCCGCCGTCCCAGCCGACGACCGCGCGGCGCGGTGTGCCGAGCGAGGAGGGCGCGACAAGGGCCTGGATTTCCACCAGCACCGGACGCGTGCCCTCCATGCCGGCGAAGACGGCGGCGCCCGGAGCCTTGGCATTGCGCTCGCCGAGGAAAAGCTCGGACGGATTGGACACTTCGCGCAAGCCCCCGTCGGACATTTCGAAGACGCCGATTTCGTCGGTCGGGCCAAAACGGTTCTTCACCGTGCGCAGGATGCGGTAGTGATGCCCGCCTTCGCCCTCGAAATAGAGAACGCCATCGACCATATGTTCCACCACGCGGGGACCGGCAATCTGGCCTTCCTTGGTGACATGGCCGACAAGGACCACGGCGGCGCCCGTCTGCTTGGCATAGCGGATCAGCGCCTGCGCGGAAGAACGCACCTGCGTAACGGTTCCGGGGGCGGAATCCGCCATATCGGTCCAGAGCGTCTGGATGGAATCGATGATGACGAGATCGGGCCGCTTGGCATCCGAAATGGTGGCGATGATGTCCTCGACATTGGTTTCGGCGGCAAGTTCCACCGCCGACGACGCCACGCCCAGGCGCTGCGCGCGCAGGCGGATCTGCGCGACCGCTTCTTCACCCGAAACATAGACAATGCGATGGCCGCGATTGGAAAGGGCAGCGGCAGCCTGCGTCAAAAGCGTGGATTTGCCAATGCCGGGATCGCCGCCGATCAGAAGCGCTGAACCGCGCACGAAACCGCCGCCGGTCACGCGGTCAAGCTCGCTGATGCCGGAAATGATGCGCGGCGCATCTTCTATGTCGCCGGAGAGCGAGGTGAGGGCGACAGCACGCCCCTTGCGCTTGGACAACATGGCGCCGGGACCGGACCCGATGCCGCTATTGGTGCCTTCCTCGACAAGCGTGTTCCACTCGCCGCAGGAATCGCACTTGCCCGCCCAGCGCGAATGGACCGCGCCGCAATTCTGGCAGATGAACTGAACACGCGCCTTGGCCATCAGACGCGCTCCGTCTTGATCATGATTTTATTCATACTGCTCCGGGAGATAGGAACCCTCGGCCAGATCTGCAAACCGCGTGAATTCAGACTGGAAGGCGAGTTTGACAGTGCCGGTTGGTCCATGACGCTGCTTGGCGATGATGACATCGGCAGTCCCGCGCACTTTTTCAAAGTGCTGCTTCCATTCCTCATATTTCGGGTCGAACTCGTCGCGCGGTTCGAGGTTCTTGACGTAATATTCCTCGCGGAACACGAAAAGCACCACGTCGGCATCCTGCTCGATGGAGCCGGATTCACGAAGGTCGGAGAGCTGCGGGCGCTTGTCGTCGCGGCTTTCCACCTGACGCGAAAGCTGTGAAAGCGCAATGATCGGAACATTGAGTTCCTTGCCGAGCGCCTTGAGCCCGGTGGTGATTTCGGTGATTTCCTGCACGCGGTTCTGTGCCGACGCCTTCGATGAACCGGTCATCAGCTGCACATAGTCGATCACCAGAACGTCGAGGCCGCGCTGGCGCTTGAGGCGGCGCGCGCGCGCTGCAAGCTGGGCAATCGAGATACCGCCGGTCTGGTCGATATAGAGCGGGATTTTCTGCATCACCTGCGAACAGGCGACCAGCTTTTCGAAATCGGTCTCGGTGATGTCACCGCGGCGGATTTTCGAGGACGAAACTTCCGTCTGCTCGGAAATGATACGGGTAGCGAGCTGCTCCGCCGACATTTCGAGCGAGAAGAAGCCCACGACACCGCCATTTGCGGCCTTCATCGAACCATCGGCCTGCTGTTCGCCTTCATAGGCATTGGCGATGTTGAAGGCGATATTGGTTGCGAGCGATGTCTTGCCCATGCCCGGACGTCCGGCGAGGATGATGAGGTCCGAAGGCTGCAACCCGCCCATCTTCGCATCCAGCGAATGGATGCCGGTCGAAATGCCGGAAAGATGCCCATCGCGCATGAAAGCGGCGTTGGCCATGTCCACGGCGGTTGTCACCGCATCCTTGAAGGGCAGGAAGCCACCGTCATAGCGCCCTGTTTCGGCCAGTTCGAACAGCCGTCGTTCGGCGTCTTCAATCTGCTCCTGCGGCGCCATGTCGACGGGCGCGTCATAGGCAACATTCACCATGTCCTCGCCAATGCCGATCAGCGCGCGGCGCGTCGCCAGATCGTAGATCGCGCGGCCATAGTCCTCGGCATTGATGATTGTGACGGCTTCGGTTGCAAGCCGGGTCACATATTGGAAGATCGTAAGGTCGCCCACCTTGCCTTCCGTCGGCAGGAAGGTCTTCATCGTGACGGGGTTGGCCATCTTGCCCACGCGGATGAGATCGGTCGTGATCTCATAGATGCGACGGTGCAGCGGCTCGAAGAAATGGGTGGGCTTGAGGAAGTCCGACACCCGGTAAAAGGCATCGTTATTGATCAGGATCGCGCCCAGCAGCGCCTGTTCCGCCTCAATATTATGGGGCGCTTCCCGATAGAGCGCGTCTTTCTGGTCCCGCGCATCGTCGAGTTTGCGTACCGCCGCTTCCGCCATGATTCTTGATCCTGTCCCTGATACAGCCAGCTAGCCCTCAAGCGATGCCAAACGCAACGCGGCTTCGGATGATTCCTGCTGGAAGAGGAAACCTATACCATGATTCACAGCGATCCACAGTTCGGATCATGGTTTTGTCAGTCCGCGGTTGACGCGGACCGGGATTTCGGATCGGCGGGCTGCTGTCAGGCGTTCATGCTTTTCCTGGCGGGACGAACCTCGCTATTGGCGCCTTTCGGGGCGCTGTCGAGGCGCTTCAGGCGCTTTTCCTCAGCTTCGATATAGTTGCGGGTCAGCGGAACGGCTTCCTGCCTGTGGGCAATCTGGATGTGGAAAACCATCATGTTCTGCCAGCGGAAGGCGCTTTCGGAGGCTGCCAGATAAAACTCCCACATGCGGCAGAAGCGTTCGTCATAAAGCGCCTTGGCCTTGTCGCGATTGGCCATGAAGGCCTCCCGCCACGCCTTCAGCGTTTCGGCATAATGAAGCCGCAGGATTTCCACGTCGGTGACGTAGAGCCCGGCCTTTTCGATATGCGGCAGAACCTCTGAAAGTGCGGGAATATAACCGCCGGGGAAGATGTATTTGCGGATGAATGGATTGGTCGCTCCCGGCCCATCGGCGCGGCCGATGGCGTGCAGAAGGAAAACGCCGTCCGGCTTCATCAGGCGCGCCACATGCTGGAAATATTCGGCAAAATGGCCGACGCCGACATGTTCGAACATACCGACCGACACCAGCCGGTCGAATTTGTCATTGATATTGCGATAGTCGGTCAGTTCGAATTTTGCCCTGTCGGCCAGTCCCTCGTCACGCGCGCGCTGGTTGGCGATCGCGTGCTGTTCCTCGGATAGGGTCACGCCGGTCACATTGGCCTTGAGATGGCGGGCGAGATAAAGCCCCATGCCGCCCCAGCCGCAACCGATATCAAGCACCTTGTCGCCTTCCTTCACCAGCATTTTTGCGGCGATATGGCGTTTCTTGGCAAGCTGAGCCTCGGCAAGCGTCGCGTTTGGCGGATCGAAATAGGCACAGGAATATTGCTTGTCCGGGTCGAGGAACAGGTCGTAAAGCTCGCCCGAAAGATCGTAGTGACTTTTGATATTGCTCGAAGAACGCGAAATCGTGTTCATCTGCTGGAAACGGCGGAAGAGCACGCGCAGTTTTCCGGCTGCTTTCATCCATGGCTCGGTTGCCGCCGTCGGCCCGGTATTTTCGAACACCACCTGAAGCAGCGTGTAGATATCGCCTTCCAGAAAATCGATCTCACCGTCCATGAAGCATTCAGCAAGCTTCAGTTCGGGATCGAGCGCAACGGCGCGCTCGGCATGTCTGGTCTTGAAATGAACATGAACCGGCGCGCCGGTCTTGTCGCCATACTGAAATCGCGACCCCACTGAATCGGTAACTGTCAGGTCACCGGTTTTAATCATATGCGAAAGAACAGTACGCAACATTCCATACATCGGCCCCATCTCCTCCTGAGGATCGAAGCAGGTGCACGCCCATGCGTTTGCATGGCAGGCGGCGGTGCATAAGTATCAAGGCCGCACTGTCATCAGATTTTCAGGCAATGTCTCCCGGTCAAACGGCCTCGGGAGTAAAGCCCAAGCAACGCAGACGTTTCCGTCAGCACCCTCTGCAATCCAATACCAGGCTGTAGTGACGAATTAACTTGTGGTTTGGTATGAGCAAAAAATCTTCAGCTTCAGGAGCGAAACCGAAGGTGGAGTGTATCTCCATCGAGGTTTCGCGACGCCAAGATGGAGTTTTTTTGCCATATCCCGAAGGGACGCGGTGTATTTTGCTTCTGAATGCGTCGAAACGCCCTTGTGGAGATCAACTCCACGGCGGTCGTTTCTCCTGTTCAGCAACAAAATACCCTCGCGCCAAACCATAAGTTCATTCGTCACTACAGCCTAATAAACAGAATAGGGAGTTTTACCGATCTGAAAAGAGAAAATGCCCGGCGAAGGCCGCCGGGCATGATCATATAAAGTTTACCACGATGGGAATGCGAGCCATCGGGCCGGGCATTCCCACGGATGATAGGCGGCTGATTAAGCCTGATCTTCAGCTTCGTCTTCGTCGTCGAAAACTTCTTCCGACAGAGGCTGTTCTTCGATGCCGTAGATGGCTTCGATCGAGGTCAGGTCTTCACCCTTTGCCTGACGTTCGGCTTCTTCGGTCGAACGGGCGATGTTGACGGTAACCTGAACCTGGACTTCCGGGTGCAGCGAAATCGAGACTTCGTGCAGGCCGATCGTCTTGATCGGATGGTTCAGTTCAACCTGGTTGCGGTGCAGGGTGAAGCCGTTGGCCGTGATGATTTCGGCGATGTCGCGGGTCGAGACGGAACCGTAGAGCTGGCCGGTTTCACCAGCCGAACGCACGACGATGAAGCTTTCGCCATTGAGCTTGTCGGCAACGGCCTGGGCTTCGTTCTTGCGTTCCAGGTTCTGGGCTTCGAGCTGGGCGCGCTGGCCTTCGAACTTCTTCTTGTTGGCTTCGTTGGCGCGAAGAGCCTTGCCCTGCGGCAGCAGGAAGTTACGGGCATAGCCGTCCTTGACCTTGACGGTTTCGCCCATCTGACCGAGGCGGCCAATGCGTTCCAGAAGAATGACTTCCATTGGAGTTTCCTTTCGGGTTTCTGATTCGGTTACTGACTGTCAGCGCCCGGCATTTTCGAGACTGGCGCACCGCGCGAAGTGTCGAAAAGTCCGAGAACCATGAAGATGAAAAGCAGGAATGCGAAGAGTATGATCGCAAAGTAGGCAAGCCACAGCGCCACCGGGCGCCACACCTTGCCGCGTGTGCGAAAATGCATGATGGCAAGACCTGACATCATGAAACCGGCACTAAGCGCACCGGCCACAACGGTTGCGATCAATCCGGCGCCGCCGGGAAGGAATGCAACCGCAAGAGCGACCGCGAAGATCAGCAGGGCCGGGCGCGGCATGCGCAGCGTTGCGGGCCAGTCGTCACGCGGACGGCGCAGGCGGCCCGACATGGAGATCAGGCGCTGCGCCAGATAAAGATTGCCGACGAGAATAGCAAGGCAGGTCGCCGGCTGGATCGCGGGCAGCGCGATCATCAGCAGCGAGGTTACATTGTCGCGAATCTCATCGCTGGCTGTGAACTGCGGATCGGCTTCGGCGACCCGGTCGATAAGCGTGTTGGCAAGTTCGCGCGCCATATCGGGGCCGAAGCCCAGTATAGCGCCGATGACGATGAAGCTGATCGACACCATCAGGGCAAGCCGGAACATGATGTCCGGCAGCGGGTACCAGACGAGAATGTCCCTCGGTCCCCCCAGTTCTTCGGCAGGCCGCGCAAGCCCGGACAGATAAGCGCCGGTTGCCGCGGGAATGAAGCTGGTCAATGCCATCAGGAGTGCCGCCAGCGGGACAGCGACAATGCCGACGGCAACCGTAGCTGTGGCGGCGGCAACGATACCGGCGCTCGAACCCCAGCCAAGGGCAACAACGAAGATGGGAAGCGGTGTCAGGAAATAGAGAACCATGGCCATAGCCGCCATCGCGCCACCCTGTGCGACGACGCCGGACGACATCAGGGCCGAGGCAAGCCCCGCCAATATGCCGATGCCGATGATGGTTCCGTTGAATTTCATGAATTTCGCTGTCCTGCCCCGGTCTTGCCGGTTCGTGCAGTTAGAGGCATCTGCCCCAACTCGGGTTTTTGATACATCCGCCACGCCCATCGCAACGGAGGAAACGGGAGGCGGCAAACCGCCTCCCGAAACAGGTCTTACTTCACAACGTAAGGCAGCAGGCCGAGGAAACGTGCGCGCTTGATCGCCTTGGCGAGTTCGCGCTGTTTCTTCTGGCTGACAGCCGTGATACGGGAAGGAACGATCTTGCCGCGTTCGGAAATGTAACGCTGCAGAAGCTTGATGTCCTTGTAGTCGATCTTCGGAGCGTTGGCGCCGGAGAACGGGCACGTCTTGCGACGGCGATGGAAAGGACGACGGGTCGGGATCTGATTGATATCAACCATGATTATGCTCCTTCACCAGCTTCGTTGTCGCGCGGGCGACGCGGACCGCGATCGCCGCGATCACCACGGTCGAAACCGCCTTCACGACGGCGCGGACGGTCATCGCCATCGCGTTCGCGACGGTCGTCGCGGCGCGTCAGCATGGCCGACTGGCCTTCTTCGTGTTCTTCAACGCGAACGGTGAGGAAGCGAAGAACGTCTTCGTTGATGCGCATCTGGCGTTCCATTTCGGCAACGGCTGCGGCCGGAGCGTCAATGTTCACGAGCGTGTAATACGCCTTGCGATTCTTCTTGATACGGTAGGTGAGGGGACGAAGACCCCAGTTTTCAACCTTGCCGACCTTGCCGCCATTGGCTTCGAGAACACCCTTGAACTGTTCGACGAGAGCGTCGACCTGCTGCTGCGAGATGTCCTGGCGGGCAAGAAGCACATGTTCATAAAGAGCCATTGGCTTTGCCTTTCTTCTGTTGCAACATGCCTGACACCAACGGCTAAGCCTCTGCGACTTCTCTTTTGCCGGAAACCCGGTGAAGAAAGGACGCTTAACCAGAGACGATCGAGAGCGGAGACACGGGAGGCAGAAGTGCTTGTGACTTCCACGTATCCTTCACCGAATATTCGGTCAGGGATACGGCCCTCCGTTCAGCCCCCAGCTGGTGCCGAGCAATGAACGGGCGGCTATTACGTGTTTTTCCCCGGCTTTGCAAGCTGGTAAGCGCATAAAAACCGGGAAATACTTGACTTTGCGCCTTCCCGTGGGGCACATCGCGCTAAATAATTAGTTGGTTACAAGGCGCGCGATCCAGAGAAAAGCTCGGAACGATCGGCTGCATCTATAAACAAAGACGAGGCATTCATGGCGGTAGCGTTTACTTTTCCCGGACAAGGCAGCCAGGCTGTGGGCATGGGCAAGGCTCTGGCCGAGCAGTTTGCCGAAGCAAGGGCTGTTTTCGACGAGGTGGATGCGGCGCTGGGCGAAAAGCTTTCCGCCACGATGTTCGAAGGGCCAGAAGATGTGCTCACGCTCACCGCAAATGCCCAGCCCGCGCTGATGGCTGTTTCGATGGCCGTGCTGCGGGTCATGGAAGCGCGGGGTTTCTCGCTGAAGGACCAGGTTTCCTATGTTGCCGGCCATTCGCTGGGCGAATATTCCGCGCTTTGCGCCGCCGGCACCTTCTCGCTTGCCGACACTGCGCGCCTCCTGCGCATTCGCGGCAATGCCATGCAGAAGGCTGTCCCTGTCGGTGAGGGCGCGATGGCGGCGATCATCGGTCTGGAACATGGCGATGTGGAGGCTGCCTGCATGGAAGCAAAGGCTTCCGATCCGGTGCAGATCGCCAATGACAATGGCGGCGGCCAGCTTGTGATTTCCGGGTCCAAGGCAGCCGTTGAACTGGCAGCTTCGCTTGCATCCGAAAAGGGTGCGAAGCGCGCCATCATGCTGCCCGTGTCCGCGCCCTTCCATTCGACCCTGATGGCGCCAGCCGCAGAAGCCATGCGCGAGGCGCTCGCTTCTGTTGAAAAGCACAATCCGGTCGTACCGCTGATCGCCAATGTGCGCGCGGCTCCCGTGACCGACGCCAATGAGATTGCCGATCTTCTCGTTGAACAGGTAACGGGTCAGGTGCGCTGGCGCGAAACCGTCGAGTGGTTTGCCGCCAATGGCGTCACGACGCTTTATGAAGTAGGCTCGGGCAAGGTTCTGACGGGACTTGCACGCCGCATCTCCAAGGATGTGTCCGGCGCTGCCGTCGGTTCGGCTGAGGAAATCGAAGCAGCGCTTGCTGCGCTTAAGGCTTGATCCCGAAAAGTTGCAGACTTTTCGGATGAGATTATGCGATAAAATTGAGAAGCTAAAAGGGATTTCGCATGTTTGATCTGACTGGCCGCAAGGCTCTGGTGACTGGCGCAACCGGCGGTCTTGGCGAAGCGATTGCCCGTGCGCTGCACGCGCAGGGCGCAATTGTCGGCCTGCATGGCACGCGTGAAGAAAAGCTGAAAGAGCTTGCGGCTGAACTTGGCGACCGCACCTTCATCTTTCCGGCCAACCTCTCCGACCGTGAAGCCGTCAAGGCGCTCGGCCAGAAGGCCGAGGAGGAAATGGGCGGCGTCGACATTCTGGTCAACAATGCCGGCATTACCCGCGACGGCCTTTTCGTGCGGATGAGCGATGAGGACTGGGATGCAGTTCTCAACGTCAACCTGACATCGGTATTCAACCTCACGCGGGAGTTGACCCATCCCATGATGCGCCGCCGCAATGGCCGCATCATCAATATCACGTCCATCGTCGGCGTTACCGGCAATCCGGGTCAGGCGAACTATTGCGCCTCGAAGGCTGGCCTCATCGGCTTTTCCAAGTCGCTGGCGCAGGAAATCGCCAGCCGCAATGTGACGGTGAACTGCATCGCTCCGGGCTTCATCGAATCGGCCATGACCGACAAGCTGAACGACAAGCAGAAGGATGCGATCATGGGTAATATCCCCATGAAGCGCATGGGCGTCGGGGGTGATATTGCGGCCGCGGTTGTCTATCTGGCAAGTGACGAGGCGGCTTATGTGACCGGCCAGACCCTGCACGTCAACGGCGGCATGGCGATGATCTGACCCTCCTTCTTCTCCCAATTATGGTATAAAATGCCTTAATACGGGGGGTGGAGAAGGAAAAGGCGCTTTGCCTTGCCCGAGAAGCATGGTAATGCGCCCATCGAGAATTGCGGCATTCTGAGTGGACGTGCCGCGATCCTGTTCCGAAAGGAATATCCACAGGATGACTGTCCGGGCGGCATCGCTCGTAACTTGGCAGACATCTTATAACTTGATTACAATCCTGCATGCCGCTAACCAAGGCAGAGCAACAAACACACAGGTCGAGGTTCCGACATGAGCGATACCGCAGAGCGCGTCAAGAAAATCGTTGTTGAACATCTGGGCGTAGATGCCGACAAGGTCACGGAAGGCGCAAGCTTCATCGATGACCTCGGCGCAGACAGCCTCGACACGGTCGAGCTGGTCATGGCTTTCGAAGAAGAATTCGGCGTTGAAATTCCTGACGACGCTGCCGAAACGATCCTCACGGTCGGCGACGCTGTGAAGTTCATCGACAAGGCTTCCGCCTAATCTGGACTTGGGCATTGGGCCGGGGTTCTGCTGAATCCTGGCCCTGCTTGTCTTTTATCGCCTCTTTCGCTTCTGCGCTGGGGGCGAACATGCAGCTAGGCCGCCAGGCGGCCTGTTTGCTCATCTGCCGCGGCGCTGATCCTGGATCGCGCTCGATATGGCAGGCTCCGGTTCAACAATTGGAGCGCCACTCCTTTCCGTCAGGCCCGGACATATGTTCTGCCGGTTAAAGCCTGCGGGGCGCGGTGCTCGTGACATAACAGAATTTTAAGGGGTGAATATGAGGCGTGTCGTCATCACCGGTCTTGGTCTGGTGTCGCCGCTTGCCAGCGGTGTCGAAGAGACCTGGAAGCGTCTTATTGCCGGTGAAAGCGGTGCTCGCCGCATCACGGAATTTGAAGTTGACGATCTGGCCTGCCAGATTGCCTGCCGCGTGCCGGTTGGCGATGGCACCAATGGCACCTTCAATGCCGACCTTCATATGGAAGCCAAGGAACAGCGCAAGGTTGATCCTTTCATCGTCTATGCCGTCGGCGCTGCCGACCAGGCGCTGGACGATGCCGACTGGCATCCGGAAAGCGATGAGGATCAGGTGCGCACCGGCGTTCTGATCGGTTCGGGCATTGGCGGCATCGAAGGCATTGTCGAGGCTGGCTATACGTTGCGCGACAAGGGCCCGCGCCGCATCTCGCCCTTCTTCATTCCGGGCCGTCTCATCAATCTGGCGTCCGGCCATGTGTCGATCAAGCACAAGCTGCGCGGGCCGAACCATTCGGTCGTCACGGCCTGCGCAACCGGCACGCACGCCATTGGCGACGCTGCCCGTCTCATCGCTTTCGGCGATGCGGATGTGATGGTTGCCGGTGGCACGGAATCGCCGGTGAGCCGCATTTCGCTGGCAGGCTTTGCCGCCTGCAAGGCGCTGTCCACCAAGCGCAACGATGACCCGACTGCCGCTTCCCGTCCTTATGACGAAGACCGCGACGGCTTCGTGATGGGCGAAGGCGCTGGCGTCGTGGTTCTGGAAGAACTGGAACACGCATTGGCGCGCGGCGCGAAAATCTATGCCGAAGTGATCGGTTACGGACTTTCGGGCGATGCCTATCACATCACGGCGCCGACCGAGAGCGGCGAGGGCGCCGAGCGCTGCATGGTCGCGGCCCTCAAGCGCGCCGAAATCACGCCGGACCAGATCGATTACATCAACGCCCACGGCACGTCGACCATGGCCGACACGATCGAGCTGGGCGCTGTCGAGCGCGTGGTCGGCGATGCGGCGCCGAAGATTTCGATGTCCTCGACCAAGTCGGCTATCGGCCATCTGCTTGGCGCTGCCGGTGCCGCCGAAGCCATTTTCTCGACCCTTGCCATTCGCGACAATATCGCACCGGCAACGCTTAATCTCGATAATCCGGCTGTTTCGACGAAGATCGATCTGGTCCCGCACAAGGCGCGTGAACGCAAGATCGATGTCGCCCTGTCGAACTCCTTTGGATTTGGCGGAACCAATGCTTCGCTGGTTCTGCGCCGATATTCCTGATCGGCCCTGATCGGCATTGTTGAAAATCCGATACTGAACTTAAAAACGCGGGGATTTCTCCGCGTTTTTGCCAAAATATAACCTGATGCGATGTTTAAAATCATCAACAGCGGTTAGTGTGGACACGACTCCGAAGAGTTTTATCCGCTCTGACGAAAACCAAGTGCAAAAGCCGTTCCGGGCGGGTATCCGGCATGATGTGTCCGGAGGCTCGCCGAATAGATAGATGGAGCCTTTCCAATCGTGTGATAACGGTTCGAAATGCTCTGGACCGAGGTGATTGAGTGAATTCAGAGGCGCCATCCGGAACACCCCCTGCTGACGAGCAGCCCAAGGGCGCGACGCAGGAAACGAACGCGACATCCAAGCCGTTCGTCCCGAAATCCGCGTCTGAAGCCCTGCGGCCCGAGCCGGGAACACCGCCGCCGCGCAGGCGCTCGCGCCACGCGCGCAGCCAGATCGTCGTTTTCATGAACTTCATGCTGTCGCTTGTGGTGTTGGTTCTGCTTGGCGCGTCTGCCTTGTTCTATTTCGGCAAGATGCAGTTTGACGGGCAGGGGCCGCTCACCGCTGAAACGACGTTTCTCGTCAAGCGCGGCGCAGGTATCGCCGAGGTTTCCAACAGTCTGGAAAATCGTGAGATCGTCAGCGATGCGCGCATCTTCCGCTATGGCATGCGCACATTGGGGCATGAAAACGATCTGAAGGCGGGTGAATATGCCATCCCTGCCGGTGCCTCCATGCGCGACGTGATGAATATTCTCATCAGCGGCAAGTCCATCATGTATCCGTTGACCATTCCGGAAGGCCTGACGGTGAAGCAGATTTTCGACCGCATTTCGGCTGACCCGATTCTGGTTGGTGATATGCCGAAGGAAATGCCGCCGGAAGGATCGCTCTTCACGGATACGCTGAACTTCACGCGCGGCACGACGCGTTCGGAAATCATCGATCGCATGGTTGCATCGCAGAAGAAGCTCGTGGATGACGCCTGGGCAAAGCGTAATCCCGACCTGCCGATCAAGGACAAGAACGAATTTGTGACACTGGCTTCCATCGTGGAAAAGGAAACCGGTATCGCCTCCGAACGTCCGCATGTGGCTTCGGTCTTCATCAACCGCCTGAAGAAGGGGATGCGCATCCAGTCCGATCCGACCATTATCTATGGCCTGTTCGGCGGGGCTGGCAAACCGTCGGATCGCCCCATCTTCAAGTCGGATATCGAAAAGCAGACCCCGTATAACACCTATGTCATCAACGGTCTGCCGCCGACGCCGATTGCCAATCCGGGCAAGGCCGCGCTGGAAGCCGTCGCCAATCCGCTGGATACGGAAGATCTCTACTTCGTTGCCGATGGCACGGGCGGTCATGTGTTTTCGAAGACGTTGCAGGAACACAATGCCAATGTCCGCAAATGGCGTTCTGTCGAGCAGCAGAAGAATATCGAACAACAGAACAATACCGGCAACGATGCAAGTCAGGGCTCAGGGCAGAGTGCGGGCCAATAACGCTCGGCTATGACCTTGGGCGAATGTAGCAATCAGTGACCGAAGCCGGTGCAAACGCTGGCTTCGGATTGGTTTTTAGAGCATTTCCAGCAAAAGTGCGAAGCGGTTTTGCGTAGGATAATGCGACGAAACAAAGCATTTCCAGCAAAAGTGCGAAGCGGTTTTGCGCAGGATAATGCGGTAGAACAAAGCATTTCCAGCAAAAGTGCGAAGCGGTTTTGCGGGGGGTGATGCGTCAAAACAAACAGCAGGGCATTTCGCATGGTTCAATCGAAGCAGAAATGTTCTGGAGTGGGTCCGCATTGGCGGGCGTGAGTTGAGGGGATGGAATGCATGGCGCTCCAAAGTATGACCGGATTTGCACGCCATGCCGTGCAGCATGCCATGGAAGGCGGTGAGGCGCGCATCGTCTGGGAAGTGCGCTCCGTCAATGGCAAGGGGCTCGATCTCCGTTTGCGTCTGCCACAAGGGCTTGAAGCGGCTGAACATCCGGTCCGCTCGATGCTGGCGCGTCATTTCTCACGGGGAAATTTTCAAGCAAGTCTCAGCGTGGAACGCAGTGAAGCGCAGGCCGGTTTCAGCATCAACCAGGCGATGCTCGCCGAGGTCTTGAAGCTTGGCGCCGATTTGCAGGCGAAACATGGGCTGGCGCCTGCCAGCGTGGACGGCATCCTTTCACTGCGTGGTATCATCGACCAGGCGCAGATGGCTGATGACGAAGATGACCGCGTGCGGCTGGAAGCTGCCATCGTTTCCGGTTTCGAGGGAGCGCTCAAGGCGATTGCCGACGCGCGCCGGCAGGAGGGCAGGGCCCTTTTCAGCATTTTATCGGCCCATGTCGACAGCATAGAAAGCTTGACCGGTCGCGCCCGCCGCGATCCGTCGCGCGGTACGGACGCCATCAAGGCGCGCCTTGCCGGACAGGTGGCCCTGCTGATGGATACAGCCCGCGAACTCGACGAGGCCCAGCTCTATCAGGAAGCGGCCTTTCTTGCGACCAAGGCCGACATTCAGGAGGAGCTCGACCGGCTGGATACCCATGTGGCCTCCGCGCGCAAGCTTTTGGCAGAGGGCGGCCCCGTCGGGCGCAAGCTCGATTTTCTTTCACAGGAATTTAATCGTGAGGCTAATACACTGTGTTCTAAATCGAATGCAGCGTCGATCACAGCCATCGGTCTGGAACTGAAGGCTGTCGTGGATCAGTTTCGCGAACAAGTACAAAATCTGGAGTAACAGTTATCATGGCCATCTCTTCGGTTGAAAATGGCGTCGCACGCAGGGGCTTGATGGTGGTGATCTCGTCGCCATCCGGGGCCGGAAAGTCCACGATTGCCCGGCTTTTGCTGGAAGACAAGAAGATGAACCTCTCGCTGTCGGTCAGCGTGACGACGCGTCAGCGCCGCCCGAGCGAGATCGAGGGGGTGCATTATCATTTCATCACGACACGTGAATTCGAGCGCCTGCGCGACAATGACGAGCTGATCGAATGGGCGGAAGTGCACGGCAATTTCTACGGCACGCTGCGCGAAACCGCAGAGATTGCGCTGGCGGACGGTCAGGACATGCTGTTCGACATTGACTGGCAGGGCGCGGACCAGCTGCAAGCGAAGATGCCGGCCGATGTGGTGTCGATCTTTATCCTGCCGCCCACCATGCGCGAATTGCAGCAGCGCCTGAACCGCCGCGCGGAGGATACGGCGGAAGTCATCGAGACGCGCTTGCAGAATGCCCGTTTTGAAATCCAGAAATGGGTGAAATACGATTATATCGTCATCAATGAAGATCTCGACCGCTCCTTTGCGGCTATCAAGTCGATCATTGAAGCCGAGCGTCTTCGCCGCGACCGTCGCCCCGGACTTTTCGATTTCGTAACCGGTTTGCTGGAAGAAAATCCGCAAATCTGACGAATATGAAACTTAATAAGTATTTGCTGAGAAAAACGGTATTAGAGCGGCAGGTGTTTAAGAAGGAGCGCCATGCCCCTCTATTCCTTTGTTTGAGCATGATTCCCAAAACCGGTTCCCGCTTTTGGGAATCATGCTCCAGATTGCCAGTTTCTCCCCATAGTGGCTGGCTTATTGACTGTGCGTAGTTTGACTATTTTCGATCAAGAGATCGGGTCGTTTTGTAAAAACAATGTCTTGCAAGGTTTTTAAATTTTCGGGTCCTAAAGACCGTGCAGATAAGCCTGTATAGCGCAGTTTTGTATCATCGGACGACCGCCATGCAAACATGACCGGACGGCGGTCATCACGAAAAATGGCACGTTCTATTTCGCTCCATTTTATATGAACCGGTGAACGAACATATTTAGAGATGTTTAGCCCTGTATCGTCCAATTTCAAAATAATACGCCTACGCAGTAGAGATATTGCGATAAATGAACTCCATATAGCGAAAAGACAGCCGATTGCTGTCTGAAGTTTGGACTGCTCTGTGTAGCCATCATAAAGAAACGATACTGCAACACTGCCACATAGAAGGAGATTAATTGTTGCATTGACTGTTTGGCGTGGAGTCCGGCGAAATTCCATCAATGTTTTTGCTCCTGAATAGGGTTTAGAGCGCGGTGCCGCCCACTGTTACCTGGTCCATGCGCAGATGCGGCTGGCCGACGCCGACCGGCACCCATTGCCCGCCCTTGCCGCAATTGCCGCTGCCGGTATCGAGCTTCATATCGTTGCCGATCATGGATATACGCTTCATCGCATCCGGTCCGTTGCCGATCAGCATCGCACCCTTGATGGGCGCTCCCACCTTGCCGTCCTCGATCATATAGGCCTCGGTGCAGCCGAACACGAACTTGCCCGATGTGATATCCACCTGACCGCCGCCGAAGGAAACCGCATAGATTCCCTTCTTCATCGAGGCGATGATTTCTTCCGGCGTCTTGTCGCCGGACAGCATATAGGTGTTGGTCATGCGCGGCATCGGCGCATGCGCATAGGATTCGCGGCGTCCATTGCCGGTCGCTTCCATGCCCATCAGCCGCGCATTCTGCCTGTCCTGCATGTAATTGACGAGCTTGCCATCCTCGATCAGCACGGTGCGGTTGGTGGGCGTGCCTTCATCATCGATGGTCAGTGAGCCACGGCGCTCGGCAATCGTGCCGTCGTCCACCACGGTTACGCCCTTGGCGGCGACCTGCTGTCCGAGCAGGCCAGCGAAAGCAGATGTCTTTTTGCGGTTGAAATCGCCTTCCAGCCCATGCCCGACCGCTTCATGCAGCATCACGCCCGGCCAGCCATTGGCCAGAACGATATCGAATGTGCCTGCCGGGGCCGGGATGGCTTCCAGATTGACGAGCGCCTGACGCAATGCTTCGTCGGCGGCATGCTGCCAGCTTGTCGTGCTGATGAATTCGCCAAAGCCCTTGCGTCCGCCCACAGTATGGGAACCCGACTCCTGACGGTCGCCGCTGCCTGCCACCACGGAAACGCTCAATCGCACCATGGGCCGTATATCACGGACGAAATGACCGTCGGCGCGCAGGATTTCCACCTGTTGCCATGAACCAGCAAGCGAAACGGAAACCTGACGGACTTTTGGGTCTTTGGCGCGCAGATAGGCGTCGATCTGTTGCAGAAGCTGCACCTTGGCGTCGAAGCCCGGTGCGCCGATCGGGTTTTCATCCGTATAGAGGTGGCGGTTGGTGCCCGCCGGAGCAGGGGAATAGGTGCCGCCATAGCCTTTCAGTGTGGCGGAAACCGCGTCCGAGGCGCGTTTCAGCGCGGCAAGCGAAAGATCGCCGGCATGGGCATAGCCGATGGCTTCACCCGCAACCGAGCGTAGGCCAAAGCCTTGATCCTGGTTGAAAGAGCCGGTCTTGAGGCGGCCATTATCGAAAACGAGGGCTTCGGCTTCGCGATACTCCACGAAGAGTTCGCCATCGTCGCCGCCCTTCAGGCTTTGGGCGACAAGGCGCTCGATATCGTCGCGGGAGGCGTCGAAACTGTCGATCAGGCTTTTCATGAAAACAAATCCTGCAGCATGTGTCTGTTGCAGGATGTAAGCCTTAAATCGGTTGAGGACAACCACGCGATGAAGAACTATCGATATTCCGGTGCCGGAATATCGACAGTTCTTAGGGGAGGGCGTCGAAGCCTTCGCCAAACCCTTTCAGATCCACCGGAATGCCGACGCCTTCTTCCGGCGTCTGGAAGACGATGAAGGTTGCCGCCTTGCCGCTGCGCAACGTCTTCAAAAGATCGTCTTCAAGGATCACTTCTGCATAGCAGCCGTCTTCGAAGCAGCGCACGAAATAGGCGCGGCCGATATCCTTGCCATCGACATTGAGGCCCAGGCCGTTGGGCAACAGAACGCCAAGCGGGGCCAGAACGCGCAGAATGCGCGCCTTGTTGTCCGCGGTCTTGAGGACGACGACCGAAAGGCCGAGTTCCGGGCGTTTCGCGGCCACCACGTTCTGGATCAGCGCGCACTGTTCCGTCTTGGCGCCGGCAGGTGTGTCGCAAAGGACGGACCAGGCGCCATGCTGCGACTTGAGCTTGCCGCTCTGCTGCGGGCTGGTCGGGGCCGCCTGCGACTGGGCTGCGGGAGCCTCCTGCAGGGTTTGTAATTGCGCCGGTTTGTCCTGGGCAACGGACGGAAGCGTTGCAACGGCGAGTGCCATGCTGGCGCCTGTTGCAAGGATTGCGAGGCGCTGGCTGATCGTGCGGCGGGCAGGCATGCGAAAAGTCATGAAATCTCCAGATCGAATCACCGGGACGTTAACGCGCTGCATTGGCCATGAAAAGCGCCGTGACTGGCGTTTAACGGTCTTGGCCATCATCGCAACGGTGATACCGTCTGTTGCATCGATTGTCACGCGGCACGTTAAAAGAAACGTCTTGTCAAATCATGGCTTCATTATGGGTTTCCTGCGGTTTTCCCAAGTTTTCGCGGTGGAGGCGAACCCTTCCTGTGCCCCTTCCTGTACATTGAATAAGCTTGAACATTGGCTTTTCCGCATGGGGGCTGCGCGCAAAAATGCCGCACAGGAACATATTCGCCTTCCTTGCGGTGTGCGCTAAGGTGTGGTTTGAACGCCGACGGGGGATGCGGCCGTCTTTAGCGTCCGGCGTCCAGCTCGAAAGGGCGAAAAGGGAGAGAGTTCTGGTGGATAAGATTGTTGCCACAACGAGGGGCGCCTTCGGCGGCGCTCTTGCAGTGCTGTGGACGACTGGTGCCGCTTTCGCGGACCAGCCGCGTCCCTGGGAATGGAGATTTCAGGACGCAGCGACTGGGATTGCCGAACAGATTCATTGGTTTGAGCGTTATACGCTCTGGTTTATCATTCCCATTACCTTGCTGGTTCTGTTTTTGCTGGTCTGGGTCGTGCTGCGCTTTCGCGCCAGCGCAAATCCGGAGCCATCCAAAACCAGCCACAATACCGCTATCGAGGTGATCTGGACCGTTGGGCCGGTCATCATTCTGCTGTTCCTCGCGGTTCCGTCCTTCCAGCTTCTGACGGCGCAATATTCGCCTGAAGATCCGACGCTGACGGTCAAGGCGACGGGATATCAGTGGTACTGGGGTTACGAATATCAGGTCGATAATCCGGTCAGCTTCGATTCCCTTCTGTTGAAGGATGCCGATCGCGCCGCCGCCGGGAAAGAGGATCGTGCGCGTTATCCGCGTCTTCTGGCTGTCGACAATGAAGTCGTGGTTCCGGTTGGCGAAACGGTTCGCCTTCTCGTCACCGCCGCCGACGTGATCCATTCCTGGACCATCCCGGCGTTCGGCGTGAAGATGGACGCTGTTCCGGGCCGCATCAACGAAGCCTGGTTCAAGGCGGACAAGGAAGGCCTGTATTACGGTCAGTGCTCCGAGCTTTGCGGCAAGGATCATGGCTTCATGCCGATTGCCGTGCGCGTTGTCTCAAAAGATCAGTATCAGACCTGGATCGCCGCTGCGGGATCGGATCTGAACGGTGCGAACAAGGCGCTTCAGGCCGCTGTTGAAGGTGGCGCAAACGATAAGGTGGCTGCGGCGGGTCTTTAGATCCCGAACGCCAAGACTGTTGAAAAACGGGAGCGAATTCCATGGCTGGCACAGCAGCTCACGAACATGGTGCCCAAAATGCCCATGATAAAGATGGCGATCACAAGCCGCATGGCTGGGTTCGTTGGGTATACTCGACCAATCATAAAGACATCGGTACACTGTACCTGATTTTTGCAATCATCTCCGGGATCATCGGCGGCGCCTTGTCCATCGCGATGCGCGCCGAACTCCAGGAGCCGGGCATCCAGATTTTCCATGGCCTTGCATCCATGGTCTACGGTGTTGAGGGCGACGCCGCGCTCGATGCCGGTAAGCAGATGTTCAATGTGTTCACTTCGGCGCATGCTCTGGTCATGATCTTCTTCATGGTCATGCCGGCGCTGATCGGCGGTTTCGCCAACTGGATGGTGCCGCTGATGATCGGCGCGCCGGACATGGCCTTCCCGCGCATGAACAACATTTCGTTCTGGCTTCTGCCGCCAGCGCTGCTTCTGCTGCTGATCTCGCTGTTCATGCCATCCGCGCCCGGCGGCTGGGGTCCGGGCGGCGGCTGGACGCTCTATCCGCCTCTTTCGACCTCGGGCCAGCCCGGACCGGCTGTGGACTTCGCCATCCTCGCCATCCACATTTCCGGTGCCTCGTCGATCCTCGGTGCGATCAATTTCATCACCACGATCCTCAACATGCGCGCACCGGGCATGACGCTGCACAAGATGCCGCTCTTTGCATGGGCCGTGCTGGTGACGGCGTTCCTGCTTCTGCTTTCGCTGCCGGTTCTGGCTGGTGGCATCACCATGCTGCTGACCGATCGCAACTTCGGAACGACTTTCTTCGCGCCCGATGGCGGCGGTGATCCGATTCTGTACCAGCACCTGTTCTGGTTCTTCGGGCACCCGGAAGTGTACATCCTCATCCTGCCGGGCTTCGGCATCGTAAGCCACATCGTATCGACCTTCTCGCGCAAGCCGATCTTCGGTTATCTCGGCATGGCTTACGCCATGGTCGCGATCGGTGTCGTCGGCTTCGTCGTCTGGGCCCACCACATGTATACGGTCGGCCTGTCGCTCGATACGCAGCGTTACTTCGTGTTCGCCACGATGGTGATCGCGGTTCCGACAGGGATCAAGATCTTCTCATGGATCGCGACGATGTGGGGCGGCTCGATCACCTTCCGGGCGCCGATGCTGTGGGCGATCGGCTTCATCTTCCTGTTCACCGTTGGCGGTGTAACGGGCGTTCAGCTCGCCAATGCCGGTCTCGACCGCGCACTGCATGACACCTATTACGTCGTGGCGCACTTCCATTACGTGCTATCGCTTGGTGCAGTGTTTGCGATCTTCGCGGGCTGGTACTACTGGTTCCCGAAGATGAGCGGCTACATGTACAATGAGTTCACGGCCAAGCTGCACTTCTGGGTCACATTCGTTGGTGTGAACCTGGTCTTCTTCCCGCAGCATTTCCTTGGTCTGGCCGGCATGCCGCGCCGCTACATCGACTATCCTGATGCCTATGCGGGCTGGAACATGGTGTCGTCTTACGGCTCCTATATTTCGGGCTTCGCCGTCCTGATCTTCCTCTACAATGTCTTCGAGGCATTCGCGAAGAAGCGTGAAGCCGGTGCAAATCCGTGGGGTGAAGGTGCAACCACGCTGGAATGGCAGCTTTCGTCGCCGCCGCCGTTCCACCAGTGGGAACAGTTGCCGCGCATCAAGTAATTGTGCGTCGGGCGGAGTCCGGAAAAGACTTCGCCCGGCCTTGTAAAATGTGCTATTGGCGGGCGGCATTCTGTTCCGCCCGTCGCCGGTAGACGAAAAGTCGGCCATCAGGCACGGCATTTCCGGTGGAAACAGAATGGTTTCCGGGAGGACATTGTTGTGATTGGTGCCGATCCGCGCTGTAGGGGGCGCGGTGTCCGGACCGGTGAACTTGAGGTTTTTGAAGTTAAAATGTCTCTGGTGGAAAAAAACGCAGGTACCGACGATTCGCTCGCTCTCTCCGAGGCGACTGCGCGCGATTACCTTGTTCTTTTGAAGCCCCGCGTGATGTCCCTCGTGGTCTTCACCGGGCTGGTCGGGCTGGTGGTCGCACCGGGACATATGAACCCTGTCCTTGCCGCCATCAGCATCTTGTGCATCGCCGTCGGCGCCGGAGCGTCCGGCGCGCTGAACATGTGGTATGATGCCGATATCGACGCGGTGATGAAGCGCACGCGCAACCGGCCCATTCCGGCGGGCATCATCGCGCCCGGCCAGGTGCTGGCTTTCGGCCTGACACTTTCCGCCTTTTCCGTCATCACGCTTGGGCTGATGGTCAACTGGCTGGCGGCTGCGTTGCTCGCTTTCACGATTTTCTTCTATGCCGTCATCTATACGATGTGGCTGAAGCGTTCGACACCGCAGAATATCGTTATCGGCGGTGCTGCGGGCGCATTTCCGCCGATGATCGGCTGGGCCGCCGCGACCGGCGAGATCACCTGGGACAGTGTTGTCCTGTTCATGATTATCTTCCTGTGGACGCCGCCGCATTTCTGGGCATTGTCGCTCTTTTCAGCCAATGATTATGAAGCAGCGCGCATCCCCATGATGCCGAACGTGAAGGGTGAGCTTTCGACCCGGCGTCAGGCGCTGTTCTATGCGATCCTTATGGCGCCGGTCGGCGTTCTGCCGTGGGTGCTGGGCTTCGCAGGCCCTGTCTATGGCGCGATCTCGACGCTGCTTGGCCTGGCTTTCGTTTATTATGCGTGGCGCCTGTGGGCTGCCGGTTCGCAATCTGCAATGCTGGCCGCTGCCCGCAAGCTGTTCCGTTTCTCGCTGCTTTACCTGTCGGGATTGTTTGCGGTGCTGCTTGTGGAAGCGCTGGTCATGAAGGCGCTGGCCGCCTTTGGAGTGTTCTGATGGATAAAACCGCACAAAAGCCGGTGGACAGCAAGCTGGAATTGATTGTTCCGACGGAGCAGCAGAAGCGAGCCCAGCGCAATCGCTCGTGGGGACTGGCAATCGCGCTGGCGCTGTTTGTGCTCCTTGTTTACGTCGGCACGATTGCGAAACTGGGCGCGAATATTCTGGTGCGGCCGCTTTAAAAATCATCTGGGAGGAGAAAATGGCGGATCTGCGGGAGAAGGATCAAAAGCTGAAAAAGCAGCAGCGTTCCAATGCAACGATTGCTTTTGCTTGCCTGTCTTTCTTTGTCTGCATGATCGGTGCAGCCTATGCCTCCGTTCCGCTTTACCGCATTTTCTGCCAGGTGACGGGCTATGGCGGCACGACACAACGTGTCGAGCAATATTCCGATACCATTCTGGACAAGACCATCAAGGTGCGTTTCGACGCGAACATGGCCAATGGCCTGCCATGGGATTTCAAGCCTGTGCAGCGTGAGGTGACGGTCCGCATCGGCGAAACGACGATGATCAAATACGAGGCGCGCAATCTCTTCGATGAGCCGACCTATGGCCGCGCAAGCTTCAACGTCGCGCCGGGTCGGGCAGGGGCCTATTTCAACAAGGTCGAATGCTTCTGCTTCACGGATACGACCTTGCAGCCGGGCGAAGACATGGAAATGCCGGTCGTGTTCTTTGTCGATCCGGAGATCGTCAACGATCCTGACCTGAAGGACGTCAAGACGATCACGCTGTCCTATACATTCTTTCCGATCGAGAAGCCGAAGCCGGTGGCGAATGCCAAGGTTGAGACGTCAAACAACGGAAGCTGAGACCGAGCGGCGCATAATGCCGCAAAGACAAAAGACTGAAGCGGTTTTATTCTGATTGAGATACCGCTTGTTACAGACAGACTTGCTTGGCAGCCCGGTTGGGGGTTAAGCAGGAAGGTACGAGAGAGGAGCCCCTAAGGGGATTTACGGGGAGAGACATGGCCGACGTTCATCAGAAAAATCACGACTATCATATCATCGCGCCCAGCCCTTGGCCGTTCCTGAGCTCCGTGGGTGCATTCGTGCTTGCCGTCGGCGGTATTGCCTGGATGCGTTACATCAATGCAGGCGAGCTGCCGTTCTTCGGCCTCAATGTGGTGACGCCATGGATTTTCTTCATCGGCCTCGCCATCGTGCTCTACTGCATGTATGGCTGGTGGTCCGATACGATCAAGGAAGGGCATGAGGGGCACCATACCCGTGTCGTGTCGCTGCATCTGCGCTATGGCATGATTATGTTCATCGCCTCGGAAGTCATGTTCTTCGTGGCCTGGTTCTGGGCGTTCTTCGATGCCAGCCTCTTTCCGAATGAAGTGCATCAGGTGGCGCGCGCCGAATTTACGGGTGGCGTCTGGCCTCCGAAGGGCATCGAGGTTCTCGATCCGCTGCACCTGCCGCTCTACAATACCGTGATCCTGCTTCTGTCGGGCACGACACTGACCTGGGCGCACCATGCCCTGCTGCACAATGACCGCAAGGGCATGATTACCGGCCTGGCGATCACTGTCGCTCTCGGTGTCCTGTTCTCCTTCGTGCAGGCCTACGAATATATCCACGCACCATTCGCGTTCAAGGATTCGATCTACGGTGCAACGTTCTTCATGGCGACCGGCTTCCACGGTTTCCACGTTATCATCGGTACGATCTTCCTTCTGGTGTGCCTCTTCCGGGCGATTGGCGGCGACTTCACGCCGACGCAGCATTTCGGTTTCGAAGCCGCTGCCTGGTACTGGCACTTCGTTGACGTGGTCTGGCTGTTCCTGTTCTTCGCCATTTATGTATGGGGCGGCTGGGGCGCGCCGATGCATGGCGGTTGATCGCCGGTGGCGACAAGTTTCGAGGCGGCCCTGGCAACATGGCCGCCTTTTGTTTGTGAACCGATGTTGAAAAGGGAAACGCGATGCCGGATCAGAACATTTATCCTCCGGTCGATCCCATAAAGAGCGGCATCGCCGGACATTGCCCGTGTTGCGGCGAGGGGAAGCTGTTCGACGGTTTTCTGAAAGTCGCCCCGCGCTGCAAGGCTTGCGGGCTGGATTATTCCTTTGCGGATTCCGGTGACGGCCCGGCGGCTTTCGTCATCCTGATCATCGGTTTCATCGTCGTCGGCCTCGCGCTCTGGATGGAAGTGAATGTCGGGCCGCCGCTCTGGGTGCACTTCATCCTGTGGGTGCCGCTTGCGATCATCCTCAGCCTTGTGGCCATGCGATGGGCCAAGGGCATTCTCATCAATATGCAATATCGCCACAAGGCCGAGCAGGGGCGTCTGGACAGCAACAAATGACGCTGAAACATACATCGCGTTTTCCATGGGGCGTCGTCATCGCGTCCTCCATTGCGCTGGTCATTCTGCTGGCGCTCGGCACGTGGCAGATGGAACGCCTGCAATGGAAGGAAGCGCTGATCGCATCGACCGAACAGCGCATTCACGAACCGCCATTGCCGCTGTCGGAAATGGAAAAGCTCTACAAGCAGGAAGGCACCGTCGAATATCGTCCGGTGACGGTTTCGGGCACCTTCATGCATCAGGGTGAGCGGCATTTTCTGGCCACGCATGACGGGGCTGCCGGTTACAATGTCTATACGCCGCTGATGCTGGAAGACGGACGCTTCATTCTGGTCAATCGCGGCTTTGTTCCATACGAGAAAAAAGATCCGGCAACGCGGATGGAAGGGCAGGTTGATGGCCCGGTCAGTGTGACCGGTCTGGCACGCGATCCATTGTCGGCGAAGCCGGGTTTCTTCCTGCCCGACAATGATGCGCCCAAGAATATTTTCTACTGGAAAGACTGGGTCGCGATGGGGACAAGCGCCGGTTTGCCAAATCTGGATGCGGTCGTGCCGTTCTTCATCGATGCCGACAACAAGCCCAATCCGGGTGGTCTACCCATTGGCGGCGTGACGATTATCGATTTTCCCAACAACCATCTGCAGTATGCGGTAACATGGTACGGCCTCGCTCTGGCCCTGATCGGGGTTGTCGGAACATGGTTGTGGCGCTATCGCCGCCTTGAGAAAGGTGGAGACCGATTTTCAGGCCAAGACAGCGAGGATAAGGGGGGAAGGGGTTGACAATGACCGCGTTGCGGCCCAACTCCGGGACATAGTTTCAAGATTGAATTTCAAGCCACGCCGAACCTTGCGAGCACGCTTCATGACCGATCAGCGCCCCCCTCTGGAAATTCGCCTTTGCGGCCCCCGCGGTTTTTGCGCCGGGGTGGACCGGGCGATCCAGATCGTCGTTCTGGCGCTGAAGAAATACGGTGCGCCGGTTTATGTGCGCCATGAGATCGTTCACAACCGTTATGTGGTCGAGGGCTTGCAGTCGCGCGGCGCGATCTTTGTCGAGGAACTGAATGAAATCCCGGCGGAGCACCGCAACCAGCCGGTCGTGTTTTCCGCCCATGGCGTGCCGAAGTCGGTGCCGGCCGATGCGCAAGCCAAGAACCTCTTTTATCTCGATGCCACGTGTCCTCTGGTTTCCAAGGTGCACAAGCAGGCCATGCGCCATCAGCGCCTCGGTCGCCATGTCATCCTGATCGGCCATTCCGGCCATCCGGAAGTGATCGGCACCATGGGCCAACTGCCGGATGGCGCGGTGACGCTGATCGAAACCGTGGAAGATGCGCGCAATTGCCATTTCGATGACGAGAACAATCTGGGCTTCGTGACGCAGACGACGCTTTCGGTGGATGACACGGCGGGCATCATCGAGGAATTGCAGGCGCGTTTTCCGAACCTGTCAGCCCCGGCGGCAGAATCGATCTGCTATGCCACGACCAACCGGCAGGATGCGGTGCGATCCGCCGCTCCCGGATGCGATCTGTTCCTGATCGTCGGTGCGCCGAATTCCTCCAATTCCAAGCGCCTGGTTGAAGTTGCGGAGAAGGCGGGCGCGCGCATGTCGATGCTGGTCCAACGCGCTGCCGATATCGAATGGGACCGGATTGGCGACGTGGCGGTGGTGGGCTTGTCGGCCGGGGCCTCGGCACCTGAAATCATCGTCGATGAAATCATTGATGCCTTCAAGGCACGTTTCGATGTGACGATCGAACTGGCGGAAACCACCGTGGAAACCGAAAATTTCCTTGTGAACCGCGAAATTCGCGATGTGGAACTGACGGCGCAGGATATGGCATTCGTCAACGGAGAACACCGGCTTGTCGGCATTCCGAAACTGATGCCCAAGGACATATAAGGGACATAAGCGGCATGGCCGTCTATACGGATATCAATGAAATCGAGCTTGGCGCTTTCCTGCAGCAATATGACATCGGCACGCTGACGTCTTACAAGGGCATTGCGGAAGGGGTGGAGAACTCCAACTATCTTCTGCACACCACGACGGGCTCGTTCATCCTGACGCTCTATGAAAAGCGCACCAACCGTGAAGATTTGCCGTTCTTTCTTGGGCTGATGCAGCATCTGGCGCGCCGCGGTCTGGAATGCCCGCAGCCGGTGATCCGCCTTGACGGCACGATGATCGGTGAGCTTGCCGGGCGGCCCGCCGCAATTGTCACCTTCCTTGAGGGCATGTGGATGCGCCGCCCGACGGTGGAGCATTGCGAAGCGGTTGGCGAGGGGCTGGCCCAGATGCATCTGGCAGGCGCCGATTTTTCGCTGCGCCGCCGCAATGGCCTGACGCTAGCCGATTGGCGTCCATTGTGGGACCTCTCGCGTGAACGTGCGGATAAGGTGGAACCGGGCCTTGTCCGCGAGGCCGAAGCCGATCTGGATTTCCTGGAAAAGAACTGGCCTGCCGATCTGCCGCAGGGCGTGATCCATGCCGATCTTTTCCCGGACAATGTTTTCTTTCTGGGCGACAGGCTTTCGGGCTTCATCGACTTCTATTTCGCATGCACGGATATTCTGGCCTACGATGTCGCCGTTTGCCTGAACGCATGGTGCTTTGAGAAGGATTTTTCCTATAATCGCACCAAGGGGGCGGCACTTCTGCGTGGCTATACCTCGGTTCGTCCGCTTTCTGCGGCGGAAGCAGATGCCTTGCCGGTTCTGGCGCGCGGGGCCGCCCTCCGCTTCATGCTGACCCGGCTTTATGACTGGCTGAATGTTCCCGACGGCAGTTTCGTGGTCAAGAAGGACCCGATGGAATATGTGCGCAAGATGCGCTTTCATCGCCAGATCGAAACCGCCGC
Organism: Brucella anthropi; assembly: GCF_046630315.1. GTDB lineage: Bacteria > Pseudomonadota > Alphaproteobacteria > Rhizobiales > Rhizobiaceae > Brucella > Brucella anthropi_A. Next base: position 43,099 of record NZ_LQBD01000015.1, on the reverse strand, counting down.
CGAATATGGCCTTGAGCAGCAGGGAGCGGCTGCGTGAAGCGGATCGAGGCTTTTACGGATGGCGCATGTTCGGGCAATCCCGGCCCCGGCGGCTGGGGCGCAATCCTGCGCTGGAACGGCAATGTCAAGGAACTGAAGGGCGGCGAAGCCGATACCACCAACAACCGCATGGAGCTGATGGCTGCAATCTCCGCGCTCTCCGCGCTCAAGGAGCCATGCGAAGTCGATCTCTACACGGACTCGGTCTATGTGCGCGACGGCATTTCCGGCTGGATCGAAGGCTGGAAGCGCAATGGCTGGAAGACTGCTGCCAAGAAGCCGGTCAAGAATGCCGAACTGTGGCAGGCGCTGGATGAAGCGCGCAAACCGCACAAGGTCAGCTGGCACTGGATCAAGGGCCATGCCGGACACCCTGAAAACGAGCGCGCCGACGAGCTTGCCCGCGCCGGCATGGAACCGTTCAAATATGCCGGACACCGGACTTTGAAGGTGAAATAAAAGGGCGACTTTCGCCGCCCTTTGTTTATTCTCAAAGCTGTTCGAGAAGGGCTGCGGCTGCGGATGTGACCGCTTGCCCCGGCTGTTCCTCGATATTGAGAGACTTGACCACACCGTCTTCGATGATGGCCGAATAGCGCTTGGAGCGCACACCGAGGCCGCCGCCGGAAAGATCGATATCGAGACCGGCGGCCTTGGTGAAGACGGCGCTTCCATCGGCAAGGAAGAGAATCTTGCCTTCGCCCCCGGTGCTCTGTGCCCAGGCGCCCATGACGAATGGATCGTTGACCGCCACGACGGCGATCTGATCGACGCCCTTGGCGAGGATCGCGTCGCGGTTTTCGAGATAGCCCGGCAGGTGATTGAGGCTGCAAGTCGGCGTGAAGGCACCAGGAACGGCAAAGAGAACGACCTTCTTGCCCTTGAAGATATCGTCGGTCGTCATTTCCTTGACGCCATCGGCAGTCTTTACCTTGAAAGTTGCTGCGGGCAGCTTGTCGCCAACTTTGATCGTCATCTGTTTTCTCCTAGGGGGCAGGGGTGTTCCGCTGCCTATGGTCAAAAATTCTCATCCGCGCCGCGAAGCACGGGCGGCACAGTTAAACCGATAACAGGCCGGCGGACAATTTCAAAAGACGGATAAGAGCAGCCTAATTCAGCGTTACTTGACCGGAGACTGCTTTTCCGTTCTGCACGATTGTGTAATCGATAGTGGCATTGTCTGCCTTTCCATGCACCTTGGCTGTAAACTGCTGGCCGGATTGACTCTTCTCAACCGCAACGGCGTCGGAAAGCCTGACCTTGTCGCTGGCGACGAACAGTTCTGCCGGGGCTGAAGGGTCGGGAACGGCAAGGTCGAAGACGGCCTTGTCTCCTTCCCGCTTCACCTTGCTTATGCCGAACGCCGCTGTTGCCGGTGTGGGGAGCCGGTCGAATGCCGTCTCGATGATCGTGCGGGCGGCGATCGCCTGCGGCGAGGCTTGCTGTTCTCTTTGATCGAGCGGGAAATCGAACGTGGCCTGCACCGGAACGCAGATTTTCTCACAAACCCCAAGAAAGACATGGCCCTTCAGCCGTGTGTCGCCGGATGGCAGATGAAAGACGATCGGCAACGAGACGGGTTGCTTATACCCGATCCCGCCTTCGTCGCTCCCGCCAAACCGGATGGGGGCCGGGAAATCGATCTGCGCTTTCGCATCCCCCTCAATATTGATCTGGGGCGGAACGCCCGCATCGCCCGGATTGCGCCAATAGGTTTTCCAGCCGGGCTGCAACTCGATCTGCAAGGCACCGCGTCGTTCGCGGCCGGTTGCGTTGTCCGGGCCACTGTCTTCGAGAATGACACGCACACGCCCGCCGGGCGTCTCGGTCCAGTCCGAGGCGGACGCCAAGGCTGGAAGTGCGAGCGAGGCCAACAAAAATGGAGCGATGGCGAATGTCCGAATGTTCATGATTGAAAGATGGAATGAAAAGGTGGTCGCTTCAAGTCCAATCGTGAGGACCTGCGATTTGCACCGCGCGATCAAGAGGCCGCCTGCCATTCAATTGGTTTTCGCACCGGGACCGGCGGTCCCAGCAAATGGCCATTGTTATTTTGCGCAGTCTTGCTACCTTCATATTCATGACCATTCTCAAGACGCCAAACAAAGAGCAGGGTTTTCTGAACGGGCAATTCCTGCTTGCCATGCCCGGAATGAGCGACGAGCGTTTTGCCCGGTCGGTGGTTTATATCTGCGCGCATTCCGATGAAGGCGCGATGGGGTTCATCATCAACCAGCTTCAGCCTGTCGAGTTTCCGGATCTTCTGCGTCAAATCGGGGTCATAGACGAGGATGAACTGATTATTCTGCCGGATCGGGCTCAGAATATGATGGTGCGCAATGGCGGACCGGTGGATCGCACGCGCGGCTTCGTGCTGCATTCCGACGACTATATGGTCGATTCCACCATGCCTGTTTCGGAAGATGTCTGCCTCACGGCAACGGTCGATATTCTGCGCGCCATTTATGGGGGCAGGGGACCGTCACGCGCCCTGATGGCCCTTGGTTATTCTGGCTGGGCACCGGGCCAGATCGAAGCGGAGCTTGCCGAGAATGGTTGGCTGACCTGCGACGCGCCGCTCGACATGCTGTTCGACAGCGATATCGAGGGCAAATATGCGCGCCTGATGCTCCACATGGGCATCGATATGTCCCGGCTTGTCTCCGATGCGGGGCATGCCTGATTTAAGGCAATAAGGCAGTAGGGCAGTAAGGCAGTATGTTAAGGGAATAGGGGAATAAGGGAGTAGGGGAGTATGTTTTGGTTGCGCATGACCGCAACCACCATATTCTTCACTGCCCTACTGCCCTACTGCCCTACTGCCCTACTGCCCTACTGCCCTACTGCCCTACTGCCCTACTCACGCCGCTGCCGCGTCCAGCTGATCGCGGATCATGCGGGTTGCTTCGTCACGGCTCGTCGGCTGGCCGAACATGAAGCTCTGCACATATTCGCAACCCATCTGGCGAAGCTGAAGCGCATCGCTTTCGCTCTCCACGCCTTCGGTCACGACGGCGAGGCCGAGATCGTGCGCCATGCTCACAATCGAGCGCAGCAGGGTGGCTTTCTGTGGCTGGTCGCCCTTCACGAAGGACCGGTCGATCTTGATGATATCGAACGGAAAGCGCGTGAGGTAGGCGAGCGAGGAATAACCCGTCCCGAAATCGTCGAGCGACAAGCCGATGCCCATGGTTTTAAGCCGGGCCAGGACGTGCGTGGACTGCTCGGGGTTTTCCATCAGGACGGATTCGGTCAGTTCTAGCTTCAGGCTGCCCGGATTGAGATGGATACGGGAAAGCACCGAACGGACATCGTTGATGAGATCCTGGCGGATGAGTTGCGTGGATGACAGGTTGACCGAAACGAAAAGGTCGAGCTTCGGGAATAGTTCCTGCCACGCATACAGATCTTCCGCAGCCCGTTGCATCGCAAACAGGCCAAGCTGGATGATAAGACCGGAATTCTCGGCAATGGGAATGAACTCCGATGGTGAAATGGCGCCGCGCCGCGGATGCTCCCAGCGCATGAGCGCCTCAAAACCGGCAATGGTGCCTTCATCAAGCTTGACGATCGGCTGATAGACAAGGCTGATTTCATCGCGTTCAAGCGCGCGCCGCAGATCGGATTCAAGCTGGAGCTTGTCGCTGCCGATGGCTCTGAATGCCGGACGAAACGGCTCGATGCGATCCCCACCGAAACGCTTGGCCTGATACATGGCAAGTTCGGCATCCTTCACGAAATCCTCGGCAGTTGTTGCCGTTTTCGTCCAGGTAATCAGGCCGATGGACGATGTGAGAACGATCTCGCGCTTTGCATAGGCAATGGGCGCGCGCACAGCCTGACGCAGGGCCTCGGCAAAGGAGGCGATGCGCCCCGGATCGCTTTCGGAAGCCAGCAACAGGCCGAACTGGTCGGAAGACAGGCGCGAGAGCGTATCCTGCGGCTTCATGAGCCGCGCCAGGCGGCGCGAAACGGTGAGCAGGATCGTATCGCCTGCCGACATGCCAAGGCTGTCATTGACCTGCTTGAAGCGGTCTATGTCGATGATGAACACCGTTGGGTGGAGATTGTTCTCGCCACGCGCCATGTTCATGACGTTGCTCAGACGGTCGAGGAACAGTTCGCGATTGGGAAGGCCGGTCAGATTGTCGTGCACGGCGTCGTGCAGGAGCCGTTCTTCGGCTTTCTTCTGTTCCGTCACATTGACCAGCGTGCCGACGCAGCGCACCACTTCGCCATCCGATCCGATGACCGGACGGGCGCGAAGCGCATACCAGTGATAGTGGCCGTCATTGGCGCGCAGCCGGAAAATCTGGCCGATGCGCCCGCGCCGGTTTTCCAGAATGGCATCAAGCGTGGAGCGGAACCGGTCGCGGTCATCGGCGTGCATGACGGGAAGCCAGTTGCGCACCGGGCCTTGCAGGCTGCTGGCTGTATTGCCGAGATAATTGGCGATGTCGGGTGTCGTCACCACGCGGTCGCGCGGCACATCCCAGTCCCAGACGATATCGCCCGCACCGATGACGGCGAGGGCCTGTCGCTCCATGTCGGAGAGCAGCCCCTGTTGCAGCGCTCCGCCTGCGAATGCATGCTGCATGACGGTGAAACCGATCAGAAGCACGATCAGGACAAGACCGCCGCCAAGGGCAGGCTGCACGATATCGTTATCGAGGCTGCCCGAAACCGTCATCCAGGCGCCCAGCAACCATATGAGGGTGAGCAGCCAGGCGGGTATCAGCATGACGGCGCGATCATACCCCTTGACCGCCAGATAACCGATGATGGCAACACCGGACAGGACGGTGAGCGCTAGAGAAATGCGTGCAACGCCGGAGGCGACCGGCGGATCGAAGACGGCCACCCCCGCAAGTGCCAGCAGGCCCAATACCCATGTCACCGCGCCATAGCTGAAATGATCGTGCCAGCGGTTGAGATTGAGATAGGTGAAGAGGAAGATCACAAGCGAGGCGGCAAGCGCCACTTCGGTCCCGGCGCGCCAAATCTGCTCATTGCCGGGCGTAATCTCCATCAGCTTGTTCCAGAAGCCGAAATCCACGCAGATATAGGCCAGAACCGCCCAGGCAAGCGCGGCGGTGGCCGGGAACAGGGAAGTGCCCTTGACCACGAAAAGGATAGTCAGAAACAGCGCCAGCAGGCCGGAAATGCCGAGCAGGATGCCGCGATAGAGCGTGTAGGAATTGACCGCATCCTTGTAGGCCTCCGGCTCCCACAGATAGAGCTGCGGCAGGTTGTGCGAGGAGAGCTCTGCCACAAAGGTGATGACGCTGCCGGGATTGAGCGTGATGCGAAAGACGTCCGCATCCGCACTTGGCTGGCGGTCGAGCGCAAAGCCTTCGCTGGGCGTGATCGATGCAATGCGCGGAGAACCGAGATCGGGCCAGATGACGCCGGAGTCGACGAGACGGAAATGCGGCGCCACAATCAGGCGGTCGATCTGCTCGTCGGTCGGGTTTGCGATGGAAAAAGCGGCCCAGTCGCCGGATGCCTTGCTGTTCTGGTCTGCCTGCACTTCGATGCGGCGGACAATGCCGTCGGGACCGGGAGCGGTCGATACCTGCACGCTTTCGCCCTTGTTGCGCAGAAGTTCGACAGCGCGGGACAGGTCGAGGGCGGTATCTTCCTTGGAAATCTTGATCGGTTCGATGGCTGATGCCTGGACGACCGAAACGGTCAGAAAAACCATGAGCGCGAGAAAACGCGCACCAGCAACAAACCACTTATCCGCAAAACCCTTCACGAGCGTTCAACCTTGCCATTGATCATGCGGCTATCCGTCATACGTTTGTCGCCTTCTATAAGGGCAAAAAGCAGGTGGTCCTGCCAGAAGCCGTTTATCTTGAGATAGGAACGCAACAGTCCTTCTCTCTCAAATCCGGCTTTTTCGAGAAGCCGTATCGAACGCATGTTATGAGGGATACAGGCTGCTTCAATCCGGTGCAACCGCAGTTGGTCAAATGCAAAGGGGATAACCAGCGATAGCGCTTCGGTCATATAACCCTTGCCGGCATAGGGTGCGCCGCTCCAGTAGCCGATCATGCCGCTCTGGCCGACGCCGCGCCGGATATTGCCGAGCGTAATGCCGCCGACAAGCTTGTTGTCGCTGTTGCGGAACACAAAGAACGGATAGGCGGTCCCGGCCGATATTTCATCCTGAAACCGTCTTATCCGATGGCGAAAGGCGCTTTTGGTCAGGTCGTCATCGGGCCAGGTCGGCTCCCACGGCGTGAGAAAGGCCCGGCTTTGCTCGCGCAGGCCGGCCCAGCTTGCAAAATCGCTCATCATCGGCTCGCGCAGGTAAATGCGCTGCCCACGCAGTGTGGTCGGATTGCTTTTGCGGAAGGGCAGGCCGATCATGACGGGTTAGGGGAGTATGGGAGTAGGGGAATAGGGGAGTAGGAAAAACAAAATGTTCAAGGTCACATACTCCCCTATTCCCCTACTCACTTATTCCCTTAAACAGCAATCTTCCTCGTATGCGCATTGGTCGAAAGCGCATCGGTCAGGTGATCGAAGCTCATGAGGCGGCCAATGGGGCCGACGCCTGCGATAGTGGGTTTGCTGTCGAGAAAAAGCCGTCCGGCAAGATCGGTCAGGCGTTTGGGCGTGATGAGGGACAAACGGTCCAGCAATTCGCTGTTTTCAACCGGGCGCCCATAGAGCAGGAACTGGCGCGCGATCTGGCCCGCGCGGCTTGCCGCACTTTCCTGCGACATGAGCAGGCTTGCCCGATATTGCGCGCGGGCGCGGTCCACTTCGTCCAGGCCGATGGAGTGGGCTGCCTTGTGCAATTCGTCGATAATGACCGGCACGAGTTCGACAAGCTCGTCGCGCCCCGTCGCGGCATGGATGCCGAACAGGCCCGTATCGGAAAAGCCCCAATGGAAGGCATAGACCGAATAGCAGAGCCCGCGCTTCTCGCGTACTTCCTGGAAAAGCCGCGAGGACATGCCGCCGCCAAGGATCATCGAAAGAAGCTGCGAGGCGTAGAAATCGCGCACATGATAGGCGCGTCCCTCGAAGCCGATCAGGACCTGCGCATCCATGAGTTCGCGGTGTTCGCGGAAATCCCCGCCGACATAATGGGCAAGGTCGAGCGTGGGAGCCGTATTGTGGGCGCGGAAGCCGCCGAGGCGCTTTTCCACTTCCTTCACGAAAGCATCGTGATCGACGCCGCCCGCGGCCGTCACGACCATGCGGTCGGCGCTGTACTGCTCTTCCATGTACTGGCGCAGATCGGCGGAGGTGAAAGACATGACCGTGTCGGGCTCGCCCAGGATGGCGCGTCCGATCGGTTGATGGCGATAGGCTGTTTCGGTGAAACGATCGAAGACGATATCGTCGGGCGTGTCGTGCGCCGCGCCGATTTCCTGCATGATGACCTGTTTCTCGCGTTCCAGTTCGGCTTCATCGAATTTGGAGGCCGTCAGGATGTCGGAAAGAATGTCGATGGCAAGCGGCACATCATTGCGCAGTACACGCGCATAATAGGATGTGGTCTCGACGCTGGTGGCGGCATTGATCTCGCCGCCGACATTTTCAATATCCGATGCGATCTGCCAGGCCGTGCGATTTTCCGTACCCTTGAAGGCCATGTGCTCCAGCAGGTGAGCAATGCCGTGACGGTCTGGGGCTTCGTTTCGCGCTCCGGCCTTGACCCAGATTCCAAGCGCCACGCTTTCCACGTGGGACATCGTATCGGTGGCTATCGTCAACCCGTTGGGAAGACGCGTTACTTCAACACCCATAAGCAAATTGCTCCCTGCATTCCCGCTCTGGTTCTCGTCTCGGAGCCGGTCTTTAAGCTCTCGAATGGCGGCGAACGTATTCTTCCACGATTTTCAGGTCGTTGTGAAGAACTGTGAAGCTTTCTTTTCGCTGCATCAAGTCCGAAAGCCATGCCGGAAGCTGCGGTTCGACACCGCTCGCAGCCTTTACGGCATCGGGGAATTTGGCCGGATGGGCGGTCGCAAGGACAACCATCGGCGCGGCCCCGGACACATTTTCGCGAGCGACCTTCACCCCGATTGCCGAGTGCGGATCAAGCAGATAGCCGTCGGCCTCCAGCACGGATTTGATGGTTTGCGCGGTCTCTGCAACATTGGAACGGCCCGCAGAAAATTCGCCGCGGATCGCCGCAAGCGGCTTTTCGGAGATGGAGAAGCCGCCGGATTGCTTCAGGCTTTCCATCAGGCCGCGCAATGCGGCCGCGTCGCGTCCATGGGCTTCGAACAGAAGGCGCTCGAAGTTCGAGGAAATCTGGATATCCATCGATGGCGATGTCGTCTGCGCGACGCCGCGCATTTCATAGGCGCCGCTGTCCAGCGTGCGCGAGAGAATGTCATTGTCGTTGGTGGCGATGATGAGCCGTTCGATGGGCAGTCCCATGCGCTTGGCGACATAGCCCGCGAAAATATCGCCGAAATTGCCCGTCGGCACTGTGAAGGATACGGCGCAGTCCGGTGCGCCGAGGCTCAGCGCCGCCGTAAAGTAATAGACCACCTGCGGCATGATGCGGGCCCAGTTGATCGAGTTCACACCCGAAAGCGACAGCGCATCCCGGAACGGAAGATCGTTGAACATGCCTTTCACAAGGTTCTGGCAATCGTCGAAATTGCCTTCGATGGAAAGGGCATGGACATTGGAGAAGCCGGATGATGTCATCTGGCGCTGCTGCACCGGCGACACGCGCCCGTTGGGGAACAGGATGAAGATGTCGGTATTGTCGCGCCCGCCGAAGGCTTCGATGGCCGCGCCGCCTGTATCGCCGGACGTGGCACCGACGATCGTTGCCCGTTCGCCGCGCTGTGCCAGAACATGGTCCATCATGCGGGCGAGAAGCTGCATGGCGACGTCCTTGAAGGCGAGCGTCGGGCCATGAAAAAGCTCCAGGACGAATTCATTTGCACCCGTCTGGACCAGCGGGCAGACCGCATCGTGGCGGAAAGTCCCATAGGCTTCATGCACCATGCGGCGGAAATCCGAATGGGGAATTTCGCCGTCGACAAAAGGCGTGAGCACGGCCAGCGCAATATCCACATAGGATTTTCCGCGCAGCTCGCGGATCTGTTCCGGCGAAAACTGGGGATAATCCTGCGGCAGATAAAGACCGCCATCCCGGGCAAGACCGGCGAGCAATGCATCGCTGAACCCCAGGACCGGCGCTTCCCCACGCGTGCTTACATATTTCATTTCTTGGGCCTTCGTTTCAGATCGGTGCGGTTTTGAGCCGCGTAATCCAATAGAGCCTCCCTAAAAAAGCCGCAAGGTTTTAAAGCATGTCGACATGGATGGGGGTTGCTCTCCGGAGCAAAAAACGGGAAAACGTCATCGCGCTACACGCATGCGTGATGTAGAAGACAGGTCGATCAGTGCAGGGAAGCCCGGTTTATGCAAACAGCACCACAGAATCGTTCATCGTTGTTTCCAGTCTTTGCAACGGTTTTGCTCGCAGCCCTCGCAGGCTGCACAACCAGCGGCACGGATAAGGCCGCGGACGGAGCCGCAGGCGCCGCGCTGACCACGCCTGCCGCATCCGGCGACCAGCGCGTCAAGGAATCCGAGCTGCGCGCTTTCTGCCCATCCGTTTCGCTGCGGGACGGCACGGCCTTTTTCAACACCTACGAAAAGGGCGGCGATAAGGATCCGGCCCGCGTGATCTATCAGGCCGCCCTGACCGATACGACCCGCGCCTGCCAGTATGGCGCCGGTACGATGACGATCGATGTTGCGGCTGCCGGCAAGGTTGTGCCCGGCCCGAAATACAAGAGCGGCACCATCACCATGCCCGTCCGTGTCGCTGTCCGCCAGGGCGATCAGGTGATCTATTCCAAATTGCACAAGCAGTCGGTTACGATCGCCAATGGGGACACCGCCACCCAGTTCGTCTTCAATGACAAGGCGATCACGGTGCCGATGACGGACAAGAACAATATCCAGATTTTCGTCGGTTTCGATGAAGGTCCATACAACACGAAATAAAGAACTGCCAAAAGGCTTTTCTTCTTGAAATGATTTTCAGAATGATGCGCAGGGATATTTTCTGCGCATCATTTTTAGGGGCTGTATAAACATATATTAATTTAGTCTATTCGTTAGTATATATGGTTCTTTGTGGGTCTTTAATTTTATGATTGGATGATGATATAGTTCGTTTTTTATTTTAATGCGGTATTAATGAAAATCATAGTAGTATTTGTGCATTCGATTTGATTTGTGTGTGATTTTTATCGCCGGGTTTCGTCGCGTCGCAATTGAATGGCGGCAATGGTTGATTGCGAGAGATCCCCGAGCGGACTGCGATATATTCAGGGACAAGACCATATGCGATTTGATCGCAGTAAATTTTTAAAGCCTGTTCCACTTGTTTTGCTTGTCATGCTGTTTTTGGGCGCAGCATTTGGACAATGGATAGGCAATCGACTTCGAATTGCGGATGAAGAGCGGCACATGAATATCTACATGGCCGCCCTGCTTGCCCATGCGAACCGCGTGGTCGTGTCCGCCCGCGAAACGATAGAGGCAGCCGATCATTCATCGTATGAAATGTGCTCCCCGGAAGAGATGACCTATCTGCGCAAGCTGGTCTTTTCCGCATATCATATCAAGGATATAGGCCGGTTTCGCGGTGATCGCCTGATCTGTTCGACGCTCATGGGCGATATTCCCGGACAGCCGAGGCGTTCGGCTGCCGACATTCATTTGCAGGATGGCACCTATGTCTACAGCGACAGGTCCCTGATTACGCCGGGCAGCCACGGTTCCGTGATTGGCAAGGACACGGTCAATGTTGTTCTCAGTTCGGCGGCATTCGATCTGCTCCACACGCAGCAATACGGCTTTGCCATCTATATGCGCGATGCCGATCAGAAGCGATTTGCACGCCTTTACGGCTATCCGTCGGGCAATGTGCCTGTTCCCGACTTCAATGACCCCGGACGGAAATATGATGTGCTGAGCAGCGGCATCAGGGAGTTTCGTTGCGACGACAATACGAGCGTCTGCATCGCGCTCGAAGCGAAGCTGGACAATTCCAGCAATTCCGCCCGCTGGAAGTCCGTTATCGCGATCGGTCTTGGCCTCCTTGCCGGGGCGAGCCTCGGTCTGGGCTGGTTTGCCTATCACAATCGCGAACGTCCGCTGGCTTCCATGCTCGGCAAGGCCTTGAAGGCGCGGCAGCTGGATGTCGTTTACCAGCCGGTGGTCAATGTTGCTGATGGGAAGATCACGGGGTTTGAGGCACTCTTGCGCTGGCAGCTGCAAACGGGCGATCTGGTTCCGCCCGATGTGTTCATCGCGAAGGCGGAAGAAAAGGGGATGGCCTGCCGTGTGACGGCCTATGTCATCGATCGCGTCATGGAGGAAATGGGTGATCTGCTGCGCCGCAACCGCGATATCCAGATCAATATCAATATCACTGCAAACGATGTCCAGGCGCCTGCGTTTCTGAAGAACATCCGGGCGAAACTGGCTGTGGCCGGCATCGATCCCCGCCAGATCGGGCTTGAATTGACGGAGCGAACGGCTGTCGATGTTTCCAGGGCGTCGGAAGGTATCCGCCAGCTTCGCGAGCAGGGGCATCGAATTTACATCGACGATTTTGGAACCGGCTATTCCAGCCTTGCCTATCTTGGCGAATTGCAGATCGATGCCATCAAGATCGACAAGGCTTTCACGCGCACCGTCTCCGTGGATGGCGAGACGGTGTCGATTGTGCCGCAGATCATATCGATGGCGCGCCAGCATAATCTGGGCATCGTGGTCGAGGGGATAGAGACGGAAGCCCAGGCGGATTATTTCCGCAGGATGAAGACGCCGATGACCGCTCAGGGCTGGTTTTACGGCAAGCCGATTTCGGCGGACGGCGCAATCGCTCTGGTGGCAATCACGGTGCCGAAAACCAGACCGAAACGCGCCAAAGCGCTCTCTCGGGGAGCCTGAGCTTCCGGTTTGTGGATAAATACGGATCGATAAAATTCGAATTAAATGCGATTGTCAGTGTGAAAGGAATGGCAACGGCTTTGCGCTAATGTGGGCCCATGCAACACAAATACGAACGCATTCTTGAACCGACGGACACTTGGGCGATCTTCGATACGTCCACTGGCGAACCCGTCATCATGGGAACCCGTATGCTGATCGGCCTCTCGGAAAGCGAAGCCGAAGAGCTTCTGGCCATTCTCAACGCGCCGCCCAAGGGGCGCAACAAGCAATCCGCCGCCTGACAAGGCCAGGCGTCGGATTATCTCCTTCAGGCATCGGTCCAGATGGACAGGGCTTCAATAACGCTGGGCAGGTCCTTGTGGCGATGGATAACCGTCTCCGCACCGGCATCGGTCAGCTTGTCGGCATGGCCGGGATAGGTGTGGGCGCCGCCGGTAAAGCCGATCACGCGCATGCCGGCGGCGCGCGCGCCCTCTATGCCATGCGCGGAATCCTCGATCACGATGACATTCTTCGGGTCGACCCCGAAATGCTTGGCGGCGTAGAGGAAGACGTCGGGGGCGGGCTTGGTCTTCTTCGTGCCGACTTCCTTTGCCGAAAAAATATTGGGCGCAAACAGATCATAAAGCCCAACGCGCTTCAGCATTGTTTCCAACCGATGGCCGGTGGAGTTGGAGCAGATGCATTTTTGCAGCTTCAGCGCCGATGCGACATCCCCGATATCTTCAACCGCCTGAACCTCGTTGGCGAGCCTCTCGTCCAGAATCCTTTCGGATTTGTCGAGAAGCGATGCTGAAAGCGGAATTCCGGCCTCGCGTTCCACCGTCAGAAGAATATCCTGCCAGGTCAGGCCGGCAAAACGCTCGGCCATTTCATCGGCGGCGATCTGATAACCGGCTTCGGTGAGAAGAGCGGATTCGACTTCCGCCGCGATGATTTCGGAATCCACCAAAACGCCGTCGCAATCGAAAATGATGAGGGACGCTGCCGCCATGATCATAGCCTTTTTATTGGGAGGGGAGGGCACCGGCAGCAGCCGGAAATACCGGGGTTGAGCTACACTTTTATAGTGAGGTCGTCAAATCGGATGCTGTCCGAATTCAGAGCCTGTTCCAAAAGTCGTCCTGTGTGGCTGCAAATGGCAATTTTTTGCGTTCCGGTGCTCATGTAGCTTTCTCAGGCGCATAGTCTTATCCGAAAAGTCTGCAACTTTTCGGGACTATGCTTGGAAGTACATTGCGCTCCGGTACTCGAAAATCACCATTTTCGCACACACATGCCGCTTTTTGATTCAGTCTCTCAGACCTCGCCGGAAACTTCGCGCCGCCGCCGGTCCAGCTCCTCGCTGTAGCGGCGAAGTGTGTGCGCCTCGCTCAAAAGGCCCAGAACCTTTCGCTCCTGCGCATTGTTCACGACGGCCAGCGCTTCGCTTTCCGCCCGGTCGAAACGGGCAACCGCTTCCTTGGCGTTCATCTGCGGCAACAGGAACTCGTCCTGATATTTGAGGAGCGCGCTGATGCTGTGCTCGCCATCGGATGTGTCGAAGCTGTCGGCATAAACCTCCGGGACCGGAATCATGCCGACATAGCGCCCCTCGGCATCGACCGCGATCACGCGCTGCGTTGATCCAAGCGGAAAATCGTGGCGGAATGTATCGATGTCCGTGTCGATCGGCACGGTGCGCACATCGTGACGCATCATCCGGTTGACGGTCAGATTGCGTATCCATCCGATATCGTGGGCGGACCGGATGGCCTCGCCCCGCAGGTGGAAGCGCCACGTTGCGAAGGAGTAGCCGAAGGTCTTGCGCACCATCAGCGACGATGAAACCACCGCACCCAGCACGAGCATGGAAATCGGAAAGTCGCCGGTCAGTTCCAGCGCGAGGAACGTCATGGTCATCGGCCCGCCGACAACCGCGACGGCAAGCGAACTCATGCCGATGACGGCATAGACTTCCGGCGAAAGGGCAAGACCGGCAGGGAGTACGGTTCCCGCCACTGCGGCGAAAAGCTTGCCCGTCAATGCGCCGAGAAACAGCGATGCGAAGAACAGGCCGCCGCGGAAGCCCGCGCCGATGGAAACCGCCGAGGCGAGCGATTTGGTGAAGATCAGGAGCAGGAGCACCGGTATGGTGATGTGCGCATTGAGATCGAGATGCAGGGCGCCATGACCGGAGGCCAGAACCTGCGGCGAAAAGAACGCGATCATGCCGACAATCGCACCGCCGATTGCCGGAGCCATGACATTGGGAACCACGCTGCGTCGGGCGAGCGTTTCGACAAAGGTAACGCCGCGCATGATGAGAATGGCAATGCCCGCCGAAAAGAAACCGAGAACGAGCGCGGGAACGTAATCGCGCGGGGTGATGTCGTTGATCTGGCCGATATCGATGACGAAGGGCGTGCCGCCGATTGCCTGCGTCACCAGCGCGCCAACGATCGCGGCCACGACGACGGGCGCGAGCGTGGCAATAGAATAGACGCCGATGATGAGTTCGAAGGCATAGAAAGCCCCTGTCAGCGGCGCATTGAATGCGCTGGCGATGGCCGCAGCCGCACCGCAGCCGACCAGCGTTCGCAAATCTGCGCGGCGAAGCTTGAGCGCCCGGCCGATGCGGGAGGCAAAACCGCTCGCAAGCTGCGTATAGGCGGCTTCCAGGCCGACCGACGCGCCGAAGCCGTTGGAGATCAGGTTCTGGCCGACCAGAATGAAACTGTCCGTGAGCGATAGGCGCCCGCCATGAAGCGCATTGGCTTCGATGGGGTCGACGATGGGGCGTTTGCGCCAGCGTGCGAGAACCCAGATCACGATCCCCATCAAGATGCCGCCCGCAAGCGGGGCGATATAGGCGCTCGATTGCAGCGAGGATGCCGAACTCAGTTTTTCGCCCGGTTCGAGGGCGAATATCGCCTGGTGCATCCATTGCGAAATGCCGCCAATGGCGGCGACCATCAGTCCTGAAATGATGCCGATCAGGGTGCCGGCAATGACAAGGCCAATTTCACTGCCGCGAACCAGTGCGCGCATGCGAAAGGGTACAAAGAGAACCCGCAAATACCGGTTATGTCGCAGCTCAGCGATATTCATCATAAAATACACCGGACCAGCGGGCGGCTCGCATGCCCGCTACGCAAACTCTGGAATTGACGGTCGACTATAGGCAAAAAGGGATAACCAAGCCTTATCGATGGCAAGACGATAAAACCACCATTGCACAGCGATCGCGGCGTTAAGATGACAGGCGGCAAAATGTTGAGAAGCCCGCAGCGACCAAAAAGCCCGGAACTGCGGTCTTTCCCTGCCGTTTAAGAAAAGATTTACGATTTCAACTACTTGGCGTTAACTGCATATTTACCCTACCCGGTAACCATAAGGACAAGTTTTTTGCGTCCACAGGTAATCGAGTATCCCATGTCTCTTGTACGTCTTGCACATGAGTTGCCCATCGAGGCTCCGCGTACCGCCTGGCTTGACTCCATCATCAAGGGTGATTGCGTGTCCGCCCTGGAGCGCCTGCCGGATCATTCCGTGGACGTGATCTTTGCCGATCCTCCCTACAATCTCCAGCTTGGCGGCGACCTGCACCGCCCCGACCAGTCCATGGTCAGCGCGGTGGACGATCACTGGGACCAGTTCGAGAGCTTTCAGGCCTATGATGCCTTCACGCGGGCCTGGCTGATGGCCTGCCGCCGCGTGTTGAAGCCGAACGGCACCATCTGGGTCATCGGCTCCTATCACAACATCTTCCGCGTTGGCTCGCAGTTGCAGGATCTCGGCTTCTGGCTGCTGAACGACATCATCTGGCGCAAGACGAACCCGATGCCGAATTTCCGTGGCCGACGTTTCCAGAATGCGCACGAAACGCTGATCTGGGCCTCGCGAGACCAGAAGGGCAAGGGCTACACCTTCAATTATGAAGCGATGAAGGCCGCCAATGACGATGTGCAGATGCGCTCGGACTGGCTGTTCCCCATCTGCACCGGTTCCGAACGCCTGAAGGACGAAAACGGCGACAAGGTTCACCCCACCCAGAAGCCGGAAGCGCTGCTTGCCCGCATCATGATGGCATCCAGCAAGCCGGGCGACGTCATTCTCGACCCGTTCTTCGGTTCCGGCACGACCGGCGCGGTTGCCAAGCGCCTCGGACGCCACTTCGTCGGCATCGAGCGCGAACAGAGCTATATCGAGGCGGCAACGGCGCGTATCGACGCTGTGGAACCGCTGGGCAAGGCCGAACTGACGGTCATGACCGGCAAACGGGCTGAACCGCGTGTCGCATTCACCAGTGTTCTTGAGGCTGGCCTTTTGCGTCCCGGCACGGTGCTTTGTGATGAGCGTCGCCGTTTTGCTGCCATTGTTCGCGCCGATGGTACGTTGGCTGCCAATGGCGAAGCGGGTTCGATCCATCGCATCGGTGCAAAAGTCCAGGGCTTCGATGCCTGCAATGGATGGACCTTCTGGCACTATGAGGAAAACGGCGCGCTGAAGCCAATCGATGCCTTGCGCAAGGTCATTCGCGACCAAATGGCAGTTGCAGGCGCTTAAAACATGTCTCCCGAAGGCGGGAACCGGTTTCGGGATAGGGACATGCGCAGACGATCAGTTATCGGACGGCCTCCAGCATAGTCTGATAGTGAGGCGCTCGAAGCATCGGCTTCGGGCGCCTTCGCTGTTTTTGGGGCAGGGAAACGAGTTTCAGAAAGTGAGACCCAGCGCCTTCAGATCGGCGCCAAGCTTGCCCGCATCCGTAAAATGCACGGCCTGCCAGCCAGCCTGTCTGGCGCCTTCGACATTGTGCATCGTGTCATCGATGAAAAGGGTTGCGGCCGGGTCGAGGTCGAACGAAGCAATGTGATGATCGTAGATTTCCCGGTCGGGTTTCAGCATGCGGACATCGCCCGATACGGTCACGCCCCGGCTTTCGGTCAGAAACGGAAAGCGCGCCTGTGCTTCGCGAAACGTATCGGAAGCGAAATTCGTCAGCATGGTAACATCGTGGCCCTGTCCGATCAGTCCGCGAAGAATGGCGACGCTATCCGCATAGGCATGCGGCACCATGCGGTTCCAGTTTTGCCGGAAAGCACGGATATGATCGCTTTTCTCGGGATAGGCATCGATCAGAAGCGCTTCGGCCTCCTGCCAGCCCCGGCCGCGATCCTGTTCGATATTCCATGCGCTGGTGCAGATGTTTTCCAGAAACCAGCGCCGTTCGGCAGCGTCAGGAATGATATCCAGATAGGCAAGTTCCGGGTCATAATGGATAAGGACCTTGCCTATATCGAAAACCACATGTTTGACGGAATGGTTCAACGGTGTTTCCTCCCCCGTTTGAAAGCTTCTGGTATGGCGGCGGTGATCGCCTTTTTCATGACGGTCGGCAATGCCTCATCCGAAAGCTCATCCGGACGGGACCACCATCCATCCGTGGACGCGGCCTTGCCGACATTGTCCGACCGATAGACGGAGAGCCGCAGTTCGAAATGGGTGAAAACATGCGTAATCGAACCGGAAGCGGTCCATTGGGCCGGGAACGGTGCGGCGGCGATGGTCGCATCTCCGTCGATGCGGGCGGTCCAATGGCTGCCCGGAACTTCAGTCATCCCGGCGAGCAGGCCCTCACCCTTCCGTTTGCGCAGGAAAATCGAGCCGTCTTCCGCTATGGCGATGAATGCCGCTCCGGTGCGGATGGGCTTTTCGGCCTTGGGCGCCTTGACGGGAAACTCCTCCGGGTCGCGCGAGGTGAGCGCGAGGCAACCGTCATTGAGCGGACAGATCGCGCAGGCCGGACGCCTTGGCGTGCATATGGTTGCCCCCAGGTCCATCATGGCCTGTGCAAAATCTCCGGGCCTGTTGGCTGGGGTCAATTGCCCCATCCGTGCCCGAATTTCCGTTTTTGCCGCGGGGAGGGGTGTGTCTATCGCATAAAGCCGCGCGATCACGCGCTCCACATTGCCGTCGACGACGGCAACTGCCTCGCCAAATGCAATCGCGGCGATTGCCGCCGAGGTGTAATCTCCTATTCCGGGAAGCTCCTTCAAGGCGAGGGCATTGTCGGGAAACCTGCCGCCATGCCGGTGGACTATGGCATCGGCGCATTTTTTCAGGTTGCGCGCGCGTGAATAATAGCCAAGTCCCGCCCATGCGCGCAGAATATCGTCTTCGCTCGCCCGCGCCATGTCCTGGACAGCGGGCCAGCGTTCGACAAATTTTGTGAAATAGGATTTTACCGCCTCAACCGTCGTCTGCTGAAGCATGATTTCCGAGAGCCAGACGCGGTAGGGGTCTGGGCTGACGCCCGATGCCTGTTCAGCCGGGCTGACGCGCCACGGCAAAACCCGGTGGTGGCGGTCATACCAATGCAGGAGTATCGTACTTCGATCGGATATGGCGGAATTCAGCATGGGAAGGATATCGGGTAACAGTTGGGCCTCATTCTGATTAATGCCTCATTTTTACAATTGATAGAAACAATGCTGTGCATATTAGGGCAGGGCGCATAGAAGTTTGTCTGTGAGTCTCCCGACGTGTTCCTGTGCTTGTGGCAGAAAGAGAATAAGTGGATCGTTCTGTACCTGTCTATGTCATCAATCTTGCGCGGTCGCGTGACCGCTGGGACAGGCTGAAGTCCAATGCCGATGCGCTTTCGATCGATCTGCGGCGCGTGGAAGCGGTCGAGGGAAAATTGCTTTCTCCGGAAGAACTGGCGAATTTCGATGAGGCAAGGTTTCGTCGCTGGCATGGAAAAGTGGCGCTGCCTGCGGAAATAGGCTGTTACTTCAGCCATATCCGGGCATTGGAAATGATAGCCGATGCGCCTGAGCCTTTCGCGGTAATTGTGGAAGACGATGTGTTGCTGGCGCCGGCATTCAGTGCCTCGGTAAAGCAAATGACATATATTCAGGGTTGGGACGTCATCAAGCTCGTCAATCATCGCCTTTCGGCGTTCCGTCCATTCCTGCGGGTGAATGACCAAATAACGGTCGGACGTTGCCTGCACGGGCCGATGGGAAGTGCTGCCGCTTATCTCGTGACCAGGCAGGCCGCGAAAAAATTGAGCAATGCCATCCGCACCATGCGTTTGCCTTATGATGTAGAGCTTGAACGCGGGTGGTCGGGAGGCCATGAGATATTTACGACGAACATGCCTCTTGTTTCTTTTTCGGACACGGAATCGACGATTACTCCAAGCCGTTTTATTTATGCCAAGGCGCGTTTGCCGATATACAAAAGGATGAGCACGCTTGTCTTTCGAGCGACTGACTATGTTCGGCGAATCGCTTACGGTTTAAATAAGAAGGGGCTAACAGAGGCTAAAAGTTGAGTTATTTCAAAAAATCTTTTCTCTTGCGGCGGCGGGTGGATTCCTGGGTCCTCGGGGTCGCATCGGCGGCGATGCCCATACGTTTCGGGCTGGGGCCGCTGATATTGTTCCTTTTTTCATGTATCGGTATCTATCTGGCCTGCGGTCGCCATGCGACCACGCGCATGTTCGCCAGGAAGTTCTATCTTTTCATCGTTCTCTATGGTGCCTGGTCGTTGGGGTTGATCCTCCTGCGGGGCGAACCCTTCCACGACAACCGGCAGATTGGTTATACCTTGCTCATAACCATTTTTGCGTTTGCGGGTTCGGGAATGGTGCTCATTCGCGATCCGTTGCGGGCTTATGTTCTGGGTGCGCGGGCGGGCACCTTGCTGGCCGTGATTGCCGCGGTCTATCTTTCCGTGATGGAAGGCGGGCGCATCGGTATTGGCGGCAATCAGGCCGTTTTTGCATTCGTCGCCGGGGTGGCGGCGATTTCAGCCGCAATACCGCTGCACAAGGCCCCGAATTATCTGCCGAACGGGCCGCATTGGCTGGTGCTGGGATTTGCGGCCGTTCTGACATCCGAAACGCGGGCGGTCATCGTGGTCCTGCCGGTTTTCGCCGCGGTCGAGATTATCCTTTTCCTGAGACGTTTCAGCATGAGACAGCAAGGCGCCGTCTATGCTGCTTTGATTGCCGCGATGGCGGCCCTTGTCGTCGTTGGCCCCGTGGGCAGCATCATTTCCAAACGCTTTTCCGGAATGGTCGAATATTACGATACGGGACGGGCCGCGAATTGGGATGACAAGGTTTCGGCCGATATCCGTGAGACAATGTGGAAAAGTGCGGCCCGTGTCATCGAAGCCCATCCGTTTACAGGCGTCGGCGCCTATTCGAAGATGGACTATGTAAAGGCTGAAGCGGGCGACAAGGCCGCGATGCTTGACGGTTTCCTCCATGTGCATAACACGGTCCTCGATGAACTGCTCAATGACGGCATTGTCGGTCTCATATTCATGGCTGGCGCCTTCATCTCCATCTTCATATATCTGTGGCGGACCGCCGATAGCTGGGCAATGCGGCGGGCGCTGATCTATTTCGCGCTGGTGTGCGGCAGCTATGGCATGCTGCACAACCCGTTGCTGCATGAAGTGACCATCGCCTCGACCATGTTCTTCCTCGCGGCACTGAACGCGGCTGCATCGAGACGCATCATGGCGGCGCGGCGCGCGGGTCTCGCCTCATATATCTTTGGAAAGAAGTCACTTGCATGAAAGCGATTGTAACGGGCGCTGCCGGGTTTATCGGGTTCCATACCGCACAGCGCCTGCTGGATGAGGGCTGGCAGGTCATCGGCATCGACAATGTGAATGACTATTATCCGGTCGCCTTGAAGGAAACGCGCCTTTCGAAACTTCATATGCGTGAAGGTTTCCGTTTTGCCAAGGCGGATATTTCGGATGCGGAAGCATTCAATGCGGCGATAGGGACTGACCGGGATGCCGACATTATCGTGCATCTGGCGGCACAGGCGGGGGTGCGCTATTCCATCGAGAACCCTGCGGCCTATATTTCCGCCAATGTTCAGGGACAGGTTACGGTCTTCGAAACCGCGCTGAGACTGGAGAAGCGTCCGCCGGTCGTCTATGCCAGTTCATCGTCGGTCTATGGCGCGAATGAAAAGGTTCCTTTCTCCGAAAGCGATCCTGTCGATCACCCGGTTTCGATCTATGCCGCAACAAAGCGTTCGGGCGAATTGCTGGCCTATTCCTACCGCCACGTGCATAAGCTGCACGCAACGGGCCTGCGTTTTTTCACGGTCTATGGCCCCTATGGACGGCCCGACATGGCGCCGTGGCTGTTTACATCCGCGATCCTCAAGGGAGAGCCGATCCGCGTATTCAACAATGGCGAGATGCAGCGGGATTTCACCTTTGTGGACGATATCGTCAGCGGTGTGGTCGGTGCGGTGCGACGCATTCTCGACAAGCCGGAAGAGACGGCGCCAGTCTATAATCTCGGCAATAACCGCCCCGTCATGCTGAACGATTTCATAGCCGCGATCGAAAAGGCGACCGGCAAGGAAGCGATCCGCAAGCTGGAGCCCATGCCGGCCGCCGATGTGCCGCGCACCTATGCCGATATTGCGCTCGCTGCCCGCGACCTCGATTTCAGCCCCAGAACGACGCTCGATCAGGGTATTCCTTTGTTCGTGGAGTGGTTTCGCGGCTATAATGGAGCGCGATGAGCGAACCAACGTCCAGACGCGGTTTCAGGCCGCTGGCAGATATGGCTTCGGGTCTGGTGGACCCGATGCTGCAAAAGCGCGCCGGTATCAATCTGGCCTTGCTTCAGTCATGGGAAGATATCGTCGGCCCCGCCATCGGCGCAACCTCGCGCCCTTTGCGCATCCTCTGGCCGCGCCGTCTGCATGAGGACGATCCTTTTTCTCCGGCAACGCTGATTATCGCCTGCGAAGGGTTCGCAGCCCTCCAGGTCCAGCACGAGACAGGGGAAATCATCAGTCGTATCAATGGTTTTCTGGGCTTTTCCGCAGTCGGGCGCATTCGCATCGAGCAGAAACCGCCGGTCATCCCTCGGAAGCGCCGCGTGAAGCGATTGGCCCCGCTCGGACCTGCGGATGAGCGCCGCATCGACAAGGCGACGGACGCCATTGAAGACGATGCGCTTCGCGCAGCCCTGGCGCGCCTCGGCAAGAACATTCTGGCCGAGAAGCGGACAACCGGGCGAAAGGGCGGCAAGGATAGCTGAATTCGGCCTGCCGCCATAAATTTGATGCAAGCTTTCAGCAGTTTGCATGCGGCACCCCAATTGATTGTCGCAAATATGAAGACAAAAAACGCAAGGTGCTGACTTTCATGTGAACGCTGCGGGTCTAGCGAAGTGCGATCTGCCGCTTTAGATTGTATGTCGAAGTCAACTACTGAAACAGGACTGGATGATTCGGATGCCTGCAGCGCTTAATCGCAGACACGTTATTTCTCTTGCCGGAGCGGCGGCTGCCGGGCTGGCTTTTGCCGGTGGCGCGCATGCGCAGCAGCGTAGTCCGGAAGGCACAGTCGATGCGGCCAAGCTTGCCGAACCCGGCAAGCTGAAGGACATGACCTATGGCAAGGCCGACGCGCCCGTCACCATTGTCGAATATGCCTCGCTGACCTGCCCGCATTGCGCGGATTTCACGATCAACACTTTCCCGAAGATCAAGGAAAAATATATCGATACGGGCAAGGCACGGCTTATCTTCCGCGAATTCCCGTTCGACCCGCGTGCGACGGCCGCTTTCATGCTGGCGCGTTGCGCGCCGGAAGACCGCTATTTCCCGATGGTCGACGTCTTCTTCAAGCAGCAGCAGCAGTGGGCAACCGCCGAAGATGGCGAGGCCGCGCTCCTGCAAATTGCGAAACTTGCCGGTTTTACACAGGAGTCGTTCAAGGCTTGCTTGACGAACCAGCAACTTCTCGATGATGTGAGAGCAACGATGGAGCGTGGATCGAAGGATTTCGGTGTCAATGCAACGCCGACTTTCTTCATTAACGGACAAAAATACGCTGGAGCCCTTTCGGTTGACGAAATGTCGGCAATCATCGACAAGCTTCTCTGATCCGTTTTTCAGGTCGAAAAGCGGGCGCTTCCCTGCGCCCGCTTTTTGCGTTTCTGCGCTGACAGCGGGGGGAGCATACTGATGCGCTTCTCAAAGCTGCGCCTTGTCGGTTTCAAATCCTTCGTCGAACCGATGGAATTCGTCATCGAAGGCGGGTTGACTGGCGTGGTCGGCCCCAATGGCTGCGGCAAATCCAATCTGGTCGAAGCGCTGCGCTGGGTGATGGGCGAGAACTCATACAAGAACATGCGCGCCTCCGGCATGGATGATGTGATCTTTTCCGGCTCGGCCACGCGGCCCGCGCGCAACACGGCGGAAGTCACGCTCTTTCTCGACAATTCGGACCGCAGCGCCCCAGCCAGCTATAATGATGCGGACGAGTTGCAGGTTTCGCGCCGCATAGAGCGGGAATCCGGCTCGGTCTACCGCATCAATGGCAAGGAAGCGCGCGCCAAGGATGTGCAGCTTCTTTTCGCGGACCAGTCCACCGGCGCGCGTTCGCCTTCCATGGTGGGGCAAGGGCGCATCGGCGAACTCATTCAGGCAAAGCCGCAGGCGCGCCGGGCGCTTCTGGAAGAGGCGGCCGGCATTTCCGGCCTCCACACGCGCCGCCATGAAGCGGAACTGCGCCTGCGTGCCGCTGAAACCAATCTGGAGCGTCTGGACGATGTGGTGGGCGAACTGGGCAGCCAGATCGAAAGCCTGAAACGTCAGGCGCGTCAAGCGAACCGCTTCAAGGCCCTTTCCGCGGATATTCGCCGGGCGGAAGCCGCGCTCCTGCATTTGCGCTGGTCGCAGGCAAAGATGCAGGAAGGGGAGGCGCAAAGCGCCCTGGCGCAGGCAACGTCGGCTGTCGGCGATATGGCGCAGGCGCAGATGAACGCCGCAAAGGCGCAAGCTGTCGGCGCACACAAACTGCCCGAACTGCGCGAGGCGGAAGCGAAGGCTGCGGCTGCATTGCAGCGACTTTCCATTGCCAGAACCCAGCTTGATGAGGAAGGCGAGCGTGTGCGCGCCCGCCGGGCCGAACTGATAAAGCGTCTTGAGCAGCTTTCCGCCGACATTGCGCGTGAAGAAGACATGATGCGCGAGAATGCCGATATTCTGGCGCGGCTCGATGAGGAGGAGCAGGAACTGATCGCTTCTGCCGAGGAATCGGGTGAACGCGATCAGGAACTGCGCGCACTGTTCGAGGAAGCGGAAATTCGTTTGCAGGACAGCGAGAATGCGCTGTCGCGTGTGACCGCGGAGCGCGCCGAAGCTGCCGCGGAGCGCGCGCAGGTCGAACGGGCCTTGAAGGAAACGCGTGACCGCCGTGATCGTCTTTCCGTCCAGATGGAAGCGATTGAGCGCGATATCGCCGCGGTCGCGGAACAGATTGGCGGTCTGTTCGACCCGGCGGAAAAACGCATCGTCGTCGACCGTTGCGCGGAAGCGCTGGCATCGGCGGAGGAGATGGTGGCCAGCGCGGAAGAGCTTGTTGCAAATGCCCGCGAGGCGGAAGCAGCCAGCCGCCAGCCTTTGAGCGAAGCACGCACCGAACTGAACCGCATCGAAACGGAAGCACAGACGCTGGCCCGCATTCTGAATGCCGGTGAAACGGGACAATTCCCGCCGGTGGTGGAGGAGCTTCGTGTCGAGAAGGGCTATGAAATCGCGCTCGGTGCCGCGCTTGGCGAAGATCTCGATGCGGCCAGCGATGAACAAGCGCCGGTCTATTGGGCTTATAACCCTGCTGCCAATGCCGACCCCGCTCTGCCGGACGGTGCGACGCCTTTGGACCGGCTGGTGGAAGGGCCGCAGCAATTGCGCCGCAGGCTGGCGCAGGTCGGTGTCGTCGCGGATGGCGACGGCAAACGCCTGCAAGCCATGTTGCGGCCCGGCCAGCGGCTGGTGAGCCGGGCGGGCGCACTCTGGCGCTGGGACGGTTACACGGCGAGCGCCGATGCGCCGACCCCGGCGGCCCAGCGTCTGGCGCAAAAAAACCGGCTGGCGGAACTCGAACAGGAAGCAATCGCCGCGCGCAAACGGGCCGAGCAGGCCGCGCAGGATGTGCAGCGCACCGAAGCAGGCGTGCGCGAGGCCGTCGAGCAGGAGCGTGTCGCGCGCGATCAATGGCGCGCCAACCAGCGCAAGCTTGATGAAGCGCGCGAAGCTCTGGCCGCTGCCGAACGCGCCGCAGGGCAGCTTGCGACACGTCGCGCGGGTCTTGAAGACAACAAGGCCAATCTTGAGGAAAATCTCGAAGAGGCGCAGATTCGCCTCGCGGAAGCTGAAGACCGGCTCAATGAAATGCCGGATGTGGATGCGATAAGCGGACGCCTTGCCGCGCTGAACAGTGAAGTCATGGCGGATCGCACGGCGCTGGCGGAGGCACGCGCCGCCTATGAAGGGCTGCGGCGCGAGGCCGATGCGCGCAAGCGCCGACTGGACATGATTGCGCTGGAGCGCCGCAACTGGAAATCCCGCGCCGAAAATGCCGGCCGTCAAATCGCCGCGCTGAATGATCGCCGTGCGGAAACGGCAGATGAGGCCGAGGCGCTTGCCGAAGCACCCGATGAAATCGAAAACCGCCGTCATGCGCTGCTGAATGAATTGTCGCAGGCCGATGCTTTGCGCAAACAGGCGGGCGACATTCTGGCCGAGGCCGAGGCGGCGCAGGCGGAACTGGACAAGGCCGCAACCCTTGCCATCCAGCAACTGGCGGCAAGCCGTGAACAGAGGGCGCGCGCCGAAGAACGCCTCGCGGCGGCGGAAGAGCGGCGCAAGGATGCCGAAGCCCGTATTGCCGAAGTGCTGAATTGCCCGCCGCATGAGGCGATCCGCCAGACCGGATTGAAGCCGGATGAAGCCCTGCCGGACCCGGATCAGCTGGAACGCCAGCTGGAGCGGCTGAAGATCGAGCGCGAGCGGCTGGGCGCGGTCAATCTGCGTGCCGATGAAGAGCAGCAGGAACTGTCGGGGCGTCTCGATACCATTGTCTCCGAGCGCGAGGATGTGATCGAGGCGATCAAGAAGCTGCGTCAGGCGATCCAGAGCCTCAATCGCGAAGGACGCGAGCGTCTGCTGGCTGCATTCGATGTGGTCAATGGGCAGTTCCAGCGCCTGTTCACGCATCTTTTTGGCGGCGGCACGGCGGAACTGCAACTGATCGAAAGCGATGATCCGCTGGAAGCCGGGCTGGAAATTCTGGCCCGCCCGCCCGGCAAGAAGCCGCAGACCATGACGCTTCTTTCCGGTGGCGAGCAGGCGCTGACAGCCATGGCGCTCATCTTTGCTGTGTTTCTCACCAATCCGGCGCCAATCTGCGTGCTGGACGAAGTGGACGCGCCGCTCGATGACCACAATGTCGAGCGCTATTGCAACCTGATGGATGAAATGGCGGCGTCGACTGAAACGCGCTTCGTGGTGATCACGCATAACCCGATCACCATGGCGCGGATGAACCGTCTCTTCGGCGTGACGATGGGCGAGCAGGGTGTGAGCCAGCTCGTTTCGGTGGATTTGCAGACTGCGGAACGGCTGCGCGAGGCGGGCTGAACAACACAATTGCCAGGGAGGGCGGCATGAGTGGCGATCACGATCATGGAGATGTCGGCGATACACCGCTTCCACGGTTATGGATCGCCTTCGGCCTGACCGGCCTTTACATGATCGTCGAGATTATCGGCAGTTTCATCACCGGGAGCCTGGCGCTTTTATCCGATGCCATGCACATGGCGACCGATGGTTTTGCGCTTCTGCTTGCCCTGATCGCCATCTATCTGGGCCGACGGCCCGCCGATACCCTGCGCACTTACGGTTATGGCCGCTTTGAAATCCTTGCTGCGACGGTCAATGCGCTTCTTTTGCTGGGTGTGGCTTTCTACATTCTTTATGAAGCCTATGAGCGCCTTTCGCGCCCCGCCGATGTGCAGTCTGTCGGCATGATGGTGGTGGCGGTGATCGGCCTGATCGTCAATCTGATATCCATGCGGGTCTTGACGGGCCACAAGGATGAAAGCCTCAACGTCAAGGGCGCCTATCTTGAAGTATGGGCGGATATGCTGGGGTCCATCGGCGTGATCGTGGGCGCCGTGGTCATTTATCTGACCGGATGGGCGTGGCTGGATTCCCTGATCGCGATCGGTATCGGCTTCATGGTCTTCCCACGCACATGGGTTCTGCTCAAGGAATGCATCAATATCCTGCTGGAAGGGGTTCCGGCCGGGCTTGATCTTGCCGGTCTGCAAAAGGCCGTCCTGGCGGTCCCCGGCGTAGCGAGCCTGCACGATTTGCACGTCTGGTCGCTGACCAAGAACCGGAAATCCCTGAGCGCGCATATCGTGCTGGCGGATGGCGCGGACGGCGAAACCGTGCGTCGCGCCGTGGAACAGGTCTTGCAGAAGAAGTACGATCTCCACCACACGACCTTGCAGACGGAAACGGTCGATCGCGCTTCCGTCGAGCATAGCCACTGAAATCCACCCGGCGGCGGCAAGCGGTCTTTATCGGTCGCTCCACACGGCAAGTTCGTTTCCCGCCGGATCGGTGAAATGAAAACGCCGCCCGCCGGGGAAGGAGAATATGGGTTTTACGATGGTGCCGCCCGCATCGGCAACGGCGTCCAGGGCATCTTCCAGCCGTTCGGCATAAAGGACGGGCAGGGGCTTTGCCGCAGCCTGTCCTTCGGCATCAAAGCCGCCGTCCAACCCTTCCGAAAAAGCTGAATAGGTCGGGCCGTAATCGGTAAAGGACCAGCCGAAGGCGCGCGCATAGAAACTCTTCGTCGCATCGAGCGATCCGTTGCCCGTCGGCATTTCCAGATGGAGCATTTTCCAGCAAAAGTGTGAAACGCCTACGCGGGGAAATCAGTCCACTGGACTGATTTCTGATCCCGCTTCGATGCGTGAGGATAATGCGACAAAACAAATAATTAGAGCGGTTCCGACGATTCCATTTAAACCGGAACCGCTCTAATCGAGCTTGCCCGTGATACGCATGATCGAACTCCCATACGTTCCTTGTTTGTTCTTATTTTTGCTGTATCTCGCCCGCGGAGTCAATCCGTTGTGTGGCTTTGTCCCGGTAATATCGCCTCTAATCGATTCTATTGTCGCGGCTTGTCTTTTTTGGTTGGCAGCAGCCTTGCGGATCGCATAAGCAACGGGAAGCAGGTTCTGGAAGTGCTTGCAACTGTTGCGAGTCTTTCATGAACCCATCCTGCATCAAGGGAGGCCATGATGGCGAAGTGGGTGTACACGTTCGGCGACGGCAAGGCGGAAGGCGCGGCGAGCGACCGCAATCTTCTCGGCGGCAAGGGAGCAAACCTGGCTGAGATGAGCAGCCTTGGTCTTCCGGTGCCGCCCGGCTTTACCATCACCACCGAAGTCTGCACCTATTATTACGATCATGACCGCTCCTATCCATCCGAATTGGACCAGCAGGTTCAGGCGGCTTTGGACCATATCGCGACCGTGACGGGGCGCAATTTCGGCGATACGCAAAAGCCGCTTCTGGTGTCGGTGCGCTCAGGCGCCAGAGCGTCCATGCCGGGCATGATGGATACGGTGCTGAACCTCGGCCTCAATGATGAGACCGTGCAGGCCATTGCCCGTGAAGCGGGGGACGAGCGCTTTGCCTATGACAGCTACCGCCGGTTCATCCAGATGTATGCGGATGTCGTGCTGGGTGTCGACCATGGTTTCTTCGAAGAAATTCTCGAAGACAAGAAGGCCGATCTCGGCGTCGAGGTCGATACGGCGCTGACGGCGGAAGACTGGAAGAATGTCATCGCCGCCTACAAGGCGAAGGTCGAGGAAGAACTCGGCCAGCCTTTCCCGCAGGACCCGCGCGAGCAGCTCTGGGGCGCCATCGGCGCCGTCTTCTCCAGCTGGATGAATGCGCGCGCCATCACCTATCGCCGCCTGCACAATATCCCGGCGGCATGGGGCACGGCGGTCAATGTCCAGGCCATGGTGTTCGGCAATATGGGCGAAACCTCCGCGACGGGCGTTGCGTTCACACGCAATCCTTCGACCGGCGAGAAGAAGCTTTACGGCGAGTTCCTTGTCAATGCGCAGGGTGAAGACGTCGTGGCCGGCATCCGCACGCCGCAGAACATCACCGAGGAAGCGCGTATTGCAGCCGGTTCCGACAAGCCGTCTCTGGAAAAGGTGATGCCGGAAGCCTTCGCTGAATTCCTCAAGGTCGCCGACCGGCTGGAGCAGCATTATCGCGACATGCAGGACCTCGAATTCACCATCGAACGCGGCAAATTGTGGATGCTCCAGACCCGTTCGGGCAAGCGCACCGCAAAGGCCGCGTTGAAGATGGCTGTGGAAATGGCCGGCGAGGGCCTGATTTCCGAGGAGGAAGCGGTTCTGCGCGTCGATCCGGCAGCGCTCGACCAGCTTCTGCATCCGACCATCGACCCGCGTGCGGAGCGTCAGGTCATTGGCCAGGGGCTGCCCGCCTCGCCGGGGGCTGCGACGGGTGAAATCGTCTTCTCTTCCGAAGATGCCGAACAGGCAAAGTCGGAAGGCCGCAAGGTCATTCTCGTTCGCATCGAAACCAGCCCGGAAGACATTCACGGCATGCATGCGGCGGAAGGCATTCTGACGACGCGCGGCGGCATGACCAGCCATGCGGCGGTCGTTGCCCGCGGCATGGGCAAGCCTTGCGTTTCCGGTGCGGGATCGCTTCGCGTCGATTACCGCAACGGTGTGATGCTCGCGGCCGGCCAGACCTTCAGCAAGGGTGATGTCGTCACCGTGGATGGCGGCACCGGGCAGGTCCTGAAGGGCGCTGTCGCCATGCTGCAGCCGGAGCTTTCCGGTGATTTCGGCAAGCTGATGGAATGGGCCGACCGTACCCGCCGGATGAAGGTTCGCGCCAATGCCGAAACGCCTGCCGATGCACGCACAGCCCGCTCTTTCGGCGCGGAAGGCATCGGCCTTTGCCGTACCGAACATATGTTCTTCGAGGGAAGCCGCATCGTCGCCATGCGCGAGATGATCCTTTCCGACAATGAGGAAGGCCGACGCGCGGCTTTGGCGAAGCTTCTGCCGATGCAGCGTTCGGATTTCGTCGAGCTGTTCGAGATCATGAAGGGGCTCCCGGTCACGATCCGCCTGCTCGACCCGCCATTGCACGAATTCCTGCCGCATACGGACGAGGAGGCCGCGGAAGTTGCCCGCTCGATGGGTGTCGATGCGGCAAAGCTGCGCGAGCGTGCCGATGCCCTGCATGAGTTCAATCCGATGCTGGGCCATCGCGGCTGCCGTCTGGCTGTCTCCTATCCGGAAATCGCGGAAATGCAGGCACGGGCGATTTTCGAAGCCGCCGTCGAGGCTGGCAAGAAAACCGGCGAGCCGGTGGTGCCGGAAGTGATGGTGCCGCTGGTGGGCCTGAAAGCCGAACTCGATTTCGTGAAGGCGCGTATCGACGCTGTTGCCGGGGAAGTCATGGCCGAGGCGGGCATCAGGATCGACTATATGGTCGGCACGATGATCGAACTGCCGCGTGCAGCCTTGCGCGCTGCCGAAATTGCCGAAACGGCCGAGTTCTTCTCGTTCGGCACCAATGATTTGACGCAAACGACATTCGGCATTTCACGCGATGACGCGTCGTCCTTCCTGACGTCCTATCAGAGCCGCGGCGTGATCGAACAGGACCCGTTCGTGTCGCTCGATCTGGAAGGCGTCGGTGAACTGGTGGAGATCGCCGCCGAGCGTGGGCGCAAGACCCGCGAGAAACTGAAGCTCGGCATCTGCGGCGAGCATGGCGGTGATCCGGCCTCGATCGCCTTTTGCGAAAAGACCGGCCTCGACTATGTCTCCTGTTCGCCGTTCCGCGTGCCGATTGCCCGTCTTGCGGCGGCACAGTCGGCCATACGCAAGGTCTGACAGCGCGCCACAATTTGGCTCAACCAGCGGCGTAACCTGCCGCTGGTTGAGTCATTTTAAGAAGATATTGTCATGCTTCGTTGTATTGCCGCGGCAGGAGCCGCCCTTCTTCTCACGACCGGCATTGCCAGCGCCTATGAAATCACGCCGCAGGAGCGCGCGGAGAACACGACCGGGCACGATACGATCGAGATCGTCGAGCCGCAATTGCATATCACCCGCGGCGGCGCTGCCGCGCCGCAGGTGGCGTTGACGCTGGATGCCTGCATGGGCAAGACCGACCATCGAATACTCGATATGCTGGTGCAGAACCGCATTCCGGCAACGATTTTCGTGACAGGCCGGTGGATAAAGCAGAATCCGGAAGCCATGGCGGTTCTGAAGGCCAATGCCGATCTGTTCGATATCGAAAATCATGGCGCTATGCATGTTCCCGCCATCACCAACGAGCCGAAAATGTACGGCATCACGACGGCTGGCTCGCTTGAGGCTGTGCGTGCGGAAGTGGACGGCGGCGCGAAGGCGATCACCGATGCCGGCATGCCGAAGCCGATCTGGTATCGCGATGCGACGGCCCGTTATTCGACCGACGCCGTAAAGCTTGTCATCAGCATGGGCTACAAGATTGGCGGTTATTCGCTCAATGGCGATCAGGGAGCCTCGTTGCTGGCGCCGGTGGTGGAGCGTCGCATTGCCGCCGCGCGTGACGGCGATGTCATCATCTCGCATATCAACCAGCCGACGCGTTCAGCGGGCGAGGGGGTCGCCAAAGGCGTTCTGGCCTTGAAGGCGAAGGGAATGAAATTTGTGCGTCTGAAGGATGTGGAGACCACGATGGAGCTCAACCCGATCGCGCCGCACAATCTTCACGCAGGCGCTCCAAAGCCCGCTGCGCCGAAATAGATGAGGCCAGAGCGATTCCCGTTTAAACAGAACCGCTGGAACCGCTCTAACTATTTGTTTTGTCGCATTATCCTACGCAAAACCGTTTCACACTTTTGGCTCGAAAATGCTCCAATCGTTCAGGCGTCGTTGATCTTTTCCTTCGGGGAAAGGCTCTTCATGACGGCGGCGTAGTTGCGGCCAAGACTTTCGAAAACGGCATTTTCGCCTGTTGGCGGCTCGACGGACAGGGTCGTGCCGTCGTTGCGCAGGGTCACGAAGATGACCTGATCTTCCGGTTGTCCGGCGATGGCGATTGCACCGATGCGCTGCGCTTCGCTGGTGTCGAGGGCAGGCATGTTGAAGAGAACTTCGCCGCCGACCCGTTCGGCGGCCTTGGCAAGCGCGGCATCGAAACCTTCGATCAACACGTCAATGGCACCGAGTGCGAACTCCAGTTCGACAGCCTCAAGCGTCATCGTGTCGTTCGCTATTGTGCCATCCGATGACTGGTTGCCATTTTGAAGGGCGCGATCCATTCCGTCCTCTCCGACGATTGCAATATAAGCCCCCCTTGGGCAATCATGCCTTTTGTTAGCGACTGCTGCAATGTCTTTTTATTTGATTTAGCTAGCTTTTTTTTCACTTATTCTTAAAGCTGGTGATCTTTGCAGGCTAATACCGGGCCTGGATGAGGATGGCGCATCGGGTTTTGATGTGACGCAATCCGGTCCAATTGCGCGCCGCGAAGCTTTGCTTCCCCTGCGATTTGCCGCATCGATCAGGCAGGCTGAATATATATTAGCTATTACTTTCATAGATTGCTGACTATTCCTGCTGCCGGGTTTTGATCGCGCTCAATGCTCATTGGGAGCGAATCTCCGACAGTCTCCACATCACGAGGGAATGGTGTCGGAGGGCACATGAAACTGATCTGGAAAGCGGCGGTCGGCGGCGCAGGCGCGCTTGCCGCAGCCTGGCTCTTTGCGCTTTCAACCCCCCATTGGCTGACGGCAAGGCACGAAAGCGCTGTCGATATCACCGACAGGTCCTTGATCGAAAAGGGCGAATATATTGCTCATGCGGGCGACTGCGCCGCATGTCATACGGCGCCGGGGGGCAAGGCGTTTGCCGGCGGGCTGGGCATGCAGACGCCGCTCGGCACGATTTATTCCACAAACATCACGCCGGACAATGAAACCGGGATCGGCGGCTACAGCTATGCCGATTTCGAGCGTGCGGTGCGGCAGGGCGTGCGCCGGGATAATGTCCATCTTTATCCGGCAATGCCGTTTGTGTCCTATACGGTCGTCAATGATGAGGACATGAAGGCGCTTTATGCCTTCTTCATGTCCAAGGTGGAGCCGGTACGACAGGACAATCAGCCAAGCACCCTGCCATGGCCGGCCAATATGCGCTGGCCGCTCGCTTACTGGCAGCTTCTCTTTGGAAGTTCGCGTCCGTTCGAGATCGCGGGCGATACCGATCCGGTGATCGCCCGCGGGGCCTATCTGGTCGAGGGGCTTGGCCATTGCGGCGCGTGCCACACGCCACGCGGCCTCGCCTATGAGGAAAAGGCGGTGAAGAACGATCCGAAAGGCAGGTTCCTGTCCGGCTCGGTTTTGGAAGGCTGGTATGCGAAGAACCTGCGCGATCAGGATACGGGCCTTTCGACATGGGCCGAAGACGAGATCGTCACTTTCCTCAAGACCGGGCGCACCGATCGCACGGCGGCGTTCGGTTCGATGGCCGATGTCGTGCAGCACTCGACCCAATATCTGGCGGAAGATGATCTGCGTGCGATTGCCCGCTATCTGAAGTCGCTGCCGCCGAGCGAAGGCCGCGCGCGCGAATGGCAGCCGAAGGAAGACGTCACGACGGCGGCGCTCAAGGCGGGAGATTTCAGTGCGCCGGGCGCCCTGTCCTATGTCGAGCAATGTTCGGTCTGCCACCGCATGGATGGCAAGGGCGCGCCGCGCATCTATCCCGCGCTTGCAGGCAATTCGATTGTGTTTGCCGACGATCCAAGCTCGCTCATGCAGGTCACGCTGACCGGGGGCAGGACACCGGATACGCCGGCGGACGGGATGGCTTTCACCATGCCGGGCTTCGCCAGTCTTCCCAACTGGCAGGTCGCCGAAATCCTCAACTTCATCCGCAATGGCTGGGGCAATCACGGCGCGCCCATAACAGAGCAGGATATCGCGCGCATGCGGCGTGAAATCGCTCACAAGCCCGTCCATTACGTTCCGGAGAACAAGCAATGAAAACCAGTGCGATTGTCGTTCTTGGTGCGGGTCTTGCCGTGGCTGTAACGGGCGGTGCTTTCCTGTTCAATCACCTGCGGCCCTCGATGGATGCCCCGGCTCCTCAAGCCTATGCGGTTCTGGACAAGGACAAGAAACAGGTTGGAACCTATGTCATCCCGCCGGACCGGGACATTCTCGCCCGGCCGAACGCATCCGAGATCATGCATGGCAAGCGGCTGCTCAACGAAACGGCGCGGCTTCTGCCCGACAATGTCGGCAACGGCCTGAACTGCAATTCCTGCCATATGGGGCAGGGCAAGATGGATAATGTCGCCTCCTACATCAATACCAGCAACTTCTATCCCGCCGTGATGCCGCGTGCAGGCAAGGAAGTCGATCTGGTGATGCGCATCAATGGCTGTTTCCAGCGTTCGATGAACGGCAAGCCGCTGCCGCCGGATGGAGCCGACATGAAGGCGATGGTCGCCTATATGGACTGGCTGCGGCAGGATGTGAAAAAGGGGACGAAAGTGGCGATCCGCAATGCCGGTCCCATTGACGAAAGCCTTGTTCCCGATCCGGTCAACGGTGCAAAAATCTACGCGGCCCAATGTTCGACCTGTCATGGCGCTGGCGGACAGGGCATGAAGGATCAGGCGGGCGACTATATCTTCCCGCCGCTCTGGGGCGATGAAAGCTTCAATATCGGCGCGGGGCTGGCGCGCACCTACAAGGCGGCGCAGTTCGTCAAATATGCGATGCCGCCTGCCCAGAACGACAATCTGCCCATCGGGCAGGGCGGTGTTCTGACCGATCAGGAAGCGATTGACGTATCGGAATATTTCACCCACATGCCGCGTCCTGATTTCGCGGGCAAGGTGAAGGACTGGCCGAACACGAAGAAGCCGAAAGACGCGCGCTATTGATTGGTATTGCGCGGAAAAATGTCCCGTCCTGACAGGCGGGACATTTGAATTTCCATGTTGGGGTTTTGCCGCGCGAAAATCTCTCTGCTATTCATACGGCGTGAAGACAGGGAAATGCTCGCGGAGACTGCATGAGAAAACTTCGCTACCAGCGGCGTCAGTCGCGCTCTGCGGTCTGGGCGCTTCGGCTTGGCCTTTTTGCGCTTGTGCTGCTTGCGCTGGCGTTTGTGCTGCATCGTTTCTGGACATTGGAGACGCCGGATCTGGTGCTGGTTGCCGGATTGAGCACCGCTCTCGCCATTCTGGCTCTCCTGTGCTCGGCAAAAGGCTTTCGCAATCTCTGGGTCAATGGCGACAAGGGCGGGGCGCGCTCCTTCTGGGGCGGCATGTTCGCCTTTGCCGTGCTTCTCCCGGTCGGGCTGGTGACAGCATTGTGGTATCTCTCCCCGCCGCTTTACGACATCTCCACGGATTTCGAGACGCCGCCGCAATTCCCGTCCGGCATGCCGCCGCGCCTGCCATGGATGAACCCCTTGACGATGACGGTGAGCGGCGATGCGCTGACCCAGCTGACCGCCTATCCCGATGTGGTCGGACGCCGTTATGAAGCGGCGCCCGACCGCGTCGCGCAAGGGGTCGAGACGGTTCTCAAGGCTTTCGGATGGCAGGAATTGGCGCGCAACGCTTCTTCGCCGGAACAGAACACCACGCGATTTGTCGTGACCGCGCACAGTTTCATCCTGGGGCTCGAAAGCGATATCGTCATCCGCCTGCTCGATGAGGGCGAAACAACTTATGTCGATGTGCGTTCGCTTTCCCGCTATGGCAAGCGCGATATGGGGCAGAATGCGGGCTTCATCACCGATTTTCTGGGCGCGCTGGAGGGTGAGGTCAACAAGGCTCCGGCGGATGTGGAATGATCAGGCTGGAAGATAAATACTGTCGAGCGACGGATGACCATCGGTCGTGACCTCTCCGCGCCCGACCAGATCTTCCAGATGTGCGAGCACGGAGAGCGCAGCCGCGCCATGCAGGCGCGGATCTGTGTCGCGATAGATCACCTTCACCATGTCGCCGATTGTCCGGTCGCCCTGCAGAACGCGCTCCAAAATGGCGCGCTCGCGCATCTTGCGATGGGCGCGCAGGCCGCGAACGAAGGCGGCAGGCTTGGTCACAGCGCCGCCATGGCCCGGCAGATAGACCCTGTCGTCGCGTGCCAAAAGCTTTTCGAGCGAAATCATATAGTCGTTCATCGAGCCATCGGGCGGCGCGACGATGGATGTCGCCCAGGCCATGACATGATCGGCGGAAAAAAGGATGCCCGTATTCTTCAGGCCGAAGGCCATGTGGTTGGCGGCATGGCCGGGCGTATGAATTCCTTCCAGCGTCCAGCCGTCGCCTTCGATTGAATCGCCGTCGCTAAGCACGATATCCGGAACGAAGTCCGTATCGGCGCTGGCTTCGAGCATGTTCGTTTCGCCCGCATAGTAGGGGCGGGCAGGGCGATGCGGCCCTTCGGCGACGGTGCGGGCGCCAAGATTCTCCTTCAGGCGCCGCGCCAAAGGGGAATGGTCGCGGTGCGTGTGGCTGACGAAAACATGGCTGACCGGGCGCCCGGCAATGGCCGCGATCAGGGCGTTGTAATGCGCCTCGTCCTCCGGGCCGGGATCGATGATCGCCAGCGTATCCGTGCCGATGATATAGCTGTTGGTGCCATGAAAGGTGAAGGCGCTCGGATTGTTGACGGTGAGGCGCAAGATGCCTTTACCCAGTTCAACCGGCTTCCCATATTGGGGCGTGAAACTGCTGTCGAAAACAAGCGCCATTGAAGCGGCTTCCATTCTTCTTTGGTTTGATTGATGAAACGGCATAGGCCTTATATAGTCGGGTTGCAAACGTGAACAGTCGCGCGCGCTGACAATCGTGTCGGAGGGCAGTTTCCGGAGAATTGCCGCCGCGTCAAAAGTGGAGTTGGATATGCCTCACAGAGCCAAGTCTCGCATTGCCACTGCCTCTCTCGCCGCAGAATATCTGCCGACCAGACAATTGGCCCGCGCCTTCTGGTTTGTCGGGCTTGCGTTGATCGGGACGGCTGTTCTTGCCATTTCCGCCAAGATCAAGGTCGATCTGGTCTACCTCAATGTGACCATGCAGACCTTTGCTCTCTTTGCCATTTCAGCGCTTTACGGCTCGCGGCTCGCCATGGCGACTGTCGCGCTTTATCTGCTGGAAGGCGCGCTCGGCATGCCGGTCTTCACCGGAACGCCGGAAAAGGGCATCGGCCTTGCCTATATGGTCGGCCCGACGGGCGGCTACCTTCTTTCCTATCTTGCCGCCGCCTGGATTGTCGGACGCGCCGCCGACAAGGGGCTGGCGCGCAATCCGCTTGCTCTCGGCGGTGCGATGCTGCTCGCGGAAGCCGTCATTCTTGTCATGGGCGCTGGCTGGATGGCCTATCTCTTCGGTCTGGAAAAGGCCATCGCCTTCGGTTTCGGCGCCTTTATCGTCGGAGATCTGGTCAAGCTTGCGCTCGCAGCCTGCGGTGTGCCCGCCATGATGTCGCTTGTCAAACGCTGAGTTGTTGACAATTCGCTTGCTGAAAGCCGGGCCGTCCGCCCGGCTTTTTGTTTCGGTTGAAACTGCTTCGCGATTGACAGATGCGCGATCACCAAGCTTTGTCTCTCCAAGAAATCTGTTCTTACGGGGAGGTTGATTTGCACGTCGAAACGCTGGCGGTTGAACCGCTGACAAAAGAAGCTTTTGCACCCTTTGGCGATGTCATCGAGACGGAAGGGGCCGAGCTCCGGCTCATCAACAACGGCACCACGGAGCGGTATCATGATCTCGCGCGTGTCGAAGCCGCTGGCACAGAGGCAAGGGTTCTCGTCAATATCTTCCGGGGGCAGTCGTTCGAAGCGCCGATCGACATCGTCATGATGGAACGCCATCCTTTCGGCTCGCAGGCATTCATTCCGTTGAACGGCAGGCCGTTTCTCGTGGTGGTCGCGGAAGATTCCGGCGGCAGGCCCGCCCGCCCGCGCGTTTTTCTTGCGCAGGGCAATCAGGGCGTCAATTATCTGCGCAATATATGGCACCATCCGCTGCTTGCGCTTGAGCGGAAATCCGATTTTCTGGTTGTCGATCGGGCCGGCAGGGAGGACAATCTGGAGGAGTTCTTCTTCTCCGACATCGCTTACCGCATTGAAACGACCAAACCGGCCTGAGCTTCATCCGAGGGATATTATGGGAAAACTCTCCACGCATGTTCTCGATACCGCCCATGGCAGCCCCGCGGCGGCGATGCGCGTCGACCTTTATCGCATCGGCGCAAACGGCGCGGCCGAGCTTGTCAAGCGCACCGTGACCAATCTCGACGGACGCACCGACGCGCCTTTGCTTTCGGAGGATGAGATGCGGACCGGCACATATGAATTGCAGTTTCATGTGGCCGAATATTTCGACGGGCGCGGTGCGGATCAGGCCAATCCGCCATTCCTCGATCGTGTGCCGATCCGGTTTTCAATCGCCGATGCCGATGGCCATTACCATGTGCCCCTGCTTGTCAGCCCGTGGTCCTATTCGACCTATCGGGGCAGTTGAACCGGACTTATCCCCCTCCGGGGCTCGCGGACTAGACTTCTCGCATCATCCATTGCGAGGAGTTGTTCATGGACCAAACCCCAAATCTGAAATTGCCCTATATCCTGCCCAGCCAGGCGCAGAAGCATATCACCCATAACGAGGCCCTGCGCTTGCTTGACGCGGTGGTGCATCTGAGCGTCAAGTCGCAAAGCCGGACCGAGGCGCCCGCAACGCCCGGCGAAGGAGAGCGCTATCTCGTGGCCGCGCCGGCGACCGGAAGCTGGTCGGGAAAAGATGGCGCGATTGCCTCTTTCATCGATGGTGGCTGGCTGTTTGTCGTGCCTGCTATCGGCTGGCAGGCCTATGTCGAGGACGAAGCGCGGCTGCTCGTTTACGATGGCGCTCTCTGGAAGGCTGTTTCATCGGTGCCCGAAAACCTGTCCCTGTCCATGCTGGGCGTTCATGCCACGGCGGATGCGGTCAACCGGCTTGCAATCTCGTCGGATGCCAGCCTGTTCAACAATGCCGGGGCAGGGCATCAGGTGAAGGTGAACAAGCAGGCGGCTGGCGATACGGCAAGCCTTCTGTACCAGACGAACTGGACGGGCTTTGCTGAAATGGGGCTGAATGGCAGCAATGATTTCAGCGTGAAGGTAAGCAGCGACAGCGGACAATGGCGCGAGGCGATCAGGATCGATCACGCGACCGGCAATGTCGCCGTCGGTTCGATCTGGCCGCAGACCCGGCTCGATGTCGACGGCCCGATCCGTCCGGCATCCTATGCGGTTGCATCGCTTCCCCCTGCCGGGAGCCAGGGGGCGGGCGCAATCGTATTCGTCACCGATGCGCCATCGGGTGCGGAAATGGCCTGTTCGGATGGAACGAACTGGCGCAGTGTTCGCAGCGGCATTGTCATCGCCTGACAAAAAGGTGCGGCGGACTGGTCCGCACAATTGCCGGACAAGAACATATAGGCCGCAATTTCGCCAAAACATGTTTGTTAAGCGCTTGAAACGGCAATTCATATAGTTTGGCCAGAGGACTCATGGTAACGGTGGCGAGAAATTGGAGCGCTTCGCAGCCAGAACAGATACACATGTTGCGGAGACGTTGACTGGGTTTCAGTCCTTGATAGTCGTTTGATGAGCCTTATGGTGCTGGAATCTTTCCGGTATTTCTCTCTGAGTGAGAGCGGGATAAAACGCGTATGAGTTTGAAATATCCATGGCAGAGATTGGCGCTTTTGCCGCGCGCCAGCAAACAGATCATTCTGATGCTGAGCGACTGTATTCTGCTGTTGCTGAGTGCCTATCTGGCCTTTGTCATGCGTCTCGGCTTCGTTTTTGTACCGAACGAAGGACAAATATTTCTGATCTTCATCGCGCCGGTTCTGGCGATCCCGGTTTTTGTCCGGTTTGGACTTTACCGCGCCATTATCCGCTATCTGGCCGAACGCTCGATCTGGCCGATTTTTCAGGCCACCGCCATTGCCGCGCTGTTCTGGGTGGCGCTTGTGTTCCTGATGGAACTCAACGGCGGCGCCGGTCTGCCGCGTTCCGTCCCGCTTCTCTACTGGCTTTTGAGCACGGTTTTCATTTCCGCCAGCCGCTTTGGAGCGAAGTGGCTTCTGCGCAGTGCTGAATCGGACAAGCATTATTCAAGCTCGGCGCTGATTATCGGCGTGGGCGAGCCCGCCCGCCAGCTGGCCACCGCGCTCCGCAGCCATAGCGATACATTGATCGTCGGCTTCATCGATCCCGATGGCCAGCTCAACGGCATGGATATCAGCGGATTGCGCGTCTATGGGGTGGAGGACATTCCTGCCCTGATCGACAATTACGGAATCAAGCAGGTGGTCGTGTCCGAACCGACGCTCGACCAGAAAAAGCGTCAGGATTTTGCGCGGCTGCTCGGACGCCTTCCGGTCAATACGCGTATTCTTCCGCCGATCGCCGATCTGACGGCTGGCAAATATCTGGTCAGTTCGCTCCGCAATGTCGAGATTGACGATCTGCTCGGGCGTTCACCCGTGCCGCCGGATGTCGCCTTGCTGCGGGAAGTTGTCGAAGGGCGGCGCATCATGATAACAGGAGCGGGCGGCTCCATCGGCAGTCAGCTTTGCCGCACCATTTCGCAGTGGAACCCCGCCTGCATCGTGCTGTTCGAGTCGAGCGAGTTTGCGCTGTACACGATCGACAGGCAATTGAGGCAGATCGCCAATTGCGAGATCGTGCCGATCCTGGGTTCGGTGCGTGACCGGGCCTGCGTGGAAAAAACCATTCGCGACCATCATGTCGACACGGTCTATCATTGCGCGGCGTATAAACACGTGCCGCTTGTCGAGAAAAACCCGCTGATCGGCATCTTCAACAATGTTTTCGGCACGCTTGAAGTGGCTGAAGCGGCTCTCGACACCGATGTCGAACGCATGGTGCTCATCTCGTCGGACAAGGCCGTGCGGCCGACAAATGTGATGGGGGCAACCAAGCGCTGGGCTGAACTCGTCATTTATTATTGCGGCAAGCTGGCTGAACAGTCAGGGAAGAAAAAGGCATTCTATTCCGTCCGTTTCGGCAATGTTCTGGGATCGAACGGGTCCGTGGTTCCGCTTTTTCGCGAACAGATCGCCAATGGCGGCCCGGTTACGCTGACCCATGAAGACATGACCCGCTATTTCATGTCGATCAAGGAAGCGGCCGAGCTTATCGTGCAATCGGGCGCCATCGCCGAATCCGGCGACACTGTCCTGCTGGAAATGGGCGAGCCGGTGAAAATCCGCGATCTGGCGGAAAACATGATTCTTCTGGCCGGGCTGACCGTCCGGAATGATGAGAATCCGCATGGCGATATTGCCATTGAGACGACAGGGATTCGCGAAGGCGAGAAGATGTATGAAGAACTCTTCTACGATCCTTCGCTGGCAGAACCGACGCGCCATCCGAAAATCATGCGCGCGCCGCAAGGCAGCAAGGCTGCGATCGATGTTCCGGCGAGCCTCGAGGCACTGCGCGCTGCCATGGAAAGCGGCGACGTGGCTGCGGTCCGCAAGGTGTTGTTCGACGTTATAGCTTCCTGAAGCGTCCCCGGAAATCCAGCAGCAGAACCAGCGTCGCGACAATGGCGACCAGCAGGAAGGCGATCTGGGTGATCGTGTGGTCAAGCGCCAGCAATGCGACGGCGCAGGCGATGAGGATGAGATTCAGGAACGCCACATGGCCGACGACCTTCAAGACGCTCCAGCCTGAACGCTTGGCCGTCTGATAAGCGTGCTTGGAATGCGCTTTCAGGATATTCTCGCCCTGGCCAAGCCGCATCACGATGGTCGTTCCCGCATCGAGAACATAATAAAGCGGCAGGATCAGCGCGACGGCAATGTGCGTTTCTCGTGCAAGCAGGATTAGTGCGGTGCCGGCAATCAGGCCGAGCGGCAAGCTGCCGGAATCGCCCAGAAAAATCGTGGCCGGTGGACGGTTGAAGATGGCAAAACCCACAATCCCGCCTGCCGCGATGATGCCAATGCCGCCGCTTTGCAGCCCCGCAAGACCAAGGGCGGCCAGAAGACCGATGCCGGCGAGTGGAATCCCGATGCCCGCGGCGGTCATGAGATCGAGACCGTCCATGAAATTGGTGACATTGATCGCAACCACCAGCGCCAGAACAATGAGAGCCGCTTCCAGCCAGTGGGGCAGGAGGCCGGGCAACAGCCGGAAGTCCGGTCCCAGACCGTAGACGACCAGCCCGGCAGCAATGAACTGCGAT
This sequence comes from Brucella anthropi, assembly GCF_046630315.1. Taxonomy (GTDB): domain Bacteria; phylum Pseudomonadota; class Alphaproteobacteria; order Rhizobiales; family Rhizobiaceae; genus Brucella; species Brucella anthropi_A. The sequence continues at coordinate 887 of NZ_LQBD01000015.1, read as the reverse complement.
CCCAGCCTGATGATTTCCGAAAGCTCATAGCGATCGTCCAGACCGCCGACGATCCAGAGCAGCAGCGAAGCTCCTGAAAGGCAAAGCGCCAGATGCGCGTTCACCTCCAGATCCGGCGCAAAGATGAGCAAGGTCACGATGATGGCGGGGATAAGCGCCAGGCCGCCGATCTGCCGCGCGACGGTTGTATGGTTGGAGCGCGAACTCATCCGTGCCGCCAGAAACTGTGCGGGCAACAGCCGGTTCAGCAGATAGAGACCAAGACCGCAGAGGGCGGCACTGACGAGAAACGAAATCAACAAGAACAGCATGGCGAATACCGACGGAAATACACTCGTTGGTAGGAAGTAGCAGCTTTGGGGCTGGACGCAAATCGACGCTTTTGTTTTGTTGCTGGGACGGTGGCGATATGGGGTTGAAAAGGTTCTTCACAGGGCCTGTCAGCTTGGGCAGGATTTCGGTATTAGGCGATTGCACTTGGGTTTCGAAGCGGCTATAAGGCCGCGCAACCGATTGCTTCGGTGTGATTTGTTGGGGCGTAGCCAAGCGGTAAGGCAGCGGTTTTTGGTACCGCCATTCCCTGGTTCGAATCCAGGCGCCCCAGCCATTTCTTCTGTTTCAATAGATCATCAGCCGCTGAATATTCGCGAGATTTGGCCGTATGGCTTTCCGGAGCATATTGTCGTCAATGCGAGACTCTGCAATTCCTGTCTCAGGGCGTAGTATCTCCACTGCATTTTAACGAATAGGCGGGGAGATGTGAATAGCCCCTAGATTTGTGGACGCTTTCTTCCCTATTTTTGAGGCAAGGAGGCCATGATGGGGTCTGGCAATTTCAGTGACGAGTTCAAGCGCGATGCTGTCGCGCAGATTACCGAGCGCGGCTA
>NZ_LQBD01000014.1:0-86007 GCF_046630315.1 Brucella anthropi | reverse complement strand
TCCTGGGAGTAGGGGAGTAGGTAGGGGGGGCTTCCCTGCTTGTCGGGCTCTCGGAAGGCGCGGGAAACCGCGCCTTTTCTTTATTTGCCGGGCCGCATGCATGGTTAATGAGGAATTAACCATCCGGCGCTTAGGATCGGACCGATTCAGTGTGCCCGGAGCATGTCCGCTCAGGGGCCAGAAAAATATTCGGTTCGGGACAGGCTATATGCGGCAAGGATATTCGCCCTCATACCCGCTGCGTGACGAGCGGATTACGGAAGACAGGCTGAAACTGGCCAATCTCTTCCGCAGGCAGTTCTATATCCTGTTCGGATTGGGGCTCCTGGCGCTCACCGGCATGGCTGTCGGCGCGCTGGCGACATGGAATGTGGCTGACCCGAGCTTCAGTCACGCGACCGACAATCCGGTTACAAATGCGCTTGGGTATCCGGGCGCCGTGTTCTCCGACATTGCCATGCAGTTTTTCGGCCTGGCGAGCGTTCCCGCTTTGCTTCCGCTCGCCGTCTGGTCGCTCCTGCTGATGACGCGCGGCGGCATCGGGCGGGTGGCCAGGCGCGGTTTCGCATGGCTTGGCGCCGCGCTCCTGTTTGCAGCGATTGCGAGCTGCTTTGCCGTGCCGCAAAGCTGGCCGATGCCGATTGGTCTCGGTGGCGTCTTTGGCGACATGATCCTGAAGTTTCCGGGGCTTTTCCTCGGCAGTTTTCCGCAAGGGGCCATTGCATCGGGCATTGCGCTCATCCTTGCCGTCCCGGCTTTCTGGCTCTGCCTTTTTGCCAGCGGCATCGTCGGGCGTGGGGCAGGCGTTGCCAATCCCGCGCAAGCCATGGCGCGTCGCGGCGCGGAAGACGATGATTTCGCCGCCGATGACGAGGATGATGAAGCATCCGCCGGTGGCGGTCTCCAGCTTGTCGGTGCGCTCACCCATCTGGCATTGACCACGACCGCCAATTTCAAGCGCCTGACAGGGTTGGGGCGTCGCAGCCGACCGCGCGAGGATGATTTCGACGATATGCGCGTCGTGCGCCGCAACGCCGAAACGCGCAATGCGCCGCGCCGGGAACCCGGTTTCGGGGCGCCTGCCGCCGCCGATGACGAACCGCCTTTCGATATGGACGATATGGATGACGGCGCGCCGCTCGCCGGTCAGGAATGGCATGATGCGCCGCCGCCCCGCGCCCGCAAGGCGCGTGTGGAACAGGCCGCACCGTCGCCAAAGCCCGGCGCGCGCGCCCAGCGCGAGGCGCAGCCCTCCTTCCTCAAGGACAATGGCGTTTTCGAAATGCCGTCGCTGCATTTCCTCGCCGAACCGAAGCTGGTGCAGCGCGACCCCGCGCTTTCCAAGGATGCGCTGGAGCAGAATGCGCGTCTGCTCGAAGGCGTGCTGGAAGATTTCGGCGTGCGCGGCGAAATCATCAATGTGAAGCCCGGCCCGGTGGTGACGCTTTATGAGCTTGAACCGGCCCCCGGCATCAAGTCCTCGCGCGTCATCGGCCTTGCCGACGACATCGCCCGCTCGATGAGCGCGATTGCGGCCCGCGTGGCGGTTATTCCGGGGCGCAATGCCATCGGCATCGAACTGCCGAACCCGAAGCGCGAAATGGTTTACCTGCGCGAAATGCTGGCGAGCCGCGACTTCGAACAGTCGAAGGCGAAGCTGGCGCTGGCGCTTGGCAAGACCATCAATGGCGAGCCGGTCATCGCCGATATTGCCAAGATGCCCCACGTTCTGGTTGCGGGCACCACCGGCTCGGGCAAGTCGGTTGCGATCAACACCATGATCCTGTCGCTGCTCTATCGCATGACGCCGCAGGAATGCCGCCTGATCATGATCGACCCCAAGATGCTGGAACTCTCCGTCTATGACGGCATTCCGCATCTGCTGACGCCGGTTGTCACCGATCCGAAGAAGGCGGTCGTCGCGCTCAAATGGACCGTGCGCGAAATGGAAGACCGCTATCGCAAGATGTCCAAGGTCGGCGTGCGCAACATTGACGGTTTCAATCAGCGCGTCGGCCTGGCGCAGAAAAAGGGCGAGCCGATTGCGCGCACCGTGCAGACCGGCTTCGACCGCAATACGGGCGAGGCAATCTACGAGACGGAAGAACTCGATCTCGAACCGATGCCCTATATCGTCGTGATCATCGACGAAATGGCCGACCTGATGATGGTCGCGGGCAAGGATATCGAAGGCGCGGTGCAGCGTCTGGCGCAGATGGCGCGCGCGGCAGGCATCCATGTCATCATGGCCACGCAGCGCCCCTCGGTCGATGTCATCACCGGCACGATCAAGGCCAATTTCCCGACCCGCATTTCCTTCCAGGTGACGTCGAAGATCGACAGCCGCACCATTCTGGGCGAGCAGGGCGCCGAACAGCTTCTCGGCCAGGGCGACATGCTCTTCATGGCGGGCGGCGGGCGCATCCAGCGCGTGCACGGCCCATTTGTCGGCGACGACGAGGTGGAGCGCATCGTGCAGCATCTGAAGCTTCAGGGCGTGCCGGAATATCTCGATGCCATCACCGAGGATGAAGACGATGACGAAGGCGGCAGCGGCCCGGCTGGAACCGGCAATCTGGAGGATTCCGACGATCCGTACGATCAGGCCGTCGCCGTGGTTCTGCGCGACAAGAAGGCTTCGACGTCCTACATCCAGCGCCGTCTCGGCATCGGCTATAACCGCGCTGCCTCGATCATCGAGCGCATGGAGGAGGAAGGCATTGTCGGCCCCGCCAACCATGCCGGAAAGCGCGAAATATTGGTGCCGGCTGGTGACGACGACTTCTGATGGCCATACTAGCGCCCAACTGGCGGCCTAGTGAAACAGAATGATGAAAAGAGAAAGTTTGCCGATGATGTTCTCCCGTTTCTCCGCCTTCGCGAAAGCTGGCCGTCTTGCAGCCGTGCTGGGAATGGGAGCTGTGGGCCTTGGCGTTGCCGGGGCAGCTCTCGCGCCGGTTCCGGTCATGGCCCAGGGCGCTGGCGGCGGTGCGGCGGCACAACAGATTGCGGATCATTTCTCATCGGTGCGCACCATGACCGGCGAGTTTGTGCAGTTCGGCCCCAAGGGCGAGCAGACGGGCGGCACTTTCTATATCGAGCGTCCGGGCAAGATTCGCTTCAACTACAACAATTCCCCGATCCGCGTGATTTCGGATGGCGAATCGGTCGTCATCAACAATCGCAAGCTCGACACATGGGACCTCTATCCGCTGTCCAAGACGCCCTTGAAGCTGCTTCTGGCCGACCGGATCGATCTCGGCGGCGGCCGTCTTCAGAATGTGAAGCAGGAGCCGGACATGACCACGCTGGTGCTGGGCGACAAGTCGATCTTCGGCGATTCGAAAATCACCATGATGTTCGATCCCAAATCCTACGAGCTGAAGCAGTGGACCATCACCGACGCGCAAAAGCTCGATACCACGGTGATGATCTTCAACGTGCGCACAGGCGTGCGTTTCACCGACGATATGTTCAAGATCGACTATCAGCGCATCGCCATGAAGCGCAAAGGTCAGTAATCGTCAGTTCGTGATGTGCAACCGGTTTGCATTTGCCGGATAAATGATTAGGTTCGCGGCATCTTTTCGTTGCTGCGAGACCTTTCTTCATGGCCTTTTCCATTGCTACCTGGAACATCAATTCCGTGCGCCTGCGCATGCCGCTGGTCGAACAGTTTCTGCGCGATTATCAGCCGGACGTCCTGTGTCTCCAGGAAACGAAATGCCCCGACAACCTGTTTCCGGCCAAGGGGTTTCGCGCGCTCGGCTATGAGCATATCGTGATCAGCGGCCAGAAGGGATATCACGGCGTCGCCACCGTTTCACGCCGTCCGCTGACGGGCGTGGAAAAGATCGGCTTTTGCGACATGGGCGATTGCCGCCATCTGAGCGCGGTGGTGGAAGCAGGCGGCAAAAAGCTTCGCATCCATAATTTTTACGTGCCTGCCGGCGGTGACGAGCCGGACCCGGAGATCAATCCGAAATTCGCCCACAAGCTGGCCTTTCTCGAAGAGATGCGCGCCATCGTTGCCGACCGGCAGGACGGGCATTCCTCCGTTCTCGTCGGCGATCTCAACATCGCGCCGCTCGAAAACGACGTCTGGTCGCACAAGCAGCTTTTGAAGATCGTCAGCCATACGCCGATCGAGACCGAAACGCTGGAGGACCTGCGCGTGAAGGGCGGCTGGAGCGACCTGATGCGGCAGCTTATTCCGGCGGACCGGAAAATCTATACATGGTGGAGCTATCGCGCCAAGGACTGGGCCGAATCGGATCGTGGCCGCAGGCTGGATCACGTCTGGGGTTCGGCTGATCTGGAAGGGCATATGCAGGGCCTGCAAATCCTTCGCGACGCGCGCGGTTGGGACCGCCCGTCCGATCACGTGCCGGTCATTGCGACATTCGATCTGGATTGAGGCGATCAGTCGCCGTTCAGGCGCGGCGCGACCTTTTCAATCTCGCCGATCAGGTCCACGAGATTGCGGCTGATATGCGCATGAAGTGCCGCCGCCACTTCCGGATATTCTTCCAGAATGCGCCGGAAGATGGAGCGGCTGATGCGGATGACCTCGGTTTCGGATTCGGCGAGCGCGCCGGTGAGACGCGCGCTCTGCGCGATCAGCGCCATTTCGCCGATCATGGCGCCGGGACCGACGGGGCGGATCGCAGTCCGCCCTTCGCCGTCTTCATGGAACAGGGTGATGCTGCCGGAAACCACGATATAGGCACAGTCGGCGCTTTGTCCCTCACGGAAAAGCTCACGCCCGGCTCTCAGAACAAGACGTTCCGCGCCGAAGGCAAGCAGCCGCAACTGTTCGGGCGTGAAAGACTCGAACAGGCCCACCGTACCCAGAATGCGAATATCGTCGTCAAGCGCCATGGGTCGTCAATACACCCGCACCGGGCGCTGTCCATCATGGGACAAGCTTGTATCCCCCGCTTTCTGTGACCAGAAGCGCCGCATTGGACGGGTCTTTTTCGATTTTCTGCCGCAGGCGGTAGACGTGGGTTTCCAGCGTGTGCGTGGTCACGCCCGAATTATAGCCCCACACTTCTTCCAGAAGCACGTCGCGGCCGATAACCTTGTCGCCGGCGCGATAGAGATATTTGATGATCGCCGCTTCCTTCTCGGTCAGACGGATCTTGCTGCCCTTCTCGTCGATGAGCAGTTTCTGGCCGGGCTTGAACGTATAGGGACCGACGATGAAGGTCGCATCCTCGCTCTGCTCGTGCTGGCGCAGCTGCGCGCGCACGCGCGCCAGAAGCACCGCGAACTTGAACGGCTTGGTGACGTAATCATTGGCGCCCGATTCGAGGCCGAGAATCGTATCCGATTCCGTATCATGTCCGGTGAGCATGATGATCGGCGCCTTGAAGCCGCCCTTGCGCAGCAGTTTCACGGCTTCACGTCCATCCATATCCGGCAGGCCGACATCCATGATCAGGAGGTCCACAATACCGTTTCGCGCAGTTTGGATGCCCTTTGTGGCATTGTCTTCCTGCAGGATCTGGAATTCTTCGCACAGCTCCAGCTGTTCGACGAGGATGGAACGGAGATCTTCGTCATCGTCCACAATCAGTATCGTACGGCCTGTCATGCCTGTCCTCGTTACTCTTTGATTTAAATGGCTCTTGGTGTTTTATGGCACTTAATGAAGGCAAGTTGAAGCGGCGAAACGCGAAAGTGGCTTTTGCGCCCGCCATCAACGGTTTTAAACATGCATGACACGGAGGCGGGGGGCTTGGCCAGATATGAAATCAGCCGGGGAATCGGCATCATCGATGTCCGGGCCAAGCCGGGCCACAAAACGCGCGGCTTGCTTGTTGCGGGCAATCTGGTGCTGGAATGCGCTCTTGGCAAGGGGGGAATCAGCGCTTTCAAGCGCGAAGGCGATGGCGCGACGCCGCTGGCGCGCATGCGGCTGCTCTATGGATACCGCCGCGGCGACAAGGGGGGGCTGCCCTCCTCACGGCTGCCGCTCGGGCGCGTTCGCCGTCTGGACGGCTGGTGCGATGCCCCGTCGGACGCCAATTACAACCGCCCGGTGCGCCTGCCTTATGCGGCAAGCCACGAGGATATGTGGCGGCGCGACGATCTCTACGACGTCTGCATCGTCATGGACTGGAACATCGCGCCGCGCCGTCGCGGATGCGGCAGCGCGATCTTCTTTCATCTGGCAAAGCCGGGCTATATGCCGACCGAAGGCTGCATAGCGTTGAAGCGCGCCGACATGGCGCGCCTCCTGCCGCATCTGACCGACCGGACCGTGATCCGCGTCCTGCGATAGTTGTCTCAGTGTGCGGCGGCTATTCTGACCTCATTGCCATTGGCATCGTAGAGCTTGCCGTTCAGGAAATAATCGCCGTCATGCAGCTCCGCGATGTTGTGATGACGGATGATGCGTTCGGTTCCTTCCGCAAAGACCGACATCTGGTTGCTGTTCCCCAGTTTGAACTCGTTGAACATGAGGTTGAGCGCAATCGCCATCAGTGCTGCCGAACTGATGCCGGAATGGAAGATGGTTTCGAACCAGGTCGGAAAGTGGTGATAGAATTGCGGTGCGGCAATCGGGATCATGCCGAAGCCGATCGAGGTCGCCACGATGATGAGATTGATGTTGTTTTCGTAATCGACCTTCGACAGCGTGCGGATGCCGCTTGCCGCCACCGTGCCGAACAGGACGATGCCCGCTCCGCCCAGAACCGCCGGAGGAACGCAGGCAATCACCCGGCCCATCACCGGCAGTAGGCCGAGCGTGATGAGGATCAACCCGCCGGTTGCCACCACATAGCGGCTTTTCACGCCCGTTACCGCGACAAGTCCGACATTCTGCGCAAAGGCGCTTTGCGTGAAGGAGCCGACGACGGGCGACAGGATGCTTGAAAGCATGTCGGCGCGCAGGCCATTGGCGAGACGGCGCGAATCCACTTTCGTCCCGATGATTTCACCGACAGCCAGAATATCGGCGGAGGTTTCGACGAGCGTGACCATGATGACGATGAACATAGACAGCGTTGCCGCAAGGCTGAACACCGGCATGCCGAAGTGGAACACTTCCGGCAGCGCCACCATCGAGCCTTCGCCCACCCGCGAAAAATCCGTCATGCCGAGCGCCCAGGCGATGAATGTTCCAATCACCATGGCGAGCAGGATCGAAAGCCGCGAAACCGTGGCATTGCCGATCTTGCTCAACAGAAGCACGATGGCGAGCGTCAGGCCTGCAAGGCCGATATTGGCCATGCTGCCGAATTCCGGGCTGTTGCTGTCGCCGCCCATTGCCCAGCGCGCGGCCACAGGCATCAGCGTCAGGCCGATGGTGGTGATGACGATGCCGGTGACAAGCGGCGGAAAGAAGCGTGTGATGCGCGAGAAGATCGGCGTGATGACAAGGCCGATCGCGGCAGCCGCGATGACGGCGCCCAGCACGACCTGCAAGCCTGCTTCACCCGTCTGGTTCGACGTGACGATGGCCATCATGGTGGCGACACCGGAGAACGAGACGCCCTGAACCAGGGGCAGCTGGCAGCCGAAAAACGGGATGCCGATGGTTTGCAGGACGGTTGCAACGCCGCCTGCAAACAGGGAGGCGGTGATCAGCAGGCCGATTTCGGTGGGGTTGAGGCCCGCCGCCTGACCGATGATCAGCGGAACCGCCACGATGCCCCCATACATGGTCAGTACATGCTGGAAGCCATAGGCCAGATTGGCGATGACAGACAGTTTTTCATCTTCGGGACGCGAAAGCGCATCCGCCCCGGATTGGTGCGTATTCACTGAAATTCCCTCCCAGCAAGCGTGGACAGATCCCCGGCCTGCTCTCTCCGTTCTCCCTGCGCCTGATTACCGTCGTATGCCTTCCGGCACGGAACCGACGATGAACTGCGCGATGTCTCCTCCAAAGACATGTCGCACGAGTATAACCGCAGCCGAACGGATGACTGTGCCTCTTTTGCTTGAAATTGTTTTCGATGCGGGGGTGCTAATATTGAGGGAGTTTTTCAGCCGTCGATTTTGGCGCGGGCCTCTCGCATCGCATCGCGCAGTACCGCGAAAATATACGGTTCCAGCGATTGGGCGACATTGAAGCGCAGAAAAGCGCCTGCCGTTCGCGACGCGCTGAAGACATTGCCCGGTGCCAGCAGCACGCCCTTCTCCAGAGCATGCCGGGCAATCCGGCCGGAGTCCAGCCCATCGGGCAATTGCGCCCAAAGGAACATGCCGCCCTGCGGCTCGGTCCACAGCGTGAGGCCCTCCGCTTTCAGGCGGCTGGCGGTGAGCGTCATGGCGTCGGCCAGCTTGGCGCGCAGGCTGTCGACATGGCGGCGATAGGTGCCGTCGGTCAAAAGGGCATGCACGATCTGCGGCGACAATGCATTGCCGCCGAAGCTGGTGGCGAGTTTCAGGTCGGTCAGCCCGTCGATCCAGTCGCGCCGCCCGGCAATATAGCCGACACGGGCTGCGGCGGAGAGTGTCTTGGAAAAGCTGCCGATATGCAGCACGCGCTCGAAACCGTCGAGTTCGGCAAGCAGCGGCGCGGGCGAGGGGTGAAAGTCGCCGAATATATTGTCCTCGACCAGCGTGACGCCATGCGCTTCGGCAAGTTTCAGCAGCCGGTGCGCTGTGGCCGGGGTCATCGAGCCGCCGGTCGGGTTATGCAGCCCGGCATTGGATATATAGAGTTTCGGCGCGTGTTCGCCGGCCGCTCTCGCAAAGGCTTCGAGGTCCGGGCCGGTATGCGTATAGGGCACGCCGACGAGTTTTACCCGGTGTGTCAGGAGTATCGCCTGAAAGTTGAAATAGCAGGGATCGTCGACCAGAACCGTATCGCCCGGCTGCAACAGATAGCGGCAGATGAGATCGATGGCCTGCGTGCCGGAATCGGCCAGCAATATGTCGCCGCTCGACACGTCGATGCCCTGTTCGCCAAGCCGGTGCGCAAGATGCTGGCGCAGGGGGCGAAAGCCGAGCGGTTCGCCATAGGTGGCAAGATTGCTCGTCTCGTCGCGGGCGATCATGCGCATGGCGCGCCGGATCGCGTCCTGCGGAAGCCAGGCGTCGGGCAGCCAGCCGCATCCGGGTTTAAGCGTGGCGTGGTCTGCTTCGAGTGATTGCCGCATGACCCAGAACGGATCGATCTGGCGTTCCCTGTGCGGCATGGTGGTGGCGAGCGAAAAGGGCTGGCGTGCGCGCTCCGAAACATAGAAGCCCGCACCGCGCCGCGACTGGATGATGCCTTCCGCCGCCAGCCGGTCATAGGCTTCGACGACCGTGGATTTCGAGACATTCATCGTTTCCGCAAGGCGGCGGATCGAGGGCAGCCGCGCGCCCGGCGCGAGGCTCATCGCGGTGATGCGTCCGCGAATGATGCCCATGACCTTTTCAACAAGCGGCGTCCTGTCGGCGGGGGCGTTTTCATCGCCACGCTCGATTTCCCCGCCCGCATAGGCGGCTTCTACGGCTTCGAGGCTGCGCAAGAGGCCTGTCGAAATCATCTGTACTATCCTTTGTACCAGTACAGTTTGTCAGAATTGTCCGCAAACTGTCCCTGATTATTCAGATCGTTTCGCTGCATTGTCTCCCGAATCCTTATACGATTTTAGAGAATGCCGAAAAGACACAATGAACAAGACCGCCGGATGGATTAACGGGTTTTTGGGTGTATTGATTTTTTCCGGGTCGCTGCCGGCGACGCGGATGGCGGTGATCGATATCGATCCGACCTTCCTGACAATGGCGCGCGCATCGATTGCAGGCGTGCTGGGACTGGCGCTTCTGCTGGTGTTCCGGGAGCCTTTTCCCCGCCGCAACGATGCCATTTCGCTGATCGTGGTGGCGCTCGGCGTGGTTGTCGGTTTTCCGCTTCTGACGGGGCTTGCGCTCCAGCATATGACATCCGCCCATGCGATTGTCTTTATCGGACTGCTGCCGCTTGCAACCGCAATCTTCGCTGTCCTGCGCGGGGGCGAGCGTCCGCGCCCGATGTTCTGGCTGTTTTCGGTGGTGGGAAGCCTGATTGTCGCTTCCTATGCCTATGGACAGGCAAGCCAGTCCACGCTTATGGGTGATGTGCTGATGCTTGCCGCTGTCATTGTTTGCGGTCTGGGCTATGCGGAAGGCGCAAAACTTTCGCGCAGGCTCGGCGGCTGGCAGGTGATCTGCTGGGCGCTGGTGTTCGCGCTGCCGGTCATGCTGCCGCTCAGTGTCATGACCCGCCCCGAGACATGGGCCGGCATCGGCACGCCGGCCTGGATCAGCCTTGGCTATGTCTCGCTGTTTTCAATGCTGATCGGCTTTTTCTTCTGGTATCGCGGCCTTGCGCAGGGCGGTGCCGCCACCGTCGGCCAGTTGCAGCTTCTCCAGCCCTTCTTCGGGCTCATGCTGGCCGCCGGTATAGCAGGAGAACCCGTCAGCATGGGCATGGTGGCGACGGCGGCCGTGGTGGTGGTCTGCGTGGCTGGGGCGAAGCGGTTTGCCTAACCAAAGGCCCAGACGGTGGTGCGTTTCACTTCCGCATCTTCAAGGGCGCGGGTGACGGGCACGGTATAGACGGCAAGCTGTTGCAGCCGCTCCCTGGGCAGATAGGCGCGGCCCGGATCGCCGACGATGATGCTTGCGCCGCGTTCCGCGAGCTTTGAAAACCATGGAACAAGTCGCTCGGCGAGCGGCTTTTCGTAAAAGACATCGCCTGCCAGAACCACATCCCAGCCGCCATCCTGCCCGATGAGATCATCGAGGGAAGGGGAAACCGCCACGCCATTGGCCGATGCATTGATCTCGATTGCCGGCAGCGCGAAGGGGTCGATATCAGAGGCGATGACGCTCGATGCGCCCGCCCGCATGGCAGCAATGGCCACAAGGCCGGAACCCGACGCGAAATCGAGCACGGTCTTGTCCTTCACCGTTTCGGGATGATCCAGAATATAGCGCGCCACACCCTGACCGCCCGCCCAGGCAAAAGCCCAGAAGGGCGGCGGCAGGCCGATCGTGGCGAGCTCTTCTTCCGTCTTGCGCCAGAGGTCGTGTGCTTCATCGGCCAGATGCAGGCGAATTTCCGGCACATGCGGCGGCGCTTGCAGGCCGGTATTGGCCAGAATGAAATCGCGCGCGCTTTTATGGGCCGGATCGAGCATCAGATGTCGTTCGCATCCAGACCGCCCATGCGGCAGACTTCAATCCATTCATCTTCCGTCACCGGCTGGACGGACAGGCGCATGGAGGTGACAAGCGCCATCTTTTCCAGCTTTGGATTGGCTTTCACATCTTTCAGCGTCACCGGCTTCGGCATGTCGCGCACAGCCCTGATATCCACGCATTCCCAGCGCGGATCGTCGGTCGTGCTGTCGGGATGCGCCAGCGCGCAGACCTCGACGATGCCGACCACTTCCAGCCCTTCATTGGAATGGTAGAAGAAGCCCTTGTCGCCCAGTTTCATGGCGCGCATGTTGTTGCGCGCCAGATAATTGCGCACACCGTCCCACTGCTCGCCTTTTTCGCCACGGGCTTTTTGCATGTCCCATGACCATTTGAACGGTTCGGATTTGAACAGCCAGTAAGCCATCAGTCACAAGCCTCAAGCATTGGCCGGATTGTTGATCGCCCAGTTCCACGGACGCACGGTGACATCCTGAAACAGACCGGCAAGCGCATAAGGATCGTTGGCGGCGATCTTTTCGGCTGCGGCCCTGTCGGCGGCTTCAACGACCACGAGGCTGCCGTTCGGCTTGCCGTCTTCACCGAGGAAGGGGCCTGCGAATTTCAGCCCGTCACCAAGACCCTTGAGATAGTCGAGATGCGCTGGGCGCGTGTCGAGGCGCACTTGCAGATGGTCCGGCTTGTCGTTGCACAGAAGAGCAAAAAGCATTGTCAATTATCCTTTCCGTTCGAGCATGGTCCTGTCCGAAAACCGGGTCCCACTTTTCAGGGTCGCGCTCTAATCTTCGGTCTTGAGTGGTCGGTTGAGAAGAGCGGTCACGGCTTCGTCGATGGTGATTTTTCCATCAAGCAGCGCCCCCGTCGCATCGATGATGGGCGCGGAGATCGCGTGTTTGCGGCATAATTCGGCGGCAATCGGCGCAGTCGCCACACCTTCGGCAAGCGGGCGATTGGTCAGATCTTCGCCGCGACCGAGCGCCAGCCCATAGGAATAATTGCGCGACTGCGATGACGAGCAGGTCAGCATCAGGTCGCCGAGGCCGGAAAGGCCCATGATGGTTTCGGGCCTTGCACCCATGGCCTGACCGATGCGGCGCAGTTCCGCAAATCCGCGCGTGACGAGGGCGGCCTGTGCGCTGGCGCCAAAGCCGCGCCCGATGGCGGCACCGGCGGCAATGGCCAGCACATTCTTCAGCGCGCCGCCGATTTCGACGCCCTTGAGATCGGTTGTCGAATAGCAGCGGAAAGCCGGGCCGGACAACAATGCTGCCAGCCGGTCGGCGGTCGCCGCATCCTCGCAGGCAACCGTCACGGCGGTCGGAAGTCCGCGCGCCACGTCGGTGGCGAAACTCGGACCGGAAAGGGCAGCGATCCGGTGGTTTGGCAGGACTTCCGCCACGACCTCCGACATCAGCCGTCCGGTGCTGCGTTCGATCCCCTTGGCGCAAAGCACCACGGGTGCGCCTTGCGGAATGAGGCCACTCAATTCAGACAGTCCGGTGCGCATGGCCTGCGCGGGAATGACGGCCAGAACGGCATCCGCATGTTCGACGACAGCCGCTGCATCCGTGCTTGCATGAATAGCGTCGGGAAGCGCGATTTCGCCCAGATAATGCGGATTGCGGCGGGTGCGGTTGATGGCCTCGACCGTTTCGTCATCGCGGGCGTAGAGCCATGTGTCATGGCCGCTGTTGCAGGCCATGGCCGCAAGGGCCGTGCCCCAGGCACCGCCGCCCAGAATGGCGATTTTCGTGCTCATGCCTTGGCTCCCCGTCGCCCGGCGCCGATCAGCGGCGCCGATTTTTCATCGAGCGGCCAGCGCGAGCGCGGCGCAAGGTCGAGCCTGTCGGGCGCCTCGGTTGCGGCGCGTTCAGCCCCGGCCCAGGCGATCATCGCGGCATTGTCGGTGCAAAGGTCCAGCGGCGGCGCAATGAAGCTGAAACCGTGGCGGGCGCAAAGCGTTTCGAGTGCGGCGCGCAGGGTCTTGTTGGCCGCGACCCCGCCAGCCACGACAAGTGCTGGTGTTTCGCAATCGGGGAATTCGTGTCTGAAACGTTCGAGCGAACGGCCCACCCGGTCGGACAGCGTGTCGGCGACCGCCGCCTGGAAAGAGGCGCACATATCGGCCACGTCCTGATCCGACAGGGGAACAAGTTCGGTTGCCGTCTGGCGCACGGCCGTCTTGAGACCGGAAAAGGAGAAGTCGAGCCGTGCTTCGCCTTTCAAGGGCCGCGGCAGGGCGAATCGCTTTGGATCGCCCTGAAGCGCCATGCGTTCGACCGCCGGACCGCCCGGATAAGGCAAGCCCAGAAGCTTGGCCGTCTTGTCGAAGGCCTCGCCAAGCGCATCGTCAATCGTGGTGCCAAGGCGTTCATAATCGCCAATGCCGCGCACCAGCACCATCTGCGTGTGACCGCCGGAAACGAGCAGCAGCAGATAGGGAAAAGGCAGGCCATCGGTCAGCCGCGCCGTCAGGGCATGGCCCTCCAGATGGTTGACCGCATAAAACGGCTTTTGCGCCGCCATGGCCAGCGCCTTGGCGGTCATCAGCCCGACGATCAGCCCGCCGATCAGTCCCGGCCCCGCCGTCGCCGCGACGGCATCGACATCGGCAAGTTTCATGCCGGCGTCGTCCAGCGCGCGGGCCACCAGCCGGTCCAGCGCCTCCACATGGGCGCGCGCGGCAATCTCCGGAACCACGCCGCCATAGGGCTCGTGCTCGGCGATCTGGCTCAGAACCACATTGGACAATATCCGTCCCTCGCCCCGATCGTCCCGTTCGACAATCGCGGCGGCTGTTTCGTCGCAACTTGTTTCTATTCCAAGAATGCGCATTTGCGGTTAGACCCTGCCTGTCTCATAATGGATTGAGGCAATCCGGTATCATGGACGGGGCAATATGCAAACAGCATCCTTGAAGAATGGCACGGTGAAGATCGGCACGCGCGGCAGCAAGCTTGCTCTCGCGCAGGCCCATGAAACGCGTCGCCGCCTGATCGAGGCGCATGGCCTGCCGGAAGAAGCCATCGAAATCATCCCGATGTCGACGGCGGGCGACCGCATTCAGGATCGCGCGCTTTCCGAAATCGGCGGCAAGGGGCTCTTTACCGAAGAAATCGAGCAGGCGCTGACGGAAGGACGAATCGATCTCGCCGTCCATTCGACCAAGGATATGCCGACGGTTCTGCCCGATGGTCTTCATCTTTCCGTTTTCCTGGAGCGTGAAGACCCCCGCGATGCCTTTATCGGCCGCACGGCTTCCCGCCTTCTCGATCTTCCGCAGGGTGCGACGGTCGGATCGTCATCGCTGCGTCGCCAGGCTTTGATCCGCCGCCTGCGTCCCGACCTTCAGGTGGTGATTTTTCGCGGCAATGTCGAGACGCGCTTGCGCAAGCTGGACGCCGGGGATGTCGACGGGACCTTTCTCGCCTGCGCGGGCTTGCGCCGTCTCGGCCTTGGCGATGTGATTACCGAGCTCGTTGATCCGGAAAGTTTTCCGCCCGCGCCGGGACAGGGCGCCATCGGGATCGAGACGCGCATCGGCGACACGCGCATCGATGCGCTGCTAGCCCCCCTTGCGCATCGCGAAACAGCTATCGCGCTTGCCTGCGAACGGGCGTTTCTGGCCGCGCTTGACGGTTCCTGCCGCACGCCGATTGCCGGTCTTGCGACCGTGAACGGCGATATGGTTTCGTTCCACGGCATGATCTTGAAGCCGGACGGGTCGCAGGTGCATGAGATAAGAGCGGAAGGTACGGTAGCGAATGCCGCCGCGCTTGGTACTGAAGCAGCAGAGCATTTGCGCGCGAAGGCCGGTCCCCAATTCTTCGAGGGCTGGGAATAGACTTGGCGGGACGGACACAAACCGCATCCCATAGCCGCGTTCTGGTGACGCGGCCGCAACCGGCAGGCACCCGGACCGCCGCAAAACTGGCGTCGAGGGGTTATGAGCCGGTTCTGCTTCCGCTCAGCCGGACTGTTGCGCTTTCCTTTGCCGTTCCCGATGGGCCGTTTGCCGCCTTGACGGTGACGAGCGCCAATGCCCTTCATCATATCGACATGCAGTGTTTGAAGCTGTTTCTTGATTTGCCGCTTTTTGCGGTGGGGCAGGGAACAGCTGAGGCCGCGCGGAAGGCGGGGTTCGGGCAGGTGATCGATGGCGGCGGCGATGCGGTTCGTCTGGCGGCCACCCTGCGCCGCGATGTTCCGGGACAAGCCCGGATTCTTTATCTCGCCGGGCGGGTTCGCCAGCCGGTGTTTGAAGACGAGATGCGGGCTCTGAAACGCGACATGTGTGTCGTGGATGTCTATGACACGGAAATGATTCCCTACACCGCCGCCGCACTTCAGGATGTGTTGCATGGCGCGCCTTTTGTCGCGGTCATGTTTTATTCGGGCGTTGCCGCGGCGGGTTTTGTGGAAGCAATGCGCGAAATCGAGCCGCCTTTTGACGAGAAAACGCGGTTTTTGTGCATTTCAGGCCGTGTGGCTGACCGCCTGCCGCCAATCTGGCGGGCAAACGCCCTTGTGGCGGACCATCCCGATGAAGACGGACTTTTCCGGCTGTTTGCCAAACTTTGACGCATTTCGGCGCAACCTTCCTTCATCTGGCGATTTTATCTGTTAGACTTTCAGGCAACCAATCGGCATTTACGAGAGGATCCATGGCGAAACCCGGCACTCCGCGACATTCCAAACCGGCCCGTAATCCTGTGACGATCAATCTCGATCCATCGGACGTGAAGCGGGTGGACGAACCGGCGAAAGCGACGCCGGCGGCCGAGCCGGTGGGAAGCTTCTCAAAACCGGAGCCTTCCGGGCCGCAGAGCGCAAAGCCGAAGCCGGAGGCGGCAACCGCCGAAAAATCCGCGAAAGCGGACAAGCCGGAAAGTTCCACCTATGGCAAACCGCCCTTTACCTCCGGCGTGAAGCCGGAAGCCCGGCAGCCCGTAGAAAAGGGCGGTTCCGGGGCCTCGCATCTTCTGGCCGGCGTTGCGGGCGGCGTTATCGCGCTTGGCGGTTTGCTGGCGCTGCAATGGGGCAATGTCATTCCGTCTCCGGGCGCGACAGCGACAGGGGAGCAGCTCGCACATATGGAGCAGCAGATCGCCGATCTGCGGAGCAATCCGACGCCCGCCCCCCTTGACGATGCAAGCCGGGCACAGCTTGCGGCGCTGGAAAAGAATGTTCAGGCGGCTGAAATCAAGGCCGAGGCGGTTGCGGGCTCCTTCGCCGATCTCCAGCAGCAATTTGCCGCCCTGCCGAAGGAGGCGGGACAGGAAGCCGCCGCCGATACGTCCGCGCTGACCGAGCGACTCGACGCGCTGGAGAGCAGGCTTTCCGCGGCACAGAGCCGGGCCGATGAGGCGACCGCCGGCGTTTCGGGAAACAGCGGCACGATTTCATCGCTCGAATCGAAACTGACCTCCTTGCAGGAAAAGGTCACGCAGGCTTCGCGCCAGCCCGACGCAACGGCGCTCATCGCGGCCAATGCGCTGAAAACGGCGATCGATCGCGGCAGCTCGTTCAAGGCGGAGCTCGACACATATGCGTCGGTCGCGCCGGATGCGGCGCCGGTCGAAAAGCTGCGCGCCTTTGCCGACAAGGGCGTGCCGACCGTTGCCGACCTCAATGCGTGGTTTGGCGCCGTCGCGAACCGGATTGTCGCAACGCAGAACAAGCTGCCTGCCGATGCCGGGATTTGGGACCAGCTTGTCGCCAGCGCCAAGGGGCTGGTCAGCGTGCGCCCGGTTGCAGGCAATGTCAGCGGCACCGGGGTCGGGCCGATCACGGCCCGCATGGAGGCCGCGCTTCAGGCGGGCGATCTGGAGCGTGCTCTTGGCGAATGGGAGCAACTGCCTGCCGATGCCAAGGCCACCTCGCAGGAATTTGCCGATCAGATGCGGGCGCGTCTTGATGCGGATGCGCTTGTGCAGCGCCTAGTCACCGACAGCCTGAAACCCAGGGCGTCCCTGGGCGAAACCGGCGGGGCTGCGGCCTCTTCCGGCCAATAGGAGGCAGGCCGATGCTGCGTGTCCTGTTTTATCTCGTCATTGTTGCCGCCCTCGGCTTCGGTTTTGCCTGGCTTGCCGACCGTCCGGGCGAACTCGATGTCACCTTCGCGGGCAATCATTACACTGTGCCCCTGATAACCGCCGTTGCGGGGATTGTCGCCCTTGTCGCGGCCATTCTCATCCTGTGGTGGCTGGTGAAAAGCATTATCCAGTCGCCTTACACGCTGCGCCGGCATTTTCGCGCACGCAAGCGCGATCGCGGCTATCAGTCGCTTTCGACCGGGCTGATCGCAGCCGGTGCCGGGGATGCGGAAGCCGCGCGCCGCATGACCCGGCAGGCGGGCAAATTGCTCAGTTCCGACCAGGAGCCGTTGATCAGGCTTCTGGAAGCGCAGACCGCGATGCTGGAAGGCCGCACGGAAGATGCCCGCAAGGGCTTTGAGGCGATGGTGGAAGACCCCGAGACACGCCTGCTCGGTCTGCGTGGGCTTTATATCGAAGCCCAGCGTGTCGGCGCGCGGGAAGCCGCCAATCATTATGCTGCCGAAGCTGCCGCCCAGGCGCCGCAGCTCGAATGGGCCTCGTCGGCCATGATGGGCCAGCTTTGCGCCGAGGGCGACTGGGATGCGGCATTGAAGCTTGTCGATGCGCGCAAGCAGGCGCTCGCCCATGGCAAGGATGTGGTGAAGAAGGAGCGCGCCGCGCTTTTGACCGCCAAGGCCATGGCCGTCGCCGATGTCGATCACGCGCAGGCAAGGGCGCTGGCGCTGGAGGCCAACAAGCTCGCACCCGATCTGGTGCCGGCCGCCGTGGTTGCCGCACGCGCGCTTTTCGCCGATGGCGATGTGCGGAAAGGCTCCAAAATTCTGGAAGCGGCCTGGAAGCGGTTTCCCCATCCCGACATTGCTTCAACCTATGTCCATGCCCGGTCGGGCGATACGGCACAGGATCGGCTGAAGCGTGCGAAGCACCTCGTATCGCTGCGCTCCAACACTGCCGAGGGCAGTCTCGTCCTGGCGCGTTCTGCCTTTGAGGCTGGCGATTATCGTTTTGCCCGCGACAATGCGGAGCAGGTTCTGCGCGCGTCGCCCCGCGAGAGCGCCTATCTGCTGCTTGCCGATATTGAAGAAGCCGAAACCGGCGATCAGGGCAAGGTTCGTGAATGGCTGGCGCGTGCGGTCAAGGCCCCGCGCGATCCCGCCTGGACCGCCGACGGCTATGTTTGCGAACAATGGTCGCCGGTATCGCCGGTCACGGGGCGGCTCAACAGTTTCGAATGGAAGGTTCCCGTCGTGGAGCTTGCTCCAGCCATTGAAGCGGACAAGCCCGAAATCAGGGGGGCGGTGGAGGTAAAGCCGGTCAGTCCGCCGGTGCTGGCGGAACCGAAAGACAAGGTTTCCGTGCCGGGTGTATCGGCCCCTGTGGAGAGAACTCCGCCTGTCCGGGTGGTGGAGGACGCCGAAGTCGTCATTCCGGCTGCCGAGCCTGTCAAACCGTCGTCTGCCGCTCCGGCACAAAAGGCCGATGAGGCAAAGCCGCCTGTCACCGACGTCGTGGCGGCTGACGGGGAGGCAGAGGCCGCACCGCACCGCGCGCATATCGTGGTGGACGATCCGGGTGTTGACGAAAGCGCACCTCCCCAGAAAGCCCAGAGCGGGTTGCGGCTTTTCTGATCCGGGCGTGCAGAAGCGTTGCCGAAAAACAACGCGGCGCTGCTCTTGGGCGATAAACGGCTGTGCAAGACCGTTTATCGCCTTGCCTGACGCCTTCAGCCCGTTACCTTCGATATTGCTAATCGATATGCCGGAGCCGAAATGGCGGTCCGCGTGCAGTGAATGTGGCAGCGAGGGTGAATGTTCGATCGTTTTCTGGATTTTTTAAAGGAACTCCCCGCAAACGGTTTTCGTGACCGGAGCGAAAAATTTTCCAATGACGATCCGCGGCTGGCCGCCGCCGCCTTGCTTTATCACATCATGGATGCCGACGGTGAAACGCGTGAAAGCGAGCGCAAGAAGCTCTCCTCGATGCTGTCGCAAAAATATGACCTGAAAGGCGACAGCCTGAAACAGCTGATCCGTGCTGCGGAAAAAGCCGATCAGGAAGCCATAGACCTGTCGGATTTTACCTCGGTCCTGAAGCGGCAGCTCGATTATCAGGCCCGGCTCGATCTGGTCGCCCTGATGTGGGACATGGTCTATGCCGATGGCAAGGTGAGTGAAGTCGAGGCGGATGTGATGTGGCGGGTGGCCGAACTCGTCGGCATCCGCGAAGACGACCGCAACGCCATTCAGGACCGCATGGACAAGGCGAACCGCAGCACGCCTGCGCCCTGACTTCCTCATTCTTCGACCCGTCAGGTCCGCCCTTGCAGGTGGCGGGCCTTGCGCAATTGCGGGAACATGGCCGCCCAGATGACGGCCACGGCGATCGATCCCAATCCGCCGATGACCACGGCGGGGACAGCGCCGATGGCGGCGGCCATCAGACCGGCACGGAATTCGCCCAGTTCGTTCGATGCGCCGACGAAGACCATGTTCACGGCATTGACGCGGCCGCGCACGTGATCGGGCGTCCACAGCTGCATCAGCGTTTCGCGGATATAGACGCTGATCATGTCGGCGGCACCGGCAAGCGCCAGGGCAATGACGGACAGCCATGTCAGGGTAGAGACGCCGAAGATAATGTTGAAGAAGCCGAAGAGGCCGACGAACAGGAACATCACGCGGCCCGCATGGTCGCGGATCGGATGTCCGGCCAGCCAGAGGGCGGTCAAGACCGCGCCGATGCCTGGGGCGGAGCGCAGCAGGCCCAGGCCCCAGGGGCCGAGATCGAGAATGTCGCGCGCGTAGATGGGCAACAGGGCCACCGTTCCGCCGAGGAGCACCGCGAAGAGGTCGAGCGAAATCGCGCCAAGGACGATCTTCTCCTTCCAGATATAACGGAAACCGGCCAGCATGCTCGTCAGCGAGCGCTGTTCGGCAAGCGTATGTTGCCGGGGCTTCGGAATGGAAAAGATCAGGAAGGAGCCGACCAGCAGGAAGACCGTTGCGATGGAATAGGCCGCGACCGGCGAAATGCCGTAAAGAAGACCGCCGGCAACGGGACCGACAATCGTTGCCACCTGCCACGCGGACGAATTCCACGACACGGCATTGGCGAAATCCTCGGTCGGCACGAGATTGACGACGAGCGATGCCGAAGACGGCCCGAGAAAGGCCCGCGCCACGCCAAAGAGCGTCAATGCTGCAAAGACGGTCAGGGGCTCGAACAGGCCGGCAAGGGTCAGGCCGAGCAGCAGGGCCGTCACCACGCCTTCCAGAATGAGCGAAAGGCCCATGATGAAGCGTCTGCCGAAGCGGTCGGCGGCGGCGCCTGTTACCAGAACCAGCAGCAGGGCCGGCAGAAACTGCACCAGCCCGACCATGCCCAGATTGAAGGCGTCGCGGGTGAGATCATAGATCTGCCAGCCCACCGACACGCTTACGATCTGGACCGCGAATGCACTCAGGAAGCGGGCGCCCCAGTATTTTTTGAAGGCAGAGTGCCGGAACGCGGCGTAACGATCCGCAGGAGAAGCATCGGTGGAGGGGGACATTGCTCACTACAGGCTAAAGCATTTCCAGCAAAAGCGATTCTGCTTTGGATGATGCGCGAAAACAGGAAGATGGATGTTTCTTACAGCATCCTTCCCATGATCGGAACCATTTTTTGTGAACTGTTTTGTATGGGCCGTCCGGGATGATCGCAGGGCAGTCGTGAAGGCGGAAAGGCCGGTTGGACCGGCCTTTCCGTATGTGTCGCTTCGGATCAATCCTTGCCGAGGAGACCTTTCCAGATGATCGCGCCGATAGCCGCGCCGACAAGCGGGGCCACCCAGAACAGCCAGAGCTGGCTGAGCGCTGCCGTATCGGCGAAGAGCGCAACGCCGGTCGAGCGGGCCGGATTGACCGATGTATTGGTGACAGGGATCGAGATCAGGTGGATCAGGGTCAGGCCGAGGCCGATGGCGATCGGCGCAAAGCCAGCCGGGGCAAGCGACGAGGTCGAGCCCAGGATGATGATGAGGAAGAAGGCCGTCAGGACGATTTCGATGAGCAGGCCCGCCATCATGCTGTAGCCGCCCGGCGAAAGTTCGCCATAGCCGTTCGAGGCGAGGCCGCCCGCAGAGAAGCCTTCCTTGCCGGAAGCGATGAGGAAGAGCACGGCTGCGGCTGCAATCGCGCCCAGAACCTGTGCGACCCAGTAAGGGATAAGGTCCTTGGCCGGAAGGCGACCGGCCACCATCAGGCCCAATGAGACGGCGGGATTGAAGTGGCCGCCGGAAATGCCGCCCACGGCATAAGCCATGGTCAGCACCGTCAGGCCGAAAGCCAGCGCGACACCGAGAAAGCCGATGCCCAGTTCAGGGAAGGCGGCGGCGAGGACCGCGCTGCCGCAGCCACCGAAAACAAGCCAGAATGTTCCGAAAAATTCGGCCGACAATTTATTCAACATGGAAATCCCCAGGGTTGGTGTAGTGAAACTGCCGCATGCGAATCATTTATCCAGAAGCATATAATCGTCTTTTTCTTTCAACAATCATGTTTAACTTTGTATCGGCTGCTTGTTTTCTGTGGATTTTCCCGCTTTATTTAAGCAATTCAAAATATACTATTCTTGTATGCGAATTTGCTTTTATGCGTTCCTTCCGATTTCCCCCGGAAAACGGCAAGTGCCGACGGTCCGGCTTGCTTTCAGCGGTGGCCAGATGCCCGGCCATATTGCGCAGAGGGAGGGCGGCACGTTATAAGCACAATTGTCGAACGGGCGACGCGGCCAGTGCAAAAGCGATTGGCAGGTGATTTCGCGGGGCAGATTGGAGTTGTCAGCCTTGAACATTCATCCTGGGACGAAGGCGCAAAGGCTTGTTTTGGGGGCCGTCAAAGTCGTTCCGATTGTTGCAGCCCTGTCGGGCTGCACCGCGACGGCATGGACGGAAAATATGAAGATCGACAGCACGCCCATGCCGACCGAATGCGCAGGCTGGCAGAAGATCGATCTCAAGCAGCGCACGACGCTGGTTCTCCTGCGTGAAGATCCGCGCCTTGTGGTCGATATCGACGCGCATAATCTCAAGGGCCGCAATCTCGGCTGCTGGCAGTAGCCGGAATTTCAGGCGGGACTGCCCAGGCGGACGTCGACTTTTTCGATGGTGCCGCGCAGGGCCGGCAGCATCGTTTCGAAGTCGATATGCGCACCCGGTTTCAGCATTGCTTCGCCCGGCGCCAGACGGCGCTCGCGTTTGCTGCCGTCGCTATAGGTTATCGTGACGATCAGCGGCGGCGCGGCGCGTTCCTCGGTTGTGGGGTTGCGAATGCGTCCGCCGACACTGAGAACATCACCCTTGTCGCGTGCGCCGATACTGGTTTTCAG
Organism: Brucella anthropi; assembly: GCF_046630315.1. GTDB lineage: Bacteria > Pseudomonadota > Alphaproteobacteria > Rhizobiales > Rhizobiaceae > Brucella > Brucella anthropi_A. Next base: position 63,427 of record NZ_LQBD01000014.1, on the reverse strand, counting down.
ATCGGTAAGCTGGAGCGCCGAAACGAGCGGCAGCGTCGGGGTGCCGACGGCTGAAGGCTTGTCGGCAAGGAGCGTATAACCGCCCGCGACCCAGAAAGCCGTGGTTGCGCAAAGGGCGACGAAAACCCAATAGCCGAAGCCTGGCCATTGGCTTTGGAGCCCTGTTTCCCGCATATGTTCCGGCGTGCGGAACGCCTTTTGCGCGATGCGGGAGGAAAAGGATTTCCGGGCGGGGGAGGCTGGAATGACGGTTTCGAATTCGGCGTCCTCGACCGGCCCGGCATCGCTGGCAAACCATGCCGCGGGACCGCCTGCGCGCGAAGACGCACGCGACATCTGCGCTGTCGATGGGCGTTCCGCCATCATGACGTCATCTTCCTTTGCGTTTTTTGCTCCTTCGGCTGGCGCCACACACTGGCGCATAATGGTTAATGCTTCATGGCCGCAGCAAAGGTTACGCATTTTTTAAGGTCCGTTCGGGCGGATTTAACGCAACATTAACCATAGAGGATAAAGGTCGATCCGAGATCGATGTCATCCGTGCGTCTTGCAGCGCATGGGCAATTTAAGAGAAACAGTCGGTGATACGTTTTGAGAATGTCGGCCTGCGATATGGAATGGGTCCTGAGATCCTGCGCGATGTCAGTTTCCATATTCCGCCGCGTTCATTCCAGTTCCTGACCGGCCCTTCCGGGGCGGGAAAGACGTCGCTCATGCGCCTTCTCTTCATGGCGCTGAAGCCGACGCGCGGCCTTATCAATATTTTCGGCAAGGATGTCGCGCGGCTCAATCATGCGGAAATCCCGCTTTTGCGCCGCCGCATCGGTATCGTGTTTCAGGATTTTCGCCTGCTCGACCATATGACCACCTATGAGAATGTGGCGCTTCCGCTGCGTGTGCGCGGAAAGGAGGAGGCCACTTATCGCCATGAGGTGGAGGAACTTCTGCACTGGGTTGGGCTCGGCGACCGCATGAATGTCTTGCCGCCGGTTCTTTCGGGCGGTGAAAAACAGCGCGCCGCCATTGCCCGCGCGCTCATCGATCAGCCGGAACTGCTTCTGGCCGACGAGCCGACCGGCAATGTCGATCCGCCGCTCGCAAAGCGTCTCCTGCGCCTTTTCACCGAGCTGAACCGCTCCGGCACCGCCGTGATTATCGCGACCCACGATCTTTCCCTGATGGATCAGGTCGATGCGCGGCGCATGATCCTCGAACATGGGCGGCTCGACATCTATGATTGATGCAAGGAACGCCTGGCGACGCACATTGGATGATATCCGGGTCCGTCTGGAAGACCTCAAGGACATGCTGCTCGTGCGCATCGGCAAGCGCCGGAAGCGCCAGGGGCCAAGCCCCATCGTTCCCGATGGGAGCGTGACCGGCACGGCGCTGGTCATCGTGATTGCCATCATGACCTTCCTGGCATGCCTGACGATGGGCGGCGTGACGCTGGTTCGCGCCTCGGCCGCCGCCTGGCAGAGCCAGATCGCGCGCGAAGCCACGATCCAGATCCGGCCTGTCGACGGGCAGGACATGGAAAAGGCGCTGGCTGAGGCAAGCGAGATCGCGCGCGGTTTTGCCGGTGTGAAGGGCACCAGCATTATCGACAAGGCTGCGACCGCGCGCCTGCTCGAACCATGGCTCGGCAGTGGTCTCAATATTGATGAATTGCCCGTGCCGCGTCTTGTCGTGGTGACGATCGATGAAAATGCCCCGCCTGATTTCGAAATCATGCGGGCAGAAATCACACGCGCCATTCCGGCTGCGACCTTCGACGATCATCGCACCTGGGTCGACAGGCTTGTCTCCATGGCGCATACCACGGTGCTGGTCGGAACCGCCGTTCTTTCGCTTGTGATCGCCGCAACCGTTTTGACCGTCATTTTCGCCACGCGCGGCGCAATGTCCGGCAATGGCCACATTATCGAGGTGCTGCATTTCATCGGCGCCGAATCCAAATTCGTCGCGCGGGAGTTCGAATGGCATTTCTTCCGCACGGCGCTGAAAGGCGCCCTGTGCGGCGGGGCGGCGGCCATGCTGGTCTTCCTGATCTTTTCCTGGTGGGCGTCGAGCCATATGGCAACGCCCGAGGGCGATCAGGCCGCCGCCATGTTCGGCAATTTCGCCATCGGGCGCGACGGCTATATCGGGGCTGGCGTCATCATCATTCTGGTGAGCTTCCTGACCATGCTGACCAGCCGCCTGACGGTGATCCGCCAGCTTGCGACCATGGACGGTCCGGGAGTACGCTCCGAATGAAGACCGTCTCCGATACCGGCGCTTTCAGGACGCGATTTTCGGCTGCTTCTCCGATATCTCGCCGCAATGCCGGCTATGATGGAAGAAGAGATGGTACGCGAATCCCGCAAGCGCCAGCGGGCGGGCACCGGTCGAATGACGATGCAGCGGCACAGAGGCAGACAGCAAACGGATTTTTCGCAGGAGATGTGGTCTGGCGCCGCAGCCGGAACCGCGTTGACCTGCAATCCTTTGCACTTGCGTCCGGCAATTTCCTATGGTCTGTCATGATGCGCATGTTCAGACGTTTTCAGCCCGTTTCCATCGTTTTGTTTGTCATTGTTCTGGCGTTTCTCGCCGGCTTTGTCGTGTTCGGTGAAAAAGTCACCAGCATGCAGCCTCCGGTCATCGACGAGCCTGCCGATGCGATCATCGTTCTGACCGGCGGCCAGTCCAGAATCCAGGCGGCAATCGATCTCCTGAAGGACAAGCGCGGAAAGCGCCTGCTCATCAGCGGCGTTCATCCGTCGACGGGGGAAAAGGCGCTGCAACGCGCGACCCATGCCGACCAGAGCCTGTTTGATTGCTGCGTCGATCTCGACCGGTCGGCACTCAACACCATCGGCAATGCCACCGAAAGCGAGCGCTGGATCCGCGCCCATAATTATCATCGCGTGATCCTCGTCACCAACAATTACCATATTCCGCGCAGCACGCTGGAAATGTCCTATCGGATGAAGGATGTCGTGTTCATACCCTATCCGGTCGTGAACGGGGAGCGCCGCGAACACAGCTGGGTTGCGGAAGGCGATACATTGCGCGTGCTCCTCATCGAATATGTGAAATATCTGGGGGCTGCCGTTCGTGTCGGGACGACCGAAATTCTTGGCACGCAATCCGGGGGAGCGCAGTCCGGGGGAATGCCGTCCGGGCAAGGGGCAGCGACCGCGGGCTGATCTTGTCGCCGCATCGCAATTTCCTGATGGAAAAGGCCGATCTTCCTGATATATCGTGCCGTCACTTTCAGCAGAAAGTACAGACTTCGTGCGTGGCCGTTTACCGGAAGCCGGAAGCGAAAATGCGCTGTCTGTTCGTTTTTACGCATTATCCGACGCAAAACCGCTTCGCACTTTTGCTGGAAATGCTCTAGCCAGGATCGCCACCGACAGATGCTCCTTTACCTGCGCTCTATCCTGTTCAATGCGGCGTTTTACATCTGCACATTCGTTCAGATGGTCATCTACACGCCGTTCTACTTTCTGCTGCCGCGCAAGAAGGCCTGGATCGTGCCGAAACTGTGGGCACGGGTCAATCTGTGGCTCCAGAAGCATATTGCGGGGACAGGCTGCGTGGTCGAGGGATTGGAGAACATTCCCGAAGGCGCCTATATCTGTGCGCCGAAGCACCAGTCGGCCTGGGATACCTATGCTTTCCTGCCCTATCTCGATGATCCGGTGCTGATCCTGAAACGGGAACTGATGCACATTCCGCTTTTCGGCTGGTATATAGCCAAGATGCAGATGATCCCGGTGGATCGCGGTTCCCGCGTCAAGGCCCTGCATTCCATCACCAAGGGCGCGGAAAAGGCGATTGCGGAAGGCCGCCAGATTCTCATCTATCCGGAAGGCACGCGCAGATCGCCCGGCGCGCCGCCACAGTACAAATATGGTATTGTGCATCTCTACGAAGCGCTCAATCTGCCGGTGGTGCCGATTGCGCATAATGCGGGCCTCTACTGGCCGCGTCGCAAGTTTCTGCGTTATCCGGGAACCGTCCGCGCCCGCGTTCTGCCGCCCATTCCGCCGGGCCTGCCGAAAGAGGAATTTCTCAGAAGGCTGATCGAGACGACGGAGACGGCCTGCGACGAATTCCTGATCGCCGCCAGCCGCGATTCCAATCCTCCCCCGATGCCCCTCACCGCCGTTAAGCGACTGAACGAACTCGGGGTTTGACTTCACAGCATGGTAACGGCCTGATCACGTTCAATTGCGTTGCGAGAACGACAATTCGCCGCGTTTTCTTCGACTTTCGTTTTTCTTGCGCGCAACCCTGAAACCCGTTATCAGAGCCCGACACGAAAGGACACATCATGAATATTGATGCCATCTCCATCGGCTCCAATCCTCCTGAAGACGTCAACGTCATCATTGAAGTGCCTGTCGGCGGCCAGCCGATCAAGTACGAGATGGACAAGAAGGCCGGCGCCCTCATCGTCGACCGCTTCCTGTATACGCCAATGACCTATCCGGGCAATTACGGCTTCGTGCCGCATACGCTTTCGGAAGATGGCGATCCGATCGACGTGCTCGTCTGCAACACCCGCCCGCTGATCCCCGGCTGCGTCATCAATGTGCGCCCGATCGGCGTGCTGGTCATGGAAGACAATTCCGGCAAGGACGAGAAGATCATCGCCGTTCCGTCGCCGCACCTGACGCGCCGCTACGAGAAGATCCACGATTATACCGATATGCCGGAGATCACGCTCAAGCAGATCGCGCACTTCTTCGAACACTACAAGGATCTGGAGCCCGGCAAGTGGGTCAAGATCGGCGATTGGGGCGACGAAGATTACGCCCGCAAGTTCATCGTGGAAGCTATCGAGCGCGCCAAGGGCAAGTAAGCGACAGCTATCCGACCTATTGAAAACAAAAGCGCCCGGCAATGTCCGGGCGCTTTTGTTTTGGAGACATGTTTAAAAACAAGCAGATGGAGCATTTTCAATGATTCAATCAAAACAGGAAATGCTCCAGGCTTGCTTATGATGCGCTTACAGGAAAAGCGGCAGCAGCGTCGTCCACATGAACTGGCGGATGAAGAAGATAATCAGCAGCAGGATGATCGGTGAAATATCGATGCCGCCGAGATTGGGCAGGAGATTGCGGATCGGGCGCAGGACCGGCTCTGTCACCTTGTAGAGAAATTCCCCGATCGAGGCCACGAAACGGTTGCCGGAATTGACGACATTGAACGCATAGAGCCATGAGAAAATGGCGCTCGCAATGATGATATAGGTGTAGATATCGAGCGCCAGATCAATGGTGCGGAACAATGCGATCATGAGGGCCTCCTTGGCAATTGGCCGAGATGTAGCGGTTGCATGGGGCAAGAACAAGGGCTGAGCGCGCGGACGCCGGAAATTTTGAGAGGCGCAGCAAGCGCTTTCAGCCGCCTGAACCGCCGCATTGTCGTTGAATATTGCCGTGAATGAGATCGTTGACATGTTCCAGCCAATGGTCGCGCACGCGCATGTTGCGCAGATGCTGGAGCGTATTGGCGACATAATCCACATTGGCGCCGGAATCGCCGCGGGCCGAGGCGACGATTGCCGCTGCATTTTCGGCCGACAGGGACCCGGCATACTGGACGTGGCGGCGGTCGGCGACATAGGTGATCGCATCCACCGTGCGCCCATCGGCCAGACGCAGGCGCAGCTGCCTTTCGTGGTAAACCTGATTCGACATCTCCCTTTCGCGCAGATAGGTCATCACTTCGCCCGACATGTCGCCGGGCACGCGAAAAGCGATGCCGAGGCACGAACCGCCGGCATCCAATCCCAGAACAAGACCCGGTCTATCCGGCGTTCCGCGATGGACATGCGAATAGATGCACAGACTCCGCCTGTAGCCGTAAAGCCGCGCGCGCACCGTTTCCACATGCGCGAAGCCCGGCCGCCACATCAGCGAGCCGTAGCCGAAAACCCAGAAATCGTTCATCCGACTGTCATTGCGAGGTGTGGTCATGAGGGTGTCCATAATGGATCACTGAACGCTGATTTCCACCGGTAATCAACGGATATCCCTCGATTTTTCTTCCTCATCGCTTCACAAGGCACATTCCTGCCATAATATGGCCAACAGTCGGGGGGAGCAAAACATATCGGGGCCGGGATATTTCATCCGGCCCGGAGCGAGGCTCGTGCAACCGTCTGATTTAATGTAAGGCTTTTGAAATGGCGCATACTGGAATGAACGCACCGAAAGCCAGAAAGCGTCCGATCGCGCTTATCGTCATTCTCCTTGTCCTTGCTGCCGGCTATACGGCGGGCTGGTTCTATATCGCAAACAGGCTTGAGGCGCGCGCCAGGGCCGACATGGCCAGGCTTGCCGCGCAGGGTGTGGGCGTGAAATGCGAAGAGCTGCATATGGGCGGCTATCCCTTGCGCGTGAATGTCATCTGCGACAGCATCTCCTGGCAGCGCCCTTCCGAAGGCATGTCCTTCCGCGCCGGGCGTTTCACCTCGGGCTTTCCGGTCTATGCGCCGCGTTCGCTCTCGAACGATCTGACCGGCCCGGCCTTCATCGAGTTTCCGGGACTAGCCCCGCTGGAAGTCAACTGGAGCAAGTTTACCTCCAACACCCGGCTGGCGCGTCCATTCCCGACCGAAATCGAGCTGGCCGCCCGTGAGGTCGCGGTCGGCCTTCGCACCGAAGCCACCAAGACCGAGCCCCTCAGCACGCTTGAGCAGATGGATTTCCGCATGAGCGAGGCGGATGGCGCCTTGAAGATCAATGGCCGCTTTGCCGGCTTGAAGCTTGACAAGGCGGCGATCGGCAGCGCCACCAGCCCTGAAATCGACGGTGTGGCGGATATTGACATCGCCGATGCCGCGACGCTGCTCGCAAGGAGCGATGTGCCTTTTCAACAGCGGCTGCGCGGCCATTCCGGCACGGTCAACCAGGCGTTCCTGTCCATGCCCAATGGAGCCATGATTTCCGTTGCCGGGCCGTTTTCGGTCGATGGTGACGGGCTGATCGATGCCGATATCAAGCTTACGCTCGTCAACCCGCAATCGCTGGCGCAGGCGGGACAGACCGTATTCCCCGAGCATGGCGGCAACATCGCCACCATTCTGTTTGCTCTCTCGGCCATGCCGAAAGACGAAAACGGCAATCCCGTGATGGAGATCGCTGTCCGCAAGGGCAAGGCCAGCGCCGGATTTATTCCGCTCGGGCGCCTGCCGGTGCTTTAGGGGAGTAGGGGAGTAAGGAAATAGGGCAGTAAGGCAGTAGGGCAGTATGTTTGCTGCCCTATGCGTTTCCTACTTCTTTTCACTCGTCCGTGTCGCGGCCTGACGGCCGAAATCAGGTGCATCCACTTCCTGACCCGCATCGATAATGCCGCGGCGGACAGCGCGCGTGCGTGTGAAAAGATCAAACAGCGCTTCGCCGTCGCCCCAGCGTATCGAGCGCTGCAGCGAGGCCAGATCCTCCGAAAAACGCCCGAGCATTTCGAGGATCGCATCCTTGTTATGCAGGCAGACGTCGCGCCACATCGTCGGGTCGGACGCCGCAAGGCGGGTGAAATCACGGAAACCGGAAGCGGAATATTTGATGACTTCCGACTTCGTCACCTGTTCCAGATCGCTGGCCGTGCCGACAATGTTGTAGGCGATGATATGCGGCAGATGCGAGACGATGGCCAGCACCAGGTCATGGTGCTGCGGGTCCATGCGGTCAAGCCGCGAACCGCAGGCGATCCAGAAATCGCTCAGCCTTTCCAGCGCCGCCTCATCCGTATCGGGCAGGGGCGTCAGGATGCACCAGCGGTTGGTGAAGAGTTCCGCAAAGCCAGCGTCGGGGCCGGAATATTCCGTGCCCGCCAGCGGATGGCCGGGAATGAAATGCACATTCTCCGGCAGTTCCGGCTGCATCTGCGCGATCACGGAAGCCTTGGTGGAGCCGACATCCGTGACGATGGCGCCGGGTTTGAGGTTTGCCGCGATCTGGCGCGCGACAGTGCCTGACGAGCCGACCGGCACCGATACGATCACCAGATCGGCGTCCCTGACGGCCTCGGTGCTGTCGGTGGTGTAGCTGTCGCCAAGCCCCAGTTCTTCGGCGCGTTTCAGCGTTTCGCTGCTGCGGGTTGCAATGGCGATGTGATCGGCGAGCTTCTCACGCCGGATGACGCGGGCCAGCGAGGAACCGATGAGGCCGATGCCGATGAGGGCGATCTTGTCGAAATGAACCGTGGACATGGATTTACTTCAAAAATTCGCTCAGGGCAGCGACGACGCCGCGATTGGCTTCTTCCGGCCCCACCGTCATGCGCAACGCATTGGGGAAACCGTAACCGCCGACGCGACGCAGGATATAGCCGCGCTTCGAGAGCCATTCGTCGGCCTTGTCAGCCGAGTGGGCGGCATCGTCGGGGAAATGGATCAGCAGGAAGTTCGTCACCGATGGCGTTACCCTGAGGCCAAGCCGGGTGAACTCCTCTGTCAGCCAGCCAAGCCATTTGTCGTTGTAGGTGATCGACTTTTCGACATGGGCGCGATCGCGGATCGCAGCCGCACCGGCGGCAATGGCGGCAGAATTCATGTTGAACGGGCCGCGGATGCGATTGACGGCATCGACCACGTGCAGCGGTGCATACATCCAGCCGATACGCAGGCCCGGCAGGCCGTGGATTTTCGAGAAGGTGCGCGTCATGACGACATTCTCGTTCGATGAAACGAGTTCGAGGCCGGATTCATAATCATTGCGGCGGACATATTCGGCATAGGCCGCATCGAGAACCAGAAGCACGTGCTTCGGCAGCCCGGCATGCAGGCGACGGACTTCCTCAAAAGGCAGATAGGTGCCCGTCGGGTTGGCCGGATTGGCGATGAAGACAATCTTCGTGCGCGGCGACAGGCCAGCCAGAATGGCGTCCACGTCGATCCGCTCGTTCTTTTCCTTGACCGTCACCGGCGTTGCGCCAGCGCCCAGCGTCTGGATCTTGTAGACGGCAAAACCGTGTTCGGTGATGATGGCCTCGTCGCCCGGTGCAAGATAGGTCTGGCAGATCAGGCCGAGCAGCTCATCGGAGCCGTTGCCGCACAGGATATTGGCCATGTTGAGCCCCTGTGTCTCGGCGATGGCCTCGCGCAGCGCCAGCGCCTGTCCATCAGGATAAAGCTCCAGTTTTTCGCCTGCGTGGCGATAGGCTTCGACCGCATGCGGGCTTGGACCGATCGGCGTTTCGTTGGAGGAGAGCTTATAGACCTTGGCAACGCCTTCCACATGTTCCTTGCCGGGCACATAGGCTGCGATGTCGAGCAGGCCTGCCTTGGGCTGGGGACGGGTAAGGTTCTGCGTATCGGTCATGATTTTGGCTCCGCCAAAAGGTCGATGTTGAAGGTATGATGGGGCATATCCCGCCATTGCGTTCAAGTCGAGAAAAACATTGCCCGGTGACAGGTATGGATCGCCGCAACTGTACGTTTTTGCGGGCGTTGATGCGCAAATGTGCTAGTTTTTATGATCCGGTTTGTGCGGTCGCGCCGGGGCTTTCCGCAATCCGCCGACAGGTGTTCCTTGCGGTGCGAGAACCGGAACGAAAACGCGGCGCGACGAGCGCTGGGCGACGGGCAGTCCCTGATAGAGCCGCTTTTGCGCCTCCACAACCAGAACGCCCGAAAAGACCGGCCACAGCCGCCGTCCCATGCCTTCCAGCGCCAGGCATGGCCGCATCATCCACCGGCGCGTGGCGGGTGGAAAATGCAGGGCGTCGCTGACCTCGCTGACCGTGAAATTGGCTTCCCGCAGCAAGGTGGTGAGCTGGGTGCGGCTGTAGGGTCGCCCGCTGCCGAAAGGCGTGTGCTCGAAGCGCGCCCACAGGCCCCGCCGGTTCGGCACCACGATGACGAGCCGCCCATTGGGGGCGAGGATGCGCCACATCTCTTTCAGCGTTTCCGTCGAGTTTTCCGCATATTCCAGCGCATGGACCATCAGCACGCGGTCGATCGAGGAATCGGGCAGCGGCAGCTCCTCGTCGAAAACAAGCGCTGTTGCCGTTTTTTCAGCCGAAGGCCACGCCACGGCTCCCTGGCCCGCCGGCATGAAGGCGAAGGTGCGTTCGGTATCGGCGCCGAACCGGTCGAGATAGGGCAGGCTGTAGCCCATGCCGACAAGCCGCTCGCCCGGCACATGCCCCCACAGTCCGGCCAATGCCATGCGGATCGCGCGCTCGGCGAGATGGCCCAATGTCGTGTCGTAAAATGATCGCAGTTCGATGATGTCCGGATGCATGGATGCCACGCTATATGAATTCTCGACGCTGGGAAATGGAGAAGCCGGGGCATCTTTATCAGATGGGGTGCAATTTCCTCAAACCATGCTATAGAGCGAGCCTTTCCGGTGCCTTTGATGGGGCCGAAATCTGCGCGAAAGCGAACGATCAGGAGAAGCAGCAGATGCCCGAAGTTGGTGGCAAGACAATCGAAGTGCTCTTTGGCCCGGATGAGATTGTCGGACGCAATCTCGACCTCGCCAAGGCCATTGCCGAACGCAAGTTCCACAATCTGCTGACGATTTCGATCCTGAAAGGCTCCTTCATCTTTGCAGCCGATCTCATCCGCGCCATGCACGATGCCGGTGTGGAGCCCGATGTCGAATTCATCACCGTTTCGAGCTATGGCAAGGGCACGACCAGCACGGAAGTGCGCCTGCTGCGCGATATCGACAGCGATGTGCGTGACCGCGACGTGCTGCTGATCGACGATATTCTGGAATCCGGCAAGACATTGAAATTCGTGCGCGAACTCATGCTGGAACGCGGTGCGCGCAGTGTTTCCATCGCTGTTCTTCTCGACAAGAGCGTGCGCCGCAAGGTCGATCTCGATGCCGATTTCGTGGCTTTCGAGTGCCCGGATTATTTTGTCGTCGGCTATGGCATGGATGTCGGACACGCTTTCCGCCAGCTGCCTTATGTTGGCCGGGTGATGGAATAACCCCGCCCGGCGTCTGTGCCATCAGATCAATCGAATTTCAGCAGGCGCTGCAAATATTCCTTCTCCATCTGCGGCGTCAGCGCATTGCCGAGCTTGCGGCGGATTTCGTCGAGAATTTCCCGCGCGCGCTGAATATCGATTTCGCCGGGAATCTTGACGTCATCGTTGAGCCCGCTGTCGCCGGTGCCCTGTTGGCGTCCTAGCGGGTCCTTGCCGCGATTACCATTGGCGCCATTCTGGCCCTGGCCTTGCTGGCCCATGGCTTGCTGCATCTTCTGCATCATGTCGCGTCCGCCGCGACGCAGCGCATCGAGCGCGTTGCCCTGCTGGTCGTTTGCTTCCGCGCCTTCGCTGCGGCCGAGCGCATCCGTGGCGTTGCCCATCGATTTTCCGGCCTCCGAAAAATCCTTGCCGGGTTCCAGCCCCATGCCTTTCAAATCATCCATCAGCTTTTGCAGGTCGGACTGGAGGTCTTTCTGCTGCTGCTGAAGCTTGCGCATGGCTTCCGCCATATCGGGCGGAATATCGCCTTTTCCGTCCTGCCCGTTCTGGCCCTGACCGTTTTCGGCTTCACCGCCGGGTTGACCGCCCCCCATGGAGCCGTCATCGCCGGGGAACATGTTGTCGCCCAATTCGCCTTCGTCGTCGCTGCCGCCGAACTGGCGCTGCATCTTCTGATCGAGATCGAAGGTCTCGTTCATCGTCTTTTGCTGGCGCTGCATCAGCTCGCCGAGCTTGTTCATCTGCTGCTGCATCTGGCCCTGCTGGCCCCGCTGGCCTTGTCCCTGACCTTGCTGGCCCTGCCGCGCCTGCCCCATCTGCAAATTGTTCATCAGGTTCTGCAATTGCGACAGTAATTGTTCGGCCTGATCGCGTGAGCCCTGCCGCGCCAGGTTCTCGATCTGGTCCATCATGCGCTGCAAATCCTTTTCGGTCATCATGCGCGCATTGGGGTCGGGGGGCTGCCGACGGGCATTCGGATTTTGCTGCTGGCGCTCTGCAAACTCCCGCAGGAAATCCTGCATGGCCTTGCGCAGTTCGGCGGTCAGCTTCTCGATTTCTTCCTGCGAAGCGCCGTTCTGAAGCGCGTTGCGCAAGGCTTCCTGGGCTTGGCGCAGACGCCTTTCGGCAGTGGAAAGATTGCCGTCCTCGATGCCGAGCGCAACCTGCCACATATAGTCGGCCGTATCGCGCAGGTCGTCATCGCTTCTGGCCAGCCGCAGGCGGGTGCGGATTGTCACCAGACCCAGATAATGGGCGGCATTCCTGATGGTTTCTTCGGGGCGAAGCGTGATTGCCGACAGCATGTCGAGAACATGATCGCGCTCGGTCGCATCGAGCGCCAGAATGCGGCGCTGCTCGGCAACGGCACGGGCAAGCGGATTGCTGAAAGGGCGCTCCGGCAAGGTGATGATCTTGGTTTCGCTGCGCCCCGTATGGCCTGCGGCATCCGTCACGACAAGCGTGAGCGCAACCTTTTCGCCTGCCCATGGGTGCTCGGTCAGGTCCTTCGACGTCGTGGCGTCCTTCACGCCACGGCGCGGCAGGGCCAGCGGCAGTTCCGGCGCATCGTAAAGCGGGGCGGTTTCCTCGTCATCGTCATTGTCGAGCGGAACGATCTCGCCTTCGGCCTTCACCGGCGCATAGTCGTCATCGATCTGGTAGGAAAGCTGCAACGTGCCATTCAGCGCATGTCCCGGCTCTTTCGTGAAGCGGATCGTCGGCGGAGTGTCCGGGGTGACGGAAAATTTCCAGCGGGCATCGGTGCCGGAAAGCGCCACGGTTTCGTCCTGCTGCAAATCATAGCGGAAATTGCGGCTTCCATCGACGAGGGCTTCCTGGGACGGCGCTTTCTGGTCCTCGCCGGCTTTGACCGGCTGCACGTCGCGGCGCTCGCCCCTCGCATCGGTCGCGGTCAGGCGTTCGGAACCGCCGCCGATCACACGGACCGAGAGAATGCTGCCCTGAGGCACGGTGATCGCGGCCTCGTTGCCGTCGTTGGTGGCGGTCAGGAAGACAGGCGCGCGCCCGGTATAGCGCGGCGGCGTTACCCATGCATCGATGCGCGCAACGGCGGTGCCGTCGCCCGGACGAATGTGAAACGCATCGGCAATGCGCCCGCTGTGCGGGCTGAGGCTGTAGGCAGAGGCCGTTACGAAAAGGAGGGCAATCACCGCGCGGATGCCGAGGGGGTCATGTTCGGGAACACGCGTATAGGGCAGGCCGGATTGCAGGTTCCTCAGCCGGTTCGCCATGCGGCGCTGGTGTTCCCGCCACAGGGCGACGGCGAACGGATCCTGTTCTCCGGTTGCCAGGCTGCCCGTCTGGACGGCGAGCGGCTCGTGGGCGAGACTGTTGATTGCCTCGATGCGGCTTGTAACGTCATTCTGCGTCGGGGCGCGAAACCGAAACGGCAGGTAGAGCGCAATGAGACCGGCAAGGCCGAACAGCGCCAGCACGCCGATATGCAGCCAGCGCGGCATCATGCCGAACAGGCCGAACCAGCTCAGGCTGGCAAACAGGCCGGCAAGCAGAATCAGCGGCAGGACGAGAGGCCAGAAGCGCTCAAAGCCGATCGACAGGAAGGCGCGCAGACGCAGGCGGCGCAGAGCGGCGCCTTCCCCGGAAAAGAGCCGCAGGAAGGCATCCCGCGCGGCGCGCTGCCTGTCCTTCCTGTCCTTGCTACGATCCGTCATCTGGGCTTTCTGGCGTGTATCGCGTTTTCATCTTGCAACAGGATAACACGCATCATGGCAAAGGCGAGGCTTCGCCATGATAATTGTACGCGTGGGATTTATAGCCACTCCGGCACGGAATCGAGCGCCAGCAATTCCTCATAGGTGCGGCGCGGGCGAACCACATGATAGCGGTCGCCATCGACCAGCACTTCGGGAATGAGCAGGCGGCTGTTATAGGTGCTGGAAAGTACGGCGCCATAAGCGCCGGTGGTGCAAACGGCGATCAGGTCGCCCGGAGCGGGTTTCGCCACTTCCCGGTCGAGCCCCAGATAATCACCCGTCTCGCAGACCGGGCCGACGAAATCGGCGCGGATACGCGGGGCCTCGTCCTTCGGCAGGGCGACCGGCTTGATGTCGTGGAAGGCATCGTAAAGCGTCGGGCGGATGAGATCGTTCATCGCGGCATCCACGATGACGAAATTCTTGGCGTCGCCTTCCTTCACGAAGATCACTTCCGTCACCAGAAGCCCCGCATTGCCGACGATCAGGCGGCCCGGTTCGAACACGGTTTTCAGGCCCAACGGCTTGAGGTGTTTTGCGACGATTTCCGCATAGGCCACAGGCAGCGGCGGCGGCGTATTGTCGGTGCGGTACGGAATGCCAAGCCCGCCGCCCACATCGACATGGCGGATATTGTGGCCGTCGGCCTGCAATTCCTTCACCAGTTCCGCCATCAGCGCGAAAGCATTGTCGAACGGTTCGAGGTCGATGATCTGGCTGCCGATATGCATGTCGATGCCGACCACGTCGAGGCCGGGCAGGCTTGCCGCACGAGCATAGGCCTCGCGCGCCTTGACGCGGGGAATGCCGAACTTGTTTTCGGATTTGCCGGTGGAAATCTTGGCATGGGTCTTCGCGTCCACATCGGGATTGATGCGCAGCGATACGGATGCGACCTTGCCTGCCTTGACCGCACGGGCGGAAAGGATTTCCAGTTCCGGCTCGGATTCGACGTTGAAGCAGTAAATGCCCGCTTCCAGCGCAAAATCCATCTCGTGCGGGGTCTTGCCGACGCCGGAAAAGACGATTTTGCTGGCCGGGATGCCCGCCGCAAGCGCCCGGCGAATCTCGCCTTCCGAAACGGTGTCGGCACCGGCGCCAAGCTTTGCCAGCGTTTTCAGCACGGCCTGGTTGGAATTGGCCTTCAGCGCATAGGTCACGAGCGTTTCCATGCCGGCAAAGGCGTCGCTGAACACGCGGAAATGGCGCTCGATGGTGGCGCGGGAGTAGACGTAGAAGGGGGTGCCGACGGCCTGTGCGATTTCAGGCAGGCTGACATTTTCGGCGTGAAGGACGCCGTTGCGATATTCGAAATGGTTCACGGAAAAGGCCCTGCAGCAGAAACTTACAACAGCTTGTCGAGGATGATCGGCTTGTCTTCCTGCGGTTTCGGCTTGGTGTGGCCCTGCTCGTCCGTCACGATGGCGGATGGCGGCGGCTCCAGCGGGCCCTTGCGACCGCAAGCGGCGAGCGTGGCGCTGAGCGCGGCGATCAGAAGCACGGAAGAAATAACGGAGCGGCCTGTCATCAGCTTTGGTTCCCGAAATATATACTCTTGCGATAGGTCTAACGCATAATGCCCGAAAGTGGAATCATCCGTTCGACAGATGATTCCACATGACATCATGTTGATCGATTATCAGGCCCTGGTAATCCGTTTTTTCCAGTAACGGATCTGGCGGCGCACTTCCTGCGGGGCGGTTCCGCCGAAGGACTGGCGGCTCTTGACCGATTTTTCAACCGTCAGATAGCCGAAGACCGCATCCGTGATGCCGGGATGGATCGATTGCAGTTCCTCCAGCGAAAGCTTCGCCAGATCGACCTTGCGGCTTTCGGCAAGCGCCACCGCGCGGCCTGTGACGTGATGGGCCTCGCGGAAGGGCAGGCCCAGTTCCCGCACCAGCCAGTCGGCAAGGTCGGTCGCGGTGGAATAGCCCGAACCCGCAGCTTTCTTCATCGAGGCGACATTGATCGTCAGGTCGCGCACCATGCCGGCCATGGCCGCAATGGCGAGTTCCAGATTTTCGGCAGCGTCGAAGACCTGTTCCTTGTCTTCCTGCATGTCTTTCGAATAGGCGAGCGGCAGCCCCTTCATGATGGTCAGAAGGGCGATCAGCGAACCGTTGATGCGGCCTGTCTTGGCGCGGACCAGCTCGGCGGCATCCGGGTTCTTCTTCTGCGGCATGATCGACGAGCCGGTGGAGAAGGCATCGGAAAGGCGCACGAAGTTGAATTGCGGCGTGGACCAGATGACGATCTCTTCGGCAAGGCGTGAGAGGTGTCCGGCGCAGATTGCGGCAAGCGACAGGAATTCCAGCGCATAATCGCGGTCGGAAACGCTGTCGAGCGAATTGCGGGTCGGCTCGCGGAAGCCGAGCGCCTTTGCCGTCATGTGACGGTCGATCGGGAAGCCGGTGCCTGCAAGGGCCGCAGCACCCAAGGGCGATTCGTCCATGCGCTCGATTGCATCGCGCACGCGCGACAGGTCGCGGCCGAACATTTCCACATAGGCCATGCAATGATGGCCGAAAGTGACGGGCTGCGCGGTCTGGAGATGGGTGAAGCCCGGCATGACGGTCGCCGCATGTTCTTCGGCGCGCTCAAGGAAGGCTTCGATCAGGTTTTTCAGGGCGGCGGCGGTCTTTTCCAGTTCCCGCTTGACCCAGAGACGAAAATCGACGGCCACCTGATCGTTGCGCGAGCGGGCGGTATGGAGCCGTCCGGCGGCAGGGCCGATCAGGTCGGCGAGCCGCGCCTCGATATTCATGTGAATGTCTTCGAGCTTGCGCGAGAAGGTGAACTTGCCGTCCTCGATTTCCTTGAGAATGGTTTTGAGGCCGTCCTCGATCTTTCTGTGGTCTTCCGCCGCAATAATGCCCGTCTTTGCCAGCATGGCTGCATGGGCGAGCGAGCCTTGAATATCCTGCGCATAGAGCTTGCGGTCAAAACCGATCGATGCATTGATCTCTTCCATGATCGCATCGGGCCCTGAGGCAAAACGGCCGCCCCACATCTGGTTGCTTGATTTTTGTTCGCTCATGCTCATATGCCCCGGTGACGGTTGGCGGAATATTGGAAAGAAGTGACGCGACATGGCAGAAGACAACGAAAAGGCGAATTCCGAACAGAATGCGAAATCGGGAAATCGCAAGATCGTCCTTCTTGCCGCCCTTGCCGGTGTCATTGCCGGTATTGGGGCGGTATACGTGATGGAGCGGCCTTCTGGCAATGTGGTAGCTGCGAATGTTTCTGCCGAAAATGACCAAGCGTCCGCCCAATGCGCCCTGAAAGCCGATGCGCTGAAGGCGCTGGATGCGGCGGCAAAAGGCGACGTGGCTGCGATGCGCGCTGCCGAAAAGCCGATTTCGGTCGCGCATATCGCCTTCACCGGCCCGGACGGCAAGCAGATGACGCTGGGCGACTACAAGGGCAAGACGCTGCTGGTCAATCTCTGGGCGACATGGTGTGCGCCCTGCCGCGAGGAAATGCCGGCCCTCGACAAGCTTCAGGGGGAAAAGGGCGGCAATGATTTCGATGTGGTCGCCATCAATATCGATACCGGCTCTGACGATAAGCCCAAGGGCTTCCTGAGCGAGATCGGCATCAAGAATTTGACGCTGCACCGCGATGCTTCCATGGCGAGCTTCAACGAATTGAAGCGCAAGAACCTGGCTTTTGGCCTGCCTGTGACGCTTCTGGTGGACAAGGATGGCTGCCAGATTGCATCCATGAATGGTCCCGCGCAATGGGACGGCGCTGACGCTATAAAGCTGATCGAGGCCGCGAAATCGCTTTAGACAGTAAACCCGGCGCGTTTCAACCGCACGATGGCAAGATCGAGTGCGGATAGAAAAGCCGAGCGATCTTTAGGTGAAAATGGTGCGGGGCCGCCGGTGATTTCTCCGGCGGAACGCAGGCTGTCCATCAGGTTGCGTGTCGCCAACGTGTTGCCGATGGTGCTTTGGGTGTGAACGCGGCCGTTCGGGGCGATGACCGAAGCGCCCTTCTCCAGCGAGCGGCTGGCCAAAGGAATGTCGGCGGTAATCACGATGATGCCGGGACGGGCGTTCTCCGCGATCCAGTCGTCGGCGGCGTCGAGCTTGTCCGACACGACAACCCGTTCCACGCGCTCCGCATCACGCGGGATGGCGATGAAACTGTTGGCCACCAGCATGACCGGCAGATGGTGCCTTTCCGCCACGCGGTAGATTTCAGCTTTCACCGGGCAGGCGTCGGCATCGACGAGAATGCGGATTGTTTCGGGTTCATTGTTCATGCCGCTTCATAAAATGCGGGCGACTGTTTGGCAAATTCAACGCTGCGATCAGTTTTATGCGATAGGCGTTCGTTGCAAACCGGTATATGGCGGGCCGCGAAAGTGAGATTTCCGCCATGGTCGCCCGTTTCTTCCCCATCATGTTTGTCCTGCTTTGGGCCACCGGCTTCATCGGTGCGGGGCTTTCCATGCCTTATGCGGAACCGTTCACTTTCATGGCGGTGCGTTTTTCCATCGCAGCCGCCATCATGACGCTTTGGGCGCTGGCAAGCCGGAGCATCTGGCCCAAGGGCGATGTGCTGCTTCATGCGGCGATTGCCGGCTGTCTCATCCACGGCGTTTATCTGTCCGCACTGTTCTGGGCCGTTCACCATGGCCTGCCCGCCGGAATGTCAGGCCTCGTGGCCGGTCTTCAGCCTATGCTGACCACGCTGATCGCGGCCATTCTTCTGGGAGAACGGGCGAGCGGGCGGCAATGGGCCGGGCTGCTGATCGGCTTTTGCGGTGTCGCCATGGTGGTATGGCCTAAATTTTCTACCGGTAGCGGCGTCGATCCGAAAAGCCTGGCTGCGGCTTTCGTCGCCGTGCTGGCTATCAGCACCGGCACCGTCTGGCAGAAGCGTTTCGGCACGGCTGGCGATCTCAAGGCGGGAACGGCGGTGCAATATATTGCCGCCGCCATTTTGACCGCTCTTTGCGCCTTCGCCTTCGAAACACGCATGATGATCTGGTCGCCATCGCTGGTCTTTGCGCTGGTATGGCTGACGCTTGCCATTTCCATCGGCGCCATTCTGGCGCTTCTCGTCATGATCCGCGAAGGCGCCATGTCGAAAGTCGCATCGCTGTTTTATCTGGTGCCGGGAACGGCTGCGATCATGGCCTATCTGATTTTCGGCGAGACATTGTCGGCCATCCAGATTGCAGGCATGGTGGTGACGACGCTCGGCGTGGCGCTCACTACTTTGCGTCGTTAAGCTCGGGTTGCTGTTCGCGCTTGCGAAAAATCATGATCGCGGCGTTTATTTCCGCACCGATGATGAAAATCGCCGACAGCATGTAGAGAAAGACAATCGCCACCATGATCGAGGCCAGCCCCGCATAGGTGGAAACATAATTGGCGAAGGTTTCCAGATATTTTGCAAAGGCCATGGCCGCGGCAAGCCATGCGATGAGCGTGAGCAGGATGCCGGGCAGAATGTCACCCAGACTGCGGCGCCCGGCCGGAAGCCAGATATGCACCATGAACAGCGCCAGAACCAGAACCGCCACCGCCACCGTATAGCGCCAGAAGGCAATCGTGCCGGTGAATGGCGCAATGTCGGGAAACCATTGTTCGGCAATGCGCACGGCAAGCGGGGCCAGAACCAGCAGGAAGCTGATTGCCATGAGGCTCAGCGTGCCGACGAGAACGAAGCCCAAGCTTTGCAGGCGGCAGAAAATGATCGAGCGCTGGTCGGTGACGCGATAGGCGCGGTTGAGCGCGATGCGCAGCGCCTCGACGCCGTTGGAGGCAAAATAGGCCGCCGCGATGACGCTGAGGGTCAGAAGTCCGCTGCGTTGCACGGTCAGCACGTTCATCACCTCATTGGCGATGGGAGCGGCGATGTTCGATGGCCACATGTCGAAGATGACATGCACCGCCGTATCGGCAAATTCCTTGGTGCCGAGAAAGCTCGCAAGCGTCGTGGCGAAGATCAGGAACGGAAACAGCGCCATCAGGCCGGAAAGCGCGATATGGCTGGCGAAAGCCCAGCCGTCGTCCGAACTGAAATGGCCGATGACATCATAGGTGATCTGACGGAGAAAACGTTTGATTTTTCGCATCCGCAGATTTGTCCCCAAAGTCGCGATTGGCGTCCGATATGTGCTCAGCCTGTGTTTCAAGGCTCTTAAATCTAGCATCGGTCTGCGGATTGCAAGGGCAGGACCCGTTTTAAAACAGGGCCGAATCACGCAGTCTTGGTGAAATGGCAGCGGGAAACAGACATATGGCTCCGGCAGAACCCGGTCAAAAACGGCAGCGCAGCATCATCGTCACCGGCTGTTCCTCCGGTATCGGCGCTTATTGCGCCGAGGCGCTTCAGAGCCAAGGCTGGCGCGTCTTCGCGACCGCCCGCAAGGAGGCCGATATTGCGGCGCTCAAGGCAAAGGGAATGGAGGCGCATTATCTCGACTATACGGAGCCGCAGTCGATCGCCGCGCTTGCCGACGAGGTTATGCGCCAGACTGACGGCAAGCTCGATGCCTTGTTCAATAATGGCGCTTATGCCCAGCCCGGCGCGATAGAGGACTTGCCGGTCGAGGCCCTGCGCCAGCAGTTCGAGGCCAATTTCTTCGGCTGGCATGATCTCACCCGGCGCGTGGTTCCCGTCATGCGCGGGCAAGGGCACGGGCGCATCGTGCATTGCTCGTCGATCCTGGGGCTGGTGCCGATGAAATGGCGTGGCGCTTATGTGGCGTCCAAATTTGCGCTTGAAGGGCTGATGCTTGCGCAACGCATGGAGCTGGAAGGCTCCGGGATCGAGGTGTCGCTGATCGAACCCGGTCCGATTGCGTCGCGCTTTACCTATAATGCCGCCAGCCACGCCAAGGCCAATATCGACATGGAAGCTTCGGTGCATCGTGAGCTTTACCTACGCCAGATGGCGAAACTGGAAAGCGGCGGCACAAAATCCAAGAACAAGCTTGGACCGGAAGCCGTCTTTGCTGTACTGCTTCATGCATTGGAGGCGCCGCGTCCCCGTCCGCATTATGTGGTGACGAGACCGGCGAAACTTGGGTCACTGGCGCGGCGCCTGATGCCTGCGCGCTGGCTCTACCGAATGCTGTCCGACCAGTCATGAGGTCTGGAACAGTACGCATGGGAAGGACATGAAATGGACGTTCTGTTCAAGGGCGCGGCAATGGTGGTCATGTTTGCGGTGGCTGTCGTTCTGATTATCGGCCTACGCAACATGATGCGCGGCGGCGACGGCAACTTTTCCAACAAGATGATGCAGCTGCGCGTTTTCCTGCAATTCATCGCCGTGATTCTGATTGTCGGGGCGATCTATTTTGCCCGCCAGAAAACCGGTCAGTAAATATGGTCAAGCTCAACAAGATCTATACCCGCACAGGCGACAAGGGCACGACCGGGCTTGCCAGCGGGCCGCGGCGGCTGAAATCGGACCTGCGCGTCGAGGCCTATGGCACGGTGGACGAAACCAATGCCTGCATCGGCATGGCGCGTCTTCACACCGGCGGCGACAATAATCCCCATGCGCTGATCGATGCCATGCTGGGCCGCATCCAGAACGATCTTTTCGACCTGGGAGCCGATCTTTCCACGCCGGATGACGGCAAGCCGCTCGCTTACGAGCCGCTGCGCATCGTCGCATCGCAGGTCGCGCGCGTGGAAGCCGATATCGACCTCCTCAATGCCGATTTGCAGCCGCTGCGCTCGTTCATTCTTCCCGGCGGTTCGCCGGCATCGGCGGCGCTGCATCTTGCGCGCACGGTTTCACGCCGGGCAGAGCGGCTGATGGTTGCGCTTGCCCGCGTCGACGGAGAGGTGGTTTCGGCAGAGGCCTTGCAATATATCAACCGCCTTTCCGATTTCCTGTTCGTGGCATCGCGAACCGTCAACGATAATGGCGCGCAGGATGTGCTCTGGGTGCCCGGCGCCAACCGCTGATCAGACACCGCGTCTGTTGCCCCAGATCAGCACGTGAAGCTGGGGCAGGACATGCGCTTCGTACCAGCCATCCGCTATCACCTTGTCCACCAGCCATTCCATCCGCCGCATGATGCCATCCATATCGATTGCGGCGTCCTGCGCCTCGGGCGGCGGCGGTGTGTGATTGCCGGGCTGGAGATAGACCGGCAATTGCGGGTGTCGACGGGCTACAGCTTTGGCGAAGGCATAATCCTCATCGTCGAAGATGACGAATTTCAGCACCGTGCGCGGTGCTGTACCTGCAACCTCGACACAAGCCGCCAGCGCATCGAAATCAGTGCTCATGCCGCTTGAAGGCGGCTTGGGGCTTACGACCAGCGTGTCGAGCGCGGAAAACCAGCCTCGTGCAACCGAGCCTTGGGTTTCGAGCGCGAAACGATAGCCCTTAGACTTGCCATGCTCGATCAACGGTGCCAAGGGTTGAATGGCCGGATTGCCGCCGGAAAGTGACACTGTGAGCGGCTTGTTTCGGGAAAGTGCCGTCACTTCATCCCAAATCGCCTCGACGCTCATGGCTTTCCACGCATGGCGAAAGCGGCTTTCGACCGCATGCAGGCTGTCGCACCAGACGCAGCGATAATCGCAGCCGCCGGTCCGCACGAAAACCGTCGGCTCGCCGATCAGGACGCCTTCGCCCTGGATCGTGGGTCCGAAAATTTCCGCGATGCGTATCTGTGTCACGGTCTGTACTCGGCCCATGTCTTGGGCGTTTCGCTGACCCGCACGGCGGAGATTTCCGGCCAGCGCGCATGGCACCATTCGAAAAAATGCCGGGCAAGTGTTTCAGCCGTGCTGCGGTCGTGCCCCAGGACGTCATTGAGATGGCGATGGTCGAAACAATCATCGATATAGCGCTTGAACGGCGCCAGCTCATGATAATCGCGGACAAAACCGTGCTGGTTCAGATCAGGAGCGGAAAGCTCCACCTCGACGATGTAGTTGTGACCGTGCAGCCGGGCGCATTGATGATCGGCTGGCAGGCCGGTCAGCTGATGCGAGGCGGAAAAGTGGAATTCCTTGGTGATGCGAAACATCAGGCGTTCCTCCGCGCCACGGCATCGCACCAGAAATCCGGGTCCTCGTAAAGGGTCGGATCTTCGATACCGGCGAGATGAAAAGCCTCGCGCCGTTCGACACAGGTGCCGCAGCGTCCGCAATGATGTTCGCCGCCCTTGTAGCAGGACCATGTCGCCGCAAAGGGCGTGCCATATTTCGCGCCGTCGATAACGATGTCGGCTTTCGATGCATGCACATAGGGTGCGAGCAGCTTTATGTCCGCATAGCCCTCCAGTGCATGGTTCTGCATCGTCTGGAAAGCATCGATAAAGCCGGGGCGGCAGTCGGGATAGATGAAGTGATCGCCGCCATGGACGGCAAGCGCCACCGCTTCGGCCTTTTGCGCGGCCGCGACGCCGAAGGCAATCGCCAGCATGATTACGTTGCGGTTGGGAACGACGGTGATCTTCATCGTTTCTTCCGCATAGTGTCCGTCCGGCACATCGACATCATCGGTCAGGGCAGAGCCGCTCAGGCTTGCGCCAATGGATCGTATATCGATGATCTGATGCGGGACGCCCAGCCTTTCGGCACAGGCTCTGGCCGAATCCAGTTCCTTTCTGTGGCGCTGGCCATAGTCGAAGGAGAGGAGGGCGGCAAGTTGGTGTTCGGCTGCTATTCTGCAAGCAAGCGAAACGGAATCGAGTCCGCCGGAGCAGACGACGAGCGTTTTCATAAGACAGAGTTCCTTGTTTTGACCGGGTAGGCTGCGACCGGATTACGGGATGTTACCTAAACCATGCCGTGTCGCTTGTAAACGATAGGAAACTGGCGGCATGGGATCGCGCGGTTTCGGAATGACTTCCTGTCAGAATAAATTGATTTTAATCGATATAGCGGTCCATGCCTGATTGACGTGCACGTCAACCGTCTTTAGGTTTCGTGCCGGTTCCCGGCGGACAGGCAGCGTATTTGCGTCATCACACAGGTTGCGCCGGTGCCGCTTTCATGTCGGATTTCGACATGCGGGGTTGAGTTCACGGCGGCATAGTCGTGCTGCAGAAGTCATTGAAGAGGTAATCGCGGATGAAAGTCCTTGTCGCAGTGAAACGGGTTGTCGATTACAACGTGAAGATCCGTGTAAAGGGAGACGGTTCGGGCGTTGAGCTTGCGAACGTCAAGATGTCGATGAACCCTTTTGACGAGATCGCGGTTGAAGAAGCGATCCGTCTGAAGGAAGCGGGCAAGGTGACGGAAATCGTCGCGGTTTCCGTCGGCCCGGCACAGGCGCAGGAAACGCTGCGCACCGCACTCGCCATGGGGGCTGACCGCGCAATTCTCGTGAAGACCGATGAAACCGTCGAGCCGCTCGGTGTGGCCAAGGTTTTGAAGGGCGTTGTCGAGGCTGAAAAGCCGGATCTCGTCTTCCTCGGCAAGCAGGCAATCGACGACGATTCGAACCAGACTGGCCAAATGCTGTCGGCCCTTCTCAACTGGAGCCAGGCAACCTTTGCCTCGAAGGTGGAACTGGGCGACGGTTCGGCCAAGGTGACGCGCGAAGTCGATGGCGGTCTGCAGACCATCGACGTGAAGCTTCCGGCCATCGTCACGGTCGATCTTCGTTTGAACCAGCCGCGCTATGCGTCGCTGCCGAACATCATGAAGGCCAAGAAGAAGCCGCTCGACGAAAAGTCGCCTGCCGATTTCGGCGCCGACATTGCGCCGCGTCTCAAGGTCCTCAAGACCGAGGAGCCGGGCGGCCGCAAGGCTGGCGTCAAGGTTGGCTCGGTTGGAGAGCTGGTTGAGAAGTTGAAAGCTGACGGCGTACTGTAAAGGGAAACCCGTGAGGCCTGTCTGCAAATGGCGTGTTGCTGCGCTTCCGGTGCTCACGTACGAAAGGTACGCTCCGCTCCGGTTCTCGCACCCCACCATTTTCGCCAAGGCCTGACAGGTTTCCGGCACCGGATGAATTAAGGACAGAAATAATGGCTATTCTTCTTATTGCCGAACATGACAATGCAACCCTTTCCGACCAGACCGCCAAGGCGCTGACGGCTGCTGCCCAGATCGGCGGTGACGTGGATGTTCTGGTTGCGGGCAAGGGTGCGAAAGCTGCCGCCGATGCGGCCGCCAAACTGAAAGGCGTGCGCAAGGTTCTGCTGGCTGAAAGCGATGCGCTGGAAAACCGTCTGGCCGAGCCGACGGCTGCTCTCATCGTGGAACTGGCTGGCAATTACGACACGATCATCGCACCGGCGACGACCTCGGCCAAGAACATCCTGCCGCGCGTGGCAGCACTTCTCGATGTGATGCAACTGTCCGAAATCATGGAAGTCGTATCGGCTGATACGTTCAAGCGTCCGATCTATGCTGGCAATGCGATCCAGACCGTGCAGTCGACCGACGCGAAGAAGGTCATCACCGTGCGCACCGCCTCTTTCCAGGCTACGGGCGAAGGCGGTTCGGCGACGGTTGAAAGCGTCAATGCGGCTGCCGATCCGGCCCTGTCGAGCTTCGTCGGCAATGCGCTGTCAGAATCGGATCGTCCGGAACTGACCTCGGCCAAGATCATCATCTCGGGTGGCCGTGCGCTTGGTTCTGCCGAAAAATTCCAGGAAGTGATCCTGCCGGTTGCCGACAAGCTCGGTGCCGCCGTCGGCGCCAGCCGCGCGGCGGTCGATGCGGGCTATGCGCCGAACGACTGGCAGGTTGGCCAGACGGGCAAGGTGGTTGCGCCGGACCTTTACATCGCCGTCGGTATTTCTGGCGCGATCCAGCATCTGGCGGGCATGAAGGATTCCCGCGTGATCGTGGCAATCAACAAGGACGAGGAGGCGCCGATCTTCCAGGTGGCCGATTACGGCCTCGTCGGCGATCTCTTCACGATCCTGCCGGAGTTGCAAAAGGCGCTCTGATCGATCCGAAAGCGGCGGGCTGGTCCCGCCGCTTTTTATTTGAGAGCCCTCATATGCGGAAGCGCTGTTTTTGCCTTTCACTGAATGTAGGCTGTAGCTGTCTGCGGCAGAATTGATATATTGAAGCATTTCCAGCAAAAGTGCGCAGCGGTTTTGCGCTGGAGAATGCGTAAAACAAAAGACAGAGCGTTTCCAACGACTCCGTGTTCACCGGAATCGCTTTAGGCCTCGGCCCCGCAATGGGGGCGGCTGAATGAAGGAGTTATAATTGTGGCAATCAAGACGGTAGGGGTGGTCGGCGCAGGACAGATGGGCAGCGGCATTGCCCATGTATGCGCGCTGGCCGGGTTCGATGTGCTTCTTCACGATGCGGCACCGGACCGGCTGGAAAAGGGCATCGCCACCATCAATGGCAATATGGCGCGACAGGTTTCTTCCGGCAAGCTGCTCGAAGACCAACGCGCCGCGGCGATGAAACTCATCCGTCCGGCAAATTCCATGGAAGATCTGGCGGGTGTCGATCTGGCTATCGAAGCGGCGACCGAAGACGAAACCGTCAAGCGCAAGATTTTCGCCCAGCTTTGCCCGGTTCTGAACCCGCAGGCGATCGTTGCGACCAACACATCGTCGATCTCGATCACACGTCTTGCATCCACGACCGATCGTCCGGAACGTTTTATCGGCATTCATTTCATGAATCCCGTGCCGGTCATGAAGCTGGTCGAGCTGGTGCGGGGCATTGCCACCGACGAGGAAACCTTCCGCAAGTCGAATGATTTTGTCACAGCCCTCGGCAAGACGGTGACGGTTGCCGAGGATTTCCCGGCCTTTATCGTCAACCGTATCCTGCTGCCGATGATTAACGAGGCGATCTACACGCTTTATGAAGGTGTCGGCAGCGTCGAGGCTATCGATACGGCCATGAAGCTCGGCGCCAATCATCCGATGGGGCCGCTCCAGCTTGCCGATTTCATCGGTCTCGATACCTGTCTCTCCATCATGCAGGTCCTGCACGACGGGCTGGCGGATTCCAAATATCGTCCATGTCCGCTTCTGGTCAAATATGTCGAGGCAGGCTGGCTGGGGCGCAAGACGGGCCGCGGTTTTTACGATTATCGCGGCGAGCATCCGGTTCCGACGCGATAAGCAGGACTGTTTTCATGCAAAAGGCCGGTTCAAGCCGGCCTTTTTCAATTGTGGCAAGAATTGGCGGCTTGTGGAAAAGCGCGAACATCCTTACCATTAACTTACTCTTAACCATATGGGTTCAGAGCTTATTCATCTTTGATTGTTAAAGTTTTCATTAAGATGTTCGGAAATGAACGACGTTTCATGGTCCCGATTGATTGGTGGTCGGGGCATGACGGGCATCCATTCCGGACAGCATGGTTTTTGACGAAGGTGAAGACGATGAGCATTCTTGTTCAACTGCGTGACAGCGTTAATGTCATCCGCGAGTTCGTCGCACCGAGCTACCGGCCCGAGCGCCATTATATGCGCGGGCCCGGCCCGGCTTGCGCCGCGCGCACGCGCCATTAAAGCGTGTCGCATTTTATCGTAGTCATATGACACGCTTTAAGTTTTTGTTTTCATGCATGTCTTTATCCCATCGTAGCGGGATCAGAAATCAGTCCAGTGGACTGATTTCCCCGCGAAGGCGGTTCCCACTTTGGGGAGACATGCTATAGAGCCTTCTGTTCGTTTGCGGACAGCCTGGTGCGATAAAAGTAAAGCCAGAACGGTTATCCGCTCTGGCTTTTGTCTTTTGAAAATCGATGCGTGAAGCGGCTTATTCCAGGCCTTCGAACAGCGCGGTCGAAAGATAGCGCTCGGCAAAGGATGGAATGATGATGACGATGTTCTTGCCGGCATTTTCCGGGCGCTTGCCGATTTCGGCTGCCGCCGTCAGCGCCGCGCCGGAAGAAATCCCGACCGGGATGCCTTCGAGCCGGGCAATCAGACGGGCATTGGCAAAAGCGTCATCGTTGGAAACCTGAACGACCTCATCGTAGATGCCGGTATCGAGCGTCTTTGGGGCAAAGCCTGCACCGATGCCCTGAATCTTGTGCGGGCCGGGCGCGCCGCCGGAAAGAACCGGCGAATCCTTCGGCTCCACCGCGATCACCTTGAAGGATGGCTTGCGTCCCTTGATGACCTGACCGACGCCGGTGATCGTGCCGCCGGTGCCGATGCCGGAGATCAGGATATCGGCTTCGCCATTGGTGTCGTTCCAGATTTCCTCTGCCGTTGTCAGGCGATGAATTTCAGGATTGGCGGGGTTTTCGAACTGCTGCGGGATGATCGCGTTCGGATTGCCTTCCGCAATGGCTTCGGCTTCCGCGATGGCGCCCTTCATGCCTTTCGCGCCTTCGGTCAGAACGAGTTCGGCGCCAAGAAGCTTCAGAAGCTTGCGCCGTTCCACCGACATGGTTTCCGGCATGGTGAGAATGAGGCGATAGCCCTTGGCCGCTGCGGCAAAGGCAAGCGCAATGCCGGTATTGCCGGAGGTCGGCTCGACGAAGACTGTCTTGCCCGGCACGGCCCTGCCGTCGCGTTCCAGCGCTTCGATCAGCGCCAGGCCGATGCGATCCTTCACGCTGGCCAGGGGATTGAAGAACTCCAGCTTGGCCAGAAGGTTGGCTTCCACGCCCTTTTCCCTGGCGAACTTGTCGATCCGTACAAGCGGGGTATTGCCGATCGTGTCGAGAATGGAATCGTAAATGCGGCCTCGGCCTGCTGCCTGACCGGCTTTCGTTTCGTTCAGGGGCTTGTTCATGGCGTGATCTCCCTTTGTTGCGCAAAGTTTAGGAGGAAATGGCGCAAAAGCATAGTCGGGCGCGTGCGTGTTCGGCATCGAATTTAGAAATTTATTCTTTATAGCCTAATAAATTGGAAGTAAATTCCATCATAATTGGGAGGGGGCGTATTAGCGTGGGGTAGGGCCCGATTGATCCGCATCAATGCATTGCGGCTTGACGGCGCGCATCATCGGGCAACAGGCAGCAGGAGAGCAGGAATGTACAAGAACATATTGATCGCAACCGATGGATCGGAACTTGCCGAAAAAGGGGTTGATCAGGGGATTGCGCTGGCCAAGGAAACAGGTGCGAATGTCATATTTGTTTCCGTGACCGAACTTCTGCCCTCCTACGGTATTGTGGTCGCGGCCGAATGGGCGTCGAGCCCGGCGGCATTTCAGGAATATCGTGAGGCTATCACCAGGGCAGCCTCCGACATTCTGACGAAGGCCAAAACCAAGGCAACGCAGATCGGTGTCAGCGCCGAAGCCGTGCATATCGAGAACCAGTCTCCCGCACAGGGCATCGTTGAGGTTGCCAAGGCCAGGAATGCCGATCTGATCGTCATTGCATCGCATGGCCGCCGCGGCGTGAACAAGCTATTGCTTGGAAGTCAGGCGGCGGAGGTTCTGTCCCACAGCACCGTACCCGTGCTGGTCATCAAGTAATCGTCCACTTTTTCCAAAAGCTTTCTTCCGCCATTGCAGCGATTTCCTGAGAAAGCGTAACAACGCAAGAAGATTCCAGAAAACCTCTGTTAAGCTCCTCCTGTCCGCACGCGGACAAGAGGGGTTTTCTCAAGGAGGTTTTCATGACTGCGCCACGGCCTTCAAAGACCATGCTGGGCAATCATCCGCTTCATCCTGAAACGCAGATGCTCAATTATGGCTATGATCCGGAGCTTTCCGAGGGAGCGGTCAAGCCGCCGGTGTTTCTGACGTCGACTTTCGTGTTCAAGACGGCTGAAGACGGGCGGGATTTCTTCGATTTTGTTTCCGGCCGCAAGGAACCGCCGGCCGGCGTCGGGGCGGGCCTCGTCTATTCCCGTTTCAACCATCCCAACAGCGAGATCGTCGAAGACCGCCTTGCGGTCTATGAAGGGACCGAGAGCTGCGCGCTGTTTTCTTCCGGCATGTCGGCAATTGCCACGACGCTGTTTGCCTTTGTCCGTCCCGGCGATGTCATCCTGCATTCGCAACCGCTTTACGGCGGAACCGAAACGCTCCTTGCCAAGACGTTTCTCAATTTCGGTGTCGAAGCGGTCTCCTTCGCCGATGGGGTGCATGAAGCCGCAATCGAACAGGCGGCTGACAGAGCCGTGGCCAAGGGGCGTGTCGCGGTGATCCTGATCGAAACGCCAGCCAATCCCACCAACAGCATTGTCGATATTGCTGCCATCCGGCGTGTTGCGGAAAAAATCGAACAAAGGCAGGGCCACAGGCCGATCATTGCCTGCGATAATACCCTGCTCGGCCCGGTTTACCAGAAGCCGCTCGACCACGGCGCCGACCTTTCGGTCTATTCGCTGACCAAATATGTCGGCGGACATTCGGACCTGATTGCCGGGGCGGTTCTGGGTGCCAAGGCTGTCGTGAAACAGGTCAAGGCATTGCGCGGCGCCATCGGCACGCAGCTTGATCCGCATTCGTGCTGGATGCTGGGCCGCTCGCTCGAAACGCTCGGGCTGCGCATGGAGCGCGCCAACAGCAATGCGCAGGCGATAGCGGAGTTTCTGCGCGACCATCCGAAGGTGGAAAAGCTGCATTATCTCCCCTTTGAGGATGAGAATTCGGACATTGGCGCGCTGTTCAAGCGCCAATGCACCGGTGCGGGATCGACTTTCTCATTCGATATCAAGGGAGGGCAGGCGGCGGCTTTCCGTTTCCTGAATGCACTTCAGATATTGAAGCTTGCGGTCAGCCTCGGCGGTACGGAATCGCTTGCAAGCCATCCTGCTGCGATGACCCATTCGGGCGTTCCCATCGATGTGCGGGAACGTATCGGGGTTCTGGAATCGACGATCCGGCTTTCCATCGGCATTGAACATCCCGACGATCTGATTGCCGATCTGGCGCAGGCGCTGGAAGCGGCGTGAAATCCCCCGTGCGGCGGAAAGCAGCGACCGGTTGTCGGTACTTTCCCATGGCATGCCCCGATGCTAAACCAGCAGGGTCATTTCAAGACATGTTGGAGGGATAATGAGGGGCAAATTTCTATTGGGGGCCGGCTTGCTTCTGGCGCTCACGGCTTGCACGACCAATCGCATTCCAGAACAGTTCAGAACCGATCATCATATGGGAGAAGCGCGATATTTTCAGTCCCGCTGTCCTCAATATAAGGCGGTTGATGCCGAGCGCGCAGTGTTTGTTTATTGCATGGCAAACAAGGCTTACAACAGGGAGTGTAATCCGCAGCAAACTGCGAGGAGCTTCATTGAGGGCTCGCTGGACGGCTATAAAAGCGCAAAGCTGCGCTATCAGAATGTGCCGGATAAGAAGGTCTGCTCCATTGCCGAGAGCAAATATGGCGTGAATGGCAGTGAAATGAAGCAATTGCTGAAGCGCTGAGACAGCCTGCTGCGGAGGTATGCTGAATGCCTTCGCAGTTTTTCACCCTGAACGATAGGCAAGAATGGTGCGGGTGGTCGGAATCGAACCGACACTCCTTTCGGAACCGGATTTTGAGTCCGGCGCGTCTACCAGTTCCACCACACCCGCACATTTCTGCCGAAGCAGTTCGATATGGTCCAAAGGGACAGCGGGTTGGGATATAACGGCTAAACGAAACGAGGTCAATTGCTCAAAAGAGCAGCTTTCATCCGGTTACTGCCGCAGGCCAAGAGGTGAAAGGAACAGAGACGTGCACTGCACTCAGCCGCGTGTCGTTTCGGCTGCATTCTCGTCAAAAATCTGTACCTGACTGCGTGGGAGCGTCAGGCCAAAAATTGGAACGGTCTCAAGATAGGCCGCTCCTATCTGCGCATGCCCGCCTCAACCAGGTTCCAGAAGACAAGCAGGGCGATCAAGCCCAGCAGGACATAATCCAGCGTGCTGACATAGTGAAGATATTCCATGGCGCATCTCCTTCCAGGGAGGGCGCGACAGCGTTTGAGCCAGGCGGAAGCTTTATAATTTATCCGGGCTTCGGGCACTCTCCAAAATGCCGGATGGCACCGGTGCGGCCTCCTCTTCCGCCAGTCCATGCGCTCTCCCGAAACGAAGTGTATCACGCTTTGCCGGATGGCTCAAATCATTGGTTCGGCTGATATAATCAGCGAAAGACGCGCAACGTCGAAGGTCCTCCTAGTTCGACGTTGCCACATTGGCTTTCCGGCAATTGGCAAAGCGGTCCAATGCCTGATCATAGGCCGACGTTTTCACACCCATCATGCCGATGATCGTATGAAACAGATTGTCGTGCGAGGAGGGGGCGGCGGCATCTTGCCTGACGCAAGCCGTGTCGAGCCGGGTTGCATTGGCATAATCCGGCGAAAACCACGCGACGAAGGGAATATGCGTCTGTTCGTCAGGGGCAATGAAATAGGGCGCGGCATGCAGATAGAGGCCGTCTTCGCCAAGCGATTCGCCATGGTCGGACATGTAGATCATGGCAGGGGCAAACCGGTCCTCACTGGCCTTCAGAAGATTGATGACCTCGGACAATATATGGTCGGTATAGACGATCGAATTGTCATAGGCATTGACGATCTGCTCGGTGGTGCAGTCGGAAAACTCGCTCGTGCGGCACTCCGGCTTGAACTTTGCGAATTCCGGCGGATAGCGGCGATAATAGGATGGTCCGTGGCTGCCCGTCATATGCAAAACGATGGTGGCATTGCCGTTTACGTCTTTCAGGTGATCGCGCAGCCGGTCGACCAGAATCTGGTCGAGACATTCGCCGCCCTCGCAATAACGTGTATCGTTCGAATTTTGCAGGTCGACTGTCGGGATGCGGTCCGATACGCCCTTGCTGCCGGTATTGTTCTCATACCACGCAACCTGGATGCCAGCGTGATTGAGAACATCCATCAGATTTTCCGAGCCATGGAATTTTGAGCTGGAATATTCTTCCCGTGGAAAGGGGGAGAACATGCACGGCACGGAAACCGACGTGTCCGTGCCGCAGCTTGTCGTGTTGGTAAAAGTGACGATATCCTGCTGCCCGAGTTCGGGATTGGTCTCACGCGGATAGCCGTAAAGGCTGAAGTTCTGGGCGCGGGCGGTTTCACCCACCACGACGACCGTGAGCAGTTTCTTGTCCGACGCAAGCGGCGGCAATGCCTGCTTGGCATCGAGCCCCAGCGGCTGCATCACGATCTGCCTGTCATTCAGGTCCCGCGCAATATATTGCACCGTGCTTTTCAGCGGCGTGCCGGGCATCAGCCGTTCCATGATGTCGGAGCGATGCTCGCGATACATCGAGGAGAAGCTGCCATAATCCGAACCGATAAGCGCGATGGCGACGGCAAGGCAGGCCAGGATCGAAGCGGTGTTGACCAGTAGCTTTTGCAGCAAAGGCCGGTGTTTCACACGAACCCAGACGACGAGCAGTGAGGGAATGACGGCGTAAAGCAGCATATGCAGCAGAAAGCCCGCCGTTATCAGATGGCCGGATTCGGCTTTTGTCGTTGTGAGCGTTGCCTCGACCACGTTGCGGTCGATGATCGTGCCGAATGTGTCGGTGAAATAGGAACCGCCGGCGGCAACCCATATGGCGAAAATCAGAACCGGCTTGATGACATATTTTGCCGAGAAGGCCATCAGCACGGCAATATGGATGAGCAGAAGAGCCGCCGCCGCGACAAGCAGTTTTTGCGGGTGATCGGAAAAATAGGCGATCAGCCGCTGCCAGAAGGATGTATTGGTGAAAGCGAGGAGATAAACCGCAGTCAGGACGCAAAGCGTACCGCTGGCAATGGTGGGGCGTGGAAACCGCATGCCTGAACCTTCACAATCCTGGTGTGGTTCCTGCTTTAACAGCTGGTCGGAACCGCTATAACTCTTTGTTTTGCCACATTATCCTACGCAAAACCGTTTCACACTTTTGCTGGAAATGCTCTAAAACAGCTATTGACGATATAGCTTCGCAGGGCTGCCGCGAAACTGCAATCGCAACTTCTCCCGCCCGGATAAATCCGGCGATCGGGGATTCAGGACAGTGATTTCTGGGCTTTTTTAAGGTTGGTTTGAATCCTCCCTATTTTCTCTCGGTGAAACTACGGATGCGATTGCGCACAATGCGGGCCAGATTGCGGGTCCGCTGGTAAAGATGGATCTGCGAAGCGGCCTGACGCACAAGCTTGTCCGCAGACGGGTTGAGGCCGATCACCAGCGTTTCGATCGTCTCGCGTTTGTCGAACAGTCGCGTCATGACCGGATGATCCGGGACGGCACAGGAATCGGTGCGGTTGATGTTCGGGTCGTTCAGATGGTTCTTCACGACCTCGATCATCAGAAGCACGCCCGGCGACCAGGCGTTCAGGCTCTCATCATAGGCCGTCTTCCAGGTCCAGGCTTCGCCCGACACTGTAAAGACGATAAGAATGGCGATGACCCGGCCATCCAGTTCCAGCGTGTGCACGCGCACGCAGTCGCGTTCGGCAAGATTGTTGACCGCCTCGCGGGCGAAGGCGGCGCGAAACCGGTCGACGGCCATGGCGGTGCCGCGCTTGCCCTTCCAGCCGCTTGCCTCAAGTGTGAGGAAATGTTCGAAGGCGTGGCGCACATCGTCCGGCGTGCGGGCGACGCGATAGGCAAGTTCGCCCTTCTCCGCCAGCCTGCGCCACAGGCGGTTATAATCCCGGCGATGGTGTGCACCGATTGCCTGCCTGATATAGGCGTCGCCATCCAGATCGCTCTGGAGAAAGGGACGCTCCTTCTGCTCTATCGCGACCAGCGGCAATTGTCGGCCGACCGCAACCGAGCGGATCAGTTTGGCCGCCGGGCCATCGGCCCGCATCTCGGGCAAAACAAGCACATCGGGCAATTTGAGATGCTTGCGCGCCAGAATGTCGAACAGGTCTTCCAGCACGCCGACGGGGTTGTCGTGGTCGATCAGCGGCGTGCCTTGCGGTCCGAACGGTGTCGACCAGGCGCGGATCACGGGCGTCGACAGCGGCAGGCCGGGGCGCTCAATCGTATAGGGCATGACGAAGCGCAGGCGGCTGCGGATTTCGTTTTCGTCGCGCATGACCATGAAGCGCACTTCACGATCTTCCAGACGCGGCATGGCCGGTGCCAGAAACCGCGCATTGAAGAACACGTTCGGCTCGATGGTCCGGTTGCTCAGGTGATCGAGTTCATCCCGCAATTCGAAGCCTGCCGCCGCGCCATAAATCGCAAGCTTGCGCGGTATGTCGCGGCTGTGAAGGCTTTCCTCCAGCTTCTTGGCGGTTTCAAGGGATATGCCGCTTTCGGCAAGCTCCGAAACGATGTGGGCTGCATTTCCGCCGGCGGATTCTTCAAGCAAAGGTTTCGCGGCCATTACAAAGTCCCCTCCGAGGTCTTGGTACGGTCTCGTGGAATGAGAATGAACATGGTTATGTGCAAGCTGCGTGATACGGCTGCCGAAAGGAGTGCGGCTTCCATCAGCATGGCGATGGCGGTCGAAATCGCGGCGCCCGTCAGGCCGAGGCGCGGTATCAGGAGCAGATTGAGAATGACGTTGACGGCAAGTGTCGCGGCATAGAGGAGCGCGCAGATATTCTGCTTGCCCGACATGTTGAGGAGGCTTTCCGCCGGGCCGACGCTGGCGCGCGCGATCACCCCGATGATGAGGATGAACAGAAGCGGATAGCCGGCGGTGAAGGCCGGGCCGAAAAGCCGCAGAAGCGGATAGCCGGCCAGAAGAATGACGGCGCCGAGGAACAGTGTCGGCCAGAATGTCCAGCGGACGGATGCTTCGGCAAAGCTTGCGAATTCGGCCCGGTCGCCGCTGTGCAGCAGGTCCGAATAACGCTGGGCAACGCTCGCCTTCACGGCGAAATAGACGAAATGGGCAAGCGCCATGATCTTGGTTGCCGCAAAATAGATCGCCACATGTTCGGGATCGAGCGCGCGGCCCACCATCAGCACATCGACATTGATGAGCAGGAAGAAGAATCCTTCGACAAGGAAAATCGGCAGCGCAACCTTCATCCATTCGCCAAGGCGCCGGTCGCGCGCCGCTGCGGGAATATGCCTTTCCAGCGAGCGGTCCACGGTCAGGAATTGCCCGGCGGTGGTCAGCCAGGTCGCGGCGATCGATACGGCGAGCGCGACGGTTGCCGTGGAGGGCAATCCCGCTTCATGCGCGATAATCATGAACAGGAGGACCAGAAGCGGGCGAACGATATAGCTCGGCGTCAGCGCCATCATCACCCAGGTGCGTGAGCGCGCAATGCCATCCAGCATATTGCCGAGCGTTATCATCGGCAGGCAGATGAAGCCGAGGATGAAGGGCACGAGATAATAGCTCGCAACATGGTCCCGGAGCAGAAGCAGGAGGCCCGCGCCCAGAAATGCGATGAGGGTTGCGGCTGCGAAAGCGAAGATGCGCCCGGCGAGGATGATGCCGCGCACAAGGCCGAACATCTGGCGCTGCACATATTCCGGCACAAAGCGGATGATGGTCGTGTGCAGTCCGAAACAGGCCAGATCGCCGATGATGATCATGGTGAGCCAGACGAGGACGAAAATGCCGTATTCGAACTCACCCATCCAGCGGGCCAGAATGACCTGGGACAGAAGCGCGATGGCCGCGCTTGCCACACGCACGCAAAAGGCGACGAGGGAAGAGCGCTGTGCGCTTGCCTGCGGTCCGCTATCCGTAAGCACGCCATCCAGCCGCTCCGTCACGGGACGAAGCCTGGCCGCGATCCTGCCGGGTAGAAACCGGCTCGCCGTTTCAGCTGCCGAAAACCGCACTGTTTGCCAACCCTGTCTTTGCAAGCCTTCCCGGACCTGCTTTTTTCGTACCGGATAGCCCGGCTTCTCGTGCCTGTGCTTTGTCGCTCAAGCCGCGTGAAGACCTTAGACAGGAGTTCTTTATAAAGAGAAAAAGAAAAAGTCTAATCCGCAAGTGGTCGCAAGACTTCAAGGAATGGTGAGTATTCTCTAAACGGCATTTATATTTTAAGTATCTAAA
Organism: Brucella anthropi; assembly: GCF_046630315.1. Lineage (GTDB taxonomy): Bacteria > Pseudomonadota > Alphaproteobacteria > Rhizobiales > Rhizobiaceae > Brucella > Brucella anthropi_A. The sequence continues at coordinate 26,914 of NZ_LQBD01000014.1, read as the reverse complement.
ATAAAGCGGGCCGGACAATTGTTCGCGGCACGCATCTGCGCATATCAGGCGGCAAAAAAACAAAAACCCCGGCAAATGCTTTGCCGGGGTTTGTCCATGATGATCGAGCCGGGCTCACATCACTCGAATGCGCCGTGGCAGTGCTTGTACTTCTTGCCGGAGCCGCATGGGCACGCCTCGTTGCGGCTGACCTTGCCCCATGTGCGCGGGTCGGCGGGGTCGCGTTCGGCAGCGGGTATGCTGCGCTCATCGTGCTGATGTTCGGCCCAGGCCGCTTCATCGAAATCGTTTTCGCCCGTCGTGCTGTCGATATGACGGCCTGTCATGGGCGGCAATTCCGGCTCAGGCGGTGCTTCGCGCACGATCTCGACGCGCATCAGCTGCGAGATAACCACTTCGCGCAGGTTGGCAAGCATCGACTGGAACAGTTCGAAAGCCTCGGTCTTGTATTCGTTCAGCGGGTCGCGCTGGGCATAACCGCGGAAACCGACAACGGAGCGCAGATGGTCGAGATTGACCAGATGCTCGCGCCAGAGATTGTCCAGCGACTGCATGATGACCGATTTCTCAACATAGGTCATGATCTGCGGGCCGAAGCGTTCCGCCTTTTCGGCAGCAGCCTTGTCGGCGGCTTCCTTGATGCGGTTTTCGAACTCTTCTTCCGCGATGCCTTCTTCCTTCGCCCAGTCCTCGACCGGCAGGTCGAGATTGAGCTTGGAAATGATATCTTCCTTGAGGCCGGCAATATCCCACTTTTCCGCGTAAGCGTCCTTGGGGATACGGAGCGCGACCATATCCTCGATGACCTCGTGGCGCATTTCGCCGACGGTTTCGGTCAGGTCTTCCTCATCCATCATTTCCAGACGCTGTTCGAAGATCACCTTGCGCTGATCGTTCATCACGTCGTCGTATTTCAGAAGGTTCTTGCGGATTTCGAAGTTGCGGGCTTCGACCTTCTTCTGCGCCTTTTCAAGCGCCTTGTTGATCCAGGGATGGACGATGGCTTCGTCTTCCTTGAGGCCGAGCTTCTGCAACATGCTGTCCATGCGGTCGGAACCGAAGATGCGCATCAGATCGTCCTGCAGCGACAGGAAGAATTTCGAGCGGCCAGGATCGCCCTGACGGCCGGAACGGCCGCGCAGCTGGTTGTCGATGCGGCGGCTTTCGTGACGCTCGGTGGCAAGCACGTAAAGCCCGCCCGCGGCCAGAGCCTTTTCCTTCAGCTGGGCAATGTCGGCCTTGATCGCGGCGATTTTGGCTTCACGCTCCGGGCCTTCCGGCACATCGGCAAGTTCCTGCCGGACGCGCATTTCCAGATTGCCGCCAAGCTGGATGTCGGTGCCGCGACCGGCCATGTTGGTGGCGATGGTGACGGTTCCCGGCACACCGGCCTGCGCGATGATATAGGCTTCCTGCTCGTGATAGCGGGCGTTCAGGACCTGGAAGTCCTTGATGCCTTCCTTGCGAAGACGTTCGGCCAGCTGTTCCGACTTTTCGATCGAGGTCGTGCCGACGAGGATCGGTTGGCCCTTTTCGTGCGAGGCGCGGATGTCGCGCACGATGGCGCGGTATTTTTCCTCGACGGTGCGATAGACCTCATCGTCCTCGTCGATGCGCTGCACCGGCAGGTTGGTCGGAATTTCCAGCACTTCGAGGCCGTAAATATTGCCGAATTCCTCCGCTTCCGTCGCAGCCGTGCCGGTCATGCCCGACAGCTTGTTGTACATGCGGAAATAGTTCTGGAAGGTGATCGAGGCCAGCGTCTGGTTTTCCGGCTGGATGGTCACATGTTCCTTGGCTTCCAGCGCCTGGTGCAGGCCTTCCGAATAGCGGCGGCCCGGCATCATGCGGCCGGTAAATTCATCGATGATGACGATCTCGTCATTGCGGACGATATAGTCCTTGTCGCGCTGGAACAGCTTGTGCGCGCGAAGCGCATTGTTCAGGTGATGAACGACCGCGACATTCTCGATGTCGTAGAGGCTTTCACCCTTGAGGTGGCCGGCGGCTTCCAGAAGTTTCTCGACCTTTTCGGTGCCGACTTCGGTGAAGATCGCGGTCTTCTGCTTCTCGTCGACTTCATAGTCTTCTTCCGCCAGCGGCGGAATGAAGGTGTCGATGAGGTTGTAGAAATCCGAACGGTCTTCCAGCGGACCGGAAATGATGAGCGGCGTGCGCGCTTCGTCGATGAGGATCGAATCCACTTCATCGACGATGGCGTAATTGTGCGGACGCTGCACCATCTGGGCGCGCTCATACTTCATGTTATCGCGCAGATAATCGAAGCCAAGCTCGTTATTGGTGCCATAGGTGATATCGCAGGCATAGGCCGCGCGGCGTTCGTCGTCGTCAAGGCCGTGCTTGATGACGCCGACGGTCAGCCCGAGGAAGTTGTAGAGCCTGCCCATGGTTTCGGCGTCGCGGGTGGCGAGATAGTCGTTGACGGTCACGACATGCACGCCCTTGCCCTCAAGCGCATTGAGGTAGACCGGCAGGGTCGCCATCAGGGTCTTGCCTTCACCGGTGCGCATTTCGGCGATGCCGCGTTCGTGCAGGACCATGCCGCCGATCAGCTGCACGTCGAACGGGCGCATGCCGAGCACGCGCCTGGCGGCTTCACGCGCCGTGGCGAAAGCGTCGGGCAGAAGGGAATCGAGCGTTTTGCCGTCAGCCAGCGCCGCGCGGAATTCGGCGGTCTTGGCTTGCAGTTGCTCATCGGTAAGATTTTCGTAATTCTTCTCGATAGCAGTAATTTGATTGGCCCGCTGGCGCAGGGTTTTCACGCGGCGGTCGTTGGATGAACCGAATATCTTGCGGGCGAGGCCGCCAAAGCTGACCATCACTGGTCCTTTCCTGTCCGTTCAGCCGGAAGCGCTTCCGGCAATGTCGAATGCTTTATTCACGCGTATTGAAACAATTGCAAGAAAACTGCGCTGCGAAAGCTGCCGGATGCGGCGCATTTCCGGCGCAATTCCCCCGTCCCTTACTGGACGTAAAGCCGAAGGACAGATAAGAGGGGCTTCGGGCGATGTCAACGTTGCTCTAAAGGCTGGAAAACCTTTCCTTTGTCGCAATATTGGAGGTATCCGGGCCAAATTCCGCCGCATTCATCGGGCCGGTAAGCGGTCACGAAGGAGAGAATTCCATATGAAAGCCATTCTGAAAGCCCCTTATCGCAAGGCTCTCGCAGTCGTCGGCATGTCTCTGGCGGCCTCGGTGGCGCTGGCAGGCTACTCAGGCGCCGCATTCGCGCAGGATGCCGGAAAACCTGCTGCCGCACCGGCTGCAACCCCTGCGGAAAAGGAAGATCCGTCCAAGGTTCTGGCGACCGTCAACGGCAAGGACATCACGGTTGGTGAAGTCGATCAGGCCGCAGGCGATCTCGATCCGCAATTCTCGCGCCTTCCCACCGATCAGCGCCGTCTGGCCGCGCTCGCGGCCCTCATCGACATCAAGGCGATGGCCGGCGAAGCGGAAAAGGAAAAGCTCGACCAGTCCAAGGAATTCAAGGATCGCATGGAATTCCTGCGCGAACGCGCGCTGCATAACGAATATTTCAAGGATGCGGTTGTCGACAAGATCACCGACGCGGATGTGCGTGCGCGCTACGACAAGGAAATCGCAGCCATGCCGCCGCAGACCGAGGTGCGCGCCCGTCACATCCTCGTGAAGACCAAGGAAGAAGCCGACGCGATCATCAAGAAGCTTGAAGGCGGCGCCAAGTTCGAGGACCTTGCCAAGGAAAGCTCGACCGACGGCACCGCTGCCAATGGCGGCGATCTCGGCTATTTCAGCGAAGGCCAGATGGTGCCGGAATTTGAAAAGGCCGCCTTTGCGCTGAAACCGGGTGAATATACCAAGGAGCCGGTCAAGACCCAGTTCGGCTTCCACGTGATCCAGCTGGAGGATCGCCGCACCAAGCAGCCGCCGGCATTCGATCAGGTCAAGGACCAGATCCGTTCGATCATCATGCGCGAACGTTATGTCGATACCGTCAAGAAGCTGCGCGACGGCATGAAGATCGACTACAAGGACCCCGCTGTCGAGAAAGCCATGAAGGAGGCCGCCGCTGCCCAGGACGGCGCGGACACGGATGACGGGCCGGAAGACGCTGCTCCGCAGCAGTAAAAATCGCTTCAACTATCGACGCCCCGGCTTGCCGGGGCGTTTTTTGTTTCGATCTTGCGTTTCCCGCTTGATTTTGGATCGCAAACCTTTCCAATGCGGCAAAACCAAACCGAATATGCTTCGAGGCACCTATGTCCGCGTCTGTTTCTCCTCTCGCCCCAAAACATTACCCCACAATGCCGGTCGTCCATGGGGTCCGTATTGCCACCGCTGCTGCCGGGATCAAGTACAAGGGACGAACGGATGTGATGCTGATGGTGTTCGACCGCCCGGCAGAAGCCGCAGGCGTTTTCACCCGTTCGCTCTGCCCGTCGGCGCCGGTCGATTTCTGCCGCCGCAACCTTGTGCATGGCAAGGCGCGCGCGGTCGTCGTCAATTCCGGCAATGCCAATGCCTTTACCGGCGTCAAGGGCCGCCAGGCCACGGAAGCAACCGCGGAAGCCGCCGCCAAAGCCGTCGGCTGCGCTACGACCGATGTGTTTCTCGCTTCGACCGGCGTGATCGGCGAACCGCTCGATGCTGCCAAATTCGCGCATCTGCTCGGCGACATGAACAAGGATGCGGTCGAGGATTTCTGGACCGAAGCCGCCAGGGCGATCATGACCACGGATACCTATCCGAAGGTCGCCACCGAAACGGTGCTGCTTGGTCAGGTGCCGGTCACGATCAACGGCATCGCCAAGGGCGCAGGCATGATTGCGCCGGATATGGCGACCATGCTTTCCTTCGTCGTCACCGATGCGCCGATCAAGGCTGACGTGTTGCAAAGCCTGCTGTCCAAGGGCGTCGGCTCGACCTTCAATGCCGTGACGGTGGATAGCGATACATCCACGTCGGATACGCTGATGCTGTTTGCCACCGGCACGGCGGCGGAGCGCGGCGCGCCGGAAATCACCGATCCCGCCGACAGGCGCCTTGGCGAATTCAAGAAGGCGCTGGGGCGCCTCCTGAAGTCGCTGGCGTTGCAGGTCGTGCGTGACGGCGAGGGTGCACGCAAGATGGTGGAGGTCGAAGTAACGGGCGCAAAGTCTGCGGCTTCCGCCAAGAAGATCGCGCTTTCCATCGCCAATTCGCCGCTGGTCAAGACGGCTGTTGCCGGTGAAGACGCCAATTGGGGCCGCGTGGTCATGGCTGTCGGCAAGGCGGGCGAGCCTGCCGATCGCGACCTGCTCGCCATCTGGTTCGGCGATATTCGCGTGGCCCATCAGGGCGAGCGTGACCCGGCCTATTCGGAAGACGCCACCTCCGCCTATATGCAGGGCGAGGATATTCGCATTCGCGTCGATCTGGGGATCGGGCGCGGCAAGGCAACCGTCTGGACCTGCGACCTCACCAAGGAATATGTAGCGATCAACGGCGATTACAGAAGCTAGGCTCGCGATATTCGGGTTCCAGCGGCCTGCAAATAGCACCCTTTTGTGCTTCCGGTGCTCATGTACCCAAAAGTACATTCCGCTCCGGTTCTCAAAGAGCGCTATTTTCGGCACGCTGTCTTCCCGAATCTCATCGAGCCTGAGCGCTCAATCCGTCATCGTTTGAGGAGTTTATTGTGCCAAGTCTTGCCATCGTTCGCCAGCTTGAAGCCGTCGGCTTCCGTGCTTGGCCCGCCACATCGGTTCATTATGACGGTACATGGGCGATACGCATGACCGCGGCGCATCCTTCCCGGCGCCTCAACTCGATCAATCCGCTCGACCCCGGCGATACGCGAAATATTCCGGCGCGTGTGGAACTTGCGGCACAGCGTTTTCGCGCCTATGGCCGCGTTCCCTGCTTCAGGCTTTCCCCGCTCGCGCCGCGCGCGCTTGAGGACTATCTTGAAGGGCTCGGCTGGAAGCGGCGGGACGAGACCATCGTGATGACGGTCAAACTGGGGGAACTCGATCTGTCTGGCGCCATCGACCAGATTCCCCTGAAGGACATTGGCCGTTTTGTGGATGCATCGCTTTCTATCCATGAAAGACCCGAGGATATGCGGCCCGGCTTTTCCGAGCTTCTCAATAGCGTCCGCCCGAACAAGGGCATGTTCGTGCTGGAGGAAGGCGGACGCGCCGTCTCCAATCTTCTCTGCGTCCAGGATGGCGTGATGGCCGGATTGTTCGATGTCGGCACGCGGCCGGAGGCAAGGCGCAAGGGGCATGGCCATGCGATCGTGGGCTCCGCGCTCAAATGGGCGGCAAAGCTTGGGGCAAAAACGGCGTGGCTGCAAATCGAGGCGGACAATGTCGCCGGGCTCACGCTTTACGAAAGCTTCGGCTTTCAGGAAGCCTATCGCTATGCCTATCGGGAGAGCAATGAGAAATGACTGAAGCGAAGGGACGGCGCATTCTTCTGGTCGCGGCCTGCGCGCTGGTGGATTCGGATGGCCGGGTTCTGCTGACGCAGCGCCCGGAGGGCAAGCAGCTTGCCGGTCTCTGGGAATTTCCCGGCGGCAAGGTGGAACCCGGCGAAACGCCGGAAGAAACGCTGATCCGCGAATTGCAGGAAGAAATCGGCATTACCACGAAAGCGGCCTGCCTTGCGCCGTTGACATTTGCAAGCCACACCTATGACGACTTCCACCTGCTGATGCCGCTCTATGTCTGCCGCCGTTATGAAGGCATCGCGCGGGGGCTGGAGGGACAGGCGCTCAAATGGGTTCGCCCGAAGGATATGCGCGACTATCCTATGCCGCCAGCCGACGAACCGCTGATCCCGTTCCTGCTTGATCTGCTGTAAGCCGATTATCTGCCGGACTGTGGAAAAAGGTTGGCAATTTCTTACGATTCCGCTGGCGGGTTAATCTATGATTCACTCCGTTGAGGCATTCTCATGCACGAGCTGCCCCGGAGTCTTGAAGCATGAGTTTCGATAACAATTTTTTTAGCGCCGATCACAACGAATATACGGCGACGCCACAGGCAAAGGTTGGTCTTGGAGCCGGTCATGGGGCCGGTCGCGGTTTCCTGCGCGTTGTGTTGCTGTTCGGCTCTGCGGCTGTGGCTCTTGCGCTTATCATTGTTCCGGTTCTCAACGAGCAGGCAAACAAGATCGCAGCCCAGTCGGTGCTTCCGGACGGGATCGACCGGACCATGACGGGTTCGATCAAGCGGGATGCCGGCAGCCAGCCGCACGCTCCGGGCCAGACCTATACGGTGCGCAAGAGCGTGCTTCAGCCAAGCCCCAATTCCGTTTGCATCATCGAGGCCAATGGCAGCCGCCACGGCGATTGCTAGAGCGGTTCCGGTTTAAATGGAATCGTCGGAACCGCTCTATCTTTTTGTTTTCACGCATTATCCGACGCATCGAAGCAGGATAAGAAATCAGTCCAGTGAACTGATTTCCCTGCGTAGACGCTTCGCACTTTTGGCTCGAAAATGCTCTAACCTTCTTTGGCTGTGTTTATTCCTCTTCCGCCTTTTTGAGCGCTTGCGCCAGCGATGCCTTTGCGGAGCCGGGCTTCAGGGGCTTTTGCTGCGATTCATGCGGTGCCCAGCCTGACAGCCAGATGATGGAGAAAGTGGCGCGGATGCGCCCGTCCGGATCGGAGAAGCGCTCGGCATAAATTTCGGCAGCACGCAGGAAAAGCCGTTTCGAAACCGGCTTGCGGGACCGGTCGCGCAATATGTTCTGCATGCCCATGGCGCGCAGGTCGGCCATCAGGTTGAACAGCGAATCGTAGCGCACGGTGATGTTGTCGACATCGGTAACAGGCAGGGCGAAGCCTGCGCGTTGCAGAAGGCCGCCCACATCACGCACATCGGGGAAGGGAAAAATGCGCGGCGAGGCGCCGCCCGTCAGTTCGATTTCGGCCTGGAGCAAGCTCTCGCGCAATTCGCCCAGCGTTCCGCTGCCGCTCAAGGCCGCCAGAAATAGCCCGTCCGGCTTCAGCGCACGGGCGATCTGGACCATTGTGCCCGGCGTGTCGTTGGTCGCGTGCAGCGCCATCAGCGAGACGATGAGGTCGGCGCCGCCGGGTTTCAGCGGCAGCATTTCCTCATCGCCGACAACAGCCGGGAATGGACCTCCCAGAAAATCCTTGTCGCGTTCAATGCGGATAATCAGTTCTGCCTTGCCGGATTGCGCAATGGCCGCGGCCGCCGCGCCTGTATGGCCAGCGAGATCGACGGCAACGGGAAAACGCCGTTCCACGGCGTCCAGGCGGTCGGCAAGATCGTCGCCAATGCGCCGCAGCAGGAAATCCGCGCCGGGTTCGGCGCGCGCAAAGGCGCGGCGGCGAAACGAGAGCAGGAGATCGCGATCGAAGATCGCGCTATCATCGGTCGGCGCAGGCATGGAATTCGTCTTCTCTTTCGAGCAAGGTTCAGTACAATCGTTGCGGGGATAGATGCATTCGAACGGGGGCGAATGCAATGGCGGATGACGACAGAACGCATCAAACCTTCTTGCGCGGCGCGGGTGAGGGATTTCGCCGGCTCGTCTGCCGGGCTGTCCGCTCGTCGGCGGACATGCTGTTTCCGCCGACATGCATCGGCTGCCGGACACATGTATCCGAACCGGGGACGCTGTGCCCGAAATGCTGGCCGGAGCTGCGCTTTATAGAAAAGCCCTATTGTCCCGTTCTGGGCATCCCCTTCAATCACGATTTCGGCGAAAACTTCATGAGCGCGGAAGCGATTGCCGATCCCCCGCCTTTCCGGCGTCTGCGGTCGGCCGTCCTGCATCGGGGCGCGGCGCAGCGCATGGCGGTTTCGCTCAAGTTTCATGACCGGATCGATCTGGCGCCGTGGATGGCGCGCTGGATGCAGCGGGCGGGCCGCGAACTGCTCGATGATTGCGAGGTTATCGTTCCGGTGCCTCTACATCGCTGGCGCTTCTGGCAGCGACGGTTCAACCAGTCGGCGGAACTTGCCCGCGCGCTCGCGAAACTGGAGGCAAAACCTTTTGCGCCGCAAGGCCTGAACCGCGTGCGCCGGACCGAACAGCAGATCGGCCTTGGCCTCAAGGAGCGAAGGCGCAATGTGGATGGCGCGTTCCGCGTGCCGCAGGATCATGAAATTCATGTTCGCGGGCGGCGGGTTCTGCTGATCGACGACGTCTATACCACCGGCGCTACGGTCAAGGCGGTGACGCGGGCTTTGTTGCGGGGCGGCGCGAAAAGCGTGGATGTCCTGACCTTCAGCCGTGTCCTGCCGGATTGAGCCGGATGACAGACTACACAGGCTCGTGAAAAGCTTCGGGGCTTCCAGACGGCAGGTTTGCCCCTTATATAGTGGACAAAGAACGGAGTTTTTCATGGTTGACGTTACGATCTATACCCGCCCCGGCTGCCCCTATTGCACGCGGGCAAAGGCGCTTTTGACCAGCAAGGGCGTCGAATTCAACGAAATCAACGCCGCAGCAACACCGGAATTGCGCGCTCAAATGCAGGAGCGTTCCGGGCGCAACACCTTCCCGCAGATTTTCATCGGCTCCGTTCACGTCGGCGGCTGCGACGATCTCCATGCGCTGGAGGATGAAGGCAGGCTCGATGGCCTGCTCAAGACCGGCGAACTTGCCTAGAGGTCAGATCATGAACACGTTCCGCGCTGCCGCAATCCAGATGCGTTCGGGCACAGATGTCGCTCGCAATGTGGAGGCACTCGAAAAACTGGTCGCGGAGGCGGCAGCGCAAGGCGCCCAATATATCCAGACGCCGGAAATGACCGGCGCGCTGATGCGCGACCGGGCGGCTCTTTTCGCAAGCCTGCGCGATGAGGAGAACGATCCGGTGTTCCAGGCGGCTCGCGCATTGGCGGCCAGGCACGGTGTCTTCCTGCATATCGGTTCCACCGCAATCGATGCGGGCGACGGCAAGATCGCCAATCGCGGCGGCATTTTCGCGCCCTCGGGCCAAAAGATCGCCACCTATGACAAGATTCATATGTTCGATGTCGATCTCGACAATGGCGAAAGCTGGCGCGAATCGGCAACCTATGAGCCCGGCAAGAAGACCGTCATCGCCGAACTGCCTTTCGCCAGGGTGGGCATGGCCATCTGCTACGATATCCGCTTCCCGCAGCTGTTCCGGGCACAGGCGCTGGCCGGCGCCAATGTGATTACCGGTCCGGCTGCCTTCACGAAACAGACCGGCGAGGCGCATTGGCATGTGCTTCAACGTGCGCGCGCCATCGAAAATGGCGCATTCTTGATTTCTGCGGCGCAGGGCGGGCTGCATGAGGACGGGCGCCAGACCTATGGTCATTCGATCATCGTTTCGCCATGGGGCAAGATTCTGGCCGAAGCCGACCACGATGAGCCATGCGTCATTCTGGCCGATATCGATGTGGCCGAAAGCGCCGCCGCGCGTGCCAAGGTGCCAAATCTGAAGAATGCGCGGGAATTCGATGTCAGTGTCGTTTCCGCAGAACAGAAAGAGGATGCGTAAAGTCCATGATCCGCTTTTCGCTTCATTGCGATCAGGGCCATGAATTCGAGGGCTGGTTCCGCGACAATGCCGATTTCGACCGGCAGTCGGAAATGAAGCTCGTCGCTTGTCCGGCGTGCTATTCGCAAGCTGTTCAGAAATCGTTGATGGCGCCGGCTGTTTCGACAAGCCGCGGCAAGGAAAAGATTGCCATGGCGCTGGGCGATACCCAGAAACAGATATTGGATGAAATGCGGGCGTTGAGCCGCAAGGTTCGCGAGAATGCGGATTATGTCGGCGACAAGTTTGCCGAGGAAGCCCGCAAGATCCATTTCGGCGAGATCGAAACACGCGGCATCTACGGCGAAGCATCGCGCGAGGATGTGAATTCGCTGCTCGAAGACGGTGTCGACGTTCTGCCATTGCCGGTATTCCCGGAAGACAAGAACTGACAGCCATACGGGGAGAAGAGGCGCATGAAACTGATGGCTTCTGCGCCTTTCCTGCTGATTGCAACCGGCACCCTGCTGGGGCTGATCCTGCCGCTCGGCAAGATCGCGGCGCAGGCGGGTATTCCGCCCGCCATCTGGACCTTCCTGTTCTCGGCCAGTGCGGGGCTCATTCTGTTCGCCGTTCTTCTTGTGCAGAAAAGGAAGATCGGCTTTTCAGGCGGCAGGCTGCGCTACTATATCTGCACCGCATTCATTTCCTATGCCCTGCCCAACCTGCTCATTCTTTCCGCCATTCCACGCCTTGGCGCAGGTTTTACCGGCATCATGTACACGCTGTCGCCGGTCATCACGCTTGTCCTGTCGATGGGGTTCGGATTGCGGCGTCCCAATGCGCTCGGGATCGGCGGCATCGCCGCCGGTTTTGTCGGCGCGGTGATGGTGTCGATGACGCGGGGCGAAGTGGGCAAGCCGGCCGATCCCCTGTGGATCGCCGCGGCCCTGCTCATTCCGGTGCTTCTGGCCATCGGCAATGTCTACCGCACGCTCGACTGGCCGAAAAATGCCGATCCGACCGAACTTGCCGCCGGAAGCCATCTTGCATCGGCGCTGATGCTTTTTGCGGGGATACTCCTGTTCACCGGCCAGTTTCCGATCGAGACGCTTGCTTTCGCGCCATGGGCCGCATTGGCCCAGTCGATCGCGGCGGCGGGGATGTTCGCGCTGTTCTTCCGATTGCAGGCAGTGGGCGGGCCCGTCTATCTCAGCCAGATCGGCTATGTCGCGGCCGCGCTTGGCCTTATTTCGGGAACGCTGTTTCTCGGCGAGCATTACCCGCCGCTGACCTGGCTCGGCGCGGCGGTCATCGCCGTGGGCGTGGCCATGACCACACGCGCGCAAAAAGGATGAGGGGATCAGGCGGGCCGTTCGGCCAGAACCATATAGTTCACGTCCATGTCGCGTGAGCGGCTCCAGCTGTCGGCCAGCGGATTATAGGTCACGCCCAGCTTGTCGATGAGGCGAAGGCCCGCTTTTGAAAGGGCTGTCTCCAGTTCTTCCGGACGCACCAGCTTTTCATATTGGTGCGTGCCGCGCGGCAGCCAGCGCAGGACATATTCCGCGCCGATGATCGCCAGGCCGTAAGCTTTCAGCGTGCGGTTGATGGTGGCGACGAACATCAGTCCGCCGGGCTTGACCATCTCGCTTGTTGCCGACATGAAAAGATCGACGTCCGAGACATGCTCGACCACTTCCATATTGAGCACCACGTCGAATTTTTCACCGGCTTCGGCCAGCGCTTCTGCGGTCGTGGCGCGATAGTCGACCTCCACGCCGCTCTGGGCTGCGTGGATCCTGGCCACTTCGATATTGGTGGCTGAGGCGTCGGCCCCGATGACCGTTGCGCCGAGGCGCGCCATCGGCTCGCAGAGAAGCCCGCCGCCGCAGCCGATATCGAGCAGGCGCAGGCCCTCGAACGGGCGCGGCGCATTGGGATCGCGGTTGAACCTGGCGCAGACCTTTTCCTTGATATAGGCAAGCCGCGTCGGATTGAATTTATGCAAGGGGCGGAACTTGCCCTGCGGGTTCCACCATTCCGCGGCAATGCGCGAAAAATGCTCGATCTCGGAAGCGTCGATGGTGGTGCGGGCAGTTTCGGTCATTTCCATTCTCCAGCGGCGGAAGCGTGCAGTTCTGCTTCCAAGGTAGTACTCCAAAGTCAAGGAACAAATCAAATTTGCTCTCGAACGGCCAGATGCGAATCACGGCCTTGCGGAAGCGTGACATATTAGCTATGTGACCTCGGGTTTGCCTGTCGCAACAATATAAGGTTTGGGCAGGTGAGAGTGTAATTTTTCTAAACAGCGGGACGTAACCTTAAATGGCGCGCATCGTGATGAAATTCGGCGGCACTTCGGTGGCCGATCTGGAACGCATCTATAATGTGGCGCGCCACGTCAAACGCGAGGTCGAGGCGGGCAATCAGGTTGCCGTCGTCGTTTCGGCCATGTCCGGCAAGACCAATGAGCTGGTCGGCTGGGTGCAGAACATGCCGAAGGTCTGCGGCGCGAGCTCTCCCTTCTATGATGCGCGCGAATATGACACCATCGTCGCTTCCGGCGAGCAGGTGACGAGCGGCCTTCTGGCGATTGCGCTTCAGTCCATCGGCGTCGATGCGCGTTCGTGGCAGGGCTGGCAGATCCCGATCAGGACCGACAATGCCCATGGCGCGGCCCGCATTCAGGAAATCGACGGTTCGGAAATCATCCGCCGCATGGAAATGGGGCAGGTCGCCGTCGTCGCCGGTTTCCAGGGGCTGGGCCCCGACAATCGCGTGGCAACGCTTGGGCGCGGCGGCTCGGATACGTCCGCCGTCGCCATTGCCGCCGGCGTGAAGGCGGATCGCTGCGATATCTATACGGATGTGGACGGCGTCTATACGACCGATCCGCGCCTGGAGCCGAAGGCAAAGCGCCTTTCGAAGATTTCCTTTGAGGAAATGCTGGAAATGGCCTCGCTTGGCGCCAAGGTCTTGCAGGTGCGCTCGGTCGAACTCGCCATGGTGCACAAGGTGCGCACTTTCGTGCGTTCGAGCTTTACGGACCCAGATGCGCCGGGCATGGGTGATCCGATCAACCCGCCCGGAACCCTTATTTGCGACGAGGAAGAAATCGTGGAACAGCAGGTCGTCACAGGTATCGCCTTTGCGAAGGATGAAGCTCAGATTTCGCTGCGGCGCGTGGCCGACCGGCCGGGCGTTTCGGCAGCCATCTTCGGACCGCTTGCCGAAGAGCACATCAATGTGGACATGATCGTCCAGAACGTGTCGGAAGACGGTTCCAAGACCGATATGACCTTCACCATCCCGACCGGCGACATCGACAAGGCGCTGAAGGTTCTCGACAAGGTCAAGGGCGAAATCGGCTTCGACAATATCCAGTCCGAAACCGGTCTTGCCAAGATTTCCGTCATCGGCATCGGCATGCGCAGCCATGCGGGCGTTGCCGCCACCGCCTTCAAGGCGCTGGCCGAAAAGGGCATCAATATCCGCGCCATCACCACGTCCGAAATCAAGATTTCGATCCTGATCGACGGCCCTTATGCGGAACTGGCCGTGCGCACGCTGCATGCGGTCTATGGCCTCGACAAGTAATCAGCCGGTTTGGATTTCATTTCAGAACATGGTTGTGTGCAATGCCGCGTACCCGAAACGGTGCGCGGCATTGCAACATTTTGCGAGCAGCAACTATTTGTTCTGGACGCGCGTGTCGAAAATGCTCACAAAGGGATTGGCGTAAGGCTTCGCGGGCGGGAATCGGGAATAGGCTTGCGAAAACACGCCTGTAATCTGGAAGGAGCCTCCGACGATCATGCGTGAGCTGACAACTGGTCCCCGCGTACTGCTCAAGCGGTTGCGCGAATTGATGGCGGAGCCGCTGGAACCGCAGGCGCGCCTTGACCGGATCGTTCGCGAAATTGCCCAGAACATGGTCGCGGAAGTCTGTTCCTTCTACATATTGCGCGCCGATGGCGTGCTCGAACTCTATGCCACCGAAGGTCTCAATCCGCAGGCTGTCCACCTTGCCCAGCTTCGTCTCGGCCAGGGTCTTGTCGGCACCATTGCGGCAAGCGCGCGCCCGCTCAACCTGACGGATGCGCAGAGCCACCCGGCCTTCGCCTATCTCCCTGAAACGGGGGAAGAAGCCTATAATTCCTTCCTTGGCGTTCCTGTCCTGCGTGCTGGCCGCACTTTGGGCGTTCTTGTCGTTCAGAACAAGACCAAGCGTGCCTATCGGGAAGACGAGGTCGAAGCACTTGAAACCACTGCCATGGTCCTTGCCGAAATCATCGCGACCGGTGACGGTCTGCGTCTGGCGCGTCCGGGCATAGAGCTTGATCTCGGCCGCCCGATGAGCGTGACGGGACATGCTTTCAACGACGGTATCGGCCTTGGCCATGTGGTGCTGCATGAGCCGCGCATCGTCGTCACCAATCTTTTCAACGAGGACAGCCAGGCCGAACTCAACCGGCTGGACGAGGCGCTGGGTTCCTTGCGCATATCCATCGACGACATGCTGTCGCGCCGCGATGTGGCGGTAGAGGGCGAGCATCGCGAAGTGCTGGAAGCCTATCGCATGTTTGCCCATGATCGCGGCTGGGTGCGGCGGCTGGAAGAAGCCATTCACAACGGCCTGACCGCCGAGGCCGCAGTCGAAAAGGTGCAGAGCGACACGCGTGCGCGCATGGTGCATCTGACCGATCCCTACATGCGCGAGCGCCTGTCGGATTTTGACGATCTGGCGAACCGCCTGCTGCGTCAGCTGATGGGCCGCGATATCAAGACGATTGCCGAATCGCTGGTCAAGGATGCGATCATCGTCGCGCGCTCCATGGGGGCGGCGGAGCTTCTGGATTATCCGCGCGAGCGTCTGCGCGGCGTGGTTCTGGAAGATGGCGCGGCCACAAGCCATGTGGTGATCGTGGCCCGCGCCATGGGCATTCCGGTGGTGGGGCAGGCCAAGGGCATCGTCTCCATGGCCGAAAACAACGATGCGGCCATCGTCGATGGTGACGAAGGCATCATGCATCTGCGCCCGCAGGCGGATCTGGAAGCTGCCTATGCCGAAAAGGTCCGTTTCCGGGCGCGGCGTCAGGCGCATTATCGCGAGTTGCGCGACAAGCCGTCGGTCACGAAGGATGGCGTCGATGTCTCGCTTCTGATGAATGCCGGGCTTCTCGTCGATCTGCCGCACCTGTCGGCATCGGGCGCTGCGGGGATAGGCCTGTTTCGCACCGAACTCCAGTTCATGGTTGCCTCGACCTTCCCGCGTGCCGAGCAGCAGGAGCGCCTCTATCGCTCGGTCATCGAGGCTGCCGGCGACAAGCCGGTGACATTCCGGACGCTGGATATCGGCGGCGACAAGGTTCTCCCTTATTTCAGCTCCACCGTGCAGGAAGAAAATCCGGCGCTCGGCTGGCGCGCCATCCGCCTGACGCTCGACCGTCCGGGATTGCTGCGCACCCAGCTGCGCGCGCTTTTGAAGGCGGCGGGCGGGCGCGAACTCAAGATCCTGCTGCCGATGATTACGGAAGTCAGCGAGGTGAAGGCCGCACGCGAGATCATCGATCGGGAAGTCCGGCACCTGTCGCGCTTTGCGCATCAGTTGCCCCTGTGCCTGAAGCTTGGCGCAATGGTCGAGGTGCCGTCGCTGTTGTGGCAGCTTGAGGAACTGATGTCGCTTGTCGATTTCATCTCGGTCGGTTCGAACGATCTGTTCCAGTTCCTGATGGCGACCGATCGTGGCAATTCGCTGATGTCGGGTCGCTTCGATCAGCTTTCGCCCGCATTCCTGCGGGCGCTGCGCTTCATCGTGGAAACGGGCAATCGGCACGGCAAGCCGGTTACGCTGTGCGGCGAGATGGCCAGCCGACCGCTGCCCGCCATGGCGCTGGTCGGCATCGGTTTTCGGTCGATCTCGATGTCGGCGGCGGCAATCGGTCCGGTCAAGGCCATGCTCGGCGCGCTGGATGCGGGCAAGCTCACCGCCCTGCTTGCGCAAGAGCTGGACAAGCCCAACAGCGCGCATTCGCTGCGTGAACTGTTGATGAGATTTGCCGAAGACAACGATATTCCGTTATAGCGAAGCAGATTGACCTGGCTGGACAGTCGCGGTGCAGCATTGCGCGGCGTCTCGTTTTGTATTCTTGCACGCTGCCGACACTATTTAGGACATGACATGATCGCATTGCCGCAGGACCGGATGGACCAGCTCTTGAAGCGGTTCTCGATGATCGAAAGCCAGATGGCCAACAATCCGGATTCGGAAACCTATGTGAAGCTCGCATCGGAATATTCCGAGTTGCAGGAGGTGGTTGGCAAGATTCGCGAACTGACCGACGCCCGCAAGGAGGCGATCGATCTGGCCGCCATGCGCGACGATGCGGCCACGGATGCCGAGATGCGCGCGCTGGCGCTGGAAGAGCTGCCGGAAGTGGAAAGGCGTATCGAGGGACTGGAGCAGGAAGTGCAAATCCTGCTTCTGCCGAAGGATGCCGCCGACGAGAAGAATGCGATCCTCGAAATTCGCGCCGGTACGGGCGGTCTGGAAGCCGCCCTTTTCGCGGGCGACCTGTTCCGCATGTATGAGCGCTATGCCAGTGAAAAAGGCTGGCGGGTGGAGCTTGTTTCGGCCAGTGAGGGCGATGCCGGCGGCTACAAGGAAATCATCGCCACGGTTTCGGGCAAGGGCGTGTTCTCCAAGCTCAAGTTCGAATCGGGCGTGCACCGCGTGCAGCGCGTGCCGGAAACCGAAGCGGGCGGGCGCATCCACACATCGGCGGCAACCGTCGCCGTCCTGCCGGAGGCGGAAGACATCGATATCGAAATCCGCAACGAGGATATCCGCATCGATACGATGCGGGCATCGGGCGCGGGCGGCCAGCACGTCAACACGACCGATTCGGCGGTTCGCATCACGCATATTCCGACCGGCATCATGGTGGTGCAGGCTGAAAAATCGCAGCACCAGAACCGCGCCCGCGCCATGCAGATCCTGCGCGCCCGCCTTTATGACATGGAGCGCCAGAAGGCCGAAACCGAACGCTCGCAATCGCGGCGCAGCCAGGTCGGTTCCGGCGATCGTTCGGAGCGCATCCGCACCTATAATTTCCCGCAGGGGCGCGTCACCGATCACCGTATCAACCTGACGCTTTACAAGCTCGACCGGGTTATGGAAGGCGATCTGGACGAACTGGTCGATGCGCTGATTTCCGATCACCAGACCGCACTTCTGACGGAACTGGGGCAGCAGTGAGTGGGATGCGTCTCGACCGCCTGATGGCCGATGCAAGGGAGAGGCTTCGCACAGCCGGGCTGGACACGCCAGACCTCGATGCGCGGCTTCTGGTCGAATGGGCAACGGGCAAGACGCAGCTTGATCTGATTTCCGCGCCAGAGCAGACGATCGGATCCGATGCCGTCGAGAAGCTTTTCGATGCGCTGGACCGGCGCCTCAGGGGGGAGCCGGTGCATCGGATCATGGGCATGCGCGAATTTTTCGGCCTGCCGTTCCGGCTTTCCGCCGAGACGCTTGAACCCCGGCCCGATACGGAGGTGCTGGTGGAGCTGGTCATTCCGGCGCTGGAAGCGCTTGCGGTGAAGAACCCGACGCTGGAACTGCTCGATATGGGCACCGGCACAGGCGCGATCATCGTTTCGCTTCTGCACTGCTTCGAGCATGCGCATGGCATCGGCCTCGATATGGCGGAAGGCGCGCTTGCGATGGCGCGAATCAATGCCGTTGCCAATGGGGTGGGCGACCGTTTTGCGGCGCTTAAAAGCGACTGGTTTGACAATGTGTGCGGGCGGTTTCACCTGATCGTCTCAAATCCGCCCTATATTCCGCATGAAGACATAGCGGGATTGTCGCGCGAGGTGCGCGAGCACGATCCGCTTGCTGCACTTGACGGCGGCGCCGATGGGCTGAATTTTTACAGGGCCCTTGCGCAAAAGGCGGCAGATCACCTATATAAGGACGGAACGGTGGCCGTAGAGATCGGCGCCGGACAATTCCAGGATGTCGAAGCGCTGTTTGAAAGCGCAGGATTTTCCCTCGCAGGACATGCGAGCGATCTTGGCGGCCACAGAAGGGCCATGCTTTTCGCGCACAAATCAAATACGTAATTTTGATGCGGCGAACCGCTAAAAAAACACTTGGAATTTGCCGCGAAGCCGTTTAGTTTCCGGCCACCGTATACAGCCAGAATGGTTTTGCCCGCTGATGGGCGGTGGCGGAAATGCTCCATGACGATTTTTGGTCATGCTCCCCGGAGGGGTCTTTGGGGATGGCTTATGCGGAAGTACACGACTTTTAAGCATAGTCTCGAAGAGCAAGGCTTTTCGGAATGGTTATGTATTAGAGCGCATACCGAAAATTGTGAAACGGTTTTCGGACAAGATGCGCGGTTCAAAACAAATGATTAGAGCGCCGATCTTATCCAATCCGATCGAAACGCGCTCTGATGCAACCGCGGAGTTTCGGTATCGCAGCAGGCGTACCCAACTCAGAAGCAGTCGATTTGTGGGAAGTTTTTAGGGCGTGCTTCCTCCATGGCTCGATAGCGTGAAACCGGCAGCCTTTCCGGCTGTGGAGTTTCTACGCCCTTTAATCTGAAAAGAGATGAATATGAGGCCAGCACAGCAGAACAGGCGCATGCGCGGACGGGGGAACAACAATAACAACAACAACCGCAAGGGCCCCAATCCTCTGTCGCGCAATTATGAAAGCAACGGCCCGGATGTAAAAATCCGCGGCAATGCGCAACATATTGCAGAAAAATACTCAGCCCTCGCACGCGACGCACAGGCATCTGGCGATCGTGTCATGGCGGAAAACTATCTTCAGCACGCTGAACATTATAACCGCATCATCATGGCTGCCATGGCGCAGAATCCGGTGCCGTTCCAGCGCGAGGAAACCTTCGACGATGACGGCGCGGACGATGAGGAAGCAGGTTTCACCCCTGTTGCCGCCCAGCCGCAGCCCGTCAACGGTTCCGGCCCGCAGCCGGTCATCGAAGGCACGCCCGCCGAGGTCGTCTACGGTGAAGATGGCGGCGAGCCGGTAAAGTCCGGCGAGGGTCGCCAGCAGCCGCGCGAACGCGACAATCGCGATCGCCGTCTCGGCCGCGGCCGCCGTCCGCAGCGTGAGCGCTTCAACGCTGACGAGCGTTCGGATGAACAGCCGCAGGAAAAGCAGGCCCAGCCCGTCGCCGAGGAGGTTTCCGCCCCGGTCGAGCTTGTTGAACAGGCCGCACCGGTTGGCGAGGCAGCAGCCACCGAAGAGGCCGCACCCCGCCGTGCCACGCGCCGTCCGGGTCGTCCGCGCCGCGCCGCCAAGGACAGCGGTGACGAGGCGCCGGTAACGGAGCCTGCAGATTCCGACGCCTGATCGGCCCTCTGTATCGAGTTCAAAATGGCGCGGTTTCCGCGCCATTTTATTTGGTTCGCCAGGCGCCTGTCACCCTTGCCGAACCCCGGCCATCATCCCATATGCTGTCTTGGAAAGAAGCCCGCCCGTCGCGGGGGCTTCGTCACCATTCATCTTCCGGTGCCGCGTGATGGGCCGGAAGGCAAAGGAGACATCATGAATATTGAAAAATACACAGAGCGCGTCCGGGGCTTCATCCAGTCTGCACAGACTTTCGCGCTGTCGTCCGGCAATCAGCAGTTTACGCCGGAACATGTGCTGAAAGTTCTCGTCGACGATGATGAAGGACTTGCCTCGTCCCTGATCGAACGCGCCGGCGGCCGGATTGCCGATGTGCGCATCGGCCTGCAGAACGCGCTTGAAAAGCTGCCCAAAGTGTCGGGCGGCAACGACCAGCTTTATCTCTCGCAGCCGCTTGCCAAGGTCTTTTCGCTCGCCGAGGAGCTTGCCGGCAAGGCCGGTGACAGTTTTGTCACCGTCGAGCGCCTTTTGACGGCGCTGGCGATGGAAAAATCCGCAAAGACGTCTGAAATTCTTTCCGCTGCCGGTGTGACGCCGACGGCGCTCAACAAGGTCATAAACGACATGCGCAAAGGCCGCACCGCCGATTCGGCGTCCGCTGAAAGCAATTATGATGCGTTGAAGAAATATGCCCGCGACCTGACCGAGGATGCGCGCTCGGGCAAGCTTGATCCGGTGATCGGCCGCGACGAGGAAATCCGCCGTACGATCCAGGTTCTGTCGCGGCGCACCAAGAACAATCCGGTGCTGATCGGCGAGCCGGGCGTCGGCAAGACTGCGATCGCGGAAGGTCTGGCGCTACGCATCGTCAATGGTGACGTGCCGGAATCCCTGAAGGACAAGCAGTTGATGGCGCTCGACATGGGCGCGCTGATTGCCGGCGCCAAATATCGCGGTGAGTTTGAAGAGCGCCTGAAGGCCGTGCTTTCGGAAGTGCAGACGGCTGCGGGCCAGATCATCCTGTTCATCGATGAAATGCACACGCTTGTCGGTGCGGGCAAGTCCGATGGCGCGATGGATGCATCGAACCTTTTGAAGCCTGCTCTTGCACGCGGCGAACTGCACTGCGTCGGCGCGACAACGCTGGAAGAATATCGCAAATATGTCGAGAAGGACGCAGCGCTTGCCCGCCGCTTCCAGCCGGTCTTCGTGGATGAACCGACCGTCGAGGATACGATTTCGATCCTGCGCGGCCTGAAGGAAAAATACGAGCAGCACCACAAGGTGCGGGTTTCGGATTCGGCCCTGGTTGCTGCGGCAACCTTGTCCAACCGCTACATCACCGACCGTTTCCTGCCGGACAAGGCCATCGACCTTGTCGATGAGGCGGCATCGCGCCTGCGCATGCAGGTCGATTCCAAGCCCGAAGAGCTGGACGAGATCGACCGCCGCATCATGCAGCTGAAGATCGAGCGTGAAGCGCTGAAGGTTGAAACCGACGCGGCTTCCAAGGATCGTTTCCAGCGGCTGGAAAAGGAGTTGATCGATCTCGAAGAAGAATCGGCCGAACTGACCTCGAAATGGCAGGCTGAAAAGCAGAAGCTCGGGCTTGCCGCCGATCTCAAGCGCCAGCTTGAAGAGGCGCGCAACGCTCTCGCCATCGCGCAGCGCAGCGGCGAATTCCAGAAGGCGGGTGAGCTTGCCTATGGCACGATCCCGCAGCTGGAAAAGCAGCTTGTCGAAGCGGAAAGCCAGGAGAACAAGGGTTCTCTGCTGGAGGAAACCGTTACGCCTGACCATGTGGCGCAGATCATTTCGCGCTGGACCGGTATTCCGGTCGACCGGATGCTGGAAGGCGAGCGTGAGAAGCTGTTGCGCATGGAAGACGAGATCGGCAAGCGCGTCGTCGGGCAGGGCGAGGCGGTGCAGGCCATATCGAAGGCTGTTCGCCGCGCGCGCGCCGGGCTTCAGGACCCCAACCGGCCGATCGGCTCGTTCATCTTCCTCGGCCCCACCGGCGTCGGCAAGACGGAACTGACCAAGGCGCTTGCTTCGTTCCTGTTTCAGGACGACACGGCCATGGTGCGTATCGACATGTCGGAATTCATGGAAAAG
Organism: Brucella anthropi; assembly: GCF_046630315.1. Classification (GTDB taxonomy): domain Bacteria; phylum Pseudomonadota; class Alphaproteobacteria; order Rhizobiales; family Rhizobiaceae; genus Brucella; species Brucella anthropi_A. The sequence continues at coordinate 4,928 of NZ_LQBD01000014.1, read as the reverse complement.
CATTCCGTGAGCCGGCTCATCGGCGCGCCTCCCGGCTATGTCGGCTATGAAGAAGGCGGCGTTCTGACGGAAGCCGTGCGGCGCAGGCCCTATCAGGTGATCCTGTTCGACGAGATCGAAAAGGCGCATCCGGATGTGTTCAATGTGCTGTTGCAGGTGCTGGACGACGGACGCCTGACCGACGGGCAGGGCCGCACGGTCGATTTCCGCAATACGGTCATCATCATGACCTCGAACCTCGGTGCCGAATATCTCGTCAATCTTGGCGAGAAGGACGATGTCGAAACCGTTCGCGACGAAGTGATGGGCGTGGTGCGGGCTGCCTTCCGTCCGGAATTCCTCAACCGTGTCGATGAGATCATCCTGTTCCACCGGCTGCGCCGCGAGGATATGGGGGCGATTGTCGATATTCAGATGCAGCGTCTCCAGATGCTCTTGAGCGATCGCAAGATCGTGCTGCAACTGGAAGAGGATGCACGCGAATGGCTGGCCAACAAGGGCTACGATCCGGCCTATGGCGCACGTCCGTTGAAGCGTGTCATCCAGAAGGAAGTTCAGGACCCGCTCGCCGAGCGTATTCTCTTGGGCGATATTCTGGATGGTTCCATCGTCAAGATCACCGCCGGTTCGGACAGGCTCACCTTCCGTCCGATTCGCGGCGCGCTTGAGGATGAAGGCCAGAAGGTCGACGAAAACGCATGAGCGTTGATGAGTTGAAGGCTTGGGGTGCCGCAGCCGGATAGGTTGCGGCGCCTTTTTCATGTCTGGCCTGACATGTTTTCCGGCTTTCAGCCGATCTCGGCCATTTTCATGTCCAGTTCATCTGGCATCTGCTCTATCGACTAATAAGTTATTAACCATATTCGCGGCATCCATGATCTCTCGATCACCCAGGGCATTCTTCATGGCGCATTACACACGCATGCTTCATTCCGCTTTGTTTGCTTGCCTGGCGGCAATTGCCGTCCATGGTCCTGCGCGTGCCGATGAAAGCAGCTCCGCAACGGTCGCGGAGCGCCCGCTACAGCTTGCCCAGCTTTATGATCCGGGTGAGGAAATCTATCATGATCGCCGGGTGCGGATTTATATCGACCCCTATGGCCGCCGCGTTACCATGGATCGTCGTGGGCGCATTCTCAGCGTCGAGGATGCCAACAGCTATGATCCGAATGCCTATGACCGCCGCGTCCGCCGCGCGCCGCAGCCCGACGACAACTGGACGCTCGATGGTCCGGTCGACGGCGGTGCGCCCTATGACGGTTTCGGCAATGTGCCTGAAGATCCGAACTACTATCCGGATGCGCCCGCGGCACCGCAATATGGCGGCAATCGGGACGGACAGGTGCAGCGCTCGGAACTGCCGCCGGCAGGCGATCAGTATCCCGACAGTACCAGCACGAATTCAGCCAGAGCCAATCCCGGTTATGATGGCCGGCAGGATTATGGCCAGCCGGGCTATGAGCAGCCGAGGGGCGTGCCCAATCCGGGCGACATGGCTCCGGCCATCGAAATGCCGAAAGGGCAGGGAGCCAAGGCAAAGATTGCTGCCTATCAGATATTGCTCGACCGCGCAGGCAGCTCGCCCGGCGTCATTGACGGGCGCTCGGGCAGCAATGTCGACAAGGCGGCTGCCGCCTATGGCGAAATGACCGGCAAGTCGATCAATCCGGTGGACGAAGCGGCGGTCAATGCCGAGCTGGAAGCGACGGGCGGACCGGCTTTCACGGAATACACGATCACCAACGAGGATGTGGGCCGGCAATATGTTGCCTCCATCCCGGAAGATTACGCCCACAAAGCGCAGCTTCCCGCCATGGCCTATACGTCGGTCACTGAAATGCTGGGCGAAAAGTTCCACATAGACGAAGCCTATCTGAAAGAAATCAATCCGGGCGTGAACTTCAACCAGCCCGGTTCGATCGTGAAGGTTCCCAATCTCGGCAAGCCGGTTCGGGCCAAGGTTGCCCGCATCATCGCCGACAAGGGACGCAAGCAGGTTCGCGGCTATGACGAATCGGGCAAGCTGGTGGTTGCCTATCCATCGACCATCGGCTCGTCCGACAATCCCTCGCCATCCGGCATCGTTCAGGTGGAGCGCATCGCGATCAACCCGAATTACACCTATAATCCGAAGATCAACTTCAAGCAGGGCAACAATGACAAGGTGCTGACCATCCCGCCGGGACCGAACGGGCCGGTCGGCACGGTCTGGATCGCCTTGTCAAAGCCGACCTATGGCATTCACGGTACGCCGGAGCCGTCGAGAATCGGCAAGACGTCGAGCCATGGCTGCGTGCGATTGACCAATTGGGATGCGGAAGAGCTGGCAAAGCTGGTGAAGCCCGGCGTGACTGTCGAATTCACCGAATAAGCACGATAATTCTTGCAACGGAAAGGCCGGGTTTTTTGCCCGGCTTTTTATCATCAGCTTTTGGCCGATCCGTTCGATGCAAGCTTGGTGCCGTTTTCATCGCTGTTCAAAAGTGCGTCGATGCGGTCGCGTTCCTGCTTGAAAGCTTCAAGCTCCTTACCTGAAAGCGCCTTGTTGTCCGGCAGACGGATGCGCAGCGGATCGACCTTGGTTCCGTTCACGATCAGCTCGTAGTGAAGATGAGGGCCGGTCGACAGGCCGGTCGATCCCACATAGCCGATCACCTGTCCCTGTCGCACGCGCGCGCCTGCCGAAACACCGCGGGCAATCGCGTTCTGGTGATTGTAGCTGCTCACATAGCCATTGGCATGGCGAATGAGCGTCTGGTTGCCATAGCCGTTGGTCCAGCCGGCCTTTTCCACGACGCCATTGCCGGATGCGATGATCGGCGTGCCGCGCGGTGCGGCCCAGTCCACGCCCGTATGCATGCGGCTATAGCCGAGGATCGGGTGACGGCGCATGCCGAAGGGCGAGCGGAAAACGCCGTTGGGAACCGGATTGCGCAGCAGGAACTGTTTGGCGCTCTTGCCGTCGCCATTGAAGTAGTCGACGCTGCCGTCCGGGGCCTGATAGCGGTAGAATTTGCGGGTGGTTCCGCCGAAATTGGCGGCGACGTAAAGAAGCTGCGAATCAGCCTCCGGCTTGTCGGGATCGTCCGGCAGCGAGAAGAAAGCGTCGATCTGGTCGCTCGGCGACAGCCGCGATTGCAGGTCGACATCGCTTGCCAGCATCTTGATCAGCTGTTCGCGCATCGTTTCCGACATGCCATAGGCGAGAGCCGCCCGGCTGATTCCGTCATAGACACTGGGCAGATTGCCGCGAATGGCCGTCGGCAAGGCGTTGCCATCGAAAGCCGTTTGCAGAAGCGGGGTCTGTTCCGGTTCGTCGGACGGAATATATTGTCCGCGATCGTTGAGCGCGACCGTCACCAGATGGGTCGTGCGATTATAGATGCTCGCCCGCACGATACGGTCCACGCCGTCCTGCGTCTCGACGCCGACCCGCAGAACACTGCCTTCCTTGAGCCGCGGCGAATTCATCAGCCTGGCAAGCGAATCGGCCATGTTTTCCGCATCGTCACCGCTATAACCGGCATCTTCGAGCGCCTGCCTGATTTCGGCTGTCCGGCGAAACGGAATCAGTTCTTCCGAAAAACCCTCGCCAACCGTTTCATCATCACCGCGCGGTGCGACGCTGACATTCTCCTGCGTAATCTTCACGCCGAGCGCAGGACCAAGCGCAAAGGGAGAATCCGTACCGCCGAAACGGGCAGGATCGACATAATGCAGCGAGGCAACCTGCACATCGCCATCCGTCAGCAGACCGCCGGTATCGCGCACGACCTTTTCGACCTCGTCGACGGTAAGGTCGCTCGAGGCATCGAATGTCGTGCTGTTCATCGGAAAATCGACGACATGCAGGCTGACTTCGCTTTCGACCTTGGCGCCATAGATCTGCCCGGCATCAGCAGGCTGCGGTGCGGCCGGGCCTTCCGAGAATACGGTCAGGGCATTGAAAGGAGGGTATTTACGGCTGGTTGGATGATCGACGGCGAGCGCCATGCGTACAAACTCGAATGGCCGCGTGCGAATGACTTCGCGCTCGCCCACCTTCTGCATCGTCGAAAGATCGAAGCGGCGCCGGTCGCGCGCCTGTTGCTGCGATACGGTGCTGACAAGACGCCCACCCTTGGTAACGGCGGCTTCGTCGGTCGCCCCCGGCATATCGGTCCGGGCCAGAATTTCCGGCGGCGTCGCCAATTGTTCGCGCCCGTCCAGAGCGGCAAACAATGCGATGCCTATCAACATGCAGGATGTCACGCCGGTCAGAAAGGTGCCGGCGAGCCAGCGGGCAGAAACTTCGCGGCGATCCGGAGGCCGTCGCCGTCCGCCAACGCTGAGCGGGGGCTCGTCACCCGGATCGAGATTGTTCGGCCCCATCTCTTTCATACTGCTATTGCCGGCCCTTCTTCAAAAACGGACTGCACAAACGTGCTTGAAATCATTCGTCGGAAAAGCGGAGGAACCGCCATTCCGGTGCTAAGGTGTCTTCCATCGTGTCGGAAGGCTCCCAAACGGGCATGTGAGTTTTGCCTGCCGATGAAACGTAAGTCAACGACAAGCCTGCCGGACCGGGATTTCCACAAGCGCACACAAATCGGGTTTCATCGCCGGTTCCGAAAGTTTCGCGGAAATTATTCGGGTAATGAGGCCGGTTTATGACTCTCCCAAATGCGCCTGGGGCCATCAGAGTGCTATAATATAAGCCATAGGCGTGGAAATCCGGCGCCTTGTGGGAAACTGTCAAAAAAACATCAAAAAACTTGGCAGGCGCTGTTGACAGCTGCGAGGGGGCACCCCTATATAGCCCCCACAACGAGGGCGGCGGCGCCGCAAGCGGCAGGCTGATGCGTCCTTGGGGTTGGTTGAGCGAGTTGAGCTTTAAGGGTTTTGACTGGTTTGGCTGACGGCCTTGACGGGGTGATTATCCTGTTGAG
>NZ_LQBD01000013.1:0-280013 GCF_046630315.1 Brucella anthropi | reverse complement strand
CGAATACATCGAGATGTTCTACAACCCCAAGCGCAAGCACGTCAGGAACGGGATGCTGTCACCCGTCGAGTTCGAACGGCAGCAGGAAATGTAACCCGAGGGCGTCCACGAAACTCGGGGCTATTCACTCTTTGATTCAGGTTTTAATCCGAATTATTGATTGACGAGTGAGGGTAAACAAACTTAGATCGATCTAAATTCGTTGCCGCCGGAGGGAAAATTCGGCATAATCCGCGCATCGGGAGGGTCAGCATTGTATAATTTCAACTTCGCGCCTGTATTCGCGTCGATGGACAAGCTGCTCGTCGGCGCATGGCAGACGATTGAGCTTTCCTGCGCTGCCATGGTGCTCGGCCTGATCGTCTCGATCATCTGCGCTGTCGGCAAGACCTCCGGGCCAAAGCCGATCCGCTTCCTCATCGATGTTTATATTGAAATTATCCGAAACACGCCGTTTCTGGTGCAGATTTTCTTCATCTTCTTCGGGTTGCCTTCCGCAGGTCTGCGATTGTCGCCCAACAGCGCAGCGCTTCTCGCGCTGGTGGTGAATTTTGGCGCCTATGGCACGGAAATTATTCGCGCCGGCATTGAATCCATTCACAAAGGTCAGGTGGAAGCGGGAACCGCGCTCGGTCTCTCCAAACTGCAAGTCTTTCGCTATGTCATCATGAAACCGGCTTTGCGGACGGTATATCCGTCGCTCACCAGCCAGTTCATCTACTTGATGCTGACGTCGAGCGTGGTTTCGGTCATTTCGGCAAATGAACTTGCGGCTGCCGGTAACGATCTCCAATCCGCGACTTTCGCGAGTTTCGAGGTCTATATCGTCATCACGCTAATGTATCTTGTCATGTCCATCGGTTTCTCGGCCATTTTCGCGCTGATCGAGAAGGTGGCATTCAAATATCCGTTGAGCCGATAGGAGCAGGCCATGATCAGACCTTTCGGCTGGAACGAATTTCTCATCATCGTCTATGCGGCGCAATGGACCATCGCACTCTCCGCCATTGCCTTTGTCGGGGGGGGTATTGGAGGATTGCTCGTCGCGTTGATGCGCGTTTCGGATGCGCGCGTGCCACGTTACATAGCGCTCGGCTTCATCAGGCTGTTTCAGGGTACGCCGCTTCTGATGCAGCTCTTCCTGGTTTTCTTTGGCCTCAATATTTTTGGGCTAGGCATTAACCCATGGATCGCCGCGACGATTGCGTTGACATTGCACGCAAGTGCCTTTCTGGGCGAGATATGGCGCGGGTGCATCGATGCCGTACCGCCTGGCCAGCGTGAGGCGGCAACGGCGCTTGGGCTGCGCTATTATAATCGGATGCGCTATGTGATCCTGCCGCAGGCCGCGCGTATTTCCGTGGCGCCGACAGTGGGCTTTCTCGTGCAGCTCATCAAGGGCACGTCGCTTGCTGCGATCATCGGCTTTACGGAACTGACGCGACAGGGTCAGATCATCAACAATGCAACATTCAGCCCCTTCATGGTGTTCGGTACTGTGGCGGCTGTTTATTTTGTCCTCTGCTGGCCGCTGTCCATTTTGGCGCGCCGCATGGAAACGAGGTTTTCTCGCGCTACAGCTCGGTAATTGGGGGGGGCTTGGGAAAGACAATCGGCATTCTTGACCAGATGTGAGACCGCATGAAGTCAGGAAAAAGGCCGAGACATAACGAAACGGTGCCGGTGAATAGAGGGGCACTTAACAGGGAAGGAATGAGCATGACTATCACCAGACGTTTGGCAATGGCCCTGATTGGCGCGGGAGCAATTGCAACGGTACTGGCGCCGACGGCGTTTGCGCAGACCGTTGATGGCATTAAATCAGCCGGAAAAATCAAGATCGGCATGCTAGTCGACTTTCCGCCATTCGGAATCATGAATACTAGCAATGAACCGGATGGCTACGACGCAGATGTGGCGAAGTTGCTGGCCAAGGAACTGGGTGTTGAAGCCCAGATCGTGCCGGTCACGGGCCCGAACCGTATCCCGTATCTGCAAAGCGGGCAGGTCGATGTTCTGGTGGCCTCGCTGGGCATCACTGAGGAGCGTGCCAAGAGCGTCGACTTCTCCCAGCCTTATGCGGGCATTTCGATCGGCGTTTTCGGACCGAAAGATGTTTCCGTTGCAAAGCCCGAAGACCTTTCCGGCAAGACAATCGGTGTCGCCCGCGCTTCCACGCAGGACACAGCCGTCACCAAGGTTGCGCCGAAGGACGCCAATATCCGTCGTTTCGATGACGATGCGAGCGCAGTGCAGGCGCTGTTGTCAGGGCAGGTTGAGTTGATCGGCCTTTCCAATGTGGTGGCCGCCGAGATCGAAAAGGCCGCTCCCGGTCGCTACGATCAGAAAATCCAGCTCAGCCAGCAGGTACAGGGCATCGCGGTCCGCAAGGGGTCGACGGAAATGCTCGAATTCGTCAACACGTTCATCGATAAGGCGAAGAGCGACGGCGAATTGAACAAGATTCATGAAAAGTGGCTCGGTACGCCGCTGCCGGATTTTGTTTCCAAGGCAAAGTAAGCTCTTGAATTGTGCCATGCCCGGCAATCGTGCGGGCATGGCGCTTCAGCCCATGAAAGTGAGTTTTCCGATATGAACCAGATGGCTCAGGGACCAACGGACCGGTTGGCGCAGGATGCTTCGGGGCCGGCTGTGCTGATGCAGGGTGTGAACAAGTGGTACGGTACGTATCACGCGCTCCGAGATATCAACCTGACCGTGGCTCGCGGTGAGCGTATCGTGATTTGCGGCCCGTCTGGTTCCGGGAAATCGACCCTTATCCGCTGCATCAATCAGCTGGAGACCATTCAGGAGGGCCGCATTGTTGTCGATGGTCATGACCTGACGGCAGGCGGGAAGAACGTGGATATCGTGCGGCAGGAAACTGGCATGGTTTTCCAGCAGTTCAATCTTTTTCCGCACATGACGGTTCTTGAAAACTGCACTTTGGCTCCGATGAAAGTGCGCGGCATTTCGAAGACGGAAGCCGAAAAGACGGCGCGCAAATACCTTGAGCGCGTCCGCATCCCCGAACAGGCCGATAAATATCCGGCCCAGCTTTCCGGCGGTCAGCAGCAGCGTGTGGCGATTGCCCGTGCACTGTGCATGAATCCCAAGATCATGCTTTTCGATGAGCCGACATCCGCTCTCGATCCTGAAATGGTCAAGGAAGTTCTGGACACCATGATCGATCTCGCCAGGGAAGGCATGACCATGCTTTGCGTTACCCATGAGATGGGCTTTGCACGACAGGTGGCGGACCGCGTGATCTTCATGGATCAGGGACAAATTCTGGAAATGTCGGAACCGGAAGAATTCTTCGGTAATCCGAAACATGAACGCACGAAGGCGTTTATTGGCCAGATCTCCTGATTTGTTTCCAGTGGCTTAGTAATGGAGTTTGAAGTGGCGAATGAAGTCCTGCTCATTGAGCCGATGATGCCGTTGATCGAAGATCGATTGGATGCATCCTACAAGGTCCTGCGGCTGTACAAGCCGGAAGACAAGGCGGCGATTGACGCAGCCCTAGGTACGATCCGCGCTGTTGTCACCGGCGGCGGAACCGGGCTTTCCAACGAGTGGATGGAACGTCTGCCGTCCCTCGGTTTGATCGCCATCAATGGCGTCGGGACAGACAAGGTCGATCTCGCCTTCGCGCGGAGCCGCAATGTGCATGTCAGCACTACACCCGGCATTCTGACCGATGATGTTGCCGATACTGGTATTGCCCTCATGCTCACGGTAATGCGCCATGTCGTTACGGGCGACCAATTTGTGCGGCAAGGCAGATGGGCCCGCCGGGAAGCAATTCCTCTTGGGGTTAGCCCCAAGGGCAAGCGGGTTGGCATTCTGGGGCTTGGCCAGATCGGAAAGTCGTTTGCACGGCGGGCGGAAGCATTCGGCATGGAAGTGCATTACTGGAACCGCTCACCTGTCGCTGGCACAAACTGGATTGCGCATGCAACGCCCGTGGAACTTGCGCGGGAAAGTGACGTGCTCGCGGTCTGTGTCGCAGCCACCCCGTCGACGGCGAACATTGTTGATGCCGAGGTGCTGGCCGCTCTCGGGAACAACGGATATCTGGTCAATGTGGCGCGAGGCAGTGTCGTTGACGAAGACGCGCTTCTGGCGGCTTTGAACAACAGGATTATCGCAGGGGCCGGGCTTGACGTCTTCGTCGGTGAACCGACGATACGGGAAGACTTCCTAACCGCGCCAAATACCGTGCTGATGCCGCATCAGGGTAGCGCAACGGTCGAAACACGTGTGGGAATGGGGGGACTCGTGCTTGCCAATCTCGCGGCATATTTTTCCGGCGATATTCCGCCGACCAAGGTAAACTGAGTTATTCCCATGATTGTTAGACAGGCCTTTTTTGAAGGCATTATTCATGCCGGACGCGAGGATGCGTTCAAAGCTTATGTGGCAGAAACCCTCATGCCGATGTGGCTCGACTTTCCAGGCATCAGGGAAGTCCGCGTTCTTTATGCTGTCGAACGCGACGAAGGAGCGCCTGCCTATCCGATGGTTCTGTGGACCAAATACGATAGCAGGGAGGCTTTGACCGAAGCGCTTGCTTCACCTGTCCGCTATGCAAGTCGGGAGGCCACGAAGGGTCTTCTGGAGATGTTCGACGGCTATATCCATCATCATGTTTTCGATCTCACCCTTGAGGGGTGAGATCGTTTCTATTCGCTCTTAAGCGCCCCATGTCCGCTCAAGGACATTGATCCAGTTTCCGTGGGCCAGCTTGACGATGGAAGCATCGTCATAGCCGTGCTTGCGGAAGGCTTCTATGACGAGTTGGAGATCGCCCACATCGCGAAGTGTGGAAGAAATCGTGGTGCCGTCAAAATCGGACCCCAGAGCGAGATGATCGATCCCGATGCGATTGACGATGTAATCGGCATGACGCACAAGTTCGGTCAAATCCGTGTTGGGATCGCGTTTTCCGTCCTCACGTAGGAATGAAACGCCGAAATTGAGTCCGACAAGCCCGCCAGTATCACGAATGGCATCCAGTTGTTTGTCGGTCAGATTGCGGCTTTGCTGGCAAAGGGCGTGGGCATTGGAATGCGACGCGACGAGCGGCGCATCGGAAATCGCCGCTATGTCCCAGAATCCTTTCTCATTCATATGGGAAAGGTCGACCATGACTTTGAGTTCGTTGCAAGCGCGGATGAGTGCCTTGCCATGATCCGTGAGGCCGGGGCCGATGTCAGGCGAGGCCGGAAACCGGAACGGAATGCCATGGGCAAAAATATTCGGACGGCTCCAGACGGGTCCGAGTGTTCTCAGTCCGGCTTCATGCAGAACATAGAGCGCATCAAGATCTTCGCCAAAAGCTTCCACACCTTCGATATGGTAGACAGAAGCGAAAATTCCCTTGGCGAATGCATCGCGAATATCTGCCGCCGTGCGGCAGATGCGGACCTTGCCTTCCGATGCCCGCTCTATCTTCAGCAGGATCGCCGACATGGCAAGCGTTGCCTTCATCGCGTCCGTCTGGCTTGGCGTCGGCAGATTGCCGTTGGCGTCGAGTTCTCGTGAAGGCGAGGGTACATATACCGCGCAAAGACCACCGCCAAGCCCGCCCTTCTGTGCGCGTGGAAGGTCGATATGACCGACATTTTCGCCTTCAAGAAAGCGCTTTTCCGGCGTGGAGGCATCCGATGACCACAGGCGCAACAGCACATCGTTGTGACCATCAAAAACCGGGATTTTCTGTTCTGTCGCCATGGGGAAGCCTTCTCAAATCAACCTAGCTACTGCGACAGGGTGATGGACCCGCATGAGACAAATTGCAAATGCGATTTCGGTCAATCGCTATGACGGCGCTGCATGACGAGCGATTCCATTGCGCAAAAGGCCTCGTTTCATTTGTCTCATGCAAACTCTGCATAGGGAGTGCAAAATTCTGCATTGGCCCCTCGCTCCGCTCACGTGTTAGCGGAAAGCTGGAAAAATATATCAGGAGATAGAACGTTGTCGGCATGGCTCCCGATTTCAAAAGGGGCTTTATGGCAGCGTTGCAAGAGGAGCTCTCAATGATTTCTAGACGCGGTTTTCTGGCAGGCACGGCTGCCGTTCCCTTTCTGTCCTATGCCGGCATTTTGCCAGCCATTGGAGCCGGACGTCAGGACATTCTGGTCGTGGCCCAGCAGCTGGACAATATGACCAGTCTCGATCCGCATGAGAGCTTCGAAGCTGTTGGCAGCGAAATCTGCAACAACATGTATCAGCGTCTGGTGCATCCGAGCCTTTCCAATCCGGATCAGGTGGAAGGCGGCGTAGCGGTTTCCTGGGAAGCCGATGCAGACGGCAAGATTTTCACATTCAAGATCGATCCGAGCGCGAAATTTGCAAGCGGCGCGCAGATCACCGCCGAAGATGCTGCATTTTCGCTGCAACGCGCCGTCAAGATGAACAAGGGGCCAGCTTTCATTATCGGCCAGTTCGGCTTCACGCCTGAAAATGCGGAAAAGAACATCGTCGCAACCGATCCCTCGACACTGACGCTGACTGTCGAACAATCGACCTCGCTGCCTTTCCTGCTGTATTGCCTGTCGGCAAGCGTTGCCAGCATCGTGGAAAAGAAAGCGGTTCTGGAAAATGCTGCCGGTGACGATCTCGGCAATGGCTGGCTTCAGAAGAACAGCGCCGGTTCAGGTGAATGGGTTCTCGTTTCCTGGAAGCCGAGCGAAAGCATCATTCTGAACGTCAATCCGCACGGTGCTTACAAGGGCAATGTGAATCGCATCCTTCTGCGCCACGTCGCGGACCCTTCTTCGCAGCTTCTGATGCTCCAGAAGGGCGACGTCGATATTGCCCGCAATCTGACGTCCGAGCAGTTGCGTGTTCTGCAAGGCAATGGCGATTTCGAACTTGTCACCAAGGCAATCGCCGGTATTGGCCTGATGTCCCTCAATCAGAAGGTTGAAAAACTCACCAATCCGAAGCTTTGGCAGGCCATCAAGTGGGCCATAGATTATCAGGGTATCCAGAAGAATATCGTTCCGCTGACGCACAAGGTTCATCAGACCATCATTCCAGAAGGTTTTCCTGGTGCGGTTAATGACACGCCGTTCCAGAAGGATCTGGAAAAGGCGAAAGGCTTGATGCAGGAAGCCGGCCTTGCCGATGGCTTTGCGATCAAGATGGATCATTATTCCGCCCAGCCCTGGCCGGATATCGCGCAAGCCATTCAGGCGAACCTTGCCGAAATCGGAATCAAGGTCGAGCTTCTGGCCGCAGAGAACCGTCAGGTTCTCACCAAGATGCGCGCTCGCGAGCATGAAATCGCGCTGACCTCCTGGGGTTCCGACTATTTTGACCCGAACACCAATGCCGATGTCTTCTGCAACAATCCTGACAATTCGGATAATGCGGCTACCAAGCCTTTTGCCTGGCGCTCATCCTATCAGAACGCGGAATTCGCGAAGAAGTCGATTGCAGCCCGTGATGAGCGCGATTCAGCAAAGCGCATCGAGCTCTATGAGAATTTGCAACGCGAATTCATGAATGACAGCCCGTTTATCGTGATGCTTCAGACCGTTACAACAGCGGCTTGCCGCAAGAACGTTACCGGAATGCGTCTTGGCGTCCTGTCCGATTCTCATTCCTATGCAGGGATCGCCAAGGCGTGAAGAAAAGCCTCAAGAACCTGACCGGTGTCCTGAGCAGCGTGTTGATCACGCTGTTCGGGCTCATGGTCATTACCTTCATGATCGGCCGCGTCATGCCGGTCGATCCGGTTATTGCTGCGGTCGGTGATAATGCGCCGGAGGCCGTTATCCAGCGCGTTCGCGCGGAGATGGGGCTCGACCAACCGCTTGTGGTCCAGTTTGTGCATTATGTCGGCCAAGTACTACACGGCGATTTCGGCAATTCTATTCTCACCCGCAATCCGGTCACGCAGGATATTGCCCGTTATTTCCCGGCGACGCTGGAACTGGCAACGGCGGCACTTCTCGTTGCCGCGCTGATCGGCATTCCGCTGGGGGTGTGGGCCGCTGTCCGGCAGGGTTCCGTCGTTGACCAGACGATCCGCGTGATATGTCTTGCCGGTCATTCGGTCCCGGTCTTCATGCTGGCCCTGATATCGCTTCTGGTCTTCTATGCAACGCTCGACATCGCGCCGGGACCCGGACGTCAGGACATCATCTATGAGGGCATGATCCCGCACGTTACCGGTCTGCTCACGATCGACAGTCTCGTTGCCGGCGACTGGGATGCTTTCCGGGATGCCATCTACCATATGGTGCAGCCGGTCCTGATCCTCGCATATTTCAGCATGGCCTATATCACACGCATGACCCGCGCCTTCATGCTGGATGCGCTCAAGGGTGAATTCGTGATTACGGCGCGTGCGAAAGGCTTGTCGCTGACCTCTGTTATCTGGAAACACGCTTTCCCGACCGTTGCCGTGCAGCTTGTGACGGTTCTGGCCCTGACCTATGCGGGCCTGCTGGAAGGGGCTGTCGTGACGGAGACCGTCTTCAGCTGGCCGGGCCTCGGACAGTATCTCACCGTGTCGCTGATGAATGCGGATATGAATCCGGTCGTGGGGGCGACGCTGCTCATCGGTGTTATCTATGTCGGGCTCAATCTGCTCGCTGACATCCTCTATAAAGTTCTGGATCCGCGTGTCCGATGATTTTTGCTGATTTTCATAATTGGGCGCTGGATGAATCGCCCACCTCGCGCTCTCAGGCCAATTGGGGCAGGCGCTATCGCATTTGGGTGAACCTCAGGGCCAATCCGCTCGCGATGATGGGGCTCTTCATCATCATCGCTTTCGTCGTTTTGTCGCTGGCAGCACCACTATTGGCGCCCCATGATCCAAGTGTGCAGGACCTTGGCAATCGCCTGTCTGCTCCAACTGCGGAGCATTGGTTCGGTACGGATGAACTCGGCCGCGATATTCTTTCCCGCATTCTATATGGCGGCCGCGTGACGCTTGGAATGGTCATCGCCGTCGTTGTTCTGGTGGCGCCGATCGGCCTTTTCATCGGTTGTATAGCCGGGTATTTCGGCGGCATTGTCGATACCGCTCTGATGCGCGTCACGGATGTCTTTCTGGCGTTTCCACGCTTGATCCTGGCGCTCGCCTTCGTTGCGGCTTTGAAGCCCGGTGTCGAAAGCGCCGTGCTTGCAATCGCCTTGACCGCATGGCCGCCTTATGCCCGTCTTGCAAGGGCTGAAACCATGACCTTGCGCAAGAGCGATTTCATTGCAGCCGCCAAGCTGACCGGCGCCATGCCGTTCCGTATCATTCTGCGCCATATCATGCCGCTTTGCGTGCCAAGTGTCATTGTGCGCATCACGCTCGACATGAGCTCGATCATCATTACTGCGGCAAGCCTCGGCTTCCTCGGAATGGGTGCGCAGCCCCCTTCGCCCGAATGGGGGGCGATGATCGCCACCGCCAAGCGCTTTATCTTCGAACAATGGTGGGTTGCCACCATCCCCGGCATTGCGATCTTTCTCGTATCGCTTGCGTTCAATTTCCTCGGCGACGGTCTGCGCGACGTGCTCGACCCGAAGCAGAATTGAGAGAACAGATGCTGGTTGATATCAAGAATCTGCAGATCAGCTTTGAAACGCGCACCAGCCGTTTCGACGCCGTGCGCGGGGTCTCCCTTCAGCTCGGTCGCGAAAAACTGGGCATCGTGGGCGAAAGCGGTTCGGGCAAGTCTTTGACCGCGCGAGCCCTCATGAAACTGCTGCCGCCAATCGCAGACGTTAAGGCCGACAAGCTTTCATTCGATGGCATCGACATTCTGTCGGCCACAGAACGCGGTATGCGTCAGATACGCGGCAAGCGGGCAGGCTTCATCCTTCAAGATCCCAAATATTCGCTGAATCCGGTGAAGACCATAGGCGTGCAGGTGGCCGAGGCGTGGCGCACCCACAAAGGCGGCAGCAAACGTCAGGCAATGGATGCTGCTGTCGATCTGCTCGATCAGGTCATGATCCGCAATCCGCGTGAAGTGGCGAAGCTTTATCCGCACGAGGTTTCCGGCGGCATGGGGCAACGTGTCATGATCGCCATGATGCTGGCGCCCGATCCGGAACTCCTCATCGCGGATGAGCCGACATCGGCCTTGGATGCCACTGTCCAGGCGGAAATTCTGCGCTTGATCGAT
The DNA here is from genome assembly GCF_046630315.1 of Brucella anthropi. Lineage (GTDB taxonomy): Bacteria > Pseudomonadota > Alphaproteobacteria > Rhizobiales > Rhizobiaceae > Brucella > Brucella anthropi_A. The sequence continues at coordinate 269,865 of NZ_LQBD01000013.1, read as the reverse complement.
GATCTGGTTTCCAAGCGGGGCATGGGGCTTCTCCTTATCAGCCACGACCTCCCGCTCGTGTCGCATTTCTGCGATCGTGTGATGGTCATGTATATGGGCCGTGTCATGGAAGAGTTGAAAGCCTCCGAACTGGTGCATGCAGAACATCCATACACCAAGGGGCTTCTCAATTGCATTCCGTCGCTCACGCATCCCCGTGATCGGTTGCCGGTGCTCAATCGGGAAGAAAGCTGGCTGAACTCATGATCGATATCAACCAACTCCGTATCAGTTTCAGCGAGCGCGAAGTCGTCAAGGGCGTGTCCTTCCATGTCGAGAAGGGCGGCAGTTTTGGCATTGTTGGCGAAAGCGGCTCCGGCAAATCCACTATTTTGCGCGCAATGGCCGGTCTTAACGAACAATGGAGCGGCCGCATTGCGTTCGATGGCAAGGATGTCGCACGCAAGCGGACGCCAGCCTTTTTCCGTCAGGTTCAGATGGTGTTTCAGGACCCTTTTGGGTCGTTGCACCCACGCCAGACCATAGATCGCATCCTGAGCGAGCTTCTGCTGGTCCATGGCATCGGGAATATAGACAAGCGTATCGAAAAGGTCCTTGACGAAGTCGCATTGCCCAAAGCCGCGCGGTTTCGTTTTCCGCATCAGCTTTCGGGTGGCCAGCGCCAGCGCGTGGCGATTGCTCGTGCCCTGATCGCAGAACCGGAAGTGCTGCTGCTGGACGAACCGACATCCGCGCTCGATGTATCGGTGCAAGCTGAAATTCTCAATCTTCTCGCGGACTTGCGTGCGGAAAAGAATCTCACTTATGTACTCGTGAGCCACAATCTGGCGGTGATTGCGCATCTTTGCCCGCGGGTTGGGGTTATGCAGCATGGCGAGATGGTGGAACAGCTTGGTGCCGAGGATTTGCGTGCCGGACGAACCACACATCCGCATACCACGGAATTGCGCGCTCTGAGCGTCAATCTGGAAGAACCTGCCTGACGGAGTTTTCATGTCAACGCACGCAGACTGGAGCGCGGCGTCGCTCGCCGCCAAGGTCTTTTCAAGAACCTGGGATAAAAACGAACCGGGCGGCGTCATTATCGGTTTCGCCCCTGATGGCGTGAAATTTGCTTATGCGGGTGGGCTCGAAAGCCTGGCTACCAAAGTGCCGTTCACGGCCAATACGGTCGTTCGCTATGCGTCAGTCACCAAGCATGCATTCTGTGCGATGGTTCTCAAGCATGGCGATATCATCAGCCTCGATGACCGGCTGGGGGATCATCTGCCGGAACTGCAAAGCCCGCTTGCAGATGTTACGGTCGGTCGTGCGCTCGACATGACGGGCGGGTTGCCGGATACACGCGAATGTCTCACGCTATTGGGACTGTCTGTTTATACGGAAACACAGGCCGATCAGCTTCTGGACTATCTTGCCTCTCTCAATCGTCTCAATTTCGATGCGGGTTCGCAGATTTCCTATTCCAATACCGGTTATCGGCTGGTGGAAGCAGCCCTTGAGCGCAAGGGGTTTCGCTTCAATGATTTCGTAAAGTCGGAGATTGCGGAACCTCTGGATATTTTCATGGAAGCACCGGATGTCTGGAATGATCCGGTTGCGGGGCTTGCTCCCGGTTACTGGAAATCGGGCGATAAATGGCAGCTGAGTTCCGCCGGTTTGCACATTTCGGCGTCCGGCAGCCTGACGGGCAGTGCTATGGCGCTGACCAAATGGGCACAGGCGCTTGTCAACGGGGAGGGCGCATTCAAAGGCTTGCTCGACAGGCTGTCGGCTGACCGCCATCTCTCCGACGGACGTGTAACCGGGTACGGTCTTGGGTTGCGGTGGAATGATGTCGGCGGTAAGCATCTTGTCGGACATGGTGGCTCGCATCCGGGCTACAAGAGTTACTTCCTGCTCGATCCAGCCACGAAGACCGGCATGATTGTTGTCTCAAACCGCGAAGACACCAATAGCTACAAGATGGCGCGAGACTGTATGGCTGCTCTTCACGGTCTACCTTTGCCAGAGACGAATTGCACCATCTCGGATGGGCTATATGTGGCGGAGAGCGGACCGTTCTGGCTGGAAATGCGCAATGGCATAGCCAACTGGCTCGATTCAGAAGATACGCTTTACGATATTGGTGATGGCTGGTTCTCGTCTTTGTCGCCGTCTTCTCCGGTCAAACTTCGCTGGACAGGCACAGAACTGGAAGGCGAAATCGGCTATGTGCCCCGCCGGTTGAAGCCGGTGACGACGAAACCGATATGCCGCGAACTCGATGGCCATTGGCAAGCGCCATCCTATGGAGCCTGTTTCGATATCAAGGATGGCCATCTTATCATGGGTATAGGCCCGACGCGACGCGCCATGCCGCTGGAAGATCTTGGCCAGGGGCGCGCTCTCTTCACGCTGCATGATGGCCCGTGGACCAAGCGCGTCTGCCTGCACAGGCTAGATGGCAATCGTGTCGAACTGGTTCTCAGTCGAGCCAGGATGATCGAATACGTTCGTTAAAGCGAACGATCCGGATACCATCATAGGCGGCGGAAGCGCGATCTTACCGCCGCGTCTTGCATTGTGATAGCTTCTGCCAATTGATTCCGATGAAGAGGTGAAGCGATGCTGGAACAGATGATCGATCAGGGTGCGGGCCGCGAGCCTGCCGACCTCGTGCTCAAGGGCGGTCGCTTCTTCGATCTCGTGACCGGCGAGCTGGTGGAGAGTGATATCGCGATCTGCGGGAGCCGGATCGTCGGCACTTTCGGCACCTATCATGGAAAACACGAAATCGATGTTTCGGGCCGCATCGTGGTTCCGGGCTTCATCGATACGCATCTTCATATCGAATCCTCGCATGTCACGCCGCATGAATTCGACCGCTGCGTGCTGCCGCAGGGTGTGACGACTGCCATTTGCGATCCCCATGAGATCGCCAATGTGCTGGGTATGGAAGGCATCGAGTTCTTTCTCGACAGCGCGCTTGAAACGATCATGGACATTCGTGTGCAGCTTTCAAGCTGTGTCCCGGCCACCCATATGGAAACATCCGGCGCGGAGCTTCTGATCGACGATCTGCTTCCCTTCGCTGGTCATCCCAAGGTGATCGGCCTTGCCGAATTCATGAATTTTCCGGGCGTCCTGGCAAAAGATCCGCAATGCATGGCAAAGCTCCGGGCGTTTCAGGGCAGGCATATCGACGGCCACGCACCGCTCCTGCGCGGGCTTGATCTCAATGGTTATATTTCCGCAGGCATTCGCACCGAACATGAGGCGACGAGTGCGGAGGAGGCGCTCGAAAAGCTGCGCAAGGGCATGTATGTGCTGGTGCGGGAGGGCTCGGTTTCCAAGGATTTGAAGGCGTTGATGCCGATCATCACCGAGCGCCACGCACAGTTTCTGGCGCTCTGCACCGATGACCGCAATCCGCTTGATATCGCGGATCAGGGGCATCTCGATTATCTGATCCGCACGGCAATTGCTGGCGGTGTCGAACCTCTTGCCATCTATCGCGCGGCGAGCGTTTCGGCAGCGCGCGCTTTCGGCCTCTTTGACCGGGGGCTGGTGGCACCCGGCCAGCGTGCCGATCTCGTTGTGGTGGACAGCCTCGAAGGCTGCCATGCCGAAACCGTGCTGTCAGCAGGGCGGGTCGTGTCGGAAGATTTGTTCGCTACGCGCAAGCCGGTCGCCGAAGTGGGGCGCAACAGCGTCAAGGCCCCGCGCGTCACCGCCTCCAATTTCCGCTCGCACTCCAACAGCGGCAGGACGCGCGCCATCGGCATTGTTCCGGGCAAGATCATCACCCAGAACCTCGAATTCGATCTGAAAGTGGGACCAAACGGCGTCGAGCCCGATCTTGAGCGCGACGTGGTGAAGGTTGCCGTCGTTGAGCGCCACGGCAAGAACGGCAATATCGCCACCGGATTCGTGCATGGTTTTGGCCTGAAAGCGGGCGCGATAGCCTCCACGGTCAGCCATGATAGCCACAATATCTGCGTCGTCGGCACGTCGGATGAAGATATTGCCGCCGCCGCCAACCGGCTTGGCGAAATCGAGGGCGGTTTTGTCGTGGTGCGTGACGGCAAGGTCCTGGCGGAGCTGCCGCTTCCCATTGCCGGGCTGATGAGCACGGAGCCTTACGAAACGGTGCGCGACGAATTGCGCAAGCTGCGCCATGCCGCCGAAGAACTGGGCTCGGTTCTGGAAGAACCCTTTCTTCAGCTTGCCTTCATTGCCCTGCCGGTGATCCCGCATCTCAAGATCACCGACCGCGGGCTGGTGGATGTCGACAAGTTCGAGTTTGTTGGCAACTGATCAGTGCAGGCCGCCGACCCCCAGCAGTTCCTCGACGGTCTGCTGGTTGTCAGCAAGGTCCGCCGCGGTGCCTGACCACGCGATGCACCCACGTTCCAGAATGATGACGTGATCGGCAAAGTCGAGCGCGCTCTGGATGCGTTGTTCGACCAGCAGGATCGTCATGTCGCCTTTCTGTGCAAGGGCTGAAAACGCGGCCATGAGTTCCTCGCAGATGACGGGCGCAAGCCCTTCCAGCGGCTCATCCAGCAAAAGCACGGTCGGCTGGCCGAGAATGCTGCGCGCGGTCGACAACATCTGCTGTTCCCCGCCTGAAAGCTGCGATCCGAGATTGCGCCTGCGTTCCTTCAGGCGCGGAAACATGGTGTAGGCTTCCTCCAATGCATCCTTTGGCCGGTTTTTCAGGCCGACGAAAAGGTTTTCCTCAACGGTGAGCGTGGGAAAAATATCGCGGGTCTGGGGCACATAGCCAAGGCCCGCAAGGGCGCGCGCGGCGGAGGGAAGCGTGGCGATGTTCCGCCCATCCAGCAGGATTTCACCGCCATAGCGGCGGGTTTGGCCTGCGATCGTGGCAAAAAGGCTGGTCTTGCCGACGCCGTTGCGGCCAAGGATGGCGAGGCGCGAGCCGGGTTCGGCCTTGAAGGATACATCCTCGATGACGCGCGTGGGACCGTAGCCGGAGGAGAGGTTGCGGATTTCAAGCGAGGCAGCACTCATTGCGCATAACTCCCCAGATAAGCTTCGCGGACACGGGCATCCTGCACCACATCCTGCGGCAGGCCGTCGAAAATCACAGTTCCGGCGGCAAGCACCACGACGCGTTTTGCAAAACGGAAGACGAGGTCCATGTCATGTTCGATCATAAGGACGGCAAGGTCCGGCGGCAGCTGGTCGAGAGCCTCTTCAATGCGGCCCGTATCGCTTTGCGGCACGCCGGCGGCGGGTTCATCCAGCAGAAGCACTTTCGGGCGCAGCGCCAGCGCCAGTGCGATTTCCAGAAGGCGCTGTTGCCCATAGGCGATCTCGCTCACGCGCAATTGTGCAAGCGGCAGCAGGCCCAGCGTGCCGAGAATATCACGCGTCTCGTCCAGAACATCCGGCATCTTGCGATAATTGCCCAGAATGCGGCCCGTTTTCCCCTCGCGCTGGAGGATGGCAAGCGCCACATGCTCTTCCGGCGTCATGTCGAAAAAGAGGCGCGTGACCTGAAACGAGCGCACAAGGCCACGGCGCACGCGCTGCATGGCATTGAGTTTTGAGATGTTTTCGCCGCCGAGCGTCACCGTGCCGGAGGTGGCGGCGAGATTGCCAGTCACCAGATTGACGAAAGTGGTCTTGCCCGCGCCATTGGGACCGATCAGGGCAACGCGGTCACCCCTGGCCATGCTGAGCGAGACATCGTTGGTAACGGCAAGTCCGCCGAAATTCTTGCGCAGCTTCGATACTTCAAACATGGTGCTCATTTGCTGCGCGCCTTTTTTTCAAAGTAATGGGCGACGGTTCCATAGAGGCCGCGCGGGGCGAACAGGACCACGGCGATCAGAAGCGCGCCGACCATGGTGAGCCAATGGAATGGATTGGCCGCGGACACCAGATCTTCGAACCACATGAAGACGACCGTGCCGATCAGCCCGCCGAAAAGTGATCCCGTGCCGCCCAGAACCAGCATGACAAGGGCTTCCGCCGACATGGTGAAGCTGAGGCTGTCGAGGCCCACGACCTGGGTGGAAATTGCATTGAGTGCGCCGCCGACACCGGCAATCGCGCCGGAAATCACATACATGCGAAGCTGCGCACCCTGCACCGAAGCGCCCATGGCATGGATGCGGATCGGGTCCTCCTTCACGCCCCGGCACAACATGCCGAAGGGCGAGCGCACGACATAGCGCAGGAAGATGAAGGAGATGAGGAGCAGGATGACCGCATAGATATAGACGGTGTGCCCATAGAGATCGAACTCGAAAATACCGAAGATCGGGTCGGGTGAAATGCCGCTCAGGCCATCGCTGCCGCCAGTCCAGTTCGAAGCCTTGTTGGCGGCTTCGTGAAAGAGATGCACGACCGCAATCGACAGAACAAGCTGGGCCAACCCATGCGCGCGCAGGATCACCGCGCCAGAAACCAGCCCGGTGACGGCACCGGCAAGAAGCCCGATTACAGTCATGAGGATTGGGTCTGTCACGCCGAAATGCGCAGCCGCAATGCCCGCGCCATAAGCGCCTGCGCCGAAAAGGGCGGCATGGCCAAGCGTTGCTATGCCGCAATAGCCGGTCACGAGGTCAAGCGACAGCACCAAGAGCGCGATGGCGATGATGCGGGTGAGCAGCGCCAGATTGTCCGGGAAGAGAAACCATCCGATGACGCTTGCTGCGATGATCGCCACAATGCCGATCAGCCCGGCATAGGAGTGACGGCTTTGGGGGAGGGATTGCGTCAATTCGCTCATTTGCGGGCCAGCCTTCCTGCAAGGCCGCGCGGGAAAAGGGTAACGATCACGATCACCGCCAGATAAAAGAAGAATTCGCCATATTCAGGGGCAAGATAGCGCCCGGTCGTGTCGATTGCGCCGAGCAGCAGGCAGGCGGCCAATGCGCCGGGGATAGAGCCCGCACCGCCGACCGAAACCACCACGAGAAATGTCACCATGTAGCGTAGCGCATAATAGGGTTCGACGGGCAGAAGCTCCGCGCCGACCACACCGCCAAAGGCCGCAAGCCCGATGGCGAGCGCGAAGCTCACTGCATAGACGATCTCGGTGCGAACGCCGAGGGCTGCGGCCATATTGGCATTATCGACGGCAGCGCGCAGCTTCACGCCGAAAGCGGTGCGTTCAATGACGTACCAGAGACCGATTGCCACGGCGAGACCACAGCCAATGGCGAAAATGCGGTGCTTCGCAATAGCGCGAAAACCGAGATCGATCGAGCCGCGCAGCATTTCCGGCAAGGGAATGGTTTTCAGCGTCGGGCCGAAAATATAGTTGGTGATGCCGATGATGCAGAAGGTGATGCCGATGGTCATCAACACCTGTGTCAATTCCGGCGCGCCATAGATGCGGCGATAGAGCAGCCTTTCCACCGGCACGGCGATAATCATCGTGCCGATAACCGCAATGATGATCGCAAAGCCGTAATTGAGGCCAAGCTGTTGCGCGGCATAGGATGCGAAATAGCCGCCGATCATTGCAAATGCGCCATGGGCCAGATTGACAACGCGCATCAGGCCCATGGTAACGGAAAGGCCGATGGAAATGACGAAAAGCACCATGCCATAGGCAAGGGCATCGACAGCAATGCTGAGCACGGTCTGCATTGAATGGTCCTGTTCATAAGTTCCCGCGGCAGATGCATTGCGGGAAACGCTGCTCCGGCCAAGAACCGGAAGTGTCGGAGCGCTTCCGGTTCGTTACCTGAACCGCTCCAAGCATCTGTTCTGGCGCTTCAAACCCCAAGAAGGGGCTGCGCGGGCTGGTTATCGAGAGCCGTTTTTTTACTGCGCCTTCAGGCCCGGATCGCCCTGCTTCTCGAAGGTCTGGATTTCCTTGTTGTAGTAGGTGCCGTCACCCGCCTTGGCCACTTCGCGCAGATAGATATTCTGCGTCATGTGGCGGCTTTCGGGGTCGATAGACACCGGACCGCGCGGGCTCATCCATTCCAGGCCCTTGACTGCTTCGACAGCCTTTTCGGCGTTTTTCTCGCCGCCGGTTGCTGCGATCATCTTGTAGATGACATGCATACCGTCATAGGCGCCGACCGATGGGAAGGAAAGTTCAGCCGGATTGCCAATGGCTTTCCGGGCATCCTCGACGAATTTCTTGTTTTCAGGTGAATCGTGCGAAACCGCATAGTGGAACGTGGTCAGCACGCCGAGCGCATTTTCGCCAAGGGCGGGCAGGTCGGATTCCTGCGTCAGATCACCCGGTGCGAAAAGCTGGATGCCGGAGCTTTTCAGGCCGTTATCGACATAGGCCTTCATGAAGCCGAGCGTGGTCGGGCCGGAAGGCAGGAAGGCGAATACGCCCTGCGCACCGGAATCCTTGATGCGCTGCATGATGGGGCTGAAATCATTGGTCGCAAGCGGCATACGAATGGCTTCCACCACCTCGCCGCCTGCTTCCGTGAAAGCTGCCTTGAAAGCGTTTTCGGCGTCCACGCCGGGACCGTAATCGCTTACGACCGAAATGACCTTTTTCACGCCTTTGTCGAGCGCGACCTTGGCGATGGGGGTGGAGGTCTGCCAGGTGGTGAAGGACGTGCGCACCACATAGGGGCTCTTCGTCACGATCGACGAGGTCGCCGCATTCATCACCACCATCGGCACATTGCCCTGCTTCAGGATGGGCGTCACGGCCATGGCATCAGGGGTGAAATAAAAACCGGCGAGATATTGCACGCCTTCCTTCACCACCAACTCCTGCGCCAGAGCCTTGGACTGCGCGGGGTCGGCCTGCGGCACGTCGCGATAGACGATCTCGACCGTGTCGTCGCCTACCTTGTTGCCGTGCTCGGCCATATAGGCATCAATGCCAGCCTTAAAGTTCTTGCCTTGCAGGGCGAAAGGTCCCGAAAACGGACCGATGACGCCAACTTTCACGACATCGGCATAGGCTGCCGAAGCCGCAAGCGAAAAGACCGCAAGCGCGGTGAGCGCGATTTTCTTCATGTTCTCCTCCCGGTTCCATCATTCCTGCGCGTGACCGTCTCAGCGCAATTCGGAACGACCTAAGCCCATTTTTACAATGCCTATCTGATTGGTCATGTAAAATGAAAAAATCCTCGTAATCGATATCCGAACAGTTATGTTTGCGATGATCAATCCTTGCCGATACGAACGATATTGTCGCTCAATGCCAATGCCGCTTTCAGCGCTGCGCCGGTGGCGGCAACGATCTGCGGCAAAATCATCCATTCCAGCATCCAGGCTGCTCCCGACCGCTCCTGTTCGTGCACCATGGCCTGATGCAGCCCCGAAACCTGAACAGCATTGAAGCGGGCAAGGCTCACCAGAAGCTCGGCCCGCACGGGGTTCTGCTTGTGCGGCATGGCTGACGATCCACCGCCGCCTGACAGCGAAAGCTCGTCCCGCAGTTCCGCCATCAATGCGATATCCTGCCCGAACTTGCCGAGTGAGCCGGTGATAAGCAAAAGAAGATGGCCGAAATCGGCAATAAAAGCGCGCTGGCTATGCCATTGGGGCCTGTCTTCGAGATCAAGCCGCCTTGCCAGTTCCGCCCGCAGGATTGCAGCTTTATCGCCGAATTTTTCAAGCGTTCCGGCTGCGCCGCCGAACTGGAGCGGAAATCGCAGTGCGGTGAGGCGCTGAGCATAATCGGTGAAGGGGGCGCGCCAGCTTTCAACCCGGTCCGCGACGGTTACGGGGATAGCTGCCTGCATGCGCGTATAGGCGGTCAGCTCGTTCTGGCCGAAGGTGTTTTCCAGCCAGTTGAACTTTTGCGAAAGCTGTTCGATACGAAGCGCCAAAATATCGCGCACGCGGCCAAGCCGCAGCATGAGGCTGGTGTCGATCACATCTTGGCTGGTTGCGCCAAAATGCACATGGCGCGCGAAATCCTCGCCGACGGCTTTTCGCAGATCGTGCACAAGGGCTGGAACCACCACGCCATCGCGCGCCGTGCCGCGCTCCAGTCGCGCCAGATCGGGCTCCATCGTTTCCGTGGCGCTCACGATCCGTTCCGCAGCAGCGGCAGGAATGATGCCGAGATCAGCTTCCGCGTCCGCCAGTGCCGCCTCGAATTTCAGCATGGCGGCAATATCGGCACAGGCGGCGAAAAGGCTGGAAATGTCCTCGTCATCGCCAAAGAGGCCGGTCAGGAATGAGTGCTCGAAAACCGATATGCTCATCTTTTAAATATCGAAAAAAACCGTTTCTTTTTCGCCCTGAAGGTGGATATCGAAATGATAGACGTCGCCCTCGCGCTGGCCGATCAAGGTTGGCACGCGCATGCGATGCTCAATGCGCGCCAATACCGGATCTTCCGCGTTGGCGGCTTCCTCATCGGAAAAATACATCCGCGTTTGCAGCCCGAGGTTAATGCCGCGCGCCACGATCCACAAGGTAACATGCGGCGCCATGAGCCGCCCGTCCCGGAAGGGAACGCGGCCGGGCTTGATCGTCTCGAAGATGAATTCGCCCGTTTCCATATTGCTGGGGCAGCGGCCCCATCCCCGAAAATTCGGGTCGGCCTTGCCGCGGGTTTCGGTCGGACTGTTATAGAGCCCGCCGGCATCGGCCTGCCAGATTTCCACCAGCGCATCGCGCAATGGCGCGCCCATGCCATCGATGACGCGACCCTTGATGGTGATGCGTTCGCCGGATGCCTTGTCGTTATAAAGCGGGCCAGCACCCAGATCTTCCGCGAAAACCCCATGAATGCCGACGAAATTGGGCGTGAGGCCGATATGGACATAAGGTCCCGCGGTCTGGGAAACGGTTTCCTTGAGATAACCGAGCGGCTGTACCATGTCAGTTGCCCTCCGCGCGGTTTTCAAAGAAGGTCGAGCGGCGTCCGCGCAACACGATGTCGAACTTGAAGGCGCGCATGTCCATGGGCAGGGTGGCGTTCATGTCGAGCGGCGCGATAAGGCGCTCAATGGCCAATTTGTCGGGTATGGTCTTCACAATGGGGCAGCGCCAGATGAGCGGATCGCCCTCGAAATACATCTGCGTGATGAGGCGCTGCGCAAAGCCGTGGCCGAAGACGGAAAAATGGATATGCGCCGGTCTCCAGTCGTTGACGCCATTCGGCCACGGATAGGCGCCTGGCTGGATGGTCTTGAACCAGTAATAGCCGTTTTCATCGGTGATGGTGCGTCCCACCCCGCCGAAATTGGGATCGATTGCGGCGAGATAGGTTTCCTTCTTGTGACGATAGCGGCCACCGGCATTGGCCTGCCAGAATTCCAGCAATGCGCCTGGAACCGGCCGGTTGCCTTCATCGAGCACACGGCCATGCACCAGAATGCGCGGGCCGACCGGCATTTCGCCGGGGCGCGCATAATTCAGGATCAGGTCATTATCCAGTTCGTTCAGCATGTTATGGCCGAAAACCGGGCCGGTGATCTCGCTTTTGGTGCCTTCCAGCGAAATGAGCGCGCGGGTGGGCGAACGCAGAACGGAGGTCTTGTACCACGGCGTATAGGCCGGGGGATGCATGGAAAGATCACGAGCGAAAAACGGGCTCGTTTCCGGCAGACTGTTCTTCATTTTTCAGCTTCCTCCGCTTCCATCTGCGCGTAGGTCTGCTTGGCGATCTTGAAAGCGTGGTTCGACGCCGGAACCCCCGCATAGATCGCGACATGCATCAACGCTTCGCAGATGTCCTCCTTTGTCGCGCCCGTGTTTCGCGTGGCGCGAATATGCATGGCAACTTCGTCGTCCTGCCCCAATGCCGCGAGCAGTGCGATGGTGACGATAGACCGCTCGCGCTTGCTCCAGCCGGGACGCGCCCAAACCGTGCCCCATGCCGCTTCGGTTATAAGCGCCTGAAACGGCGCATCAAGATCGGTCGCTCCATTCGATGCGCGATCCACATGCGTATCGCCCAGAACGGAGCGGCGCACGCTCATGCCAAGCTTGTAACGCTCGGACGGCACGGTCTTGGTGGCATTTTCAGCCATCATTCATTCTCCATGCAATAGATTGTGTGACAGAAAATCCCGCAGCAGAGCAGTATAGGCATCCGGCTGCTCGACGCAGGGGATGTGGCCGCTATTGGCGATTTGGGAAAAGGTTGCGCCGGGGATGAGGCTCGCCAACTCTTTTACGAGAGCGGGTGGTGTCGAACCGTCCTGATCCCCGACGACGCACCGGACCGGCACGGAAATTTCGCAAGCCGCAGCCGTGAAGTCCGCACCGCGAAGGGCCGCACAGGTGGCGGCATAGCCTTCCAGCGGCTGGCGGGTGAACATGTTGCAATAGGCCTGGTAGGCGGCATTGTCCGGTGTGCGATAGGCGGCTGTAAACCAGCGGGGCATGGTTGCATCCAGAATGCCGGCAAGCCCGTTCTGCGCGATTGCATCGATGCGGGCATTCCACATTTCGGCCGTGCCGATCTTGTGCGCCGTGTTGGAAAGGACAAGACCTGCCACCAGATCGGGACGCGCGGCGCAGACGCCCTGCGCGATCAGTCCGCCCACCGAAAGACCACAGATGACCGTTTTGTGGATCGAAAGAGTGTCGAGAAGCGCGATCAGGTCCTGCGCCAGCAGCGCGATCGTGTAAGGTGTCGTGCCGATACCGGAAAGGCCGTGGCCGCGCTTGTCGTACACGAGAGTGGAGACATCATTGCCGAGCCGCGCGCGCACCTCGTCCCATATCCGAAAGTCGGTTCCGAGCGAATTGATGAAAACCAGAACCGGCTTGTCGTTGCCGTTCCACTGTAAATCATAGTGAACGACGATATCGTTGACCTTGGCAAATTGCACGATTTTCTCCTCTTGAAGTTCAGTGTTGCGCTTTAATCCGGTTAAGTAAAATGATATTCAGGACGGGAACCATAACTTACAGGTTATAGAAAAGTGATCGGAAACCGGATCAAGTTTCGCCATCTGCATACATTTGTTGAAGTGGCTCGCCAGAAAAGCGTGGTGAAAGCCTCCGAGATTCTGAACATCAGTCAGCCCGCCGTCACCAAGACAATGCGGGAGCTGGAAGAGATTTTGGGCGTGCCGGTGCTGGAGCGCGATGGGCGCGGCATTCGCATCACCCGCTATGGCGAAGTATTTCTGCGCCACGCCGGGACGGCGCTGACGGCCTTGCGGCAGGGGCTCGATTCCGTATCGCAGGAGTTGGACGGCTCCGGTCCGCCGATCCGTATCGGCGCATTGCCGACGGTTTCCACACGTATCATGCCGAAGGCCATGAGCCTGTTTCTGGCGGAGAAGACCGGCAGCAAGGTGAAAATCGTAACCGGAGAAAACGCTGTATTGCTGGAGCAGTTGCGCGTCGGCGATCTCGATCTGGTGGTCGGCAGATTGGCCGCGCCGGAAAAGATGACAGGCTTTTCCTTTGAGCACCTCTATTCGGAGCAGGTGCGGTTTCTGGTGCGGGCAGGGCATCCCCTTCTGGGGGATGATGCTATATTCGATCATCTGGCCCGTTATCCGGTGCTCATGCCCACCCGCAATTCAATCATCCGCCCTTTCGTGGAGCGTCTGCTGATTACCAACGGTGTCGGCTCCCTTCCAACGCAGATCGAAACCGTGTCGGATGCATTCGGGCGGGCTTTCGTGCGCGACAGCGATGCGGTGTGGATCATCTCCGAAGGGGTGGCGGCGCGTGATGTCGCCGAAGGCAAACTTGTCGCCCTTCCCATCGATACGAGCGAAACCACAGGCCCGGTGGGGCTGACGATGCGCACCGATATGGTGCAGACCGGGCCCTTGCAAATACTGGTGCAGACAGTACGCGAGGCAGCAGGTTTGAAGTCATGATCTCAGTGTACCGGGAATAAACACGGTCAGCCATTCAACAAGAATGGCTGACCGTGCTTGAAGCGAGAAGTTTGGCCGAAACTTCTCGCCCGGGGGTGCCATTCGTTATTATGATGATACATTATTCCTAAAATAAAGCATCATTTTTGTTATAATTGGTAAAAAATATTGTCCGTCATATAGTGACTATACATTAGGTATGTCTGAATTACGATTGATGACATGCTAGAATGGCAACCCGACATAATTTTCAGCCAGTGCGGTTGAGGCTGCTTTGGATGTGCAGAAATAGTCGAGTTCGGCTTCCTGTACTTTTTGATCGAACGGTTCCATATCCGGAAATCGGTGCAGCATCTTGGTCATGGACCATGAAAAGCGCTCGGCCTTCCAGATGCGGGCAAGTGCATTGGCGGAATAGGCGTCGATGCCGGCGTCAGACTTTTCCAGGTAAAACTCTCTCAACCCCTGGTAAAGATAATGCACGTCGCTGGCGGCGAGATTGAGCCCTTTTGCGCCTGTCGGCGGAACGATATGGGCCGCATCTCCAACGAGAAACAGCCGCCCGAAGCGCATCGGTTCGGCCACGAAGGAGCGGAGAGGGGCGATGGATTTCTCGAAAGACGGCCCGATCACCATGGCTTGCGCATGATGGGCCGGAAGGCGCCGGCGCAATTCATCGTAAAATCGCTGATCGCTCCAATCTTCAATCTTCTCGTCAAGCGAGCATTGAATATAATAGCGGCTGCGAGTGGGAGAGCGCATGGAACACAATGCAAAACCGCGTTGGTGATTTGCATAGATCAGTTCATGAGCAACCGGTGGAATGTCTGCCAGTACGCCAAGCCAGCCGAAGGGATAGGTCTTTTCAAAAATATTGATCGCCCGTTCGGGCACGGATTTTCGGCTTACGCCATGATAACCGTCGCACCCGGCGATGAAGTCGCAGTCAATGCGATGGGGTTTGCCGTCTTTTTCGTAGGTGACATAGGGCGAGGCTGTATCAAAATCATGTGGGGTTACGTTGGCAGCCTCGTAAATGCTGCCTGCGTTCGACTTCAGCCGTTCATCCATAAGATCATGGGTGAGTTCGGTTTGACCATAGACCGTGACACGTTTGCCGGTCATTCGGTGCAGATCGATGCGGTGATCGCGCCCGTCAAAAGCCAGTGAGAACCCGTCATGCGGCTGTCCTTCCGCATGAAGGCGCGCGGACGCGCCAGCTTCGTCCATCAGATTGACCGTGCCTTCTTCCAGGACGCCAGCCCGCACACGTCCCAGAATATAATCCGCGCTCACGCGATCCAGGACGATATTGTCAATGCCGGCTTTCGTCAGAAGCTGGCCGAGAAGCAGGCCGGAAGGGCCCGATCCGATGATTGCGACCTGAGTACGCATATATTCCTCCCATGCAAATCGGCTTTTATTCTTGAGGGAACCTCCCAACTGACAATGGATAATTCCGGCAATTTATTGTACAAATCGAACACGAATGGAGGGGATGTGGCTGAAAATTTTATTCCAACCTATGAGTTGTACGGAGAAGAAACAGAGCAAAAGCCGGATTTCTGGTTGCATTGCGAGACGCTTTTTGCGCGCTCAAGCCTGCATAATTTCGAGATTGCGCTGCATCGCCATGAAAGCTTCTTTCAACTCCTTTACATTGAAGGCGGTGCGGGACATGTCAATTTCGACGGCGCCATTCGCCCTTTCCAGACGCCATGCGCAGTACTGGTGCCGCCTGGCTTCAATCATGGGTTTGCGTTTTCCCGAGACATAGTCGGACATATTGTAACGATCTTGAATCCTCATATTCCATTCATCGCAGATGGCGTCGGGGGCGTCATGTCGCAGTGGTTGAGACAGCCGCAGCTCATATCGATGAAGGGGGCGGGCGATGACAACCTGGCGCTGCTTGCTGTTCTTCTAAGACAGGTACAGGACGAGTTTCAGGCCAGAAAACCATATAAAAACAGCTTGTTGGATTGTCTGGTTAAAACCGTGCTGATTCATGTTTTACGCCATGCATTGTCTTCAGAACCGTCAATCCAGGAAGAGAGGTCCCTATACGGTCATCCCCGTCTTGAACGATTGTTGGAACTGATTGACCGCTACTATCGGGAACATAAGCCTGTTTCGTTTTATGCGGCGATGCTGGGGATTTCGCCGACGCATCTTAACCGGACGGTCAGGCAGCTGACCGGGGGAACGACACAGGATATGATTGCAAACAGGGTAATTGAAGCGGCCCGGCGCGACCTGATTGCCATGCCATCGTCGGTGCAGCATATCGCCTACAGGCTGGGGTTTTCAGATCCTGCATATTTTTCACGTTTCTTCCTGCGGAAGACGGGGGAAACGCCACGGGCGTTTCGTCTCAGGGAGCGTGAAAATCTGGCGGATCACGCTTCATCGTCACAAGGCTGAATTGGACTATTCATCCACGACAGCCTATCGAAGCAGATTGCGCAATTCCGACTGGACCTTCAGCATCGCAGGCAGAAAACGTTCAACCAGATTGCTGGCATCCACATGGGCGACCGGCGCTCCGATATTGAGGGCCGCCACCACAATGCCCCGGTGATTGAAAACAGGAACAGCGATGGAGCGTAATCCAAGCTCCAGTTCCTGATCGTTGATTGCATAGCCTTGATCGCGAATAAGGGCGAGTTCGGTCATCAGCGATCCGATTTCCGTCTTCGTGAATGGCGTGAGGCTTTTCCTTTCGGTGCGCCCGAGCAGGGTTTGTGCCTCGGATTCGTGAAGTGACGCCAGAAGGACCCGGCCCATTGAAGCGCAATAGGCTGGAAGCCTGCTTCCCGCCATCAGATTGATGGACATCACACGCATCTGCGAGGCGCGAGCGATATAAACAATCTCCGTCCCGTCGAGCACCGATGCGGACGCACTTTCTCCAACCGTGTTGGACAGACGATCCAGATGGGGCTGGATAATCGTCGGCAGTGGCGTTGATGAGAGATAGGCATGTCCGAGACGAAGAATCTTCGGCAGAAGCATGAAAAACTTGCCGTCATATTCCGCGAATCCGAGTTCTGCGAGTGTCAGCAGGCAGCGCCGCGCCGTTGCGCGATCCAGGCCGGTAATCTTTGAAACATCGGCTATTGAAAGACGCGGCTGGTCTTCCCCGAACGTCTCGATGACCTTGAGGCCCTTGGCAAAGCCTCCAACGAAATCTGTTTCACGCATGCCGTTCCCTCAATACTAGCTGGCAGTTTGTGCGATATATGAACAAATGTCAAATAACGCACAAATTGTTTGACCCGTTTCCGATGTGATGGCTAACTCCAGCGCGATTGAGACCGGAAACGTGGAGCGAGATGCTTGCCCGTTCCGGTATGGAGGTGAAATGGACAAGACAATTACAAGTCTGGCGGAGGCCGTTGCCGGGATCGGGGATGGTGCAACCGTTATGATCGGTGGATTTGGCGGCTCTGGAGCGCCAATCGAACTCATCCATGCCCTGATTGACAAGGGGCCCAAGAACCTGACGGTCATCAACAACAATGCAGGCAATGGGCGCATCGGTATTGCGGCCATGATCGATGCCGGGATGGTCCGCAAGATGATTTGCTCGTTTCCGCGATCTTCCGATCCGCGCGCCTTTACGGACAAATATCTCGCCGGTGAAATCGATCTTGAGCTCGTGCCGCAGGGAACGCTGGCTGAACGTATCCGGGCAGGGGGGGCAGGCATTCCGGCCTTCTACACACCGACGGCTTACGGGACCGAGCTTGCGGAAGGCAAGGTCATAGCCGAGTTCGATGGGCGGCCTTATGTGCAGGAGCGCTGGCTCAAAGCGGATTTTGCGCTTATCAAGGCGCATCTTGGCGATGCCCACGGCAATCTGACCTACCGCATGGCTGCGCGCAATTTCAATCCTCTCATGTGCATGGCCGCGACCAGAACAATCGTGCAGGTATCTGAAATCGTTCCGCTCGGCAGCATCGAGCCGGAAAACGTCATCACACCGGGCATCTTCGTGGACAGTGTCGTTGAAGTCGCAAATCCACAGCAGGAAGAAGAGCTCATTCGGGCGGGAGTGACCTACGCATGATGATCGACACTCATGAGGACATCAAACTGTCCAACGCCCAGATCGCATGGCGCGCCGCACAGGATATTCAGGACGGCGCCTATGTTAATCTCGGTATCGGCTTTCCCGAAATGGTGGCTCGCTACCAGCCGCAAGGTCGTGAAGCGATCTTCCATACGGAGAATGGCATTCTGGATTTCGGCGAGGCGCCGCCCGAAGGTGAGGAAGACTGGGATCTGATCAATGCCGGCAAGAAGGCCGTCACGCTGAAGCCGGGCGCTGCCTTTTTCCACCATGCCGACAGCTTCGCAATGGTCCGTGGCGGGCATCTCGATGTCGCGATCCTCGGCGCCTATCAGGTCGCCCAGAATGGCGATCTCGCAAACTGGCGGGTGGGGGCCAAGGGCGTGCCGGCGGTCGGCGGCGCGATGGACCTCGTGCATGGCGCCAAGCAGGTTGTCGTCATCACGGAGCACATGACCAAGAAGGGTGAGCCAAAACTGGTTGAAAAGTGCACTTTCCCGCTAACCGGCGTCGCCTGCATCACCCGCATCTACACCAGCCATGCCGTCATCGACGTCGACAAGGGGCGCTTCGTCTTGCGCGAAAAATTGGCCGCGATGACGCTGGAAGACCTTCAGGCCATGACCGGCGCGAAGCTCCACATTGACGGCCCGGTTGCTGATCTTATTGTCCCTGAATTGTGAGACCCTGCCATGAATGAAGCCTATATCTGCGATTACATCCGCACCCCCATCGGTCGCTATGGCGGCGCGCTTTCATCCGTTCGTGCGGATGATCTCGGCGCCGTTCCGCTGAAAGCACTCATGGAGCGTAACGGTTCCGTCGACTGGGAAGCCGTTGACGACGTTATCTTCGGTTCGGCCAATCAGGCTGGCGAGGACAACCGCAACGTTGCGCGCATGTCGCTGCTCCTGGCCGGTTTGCCGGTTGGAGTGTCGGGAACGACGATCAACCGTCTCTGCGGTTCGGGTATGGATGCAGTCATAACCGCTGCTCGCGCCATCAAGGCGGGTGAGGCGGACCTCGTCATAGCGGGCGGTGTGGAAAGCATGAGCCGCGCTCCCTTCGTCATGCCGAAGGCTGACAGCGCATTTTCCCGCAAGGCGGAAATCTTCGATACGACGATCGGCTGGCGTTTCATCAATCCCCTCATGAAAAAGCAATATGGCGTGGATTCCATGCCGGAGACAGGGGAAAATGTCGCCGAGGATTTCAACATCTCGCGGCAGGATCAGGATGCTTTTGCTCTGCGAAGCCAGGAAAAGGCGGCCGCGGCGCAGGCGAACGGACGTCTGGCAAAGGAAATTGTCCCCGTTGTGATCCCACAGCGCAAGGGTGATCCGGTCGTCGTGGACAGGGATGAACATCCGCGCGCTACCAGCCTGGAAGCGCTGGCGAAGCTGGCTACGCCCTTCCGCGCGGGCGGCACCGTGACGGCGGGCAATGCGTCCGGCGTCAATGACGGTGCGGCAGCGCTTATCATTGCGTCCGAAGCAGCCGTCAAGAAATACGGTCTTTCGCCAATCGCCCGCATCGTTGCCGGTGCCACGGCTGGCGTTCCTCCACGCATCATGGGTTTTGGCCCGGCGCCTGCAACCAAAAAACTTTCTGCACGCACCGGCATCGCAACGGATGCTTTCGATGTGATCGAACTGAACGAAGCATTCGCATCGCAGGGGCTTGCGGTGCTGCGCGATCTTGGAATTGCCGACGATGACAGGCGCGTCAATCCGAACGGCGGCGCGATTGCGCTCGGGCATCCGCTTGGCATGTCGGGTGCGCGCATTGCAGGCTCGGCCGCGCTCGAACTTTCACTCAATGGCGGCAAATATGCGCTTGCCACGATGTGTATCGGTGTCGGGCAGGGGGTTGCCATCGCGTTGGAACGTGCTTGAAATAAACGAAGGCCAGATCCGGGCATTTTCGCCCGGATCGGTTCCTGTCTGAAAAGGCAGGCACTGGTTTTGGATCGCTGGGCGGCTGCGCCATTGCTAACGGGCAGACGCAAAATGCATTTTTATAACGATTTTCTGAACAAGGCTGGCATCAAGGCCTTCCCGCATTGTTGCCATTTTAAATGCTGATTGTTTGAGTTAAGTTAATAGCGCCTCTATATGAAATGATTCTTTTTCCGTGAGTTGGAATATTTTGCCTGTCGATGAAGCGAAGCTTGTGCGGTTGGGTGCTGCTCCACGCGGCTACAGAGGCTTTATTCACCACATTGAGTCCGATGCCGGTTCGTCTGGTCTGCCGCCAGAGGAAATCGAACGGCGTTTGCTTGAGTTGGGTTTCATCGAGGGGGCGGACGTTTTCATCCTTCACGAGGGACCCATCCGCCGCGACCCGATAGCGGTGCGCATAAACGGGGCGACCGTGGCGCTGCGTCGAAAAGAGGCCATGGCCATTTTAGTTCACGAAAGTCGCGATGATGCTCAATACCAGTCGTCCGAAGATACGACGGCTCGCTCTGGTTGGCGCGCCGAATTGTGGCAAGACAGCTCTGTTCAACGCACTGACGGGTAGCCGCCAGAAAGTCGGCAACTATGCGGGGGTGACTGTCGAACGAAAGACGGGCGTTGCGCATACACCTGCCGGACATTCGCTGGAAATTATGGATCTGCCCGGGACCTATTCTCTCAGGGCCCGCAGTCCCGATGAAGAAATCACGCGCGATGTTATCCTCGGCCGCAAGGGGGAGAATGCGCGCTGCGACATGTTTCTGGTCATTGCGGATGCCACCAATCTGCGCGCAGCGCTTCGTCTCGTCATCGAATTGCAGCAGACCGGGCAACCGCTGGCGTTGATATTGAATATGATCGATATCGCGCGCCATCGTGGTATCGAAATCGATGCAGGCAAATTATCGGATTTGCTGGGCGGTATAGCTGTTGTCTGTACCAGTGCCGTCCGGCGCTCGCAGATGCATGATTTATGGACAATGCTTGATGAGCTTTCCGAAAACGGGGGGCTTGCTGCGCGTGACAATAAGTGGCGGGAACCTTCAGCCTCGGATTTGCGCGCCATGCAACGACAAGCGGATGGATTGATAGCGCAGGCCGTGCGTTTCCCCGCCAGACCGTCCACGATGACCAATCGAATTGACGCTGTTTTACTGCATCCGGTCGCAGGAATTGCCGCTCTTCTCCTGTTGCTCTTTTTCATGTTTCAGGCCGTCTTCAGCTGGGCCCAGCCTGTCATGGATCTGATATCGAGCGGCTTCGATGCGCTGGCTGGTCTTATCCAGCACAATCTGCCGCCGGGGCTGCTCGAAAGTTTTCTTGTCGACGGCGTCATTGCCGGTGTCGGCAGCGTGATCGTTTTCCTGCCGCAGATATTGATCATGTTCCTTTTCATTCTCCTGCTGGAGGATCTGGGCTATATGGCGCGGGCGGCGTTTCTGATGGACCGGCTGATGGGCGGCGTGGGGCTTCACGGGCGGGCCTTCATTCCGCTGCTTTCCAGTTTTGCCTGCGCCATCCCCGGCATCATGGCCGCGCGCGTCATCGATAACAGGCGGGATCGCCTCACGACTATTCTGGTTGCGCCGCTGATGACGTGCTCGGCGAGGATTCCCGTCTATACGCTTATTATCGCGGCTTTCATTCCGGCGAAGAGGGTGGCGGGTCTGTTCAGCCTGCAAGGGCTGGTCATGTTCGGCCTTTATGCGACCGGAATTCTCAGCGCGCTTCTTGTTTCGTTTCTCGCGAAGATATTCTTCTGGCGGCACGAAGCTGCTCCGCCTTTCATGCTCGAATTGCCCGACTACAAATTGCCAAGGCTGCGCAGCGTGCTGATCGAATTGATGACGCGCGCCAAGATGTTTCTCCATCGCGCCGGTACGACGATCTTCTTCATGGCAATCTTGATCTGGTTTCTGGCGTCTTTTCCTGAAGCACCCGTAAATGCGACCGAACCGGCCATTTTCTACAGTTCCGCTGCCGCCTTGGGACGGCTGCTGGAGCCGCTACTGGCACCCATCGGCTTCAGCTGGCAAATGAGTGTCGCGCTGGTGCCTGGCATGGCGGCGCGCGAAGTGGTCGTCGCGGCGCTGGGCACGGTTTACTCCATTCAGGGAGGAGGCGATGCCGCCTTGCAGGTCGGGCAGGCTTTGGCGCACAACTGGACGCTTCCGACGGCACTGTCGTTTCTGGCCTGGTACGTGTTTGCGCCGCAGTGCATGTCGACGCTCGCGGTCATAAAACGCGAAGCCGGTGGCGCGCGATGGATGTGGCTCACCTTCTTCTATATGCTGGCGCTGGCCTATATTTCATCCTTTATCGTTTATCGCCTTGCACTCTTCCTGTTGTGAAGGTCATATCAACGATCGATCCGTGTCGATAGGATGATGGATGACATTGTGCGCTCAACACCTTCCAGCGCGCCGATGCGGTCCAAAATAGCGTCAAGTTCCTGTATGGAGGGCGCTTCCACAACGACGATCATGTCGAAATGCCCGCTGACGGAATGAAGTGAACGAACCGCCATCATGCCGCGCAGCGCCGTTTCGACCTTCGGGGCCAGTTTGGGCAGGGCAGTCACCAACACATGGGCGCGAACGAGATCGCGCTCGAATTCCGGTGCGATTCGCACTGTGTAACCCTCGATAACCCCGCGCTTTTCAAGCTTTTCAATGCGGCTTTGGACAGTCGTTCGGGACACCCCGAGACGCCTTGCAAGGTCGGCGGTCGAGGCGCGGGCATTTTCGCGAAGGAGGGCGATGAGTGTGAGATCGGCTTCTGTCGTCATAATGCATATTGAATACGTCAATATGCATAAACAAACAACGTCATATCGTCGGTTTGTATGCTTCTTTTTGCATGGAACTATGCGATTCTTGCATATCCGAATTGCATTCCAAGGGGAAATTACATGAAAGAGATCGTTGTTGTCGGCGCAGGCAAAATTGGCGCCACCATTGCCGATCTTCTCGCTTCGACGGGCGAATATGCCGTCACCGTTGTCGATCGCTCCCAGGCGCAGCTCGATGCGCTGGAATCGGGTGCCGAGGTCAAGACACAGGCACTCGATATTGAAGATGCGAAGGCGCTGGAAGCCGCGCTTGCGGGTAAGTTTGCCGTGTTGAGCGCCGCTCCGTTCCATCTGACGACCCGCATTGCCGAAGCTGCCGCCAAGGCAGGCGTTCACTATCTCGACCTGACCGAAGACGTCGCCAGCACTCGCCGCGTCAAGGAACTGGCAAAGGAAGCCAAAACGGCTTTCATTCCGCAGTGCGGCCTTGCTCCGGGCTTCATCTCCATCGTTGCCTATGATCTGGCGAAGCGTTTCGACAAGCTGGACAGCGTGCGTATGCGCGTGGGCGCCTTGCCGCAGTACCCCTCGAATGCCTTGAACTACAATCTGACCTGGAGCACCGACGGCGTCATCAACGAGTATATCGAGCCGTGCGAAGCCATCGTGAATGGCGAACTGACCGAGGTTCCGGCACTTGAGGAACGTGAAGAGTTTTCGCTCGATGGCGTGACCTACGAAGCCTTTAACACCTCCGGCGGTCTCGGCACGCTTTGCGAAACGCTGGAAGGCAAGGTACGCACGCTCAACTACCGCACCATCCGCTATCCGGGTCATGTCGCGCTGATGAAGGCCCTCCTCAACGATCTTGGCCTGCGTCATCGCCGCGAAGTGCTGAAAGACATTTTCGAAAACGCGCTTCCGACAACGCTTCAGGACGTGGTTGTGATCTTCGTCACCGTTTCCGGCACGAAGAACGGCCGTCTGGTGCAGGAAACCTATGCGAACAAGGTTTATGCCGCTCAAGTTGGCAAGATCGTTCGCTCGGGCATTCAGATCACGACGGCTTCCGCGATCTGCGCTGTGCTCGACATGCTTGCCAAGGGCGATCTGCCGCAGCAGGGCTTCATCCGTCAGGAAGACATCACGCTGGAAGCGTTCCTCGCGAACCGCTTTGGCAAGGCCTACGCACAGGAAGACCATTGCGCACGTATGGTTGCTTGATAGTGCCTGCCGCATGACTGTGGGGCCTGTTGCGTTTGCGCGCAACAGGCCCTTTTCTGCATTTTGGTTTCCGGCAAGTCAGTCCGACCAAAGTTGCAATTGAACAGGATCGGATTTAAGCGCATTGCCGATCCAAACTGGCGGGTGGATATCCGTCCGCTCGATATGTCTCTATCCGCGCGTCCGAAAAATCGCTTCACATTTTCAGGATGCGCTTTGAAGAAGTAGGAATGTCATGTTGAAATCCGTTTTGCTGGCCGGTCTGGCCTCTGTCTTCCTCGCCTTGCCTGTCCAGGCCAAGGAATGGAAGGAAATTCGCATCGCCAGCGAAGGCGCCTATCCTCCATTCAACTATATGTCTCCCGACGGCAAGCTCGAAGGTTTTGATCTCGATATTGCAAACGCGCTTTGCGAAGCCATGGAAGCCAAGTGCACGATTGTCGCCAATGATTGGGACGGTATGATTCCAGGCCTTCAGGCCAACAAGTTCGATGCGGTCATTGCATCGATGGCGATCACCGAGGAGCGCGAAAAGCAGGTCGCTTTCACCGATCGCTATTACACGACCCCGCTTGCGGTCGTCGTACCGAAGGACACGGATATCACCTCGCTCGATCCGTCGGCCTTCGATGGCAAGACGGTCGGCGCGCAGGCCGGCACCACGCAGGGCAACTATGCCGATGATGTCTACGGCAAGGCCGGTGCCGAGGTGAAGCTCTATCCGACCGCCGATGAAGCCAATGCCGATCTTGAGAGCGGACGTCTGGACGCGATTGCTGCCGACAAGTTTCTCGCCGCCGACTGGCTGAAGAAGCAGGGCGCTGAGTGCTGCAAGTTCCTTGGCGATATTCCCGGCTCTGAAACCAAGATCGCAGTAGCCCTGCGCAAGGGTGACGACGATCTGCGTGAACAGTTCAACGCTGCCATCAAGAAAATCCGTGACAACGGCACTTACGAAACGATCCGCAAGAAGTACTTCGATTTCGACATCTATTGATGTGGCGCAGTATGCTCCGGGCGCCTGCAAAACCTGCTTGCAGTGAAGGGCGCCCGGTGCTTCAGTCATGGCAGGCGCATAAAGATGAGGTGCTGCCATGCGCAGGGAAATTTCCTGCCAATGACAACGATAACAAAGCAATAAGGGGAATAACCATGTTGAAAGCGATCCTATTTGCCAGCCTTGCATCCGTAATCGCGGCCATGCCGGCGCAGGCCAGGGAATGGAAGGAAATCCGCATCGCAACCGAAGGTGCTTATCCGCCTTTCAATTTCGTGGCGGCGGATGGCTCGTTGCAGGGGCTTGATGTCGATATCGCCAATGCCCTCTGCAAGGCGATGGAAGCCAAATGCACGATCGTCGCCAACGATTGGGACGGAATGATTCCGGGCCTCAAGTCGAACAAGTTCGATGCAGTGATCGCATCCATGAGCATCACGGAAGAGCGCAAGAAGGAAGTTGCCTTCACCGACAAATATTATTCCACGCCGCTTTCCGTTGCCGTGCCGAAAGACAGTCCGATCACATCCCTCGATGCCGAAGCTTTCAAGGGAAAATCGGTTGGCGCTCAAGGATCAACGACGCAGGGTAATTATGCGGAGGATGTCTATGGCAAGGCGGGTGCTGATGTTAAGCTCTATCCGACCGCCGATGAAGCCAATGCAGACCTGAAAAATGGGCGGCTTGACGCTGTCGTTTCCGACAAATTCCCGATCTCTGACTGGATCAAGGGCGACGGCGCGGATTGCTGCAAGCTTATCGGTGATATTCCCGGCACCCGGACCGATACGGGGATTGCGCTGCGTCAGGGTGATGACGATCTGCGCGAACAATTCAACGCGGCAATCAAGAAAATTCGCGACGACGGGACCTATGCCACGATCGTGAAGAAATATTTCGACTTCGACATCTATTGATTGCTTGTAAAAGATACGGCTCTTTGCTGTAAGCCATAACGCGCTGGCTGCAATCGGCGCGTTTATTTCTCTGCTTTTGTGGATGCCCGAAATGCCGGTTCAGCAACAAGATGTCATCGTTCTGGGTGCGGGTATTGTCGGTGTATCGACCGCACTGCATCTCCAGGCGCGCGGCCGCTCGGTCTGCCTCATGGACAGGAATGAGCCCGGCAATGGCACCAGTTTCGGCAATGCTGGTCTGATCGAGCGATCAAGCGTCATTCCCTATTCCTTCCCGCAAGGACTGTGGACGCTCTTGCGCTACGGCATGAATCGTCGTTCAGACGTTCGCTATAGCCCGTTTTATATCCCTAAAATGGCGCGATGGCTGTTTCAATATTGGCGGGAATCATCGCCGGAACGATTGAAAATTGCCACGAATGCGATGTTGCCTTTGATCGAAGCGAGCGTCCGCGAGCATGATGCGTTCGTCGTCCAATCCGGCAGTGAACGATTGATCCGCTCGCAAGGGTGGATCGAAGTCTTCCGGTCATCTTCGGCATTCGATGCCGCGGTTCGCCGCTTGCCAGATCTACAGCGTTTCCAATTGTCCTATGACATTCTGGATGCCGCAGCCTTGCGCCAGCGTGAGACGTCGCTTGGCGATGTGGCAGGCGGCATTCACTGGCTCGACCCCAAGACCGTTGTGAATCCCGGTGGGCTGGTCAAAGCCTACGCTGATTTGTTTATCAGGAACGGCGGCATCTTCGTTCACGGCGATGCTGCAAGCCTCACTCCGAATGAAAGCGGCTGGCAGGTGACGACGGAGGAGGGGATTGTCCATGCGCGCGATATCGTCGTGGCGCTAGGTCCGCAATCCGGCCTTGTTTTCAGGAAATTCGGATACCCAATCCCGCTTGGCATCAAGCGCGGCCATCACCTTCATTTCGAGATGAAGGACGGCTCACGGCTCGGTCATACGGTGGTGGATGAAGAGGCCGGTTATGTTCTTGCCCCCATGGTGCAGGGGGTACGGCTGTCGACGGGCATAGAATTCGCTTCGCCAGATGCACCCGCCAATCGTATTCAGCTCACGAAAGACGAGAAAATCGCGCGCAAGCTGGTGCCTCAATTGGGAAAAGCGATTGAAACGACGCCCTGGCTTGGGCTGCGTCCCTGCCTGCCGGATATGCGCCCGGTCATTGGCGCTGCGCCGAAACATAAAGGCCTATGGTTCAATTTCGGCCATGCTCATCATGGCTTGACGCTTGGGCCTGCGACGGGGCGCCTGCTTGCCGAGATGCTCGTCGGAGATGAGCCCTTTGTCGATCCGAAGCCCTATTCGGCAGAACGATTTCTTTAGAGCGGTTCCGGTTTAAATGGAATCGCCGGAATCAATCTAACTATTTATTTTATCACATTATTCTACGCAAAACCGTTTCACGCTTTTGCTGGAAATGCTCTCGGTTGTTCTAAAAAATCGTGACAGACTTGTCAGCCGTAGGGAAGCAGGGTTATCAATTGGCCCCATTCTCCTATCGCGCTATCGCGAACAATTGATCCGGAAAATCCTCGTGAAAATGAAGCCTCTAGGCCGTACCGGCCTTACTGTCACTGAAATCTGCCTCGGCACCATGACCTGGGGCGTGCAGAATACCGAGTCCGACGCGCACGAACAGCTCGACATCGCGTTGGATGCAGGTATCAACTTCGTCGATACGGCTGAGGGCTACGCCATTCCAATGAGCCCGGAAAGCTACGGCAAGACAGAGACTTACATCGGAAGCTGGCTCAGAAGGTCCGGGAAACGCGACAAGATCATCCTGGCAAGCAAGATCGCCGGCGGCGGCAGACAGAAGTGGATCAGGGATGGCGCCAGACCAAGCCGTGCCAGCGTTCGCGAGGCGGTGGAAAATAGCCTGAAACGGCTTCAGACGGACTATATCGATCTCTATCAGGTCCATTGGCCGATGCGCGCCCATTACCATTTCGGCCAAAGCTGGAGTTTCGATCCCTCAAAGACAGAAGGACCGGCGGAAACCCGACAGATGCATGACGTTCTGCTGGGGTTGGGGGATATGGTTCGGGACGGCAAGATCAGACATATCGGGCTTTCGAATGAAACGGCCTGGGGAACCATGCAATGGCTTCGTCTGGCCGAGCAGCATGGCCTGCCGCGGGTCGCCTCGATCCAGAACGAATATGGTCTTCTGCAACGCCAGTTCGATTTCGACATGGCGGAACTGGCGCTCTGCGAAGATGTTGGACTGCTTGCCTATTCGACGCTCGCAGCCGGTGTGCTGACGGGGAAATATCTGGACGGAAAGCTGCCCGCGGGGTCTCGGGCGGCGATTTCGGAAGGCGGCATCTGGCGCAACAATGTTCACGCGGAGCCCGCAATTCGCGCCTATATCGATGTCGCGAAGAAGCACGGTCTGGACATTGCCCAGATGGCGATTGCCTTTGCGTTGACACGTCCGTTCATGACTTCGGCTATCATCGGCGCGACATCCGTGGATCAATTGAAGGTCGATATTGCGGCGCATCAGGTCAAGCTTACGGACGATGTTCTGGCTGATATTGAGAAGGTCTATCGGCAGTATCCGCGCCCTCTCTAATAATTTTATGAATTAATTGGGTTTTCCAATCGATTGGGTAACGTGGACAGCTTCGCAAAGCTGTCCACGGCAACACGGGCGGCTCCAGAGGGGAGCATGGAAGCGTGGCGTGTCATTGGGTGAGGTCAGACGTCCTCCAAAGGTTCTTCCAACCGTGCGTTGCACCGCGAGGCGTTGATAAAGGCGATGAGGAACATCACTGTCATCAACAGAACGATGGTTGGCGCAGGGGCGCTATCGATGAAGAATGACAGATAAACGCCCAAGAAGGATGCCGTCACGGCGATTGCCACCGCAAGCAGCATCATGGTGCCGAACTTGCGCGTAAGCAAAAAAGCAATAACGCCCGGCGCGATCAGCATGGCTATGGCCAGAATGATGCCGACGGCTTTCAAGACCCCCACGATTGTGAGCGATATCAGACAAAGCAGGCCATAGTGCAGCAGACGAACCGGCAGGCCGACCGCTCTCGCCTGTGCAGGGTCGAAAGCGTGCAGCATGAAGTCGCGCCACTTGACGATCAGAATACCGGCGGTCAACGCAGCGATAATGGCCGTCTCGATCAGATCAGATACTGTTATGCCGAGCATGTCTCCGAACAGGATATGATCGAGATGCACTGTGGAGCGGATGGCGACATAGAGAACGAGGCCGAGCCCGAACATGCCGGAAAAGACGATGCCCATCACCGTATCCTGCTTGATGCGGCTGTTTTCGGTGAGATAGCCGGTCGCAAGAGCGCAGGCCATGCCTGCAACGAAGGCTCCGATGCCGAAAGGTATCCCTATGATATAAGCGACAACCACGCCGGGAAGAACGGCATGGCTGATCGCATCGCCCATCAGTGACCAGCCTTTGAGCACCAGAAAACACGATAGCAATGCCGTCGGAACCGCGATAAGCACGGAAATGGCCAGTGCATATCGCATGAATTCGAATTGAAAGGGCGACGCCAGCATTTCAAAAAGACTCATTGCGGCGTCTCCGTGAGAGCTAAAGCCGCTTTGCGGCGTGCGGCCAGCATGCCATGTTTTGGAGCAAGCAAAAATACACCCAGGAAAACCAGTGTCTGGAGCACGACGATGATGCCTCCGGTCGCGCCGTCAAGAAAATAGCTTATATAGGCGCCGGTGAAGCTTGTGATGGAGCCGATGGCCACGGCAATCCAGAGCAGCCGCGCAAAGCGGTCGGTTAGCAGATAGGCGGTTGCGCCGGGCGTCACCACCATACAGATGACCAGAAATGCCCCGACGGTTTGCATGGCGGCGACAGTCGATGCCGACAAGAGCGTGAAGAACATGATCTTCAGCCGGTTGGGCTTGAGACCGATCGAACGCGCGTGGTTTTCATCGAAAAACACGACCATCAGGTCTTTCCACTTCAAGAGAAGCAGTGACAGGGATACGACGCCAATAATCAACAGCTGTAAGGTATCTCCCGGCGTGATGGCGAGAATATTTCCCAGAACAATGGTTTGAATGCTCACCGCCGTCGGCCTGAGCGAGATCATAAACAGGCCAAGTCCGAAGAACGACGAGAAGATCAGGCCTATGATCGCATCTTCCTTCAATTTCGTGCGCTGGTTGAAAAAGAGCATCGCTGCGGCCGCGAGCCCGCCTGAAAAGAATGCACCGATGGAAAAGGGCAGGCCTAGCATATAAGCACCCGCCACGCCCGGTACGATGGAATGGGAAAGCGCGTCGCCGATGAGCGACCAGCCTTTCAGCATGAGATATGCCGACAGGAAGGCGCAGACACCGCCGACCAATGCCGAAACCCACATCGCATTCAGCATGTAATTATAGCTGAACGGCTCAAGCAGTACCGTCATTGTCGTTGGCTCCCTTTTCTGGCCGGGGAGTTGCCGTTCTCATAAACGACGAATGGCCGTTCGTCGTCCGTTATGACGCTGACCGCAGCCCGTCCCGAACCGTCAGCCTCGCCAAGCGCAAGATGACGCAGCGCGCCGCCAAAAGTTCTTTCAAGATTTGCCTGGGTGAAGACTTCGGCGGTCAGCCCATATCCCAGCACCGTTCGTTTCAACAGCACCGTTCGGTCGCAAAACTCCGGGACGCTGCCGAGATTGTGTGTGGAAACCAGCATGACGCGCCCCTCATCGCGCAAGCTTCGAAGGAGAATGATGATTGCTTCCTCGGTTTTTACATCTACGCCGGTGAAGGGCTCGTCAAGAAGAATGACGCGGCCATCCTGTGCGAGCGCTCGGGCGAGAAATACCCGTTTCTTCTGCCCTCCCGAAAGTTCACCGATCTGACGGTGGCGAAACTCGAGCATATTCACACGGGCAAGCGCTTTGTCTACGGCGTCCTTGTCGGCGCGGCGCGGAATACGCATCATGCCCATGTGGCCGTAGCGGCCCATCATGACAACATCTTCGACGAGAACGGGGAAATTCCAATCCACATCCTCGCTTTGCGGCACATAAGCTACGAGATTGTTCTTCAATGCGGTTTCGACCGGCATACCAAGGATGGATATTTCGCCCTTGGCGAGTTTCACGAATCCCATAATTGCCTTGAACAGCGTCGACTTGCCGGACCCGTTGACGCCGACAAGTGCCGTGATCGTTCCGGTCGGGAGGGCAAAATTTGCATGATGCAAAGCCGTGTGGCCGTTTCGATAGGTAACGGTTGCGTTCTCGACGCGGATACCTTCGCTCGCCCTCTTGTCCGGTGTAAGATGTATGTTGTCGTGAAAGTCCACGGGGGCATTCATTGCTTGAGCCCTTCAGCGATCGTGCCGGAGGTGACTTTGAGGAGATCGATATATGTCGGCACCGGACCATCGGGTTCGGAAAGCGAATCGACGTAGAGAACCCCGCCATATTTTGCGCCGGTTTCTCGGGCTACCTGCTGGGCTGGGGCAGGGGAGATCGTGCTTTCGGAGAAAACGGCCGTAATACCGTTCTTACGCACGGCATCAATCACTTTACGCACCTGTTGAGGGGTGCCCTGCTGGTCCGCATTGATCGGCCAGAGATAAAGTTCCCGCAAACCGAAGTCGCGTGCGAGATATGAAAACGCGCCTTCACTTGAAACGAGCCAGCGTCGGTCTTCCGGAATCGCCGCCAACGCGGTTCGAATAGGTTCGATCGCCGCCTCGATCCTGGCCTTGTATGCCTCGGCATTGGCCTTGTAGATCTCGGCATTTTCCGGGTCGTTTTTGACAAAGGCATCGCGAATATTATCGACATAGATCAGCGCCGCGTCTGGGGACATCCAGGCATGTGGATTGGGCTTGCCGCTATAGGGGCCCTCGCTGATATCGATCGGTTCAACGCCGTTGGAAACCACAGCACTCGGGACATTCTTGAGGCGCGAAAAGAATTTTTCAAACCAGAGTTCCAGTCCAAGACCATTCCAGAGAACCAGTTTCGCATCCTGCGCCTTGATCAGGTCTCCTGGCGTTGGCTGATAATTATGAATTTCGGCACCCGGTTTCGTGATCGACTCAACGGTCGCCGCATCGCCTGCAACATTCTGCGCAATATCGGCGATAACGGTGAATGTCGTGACGGCCTTGAACTTCTCCGCGAGGGCGGTTCCCGTCATTGCCCATAAAAGCGAACCACACAGCAGGCCCGCATTCGTGACATGCAGAAGATGACGCAGCAGCATACCCAACTCCTTGTTGCTAATAATTCGCAATTGCATAGTTGAAAAGCGGGAGCAGTACAAGCGCTATTGCAAGTCATTTGCAAATGTCGCCGGCCACGCAGTTTGTTGGTGTGTATATATACACGTAAAAATTGCAATTGTATAAAAGCTATGCAATCTTGCGTTCGGTTGATTCACGTTCATATATACAACCATAAGGGGAATTTGGGTGTGGGGCGCTACCTTTTCGCACCCTTTTCTGACGCGATCGCCAGCTGTGATGGACGGAGTGAAAATGAGCGCAATTCTATTGAATGATATAAGTTTCGCAGGCCGTTATCGATTGAGCCCGACCAATAGTTTCAGTTTGGCCGCCCGCTCCGGGCTGCAACAGGGAGGAGGGATAACTGAGATCGGGTGGACAGGTTACGCGTCCAAGGATTATGTCGCGATCATACTTTTGAAGAAGGTATACAATCTAGGGCGGTCATCCTTTTCGGACGATATTGCGGGCTATGACTGCCCGGCTGGCACAGTATTTCTCGCGTCGAAACTGACGGATTTATCCATAAACTGGCCGGAGCCGGTCGATATTTTGATTGTTCATATGGGAGAACACGACCTTGATCGACATGATTTCTATAGCGTGTTGACGGGAAATGCTGGCCCATCTGCGAATTTGGCAAGTTTCGTTTGCAGGCATTGTCTGCAAATCGGCCAGTTGATCTGGAGCGAATTTCGGGAAGAGGCGCATGCCGACGATGTTTATCTGGCTGCGCTTTATCAGGCCCTTGTGCTTCGACTTGCACGCGGCGGCGATGATCTGCGCGCGCGGGCAAACGCCGAAGAAGGACTAAGCAGCCAGGCCAGTCGACAAATTGAAGCTTACCTGAAAGAGAATTTCCAGGGGCAGATATCCGTGCCGGACATGGCTGCCTTGCTCGGCATTTCATCGGGACATTTCACGACCTGCTTTAAAGCGAGCTTTGGGCTGACCCCGCATCAATATGTCATCAAACTCCGTTTGGATGAGGCGGAAGCGTGCCTGCGCGATACGCAGATACCAATCGGGGAAATTGCTGCCCGGTTGGGCTTTTCAAGCCAGAGCCATCTTACAACGGCATTTAGAAAATATCGGGGCCTTACACCGAAAGAGATTCGCCGCCGCAGTGGGCGCCCATCATAATCACGCGGCTTTCAGTCACTGTCTGATGTCGAACCACGCTTAAGCCATTTCCGCCAGATGTGAATTTCGCTCCTGCGACGCCAGCGGCGAACGCGATGCGAATCGTGAGACAGAACAATGAAACCGAGTGGAAGCATCCAGAAACCGAGAATCGGAAGAAAGCCCAGCGAGCCACCGACAACCAGGCCGCCGCCCAACATGCGACGCATCATGACCGATTGCGGCATCGGGATTCGCCGACCGAGAATCAGGATGCCTTTTTTTCGGGGTGTTTCGGTATATTGATCGCTCAAAGGGGCAACTCTCAGGCTGATATGTTACATTTCACAGGAGGAAAACCTCCCAGAGAATATAGGGTTTCGAGGGCATAATGCAAAAAGATGAAAAAAAATGGATTTAGCCCTTTGCAAACGGGAAATCCTTTTGCTATACGCCACCTCGCTGACGCAGCGAGCACCTGTTCCCCGGTAGCTCAGCGGTAGAGCAACCGGCTGTTAACCGGTTGGTCGCTGGTTCGAATCCGGCCCGGGGAGCCACTTCATTTTCTGAAGTTTGCTTTCTTCCAATATAGTTTGTGTCCGATGTCCACGGAGCATAGCTCTGTGTAAAGTGATGGTCGGTGTCGGTGATTTGAACGCCTTCCTGCCCAATATTGTGGCTGAGCTTCAAAAGTGAAGCGATGGAGCGGCGGCCCATATGTTTGTCACGCCATTGCAAGTGCTCCAGACGGATTCGATTCCGGCTGATAGATTTCGAACCAAATCGTTCGTCACGCGTTGGTTAGCTATCTGTTAACCATAAGCGGAGACTGAGCAATGCCTTGGTATTTTCGTCTCGAATCCGGATTCGCAGCAGCCTTTGTGCTGGCCGCCGGCGTACACGTACTTATTCAAATGATCTGATAGGTTGTTGCGCTTGTTTGTACCGATAACAATGTGGAACTGTTTCGTTGCAAGCTATGCCAGTTCTGGAGAAAAGCGGGCGTCCGACGTTGCTGCGACCAGTTGCAAATGATTGAAATCAGTTTGCAGCGAGACGTATCAGGAAACGCCACGTGTAACCTATCGCGAGGGTCTGCAAGCTATTGTTATCAGGGAGGAAAATTTGGAGGCCTCGCCCGGAATCGAACCGGGGTGCAAGGATTTGCAGTCCTCTGCGTAACCACTCCGCCACGAGGCCTTCCGTAAAGCCCTTGCCAAATCAGTTGGCAGCGCCTTGGGTCGTTCCAATATTGATACAGACCGGACTCGTCAAGCTGTTAGAGGCAAATGTAGAAAATTTCTACAGAGGTTTATTCATATCTTCCAGATTCAAGGCTGGTCATCCCGGTCCGGCGGCATTTGAGGGCGTGCGAGGTGGCCTTTGGAGAAAGTATAGCCCGTTTCGACCACGCTTGATCCAAACTTGTTTCGGAGCCGGTCGATGGCATTTTCGGCGACGGCGCGTTTTGTCGCTTGCGTATCCACGAGGTCGGGCTGATCAGCCCGATCACCTGAAGAAAGTTCGCTAACTCCAATTCCAAGCAACCGAAACCGGGTTCCATCCAGTTCCTTTTCAAGCAGCTGCAAGCCGTGGCGAAAGATTCTGTCGGCAAGCTGGGTCGGGTCCGAAAGCTGACGATTGCGCGTTCGCGATTTGAAATCATGTGTTTTAAGCTTCAGGACGACTGTGCGTCCGGCGATTTCTCCCGCTTTCAGTCGTCGCGAGACCTTTTCAGCCAGCGCGCGAAGAATCGGAATGAGATCATCCGCCTCCGACAGGTCATGATTGAAGGTTGTCTCTGCCGAGACGCTTTTCATGTCGTGGTCCGGCTCGACCTTGCGGCTGTCCTGTCCTCGGGACAGGCGGTAGAGACGCTGCCCCATCGTGCCATAGGCCTTCATCAGCGCGGATTCGTCCATCGTCTGCAACTGGCCGATAGAACGAATGCCGTCGCTCTC
This sequence comes from Brucella anthropi, assembly GCF_046630315.1. Taxonomy (GTDB): domain Bacteria; phylum Pseudomonadota; class Alphaproteobacteria; order Rhizobiales; family Rhizobiaceae; genus Brucella; species Brucella anthropi_A. Next base: position 234,815 of record NZ_LQBD01000013.1, on the reverse strand, counting down.
CAGCCTGGCTGCAAAGGCTTTTCCCACCCCCCAGATCGTGCTTACGGGGCGGTTTCGCAGAAAGGTCAGTGCCTCCGCTTCGCCAATGACGGAAAACCCGCGCGGTTTTTCGATATCCGATGCAACTTTGGCTAGAAATTTGCAATAGGAGAGCCCTATGGAAGCCGAGATGCCGATTTCATCCTCGACGCGCTTGGCGAAGCGGGCGAGGACGATGGCAGGAGGCGCCTTGTGCAGGCGGTCTGTGCCGCTTAGATCCAGAAAAGCTTCATCGATGGACAGCGGCTCGACGAGCGGCGTCAGATCGCGCATCATCTGCCGTATTTCCCGACCGACGCGAACATATTTTTCCATATTCGGCTTGATGACGACAGCGTCAGGACAGGCTTCAAGCGCTTTGAACATGGGCATTGCAGACCGCACGCCGTGAATGCGCGCAAGATAGCAGGCGGTCGATACAACGCCGCGCTTTCCGCCGCCGATGATGAGCGGCTTGTCCCGCAGTTCGGGATTGTCGCGTTTTTCTACGGAAGCGTAAAAAGCATCGCAATCGATATGGGCGAGCGACAGCCTGTAAAGCTCTTTGTGGCGAAGAAGGCGAGGACTGCCGCACGCATGGCAGCGCCTGACAGTGTCGGATTTCTGCGGCGAAAGGCAGTCGCGGCATACACCTTTTTCAGGACTGTAGGGCGCAGTGGTGTCAGCCATGAGGACGAACCGTCTGATGAACATAAAAGGAACATCCTTTTATAGCATTGAAAGGATGAAGCGCCACCGGGATATGGAATGCTGGTTGGTCTTACACTTGACATTACCGGGAATATCACCAAGTTTAGCATTATGAACAACCGTTTCGCGTCCATACTTCATCGGGTCCATCCGATCACGGGATAGCTACCCTCGAGTTCTGCCTGGCGCAGGGGAACTCCGGGGGACGGTACGCCGCTTGTCCAACAGCGGATTTCAAACAAGCGCTTTCACCAAAATCAATCTGAGCAGCTTCGTGCCAGACCGCACGGAGACTTATTTCTTTTAACAGCAGTGAGCACACGCCATGAGCGGAAAGAATCGCAAGAAGCCCAATATCGTTGTCAGCGAAATCGACTATGAACGCCTGATGGGACTGGCCACCAATGTTTCGGAACGTCTCGAAGAGATCGCCGAGGAATTGATGGTTGAACTCGACCGCGCAAAAGTCGTTCCTGCAAAGCGCTTGCCGCAGAACGTCATTCACATGGGCTCGACCGTGGAGTTTCGCTCCAATGACGGGCAGGAGCGACGGGTGACGCTTGTATATCCGGGCGAGGCGGATATTGCGCTGGGCAAGATTTCAATTCTGACGCCTATCGGTACGGCGCTGATCGGCCTTGCGCCCGGCCAGTCGATGTCCTGGACGGCGCGCGACGGCAAGCAGCATGAGCTGAACGTGTTGTCCGTTTCAAATGAAGCGGCGGCCGCAACGGCAAGTCCAGCTGCTGAATAGTCAACAGAAAGCCCGGCACGCCGGGCTTTTTACCATCATCGGTCCAGATATCGAATTAAAGGTGCTGGTTCAGCCCGCCCGGCAGATACGCCAGAGCTTTCTCGATTGTGAACGGATCACGGCCCGCATCCTCGCAGTAGCGCAGCAATGTCGGTTCATGGGCCAGGAAAAATTGCAGGACGCCGGCGAGAAAGCCGGGTTCACGCGCGGCCTGTCGGATCGACGCAGCCTCTATGCCCGTCAAAGCGAGAAAGCGAGGCAAAAGATCCTTATCCTGCGCCAGCCACCCCAACGCCTCGATAGCGATCGCTTCCGCATCCGCCTGGCTCATCAGCGTTTTCATGTGGTTTCTCCGCCTTTTCATTGCTTCACCGAATGTGTAACTGTCGCCCTGCCGGGGAACAACGGAATTATTTGCCTTTCATCAATGAAATGAGGTTAAACTGCGCGCAGTCTAAAAAATGGGGACTTTCTGGCGAACAGAAAAATTGCGTGAATGCCGGGTTGCTGCGGGTGGGAAGAGCAAGGAATTTTCGATGCCGAAAAGCGTGATGATCGTCGAAGACAACGAGCTCAATATGAAGCTGTTTCGCGATCTTATCGAAGCCAGCGGATATGAGACCATCCGGACGAGAAATGGGCTTGAGGCGCTGGACCTTGCGCGTGAACATCGGCCCGACCTCATTCTGATGGACATTCAGCTGCCCGAAGTGTCGGGGCTGGAAGTCACGAAATGGCTGAAGGACGACGATGGGTTAAGGCACATTCCGGTAATCGCCGTGACGGCATTTGCCATGAAGGGTGACGAGGAACGTATTCGGCAGGGGGGCTGTGAAGCCTATATTTCCAAGCCGATATCGGTGCCGCGTTTCATAGAGACAATCAAATCCTATCTGGGCGACGCTTAAGCGGAAATTGGAACGAGGAGCATCATGACTGCACGAATTCTCGTCGTTGACGATGTGGATTCCAATGTAAAGCTCCTCGAGGCAAGGCTGCTCTCGGAATATTATGAGGTCGTTACGGCCTATAATGGCCGCGACGCGATAGAGATATGTCTGGGGGGGCAGATTGACGTCGTGCTCCTCGATATATTGATGCCGGACATGGACGGTTTTGAAGTGTGCCGCCGGTTGAAGGATGACCCACGGACGTCCAATATTCCGGTTGTGATGGTTACTTCGCTTGATGCTCCGCAGGACAAGATTTGCGGCCTGGAAGCCGGGGCCGACGATTTCCTGTCGAAGCCCGTCAGTGATCTTCAGCTTATGTCGCGTGTGAAGAGCCTCGCACGGCTGAAACTGGTGTCTGACGAGCTTTTTCAGCGAACCGGCACCGTTGCCGATACGGAGGTGGAAACGCTGCTGGCGAGCAAGATGGGCGGGACTTATGCCAATGAGGATGAGGTCGCCCGCATTCTGATTGTCGATGAGGATGAACTGGCGGCAGCACGCCTGCGCCTTGTTCTGGGAGAGACCTATCGCGTCGATGTGGCCAGTGACGCCAATACGGCCTTGATCCGGGCGATTGAGACGGATTATGACAGCATCGTCGTATCAGCCAATTTTACCTATTATGATCCGCTTCGTCTTTGTTCGCAGCTGCGTACGATCGAACGCACGCGGCTGGTGCCGATCATCCTCGTCGTGCGAGAGGATGAGGGGGGGCTGGTGGTGCGCGCGCTTGAGCTTGGCGTGAATGATTATCTGATGCGCCCGCTTGAGAAGCTGGAGCTTTTTGCGCGTCTGCGCACCCAGATCAAGCGGAAGTGCTATAATGATCTGCTGCGGCAGAGCCTGAACCGCACAATCACCATGACCGTGACGGACAGTCTCACGGGACTGCATAACCGCCGCTATCTCGATACCCACATAGCCGTGCTTCTGGAACGGGCCGTGGGGCGTGGACGGCCTTTGTCCGTCATCATGCTCGATTTCGACCACTTCAAGCGGATCAACGATCAATACGGGCACGATGCAGGTGACGAGGTGCTGCGCGAATTTGCGACACGCCTGCGCCGGAACATTCGCGGGATGGACCTCATCTGCCGTCATGGGGGAGGGGAATTCGTCGTCGTCCTTCCGGACAGCGATCTGGACGTTGCGCGGGCTGTTGCCGAGCGCATCCGGGCTGCCGTGTCGGATGTCCCTTTTTCGATCGCCAACGGCAGGCACAAGGTCGCTCTGACCATGAGCATGGGGATCGCCGGGCTGCGGCTCGCCGGAGACAGCGCCGATGCTCTTTTCGCGAGAATGGATAGCGCACTGCATCAGGCCAAGAAAGCTGGCCGCAACCGCATCGTCTCATCTGCCGCCTGACCGCAGGGATGATGCATAGAAAGCAAAAAGCCGTCTCTTTCGAGACGGCTTTGATTTCGATCGTCTTGTCGATGACGACCGGAAACGAATTACTTGATCTTCGTTTCCTTGAACTCGACGTGCTTGCGCGCAATCGGGTCGTACTTGGTCTTTGTCATCTTTTCCGTCATCGTGCGGCTGTTCTTCTTCGTTACGTAGAAGAAGCCGGTGTCAGCGGTCGACAAAAGCTTGATCTTGATCGTCGTAGCCTTGGCCATATCGAATTACCTGCTCTGTATCTTTGCCGGAGCATGACCTTACCGAAAATCGGTTCCCAATCTTCGGGATCATGCTCAATGGATGGAAACCTCCAGCGATTCCGGCAATCTCATCCGGCAGCGGAAATTTGGCGCGACACTACGTATTGGCAGCGAAAAGTCAAGCCCGCTTCTTCCGCAAAAGCAGCCTTCCTGCTGCAAAGAGTGCATATGCCGCAAAAAATGCCCCAAGCGTCATCGGGAATCCCTTTGGCCCCATCATGTCCATGCCGACGCCGACCGCCTGCGGTCCGGCCAGCATGCCGATGGCATAGCAGAACACGAAGGCGGCATTGGCTGATGCCAGTTCGCGCCCCGTCAGTTCCGAACCCAGATGTGCAAGGCCGATCGTGTAGAGGCCTGCCACGACGCCGCCCCACAGGAACAGGATAGCCGCCATGAGATACCAGTGCTGCATGAGATAAGGCAGGGCGATCATGCCGATCAGGCCTGTGGTGGCGCAGAAAAGCAGAAGCTTGCGGCGATCCGAAATACGATCGCTGACAATACCAAGCGGAATCTGCATCAGCACATTGCCAAGCCCGATCATCGTCAGCAGCAGGGCCGCATCGGCTTCAGGATAACCGATACGCGCACCGAAGACCGGAAAGAGGGCAAAACCGCCGGTTTCGACGGCGCCGAAAACGAAGACGGCCATGGTTGCGGTTGGGACGGCGAAGATAAAGGGCAGGAATGGGACGTGTTCGCCCTCCTCGAAGTCGGGACTGTCACGCCATGCGATTGTCACGGGTATGAGGGCAACCATGATGATTGCGAAGCCTACATAGAAAGGCAGTCCGCCGGTGCTTCCGATCTTCGAAAACAGCCAGGGGCCGAGGGCAAAACCCAACGATAGGGATGTCGAGTAGATACCAAGCACCAGGCCGCGTTTTTCAGGCGGCGCAGAGGCATTGATCCAGTATTCGGACAGAACGAAAAGCACTGTCAGCGCGAAATGCAGGACGATGCGCAGCGCAAACCATGCCCAGAGCGGTTGAAAGAAGTGAAAGCCGAGAAAGGCGACACTTCCGATCAGGAGCATGAGAAAAATTGCCTTGACCACGCCCAGCCGTGCGGCGATGGGCGCGGCAAGCGGAGCCGCAACGATGGAAGCCAGCCCCGCAACGGCGGTATTGGCACCGATCAGGCTTGCGGAGTGACCGCGGCTTTCCAGGAGAACGCTCAACAGCGGAATGCCCAGGCCGATCGCTGCCCCGACCGCGCTGATGGTGGCGATGGCCGCAGCCAGCGAACGCCAGTGCATCTGGCCCTGTGCCGGCCCGCCGCCTGGTTCTTGCGGGACAAGATCGGCAGGTTGGATTTCTTTATTCATCGGGTTCAGATCACTTCGCGGACAAAGCGGCCATGCCGCTTGCTATATTGCACCACCGGCAAGGTGGCGGGCAGTTCGGCTTCGGCGTCCGTCAGCAGCGCACGGGCTTCCTTCAGGATCGCCTGGGTAATATGGGCGACGTCGAGTTTATCGATCTGTTCGATGGAAACCCAGTCCAGATCCTCCAACTCACCACTGGGAACGAGCGGCTGCCGGTCAAGTTCAGGTATGTGATCGCGAAATGCGATAAAAAAGCGCGTATCGAAACGGCGGACATTATCCGGCGGCGTCACCGCACGGGCAAAATAACGCAGACTGTCCAGCGCCGGTACCGTGCCATTGTCGAAAAATGCCGACCAGTCGCGATGCAGGGGGGGCCGAACCGGCGTTGAGCCTGAATGCCCGATGCGAAGTCCTGTTTCTTCGAAGGTTTCGCGAATGGCGCAAAGGCCGAGCGCGCGCGCGCGGCGCATCGATGCACGAGACCCCATGCCCGCAAGCAATTTGACGACATCGCTGTTATTCAATTCGGCTGCTGCGGCGACAGCGCCGTCGACGGGATCTGCCCGTCCGCCAGGAAACACGAACTTTCCCGGCATGAAGGCAAGGCTGGCATGGCGTCTGCCCATGAGAATGCGCGGCTTGCTGCCCGATCTGTCGACAAGCAACAGGGATGCGGCGTCGCGTGGCCGCAAGGGTTTGGCCGCTTTGGCTGGAGAGGATGGAAGCGTATTCATGGCAATCACGATGACCCTCAGGTCACGTCGCCATATTCACCTTCGCCCTTGCCCCCGAAGCCATGCATGTAAAGCGCCCATTGCAGGCCGATCGTAGCACCCTTTAGCGGTTGCAGGAGGAGCAGGGACAAGATCACGGTCAAAGGGCCCCAGATGGCCATATGCGCCCACAGGGGCAGATTGGTCGTTGCCTCCACGCCCATGAAGGCGCCAACGACCACGTGTCCCACGACCAAAATGGTAAGATAGGCGGGAAGATCGTCGGCACGCTGTTCTGTATAGTCTTCTCCGCAAACGGAACATTGCGCCACCGGCTTCACAAACGCCCGGAACAGCTTTCCCTCGCCGCAATGCGGGCAGCGCCCGCGAAAGCCACGCCACACGGCTTCACCCAAAGCGCGCTTGGGGTGGGCGGCTTTCGGATTTTCGCCACCGAAAATCTGCACATTCTGCGCGGAATTGGCCTCAAGCGTGCTCATCAGCGACCTCTTCTCTTCTGACGCGGAATACCCGCCGGTTTACCCCTTCGTCCCCGCATCGTCCGCGTTGCCTTGTGATGCGAACGGGTCGACATGGGCAAGGGATGCGGTTCCGAAACCATCTCAAAACGAAGCGCACCCGCAACGGGGAGCGCTTCCACGAGCCGAACCGTCACCGTATCACCAAGCCGGAAGCCTTTGCCGCTCCGTTCCCCGGCAATCGCGTGGTTCGCTTCGTCATATAAATAGTATTCATGACCCAAAGTTGAAATGGGCACCAGCCCATCCGCGCCATATGTCGCAAGATTCACGAAAAGGCCTGCCCGCGTGACGCCCGTAACGCGCCCCTCATATTCGTCGCCCAGATGCGCGGCGAGGAAATGTGCGATGAGCCGGTCCACGGTTTCACGCTCGGCCAGCATGGCGCGACGCTCGGTGGAGGAAATCAGCGCGGAGATTTCCTCAAGATGCGCTTCCTCCTCCGTGGTCAGGCCGTCCTTTCCGAGGTTGAGGGCCTTTATCAGAGCACGGTGAACGATGAGATCGGCGTAACGGCGGATTGGCGAGGTAAAATGTGCATAGCGACGCAAATGCAGGCCGAAATGACCGATATTATCGGGGCTGTATTCGGCCTGGCTCTGCGTGCGCAGCACGACCTGATTGACCAGTTCCTGGTGATCGGAGCCTTCCACGGCTTCGAGAATCCGGTTGAATTGTGCCGGCTGCAGTTCAGCGCCCTTGGCAAGGTTCAAATCAAGCGTGCGCAGGAATTCACGCAGGGTTTCCTGCTTGGCAAGCGCTGGCGCATCGTGAATGCGGAAAATGAGCGGCTGGTGGCGCGTTTCCAGTGTTTCGGCAGCGGCCACATTGGCCTGAATCATGAATTCTTCGATGAGCTTGTGGGCATCGAGCCGTTCGGGGACGATGACCTTGTCCACCTTGCCATCGGGCGTGAGCAGGATTTTCTTTTCCGGCAGGTCGAGTTCCAGCGGTTCGCGGGCATCGCGGCCCCGCTTCAACACGGCATAGGCGTTCCAAAGCGGCTTCAGGATACTGTCGAGAATGGGCGCGGTCTTTTCGTCCGGCGCGCCGTCAATGGCAGCCTGTGCCTGCGAATAGCTGAGTTTTGCCGCCGATTTCATCATGATGCGATGAAATTTGTGCGACTTCTTGCGTCCGTCGGCAGCAAAAACCATGCGGACGGCAAGGGCGGGGCGATCTTCCAGCTCGCGCAGCGAACAAAGATTGTTTGAAATCCGCTCGGGAAGCATAGGCACGACCCGATCCGGGAAATAGACCGAATTGCCGCGCTTCTGCGCTTCGCGATCAAGTGCTGAATCAGGGCGGACATAGGCCGCGACATCCGCTATCGCCACGATGACAATCTGGCCGCCCGGATTTTCGGGGTCCTTGTCCGGCTCGGCATAGACCGCATCGTCATGATCCTTGGCGTCGGCCGGATCGATGGTTAGAAGCGGAACATCGCGCCAGTCTTCGCGGCCTTCCATCGTCGCGGCTTGCGCGGCTTCGGCCTCGCTGAGTGCCTCAGCCGGAAAAACATGCGGAATCTCATGTTCGTGAATGGCAATCATCGACAGGGCTTTTTCGCTGTCGATCGATCCGACCACCTGTCGCACCTTGCCGCGCGGCAATCCCTGACGCCGAGAGGAAATGAGGTCCACTTCGACAAGATCGCCAGCCTCGGCATTTTCAAGCTGTGCCGGATCAAGCTGAACTTCCGGCTGCTTCCGGTTCACCGGGTCCAGACGCCATTCGCCATTTCCAAGCTTGCGTACAATGCCAAGCACCGCATTCGTGCGATGTTCGAGACGCTTCATCACGCGGGCGGTATAGTCTGCGCCGTCGCGATCTTCATTGCGGAAAATTTTTGCCAGAACACGGTCGCCGACGCCGACAGCCGGACCGCCTTCGGAGGCCTTGTTCAGCCGGGTGCGGCGGATCAGGACGACGGGCGGCTTGCCATAATTGGCTTCATCCCATTCCGACGGGCGCGCCAGCAAACCGCCATCTTCGTCGCGCCCGGTAATATCAAGCACGGTGACAGCAGGGAGGGCGCCGGGGCGCGATAGTTTGCGGGCGCGTTTTTCAACCAGCCCTTCGTCGGCGAGTTCACGCAGGAGGTCTTTCAGATAGACCCGCGCATCGCCCTTGATATTGAAAGCTTTCGCCAGTTCACGCTTGCCTGCGCGATCAGGATTCTCCTCAATATATTTGAGGACCTCTTCGCGCGTCGGCAAGAAGGCTGCGGTATCCTGCGATTGGGCTTTGGCTGCACGCCGCTCGGTCCGCGCGGACCGACCGGTATCGGATTTGGAAAAACGGCGTGCCAATTGTTACTCCTCTACCGCCTCGGCCTTGGATTTGGCTGTCGACTTGGCTTTTGCTGGCGCCTTCTTGGCCGCTGGCTTCTTTGCAGCAGCCTTCTTTTCAGTGCTGGCCGAAGCCTTGCGCGCAGGGGCTTTCTTGCTCTTGGAAGATCCGGCCTTTTCTGTGACCAGCTGCAATGCCTCTTCCAGCGTGACAGTTGCAGGGTCCTTGCCCTTAGGCAAGGTCGCATTGACCTTGCCCCAATTGACATAAGGCCCGTAGCGGCCGTCGCGGACGGTAATCGCCCCGCCATCAGGGTGGTCGCCCAGCGTTGCCAGCGCCGCCGGTGTGGAACGCCCGCGACCGCCCTTCGACTGTTTGTCGGCCAGAACGGACACGGCGCGGTTGAGGCCGACGGAGAACACTTCTTCGGCATTCTCAAGATTGGCGAAAGTGCCGTCATGGCTGACATAAGGGCCATAGCGTCCAATACCGGCGGAAATCATCTTGCCGGTTTCAGGATGCTGGCCGATGTCACGCGGCAGGGACAGAAGGGCAACGGCTTTCTCATGGTCGAGCGCGTCGACGGTCCAGCCTTTTGGCAGGCTGGCGCGCTTTGCTTCCTTGCCTTCGCCGCGCTGGACATAGGGGCCGAAACGACCGGTCCGCGCGGTGATTTCCTCGCCGGTGAACGGGTCCTTGCCAAGCGATTTGGGCTCGTCTGCCGCTGCGGCTTCACCATTGACGTCGCCGCCCAGCTGGCGCGTATATTTGCACTCCGGATAGTTGGAGCAGCCGACGAATGCGCCGTATTTGCCAAGCTTCAGCGAGAGCGTGCCGGTGCCGCAAGTGGGGCATGAACGTGGATCGCTGCCATCTTCCCGAGCCGGAAAGACCAGCGGCGCCAGTTCCTCGTTCAGGGCATCGAGGACATTGGTGACGCGCAGTTCCTTGATGTCATCGACCGAACCGGAGAAGTCGCGCCAGAAATCACGCAGAACATCTTTCCACGAAAGCTTGCCGTCCGAAATAAGGTCGAGCTTTTCTTCAAGATCGGCTGTGAAATCATATTCCACATAGCGCTCGAAGAAACTTTCGAGGAAAGCCGTGACCAGGCGGCCTTTCGGCTCTGGAATAAGCTTGCGCTTGTCGATGGTGATATATTCACGGTCGCGAAGCGTGGCGAGCGTTGCGGCATAGGTCGAGGGACGACCGATGCCGAGTTCTTCCATCTTCTTGATGAGTGAAGCTTCCGAATAGCGCGGCGGCGGTTCGGTCGAATGCTGGGTCGCATCGATTTTCTCGCGCGCCAGGGCTTCACCGGAGCGGATTTCCGGCAGCTTTGCACTGTCCTCATCGTCGTCCTCTTCCTCGCGGTGATCCATATAGGCGGCGAGGAAGCCATCGAACTTCGTGACGGAGCCGTTGGCACGCAGCATGGCCGAACGCGCGCCATTGACCGCCTCAATGTCGACGGTGGTGCGTTCGATGTCAGCCGCCTGCATCTGGCTGGCAATGGCGCGCTTCCAGATCAGTTCATAGAGCCGCGCCTGGTCGTCATCGAGATAGCGGCGCACATCTTTTGGATGGCGCGAGAAATCCGTCGGGCGGATGGCCTCGTGTGCTTCCTGCGCGTTCTTGGCCTTGCTGGAATAATAACGCGGCTTTTCCGGCACATATTGTGCGCCGAAGCTTTTGCCGATGGCGTCACGGGCTGCATTGATGGCCTCGGGCGCCATCTGCACACCGTCGGTACGCATATAGGTAATCAAGCCGGCCGTCTCGCCGCCAATATCGACGCCTTCATAAAGGCGCTGCGCCACCTGCATGGTCCGCGATGCGGAAAAACCAAGCTGGCCCGACGCCGCCTGTTGCAGGGTCGACGTGGTGAATGGCGGTCCCGGATTGCGCTTGGTCGGCTTTGCTTCGACAGAAAGCGCCTTGAAGCTGGCGCCTTCCAGCATGGTGCGAATGGCTGTTGCCTGTTCACCATTCTTGATGTCGAGCTTGCCAAGCTTCTTGCCGTCAACGACAGTCAGACGGGCTGTAAAACTGTCATTGCGCGGCGTCTTCAACAATGCCGCGATATTCCAGTATTCCTCGCGAATAAAGCGCTCGATCTCGGATTCGCGATCCGCGACGAGACGCAGCGCCACCGATTGGACACGCCCCGCCGAGCGCGCGCCGGGCAGCTTGCGCCATAGAACGGGCGAAAGCGTGAAGCCGACGAGATAGTCCAGCGCGCGGCGCGCCAGGTAAGCATCGACCAGCGGTTCATCGATATCGCGTGGATTGGCGATGGCGTCCAGAACAGCCTTCTTGGTGATGGCATTGAATGCCACACGCTTGACCGTCTTGCCCTTGAGCGCCTTTTTCTGATTGAGCACTTCAAGCACGTGCCAGGAAATGGCCTCACCTTCGCGATCCGGGTCGGTTGCGAGAATGAGGCCGTCGCTGTCTTTCAGCGCCTTGACGATATCGGCAAGGCGCTTGGAGGAATTGCTGTCCACCTCCCACGACATTGCAAAGTCTTCATCAGGGCGGACCGAGCCATCCTTGGCTGGCAGATCTCGCACATGACCGAACGAGGCCAGAACCTTATAGTTCGAGCCCAGATATTTATTGATGGTTTTGGCCTTGGCAGGCGATTCGACAACGACGACGTTCATTTAAAGCAGCCTAGATTCGCGCCCCATGGAGATAAAATACCTCCTCTCCGCGTGAAATATGTTGCCTTCACATGAACAGCAGGCAGCGTTTGGTCAAGAGCAGGACGATAAAAATCGCGAAATACAACTTACAATTGCTGTTAATGGTAATGAAACCAATAGTAGCATGAGATAGGAAGAGATCAATTTATCTCTCGGGGGAGATAGGTATGGACGATACGGCGGGCTTTCCGGATATGGAAGACGGAGAGGACGTGGAAACTGCCACGCGCCTGGAGACGGTAACATACATTGCACATATGCTCGAGCAGCTTGGCCTGATGGCAAAAAGCAAGAAATATACGGTGCTGGCCTATATGATCGAGATTGCTCTCATTGAAGCTCGGGAGGCGCTTCAAAGTGAGGACGACGGATGATTTCCCTTATTCCTGGGGGACGAGAGCCACCTGATTGCCGGCAAGCCGATGCAGCCGTCCGGCCAGATCCAATTCCAGAAGAACAAGCTGAACGGCTCCGCTATCCATGCCCGTATGGCGAACGAGCGTGTCTATGTCGGTCGGCACGGGGCCGAGAGCATCGATGATAATGTCGCGCTGCTCCTCTGTTGCAATCGGCTGAAATGATTCTGGCTCTTCCAGCGCCGAAGATAGGAGATCAGGCGGTGTTGGCGAAGCCGCCTGATAGGCACTTGATCCAGCCATTGGGCGCAGCGCGTCGATAACGTCGTTTGCCTCTGTGACCAGGGTTGCGCCCTGTTTCAGAAGCAGGTTCGTGCCGCGCGCGCGGGGATCGAGCGGAGAGCCCGGAACGGCGAATACGGTGCGTCCCATGTCGCCGGCCATGCGCGCACTGATCAGGGAACCGGAGCGTTCGGCGGCTTCAACGACGATCAATCCGAGCGACAAGCCCGCAATAATGCGATTGCGTCGCGGAAAATCGCGTGAACGCGGCTCTGTGCCCATCGGCATTTCACTTATCAGTGCGCCGCCGTGTTCGGGTATGGCACGATAAAGCGGAAGATTTTCAGGCGGGTAGGGACGGTCAAGACCGCCTGCCAGCACCGCAACGGTCCCGGTTTTCATGCTGGCCCGGTGCGCAGCCGCATCGATACCGCGGGCAAGTCCGGAAATCACCGTAAATCCGGCTTCGCCAAGATCATGTGCCAGACGCTCGGTAAAACGCGCACCGATGACAGAAGCGTTGCGCGAACCGACAATGGCAACGGGCGGCTTGCTGAAAACGGCGGCGCTTCCCTTGATCGTGACCAAGGGGGGCGGTGCTTCGCAGTTCTTGAGCTGTTGAGGATAATCCGGCTCACCCATTCCCACCAGGCGGGCCCCGGCGCGTTCGATGGCTTCAAGCTCACGCTCGGCTTCGTCCATGGGCGTGACGCGGATCGGGCGCGCGCTGCCGCCCCTGATGTTGAGATCGGGCAGCATTTCTATCGCGTTTGAAGCCGAGCCGCAAAACAGAATGAGATCGCGAAAGGTGACAGGCCCGATATTGTCGGTTCGGATGAGACGCAGCCAATTGAGCCTTTGGCGGTCGGAGAGGCGAATTCCAGTTTTCGAATTCGCGCCTTCCTTCATCCCTTGGTTCCGATCTTGCTCTCGGTGCCGTTCAGGAGGCGCATGATATTCGCTTTGTGTTTGATAATCACAATGACCGTCATGACCGCAAAGAGGATGGCGATTGCGGTACTACCCCGAGCATAAAGCGCGATGGGAACAATCACGCTGGCGATAAGTGCTGCCAGGGAGGAATAGCGCGTCAGGAGTGCGGTCACGATCCAGACTGCGGCGAAAACAAGCGCGCCGGGCCATGCAAGCCCGATCAGGACACCCAGATAGGTGGCCACACCCTTGCCGCCCTTGAAGCCGATCCATACCGGAAAGAGATGGCCGATAAAAGCACCGAAGCCTGAACCGATCGCAGCATCGGGCCCAAAACGCGCGGCGATGAGAACGGCAATCGTGCCTTTGAGTGCATCGCAGATCAGGGTTGCCGCGGCGATTTTCTTGTTGCCGGTGCGCAGCACATTGGTAGCACCGATATTGCCAGAGCCGATGGAGCGGACATCGCCCAACCCGGCCAGCCGGGTCAGGATCAAGCCAAATGGAATGGAGCCAAGAAAATAGCCGAAGACGAGCGCCGCTGCGAGCGTCAAGCTAAGGAATCCCGGTTCGGCCATGCATGTCCCCTTGCTTTTTGATTCCGCCTACCCGGAATTTTCCGATGATTGTTCCGGGTTATGCGGTGTTTTTCAAGCCGAGTAAACTGTCTTGCCGGCCACTAAGGTGTGGACGACGCGACCTTGAAGCCGTGCGCTTTCGAAGCAGCTGTTCTTCGAGAGCGAGTGCAGCTCTTCCTCACGCACGATCCATGGCTCGTCCAGATCGACAATGGCGAGATCGGCCTTCGCGCCCGGTTTGAGCGTACCGGCATCAAGGCCGAAAATACGCGCCGGAGCCGTCGACAGAACTTCAACCAGCCGGAGCAGCGGAATGCTGTCATTGTGATAGAGACGAAGGGCTGCGCCCAACAATGTTTCAAGGCCGATGGCACCGGCTTCGGCGTCGGAGAAGGGCAGGCGCTTGGTGTCTACATCCTGCGGATCGTGAGCCGAAACGACAATATCGATGGTGCCGTTCTTCACGGCCTCGACCATGGCAAGGCGATCCTGTTCGCCACGCAATGGCGGTGACAGACGGAAGAAGGTACGGAATTCGCCAATGTCGTTTTCATTGAGCGACAAATGGTTGATCGACACGCCGGCCGTCACCTTGGCACCCAGATCCTTGGCGCGACGCACGGCTTCCGCCGACATTTCGCAGGAAAGCTGGGCGGCGTGATAGTTGCTGTTGGTGAGCGCCGCCAGACGCAGATCGCGTTCCAGAGGTATCACCTCCGCTTCACGCGGGCTGCCGGAAAGACCGAGCCAGCTTGCAAACAGGCCCTCATTCATCACGCCATTCGCGCCGAGATAGGGATCGCGCGTTTCACAGGCAATCACGGCATCGAAATCACGGGCATAGGTGAGCGCGCGCCGCATGAGCTGCGTATTGGCGATCGTCCGCCTGCCTTCCGTGAAGGCCACCGCACCGGCATCGCGCAGCAGGCCGATTTCGGTCATCTCCTCGCCATTGAGACCTTTGGTGATGGCAGCTGCCGGGTGCACATTGACAAGCGCCGTGTCACGCGCCGTTCGCTTGACGAATTCCACCAGCGCCACATCGTCGATCACCGGATCGGTATCGGGCATCATGATGAGCGAGGTTACACCGCCAGCGGCAGCCGCACGGCTTGCAGAGGCGATGGTTTCGCGATGTTCAGCGCCGGGTTCTCCAATAAAGACGCGTGCATCGACAAGACCAGGCAACACGGCTTTGCCATTCAGGTCGACGATCTGCGCGCCTTCGGGCGCGCCCTGATGGCGGGCGTCGGCGCCCGCGGCGACGATCTTTCCATTCTGGATCAGGACACTGCCGGTTTCATCGAGGCCGCGCGACGGATCGACGATGCGCGCGTTTTCAAACAGGATCGCGCTCATGCTGCTTCTCCGTTGCTGGGATTACGGCGCGGATCAAGCAGCGCTTCCATCACGGCCATGCGCACGGCAACGCCCATCTCGACCTGCTGCTGGATCACGCTCTGCGGCCCATCGGCAACATCGGATGCGATCTCGACGCCGCGGTTCATCGGACCCGGATGCATGACGAGGGCGTCTGGCTTGGCGCGTTTCAATTTTTCCTTGTCGAGACCGTAGAAGCGGAAATATTCGCGCACCGAAGGCACGAAGGAACCGGCCATGCGCTCGCGCTGAAGGCGCAGCATCATGACCACATCCGCATCTTTCAGGCCTTCTTCCATCGAATTGAAGACCTCGACGCTCATATCCGCCATGCCGGAAGGCAGAAGCGTGGACGGCGCGACGACGCGCACCCGCGCGCCAAGCGCGTTGAGAAGCAGAATGTTGGAGCGTGCAACGCGGGAATGCAGCACATCGCCGCAAATGGCGACGATGAGGTTTTCGATCCGGCCCTTGGCGCGGCGGATGGTCAGGGCGTCGAGAAGCGCCTGCGTGGGGTGTTCGTGTGCGCCGTCACCGGCATTGACGACCGAACAGCCGACCTTCTGCGCGAGCAGGGCGGCGGCGCCCGCCGAAGCGTGACGGATAACCAGTATATCCGGCTGCATGGCGTTCAGCGTCATCGCCGTATCGATGAGCGTTTCGCCTTTCTTGACCGACGAATTGCCGACCGACATATTCATGACGTCGGCGCCAAGCCGTTTTCCGGCCAGTTCGAACGAGGATTGCGTTCGTGTCGATGCTTCGAAGAAAAGATTGATTTGCGTGCGACCGCGCAGCACGGACTTTTTCTTCTCGGGCTGTCTGGAAACAGCGATTTCCTGATCGGCAAGATCAAGAAGGCAGAGAATGTCCAGGGGCGAAAGCCCCTTGATGCCCAGCAGGTGGCGGTGAGGGAAGAGCGGAGGGACCGTTTGATTTGTCATGGCAAGTCATCCGTATAGGACCATGAGGCAGGTCCCGCAACCGTCCTTATAATGGCTTGAGGCGATTCACCAACAAAAACCTGTGCTGTCCTGACGACAAATCGCGCAGGGGATGGCAAAATTTTAGCAAATGCAGTGCAAGAAACGTAAACTGAATTGAATCGCACAATACGGAATGAGCTTTTGAAAACGCACGACGTTACCAACCAGACGCCGCCCATGACGGGCCATAATGCCTATCTGGGCGATCCGCTTCTGATGCAGATTGCGGCATCGTTCCCGAAGGAACTGCACGCCGATCTGGAGCAGACAGGCCGTTTCGTGTTGTCGGCGGAAGCACAGGACCTCGCGCGTCTGGCCAATACCGAGTTGCCGAAACTGCGCACCCACGACCGGCAGGGCAAACGTATCGATTTCGTCGAATATCATCCGGCCTATCATGCGCTGATGCGCCGTTCCATCGCGGCGGGCCTGCATTGCTCCATCTGGGAAGGCAATCCGCTCGAAAGCGGTCGCCGCCATCAGGCGCGCGCATCGCGTTTTTTCCTGACGGCTCAGCTTGAAGCGGGGCATCTTTGCCCGCTGACCATGACCAGCGCGTCGCTTGCCGCACTCATGGCATCGCCGGAAATCTACAAGGAATGGTCGCCGGTCATCCTGTCGCGCAAGTATGATTTTTCGCAGAAACCGGCATTCGCCAAGCAGGGCATTACGCTCGGCATGGGCATGACCGAAAAACAGGGCGGAACCGATGTGCGCGCCAATACCACACGCGCGACCCGCAATGAGGATGGCACCTATGCGATTACCGGCCACAAGTGGTTCATGTCCGCGCCTATGTCGGATGCATTCCTGACGCTTGCGCAGGCGGAAGAAGGGCTTTCCTGCTTTCTGCTTCCGCGTCTTGCCACCGACGGAAATGGCAACGGATTCTTTTTCCAGCGCCTGAAAGACAAGCTCGGCAACAAGTCCAATGCCTCGTCGGAGGTAGAATTCGATGGCGCTATCGGCCATTTGATCGGCAATCCGGGCGAGGGCATCAAGACCATCATGGATATGGTCACGCTGACACGGCTCGATTGCGCTGTCGCATCGGCTGGGTTGATGCGCTCGGGCCTTGCGGAAGCGGTCCATCACAGCCGTCATCGCCAGGTGTTCGGCAAGGTACTTGTCGAACAGCCCCTGATGCAGCGGGTTCTTGCCGACATGGCGCTCGATGTCGCTGGTGCGACGGCGCTTTCCATGCGATTGGCACGCGCCTTCGATATGGCCGCGAGTGATCGTGCCGAGGCGGCTTTTGCCCGCTGCATGACGCCGGTGGTGAAATACTGGGTGTGCAAGATCGCGCCCGCGTTACTCTATGAAGCTATGGAGTGCCTTGGTGGCAATGGCTACATTGAGGAAGGCAATCTTGCACGTGCCTATCGCGAAGCACCGGTCAATGCGATATGGGAAGGTTCCGGCAATGTCATGGCGCTGGATGTGGCGCGTGTGCTGTCGCGTGCACCCGGCCTTTTCGATGAAGTGCTGGAGTGGATCGGCGGGCAGTTGGGTCCGCGCGGGCAGGGAACACTCGATGTCCTGCGTGCCGCATTGCAATTGACCGAAACCGATTCCGGTGTCGCACGCCTTCTGACCGAGCAACTGGCCTATGCCGCCGCTGCTGCGGAATTGCGCCAGCTTGGAGCCGATGATGTGGCCGATGCGTTCATCGAGACCCGCCTTGGCGGCCAGTGGCGTTCGACCTATGGCATGCTGGACGCGCGCCACAATGCCGAACGGATTCTCGACCAGCTCTATCCGGCGTCGTAATCGTCGGATGCCGACTGTCTGATGCTATGCAGGCGGTCGAGCGCGCCTTGAAGAATGAAGGATGCGGCGGCCGAATCAATCCGTTCGGCCCGCTTGCCGCGCGAGACATCCATGCCGATCAGCGCCCGTTCGGCGGCGACGGTCGACAGGCGTTCATCCCAGAACACGAAGGGCAGGTCGGTCAGGGGCTGCATGGTGCGCACAAATGCCCGCGTGGCCTGAACGCGGGGGCCGGACGTTCCGTCCATATTCATGGGCAAGCCGATGACGATGACGCCAACCTTGTCGGCTTCCAGTGCTTTGAGAAGCACCTGTGCGTCGAGGGAAAACTTCACCCGTTTGATGACGGGCCGCGGATGCGCAAAGGAAAGCCCCAGATCCGAGACCGCAAGGCCGATGGTCTTGGTTCCCAGGTCCAGTCCGGCAATGGTCTGCCCCGGTTGAAGCAGCGCCGGAACGTCCTCGATTTCAACGACAGCCATCGGTCCTCATAGGATTTTGAAGTGGTTTCATATTGCCTTCAACTTTATCGGCGTCATATCTGTTCGCAAACTGAAAATCGAGCCTGAAACAGAGATTGAGGAGAGAACTGATGAAACTTACCTGGCTTGGCCATGCCGCTTTCCGTGTCGAGACGGCAAGGGCTGTTATTCTCATCGATCCGTTTCTCAACGGAAATCCCGGTGCAAAGGGCATCGATTTCAAGGAAGCGACCAGAGGCGTCACCCATATAGCGCTGACCCACGGCCATGGCGATCACGTCGGCGATACGCTGGCCATCGCCAAGGAACATGGTGCAACGGTTATCGCCAATGCAGATCTCGCAGGCTGGCTCGGCAGTCAGGGTGTGGAAAAGCTCGATCCCGGCAATACGGGGGGCACTTTGGCGCATGACGGGTTTACCGTCACATTCGTCAATGCACTTCATTCCTCCGCAATGCTGACGGAAAACGGTGTCTCGCAGGCGCTCGGCAACCCGAATGGTCTGGTGTTCCATTTCGAAGATGCGCCGACGCTCTATCATATGGGTGATACGGATATCTTCTCCGACATGGGGCTGATCAATGAGCTTCATCAGCCGGAGATCGGCATTGTTCCCATTGGTGATCGGTTTACCATGGGCGGTGCGGTTGCGGCGCTTGCCTGCCAGCGTTACTTCAACTTCAAGACCGTGCTGCCGTGCCATTACGCCTCGTTCCCGATCATCGACCAGACGGCGGACAGGTTTATCGCCGGAATGGCCGATCACCCGGAAACGAAAGTGCTGGCCGATCCGGCAGGGACGGTTCACAGCTTCGAAGCTTAAATTGTTGCGCTTGAAGAAGCGCGCCGTTATAGCCGGTAAAGGAATTTTCAGGGGCGGTGGACAGCTGCCCCCACAAGCATTTGCGGAGAACAGGATGTCCGTCGATATTTCCACCGTCAAGCGCGTCGCGCATCTGGCGCGCATCGCCGTCAGCGAAGACGATGCCGAACGCATGACCGGAGAGCTGAATGCAATTCTGGGCTTTGTCGAGCAACTGAACGAAGTCGACGTCGATGGCGTCGAGCCGATGACGTCCGTGACGCCGATGAAGATGCGCATGCGCGATGACAAGGTAACGGATGGCGGCATTGCTGCAGCCGTGGTCGCCAATGCACCGGTGACGGAAGACAATTTCTTCGTCGTACCCAAGGTCGTGGAGTAGAGCATGGCCATTCGGGTTTCGGTCGAGACCCCCTTGCAGGACGATGTGCGCGCGCTGGTCGATGGCCTGAATGCGCATCTTTTGCCGCTGTCGCCGCTGGAGTTCCAGTTCAAGATGACGGTCGAGCAGATGGCGGGGCCGGATATGACGGTCTTCGTGGCGCGCGATGAGGATGGCAAGGCCGTCGGCTGCGGTGCATTGAAGATGCATGATGATGGCATTGGCGAGGTGAAGCGCATGTTCACCCGTCCCGAAATGCGGGGAAAGCGCGTCGGTTCGGCTCTGGTCGATGCGATTGTCGATCAGGCCCGGGCCAGGGGCATTTCCCGCCTCGTACTCGAAACAGGCACCGGGCCCGGCTTTGCCGGTGCATGGCGGCTATATGAGAATTCAGGTTTTACGCGCTGCGGTGTGGTTCTGGACTATCCGGATTCCGAATACAGCGCCTTTTTCGAAAAGCGCCTCGTTGGGGCGCACTGACAGGATTTGACGATGAGCGAACTGACCGCACTGACCATTGCCGAGGCGCGCGACAAGCTGAAGGCCAAGGCCATCACCGCGACCGAACTCACAGACGCCTATCTTTCCGCAATCGATTCCGCCAATGAAACCATCAATGCTTACGTGAAGGTCACACACGATCAGGCGCGTTCGATGGCCAAGGTGTCGGATGAACGCATTTCCAAAGGCGAGGCGGGCGCATTGGAAGGCATTCCGCTCGGCGTGAAGGACCTGTTTGCGACGAAGGGCGTGCACACGCAGGCCTGCTCCCACATCCTGGATGGTTTCAAGCCGGAATATGAATCGACCGTCACCGCCAATCTGTGGGCCGATGGTGCGGTGATGCTCGGCAAGCTCAACATGGACGAATTCGCGATGGGCTCGTCCAACGAAACCTCCTATTACGGTGCGGTCAAGAATCCCTGGCGCGCTAACGGTTCCAACGCCGATCTGGTGCCGGGCGGTTCGTCGGGCGGTTCGGCTGCCGCAGTTGCCGCACAGCTTTGCGCCGGCGCCACCGCAACCGACACGGGCGGCTCGATCCGTCAGCCCGCAGCCTTTACAGGCACGGTCGGCATCAAGCCGACCTATGGCCGCGTTTCGCGTTGGGGCACGGTGGCCTTCGCTTCGTCGCTCGATCAGGCCGGGCCGATCGCCCGCGACGTGCGCGACGCCGCTATCCTGCTGAAATCCATGGCGTCGCTTGATCTCAAGGACACGACATCGGTTGACCTGCCGGTTCCTGACTATGAAGCTGCCATCGGCAAGTCGCTCAAGGGCATGAAGATCGGCATTCCGAAGGAATATCGCGTCGACGGCATGCCGGACGAGATTGAGGAACTTTGGCAGAAGGGTATCCGGTATCTCAAGGATGCCGGTGCGGAAATCGTCGATATTTCGCTGCCGCACACAAAATATGCGCTGCCCGCCTATTACATCGTGGCGCCGGCGGAAGCGTCTTCGAACCTCGCCCGCTATGACGGCGTGCGTTACGGCCTGCGTGTGCCGGGCAAGGACATTGCCGACATGTACGAGCAGACCCGTGCGGCTGGCTTTGGCAAGGAAGTAAAGCGCCGTATCATGATCGGCACCTATGTCCTCTCGGCAGGGTATTACGATGCCTATTATCTGCGTGCGCAGAAGGTGCGTACGCTGATCAAGAAGGATTTTGAAGACGTATTCGCCAAGGGTGTGCATGCGATCCTGACGCCGGCCACGCCGTCGGCTGCCTTTGGCCTTGCCGATGAGAATCTCGCCAATGATCCGGTCAAGATGTATCTCAACGACATCTTCACGGTAACGGTCAATATGGCCGGTCTTCCGGGCATTGCCGTCCCTGCCGGTATCAATGACAAGGGCCTGCCGCTCGGTCTTCAGCTGATCGGGCGCCCGTTCGAGGAAGAGACATTGTTTCAGGCGGCTCACGCCATCGAGCAGGCCGCCGGACGGTTTACTCCGGCAAAGTGGTGGTAAAAACCGATCTTCTTGTTCGCCGGGGCCTCCCCGGCGAATTTGTTTTTATGGCTGCATTGGCCGTCAGAGCCTGGCGGATTGCGGCTGGTGGTGCTGCATTGACCGCCGAACGGCAAGAAGTGCTGGAAGCGAAGTTCCTGCGCGATCTGCAAGAGAATGCGGATGGCGTTCTTGTCGCCGAACGTGACGGGGCCATCGTTGGCTGGGGCGCGAGCGTACCCAAAAGCAATTATATTTCAGATTTATGGGTCGACCCGCCTCATCACGGGCAGGGGATCGGCACGCAGCTCCTCGATGCGCTGATGGCGCAAATCTTGCTCGATGGCTTTGATGAAGCTGTGATCGGCACCCATGCGGACAATTTTGCCGCTATCGGTCTTTACAAAAAGGCAGGTTTCCAGATTGACTGGCAAGGGGACGAGTGGTCGGAGAGTTGCGGAAGGTGTGTCAAAAAAGTCAGAATGCGCGCCAGTCTTTGAGAACCCAGATTGTCGCAGCCGTTGCCGAATGATCCATCGCGCCTATCCTTCCTTGGAGCGGATAATATCAGGAAGAGGGCAGGCAATGTGGATCATGTTGACGGAAGTGAACGGCGACAAGCTCGCGGTGAATTTCAATCACGTTCTTTCCTATAATGTTTATGGAACCGGCACGCGCATTGTGACGCTGAGCGCGGATCAGACATTCTTTGTCAAGGAATCGATTGAGGAGATCGAAACCAGGCTCGGCATTGAGGTGAAGGCCTGAAGTTCTCGACGTGTCAGTGAGTTGAATAGCTTTATTGAAAAATAGAATGAACGGCATTGCGCTTGCGGATTGCCGTTCATCGACTTGGACAAAACAGGGCCTTCTCCATTAATTGTCCGAGAACGCATGGAAACGTTTGTGGAGGCGCCGATTAGATATCCAGTTCTTCCACGAAAGCCGCGCGGTCCTGAATGAAACGGAAACGCGCTTCCGGCTTGGTGCCCATCAGTTCATCGACGGTGTTGCGGGTTTCATCGATATATTCCTCGTCCACCTGAACGCGCAGAAGCGTGCGCTTCTTCGGGTCCATGGTGGTTTCCTTGAGCTGTTCGGCGCGCATTTCGCCAAGGCCCTTGAAGCGGCCGATTTCCACCTTGCCGCGTCCGGTGAACACGGTGCGCAGAAGTTCATCCTTATGCGCTTCATCACGCGCATAGGCGACCTTTCCGCCCTGGCTCAGGCGGAAAAGCGGCGGAACGGCCAGATAGAGATGACCATTGCGGATCAGATCGGGCATTTCCTGATAGAAGAATGTGATAAGCAGCGACGCGATATGCGCCCCGTCGACGTCGGCGTCGGTCATGACGATGACGCGGTCATAACGCAGATCGTCTTCCCGATAGTTCTTGCGCGTGCCGCAGCCAAGAGCCTGAACCAGATCGGCGATCTGCTGGTTTGCCGTCAGCTTTTCGCGCCCGGCGCTGGCAACATTCAAGATCTTGCCGCGCAACGGCAAAATAGCCTGATTGGCGCGGTTACGCGCCTGTTTGGCCGAACCACCTGCCGAGTCACCTTCGACGATGAACAATTCCGCCCCAGCTGCCGCGTTCTGCGTGCAATCGGCAAGCTTGCCGGGCAGGCGCAGCTTGCGCGTCGCGCTCTTGCGGACGGTTTCTTTCTCCTGACGACGGCGCAGGCGTTCATCGGCGCGGTCGATCACCCATTCCAGAAGGCGCGATGCCTCCTGTGGAGAAGCGGCGAGCCAGTGATCGAAGGGGTCACGGATCGCATTTTCCACGATGCGCTGTGCCTCGACGGTGGCGAGCTTGTCCTTGGTCTGGCCGACAAATTCCGGCTCGCGGATAAAAACCGACAGCATCCCTGCGGCCGATACCATCACGTCATCGGTCGTGATGATCGAAGCGCGCTTGTTGTTGGTCAGTTCCGCATAGGCTTTCAGCCCCCGCGTGAGGGCAATGCGCAGGCCTGCTTCATGCGTGCCGCCATCGCCGGTCGGAATGGTGTTGCAATAGGAATGGACAAACCCGTCGCCTCCAAACCATGAGACGGCCCATTCGACAGCGCCGTGACCGCCCTGCTTTTCGGTCTTGCCTGCGAAAACCTCGCGTGTGACCTGATGTTCCTTGCCAAGCGAGGCTTCGAGATAGTCCTTCAGGCCACCGGGGAAGTGGAACACGGCCTTTTCAGGTGTTTCCTTCTTCGGGTCGAGCAGGGACGGATCGCAGTTCCAGCGGATTTCAACGCCGCCGAACAGATAGGCCTTGGAACGCGCCATGCGATAGAGGCGATGCGGATCGAACTGCGCCGTCTTGCCGAAAATATCGGGATCGGGATGGAAGCGGACGCGGGTGCCGCGACGATTATGCACTTCGCCCACGTCTTCCAGCCCGCCCTGCGGAATGCCGCGCGAAAAACGCTGGCGATAAAGACGGCGATTGCGGGCGACCTCCACTTCCAGCACATCGGAAAGCGCGTTCACCACCGAAACGCCCACGCCATGCAGGCCGCCTGATGTTTCATAGGCCTTGCCGTCGAATTTGCCGCCGGCATGCAGCTTGGTCATGATGACTTCGAGCGTGGACTTTCCGGGCACCTGCGGATGTTCATCCACGGGGATGCCGCGTCCATTGTCCGAAACCGTGACAAACCCGTCGGCATCGAAACTCACTTCGATGAAATTGGCGTGTCCCGCGACTGCTTCGTCCATCGAGTTATCGATGACTTCGGCGAAGAGGTGATGCAGGGCCTTTTCGTCGGTGCCGCCAATATACATGCCGGGACGCAGACGCACCGGCTCCAGGCCCTCCAGAACACGGATGGACGAAGCGTTATAGTCGTCGCCGGACGATGAGGCAGGCGGCGTCTTGGCCGTGACCGGCTTTGGAACAGAGAGCGACGGCGTGGCCACCGGCTGCGCGACAGGCTGCGGCGCCAAAGTTTTTTCACTCTGTCGCCCCTGTTCCTGTTCCCGGGCCCTGGCATTGTTGACCACTCTCGAAAAGAGATCGTTGCTATCGTCCATCTGTTTCGAAAAGCTCTCTATCTGAATTTCAGGAGGTCGTTGCCGAGCCTGCTCGCCATTGACCGGAAAATATTGTTCGCGAATCACCTGAATGATGCCATGTACGCTCGCGAAAGGCGAATAAAGTTCGCCTTACGTTCCGCTTTCACACGGCTTTTTCAAAGGGTTTTGCGCAGAACCGGACTGATTTGCACCAGAAAGAAGGCGAAAGTCAAACCACCGGGATATTTCCGGTTAAAGGGGATGGAAACGCTGCCGCAGTTCGCATAGAGCGATAGCGGGGAATATTCCAGATACCGAGAGTTTGAAATGCAGGGCAGCGCGACAGGCGGCGTGGAAGCACACGTCAAGGGCATGGCGATCATGGTGCTCTCGGTGCTTTTGCTGCCGCTGATGGATGCGATCGGCAAGTGGCTTGCCATGGCGGACAGCATGCCTCCGGCCACGGTCACGTTCATGCGGTTTTTCATTCAGTGCTGGCTGATGTGCTTCATCCTGCTCGTCACAGGCGGCTTTACGGCATTGCGGACGCAGCATCTGGCGGGCAATCTCGTCCGGGGCGCGCTGATGGGTTTCGGCGGCTTATGTTTTTTCACGGCGGTCAAATACATGCCGCTCGCGGATGCTATGGCCGTTTTCTTTGCCGAGCCGCTCATCCTCACGCTTTTCTCCGCGATTTTCCTCAAAGAAAAAGTGGGCTGGAGACGGTTCAGCGCCGTTGGCATCGGCCTCATCGGCACGATGATCGTGATCCAGCCCAGTTTTGAGATCTTTGGCGCTGTTTCGCTCCTGCCGCTGGCAACCGCCGTGACTTTTGCGATCTACCTGATCCTCAACCGCAAATATGGCGCGAAGGAAAGCCCGCTTGTGATGCAGTTCTATGCCGGTGTCGGCGGATGGATGATGGCCGGGATCGCCATGATTATCGGAACCGAGGCGGGGATCGGCGACCTTGGTTTCGGCCTGCCGCAAGGCATCCTACCCTGGCTGCTTCTGCTGCTTCTGGGAACGATTGGAACCGTCAGCCATCTGATGGTGGTGCAGGCGTTCAAGCTTGCCCCGGCTTCCATGCTGGCGCCATTCCAGTATCTGGAAATCGTCAATGCGGTTCTGGTGGGCCTGATCGTGTTCGGCGATTTTCCGACACCATCGAAATGGTGCGGCATCGCCATCATCGTCGGATCGGGATTCTATGTGTTCATGCGCGAGCGCCGTGTGAAAGCTGATGCCGTGGCCTGAGGTGCGCTATTTTAGCTGGCGGGCTCCGAATACCGTCTCGAACGCCCTGCCAAGCGCGACATCCATGTCTCCCATTGTCACCGGCAATCCGAGATCGACAAGGCTGGTGACGCCATGCTCTGAAATTCCGCAGGGAACAATGCCGGAATAATGACCAAGATCGGGTTCGACATTGATGGCGATGCCATGAAAGCTTACCCAGCGGCGAAGACGGATGCCGATGGCGGCAATCTTGTCCTCGCACATGCCGCCATCGGCAAGACGGGGCTTTTCGGGCCGTGTCACCCACACGCCGACGCGATCCTCGCGGCGCTCGCCTTTGACATTGAATTCGGCAAGGCTTTCAATGATCCATTGCTCAAGGGCGGCCACGAAGGCGCGCACATCCTCGCGGCGGCGTTTCAGGTCGAGCATCACATAGGCAACACGCTGGCCGGGGCCATGATAGGTATATTCGCCGCCGCGTCCCGTGTTGAAGACAGGCAGGCTGTCAGGCGCCAGCAGATCGCTTGCATTGGCGCTCGTGCCTGCGGTGTAGAGTGGGGGGTGTTCCACCAGCCAGACCAGTTCGTTTGCGGTGTCATCCCGAATGGCCTGGACGCGCGCCTCCATGAAGGCGAGGGCGTCCTCATAGTCGGTCAGCCCTTCCGCGATGATCCAGTCTACGGGCGGTGCGTCGGCCTGTTGCGGCAGGAAAGAAGCTTCCAGCGCATCGCGTTCGCGGGGCTTTTGTGCGGCTGTCTCGGAAATGGGGGCGGCGGAACTGTCTGTCATAAGGGGGACATATGGCGGTTTTGCAGCGCAACCGCCAGATGTCAAAATGCCTCTCCAATCAATGAATCGCGAGTGGTGCCTCCCTTTCGCAGCGATTGCGCCCGCCTTGCTTGGCCCGGTAGAGCGCGCGATCGGCGGCATTGACGAGATGGCTGTAGTCGGGATGGCCGTTGAATGCCGCAACTCCGATGGACAGGGTTACAGACTGGCATGCACCATCGGGAAGGTTCATCGGCTGTTGCGCTATCTGCTTGCGCAGTTCCTCGCCGATGGCGAAAGCCCTGTCTGCGTCGGCTTCCACAAGAGCCACCAGAAACTCTTCCCCGCCATAGCGGAAAACGAAATCGCTCGGACGGCATAATGACAGGATCGCCTCGGCGACCTGCTGAAGGACCGCATCGCCACCGCTGTGCCCATATGTATCGTTTATGGTCTTGAAATGATCGATGTCGATCATCAGGACGCTGAGATCCATGGCCTTTTGTGAAGCCATCCGCACTTCGCGGGTCAGTATGGAGGGCATGAAACGGCGATTGAGCGCGCGCGTCAGCGGATCGCGGCCTGTTTCGAGTGCCGCCGCTGCCTGAAACAGTTCAGACAGCAGGAACTTCACTTCGCCGATCTTGGTTTGAAACAGGGTGAGCGAAGCTGCGAGACTGGCCGGGTCGTTCCGGCGGGCATTGTTGATGGCCGGCAGGAGAACATTGTCGATATGGTCCACGTTGCGGCGAATATTGTCCAATGTGCCGGAATTGGAAAACATGAGGTCAGCCTTGTGCTGCAACCAAAGGCCAAAATCGGAACTTGCGAGCGAGCGAAGCGGACTGTCGGCATTGCCGTACAGGTTGAAGAGGAGCGATTGGCTCCATTCCATGAGCGCGGCGCGTTGCGATTCGCGCTCGAGTGGAAAATCGTGGCTCAGCGTGAAAGCCCGATAGGCCTCGTCGGTCTGGGCGCTTTCACGTGCATCTTTCACAAAAGCCTGGCTCATGATTTCAATCGCGATGTCGATGGCATTGCTGACATGGACGATCAGGCGCGCCAGCGCTTCGCGGGTTTCGACCTCCTGCTCCAGGCGGCGAATGATCTCGTTCTTGAGCAGGCGTGCACCCTGCATGACGACATGGATCGGCACGTCGATGCGGGCGTGAACTTCGCCAACCTTGCGCTGCTCGCGGATGAATGCATCGACATCGTCCGCCTTTCTCTGAAACATCTTCAAAAGCCAGTCGCTCAGCGAATTATGCAGGCGTTCCTGGACCATTTTCTGCGACAGAAAGGCGGCTGCATCGCGGTTGCTCATCAGGCGATCATAGAAAACGCCGACAAATTGCGCCCGATGACCGTTGATGAGATCGCGGAGAAAGAGCGCATGGTCTTCGGGCAGACTGCTCACCAGCTCGACCCATTCGGCCCGGGTGGTGCCCAGGCCGGTTTTCTCCCCCCATGTGGTGTCGATTTCAGAGGTCGAATAATCCATGTTCTTGCTCCTTGCGATAACCGCAAGGCTCCGCCCCGCTACCGGTCCTGAACCGGTGCCCGATCGGCTGCGCGGATTGGAGATTCTGCGGCTTTTCCCTTGCTTCAAAGGGGTATGTGCAAACTCAACGGGCTCCTGATATCCCGACTTTCTTAAAAATCTCTCCGCAAAATTGCAGGTTATTAATTGGGGTATTGGGGAAGGTTCTTTTCCGGTGCGCGCGCTCGAGATTGATAGGGCATCGTAAGATTAAGTGACTTTACCAAATGGCTGTTTGGCCTACCTATCTGCGGGCAAGATTCCAATTCTGGCAAATTCGGGAAAGGGTCCCAGAATGAAGTTTACAGTACTTTCAGCGGCTCTCGCGCTTTTTGCGGTCACAGCAGTTGCCGAGGCCGCCGCGCCTGTCGCTCCGGTCACTGTGCCGGCCATTGCCGTTGATGGCGCGAGCCCTGCCATTCAGGTCGATTATCGCTGCGGTCGCGGCATGGTTCGTACCCCAAGTGGCCGTTGCATTACGGATCGCCGTTGGCGCAATGATCGCCATTCGCCACGCTATTATCGCGAACGGGACCGTGATCGTCGCTGGCGTCGTGATCGCAATCATCATCGCGACCGGATTTATATGGAGCCGCGCCGACGCGGTCCCCATAACTGAAAAGAAGCAAGGGAGCAGCGGTTTCGCTGCTCCCTTTCCTATTGGCCTGGCTTGCGTGTCTGAAAGAGTGTCGATTTAGGGAAAGACGTCCGGCGTCATGGGGGCAAGCACATCAATGACCAGTCCGCCGGGTGCGAAGTCGACATCACATGTGGCTTTCAGCTCGCCTGTAAGTACGGAATAGAGCAGCCGCTGACCAAAACCACGGCGGGCAGGGCGTTCGACCGTCGGCCCGCCGCTTTCAACCCAGCGCATGTGGAATCGCCGTGTTCCGTGTTTTTCGATGACGTTCCAGCTGAACTGGACTGTGCCGCTTTCATTGGAGAGCGCACCATATTTCACGGCGTTTGTTGCAAGTTCGTATAGGCCCAGCGATAACGATACCGTTACCCGATCGCTGACCACAAGTGCGGGGCCGTGTGCGCGAATACGGTGGCCGAAAGTGCTGTTGAACGGCGCGAGGGCGGTTTCGCATATCCGGCTGATGGACGTGCCCGTCCAGTCATCCTTCAGCAGCATGTCGTGGGCCTGGCTTAAAGCCCGAAGCCGCTCGCTGAACAGTTCGTTCGCCGTTTGGGGGTTGGTGGCATTGCGCAAGGTCTGGTTGGCGATCGATTGCACCATTGCCATCGAATTCTTGAAGCGATGTGAAAGCTCGCGCGTGACCAGTGCCTTGTCAGCTTCGACCTTCTTGCGTTCGGTAACGTCGATAACAATGCCCAGAAGCGTGGGGGATTTGCCCAGGAGGGCTTTGGCGCGGGTTTCCACCCAGCGCACCTGACCCAGCCTGTTGGTGATGCGATATTCCACCCGGAAAGGCTTGCCGGTGGCGAAAGATTCCTGCGAATGGTGAAGCAGCGTCATTCGATCTTCAAGCACCACCATGTCGATGATCTTGTCGTAATGGACGGGCTCGTCCGGGGTCAGTCCAAAAATGCGTCGATATTCGGCCGAGCAGTTGATTTCACCCGTATTGCAGTCCCGCGTCCAGAAGCCGATATTCGCCACCTCGACAATATACTGAAGCTGATCATTGCTGCGTTGCTTTTCGATCGAAAGCGTTTCGCGTTCTTTTTCCAGCTCGACCAATTTGCCGAGTTCCAGCGTTACATCCAGTTGCGATGAAACGAAATGATGAAGCGCGCCATCCTGGGTTTTCACCGGAGAAATATGCAGACGATTCCAGAATGGTTCGCCTGATTTCTTATAGTTGAGGATATCGATATCGACCGACTGCTCGGTATCGAGTGCCGCGCGGATCATCTCGACATGTCTGGGGTCTGTCGCCGGTCCCTGAAGGAAACGGCAGTTCTTCCCGATGATTTCCTCGCTGTCGTAACCGGTGAGGGTCTGGAAGGCCTTGTTGGCAAAGACGATCGGGTTGTCGGGCAGGCGTGGATTGGTGATGAGCATTGGCATGGGCGTCAGTTCAACTGCCGCCGTGAAAGGATTTGCTTCCTGGGAAAAGGATGCTCCCAACACTTTTACTGACGGCTGTATTCCTGTCGCCAATGCAAACCTCACTCGCTGAAAACGCTTACAAACAGCCCCGATTTCACGCAAGTTATCTCATTGTTGTGTAATTTGCTAACCAAAATAATGGAGTAGGCCGAACGAAACAGCACTTCTTTCGTTAGATTTCCGATCAAATAACCATGGAGTGCGGCCTGAAGAAAACATGCACGTATTTTCCGGCAATATTCAGCGGGCATTCATAAACGGCCAGCGATGATGGCATCACTGAAATGGAGAAGCACAGGATGAAAACCTTCAAAAAGATGATGGTCGGCCTTGTCGGTGCAAGCTTTTTGGTCGGGGCAATGGTTCCGGTTTCGGCGGCGCCCGTCATGCCCGTCGCGCCTGCGGCAAGCGCAGCCAGTGGAAATGACAATATTCAACAGGTCCGTGACGAGCGCTGGCGGCGCGGGCCGGGCTATGGACATTGGGGCAGGCACCGGCCTGGGCCTCGTCCTGGCTGGCATGGCCGTCCGTATCGTCCGGGGCCGGGCTACTGGAACGGTCATCGCGGCTATCGGCATTATCGCCACGGCTATCGCCGCCATAATGATGGCTGGTGGTATCCGCTTGCAGCCTTTGGCGCAGGCGCAATCATCGGCGGTGCGCTTGCATCTCCGCCGCCCCCGCCGGTCTATCGCGCGCCTGCTTATGGTTACAGCAATGCCCATATCCAGTGGTGCTATAATCGTTACAGGTCCTACCGGGCTTCGGACAATACTTTCCAGCCCTATAACGGCCCCCGTCAGCAGTGCTATTCACCATACTGACAGTAGCGTTCTGATAAAGGAGAGCATTGCCTGTTTCGATTGAAACATCGGAAATGCTCGATTGCTACAGTCGAGAAACGAACAGCGCGGCCTTATCCGCCGCGCTGTTGATAACCTTCGATATCCGGTCGATCCATTTTCTGACGAAGATAGTTTTTGAGCGTGGCAATCTTGTCTGCGTCCCATCCCGTCACGCCCGTGACCTCAATCCATGCATCGACGTAATGTTCCGGCGCATAGACATGCCCATATCCCATCGGGGTCGTGGTCCCAAAAGCCATGTCGAGCGTAAGCTGGAGCATGGTCACGACCGGATACCATCGCAACTGCGGTGAAACGTCCGGTCCGCGTGGTTCACGCATCCAGCCGGGCTGGCGGTAGAGGGACGAACTATCGAAGAAAGTCACCGGATCGCTGGCATATTGCAGGTAAACCACGCGCAATGGCCCCCACCGGGTTCCATTGCCCGGCGCCTCGCCGTTCTGGTTCATGAAACGTGCAAAGGAACCGTCGCGGAAAACCGGCAGCCATTCAGGCGTTCCGGGATTTCTGCGCCTGGTCATGGCTTTCCAATCGCGGCTCGGGAAGGGCGGCCCACTCCACAATGCGCCGTTGATCGGGTCATCCAGCATCTCGAAAAGTTCAGCCGAGACTTCGGAATTCATCGCGCCAAGGCTCAAACCATAGAGATAGAGGCGAGGGCGCTGGTCACGCGGCAGGTCTTTCCAGTAATTATAGATAGTGGTGAAGAGGGCGCGCGAGGCCTCTGCTCCATATTCCGGTTGAAAGAACAAGGACAAGGGGCTGGAAAGATAGGAATATTGCATGGCGACACTGGCAACGTCACCATTATGCAGAAATTCCAGTCCATCGATTGCTGCGGGGTCTACCCATCCGGTGCCGGTCGGCGTGATGACGACCAGGATCGATCGGTCAAACCCCTTCTGCCGTTTTAGTTCCTCAAGTGCGCGTTCGGCCCGCTGTTCGGGCGTATCCGCAATCTGTAGACCGGCGTAAACCCGTATCGGCTCAAGAGCATTTTCGCCGGTCAGGGCTGTGATATTGCCAGCCTGTGGGCCGGAGGAAACGAATTCGCGTCCGGCACGCCCAAGTTCATTCCAATGCAAAAGCGAGGCGGCGCTCCCCGTCTTGTCGGCTGCTGTTGGTTGCGGGCGATCCGGCTCGATCAGGGCATCATACTCGCGAAATGAACGGTCCAGAACTTTGAATGCGGACTGGATGAGCACGCCATTGGCAACGGTCCAGACAAGGACCACTGTGATTGCGACACCCAGGACATTCGCCACGCGGCGCGGCATGATGCGCTGCACTTTGGCAGAGATATATCTTCCCAATCCGATGAGAAGGCGAACAAGAATCAGCAAAACAAGAAATGTCAGCACTGCCAGAACACAGACGCTTACGGGATAAGCGCTCGGTACCGGCTCCATGTTCATGACGGCACGAACGGAATTCTGCCATCCGGCAGCGAAATGGAGTGCTGCGACGGCAACTGCCAGACAGACAATACCGACAACAAGATTGACGCGGCTGCGCAGCCTGTGTCGGGGTTCGGGCAATTCAAGATAATGCCACAGCCAGCGCCATAGCACGCCGATGCCATAACCGGCGCCGAAGGCGACGCCGCCGAGAATTCCCTGCATGACATAGGTGCGCGGAATGAGGCTTGGAGTGAGTGCCGCCGCAAAGAACAGCGTGCCCAGTGCCATACCGACGCCGGACAGGGAGCGTCGAAAATGGTAAAAAGCCCTGGTGGCCAGAGACATGAAACACCGCGCTGATTAGATCATTCAAATGAAAATAGCCTTAGCGCGACTGGGCGGCAAGGCCCGGCGTGTAAAAGCGAGGTTGCAAGGTTACCCGGTTGAACGGGCAGTGATTCAGAATCAGCTTTCTTACGCTGGTTTTTGGCGGGCGAGAGGCTTGAAAAGCCTTCAACTAACGACATCCAGCAGAAAAGGTGTGTCGCGGGTATGCTCATAGCCGTAATTTTTTGAATTTATGTTGGAGAAACCTGATTTTATGGTGTTGACCAATCCGTAAGCCGCCCTTATGTTCCGCCGCACTTCCGGGGGCGATTTTCTCCTTCAGGGAGCGCGTAGCTCAGCCGGTAGAGCAACTGACTTTTAATCAGTAGGTCCAGGGTTCGAATCCCTGCGCGCTCACCAAAATCAATTATTTATCCGCGATTGTTGATCAAGGCTTTACAGGACGCGACATTTTTCATCGCTTCCGCTTGCTTCATTTTTCTCATCACCTCAATCATACTCCGGCATTCCTGTTTCGATTGAGCTGAGCTTTTGGTGCGCCGACTCCCAGTCGATAAAGATGTTCGTCACTACAGCCTAAGCCGTGCGCTGTCGTAAACGAAAGTTGAAGGTGACAGATTTTGACTGCATGATAAAAACTATTCAAAAATACTGGGAGGGGACAATGATTGATAAGAAGGGCGCCCGTGCGCCCCGTATGTGGTCAATTGCATGGATCGAGCGTCTGTCGCTGCCAAAACTATTCGCGCTGACTGCGATCTGTAGCGCAACGACATGCATAATCCTCAGCCGATTGATCTAGAGAATTTCCAGTAAAATTGCGAAAAAACAATTAGTTATGGCGGTTTCAGCGATTCTGCTTTAACGGCACCGCTTTAGGAATGTCGCTCAAAAGTGGGCACTTGCTTCGCAGGGAAATCAGTTTTCTGACGGGTTTCTGATCAGCATTGATGAAGCCATCAATAAGCCTGGCGCGTTTGACCGCGCGCGGGGCTTTCTGCCTGAACATTGCCGTTGCTCTTTTTGAAACCTCAGCTGGCTGGCCGTGGGGGCAATCCTGCCCGGGTCCGCATCTTTTCCAGAAGGCTCGCGGCAATCGGCTCGTAATTTTCATCGAAATGATGACCGCCGGCCAGTTTCATGACGTCCATGCCCTTCAGCTCGGCAGCCGTACAGGCAGTATCGTCTTCTTCTTCGCCATAGACACAAACCACACGATCAAGCGGGATCGTCGAGATGGCCGGAACCACGTCCTTGTCGCCATCCATTCCGAGCCAGCCTTCGATGGACACTTGAAACGTCGTTGTCGTTTCGACACCGAGAAGGCCGATCAGCTTCGTGCGGTCCTGTATGGCAGGGTCCAGATATTTCCACGCAAAGGGGAAAGTATCGGCTCCGAAGGAATAGCCGAGCACGGCAACGGGCAATCTGTTCGTCGGGTCCACTTTTTTGATCATGGCGGTCGTGTCGGAGGCAATTTCTTCCGGCGTCCGTTCCGACCAGAAATAGCGCAGTGAATCCACGCCGATCACGTGGACGCCATGAGCCTGCAACCATTCACCGATGGATTTGTCGAGATCGCGCCAGCCGCCATCGCCGGAATAAAACACCGCGACCAGATCGGCTTTTCCTCCCTTGGCAGGCAGGTCGACGACAGGCAGGGCTTCGTTCTTGGCGTCCTGGTCTGCCATGGCGACGACGTTGTCGACGGCCATTTTCAGACGGGCGGGGAATTCCGGTGCCGATTGAAGCACGGCGACATTCTGCTGGCGGGCCGTTACCGGATTATTGACCGGCGATCCGGCCGGTCCGATCACAAGGGCGGGCGCTGGAAGTGCCGCGTTGAAGCCATAGGCAAAGCTGCCATCCGCCCCCTTGATGGCCTCTGCCTGCTCCGTACAGGAGGGAAGGCGGGTTCTCGCGGGCGTTGGGTCCAGCGAAACCGCGCCTGCAATCGTTGCATCGGGAGAATCGGAGGCGGCGGCATAGGCAATGGTTCCGCCCTGGCCGATCCCGGTCAGAACAGGGTGAAAATAGACGCCGAGATCGAGCCCGCGCAGCGCTTCCTTGGCGATGGCTTCAAAATCGGAGTCCAGATAGTTGCATTCGCCGTCCTCCTTATCGAGAGCGGCGCGCCAGGGCCCAAGCTCGACCGGCAGGACGATCATGTTCCGGGCAAGCATGGCATCCATGAAGCTTTTTTCCCGTTCGCCGATGCCGCCTTCGTCACTCAGCAGGATTGCGAGGCCAACGGGATCGTTCTTGGGCATATAGACTGGAATATTGGACAGCCGTTCCGCGCTGGCATGGATAACCGGTTCGTCGGAATCGGTGATCTTTGTCCAGAGCCGGGCGATCTTGCCGGTATGCATTGCGCCATAC
Organism: Brucella anthropi; assembly: GCF_046630315.1. Classification (GTDB taxonomy): domain Bacteria; phylum Pseudomonadota; class Alphaproteobacteria; order Rhizobiales; family Rhizobiaceae; genus Brucella; species Brucella anthropi_A. The sequence goes on along the minus strand of NZ_LQBD01000013.1, from coordinate 199,565 downwards.
ACCCCAGCCGCAGCCACCAGCGCGAGCCCCAGAACAGTAAGGAGAATACGTCTTTTCGTCATTTGCGGATGAACTCCAGAGGGCTGCCATTGATGAGGGTCGTGGCATCGAGAAGGGCGCGGGGCGTTTCAAGGCCGCCGGGACACACCATGTAATGCGGGGTCCAGACGGGGTCGAATTTTTCCTTGAACGCCTTCAGGCCGTCAAAGTGATAGAGGTCCGCGCCGCGGCGATAGATGAAGGAGCCAAAACGGTTCCAGCGGGAAGCCAGCCTGCTGCCGCTCAGGCCGGAAAGCGGGGCGGCACCGAGATTGAACCACTTGTAGCCTTCTTCCTTGCTGGCCATCAGCAGCTTGGCGAAGAGCGCGTCCATCAGGAGTTTATGCACATTGGGCATATATCGCATGAGGTCGACAGTGACTTCATATTTGTCCGCGCCGCGCCACATATTGGCGAAAGCCACGATTTCCCCGTCCTGTTTCAGCACCGCGACGTCGAAACGTTTCATGTATTCATCGTCGAAATAACCGAGCGAAAACCCCTTTTCGCTGCCAGACTTGAAATCGAGCCAGGCGTCGGAAATCGCGCGCAGACGCGGGATCAGCGGCGGCACATCCGCAGCCGGAATGATTTCAAATGTCAGGCCGTCCTTGTCGACCTTACGATCGGCGTAACGAAATGGCTGACGGCGCGGGCCTTCCAGGGAGAAATTCGTAAGCTCCACGCGAGCGACCTCGCCAAGCTTCAGGGCAACCAGTCCCATGTCCAGAAACAGCGGCAGGCTTTGCGGCCCGACGCCGTAGAACACGGTTCGCAGCGCAAGCTTGTCGGCCAGCCCATGAAAGGACCAGGCAAGCTCCTTGCCCGTTTGGGCATTGCCGATGGGCTCACCAAGCGCAATCAGGCTGCCGCCGGATTGCGCATACATGATGAAGGCGCTGTTGTCAGGCGCGAGAAGGAATTGTTTGTCGCCGAGCAGCGCCAGGGCGGCATCCGTATGCGGCCATTGGGCGACAAGATTGGGTACAGCATCCGGTATGGAATAATCCACCTTCCGCCTGCGGTGCCCATTTCGATTGATGAGCGAATAGAGACCTGCCGCAGCCACCACGGCGAAAACGAGTACGGTGGCGCGCAAAAAACGGGGCGCATTGCCGTTCCATGCGAAATCCCACCAGAGATCGTTGGAATATTCCACGTGGCGATAGACGAAAAAGCCGAGCCATGTGGAAACCAGCACAGTCGTGCCGACGGTCGCGATCCAGTTCCAGCTCAGGTCGAACGGACCCGAGATCGGGCGGCGATAGAACGAATCCCGGAATCCCCAAAGTGTAAGGGCGAAAATGCAGAGGATGGTGGCCTCTTCCCAGTCGAGCCCCTTGGTCAGGGAAAAGGCGGCGCCGCACAGAAGCAGGATTTGCGCCGCCACCCAGGCGCGCGCCAGCCGCTTCGACAGGCCGCGCGCGACGATGAGCAGTGCGACACCGACGAGGCTCGCGGCCAGATGCGACATTTCCATGAGCGATTCAGGAACGATGTCGGAGAGCAGCTTGACGCGATAGCGAAGGTCCGGCGTCGCGCCCGAAACAAGAAGGATGATGCCGCCGAGAAAGATGATGCTGGCCGAAAGGCCGGGGATAAGCGGCTCGACCAGGCGTTTGGCGAAGCGTGCCTGCTTGCCAAGCATATGGCGGCGGCGCATGGCCTCCCAGATGAGGATACCGGCGGTGGCAACCACGAGGGGAAGCACCGTGTAGATCAGGCGATAGGCCAGAAGGCCCGCGATCGCATCCGGCTTTCCGCCAAGGCCAAGCCCTGCGATGATCGTCGCCTCGAAAGCGCCAAGCCCGCCCGGTGCATGGCTTGCAATGCCAAGCACGATGGCGATCACATAAACGAGTGCAAAGACGGCGAAACTTGGCACCGCACTTTGCGGCATCAATACATAGAGCGTGGCGGCAGCGGCGCCCACATCCACCACACCGGCGAAAATCTGCGTGAGCGCGCCTTTGGAGTTGGGCAGGCGCAGGCTGAAAGAACCGAGGGTGACGCTGCGTTGGCCATGCGAAAGCCAGTAGATCAGCCAGCCGATGCCGCCAAGGATCAGAATGCCCGCGACAATATCGATCCTTGCGTCGATGGCGGAAAGGAAAGGCACGTCCTGCGGATCGATCAGCAGGGCCGCGCCCACCATGATGATGAGGGCGAACCAGATGGCGAACCATGAAGTGCCGACGATCTTGCCGATATCGGCAAGGCTTATGCCTTCCGCCGCATAGATGCGATAACGCAGCGCGCCGCCGGTCAGGAGCGAGAAACCGAGCGCGTTGGAAATCGCATAGCCAGCCGCACCGGCAACCGCTGCGATGCGGCGCGGTATCTGGTTGGGCGCGATGGTGTCCACCGCTACGACATCGTAAAGCGCCACGGCAGCATAGCTCAGCGCCGTGAAAAAGACCGCAAGCCCGAGCGTCGTCCATGAAATAGTGTGGAGGGCGGCCAGTGTTTCCGTGCGGGAGGTGTGCTGGAGCAGATTTTCCAGCACATAGATCGCCAGCAACGCGATGGCGATGCCTGCTATCGGAAACAGAAAATGTTGGTAGCGCTTGAGCCAGCCGAAATGTCTTGTCGACGTTACAGATGGTGTTGAAGGCACGTCATTATCAATAAGGCTCATAGGAACGTCGTCCGGTTGGAGCAATATATTATAAATCGCGCAATGACCCCGATTTGGGGCGAACTTGTGTTCGAGCGAGATGCCGCATTGAAAATATTCAAAGTAGAGCAGAAGTTGGTCTATATAAGCCTGCGGTTGGCCCAGGCCGCAAGTGATTTGATGGATTGAAAGAGGTATTGGTGCTCGATATTTCATATTTGACCGCGGCTGGCGCCGGTGCGCTGTCGTTTCTGTCGCCCTGTGTCCTTCCGCTTGTGCCGCCTTATCTGTGCTACATGGCGGGTGTCAGCGTCGAGGATTTTCGCGCGGAAAAGGCGACAACGGTTGCGGCGGCGCCTTCGGCGCGCCGTTCGCTGGCTTTTGCAGCAATTTGTTTTGTTCTCGGTTTCACCACGGTTTTCGTGGCGCTTGGCGCGGGCGCATCGTCCATCGGCGCGTTTCTGCGCGCCTGGCAGCAGGAGATCGCCATTGTCGCAGGCGTCGTCATCATTTTGATGGGCCTCAACTTTCTGGGCGTGCTGCGGCTTTCGTTCCTCTCGCGGGAGGCCAGGTTCCAGGCACGCAATGCGCCTGCCTCGCCGCTCGGCGCCTATATCATGGGGCTTGCCTTTGCCTTCGGCTGGACACCCTGCATCGGGCCGGTGCTGGGACCGATCCTCACGCTTGCAGGCGGCAGCAGCACGGTGGGCGAGGGGGCGCTTCTGCTCGCCACCTATTCGCTTGGACTTGGCATTCCGTTTCTCATCGCAGCCCTTTTTTCCGGCGCATTCATGCGCTTTCTTTCCCGCTTCCGGGTGCATCTCGGCAAGGTGGAAAAAGCCATGGGCGCGCTTTTGGTGGTTGCGGGTATCCTGTTCCTGACCGGCGGCATGCAATCTTTTTCGTACTGGATGCTTGAAACCTTTCCTGCGCTCGGGCAAATCGAAGGTCTTTTCCTGAAGACTGGCGCGTAAGCTTCCATATACGCTTTGATGCTATGTGCGGATAAGCCCTCAAAATTCGGACGACACCATGACAGACCGTACCTGCCTTTCCATCGTGCTTGCCGCTGGCGAAGGCACACGCATGAAATCGAATATGCCGAAAGTGCTGCATCGCGTGGCGGGCCTGCCGCTGGTGTGCCATGTCGTCAATGCGGTGCGGGGCACGGGCAAGAGCGATGTCGCGCTTGTGGTCGGTCGCGGTGCGGAAGAAGTGCGCGACGCGGTGGAAAAGATCGCCGGTCCGGTTTCGGCCTTCGAGCAGAAGGAGCGGCTCGGCACGGCCCATGCGGTTCTCGCCGCGCGCGAAGCCGTTGAGCGCGGCTATGACGACCTTCTCATCGTTTTTGGCGATACGCCGCTGATCGAGGCGCAATCGCTGCTGGCCGCGCGCGAGCGGCTGGCCCAAGGGGCCGATGTCGTGGTGATAGGCTTTCGCCCGGTCAGCCCGCACGGCTATGGCCGCCTGATCGAGGAGGGCGACAAGCTTGTCGCGATCGTCGAGGAAAAAGAGGCGACCGACGATCAGAAGAAAATCGGTTTCTGCAATGGTGGCCTGATGGCGGTGCGCGGTCAACAAGCGCTGGCGCTGCTTGATGCTGTCGGCAATGACAACGCCAAGGGCGAATATTACCTCACCGATATCGTCGCAATCGCACATGGCAAGGGGCTGAACGTCAGCGCCATTGAAGTGCCGGTCGATAATGTCATCGGCATCAACAATCGCGCTGAACTGGCGGAAGCCGAAACCATCTGGCAAAACCGCAGGCGTCGGGAGATGATGCTTTCCGGAGTGACGCTGATCGCGCCCGAAACCGTGTTCTTTTCCCATGATACGATCATCGAACCCGATGTCGTGATCGAGCCGAACGTCTTCTTCGGCCCTGCGGTGCATGTGGCGTCGGGCGCTCTCATCCATTCCTTCTCACATCTGGAAGGTGCGCAAGTGGGTGAGAAGGCCGAGATCGGGCCGTTTGCGCGGCTCCGCCCCGGCGCCGATCTGGGGACAAAATCCAAGGTCGGCAATTTCTGCGAAGTGAAGAATGCGAAGGTCGGCAAGGGCGCGAAGATCAACCACCTGACCTATATCGGCGATGCGGTTATCGGCGCTTCCAGCAATATCGGCGCGGGCACGATCACCTGCAATTATGATGGCTACAACAAATACAGGACCGTCATCGGCGACCATGCCTTCATCGGCTCCAACAGCTCGCTCGTTGCGCCGGTGGAAATCGGCGACAATGCCTATATCGCCTCCGGAAGCGTCATCACGGCGGACGTTCCAGCCGATGCGCTGGCCTTTGGCCGTGCGCGTCAGGAGACGAAAGAAGGCCGGGGAAAGGTCCTGCGGGAGAAGTATGCCGCCATCAAAGCGGCTAAAAGCACTTCAAAGTAATTGAACGGATGGGGGCGTTGACGGCAACAAGTCCGGTTGCCGTGGAGCTTCCAAGCCTTTAAAGGCTGCAACAGGCCAGACTTTCTTTTTGGAGCAACCATTCATGTGCGGAATCATTGGCATTATCGGAAACGACCAGGTCGCTCCGCGTCTCGTGGACGCGTTGAAACGCCTCGAATATCGGGGCTACGATTCCGCCGGTATCGCCACCTTGCAGAACGGCAAGCTTGATCGCCGCCGCGCCGAAGGCAAGCTCGTCAATCTGGAAAAGCGTCTTGCGGGCGAACCGCTTCCCGGCGTGATCGGCATCGGCCATACCCGCTGGGCGACGCATGGCCGTCCCGTGGAGCGCAACGCACATCCGCATATCACTGCCCGCCTTGCCGTCGTTCATAACGGCATTATCGAAAATTTCGCCGAATTGCGCGCGATGCTGGAAGCCGAAGGCTGCACGTTCGAAACGGAAACCGACACCGAAGCGGTCGCACATCTGGTGACGCGCGAACTGGAAAAGGGCAAGTCGCCGGTGGAAGCCGTGCGCGATAGCCTTCCGCATCTGAAAGGTGCCTTCGCGCTCGCTTTCCTGTTTGACGGCGACGAGGAACTGCTGATCGGCGCACGTCAGGGACCGCCGCTTGCCGTCGGCTATGGCGAGGGCGAAATGTTCCTCGGCTCCGATGCGATTGCGCTTGCGCCCTTTACCGATACCATCGCCTATCTGGAAGATGGCGACTGGGCAGTGCTGACACGCAAGGGCGTCAGCATCTTTGATGAAGACAACAATCCGGTTGAACGTCCGATCCAGAAGTCGCAGAACACCAATATGCTGGTGTCGAAGGGCAACCATCGTCACTTCATGCAGAAGGAAATGTTCGAGCAGCCGGAAGTCATTTCCCACACGCTTGCCAATTATCTCGATCTCGCGACGGGCAAGGTGCGCAAGGAAGCGATCGGTGTCGATTTCAGCAAGATCGACCGTCTGACGATCAGCGCCTGCGGCACGGCCTATTATGCGGCGACGGTTGCAAAATACTGGTTTGAGCAGATCGCCCGCCTGCCGGTCGACAGCGATATCGCGTCGGAATTCCGTTATCGCGAAATGCCGCTCTCGAAGGACTCGCTCGCCCTGTTCGTTTCGCAATCGGGCGAAACGGCGGATACGCTTGCGTCGCTGCGCTATTGCAAGGCGGAAGGGCTGAAAATCGCCTCGGTGGTCAACGTGACCGGCTCCACCATCGCGCGCGAATCCGATGCGGTGTTCCCGACGCTGGCCGGACCGGAAATCGGCGTTGCCTCCACCAAGGCCTTCACCTGCCAGCTGTCGGCCATGGCTTCGCTGGCCATTGCGGCAGCGCGTGCACGCGGCGCCATCGACGAGGCCCGCGAGCAGGAACTGGTGCGCCAGCTTTGCGAAGCGCCACGTTTCATCAATCAGGTCCTGAAGCTCGAAGACCAGATCGCAGCCGTCTGCCACGATCTGTCGAAGGTCAATCACGTGCTTTACCTCGGCCGCGGCACGTCCTTCCCGCTCGCCATGGAAGGCGCGCTGAAACTCAAGGAAATCTCCTATATCCACGCCGAAGGCTATGCTGCGGGCGAGTTGAAGCATGGGCCGATTGCGCTCATCGATGAAACCATACCGGTGATCGTCATCGCGCCGTCCGACCGTCTTTACGAGAAGACCGTGTCGAACATGCAGGAAGTGGCGGCGCGCGGCGGGCGTATCATCCTCATCACCGACAAGAAGGGCGCGCAAGGTGCGAGCGTCGATACGATGGCGACCATCGTTCTGCCTGACGTGCCTGAATTCATCACGCCGCTCGTCTATGCCCTGCCGATCCAGATGCTGGCCTATCACACGGCAGTCCTCATGGGCACCGATGTCGATCAGCCGCGCAATCTGGCAAAGTCTGTTACGGTCGAGTAATCAAGCCTCTACAGCACTATCTTGATAAGTTAATGGAAATGGCCGCGTGATGCGGCCATTGTGCTACCCGGCCCGAAGCAGCCGGATCGCCTCGTCGCGTCCGAAGAGATAGAGCAGCACGCGCAGGGCCTGCCCGCGTTCGGATTCCAGATCGGGGTCGCTCGTCAGAATATAGCGCGCATCCTTGCGGGCGATTTCCAGAAGGTCGCCATGCGCCTCGATGGAAGCAAGACGAAAACCCGGCGTGCCGGACTGGCGTGTGCCGAGAAGCTCGCCTTCGCCGCGCAGTTTCAGGTCTTCCTCCGCGATGCGGAAACCGTCTTCCGTTTCGCGCATCACTTTCAACCGCGCCTGTGCGATTTCGCCAAGCGGCCCCTTATAGAGCAGAAGACAGGTCGAGGGCCGGTCGCCGCGCCCCACGCGCCCGCGCAGCTGGTGCAACTGCGACAGGCCGAAGCGTTCCGCATGTTCGATGACGATGATGGTGGCATCGGGCACGTCCACGCCGACTTCGATCACGGTCGTCGCCACCAGCAGCCGCGTTTCGCCCTGCTTGAAGGCGCGCATGGCCTCGTCCTTTTCCGCTCCGCCCATGCGGCCATGGATAAGGCCGATCCGCGCGCCGAAAACCGATTTGAGGCTCTCGAAACGCTCTTCGGCGGAAGTGAGTTCAACAACCTCGGATTCCTCGACCAGCGGACAGATCCAGTAGATCTTCTGGCCTTCGCTGATGGCCTTTCTGATCCGTTCCACCAGTTCGCCCATGCGTTCCATCGGCACGATTGCGGTGGTGATGGGCTGGCGCCCGGCAGGCTTTTCGGTGAGCTTCGACACATCCATGTCGCCGAAAGCGGTGAGGACGAGCGTGCGCGGGATCGGCGTCGCGGTCATCACCAGCATGTCCGGCGCGGAGCCTTTCGCGGTCAGCATGAGGCGCTGATGCACGCCGAAACGGTGCTGTTCGTCGATGATGACGAAAACCAGATCGTGATATTCGACCTTTTCCTGAAACAGCGCATGCGTGCCGATGACGATGTCGATATCGCCGCTTTTCAGCCCTTCCAGAACAGCGTTCCGGTCGCGCCCCTTTTCGCGGCCTGTGAGAAGGGCCGCTTTCAACCCGGCTTTTTCCGCAAGCGGGGCGATGGTTGCAAAGTGCTGGCGCGCCAGCACTTCCGTTGGGGCCATGAGCGCCGACTGCCCGCCAGATTCCGCTGCATGGGCCATGGAAAGCAGGCCCACCACGGTCTTGCCGGAACCGACATCGCCCTGCAAAAGCCGCAACATGCGCTGCGGTGATTTGAGGTCGGTGATGATCTCGCGCACGGCCTGTTCCTGGGCCTTCGTCAGGCGGTAGGGCAGGTGGCGCATGATGTCCGTCACGATAGCGCCGGTGCCCTCCAGCGGGCGGCCTGAAAGCCTGCGAGTCCTGGCGCGCACGAGAGCGAGCGCCAGTTGGCCCGCCAGAAATTCATCATAGGCAAGCCTGCGCCGCGTGATGCTTTCAAGCGCGATATCGCCAGGCTCTTCCGGCTGGTGCAGTGTGCCGAGCGCTTGCCGGAAAGCCGGAAAGCGTTCGCGCGCCAGCAAGGGCGCATCGATCCATTCGGGCAGGACGGGCACACGGGTCAGCGCCTCCTTGATCGCGCGCCCCAGTGTCTTTGGCGACAGGCCAGCCGTCAGCGGATAGACCGGCTCGACAAGCGGCAGGCTGGCGGCATCGTCCATGCTTGCAATATAATCCGGGTGCACCATGGAAGCGCGCCCGTTGAACCATTCCACCTTGCCTGAAACGATGACGGTTTCACCTTCCGGCAGCATCTTTTGCAGCCATGGCAATTGGGCGTGGAAGAAGGTCAGCGCGATTTCGCCCGTATCGTCATGCGCAAAGACGCGATGGGGAACATTGCCACGCCCTTGCGGTGCTGGCTGGTGCTGATCGACAGTCACTTCCAGCGTGACGATTGCGCCTTCCTGCGCAAAGGCGATGCCGGGCCGGTTGCGCCGGTCGATGACGCTGTGGGGCGGGAGAAATAGAAGCTGGCCCACTTTCGGCTCTGCGCCCGGTACATCCGTTCCCAGCAATTTTCCAAGTAGGGCGGCAACCTTCGGGCCAATGCCGGAAAGCGAACGGACGGAAGCAAAAAACGGATCGAGCATGGATGGGCGCATGGCGCGAAACATTAACTGCTTCGCCCAGCGGTGCAAGGGCGGTGCCCAATCTTTCTGTGCTCTTTTTGTTCTTATCCGATAAACGGGTTCCCGTTTGCGCCCCAGATGCTATATACCGGCACTCGACAAGACCAATGGAGCATTTTCACGATGACTGGCAGCACTCTGGCGACGGAAAATCTGGATATACGGCGCCGCAAGCTTCTGTTTCGCGCCTGGCATCGCGGCATGCGTGAGATGGATCTGATTCTGGGGCAATATGCCGATGAATATATTGTCGGTTTCACCGACGACCAGCTCAACGAATTCGAGCATATTCTGGAAGTTCTGGACCGCGACCTCCTGAAATGGGTGACGGGCGAGAGCTCCATTCCCGGTGAATATGACACGCCGCTTTTCCGCGATATCGTGGCGTTCCGCGACCGTATAGAATTCTGAGAAAGACACTATGCCCGTTTTCAGCAAACTCGGCCTCAAGCCCGGCGCGATGGCGAATAAGGGGCGCCATATCGTCATCGACGGTGTGGCGGACGGTTTCGAGGCGTTCTGCCTTGCGCGTCTTGCGGAGGAGATCGGGGAACGCGGGCCGATCATGTATATCGTGCGCGACGGGCAGCGCATCGCCGATCTGGAACAGGTGCTGGGTTTCGTTTCGCCCGACCTGCCGGTGCTGCATCTGCCTGCCTGGGATTGCCTGCCCTATGACCGTGTGTCGCCGGGGGCGGATGCGGCAGCGCGCAGGCTTGCGGCGCTCAGCGCGCTTTCCGCGCTGAAAAAATCGCCGCATCCTGCAATCATCCTCACCACGGCCAATGCCGTGCTGCAAAAATTGCCGCCGCAGGCCGCGATTGCCGAACAGGTGATTTCGGCGCGCCCCGGCAACCAGCTTGACATGAACGATCTTGCCGCGCGGCTGGAACGCAATGGGTTCGAGCGTGTTTCCACCGTGCGCGACGTCGGCGAATATGCGGTGCGCGGCGGCATTCTCGATCTTTATGCGCCGGGAGCGGAGGAACCGCTGCGGCTCGATTTCTTCGGCGATACGCTGGAAACAATCCGCGCTTTCGACCCCGCCTCGCAGCGCACCACCGGCACCCGAAAGGAATTCGTGCTTCAGCCGATGAGCGAAATCACGCTCTCGCCCGATATGATAAGCCGGTTTCGCAAGAATTATGTCGCCATGTTCGGCGCGCCGCAGCGCGACGATGCGCTTTATCAGGCGATCAGTGAAGGCCGCCGCTTCGCGGGCATGGAGCATTGGCTGCCGCTTTTCTATGATAATCTGGAGACGGTTTTCGATCATGCCGGGCCAATGCCTGTCGTGTTCGACCATCTGGTGCATGAGGCGCTGACCGAGCGCCACACCATGGTTGTGGATCATTATGAAGCGCGGCTGCGGCAGGCGGAAGGCAAGGAGGCGGGCAGCGACGCCGTGCCTTACAAGCCGGTGAAGCCGGAAAGGCTCTATCTCACGCCGAAACAGGTCGAGGACGTCGCGGAAGCCGCTGGCCAGCGCATTGACCTCACGCCCTTCGGCGCGCCGGAAGTTTCCGGCCGTACCGTCGTTCATGCCGATGTGCACAAGGGCCGCAGCTTTGCCGAGGAGCGCGCCGCAACCGATGTGAACCTGTTCGAAGCGGTGGTGAAGCATATTGCCGACCTGCGCGCCTCCGGCAAAAAGGTGCTGGTCGCCGCCTGGACGGAAGGTTCGCTCGACCGTCTCTGCCAGGTTCTCGATGAACACGGGCTGGAGAAGATCGAGACCGTCGACCGGCTTTCCACCGTCAAGGCCCTGTCGCGCGACAAGGTGACGGCGGCTGTTCTGGCGGTCGAAAGCGGCTTCGATGCGGGCGATCTGGTCGTTGTTGCGGAGCAGGATATTCTGGGCGACAGGCTCATCCGCCGCTCAAGGCGCCGCAAGCGCGACCAGGATTTCATCTCGGAAGTCGCCTCGCTGACGGCTGGCGATATCGTCGTCCATGTCGATCACGGCATCGGGCGCTTTATCGGCCTCAAGACGATCACGGCGGCGGGCGCGCCGCATGACTGTCTTGAAATCCACTATGCGGGCGATGATCGTCTGTTCCTGCCGGTCGAGAATATCGAGCTTCTGTCGCGTTATGGTTCGGAAGGCTCGGATGCGGTTCTCGACAAGCTGGGCGGCGGCGCTTGGCAGGCGCGCAAGGCGAAGCTTAAAAAGCGCTTGCTGGAAATCGCCGGTCATCTGATCCAGATCGCGGCCGAACGCCAGATGCGCGGCGCGCCTGTGATGACGCCGCCGGATGGGCTTTATGCGGAATTTGCCGCCCGTTTCCCCTATGACGAGACTGACGACCAGCTGACGGCAATCGAGGCCGTGGCGGACGATCTTGCGGAAGGCAAGCCGATGGACCGCCTCATCTGCGGCGATGTCGGCTTCGGCAAGACGGAAGTGGCGCTGCGCGCCGCCTTCATCGCCGCCATGAGCGGCGTCCAGGTGGCCGTGGTCGTGCCGACCACGCTTCTTTCGCGCCAGCATTTCAAGACCTTCTCCAACCGTTTTCACGGCCTGCCGATCAATGTGGCCCATGCGTCGCGTCTTGTCGGCGCGAAGGAGCTTGCCGCGACGAAAAAGGGACTGGAAGAGGGAACGGTCGATATTGTCGTCGGCACGCATGCGCTTTTGGGCAGTTCCATCAAGTTCAAGAACCTTGGCCTTCTCATCATCGATGAGGAGCAGCATTTCGGTGTGAAGCACAAGGAACGGCTGAAGGAACTGAAATCCGACGTCCATGTGCTGACCCTTTCGGCAACGCCGATCCCGCGCACCCTGCAACTTGCGCTGACCGGCGTGCGCGAACTTTCACTCATCACCACGCCGCCGGTGGACCGCATGGCGGTGCGCACCTTCGTTTCGCCGTTCGATCCGCTCGTAATCCGCGAAACCCTTCTGCGTGAACGCTATCGCGGCGGCCAGAGTTTTTATGTCTGCCCGCGCATTTCGGACCTCACGGATATCGAGGCATTCCTGAAGGAACATGTGCCCGAGCTGAAAGTGGCCGTGGCCCACGGCCAGATGGCGCCGGGCGTGCTGGATGACATCATGAATGCCTTTTATGACGGGCAGTATGATGTGCTTCTTTCCACGACCATTGTGGAATCCGGCCTTGATATTCCGACCGCCAATACGATGATCGTGCATCGCGCCGATATGTTCGGCCTGGCGCAGCTCTACCAGCTGCGCGGTCGCGTGGGCCGTTCCAAGCAGCGCGCCTTTGCGCTGTTCACGCTCCCGGCGGGCAAGATGCTGACGCAGATGGCCGAGCGCCGCCTGAAAGTGCTGCAATCGCTCGACACGCTTGGCGCTGGCTTCCAGTTTGCAAGTCACGACATGGATATTCGCGGCGCGGGCAATCTGCTGGGCGAGGAACAGTCGGGCCATATCAAGGAAGTGGGCTTCGAGCTTTACCAGCAAATGCTGGAGGAAGCGGTGGCGACGCTGAAGGGCTCCGGCGAAGTGGAAGACAGCCAGTGGTCGCCGCAGATCGCCATCGGCACGGCGGTCATGATCCCGGAAGCCTATGTGCCCGACCTGCAATTGCGCCTTGGCCTTTATCGCCGTCTCGCCGATCTGGAAGAGCCGCAGGATATCGACGCCTTCGGGGCGGAACTGATCGACCGGTTCGGCCCGATGCCGGAAGAGGTGCAGCACCTTCTCAAGATCGTCTATATCAAGGCGCTCTGCCGCCGCGCCAATGTCGAGAAACTGGATGCCGGGCCGAAGGGCGTGGTGATCCAGTTCCGCAACGCGACCTTCAACAATCCGGTCGGGCTGGTGAAGATGATCGGCGAGCAGGGTTCCATGGCGAAGATCAGGCCGGACCAGAGCATCGTCTTCATCCGCGACTGGCCGACGCCGGAAAAGCGCCTCAACGGCTCCGCCGTCATCATGACGCAGCTTGCCAAGATCGCGGCGGGTTAGTTACCGGTCTTCGGCAATCCCCGGCTCAAAGCCTTCCGCTGTCTGGCGGATGGCATCGGCCAACACATCGGCTGTCTGCGCGCCCATGACGGCATATTTCTGGTCGATGATGAAGCACGGCACGCCGCGCACGCCGATGCGGCTGGCGGTGGCGATTTCCGCGCGGATCGTGTCCTTGTCGGCCTCGCTTTGCAGAAGGCGGGCCACCACTTCCGCATCCATGCTGACGCTTGCCGCCGCATCCACCAGCACCTCGTGATCGCCGATATCCTGCCCCTGCTCGAAATAGAGTGAGAACAACATGCCGACCATGCGGTCCTGTGTGTCGGGGGCGGCCTGCGCTGCCCAATGGATGACGCGATGTGCATCAAGCGTGTTCGGCGCGCGGGCAATGCCATCGAAATCGAAGACAATCCCGTTTTCTTCGCCAAGCTCGGTCAGTTGCTTGTGGATGTCATCGATCTTCCCGCCGCTGCCGAATTTCTCCCGCATATAGGCTTGGCGGTCCTTGCCCTGCGGCGGCAGGGTAGGGTCAAGCTGGAAGGGACGCCAGCGCACCTCCGCCTCCACTTCCGGCACCATGGCAAGAGCGGCTTCGAGGCGCTTGCGCCCCAGAAAGCACCATGGGCAGACGACGTCCGAGACGACATCGATCGTTATCTTTCTGGCGGCCATGGCAATCTCTCCGTGCAGGAACCGGAGGCGGCGCCTCCGGTTGAATACGCATCTTATATCGGGTGCATGTAGGGCGCGTTAAAGCCCGGTCACGGTTTTGCGTACCACCATGTCGGCAGCTGATAGCCATAGAGCGGGGTTTTCTGCGGATGCTGGATACGATCCCAGCGCGCCACCCACTGATAGGGCAGGTGGTATAGCGGAATATAGTAGTCGCCCGAGATCAGCACACGATCGAGCGCGCGGACCGCGCTCACGAAATCGGCGCGGCTCGTGGCGGCAAGCAGCGCTTCAATCATCGCATCGACCGCCGGATCGGCAACGCCGGGATAGTTGAAGCTGCCCTGAACATCGCGCGATGCCGATCCCCAGCGCATCCATTGCTCGTTGCCGGGCGAAAGCGACGCGGTGAGGGCGCCCAGAATCATGTCGTAATCAAATGTCTGGAGGCGCTGCTGATACTGGGCGTCGTCAACCGTGCGTATTGCAACCGTGATGCCCAGTCGCGCCAGATTGCGCTTATAGGCCAGCGCGACTTTCTCCTCGTCGGGCGATCGCGTCATGATCTCAAAGGCCAAAGGCTTGCCCGACGGATCGACGGCGAGGCCATGTTCAAACTGGAAACCGGCGTCGGTCAAAAGATCATAGGCTTCTTTTGCGGGCGTGCGGTCATGGCCGCTGCCGTCCGTTACGGGCGGATGCCAGGTTCCATTCATGACATCGTCGCGCACCGCGTTCGGGAAAGGGGCCAGCAATTCCCTTTCACGCGCATTGGCGGGCTTGCCGACGGAGGACAGTTCCGATCCTTCCCAGTACCCCTCCGTGCGGCGAAACTGACCGGCGAAAAGATTGCGGTTGGCCCATTCGAAGTCGAACAGCAGTCCAAGGGCCTGCCGGACGCGGCGGTCGGCAAAGATCGGACGGCGCGTGTTGAACACGAAGCCCAGCATGTTGGCCGGCGTGCCCTTTTCAAAACTGTCCTTGATGACCCGACCTTGCTTCACTGCCGGAAAATCGTAGAGATTTTCCCAGCGTGTCGGATTGTCCTCAATGAAAATGTCGAGAAGGCCCTTCTTGAACGACTCGAACAGCGCCGTCTCGTTTCGGTAATATTCAACCGTCAACGTATCGAAGTTGTTGAGACCGCGCTGCACTGGCAGGTCCTTGCCCCAATAATCGGGATTGCGCTTGAAGATGATACGCTGGCCGGGCTGCACGCTGGAAACGAGATAGGGGCCGCTGCCGACAGGCGGTTGCAGGGATGAGTTGCCGAACGTTGCAGGATCGATTGCGTGCTTTGGCAGCACCGGCATCGAAGCGGCGATCAGCATCGGAAATTCACGGTCCGACTTGTCGTTGAAGGTGAACCGCACGGAACGCTCGCCCGTCTTCTCGATCTTTTCAACGCGACTCATCCGGCTGTTGTAGGGTGGGCGGCCCTTTTTCGTCAGGATGTCATAGGTAAAGAGCACGTCGTCCACCGTCACCGGCTGGCCGTCCGACCATTTTGCCTTCGGGTTGAGCGTGAACTCGACCCATTTGCGATCAGGGTCGATGGATATTTTTTCGGCCAGAAGGCTGTAAAGGGTAAAGGGTTCGTCCCGCGAGCGCTGCATGAGCGTTTCAAAGACCAGATTGCCAAGCTCTCCATCGCCGAAGAGGCCCCGCGCGGTCGTGCGCATGCTTTTGAGCACAAAGGGGTTGAGGCTGTCGAAGGTGCCGACCACGCCCATTTTGAGGGCGCCGCCCTTCGGTGCATCGGCATTGGCATAGGGAAAATGGGTAAAGTCAGCCGGAAGCGCCACGTCTCCATGCATGGAGAGCGCATAGTCGAGCTGTGCTTCGGCCACCGCCTGCACCGGCATCGTAACGACGACAGCTCCGGCCAGGCTTGCAAGAACCGCTTTGCGGAGAAAGGCAATCAATCCGTTCAACTTCAGTCGTCCGTTGTAAATAAGTTTGATACGCGCTGCCGGAAAGCCGCGATTCGGAAGCGAAAACTAGCATGAACCTACATTATGTGCGTAATTAGGGCGTGTCCGGCGCGTGACAGTAAGAGCTAAAATAAAAATTTTGGCGGATTCCGGGCATGGAATGTCGAAACCCATCTGGATTCACGCCCCCAGTCGTTGTAACACGGCTCCGGATTGGGTCCGGAAGGGGCTAAAATCCCCAAGGTCACGCTGTTGCCGCATTTTCAAACCAGTGACGGTCTATCGCTGACTTAAATACAGAACGGGAACTATAGATCAGAGCGTTGAAAGGAACCTGTTGATCATGTCCAGCACGAAGACAATCGCTGCCGCATCTGCCATCGCTGGCGCGTTCGCCCTGCTTGCCTCCGCGACGATGCCTGCATCCGCGCAGCAGCCGCCGCAGGGCTGGTTCAAGGTCTGCTCGAAGCAGGAAGACAATGATATCTGCAACACGCAGAACATCGTCACCGCGGATTCCGGCCAGCTTCTGACCGCCGTTAATCTCATCGAGATCAAGGGCAAGATCAACCGCAAGATCTTTCAGGTAACTGTTCCTATCGGTCGTCTGATTCCCGCCGGTGTCGGCCTCCAGATCGACAACAACAAGCCGGTCAAGCTTGAATATGGCATCTGCTTCCCGGATCGCTGCATTGCCGAAGCTCCGCTGACCGACGATCTCATCAATGCGCTCAAGAAGGGCAGCAAGCTGACCCTGACGTCGGTCAACTATCAGAACAAGCCGAATCCGATTCCGGTTGCGCTCACCGGCTTCTCCGGCGCGCTCACCGGCCCGGCGCTCAAGCAGTCGGAACTGGAAGAGCGCCAGAAGGAACTTCAGGACGCCGTCCAGAAGCGCCAGAAGGATTTCGAAGCCAAGATGAAGGCTGAACAGGACAAGGCAAAGGGCGCTGCCAACTAAGCTGGTGTCCGTCAGAGAGTTATAGAAAAGGGGCGCTTCGTGCGCCCCTTTTATTTTAAGCTATTTTCTTAGGAAAAAGCTCTATCTCAGTTCGAATGCTGGGACTTTACGCGATAAGAGCCATTGTCCAGCCGGTCGAACATCTCTTCGATCTGCGGATGGCGCAGCGGTTCGCCGCTGGAATCCGGCACCAAATTCTGCTCCGACACATAGGCAACATATTCGGATTCCGCGTTTTCAGCGAGCAGATGATAAAAAGGCTGGTCGCGATGCGGGCGCGCTTCTTCGGGAATGGACTGATACCATTCTTCCGTGTTCGCAAATTCCGGGTCGACGTCGAAAATGACACCGCGGAAGGGGAACAACCGATGCCTGACGACCTGACCGATCTGAAATTTCGCGTGTTTTATCTGTGTCATGCTCATGCAACATTATGTAGTTCACCGCCGGATAAATTAAAGTCGGCGCAAACAGGCAATTCTGTCAGTGGGATAAGCCGTGATCGGCTTTAGCTGGACCGTTTTCCATTGCGCCGGTCCGGAAGGCTCGGCCATTTCGGAAGCAAATGCGAGAAACCGCTGCCGGGGCGAAGTCCTTCCCGCATGAAGAAAGCGCGCAACGGCGCGAATGAGCGCAGCATTTCCAGCCCCAGGCCACGCATGATCTGGGCCGGAAGCATGCCGGAAAGCAGCGAACGGTTGAGCGCATCGACCGATCCGGTCCGGGCCAGAATGTCGGGCCGCCTTGCACGATCATAGGCGCGCATCACCCGATCGGCTCCCGGATCGACCGGGTCGCTCTCGATGGCCTTGACCAGCGTTTCGACGTCGCGCGAACCCAGATTGAGGCCCTGCGCGCCAATCGGCGGAAATACATGTGCGGCTTCACCGATCAGGATGGTGCGTTTGGCTGCAAAGACATGGGGCACAAGGCCCGAGAGAGGCCAGGCTTGCGGCTTGATGTCGAGCGTGATCTTGCCCAGCATGGACTGCATCATATCCTCGATGCGCTGCGCGAGCGCGGTTTCGTCCAGCGCGAGCAGCGCTTCGGCGCGACCGGGATTGACCACCCAGACAAGGCTTGAGCGCTTGCCTTTCAACGGCACCTGCGTAAACGGGCCTTCCTCTGTATGGAATTCCGTCGAAATGTTCTCATGGTCGATCTCATGCGAAAACGACAGAACCACGGCCGTCTGCGGATAGCTCCAGCGGCGCGTGCGGATGCCCGCCGCCTCGCGGGCCATGGAGTTGCGTCCGTCCGCTGCTACGACAAGCCGCGTATGCAGCGTGTCGCCACCGGCAAGGGTGATCGTTGCATGATCGCCATTGTGGCGATATTCGATGACGGACGCATTGAGGCGTTCAATATTGGGGTGGCGTGCAACCGCGTCGGCCAGTTTCGCGTTCAAAACGGCATTGGGGATATTGTAGCCAAAGGCCGCTTCATCGATTTCGCCCGCGCGGAAAGTCACGGCAGGGCTTCGCACGAGGCGTCGCGTCGCGTCGATAATGCGCATGGAAGCAAGGGCTGCCGCTTCCGGCTCGATATCCGACCAGACACCCAGCCCATCCAGCAGCCTGATGGCCGGCATCATAAGCGCTGTGGTGCGACGGTCGCCCTTGTCGGTCTCCGGTCCCAGCAATATGGTCCGATAGCCCTTCGCGCCAAGCGCAAGCGCGGCCATCATTCCGGCCGGCCCGCCGCCGCTGATGACAATGTCGGTGAGAGGCTTGTTCACAACAAGATCGGTCATCGTGTTTCATCCTTCGCCCGGCTTTGAGGGCATCATGGCCTTTCGCAACTTGTAACGCATCGTCGGATGATTCCAACCGGATGCGTTTGAGCCGCACTTAAACCGAATTGCAGCCAAAAGGCCATTCTTCCGTGGGATTATGGCGGATTTGCCTCATGCCTTACTTGCTCTTTTGTGCTGTTTCAGGGAAAGCTGCTGCAGGATCACGGCTTTTCCCGGACTGGACAAGTTCTTGGTGGTCCCGAGAGCGGGGAGCGGCAGTCTGTTTGGTGTATGCGTTCCCCGATAGATGAAATATGCTCGCCGCCTCGGGGTTATACCGGGCGGGACATGCGCGGCGACAAACTGAAATGGCGGACGGCGTGAAAACCAGACTGACCGGAAAACTCAAAGCCAAGAAAGTCACCGCGCCGCAGGCCAAGGCGTTTTCGGTTCATCTTCTGACGGCATCGGGTTCGTTTCTGGCTTTCCTTTCCATCGTGGCGGCCAGTGACGGGCGCTATACGGCGATGTGGTGGTGGTTGGGGCTGGCGCTTTTCGTCGATGGCATCGATGGCCCGATCGCCCGCAAGCTCGAGGTCAAATATGTCCTGCCGAACTGGTCGGGCGAGCTTCTCGACAATATCATCGACTATGTCACCTATGTGCTGATACCGGCTTTCGCGCTCTATCAAAGCGGTTTCATGGGGACGAACCTGTCTTTCATCTCCGGCGCCATCATCGTGGTGTCGAGCGCGATCTATTATGCCGATACAGGCATGAAGACGAAGGAGAATTTCTTCAAGGGCTTCCCGGTCGTCTGGAACATGGTCGTCTTTACGCTCTTCATCGTCAGGCCGGGCGAATGGGTGGCTTTCGCAACGGTTGTGGTTTCGGCGATCCTGTCCTTCCTGCCGATCAATTTTCTGCATCCGGTGCGGGTCGTGCGCCTGCGCCCGCTCAATCTCACGGTTTTCCTCCTTTGGTGCGCCTTTGGCGCGGCGGCGCTCTATTATACTTTGGATGCGCCTTTGTGGGTCCGCATCGGCATTTCCGTGACGGGGCTTTACATCTATTTCATCGGGGCGATCATGCAGCTTTTCCCGAGCCTGGGGCAGGAAGCAGCTCTTGCCAAGGCCCGCAAGCTTGTCGAAAAGAAGCAGAAGAGTGGAGACGCACCATGATCAATGCCATTCGCGTTCATCACACCGGTGGACCGGACGTCATGCAGTATGAACAGGTCGAAATCGGCGAACCCGGTCCGGGCGAGGCGAAGGTGCGCCACGAAGCCGTCGGGCTCAACTTCATCGACGTCTATTTCCGTACCGGGCTCTACAAGGCGGCCCAGATGCCGTTCACGCCCGGCAATGAAGGTGCCGGTACGGTCATCGCCGTTGGTCCAGGGGTTGACGATGTTCGCGTCGGTGATCGCGTTGCCTATGTTGCAACGCCCGGCTCCTATGCGGATGAGCGCATTCTGCCGGCCGAACGGCTGGTCAAGGTTCCCGATAATGTGGACCTGAAGACCGCTGCTTCCATGATGCTGAAGGGCATGACGGCGCAATATCTTCTGCGCCGCACCTTCAGGGTCGAGCCGGGCCAGACGATCCTGTTTCACGCTGCCGCCGGTGGTGTGGGGCTGATTGCCGGGCAATGGGCGAAACATCTTGGCGCTACCGTCATCGGCACGGCAGGATCGGAAGAAAAGATCGCATTGGCCAGAAAGCACGGCTACGATCACGTCATCAACTATCGCACCGAAAACTTCGCCGAGAAGGTGAGGGAACTGACTGACGGGGCCGGTGTCGATGTCGTTTATGATTCCGTGGGGCGCGATACCTATATGGGCTCGCTCGACGTCTTGAAGCCGCTTGGCATGTTTGCCTGCTTCGGCCAGTCGTCGGGCGTCATTCCGCCATTCGACCTCGGCATTCTGGCGCAGAAAGGCTCGCTCTTCGCGACGCGTCCGACACTGTTCAATTATATCGCCAGGCGCGCCGATCTCGAAAAGTCGGCAGCGGAGCTTTTCGATGTGGTGGGAAGCGGCGCGGTCAGGATCGAAATCAACCAGACCTACGCGCTCAAGGATGCGCGCAAGGCGCATGAGGATCTGGAAGCCCGCAAGACGACGGGAACCACCATTCTGCTGCCATGAGCAGCATATGATTGCAGCGGTGTGCATATGTCTACCGCTGCTTGCTTTTGGGCTTTTCAAGAGCAGACTTGCTGGATAAGGTCGCTCGAAAATACAAACGGGGAACAATGACAGCGCCTTCAACCGACCGGCCCCTTCTGGATGTCCGCCGGCTCACGAAACTATTCGGTCAGCTTCGGGCCTGCGATGGTGTCGATCTCACCATCGGGGAGGGTGAGATTCACGCGCTTCTGGGAGAAAATGGCGCCGGAAAATCCACTTTCGTGAAAATGCTGTTCGGTGCGCTCCAGCCCCTTGAAGGCGAAATTCTCTGGAAAGGCCAGCCGGTCACGATAGACGAACCCGCCATTGCAAGAAAACTTGGCATCGGCATGGTTTTCCAGCATTTTTCGTTGTTCGATTCCCTGACTGCCGCGGAAAACATCGCTCTCTCGCTTGATCGTTCGCTGCCATTGGCCGAAGTCGCCAGGCGGGCGCGGGATGTCGGCAAGACCTACGGCCTGCCGGTCGATCCGCAGGCCCATGTCGGCGATCTGTCGGTTGGCGAGCGCCAGCGCATCGAGATCGTGCGCTGCCTTCTGCAAGAACCCGATCTCATCATTCTCGATGAGCCGACATCGGTGCTGACGCCACAGGAAGCCGACAAGCTGTTTGAAACGCTGGAGCGCCTGAAGGCCGAAGGCAAGTCGATCCTTTATATCAGCCATCGTCTGGAAGAGGTGAAACGGCTTTGTGACCGCGCAACCGTGCTGCGACATGGCAAGGTGGTGGCGCATTGCGACCCGCGCAAGGAGACGGCTGCGTCGCTTGCCCGCATGATGGTCGGCAACGATATCGACGTCGTGGCCCGCAGCCCCATTGCGGCCGTCAATGCCGGCAATGACATGCTTCTGGAAATCGGATCCCTGTCGCAACCGCCGCGTGGCCCTTTTTCAGCCGCGCTGAAGAATATTTCGCTGTCGGTCGCCGCGGGCGAGGTTGTCGGCATCGCCGGTGTGGCGGGCAACGGGCAGGGCGAGTTCTTCGAGGCTGTGTCCGGTGAAGTGTTGCAGTCGGCCCCTTCGACTGTGCGTATTCGCGGGAAGGATGCGGGCAAGGCCGGCATCAGCGAAAGGCGCATGATGGGTGCGGCCTTCGTGCCGGAGGAGCGGCTTGGTCATGGCGCTGTTCCGACAATGTCGCTCACCGACAATCTGTTTCTGTCCCGTTACAGGACGGATGCGAAAATGTTTCTGCGCGGCGGCAGGCTGAAATTGATCGCTGAAAGCGCGCTTCGCTCGACTGCAAAACGCATCATTGAACGGATGGATGTGCGCAAGAGTGCGGACAATCCGCCCGCATCGGCACTTTCGGGCGGAAATTTGCAGAAATTCATCATCGGGCGCGAGCTTGACCGTTCGCCATCGGTCATGGTCGTCAACCAGCCGACATGGGGCGTCGATGCGGGGGCAGCGGCGCATATCCGCCAGGCGCTCGTCGATCTTGCGCGGTCCGGCTCCGCCGTTCTCGTCATCAGTCAGGATCTCGATGAGCTTCTTGAAATCAGCGACCGCATCGCAGTCATGAACCATGGCCGGCTTTCCGAACCGATGCCGATCGCGGAGGTCACTCTGGAGAAGATCGGACTTCTCATGGGCGGTATTTCCGGAGAGGCTGCATGATGCGGATCGAACTCGTCAAACGCCCGCAGCCATCGAAACTTTTCAGCGCCCTGTCGCCATTGCTTGCGCTGTCGCTGACGCTGGTTTTCGGCGCTGTTGCCTTTGCCCTGATGGGCAAGGAACCGCTGCATGCGCTCTATGTCTTCTTCGTCGAGCCGCTTTTCGATATCTGGTCATGGCATGAGCTTCTGGTGAAGGCCGCTCCGCTTATCCTGATCGCGGTCGGCCTTTGCGTGTGTTTTCTGTCCAACAACTGGAATATCGGCGCTGAAGGCCAGTTCATCATGGGCGCCATTGCCGGTTCAATCCTGCCGGTGATGTTTCCCGATCTGGAATCCTGGGTGGTTCTGCCTGCGATGATGCTGATGGGAATGGCGGGCGGCGCGGCTTATGCTTCCATTCCGGCCCTTTTGAAAGTGCGCTTCAACACGAATGAAATCCTCACCAGCCTCATGCTGGTCTATGTCGCGCAGCTCTTTCTCGACTGGCTGGTGCGCGGGCCGTGGCGCAACCCGGAAGGCTATAATTTCCCGGAAACGCGCCAGTTCAACGATAGCGCCATTCTGCCGGAAATCTGGAGCGCATCGGGCCGCGCCCATTGGGGCTTCATCTTTGCGCTCGTTGCGGCGGTTGCGGTCTGGTTCCTGCTGAAACACACGCTCAAGGGGTTCGAGATCAAGGTGATCGGCCAGAGCCCGCGCGCAGGGCGCTTTGCCGGTTTCAGCGCGGGCAGGATGGTGTTCTTTGTTTTCGCCCTCTCCGGCGCGCTGGCAGGGCTTGCGGGCATTGCGGAAACCTCCGGCGCCATCGGCCAGCTTCGCCCGGTCATTTCTCCGGGCTATGGTTTCACGGCAATCATCGTGGCGTTTCTGGGACGTCTCAACCCATTGGGGGCGATTGCAGCCGGTCTGGTGCTGGCGCTTTCCTATCTTGGCGGCGAAGCGGCACAGGTTTCCATCGGCATCTCGGAAAAATCCGCGCGCGTGTTTCAGGGCATGATCCTGTTCTTCGTGCTTGCCTGCGATACGCTCATTCTCTATCGCATTCGCTTCATATCCGCAGCCCGAGCGGGAAAGGCCTGATCTCATGGATTTGACACAGGCTATTCTTCTCACGATTGCAACGGCGGCGACACCGCTTCTGATCGCGGCCATTGGCGAACTGGTGGTGGAACGCTCCGGCGTTCTCAATCTCGGCGTCGAGGGCATGATGCTGATGGGGGCGGTGTCCGGTTTCGCCATTGCGCAGATGACCGGCTCGGCCTGGCTGGGCCTGATTGCAGCCGTGCTGGTCGGCATGCTGTTTGCGGCGATCTTCGGCTTTCTCACGCTCACGCTTGTCACCAATCAGGTGGCGACCGGCCTTGCGCTCACCATTCTGGGTGTCGGCGCATCGGCCCTGCTTGGCGAAAGTTTTGTCGGGCTTCCGGGCGTGCGGCTGAACCCGATCCATATTCCCTATCTGACGGACCTGCCGCTTGTCGGGCGCTTCCTGTTCGGCCAGGACCCCATTTTCTACATGTCCATTCTGCTGGTCATCGGCGTGGCGTGGTTCCTGTTCCGCACGCGCGCGGGCCTGACCCTGCGCGCCATCGGCGACAGCCATGGCTCGGCCCATGCGCTTGGCGTGCATGTGGTGCGCACGCGCTATCTGGCCGTGCTGTTCGGCGGAGCCTGTGCCGGACTTGCGGGCGCGCAGCTTTCGCTCGTCTATGTGCCGCAATGGGTGGAAAACATGACGGCTGGCCGCGGCTGGATCGCGCTGGCGCTTGTCGTTTTCGCCTCATGGCGGCCATGGCGCGTGCTGATCGGCGCTTATCTGTTTGGCGCGGTGACGATCGGCCAGCTTCATGCGCAGGCGCTGGGCTTCGGTCTGCCGTCACAGTTTTTGTCAGCGCTGCCCTATCTTGCGACGATTGTGGTGCTGGTCATCATCTCGCGCAACAAACGCCTGACGATGATGAATACGCCGGCTTCGCTCGGCAAGCCCTTCGTTCCGGATCGATAGAACAAAGGGCTTAAGCGTAAACGCAAACCATCCCAAGGGTTTTCGTTTTGGTTAGTGGGTAAAACAAGGAGTGCAGGGATCATGAAAAAGACGCTTATGGCGATTGCCACCGCCGCCAGCTTTATGCTCGGCGGCGCGGCGCATGCAGAAGAAAAACTCAAGATCGGCTTTATTTACATCGGACCTCCGGGCGATTTCGGCTGGACCTACCAGCACGATCAGGCCCGCAAGGAGCTGGTCGAAGCACTTGGCGACAAGATCGAAACCACCTTTCTGGAAAACGTGCCGGAAGGTGCCGATGCCGAACGCTCCATCGAGCGTCTGGCGCGCGCCGGCAACAAGCTGATCTTCACGACGTCGTTCGGCTATATGGACCCGACGCTCAAGGTCGCCAAGAAATTCCCGGACGTGAAGTTCGAACATGCGACCGGCTACAAGACCGCCGACAACATGTCCGCCTATAATGCGCGCTTTTATGAAGGCCGTTATGTGCAGGGCGTGATCGCCGCCAAGATGTCGAAGAAGGGCGTGGCTGGTTACATCGCTTCCGTGCCGGTGCCGGAAGTCGTGCAGGGCATCAATGCGTTCATGCTCGGTGCGCAGTCGGTCAATCCGGATTTCAAGGTCAAGGTGATCTGGGCCAATTCCTGGTTCGATCCGGGCAAGGAAGCCGATGCCGCGAAGGCCCTGATCGACCAGGGCGTCGACATCATCACGCAGCACACCGATTCCACCGCCGCCATTCAGGTGGCGCATGATCGCGGCATCAAGGCCTTCGGCCAGGCTTCGGACATGATCAAGTTCGCGCCCGATACCCAGCTTACCGCTGTCGTGGACGAATGGGGTCCGTATTATATCGACCGCGCCAAGGCTGTCCTCGATGGCACGTGGAAGAGCCAGAACATCTGGTGGGGCATGAAGGAAGGCCTCGTGAAGATGGCGCCCTTTACCAACATGCCGGACGATGTGAAGAAGCTGGCTGAAGAAACCGAAGCCAAGATCAAGTCGGGCGAGCTGAAGCCTTTCACCGGCCCGATCAAGAAGCAGGACGGCTCTGTCTGGCTGAAGGATGGCGAACAGGCAGACGACAAGACGCTGCTCGGCCTCAACTTCTACGTCGCTGGCGTGGACGACAAGCTGCCGCAGTAAAATCGGCAAAAGAGAAGGGCGCCCAAAGCGCCCTTCCTGTTTTATTGCCGGGGATTGAAGCTGTCTGTTAAAGCGATAGCTTAAGTCCCTCATGGCTGTCGGTGAAGCCGAGCGAGCGATAGAAACGCAGCGCATCGGTGCGTGATTTGTCGGTGGTGAGCTGCACCAGACCGCAGCCGCGGTCACGGCATTTTTCAATCGCCCATTCGATCATCTGGCGGCCAATGCCGCCGCCGCGAACATGGCTTGCAATGCGCACGCTTTCGATCTGCCCGCGCCACATGCCCATCCGCGACAGGCCGGGTATGAAGCTTATCTGCATGCAGCCGATAATCCCGCCATCCTGTTCAACGACGGCAAGAAGCTGATTGGGATCGGCATTGATTGCCGCGAAGGCGCTGCGATATTCATCCCTCAAGGGGTGGCTCGCATCTTCGCGCCTTGCGCCGAGAGCGTCATCGGCCAGCATGGCGACAATTGCCGCCACATCGGCTGAGACGGCTTGTCTGATCGTTATGGCAGCTTGCGCTGCCATCAGACCGCGATGCCATGCAGATCGTAGGCGTCGCTTGCCTCGATTTTCACCGTCACGATGTCGCCGACACGCAGCGGGCGGCGCGACTGGATGTGCACGCTGCCATCGATTTCCGGCGCGTCGTAGCGCGTGCGGCCCTTGCCAATGGTGCCGTTTGCTTCATCGATGATGACCGGCAGGCGCTTGCCGACCTTCTTCTTGAGAAGATTGGTCGAAATCTGCTGCTGCTTGGCCATGAAACGATGCCAGCGGGCTTCCTTCACCTCTTCCGGCACCTGCTCAAGGCCGAGATCATTGGCCTTCGCGCCCTTGACCGGCTCATATTTGAAGCAGCCCGCGCGTTCGATCTTGGCTTCGTCGAGCCAGTCGAGAAGCATCTGGAAGTCTTCTTCCGTTTCACCCGGATAGCCGACGATGAAAGTGGAGCGCACGGCCAGATCCGGACAGGTTTCGCGCCAGGCCTGAATGCGGCGCGAAGTCTTTTCCTGATGCGCGGGACGGCGCATGTTTTTCAGGACCGCCGGCGAGGCGTGCTGGAAGGGAATGTCGAGATAAGGCAGGATCTTGCCTTCCGCCATCAGCGGAATGACTTCATCGACATGCGGGTAGGGATAGACATAGTGCATGCGCACCCAGACGCCCATCTCGCCCAGTTCACGCGACAGGTCGAGGAATTTGGTGCGAACCGTGCGGTCCTGCCACATGGCCTCCTGATATTTGATATCAAGGCCATAGGCGCTCGTATCCTGCGAGATGACGAGGATTTCCTTCACGCCCGCCTTGACCAGCTTTTCGGCTTCGCGCAGCACCTGGTCGATCGGGCGCGAGACGAGATCGCCGCGCAGCGCCGGAATGATGCAGAAGGAGCAGCGGTTCGAGCAGCCTTCGGAAATCTTCAGATAGGCATAATGGCGCGGGGTCAGCTTCACACCCTGCGGCGGCACCAGATCGACAAACGGATCGTGGGCGGGCGGCGCGGCCTCATGCACCGCGTTCATCACGCTTTCATAGGCCTGCGGGCCGGTGATGGCGAGCACATTGGGATGCCGTTCGCGGATGACGTCCGGTTCCGCGCCGAGACAGCCGGTGACGATCACCTTGCCGTTTTCGTTGAGCGCAAGGCCGATGGCCTCAAGCGACTCGTCACGCGCGGAATCGAGAAAGCCGCAGGTATTGACGATCACGAGGTCCGCGCCGTCATGCTTGCGGGAGATTTCATAGCCCTCGGAGCGAAGACTGGTGATGATGCGTTCGGAATCGACAAGCGCCTTCGGGCAGCCAAGAGAAACGAAACTGACGCGCGGTGCGCTCATTGGAAGAACCTTGCATATATCGGAAATTGCGCGCGCAATATCACGATAAGGGGGCAACGGTAAAGTTGAGATGACAAAAAAAGCCGGAGCGCAAGGCTCCGGCTTCGCATTGCAAGGCAGGAATTGACTTATTCTGCCTGGTCGGCCGGAGCCGCATTGAGCTGGCCGTAACGCTCTTCGCCAATCTTGGCGAGAAGGTCGAGCTGGGTTTCGAGGAAGTCGATATGGCCTTCCTCATCGGCCAGAAGCTCGTCAAAAAGCTGCTTGGAAACATAGTCGCCCAGTTCGTCGCAGATTTCGCGGGACTTCTTGTAGGAAGCGCGTGCGTCATATTCACCGGCCAGATCGGCTTCGAGGACTTCCTTGACGTTCTGGCCGATGCGCAGCGGCGCTACGGTCTGCAGGTTCGGGTGCCCCTCAAGGAAGATAATGCGGTCAATCAGCTTGTCGGCATGCTGCATTTCTTCGATGGATTCCTCACGTTCCTTCTTGGCAAGACGCGTGAAGCCCCAATCGTTGAGGAGGCGGTAGTGAAGCCAGTACTGGTTTACAGAGCCAAGCTCGAGGAAAAGTGCCTCGTTAAGCCGCTCGATGACCTTTGGTTCGCCTTTCATTCCATGAACTCCCGAATTTGTCGCGTAGAGAACGTACACGATCCATGAACTGGACCACGTTTTCGTCCATTTGGTTATGACGAAGATGATACTCTTCAGTCACCCTTATGATCGTTTCCACGACGTTTGGGAAGCAGCCACAGCAACGGCCGCGCTTGGACATGGCATTATAGACGGTGCCGGGTACAATAAGTTGCCAGCAATCCTGATCGAGAAGCTCGATCACAACCGCTTCAATATCTTTATCGGTAATAACGTTGCAGCTGCATACTAACATGAGAAAATATCTCCCATGTCGGAAAGGCAGCAATCAGACGCGAATGGCATCGGGTGGAGAGACTTTACCGGCTCACTGTGTACTTCAACTGTACGGCTGCTTGAAAAAACATGCAGCTTTATTTCATTTTTGGCGCAAGGCCGAACTGAACCGATCAAGGGTTCCTCCAATTGCAAGGGTTAAAGGCCCGAACATCAAAGGCAGTACTTGCGTGGGACTTTTAAAACCCACCAAATTAAGTCAGGTTATGGCCGGTGAAGCTCCCGCCTGTCAATTTGTATGTTTTTGAAACGTTCTAAAAATCAATGGTTTGGAATTGTTCTAAATATGAGTTAACTGCCCATCTTTAAACGACATTCGGCAATTTACGACCGTCATGGCGGCGTCATTTGAATGCCGCCATGACATTATGCGCTATTTTGACGCACCTTGTGGATAGGCGGTCCTTCGTCGGTCAGGAACCGAGAACGGCGCTGAAACCTTCAAACTGCGGCGGGCCCATATAGAGCGGCTTGTTGTCTCCGGCATTGCGATGCGCATCGCGGAACTGCTCGGACCTAGTCCAGGCGACGAAGTCGTCGCGATTGCGCCACACCGTATGCGAGGCGTAGAGCGTGTAGCCTTCTTCTTCATTGGTTGCGCCGCGCAGAAGGTGAAAGCTCTCGAAACCGGGAAGTTCGGACAGTTTCGAGTCGCGGTTTTTCCAGACAGTCTCGAAGTCGGCCTCGCTGCCGACGCGAACCTTGAAGCGATTCATGGCTATGAACATTGCTGATCCTTTTCCATCCGGTTTGGGATTGGCTACTTTATACAGTTATGCAATTTCCGGCGGGTGCAGAGGTAGGATCCGCACCCGCCGCGTCACATCCCAGGATCAGAAGGCCACCGCGGTCAGGTTGGCCGGCCCTCGCGGATGTGACGATTGTGCGGGAGGCGAGAACGCCTCCCGAAATTTCAGAACTGGAACTGCGTCGAGACGAGGAATGTGCGTCCGCGACCGGAACCATAGGTGCTGAGAGCAGGAGTATACTGCTTATCGGCAATATTGAGCACCTGCAGCGAAAGGTCGACCGTGTCGGTGAATTTGTACTTCGCGAAGACGTCGACCAGCGTGTAGGGATCGGTGCTGTTTCCGGTGATGCTCCTGCCGCTCGAAACATGCTGAACCCGCAGACCGCTCTCAAGCTTGCGTTCGAAGAAGCGTGCACCGGCTGTAACCGTTACGACATCTTCCGGCAGATACTGGTTTGCCCCAAGCCCCGCTGTCTGCGGCGGCAGTTTGGAGGTGGAGTGCGTATAGGCGATGCCACCGAAGGCGAAGCCCGCATCGTAACGGGCGTCGAGTTCGAAGCCTTTCACATCGGATGTGCCATCCACATTGATGAACTGGCTGTTGGTGCTGGAGGCCGTGATATAGTCCTCGACACGCATCATGTAGTAATTGGCCTTGATGCGCAGACCGTCTTCGGCGGTAAGGATGCCGTCGCGCGCGATATTGACGCCGAATTCCCAGCCGCGCTGCTTTTCAGGGCGCAAGTCCGGATTGCCGTGGAAACCGGCCATACCGGCATGGGCCACGCCGCCAAGGAAGGTTTCCTGCAAGGTCGGCGAGCGCATGGAATGCGCATAGGTGATATAAGGCTGCAGCCAGTCGGTCACATTATAGGCAACAGTGACCTTGGGGCTGAATTCGCCATCGCTGTTCGAAATCGCGCTGTCTTTGCTTTCAAGCCTGAAATAATCGTAGCGCAGGCCGGTGACGACCTGCAAGGCTTGATAATTCCAGGTTGCTTCCGAGAAAACCGCTCCCCGGTTGGAGGTGGCGTCGGTCGGATTGACACCGGTAATGTTGCCGCCAGCATGATCGCGATTGATTTCAAAGCCGTTCTTCCACGCCAGCGCCACATCGCCAAAGGTGAAGCGTGACGTGTTCGAGGCGGTCATGCCGGTGGTGTCGGTTGCAATCTGACGCCCGACATAGCTGCCATTGCCGCCCACCCAGTTCTGCAACGTGCTGTTGTGATAGAGGTTGACGTCAAGGTCGATGAGATTGTTGTCGGACGGACTGTAATTATACTGGGCGAAGAAGGTGCGGTTTTGCAGGAACATATCGTAGATCGTATAGGTTCCGGGGCGACGACCTTCAGCATATGTGCCGTAATGGTTGTTGTAGAGCACGCCGCCCAGCGTCAGCTTCTGGTCTTCACCGAGGCCGAATTCGGCCTTGAACAGGCCGGACGTCAGTTCCTCGCCGGACTTCTGCACGGTCACGCCGTCGCCGTTCTTGTAATCGTCGGCATCGTGGCGGCTGATGGCCGCGACAAGCCCGATGGAATTGACGCGTGCAGCCCCCGCCAGCATTTCCGAGAATCCGGTGCCATTACTGCCCCAGGAAGCGCGGCCGAGAACGCCCTTGTCCTTGCCGTCCAGAATGACATCATCGACGCCGAGTGTGCGGAAATTGACGCTGCCTGCAAGGGCGGTGCCGCCTTCGGTCGTGACCGCGCCGCGCGTCACGTCTATTTCGGACAGCAGGTTCGGGTCGATATAAGCATAGCCCTGCGCATCATGTGCTGTGTTGCGGTAGTTCTGGGGCACACCGTCGATCATCATATTGACGCGGCCTGAACCCTCGAAGCCGCGAATATTGACGGCGACACCCGGATTGGACGCGCTCTGAAGGGTGAACACGCCGGCGGTGCCGCGCAGCACATCGTCCAGTTTCGCACCGCCAAAGCGATCGATCGCTTCACGGTCGATCCTGTTGACCGGCGCCGCAACGGAGGTCGGCGCCTGCGCGTCATTTGCGCGGCGAATGGTGATTGTCTTCAGCGCGACGCCAGAGGCCTCTTCAGAGGCTTTCTGTTCCTGCGCAAAGGATTGTGACGTCATCGCCACTAGAATGACAGCAAGCCCCGTGCCTGCCAGAAATGAATGTGTGTGAACCCCACCAGTCGCCCGCATTTCCAATGTTTCCCTTGTGATCCAGACGCGCCTCGCCAGCCCGAAGGGGTGACGAGAAACCAAAAATTTCAATTGTTTATGCCTGCTTCTTCCGGAAGAAGGCCGCGTGCTGGCTGGAAAGAAAACGTCTCCCTGGCTTGCGCGGAAAAGCGAGATTTAAACTTGACTCGTTTATTCCAGTAATGCAGTGATTAGTAAACATGACTCATGTTGTCAACAAAACAAATTGGCGAATATCCCGTGGCAAAAGCCGATGTTGAGGCGAGACAATGAACAGGCGAATCCATATCGACATGCAGGTGCGCTTACCCCGCGGCCCCGTCTGCGAGCGAACCGCAAATCGCATTCCTGAAAGCCAGCTCGGCCGCGATGCAGCCGGGACCGCGCCGGTTCAGATAAAACCGCGCCTCGGCCAGAGCGCGCTTCAGCCGCAATTGAAAACCTATGGCAGCCGCGAGCTCTTCGACGGTTGCCGGGAGGTGGGCATAGAGCACGGAGGCTCGCTCTATCGCCTCAAGATCACCCGCCAAGGCAAGCTCATCCTGAACAAGTAGGCAACCAGCATATGACTACCCAATCCAGACCCTCCCCAGAGCAGATTCTCAAGGCACGGGCAGATAATCCGAAAATGCGCGAACGTGATTTTGCGCAAAGCCTCGGTCTATCGGAAGCCGATTTCGTGGCGGCGCATTGCGGGCAGGATGCAACGGCGGCAATGTCGGCGCGGCGTATCCGCGCCGATGTCGAAACGCTTCTGAACCGCATTGGGGCTGTCGGCGAGATCATGGCCCTGACGCGCAATGAAAGCGTGGTCCATGAAAAGATCGGGCCATTCGAGAAGACGATCTGGGGGCCGCATGCTTCACTGGCGCTCGGCAAGGAGATCGATCTGCGCATTTTTCCCAAGCATTGGGTCCATGGTTTTGCGGTGGCCAAGCAGGATGGCGAAGCAACGCGCCGCAGCCTGCAATTCTTTGATGCCACGGGCGAGGCGGTCTTCAAGGTTCATCTGCGTCCGGCTTCCAATGTTGAAGCCTATGAGGCGCTTGTCGCCGACCTGCTGTTGGACGACCAGTCGCAAGCCATAAAAACCAGTGCGCTTGCGCCAAGGGGACCGAAGGCCGATGTGTCGCTTCTCGATATCGATGCCTTCCGCGAACGTTGGAGCGCTTTAACCGATGTGCATCAGTTTGTCGGTCTGCTCAAGGATTTCGGCGTGGATCGCCATCAGGCGGTGCATCTTGCCGGGCATGATTTCGCATGGCGTGTCGATACGTCGTCGGTCGAGGCCATGATGAACCATGCCGTGCAGGAAAAGCTGCCGATCATGTGCTTTGTCGGCAGCCGCGGCTGCATCCAGATTCATACGGGCCCGATCCACGAGATCAAGATGATGGGGCCCTGGCTGAATGTATTGGACCCGACATTCCATATGCATCTGCGCATCGACCGCATTGCCGATGTCTGGGTTGTGCGCAAGCCGACCAAGGACGGCCATGTGACATCGCTGGAAGCCTATGACGCCAATGGCGAACTGATTGTCCAGTTCTTCGGTGAGCGTCATGAAGGCGAGGCAGAACTGGCCGATTGGCGCATGATCGCGGAAAATCTTCCGCGCCTGCCGCAATCGTCTGCGGCATAGGGGGGCGGCGATGTCGTTCCCTTTCCCGCGCATCAGGCGTGACGCTACGCTCATGGCCCTTGCATTTCTGCTGTCGGCTGGCAGTGCTTTGCGCGCCGAAACGGTTGACCATTTTGCCGACACGTCGCGCATCGTTTCCGTCGGCGGCTCGCTGACGGAAATCGTCTATGCGCTTGGTGCGCAAGAGATGCTCGCGGCGCGTGACCAGACCAGCACCTATCCCGATGCGGTGAAGAGGCTTCCCGATATCGGATATATGCGCCAGCTTGCCCCCGAAGGCGTGCTCTCGGTCAATCCGTCCGGCATTCTGCTTCTCGAAGGCAGCGGCCCGCCGGATACGCTCGATGTCTTGAAAAAGGCGTCTGTGCCGATGGTCGTCGTACCGGAGACTTTCACCGGCGAAAGCGTCGGCCGGAAAATCGAGATCGTGGGCAAGGCGCTTGGCCTTGAAGACAAGGCCAGGACGCTTGCGGCCGATGTCTCGCGCGATATCGAAGCAGCCGGAAAGGCCGCATCCGGCCACAATCCGCGCAAACGTGTGCTTTTCGTTCTGTCGGCCCCAGGCGGGCGCATGATGGCGTCCGGTACGGGCACGGCGGCCAATGGCATGATCGTTCTCGCCGGCGGTGTGAACGCCATCACCGAATATCAAGGATATAAGCAGCTTACCGACGAGGCTGTCGAGAAGGCCGCGCCCGACCTGATCCTGATGATGGATATGGGGGCGGACGCAATGACGCCGGAAACGCTGCTGAAGAACCCGCTTATCGCCGCAACCCCGGCGGGGCGCGACAAGAATGTCGTTTCGATGGACGGGGCTTATCTCCTTGGTTTTGGTCCGCGGACCGGCGCTGCCATTCGTGAACTTTCGGCAAAACTCTATGGCGCTCCTGCGGGGCAATAGGTCAGGATTGCGGGTTTGAAGCACGTAGGCCTGATTGCAAGGATTATTGAAAATGACCAGCCAGGGTCGCGTGGCGCGCCAACAGCGCCTTGCAGCGTGCCACTTAGAAAACGATACAGATCATATGGCGGGAGACCGCGCGGCGCGTGCGCGGTTGAGCATTGTGTTCCTCGCGGTCGCTTTATGCGCTGCGGCCCTGTTCAGCCTCACGGCTGGCGCTTCGGATGCGTCCGTGCTTTCGGTTCTGCGCGCTCTGACCTCCTCCGCTGCAGTCGAGAGCGCGGACGCATTTCGCCGTGACCATCTGATTATCATGGAGATCCGCCTGCCGCGTATCGTGATGGGCATGTTGATCGGTGCGGGGCTTGCCGTTTCCGGTGCCGTGATGCAGGGGCTTTTCCGCAATCCGCTGGCCGATCCGGGACTTGTGGGCGTTTCCGCCGGTGCGGGTCTCGGCGCAGTTTCCATGATCGTGCTTGGCGGGACGCTGCTTGCGCCGGTCATCGCAGTCCTGGGCGTTTACGCCTTGCCGCTCGCCGCCTTTCTCGGCGGGCTTGCCAGCACCTTGCTGCTTTACCGGGTGGCGACACGGCGCGGGCGTACTTCCGTCGCAACAATGCTGCTTGCGGGTATCGCACTTGGCGCGCTGGCGGGTGCTGCGACCGGCGGGCTGATCTATCTGGCCGATGACCGGCAATTGCGCGACCTGACATTCTGGGGTCTCGGTTCGCTTGCCGGTTCCACCTGGACCAAGATCGGCGCCGCCGGGCCGGTCATTGCCGTCATTCTCGTCTTGTCGCCACTGCTTGCCCGTGGTCTCAACGCACTGGCTTTGGGGGAAGCGGCTGCCGGCCATCTCGGCGTTCCGGTGCAGCGCATCAAGAACATTGCCATTGTGACCGTCGCCGCCGCCACCGGCGCAACGGTGGCCGTTGCAGGCGGGATCGGCTTTGTCGGTATTGTGGTGCCGCATATGCTGCGCCTCAGCATCGGGCCGGACCACCGCTATCTCCTGCCGGCATCGGCCCTTCTGGGCGCCACGCTTCTGCTTCTGGCGGATGCGGTGAGCCGCACGATCGTCGCCCCGGCTGAATTGCCGATCGGCATCGTCACCGCGCTTTTCGGAGCGCCGTTTTTCCTCTGGATATTGCTGCGCCAGCGCGGCCTGCTCGATCTGTGAGGCTTGCATGATTGAAACAAGAGCCCTTTGTGTCAGCCTGTCGGGAAAGACCATCATCCGCGACATCGACTTTTCGGCAAGACCGGGCGAGGTGACAGCCATTGTCGGGCCGAACGGGTCCGGCAAGACCACGCTGCTGCGCGCCCTTTCAGGCGATATCGCCTATGAAGGAGCGGCTTATCTCGATGGCCGGTCCTTCGCGGATTTCAAACCGTGGCAGATGGCGGCGCGCCGGGCGGTGCTGCCACAGGCAAGCGCCTTGTCGTTTCCATTCACGGTTCGCGAGATCGTCACTATCGGGCTTACCGGCGGCTATAGCGGCGTTTCTCGCGACGAAGAAAAACGCCTGCCCGATATCGCCTTGCAGAAGGTCGATCTCACCGGCTTCGGCGGGCGGCTTTATCAGGAATTGTCGGGCGGGGAACAGCAGCGCGTGCAGCTTGCCCGCGTTCTCTGCCAGGTCTGGAAGCCGATGGTGGACGGAAAGGCCCGCTATCTGTTTCTGGACGAGCCGATTTCAAGCCTGGATATCCGCCACCAGATCGTGGTGATGCGGATCGCGAAGGATTTTGCGGCGGCGGGCGGCGGGGTGATCGCGATCCTGCACGATCTCAACCTGACCGCCATGTTCGCCGACCGTATTGCGGTCATGAGCAGGGGCAGGCTCGACGTGATGGGATCGCCGCGGGATGCATTGACCGACGAGCGCCTCGAACGTGTCTATGAATGTTCGCTGCGCGTCGGTGTTCCGCCAGAAAAGGGAGTGCCTTTCGTGCTGCCGCAATCCGTCTGTCGCGCAGCCGCAAACTAAAAAGCCCGGCATCAAGCCGGACTTTTCGGTTCAAGCCATGCGCGGGCAATCAGCTCGCCACGCGCTCTTGTTCCATTTCATCAAGACCAAGCAGATGACGCACATTCGGGCGCGCCTTGACGAGGTCTGCGATGCTGTACTTCATCAGCACGCCGAAGAAGGCATTGAGCGCCTCACGCAGCGCGGAATTGAGCGCGCAGCTATCGACCAGCGGGCATTCGGTGGCATCGTTTTCGAAGCACTCCGCCATGGCGAAGTTTTCTTCGGTCACGCGCACGACATCGAAGAGCGAAATGTCCTTCGCCGCCCGTCCAAGACGCACGCCGCCATTGCGACCGCGCACGGTTTCAACCAGCCCATGCTCGACCAGCGGCTGGAGAATCTTGAACAAAAACAGTTCTGAAACGCCGTAAGCTCGCGCAATTTCGGGAATACGGCTGAGCTTGCCGTCATTGGCTGCACAGTACATGAGCATACGAACCGCATAATTCGTCTGGCGGGTAAGACGCATCACTGTTCCTTTCAACACGTCTCGGAGCAACCGGATGTCTCGATGCCGGGGCTGCTCCAATCCTTGAGTTCGCAGTTTCAAACCGAAAACGGTCCATCCCTTTTCCGGAACTGCTCCAAATTCTTGTCTTGTCGCATTCGCGATCCGGAAAGGTTCAAGGCTCGGTCGGATCATGCGCTAAAG
Source organism: Brucella anthropi (assembly GCF_046630315.1). GTDB lineage: Bacteria > Pseudomonadota > Alphaproteobacteria > Rhizobiales > Rhizobiaceae > Brucella > Brucella anthropi_A. Next base: position 163,244 of record NZ_LQBD01000013.1, on the reverse strand, counting down.
CGGGCCTCTGCTTCTTAACCCACTTTAGAATCATTCTTAAAATATATGAAGTCCTTTCTCACCTTTAAAGGGGAAAAGTTGTCATCGGCATCACTTGACTGCGAATTCCTCCCGGATCCGCCGCAAGTCATTCATTGCGGCTTACTGGCAGACGTCGATCCACTCTGCACTGACCAGTTCAGCCATTTTGTGCGGCGCAATCCGCACGGCACTGTTTGTCGCCCCGGCGGCTGGCACGACTTCCTCGAAACTTTTCAGCGAGACGTCGCAATAAACGGGCAGGGCGCTTGGCAGTCCGAAGGGACAAACGCCGCCGACAGGGTGGCCGGTCTCCGCGAGAACGGTCTCGGCATCGAGCATGCGGGGCTTGGTTCCAAAACGGTCCTTGAACTTGCGATTGTCAATGCGCGCATCGCCGCGCGTGACGATGAGAATGGTCTGGTCTTTCGCCGTAAAGGAAAGCGTCTTGGCGATCTGTCCGGGTTCCACGCCATGCGCTTCGGCGGCGAGAACGACGGTGGCGGTGCTGGTCGGCAGCTCGATCACTTCGATTTCGGGCGCCTTGGCTGCAAAAAAGGCTTTGACGGAATCCAGACTCATAGCTTCCCTTCTTTTTATTTTGATTATTTAACTCAAGTTTAAGCCGGAAAGCCCCAAAGGGCAAGCCCGGTCGTTTCATTACGGTATTTTGAGATTGCGGTTCTATCAGACCGAAGCCGCGATCGGCAACAAGGCGTGCAAGCCTTGAGGGGAGGATCGAGAGGCTGGTCTTGTTTCGAAACGGGGGCGGCCGGGTCATCGGTCTGTCCGGCGATATTCGGAATGCTGGCAAATGAAACAGCGCACGTTGACGCGACCGGAAAAACTGCTAAGAAGTCCCTCGCCGAGCGATTGGAGACAAATTGGCAGCAATTTGCGATTCACTGCTTTTCGCTACGTGAGAAAGGCAAGGTAATTGCCCCGGAGGGGTGGCCGAGCGGTTTAAGGCACCGGTCTTGAAAACCGGCGTGCAGGAGACTGTACCGTGGGTTCGAATCCCACCCCCTCCGCCATTCTTGTTGATTTCATTGATATTTTTGGCCGGGCGCGGTTTGGCCGTCACATCAGGACATCGGCAGCAAGTCTGCATATGCGGTCCAAGATAACCTGCTGCCGTGAAAAGTTATTTCTTCTTCATGCACGCATATTTTCCGCTATGCGGACACCACCTGCACAGTTTGCCTTTGCAAGCATTCAGGCATTCTTGCATGGTCCGATATACGCAAGCGCTTTTCACGGACGTTTCCGGCTTCGCCGAATTTGCCACATGGATGATCGTTTCAGCAGGGCTGACCGGTGGTAGCGTGGATGCGCGCTCTGCCCCTGTGGTTGAACCCGCATAAGCGGTTGCGGCATTCATGAGCGCCAATCCAAGAATGAACAATATCGGGTAGGTCTTCATGGTGTCCTCCAGATTGTTTTGAGGCACCCCCCGCATTTTGTATTATGCGCCTGCAGCGGCGTGAACACACACCCCAGCATTGAGAAGCAATTTTTAGCGGTGATTTGCGCGTATCAGAAGCCGCCTCTTTTGCGGTGTCCCAGTCGTCGCCTGGCCGCGTCGCTTACCCGATAGAGGAGTGAGGCGGGTGCCGGCAAGGTGCGGCGCATGAAGGCCACCTTGCGCAGATAGGTGTCGATTTTCCACGTTGCCCAGGTGCCGCCACGGAAATATACCACGTCGCCAGCCCGCAAGGTGCGTGTGCCGCCGTCCGCGTCAGTCACGTGTACTTCGCCATCCAGAATATAGACCGTTTCATCCCAGCCGAAATACCAGCGGAAGGTGCCCGCCGTGCAGTCCCAGATCGCCGTATGGGCGGCCCCATCCCGGCTTGCCGATTGCGCGCAGGAACGCGCCACAGGATTGCCTTCCAGCACCCATTCGGGATTGATCGGCGCGGGTTTGAGTTCCATCTCCATGGCATTGCCGGACACCACGGCCGGCCCCCTGGAAGCCACGAACGCTCTCGGCATCGTTCGTGCAACGGCCAGAACAGCGCTCGCAAACATGAATTTCCAGGCCATGATTTCCCCCGTATTACTGCATTTTTTGGATAGCAACTATTCGTCAGAAATACGTTAAGGCGTGGACGGAATTTTTATGCAACTATCGCGATATTCCCGGACGGCAGAGTGTCCACATCAACGGCGCGGCAAAGAGCGCGATGGCGCCGACACCCCCGAAGAATGCGCCATAACCGAAATATTGCGCCAGATAACCGGAGGCGACGCCTCCCGCCATGCTGACGAGGGCGTCCATGCACTGGAACAGAGTGAAGTCCACGCCCGCCTGTTTTGGGTCCGACCAATGCATGAACTGGGCATAAAGCGCGACGAAGCCGAGCGCAACGACACCCGATGAACTGGCCACGGCGACGGCAATGAGGGCCATGCCCGCCTGTTTGTCCGTTGCATGGAGGGCAAGGAACAGGAAGCAGAAAGCCTGAAGCAGCAGGGCTGCGACCAGAATGCCGCGAACGCCGAAAGCACGAACCAGCCCGCCGCCCGCCAATGCCGCAGCAAGGCCCACGAACATGCTGCCTGCTCCGTTCAGAATGCCGACGGTGGCAAGGTCCAGACCTGCATCGATGAAAAAGGGGCCGAGCATGGCCAGACCGGCTTTTTGCGCAATCACATAGATTGCCGCGGCGGCAAGGCCGCGCCGGATTTCCGCTCGCCGCCATGCGGCAAGCAGGGAAGGGGTGTGCGGACGATTTTCTGTCGTGTCCTGCCCGCGCGCGAAGAAAGCGAAGGGCAAGCCCAGCAGAACGAGAACCGCAGCCATTGTCCAGACCGCGACTTGCCAGCCGAACTTGCCGACGAGCACCAGAAAGACACCGGCACCGATGGCGGAGCCCAGATAGGCGCCGCCGACCTGCGCCGCATTGCCCCAGCCATAATTTTCAGGCGAAAGGCTTTGGACGGCATAGCCGTCGCAGGCAATGTCGACGGTCGCGGTGGCAAAGGCCACGACTGCAAGAATGGCGAGCAGCAGATAGACCTGGCCGGGATCGATGAAGCCGATGGCAAGGAGGCAGAGAACGGATAGCGAGCCGCCGCCCAGAATGATGGTGGCGGTGCGGGTTCTGCCAGCCGGGGGCAGGCGAAAACGTTCCACGGCGGGCGCCCAGAGAAATTTGAGCGCCCAGGGCAGGATGATAAGCGAAACGAGGCCGATCTGGTCGAGCGATACGCCATTGTCCCGCATGATGGCCGGCAGGCCCGTCCATGTCATGCCGCCGATCACGCTTTGGGCGATATAGAGCCCGCCGATCGTCGCGAACACGGCGACCGGCGCTTGCGCTTTTTCCATGCGTTCCATTGCGTGCATCAGAAGCGATAACGCAGGCTGCCGAAGATCTGACGGCCCTCCTGTCGATAGCAATAGCCCGAGGTGCAGACAGGATCGCGATTGTCGAAAATGTTCTTCGCATTGACCTGCAACTGAACACCTTCAAGCTTCGGGTTCTGATAGCCGAAATCGTAGGAAACGGCGGCATCGACCATGACGCGCGAAGCGTTCTTGAAGCTGTTGCGGTCGTCGCCATAGCTGGAACTGACATAGCGAACGCCGGAACCAAGGCCAAGGCCCGCCAGAACCCCGTTCTCGATCTTGTAGTTGCCCCACAGCGACAGCACATCGTTGGGGGTGCCGGAAAGTTCGTTGCCGACAGTGCCTTCGGCGCCCTTGTCGATCTTGACCCGCAAATGCGTGTAGGAGGCAATGATGCCGATGCCATTATCGAGCGTGGCATTGGCTTCAAGCTCGAACCCGCGCGAGTTCAGGTCAAGCTGGCGCTGCTTGTTGATGCCGGTGGACGCATCGAGCACGATGCCGTCTTTCTGGTCGATATCGAACAGCGAAGCGCTGATGACGGCATTGTAGCCGGGGATCTCATATTTGACGCCGATCTCTTTCTGCCGGCCAATGGTCGGGTTTGCGACATGCTTGTCGTCGCTCCGGACATCGTCATAGACGAAGCCGATATTGGGCGAGAACGAGGTCGAATAATTGACGTAAGGAATAAAGCCCCATTCGGTCTTGTAGGCGACGCCGATGCGGCCCGAGAAGGCGCTGTCATTCTGCCTGGTATCGGTATGGTCCGCGTCGGTGGTCGTCGATTTTACCCAGTCATAGCGGCCACTGCCGAACAGGGTGAGATTATCCCACTCGATCTGGTCGTGCGCATAGATGCCGAGCTGGTTCATCTTCTGGGCGCCGTTGAACGGGATATCCATGGCACGGATATCTTCGACGGAGACATAGGAAAGCCCGCTATAGGCCTTGTAGTCCGACCACGCATAATCGATCCCGGCGATTGCCTTGTGGGTCAGTGGGCCGGTTTCGAAATCGAACTGCGCCATCGTGTCGACGACGAAATTCTTCATGCGTTCCTTGTAATGGCCCCAATAGCGGGCGAGTTCGGCGCTGCCCTGCTGCACATAATGGCCGCTATATTCAAGGTCGGCATCCACATCGCTATAGCGGACATTCTGGCGAATGGTCAGCAGATCGTTGAAGCGATGCTCGAACTCATAGCCGATGCGGCCCTGCTTCTGCACGAAGTCATTATAGTTCGGATCGCCCTCATAAAGGGCGGAAACCTCGCCATAGGAGGGGTTGTAGAAGGCTGCAGTGCCGCCGGTGACGGAGCGGGAGAATTCGCTGAGGACCGTGAAGCGCGTGTCTTCGTCCGGCTTTATCGTGAAGGCGGGCGCGATGTAATATTTGTCGTCCGGATAGCCCGGCAGTTGCGTATCGCTTATGCGGCCGAGGCCGGTAATGCGATAGAGGAATGTCTTGTCCTCATTGGCCGGGCCGGACACGTCGAAAGCGGCCTGATAGCGATTGTGATCGCCGAACAGCAACTCGACTTCACGGAACGCTTCGTCCTTCGGGCGCTTGGTCACGACATTGACAATGCCGCCGGGGCCGCTCACGCCATAAAGCGAGGAGGCGGGTCCCTTCAGCACGGTGATGCCTTCAATGCCGTAGGGCTCGGTTTTCAGCCAGGCGGATGGGCCGTTGATGATGCGCAGGCCATCCCTGAACATGCCGGTATAATAGGCCGGGAAGCCGCGCAGATAGAAAGCGTCATATCGGGTATCGAAGCCGAAATTGTTCGGATTGGCGCTTGCCGTATAGCCCAATGCGTCATTGAGCGTAATCGGCTTCTGGTCCTCCATCTGGCGCTGGGTGATGACCGCAATGGACTGGGGAATCCTGACGATATCCGTGTCGATCTTGGTGCCGTCGCGATCCTTCCTGGCGACATAACCGTCCTGCACGAGCGTATCGTTGCTCTGGGACTGGATCGTCACCGTGTCGAGAACGATCGGCTGCGCGTTGTCCTGTGCGGACGAAATCACAGTCGAGGCAAGAAGGGCGGTTGAGGTCAGAGCGAGATTGAGCCGACCGTGACGGAAAATGAAATGCATGAGAGTCCCTTGGATCATAAGCCCTTGCGTCGCGGAAGCACCCGTTCCGGCGACATAAAGAGGAGTGTGGGACTCAACTATAAAATGGAGAATTAAAGTCAACAATTAATGGCGGGCAATCTGTGCAGGCGGGCGAAATCGGCGCGGCGGCTGCGATCCATCTGCAACACTTTGCTAATATGTCTGCAACCTGCATGGCGCGCGCCGTGCAGGCTGCGAACGGAAGTTGCATGGCGTGGCTCGCGATTTTGCGGCACGGATTTGCGGCCGGATGTTGCTTTTGCGGATCGCCGCCGGAACTTGTTCCGGCGGCGATGCATCATGCGGCGACAATGCTGTCAGCGGGGGCGGGCAGTTCGAAAAGGCGGGCGCCATTATCGGTTCCCTTTTCCTCGTAACCGATGATCCTGAACCATTTCACGATATCGGCCCGGTCGAGCCAGCTTCGCGAATGGACAGGCAGATCGCCCGCCAAAGCCTGGATTTGCCGGATATGCTGCTTGCAGAAGCGCACGGAATTGCGGTTGAAAAACGCCTCCTTCGCCGCAAAAAGCGTGTCGGTGGCGCCGTCTCCCTGATTCCAGGCGATGATCGCGACCACCTTGTCATTTTGTAGCAAGGCGTGCGCCCGGCCTTCCCGCAGGTTCATCATCAGATTGTCATAAGCGGCTTTGCTATCCTTGCCGGCGGCGATATATTCGATCGCCATGCGCCTCGAAAGGTCGTGAAAAACGCTTTCAAGATCACCGACAGTCGCTGTGCGTGCCTTCATTTTTCCAACCTCCATTTGCCTTGGTTTGCGCCGCGTGAAAACCGCGACGCCGTGATAATGGCCGTTTTAGAGCATTTCCGAGCCAAAAGTTTGAAACGTCTACGCGGGGAAATCAGTCCACTGGACTGATTTCTGTTCCCGCTTCGATGCGTGAGGATGATGCGATAAAACAAATAATTACAGCGGTTCCGGCGGCTCCGCTTTAACCGGAACCACTTTAGGCCGCAGCTTTCAACGTCAAAAGCCCCATGCGGGTTCCGTTCAGGCGAGACGAAAGGGCTTGGGTCCTGCCTTGCCGGTCTACTTTAGATCGGTCTAACGCACACAATTCCCTCATGGTCACGGGAATGTGAACTGGCGGTCGCCGGGGCTTCTGTTTCAGTGTTTTTGCCGGATTACCGGGTATTTTTAGTGATTTCTAATGTATTGGGCCTGTCGTGAATGCTGGTCGGCTACATAAAACGAGGGTACAAGATATTTGAACTGAACGGGAGCTATGTGTATCCAACCTTATGTTTCCCGTCTGCGCATCGTGGATTTTCCCCGGAAACACCCCAACAGTCTTACCCACCTAATCGGCAGGAAACGACAATGACCGACCTTCCCGGATATCCGAGCAGGCGCAGTTTTCTGAAAGCTTCCGCGGCAAGCGTGATGCTTTCAGGGCTCGCCGTCCCGGCCAAAGCAGAACCGCAAACGCCGCCGGTTCCGCTTGAAGACTATGAACGCCAATATTTCAACGACGTGGAATGGGCATTCATCCTCGCCGCGACAGCGCGGCTCATTCCATCCGACGGCGACGGTCCCGGCGCCATCGAAGCGCGTGTTCCCGTTTTCATCGATCTCCAGCTGGCCGGTGATTTCGGCCGCGCGGATGACTGGTACATGGTCGGCCCTCACGATCCGTCCGCCGATCCCACCCGCGGCTGGCAGACGCCGCTCAACCCGGCGCAGATCTACCGGCAGGGCATTCCGGCCTTCAACGCCTGGTGTGAACAGAAGCACGGCGCGGCCTTCGCCGCCCTGACGGCGGAACAGCAGGATGCCGCGCTGACCGCATTGCAGAAAGGGGAGGTCGGCTTGCAGCCTGAACTGCGCGATTTCTTCACGCTTCTGTTGCAGAACACCAAGGAAGGCTATTTCGCCGATCCGATGTATGGCGGCAATCACGGCATGCAGGCGTGGAGCTATATCGGCTTCCCCGGTGCGCGCGGCAGCTACAGGGAATGGGTCGAGCGCTACAATGTCCGCTATCCGCTGGGCCCGATTTCGATCAAGGGCGAGAGGGCTTGAGCATGGCACGTCAGGAAAAGAAAAAAGACGTGGTCGTCGTCGGCCTCGGCTGGACCGGCTCCATTCTGGCCATGGAACTGGCGCAGGAAGGGCTTGAAATCGTCGCCCTCGAGCGCGGGCCGGACCAGAACACGGTTCCCGATTTCAAATATCCCAACATGATCGACGAGCTGAAATACGGCGTGCGGCTGAAGCTGATGCAGCGCGCCAGCCAGCAGACGGTCACGGTCCGCCGCAACGAGAACGAGATCGCCCTGCCTTATCGCAGCTTCGGCTCGTTCCTGCCGGGCAATGGCGTCGGCGGGGCAGGCACGCACTGGAACGGCCTCAACTGGCGTCCGCAGCCGGAAGAACTGCGCCTGCGCTCCTATGTGAAGGAACGCTGGGGCGAGCAGATCATTCCCGAAGACATGCTTCTGGGCGATTATCCGATCCATTACGACGAGCTGGAACCCTTCTTCGACCGTTTCGAGCGCATTGCGGGCATTTCCGGCAAGGCGGGCAATCTCAAGGGAAAGATCGTCGAGGGCGGCAATCCGTTCGAGGGATGGCGTTCGAACGACTATCCCATGCCGCCGATGCACACGACCTGGGATGGCCGCAAATTTGCCGATGCCGCGCAGGCCATGGGCTATCACCCGTTCCCGTCGCCGGGCGGAATTGCTTCCACAGCCTATGTCAATGAATATGGCATGCAGATGGGGCCGTGCAATCATTGCGGTTTCTGCGAGCGTTTCGGCTGCTATCAATATTCCAAGTCGTCGCCGCAAACCGCGATCCTCGATGCGCTGAAGCGCATGCCGAACTTCTCCTATCGCACGGAATCGGAAGTTCTGCGGGTCGAAATGGCGCCGGATGGCAAGACGGCGACAGGCGTGACCTATTTCGACGAGGCAACGCAGGAAGAAGTCTTCCAGCCCGCCGATATCGTCATTCTCGCCTCCTTCTCGCTCAACAATGTGCATCTGGCGCTTCTGTCGGGCATCGGCCAGCCTTACGATCCGGCAACGGGCGAGGGCGTTACGGGCCGCAACTACGCCTATCAGATGAATGGCGGCGTGACGCTCTTCTTCAAGGATGAAGAGTTCAATCCGTTCATCGGCACCGGCGCCAACGGCATGTGCATCGACGATTTCGGCGTCAACCAGATCGATTTCGGACGCGAAGGTTTCATCGGCGGTTCGTACTGGCGCGTGGGCCAGACCAATGGCCAGCCGATCCGCAGCATGGCGCTGCCGTCTGGAACACCGGCCTGGGGCGGCGCATGGAAGAAGGCGATCGCCGAATGGTACGGCCATTCCATGTCCATCGGCAGCCATGGTTCGCACATGTCCTACCGGACCAACCATCTCGATCTCGATCCGACCTACAAGGACCGTCATGGCCGTCCGCTGATGCGCATGACCTTCAACTGGAATCCGAACGATATCCGGATGACCCAGCACATGAAGACCAAGATGGAAGCGCTGGCCAAGACGATGAACCCGGACCTGATGCAGTCGTCCTTCAAGAAGGAAGGCGCGCAATACGATGTGCGCCCATATCAGACGACGCATAATACGGGCGGCCATATCATGTCGGACAATCCGCGTGAGGGTGTGGTCAACCGCTATTCGCAGGCATGGGACAAGCACAATGTCTTCATGACCGGCGCGGGCAACTTCGTGCAGAACACGCAGTACAACCCGACGGGGCTGCTGGGCGGGCTTGCCTATTCGACCGCGCATGCGATCCGCACGCAATATCTGTCCAATCCGCGTCCGCTGATCTGAGGAGAATGGTGATGAAAACTTTTCTTCGCATAATCGGCGCTCTGGTCGTCATCGCAATTGTCGCGCTGCTGGCCTTCATCTTCGTGCCGGTGCAACTGACCAAACCGACCAGGGAACTGGCGGCGGACTGGAAGCCTGCCGAAGGGCAGGGCCAATATGTCATGTATGCCTCCGACTGCATGGCCTGCCATACGGCGGAAGGCGGCAAGCCCTTTGCCGGTGGCCGCCCGATTGCAAGCCCGATGGGCACGATCTTCACGACCAACATCACGCCGGACAAAGAAACCGGCATCGGAAACTGGACGCTCGACCAGTTCCGCGCCGCCCTTTATGACGGCATTCGTGCCGATGGCGCGCATCTCTATCCGGCAATGCCGTATGAGAACTATCGCAAGCTGACGGAAGAAGATGTCCGTGCGCTCTATGATTATTTCATGCATCAGGTAGAGCCGGTGAACAATGTGGTGCAGGAAACCGAACTCGGCTTTCCGTTCAACATGCGTTTCGGCATTCGTGCGTGGAACTGGCTCGCTCTCGGTCAGGAAGCGGGCTTCAAGGCCGCGGGCAAATCGGAAGCTGAGGATCGCGGCCAGTATCTGGTCGAGGGCCCGGCGCACTGCGCCGCCTGCCACAGCCCGCGCAATCCGCTGATGGCGCAAAGCGGCACGCAGGCCGGCGACAAGGATTTCCTCACCGGCGGCGTCGTCAATGGCTGGAATGCACCGGCCCTGCGCGGCGAAAATTCCGCTCCGCAGAAATGGTCCATCGAGGAACTGGCGACCTATCTTGCCACAGGCCGCAATGCCTACTCCACGGCCAATGGCGAAATGGGGCTTGCCGTCGAACATTCGTTGCAGCATCTCACCGATGCCGACAATCTGGCGATTGCCGCCTTCCTGAAGGGGATCGACGGTGCTGCCGTCGAGGTGCCGCAGGGCTTTGCTTCAAAGGCATCGATGGCGCTGCCCGCGGCTCCGGTGGATGCCGCCGGTGAAGCAACGGCAAAAATGCTGACGGAAGCCTTGCCGGATATGCCGCTTGGCGCGCGCCTCTACATCGACAATTGTGCTGCCTGCCATTTTGTGACGGGCAAGGGCGCGCCGGGGATTTTCCCCGAGCTTGCCGGGAATGGTCTTGTGACCGGCTCGGAAACGAAGCCGCTGATCTCGATCATCCTGCACGGCGCCGAGGTTCCGTCCACGGCCAAGCGTCCGATGCGTCTCGTCATGCAGGGCTATGCCGACCGCCTGTCGGACGACGAAGTTGCCGAACTGGCCACATTCGTCCGCTCGGCATGGGGCAACACGGCCGGGCCGGTGAAGGCGGCGGATGTCGCAGCCGTTCGCGACAGCGCGGCCCACTGACAGAAAAACCACGGCGGAACGCAAGTTCCGCCGTTTTGCCGTTCAGGCCGCCTCGATGTCGCGCATGGGCGGATTTCCATAGAAGCGGCTATATTCGCGGCTGAACTGCGAGGGGCTTTGATAGCCCACGCGATGGCCGGCCGTACCGGCATCCAGCCGCTCGACCAGCATCAGCCTGCGCGCTTCATTCAGGCGCAACTGCTTTTGATACTGCACCGGCGTCATGGCCGTGATCGCCTTGAAATGATGATGAAAGGACGACGCGCTCATATTGACGTGCTCGGCAAGCTGCTCGATACGCAACGGCGCTGCAAAATTCTGCCGAAGCCACGCGATGGCGCGCGCTATCCGGTTGGCCTGGCTGTCGGCGGTTGCGATATTGACCAGACGCTCGCCGCCCGGACCTGTCAGAAGGCGATAGAGAATTTCCTGTTCGATGAGCGGCGCCATCACCGGAATGTCGTCGGGGCTGTCGAGAAGGCGCAGCAAGCGCAGGGCCGCGTCGAGCAGTCCCGCAGGCGCGGCATTGACGGCGATGCCCCATTGATCGCCATTCGTCATCGGGTGCCTGCGAACATCCACGCGGCCGATCAGGCCGGTCAGCTTTTCGCTGTCGATGGCAAGCCCAAGGCACAGATGCGGCGCTTCCGGGCTTGCCTCGACCACGCGCCATGTGACGGGCAGGTCGAGCGACGTCACCAGATATTCACCCTTGCTGTAGTTGATCGTCTCGGATCCGAGCCGCAGGGATTTCGCCCCTTGCAGCACCATGGCGAGACAGGGCCGATAGCTGCTGTGGCAGGGAACGCTCGGCGTCGTTCGCCGGCTGATGGACAGGCCTTCGATCGGTGTGCGGTATTCGCCGTCTTTCACGGTGAACCGCTCCGCCAGGGCGGCCAGTTCCTCATAGGTGTCTGTCAGTGACGTCATGGTGATCCGCTTCGCGCAAGATGGAATGGAACAATTCTTTATCAGGCCGATTGGCATTCACAATCGCCAGTCAGGCAGTTTTGCAGGATCGTGCAAGAAGCTTGCAGGATCGGTCTACCGCATACGCGCCTGTTTCCGGCATATTCCGCGTGCTTTTCCAGGTTCAATAAATGGAGTCTATCATGGCTATAGCAAGAGGTTACGCTGCCACGGATGCAGACGAACCGCTGGTTCCGTTCACTTTCGAGCGACGCGAACCCAATGCGGATGACGTGGTCATCTCGATCCGGTATTGCGGCGTCTGCCATTCCGACATCCATACCGTCCGCAATGAATGGAAGAATGCCGTTTATCCCATCGTTCCGGGGCATGAAATCGCAGGCGTCGTCACCGCCGTCGGCGATGCGGTCACAAAGTTCAAGGTCGGCGACAAGGTCGGCGTCGGCTGCTTCGTGGATTCCTGTGTCGGCTGCGCCAGCCGCGATGTCGACAATGAGCAATATCTTCCGGGCCTCATCCAGACCTACAACACGTTCGATGCGGAAGGAAAGGAACGGACGCAGGGCGGCTATTCAGACCATATCGTGGTCAGGGAAGGCTATGTCCTTTCCATGCCGGACAATCTTCCGCTCGATGCGGCGGCACCGCTGCTTTGCGCAGGCATCACGCTCTACTCGCCGCTGCGCCACTGGAATGCAGGGCCGGGAAAACGGGTCGCCATCGTCGGCATGGGCGGGCTCGGGCATATGGGCGTCAAGCTCGCCAATGCCATGGGCGCTCATGTGACGGTTCTAAGCCAGTCGCTTTCCAAGAAGGAAGACGGCCTGAAACTGGGTGCGCATGAATATTACGCCACCAGTGACGAAAGCACCTTCGAGAAGCTGGCCGGATCGTTCGATCTCATCATCTGCACCGTTGGCGTCGCCATCGACTGGAATGCCTATCTTGCCCTGCTCAAGGTCAATGGCACGATGGTTGTCGTCGGCGTTCCGGAACATATGGTGCCGGTCCATGCCTTCTCGCTCATTCCCGGCCGCAAGTCGCTGGCGGGATCGATGATCGGCTCGATCAAGGAAACCCAGGAAATGCTGGATTTCTGCGGCCAGCACAATATCGTTTCCGAAATCGAGACGATCAACATCCAGGATATCAACGAAGCCTATGAGCGCGTTCTGAAAAGCGACGTGCGTTATCGTTTCGTCATCGATATGGCTTCGCTCTGACGATTGTTTTCACGCATGTCTCCCTGAACCGGCTTCCACTTTTGGAAGATATGCTCTGGAGCCAACAAGAGCTTAAAAAAAAAGGGGCCTGAAAACGGGCCCCTTTCTGCTGCGACCATTATGTGCCGAAGCGTGCCTCGCTGAGTGCCGCCGCCATCAGGGCCTTGGTATAATCCTCACGCGGATGATCGAAGACCTGTTCGGTATCGCCCTGTTCGACGATCTTCCCGTTCTTCATCACGATCACATAATCCGAGACTGCCCGCACGACCGCCATGTCATGGCTGATGAAGAGATATGACAGGCCATGGTCCTTCTGGAGGTCGCGCAGCAGGGTGACGATCTGCTTCTGCACCGAGCGATCGAGCGCGCTTGTCGGCTCATCGAGCACGATCACGCGCGGTTTCAGGATCATGGTGCGCGCAATGGCGATGCGCTGGCGCTGGCCGCCGGAAAATTCGTGCGGATAGCGGTTGCGCATGGCCGGGTCCATGCCCACCTCCCGCAAGGCTTCCTTCGCGCGGTGATCGCGCTCTTTCGCCGAAAGCTTCGGCTCGTGGATCAGAAGCCCTTCGGTGATGATGCGCCCAACGGTCATGCGCGGGCTCAGCGAACCGAACGGGTCCTGAAAGACAAGCTGCAATTCGCGGCGTTTCGGACGCATGGCCTGCGGATCACGCGGCAATTCCTGCCCGAGATAGGCAATGCGGCCTTCCGACTCGATCAGACGCAGGATCGCGCGCCCCAGCGTGGACTTGCCGGAACCGGATTCGCCCACAATGCCGATGGTCTGGCCTTCCTTCAGCGTCAGCGACACATTGTTGACGGCTGTAAGATAGTTCGCAGCGCCAATCCATGGCTTGTTGATGAGGAAATTGACCTTCACATTGTCGGCACGCACAAGCACCGGGGAATCGTCGCGGGGAGGGGCCTTTTCGCCTTCCGGCTCCGCGTCGAGCAGCATCCGGGTATAGGGATGTTGCGGCGCGGTGAAGAGCTTTTCCGTATCGTTGGTTTCAACCACTTCGCCGGAGCGCATCACATAGACCCGGTCGGCAAAGCGCCGCACGATGCCAAGATCGTGCGTGATGAAGACCACCGCCATGCCCAGCCGCTTTTGCAGATCGGCCAGCAGGTCCAGAATCTGCGCCTGAATGGTGACATCGAGCGCGGTCGTCGGTTCGTCGGCGATCAGGATGTCGGGTTCGTTGGCCAGCGCCATGGCGATCATGACGCGCTGGCGCTGCCCGCCCGACAGTTCATAAGGGTAGCTGTCGATGCGCCGTTCCGGCTCGGGAATGCCGACGAGCTTGAGCAGTTCAAGAATGCGCGGGCGCGCCTGCTTCCTGTTCATGCCGCGATGATAGCGAAGCGGTTCGGCAAGCTGGTCGCCAATCCGGTAAAGCGGATCGAGCGAGGTCATCGGCTCCTGAAAGATCATGGTGATCTTTGCGCCGCGGATATTGTTCAGCTTCTTTTCGGACATGCCGATCAGATCCTGCCCGCGATAGAGCGCCTGTCCGGTCGCATGGCCGTTCTGGGCCAGAAGGCCCATCATCGCCATGGTGGTCTGGCTCTTGCCGGAACCGGTTTCGCCCACAATGGCGATGGTTTCCCCGGCCTTGACGTCGAGATCGATGCCGCGCACGGCCTCCACCGGCCCGTCATGCGTGTCGAAAGTGACCTTCAGATCGCGCACGCTCAGAATGTTTTCAACTGTCATCTCAGCGGTCCTTCGGGTCAAGGCTGTCGCGCAGGCCGTCGCCAAGGAAGTTCAGCGCAAACAGGATGATGGTCAGCGTTGCGGCAGGCCAGATCAATTGCCAGCTTGCGCCGCGCATGTTCTGGGCACCTTCGGAGATCAGCAGCCCCAGAGAGGTGAGGGGGTCCTGAACGCCGAGGCCGAGGAAGGAGAGGAGGCTTTCAAGCAGGATCGCCTTCGGCACCAGCAACGTCACGAACACGATGACCGGGCCGAGCGCATTGGGAATGATATGGCGGGTGATGACGCCGCGCCGCGTCGCGCCGAGCGCTTCCGCGGCCTGCACGAATTCCTGCCGTTTGAGGCTCAAGGTCTGTCCGCGCACGATGCGGGCCATGTCCAGCCATTCCGTGGCGCCGATGGCGATGAAGATGATGAAAATGGATCGCCCGAAGAAGACGAGCATCAAGATCACGAAGAAGATGAAGGGCAGCGAATAGAGAATATCGACGAGCCGCATCATCACATTGTCGACGCGCCCGCCCAGATAGCCGGAAATGGCGCCATAGGACACGCCCAGAACCAGGGCCATGGCGGAGGCAAGCAGGCCGATGGCAAGCGACATGCGCACACCGATGAAGATGCGCGTCATCAAATCGCGGCCGAGATTGTCGGTGCCGAGCAGGAAATAATTGCGCGTCACGTCAAGCGTCAGCTTGCCCGAAAGACCATCCGCGGCAATCTCGATTTTCGGATTTCTGAACAGGTCCGAGCGCTGGAAATAGCGCAGCACGCGCTCGTCTGCCGGGCGCTGCGCGGTGAAATCGACAACGACATTGCTGCCGGTCAGTTCCGGCTCGCCGACTGCCTTCAGCCGCGCGCGCGCCAATAGCTGTTCAAGGCCGGGCATGATTGTATCCGTGCGCGGATAGGCTTCCAGGCTTGGGGCCACGCGCACGAATTGCGGATAGATCTTGTCATAGGGATGCGGGCTTATCATGGGGCCGAAAATGCCCAGAAATGCCATCAGCAGCAGGACGATGGCGCTTGTCACGGCTGCCTTGTTCTTGCGCAGGCGCAGCCATGCATCCTGCCAGAGCGAGCGGCTTGGAATTTCCAGCCTGGCTGTTTCCGTCGGTACAGTAAGATCAGTCATAGCGAACCCTCGGATCAAGCCATGCATAAAGAAGATCGACGATCAGGTTGAACACCACGACGAAGACCGAAATAACGACAACGGTGCCCATGACGAGGGTGTAATCGCGGCTGAGCGCCCCTTGCACGAAATAGCGCCCGATGCCGGGAATGCCGAAGATCGTCTCGACCACGACCGAACCCGTGAGGAGGGCCGCAGCCGTCGGGCCCAGATAGGAAACGGCTGGAAGCATGGCGGCGCGCAAGGCATGCACGCCCACGACCACGCGCGACGGCAGGCCATAGGCGCGGGCGGTGCGCACGTGATTGGCGCGCAACGCCTCGATCGTCGCGCCGCGCACGAGGCGCGCAATGACGCCGACCTGCGGCAGGGCAAGGGTGAGGACCGGCAATATCCAGTAGGTTATATTGGCCGAAGACCAGCCGCCTGCCGGAACCCAGCCGAGAATGACGCCGAACAGGAGGCTGAGGAGGGGAGCCACCACGAAATTCGGCGTGGTGATGCCGAATGTCGCCAGCGCAACGACGAAATAATCGATGGCCGAATTCTGTTTCAGCGCCGCCAGCGTGCCGAGAAAGGTGCCGATGATCGCGGCCAGGGTGAGGCCGAGCGTGCCGAGCATGATCGAAACCGGCAGGCCGGATGCGAAAAGATCGTTCACCGTGAAGTCACGCCGCGTGAAGCTTGGTCCAAGGTCGCCGTGCAGGAGATTGCCCAGATAAATCAGATACTGCTGCCACAGCGGCGCATCCATATTATAGGCCTTCTTGAGGTTCTCCAGGATCAGCGGGTCGATTGGCCGCTCAAGGTCGAAAGGTCCGCCGGGCGCAAGCCGGATCAGAAAGAAGGTCAGCGTGATGATGATGAAGATCGTGGGTATCGCACTACCCAATCGTCGGAGCGTATAGCCCAGCATGTTCTCTTTCCTCCTTTGCCGAGCCGTTTTTCAATGGCCCGGCAAATCCCATTAAAGGGATTGTTTTGCTTGTGCTTTTTTGAACATTTCCAGCAAAAGTGCGAAGCGGTTTTGCGTGGGGATAATGCGGCGAAACAACGGGCGGGAGCGGTTTCACCGCGCCCGCCTGAGCCGTTCTAGTTCTTGATGGACAGCCAGCGCGTGCCGTGCGAATTCATCAGGTTATCGTCGTAACCCGCAACGCGGTCGGCAACGAGAGCGGTGGATGAATAATACATCAGCGGCACGACGGCGCTGCCGTCGAGCAGGACTTTTTCCGCATCCGCAAGGATTTTGGCCCGTTCGGCGAGATCGGTGGTGGCGGCGGATTTCGCCATCAGCGCATCGTAATCCTTGTCAGACCATCCGGCATAATTGAAGTAATTGCCGGTGGTATAAAGCTCCAGGAAGGAATTCGGATCGTTATAATCGCCGATCCAGCCATCCCGGGCGATGTCGAACATCCCCTTTTCTTGAAGATAGTTGAAATAGGTGGTGCCTTCGACTTCATTGAGTGTCGCCTTGATGCCGATATTGCCCAGCATGTTGGCAATCGCCGCCATTGTATTCTTGTGGTTTTCGGACGTGTTGTAGCGCAGCGTCACCGAAAGGCTGCCCGGTTCCACGCCCGCTTCCTTCAAGAGTTCCTTGGCCTTGTCTTCGCGGTCCAGCACGTCCTCATCGGCGAAATCCAGCTTCGGCGCGTCCTTCACATAGTTTGCAATGCCGGGCGGCACCATGGAACTGGCCGGCAGCATCACGCCGCGCCAGACCTCCTCGGCGAGGAACTCGCGGTCGACCGCCATCGATATGGCGCGGCGCACGCGCGGATCATGCAGCTTGCTCGACGGTTCGCCCTTGATGTCCACATAATAGATGCCGAGATAGGGCGCGAGGTGGAATTCCTTGGCCAGGTTCTTCTTCACATAGTCCATCTGCTCGGCCGGAACATCGGAGCAGATATCGACTTCCTTCGCCTCGAAGCGGCGCATGCAGCTTGCCCGATCTTCAAACGGTATCCAGTTCACCGCATCGATCTTCACATTGGAAGCATCCCAATAATACGGGTTCTTCTTCATGGAGATCTTGTCGTTGGGATTGAAGCTTACAAGCGTATAGGCGCCATTGGTCACGATATTGCCGGGCAGGGTGAACTTGTCGCCGAATTTTTCGACCGCTTTCCTGTTGACCGGGAACCCGGTCTGATGGGTCAGCAATTCCAGGAAATAAGGGGCAGGGTTCTTGAGGGTGATCTGAAGCGTCTTGTCGTCAACGGCCTTCACGCCCAGCTGATCGACCGGCATCTTGCCGGTGGCGACTTCCTCGGCATTCTTGATGGCATAGAGAACGCTGGCATAGCCGGCGGCCGTCTTCGGGTCCATGATGCGGCGGAAGGAAAACTCGAAATCGCCCGCGGTCACGGGATCGCCATTCGACCATTTGGCATTATCGCGCATATGGAAGGTATAGGTTAGGCCATCGTCGGAAATATCCCACGAGGAGGCCGCGCCGGGAATGGCTTCGCCCTTCTCGTTCTGCATGAGCAACCCTTCGTAAAGGTCACGCAGAACACGGTTTTCCGAAACAGTGGTGGTGTGGTGCTGGTCCAGCGTTGCGGGATCGGTATCGTTGCCCCGGTTGAGCACTGTTTCTGCCGATGCGGCGCCGCTCAGCACCATCAGGCAAACGCCTGTCATCAAGAATCCGCGAACCATTGTTAAATCTCCCATATGCTTTTTAAAAAATATTTGCCCCGACAAAAGAGGGCCCTCCGGAACCGCCGGAAGAAAAAGGGCCGCGCCAGAAGGCGCAGCCCAGACTGAAAATTTATTGCTTGAACGACAGCCAGCGCGTCTTGTGGCTGTCCATCAGGTTGTCGTTCCAACCGTCAATCTTGTCCGAAACAAGCGCGCGCGACGAATAGTAAAGAATTGGAATATTGCTCATCTCATCGAGCTTGATCTGCTCGGCTTCGGCCAGAACCTTTGCACGGGCATCGAGATCGAGCGTCTTCTCGGCTTCGGCCATCTTCTTGTCGTAATCGGCGTTCTTCACCTTGGAATAGTTGAAGCTGACATCGCTCTGGCTGATGAAGAGGAAGTTCTGCGGATCGTTATAATCGCCGATCCAGCCGGCGCGGGCGATGTCGAACGGACCGTCATCGCGCATGAAGTTGAAATAGGTCGCGCCTTCGGTTTCGTTCAGCGATGCCTTGATGCCGATATTGCCGAGCTGGTCGGCGATGGCGGCCATCGTGTTCTTGTTGTTTTCGGAAGTGTTGTAGAGCAGTTCGATCGAAAGCGTGTTCGGCTCGACGCCGGCTTCCTTCAACAGTTCCTTGGCCTTGTCCTCACGCTCCAGCATGTCGTCGGAATAGTCGAGCTTCGGCGCATCCTTCACATAGTTGGCGATGCCGGGCGGCACCATCGAATAGCCCGGCAGCATGGTGCCCTGCCAGACCTGGTCGGCGATGAAGTCGCGGTCGATGGCCATGGAGATCGCCTGACGGACGCGGGGGTCCTTGAGCTTGCTGTCCGCTGTCTTGCCCTTGACCGGCAGGTAATAGACGCCGAGATAGGGCGCCATGCGGAATTCCTTGGAAAGGTTCTTTTTCACATAATCCATCTGCTCGGCCGGAACGTCGGAGCAGATCTGCACTTCCTTGGCCTCGAAGCGGCGCATGCAGCTTGAGCGGTCCTCGAAGGGTATCCAGTTGACCGTATCGATCTTCACCTGATCCGCTTCGTAATAATACGGATTCTTCTTCATCACGATCTTGTCGTTCGGGGTGAAGCTTTCCAGCATATAGGCGCCGTTCGTGACCATCTTGCCGGGCGTGGTGAACTTGTCGCCATTGGCCTCGACGCTTTTCTGGTTGAGAGGAAAGCCGGTCTGGTGGGTCAGAAGCTCAAGGAAATAGGGGGCGGGGGAGTTCAACGTGATCTTGAGCGTATGGTCATCGACGGCTTCGACGCCCAGCTGGTCCGTCGGCTTCTTGCCGCCGGCAATATCCTCGGCATTCTTGATGATGAACAGCATGCTGGCATAGCCGGCGGCCGTCTTCGGGTCCATCAGGCGGCGGAAGGTGAACTGGAAATCCCCGGCTGTGACCGGATCGCCGTTCGACCATTTTGCATCGTCGCGCAGATGGAACGTGTAGACCGTGCCGTCCTCGGAAATGTCCCAGGATTTCGCTACGCCGGGAATGGCCTTTCCGTCGGCGTCCTGAATGGTCAGCCCGTCATAGAGGTCGCGCAGCACGTTGCCTTCCGCGACAGTGGACGTACGGTGATGGTCGAGCGTCGCCGGATCGGTGTCGTTGCCGCGATTGAGAACGACTTCAGCCGAAGCTGCACCGGCCAGCGCCAGAAGACACACACCTGTCAGTAGGAATTTACGATACATCTTTGAACCCCTCCTTTGAAATTTATGAAATGGCTCGCATCTTATGGATAAGAACGCCACTTGCAAGAGAACTTATCAACTCTTTGACTTAATTAATATATTCACAAAATATTGAGCAATTTCCGTACCCGGTTTCGGGTACTGTTCCGGGCGGTTTCATCGTATTTACATCGATCGAATACCGCCGCCGCGTGCCGGAAAATGTCATGATTCCCGCGATTTGCGCGGTTTTGGCCTTCGTTGAAACAGGCTGCAAAGGCACGCGATTCGCCAACAGTTTCACGCACGGTTTTCACGGGCGGTCCCGCCATGATCCGCGCACGGAAGCGACAATCGGGATGCGGCGCAAACCGCATCCCGATTGTCGCATTCTTGAAGAGGATGAAGGATGGAGGGCTTACCCGGTCCTGGGGGACATCGCGGTCGCCGTCAATCCGTCCTGTCAACTCGAACTGATTGCACCCAGGCCTTCCACGAGCCGGTCCAGTTCGGCCTCGGTCGTATATATTGCAGGCGAAACCCTGAGACATGGACCTTTGGCCAGGCCGGTGCGCCGGACTGTCAGCACCCGGTGCTGATCGCGCAGGGCCGCCATCAGGGCGTTGTTGTCTTCCTTGCTGGTCTTTCCCTGGATGCGGAACGACGTTATGCCGGCATGCAGGCTGTCATCGTCGGGCGTAAGGATTTCAACAGCTTCAATGGCCCGCGCCTTTTTCACCCAATAATTGCGCAGATAGGTGAGGCGCATCTGCTTGCGTTTCGAGGTGATCGATTGATGCAGATCGAGCGCGGCCGGCACGGTCAAGGTTGCGGCGAAATTGGTCGTACCGGAATGAATGCGCGAGCGGATATCGTCTTCCGGCCAGTCTTCATCGGCCAGATCGCGATCGATATCGGCCAGTCTTTCCCGGCGAATATACATGAAACCCATGCCAATGGGTGCGCCAATCCATTTATGAAGGTTGAAGCCGACGAAATCGGCGCCAAGATCCGTTACGTTGAAATCGATCTGGCCCCAGGAATGGGCCGCATCGACCACCACGTCCACGCCACGGGCTCGCGCCATGTCGGCAATCTCGCGAATGGGCATAACAAGCCCGGTGCGATGCGATATATGGGTCAGAAGCAGCAGCTTCGCCTTGGGGGTCGCCTCCAGGATCGTGCGGTAGGCATCGAGTATGGCTTCTCGCGTTGCCGGCTCAGGAATAGCGAAGGTCTTGACCTCGACGCCCCTGCGGTTCGCCAGTGCATTCATCGCATATTGCATGGAATCATAGTCGAGATCGGAATAGATGACCGCGTCGCCCGGCTTCAGCTTGTTGTAGCCGGCAATCAGTTTTTGCAGGGCTTCCGTGGCGCCTCGGGTCAGGGCAATTTCCTCCGGTGCCGCGCCAACGGCAGCTGCAACGCGGTCGCGCGCATCCTCGGCATCCTTGCTGAAAACACTGCGGGCATAAATCGTATTCTGCCGGTTTACGCGCTGGGTGTTTTCCAGATAGGCCTGCAAAACGGGACGGGCCATGATGCCCCAGTAACCGTTTTCAAGATTGGCAATGGAACGGTCAACATCGTAGAGATCGCTGACGGCGGCCCAATAGACGCCATCCGTGGCAATAGCGGTGTCGTCGGCGGGCGGAAGAAGATCCGTTGTTTCTGCGGCTGATGCCTTGCCGATTGTTGCGGCCAGCGCTGTTGCCATACTGCCCATCAGAAAATGACGCCGTTCTATGCCTGACATTGAACTTATCCTTTTTACATCTATTCCATCAGCTTTCCGATTACTACTCTAATGTCACAGTTGGATGACTTTCATGTACATGGGCGCAGGACGTTGGGTGAACACGCCATGTGCAGCTTCGCGGCCGACGAACGGCTCGGCGCCGCAACGCTCATTTTGCAACAGTTCTGGAACTGCCGTGATGTTCCATACTCGTTGCTGGAGCAAGACCGGATGGTTCCATAATACATATTATCTGATCCAGCTGCATAGCCGGAGTGGGTTCAGCCTTGCGGTGCGACATGCCGATGAACCGGCGCGGTCGGCCGTGGTGGAAAACAGCCCTGCAAGCCTCCACCGCGCCCGTCATTGCGTCGCAGCCCTCTCCGGTCTGGTATGCCGCAGGAAGAAGACGAGCGGCATGATCACAATGGTGATGTACATCATCAGGCGGAAATTATCGGCATAGGCGATGGTTTCCGCCTGAACCGTAATCATCTCGTTCAACATGGCCTTGCCAGCCAATGTGTCGAGGTGGGCTGCCGCGCTGAAATGTTGGGCCGCGCGGCTATAGGGCGAGATATCGTTCGCCAGCCCCGCATGGACGATTGCCGCATTCTGCGCCAGCAGAAACGTCGTGACGGAGATGCCGACGCTGGAGCCGACATTGCGCACGAGACTGAAGAAGCCGGTGCCCTGCGTGCGCAGATCGGCAGGGATTGTCGCGAATGTGACCGTGCTCAGCGGCACGAAAACAAATCCCAACCCGAAACCCTGTATTATCCCGCTCCATATGAGCGTGGCCTGCGATACATCGGGCGTAAACATGCTCATCTGATAAAGCGCAACCGCGGTCAGCCCCAAGCCCGTCAGAAGCAGGTATTTCGTATCGACTATCGTGGTGAGTCGCCCCACGACGACCATTGCCACCATCGTGCCAATGCCGCGCGGTGCGAGCACCAGTCCGGCCATCAGGACCGAATAGCCCATCAACCGTTCGAGATAGGGAGCCAGCAGCGACAGCGTCGCCAGCAGGACCGCGCCGACGACGAAGATTAGCACCTGCCCCATCACGAAATTGCGGTCCACGAACAGGCGTTTGTCGAGAAACGGCTTTCGCGCCGTCACCGTATGCACGATGAAGAGGTAGAGCCCCAGAATGGTGAGGGCAAATTCGGTCTGGATTTCCGCCGATTCGAACCAGTTCAACTGTTCTCCCCGGTCGAGGAAGAGTTGAAACGCCGCAATGGCAAGGCCGAGCGTTGCAAAACCAAGCCAGTCGAGCCGGGCGAGCGACGATCCCTTCCTGCCTTCGAGGAAGCCGAAGGCCAGCAGCAGGGTCAACACGCCAAGCGGAACATTGACATAGAAGACCCAGCGCCAATCGTAATATTGCGTCA
This sequence comes from Brucella anthropi, assembly GCF_046630315.1. Classification (GTDB taxonomy): domain Bacteria; phylum Pseudomonadota; class Alphaproteobacteria; order Rhizobiales; family Rhizobiaceae; genus Brucella; species Brucella anthropi_A. Next base: position 140,077 of record NZ_LQBD01000013.1, on the reverse strand, counting down.
GCCATCCGCCGAGCGTGGGGCCGAGGATCGGCCCCAGCATGACGCCGAGCCCGAAAACAGCCATGGCCTGCCCGCGCATTCGTGCGGAATAATTGTCGAGGAGAACAGCCTGCGCCAGCGGCACCACAGGCGCGCCGAACGCGCCCTGAAGCATCCGGTAGATGACCATCTGCTCTATGCTGGTTGCGGTGCCGCACAGCATCGAGGCGACAATAAACCCGGCAACGCAGATGATGAAGAGCGGACGCCGGCCAAAGCGTTCTTCCAGCCAGCCGGTGGCCGGCGTCAGAATGGCGGCAGCGACGATATAGGAGGTCAGCACCCAGTTGATCTGGCTGCTCGTCGTCGCGAGACTGCCCTGCATATAGGGCAGCGCGACATTGGCGATGGTGGAATCCAGCGCCTGCATCAGTGTCGCCAGCATCACGCAGATGGTGATGGCGAGACGCTTCGACCCGGTCGCTGCGGTTGGGGAATGGGAAGCGGTTGCCGCCGCGTCAGCCATCAGTCGGCCCCCACCATTCCGGTCAGATCACGCCAAAGCGTGCCGAATGTGCGATGATAGCCCGTATTGATGGTGACGGTCGCCGTCGCGCCATCGCGCATGACGACATCGGGATGCGGCTTGGTGATCTTGATCCGCACCGGCATGCGCTGCACCACCTTGACCCAGTTGCCGGAGGCGTTCTGGGCCGGCAGGAGAGCGAAAACGGAACCACTTGCGGGCGTGATGCTCTGCACTTCGCCCTGCAAGGTCTGGTTCGGATAGGAATCGAGCACCACCGTCGCGGGATCGCCGACCTTGATATGGGTCAGGTCCGTTTCCTTGATATTGGCATCGACCCAAGCGTCGGAGCCGATCAGGGTGAATGCGGGATCGCCGACGGCAAGAAAGCTTCCCGGCTGGATATTTTCGACTTGAGTGACGGTTCCGGCAAACGGGGCAAGCACGCGGGTCAGCCTGACATTGCGCTCGGCAAGCTCGACCTCGGCCTTGGCGGCCAGATAGGGTGCGTGCTCATCTATCGGCCGGTCGAGCTTGCCGCCAAGCTGTGCGAGCGTGGAAGCCGCGCCCGACTCGGCCGCATTCTGCGTCTGTTTGGCCACCTGCAAGGCGCGCTGCGCCTGATCGAATTGCGCCCGCGTCTCGAACTTGTCTTGAACCAGGGCAGACACACGATCGAATTGCTCCTGCGCGAAAGTGACATCGTCCCTTGCCTGCGCCACGCTTGCCAGTTGCTGCTTGTAGGTGAGGATCAGGCCTGAGATTTTTTCGCTCGCCTGCACCAGATTGGCCTTTGCCTGATCGAGTTCGATCTGGAACGGCTCCGGGTCGATCTCAAACAGAAGGTCGCCTTCCCTGACGGACTGGTTCTGGCCGACTGCAACGCGGATAACCTGGCCGGAAACCTGCGGCGTGATCGCCACATCCGCCGCACCGACATAGGAATCGTCCTCGCTTACATATTGCCCTCCGCTGAAATAGAGCCACAGGCCGATGACGATCGCGACAACGGGACCGGCAATGAGCAAGGTCCGGCGTAACGCCGGATGTTTGGGAGACTGGTTTTGGGCGGATGAAGGCGCGATATCGGTGTCGGTCACAGTGTCCTCCGAGGCAATGCATCAAAAAAGCTTTGGTCGCCGATGCACAGCCTCGGCATTAACCACAATCCGGTTTGACGGCTCGTTTCCCCAAACGGGAAACGAACCGGGCAATATTCTGGGATCACATTAGCTATGTCGCGATTGCGTGCCGACAAGGTGCCGTTCAGTGCTTGCGCACAGTTTTTTTAGATTATTCTAATTTAATAATCGTGCCCGCTCAAAGTGCAGTGCCTGGCTGCCGGGGCTGTTTGGGCGGGCGATGCCTTGCAGGGCATCGCCCGGCCCTGCTTATTTATCGGAATGGAACTGCTCGATAATGCCCTTCGACTTGAGGTCGTTCAGCATTTCATCGTCCGTATCGGTCAGTTGCTGGAGAAGCATGTCGGTATGTTCACCCAGCATGGGCGCCGCACGCCTGTATTCCACCGGCGTTCCCGACAGCTTGATCGGGCTGCCCACCGTGACGAAATCCTTGTTCAACGGATGCGGAATCTGCACCAGCATATTGCGGGCCTTGACCTGCGGCTCGTCCAGCGCCCGTGCAATATCGTTGATGGCGCCGACGGGAACCCCGCGCGGATGGATCTTGCCGACCCACTCATCCGCCGTGCCCGTCAGGAAATGAGCCGCAAGAATGCCGATCACTTCCTCGCGATGGATCACCCGGTCGGAATTGCGCGTAAAGCGCGGGTCTTTCGGCAGGTCGGGCAAGCCGATGGCATCGCAAAGGGAAACGAACTGGGCATCGTTGCCGCAGGCGATAATGAAATCGCGGTCACTGGCCCGGAAGACCTGATAGGGCACGATGTTCGCATGCGCATTGCCATAGCGTCCCGGCGGTCTTCCCGATGCCAGATAGTTCTGGCTCTGGTTGCACAAAGCCGCCACCTGAACGTCCAGCAGCGCCATGTCGATATGCTGCCCCCTGCCCGTCTTGGCACGGCTGAGAAGGGCGGCCTCAATGGCGATGGCCGAATAGAGGCCGGTCATCAGATCGGCCACGGCAACGCCTACTTTCTGCGGGCCGCCGCCGGGTTTGTCGTCCCTTTCGCCGGTGATGCTCATCAGCCCGCCAATGCCCTGGATGATGAAATCATAGCCGGGTTCAGGCGCGCGCGGCCCGGTCTGCCCGAAGCCCGTGACCGAGCAATAGACCAGTCCGGGATTGATCGCCGAGAGCGTTTCGTAATCGAGGCCGTATTTGGCAAGCGAGCCCGCCTTGTAATTCTCGATCAGCACGTCGCATTCAGCCACCATCTTGCGCAGCAGGTCCTGCCCTTCGCGCGAGGCTATGTTGAGCGCGACGGAAAACTTGCCCCGATTGGCGGACTGGTAATAGGACGCCTCGCGTGTCGGGTTGCCCTGATCGTCCTTCATCCATGGCGGCCCCCAGTCGCGCGTGTCGTCGCCGGTACGCGGGCGCTCGATCTTGATGACCTCGGCGCCGAGATCGGCCAGAATCTGGCCGCACCACGGCCCGGCCAGAACACGGCTCATATCGAGAACGCGATATCCTGTTAAAGCACCCATTATCATTCACCTCGCCATGCAATCCCTTCACGAAAAGGGATGATCACGTATTCAGAGTGGTACATTCCTATTGACTAGAGCGGTTCCGGTTTAAACGGAATCGTCGGAACCGCTCTATCTATTTGTTTTCACGCATTATCCGACGCATCGAAGCGGGATCAGAAATCAGTCCAGTGGACTGATTTCCCCGCGTAGGCGCTTCGCACTTTTGGCTCGAAAATGCTCTAGCCTATATCCGGCTCCGCGGAGCGCAGGGAAAGGCCCAGCGCCGCCCTGCGGCGCAACCATGGGCTCGGCCTGTAGCGGGGATCGCCGGTCACCTCCAGCATGCGCGACAATATTTTCATGATGCGCGCGGTCCCAAGCGCGTCGCCCCATGCAAGCGGCCCCTGCGGATAGCCAAGGCCGAGCCGGACCGCCTGGTCGATATCGTCAGCCGTGGCGATGCCCTGCTGTGCGATGTCGCAGGCGAGATTGACGATGGCCGCCAGCGTCCGCTGCACGACGAAACCCACGCTGTCGCGGATCATCGTGACAGCCACGCCGTCACGCGCGAACAGGGCATGGGCCGCATCGCGGAAGGCAGGCCCGGTCGCAGGCGTCATCATCAGGGTCCGATGACGGTCGAGACCGGGCAGCATATCGATGCAGACCGTCCGCCGCGGATCGCTGCCCGCCAGTTCGCAGGCCGTCGTTGCGTCATATCCATAGGGCGCAAGCAGGCAAAGCGCTTCAGCGGAAGGCAGCGCGCCGGTTTCCACCGTCGCGCCGAGCGCGCGCAGCAAAGCCTGAAGCTGTTCCCTGTCCTCATCGCAATCCGCCGCGACCCAGACCGACGGCATGATATCGACCGCCGGAACGGGCTGCGGCGCGGGCGGCGCGACCATTTTTCCGTCTTCGTAGCGGTAGAACCCCTGCCCCACCTTGCGCCCGACATGGCCGCCTTCGAGCATCTGGCGCGTCAAGGCGGAAGGACGATAGCGCGGCTCCTGATAAAACTGGTCGTAGATCGATTCCATCACCGGATGCGAAACATCGAGGCCCGTCAGGTCGAACAGTTCCAGCGGTCCCATGCGGAATCCCGCCGATTCCCGGAGTATCCGGTCGATATCGCCGCGCGGGGCCACGCATTCACCCAATATCTTGAGCGCCTCGGTGCCATAGGCCCGGCCCGCGTGATTGATGATGAAGCCCGGCATGTCCTTGGCGCGGATGCCGTGATGGCCCATGCGTCTTGCCAGCGCCAGCAAGGCATCGCCCACAGCCGGATCGGTGGCAAGCCCGTCGATCACTTCCACCACTTTCATCAGCGGCACCGGATTGAAGAAATGGAAACCGGCGACCCGCTCGGGATGGCGGCAGACGCTCGCAATGCCGGTGACGGAAAGTGACGAGGTGTTGGTGGCAAGGATGCATTTCTCTGAAACCACGGCTTCCAGTTCCAGAAACAGCGCCTGCTTGACGTCGCGTTTTTCGACGATGGCTTCGACAACCAGGTCGCAGCCGGCAAGGTCCTGAAGGCTGCTGCACACCTCGATGCGGGAGATGGCGGCTTGCGCATCGGCGGCGGTGATTTTGCCCTTCTCCGCGAGCTTGCCCAAAGTGGAGGCAAGGCGGTCGCGCGCGGCCATGGCCGCGCCGTCGCGCGTATCGAAAATCTGCGTCGCCAGACCGGCTTGCGCGGCAATCTGCGCAATGCCCGTCCCCATCACGCCAGCGCCTGCGATGGCAATACGATTGATTGAAGGTTCCATGATCCTAGCGCCCGTTATAGATGGGTTTGCGTTTTTCGAGGAAGGCGGTTGCACCCTCCTTCTGGTCGTTTGAATCGAACAGAAGCTGGAAAGCCTTTCGTTCGAGCGCCAATGCGCCATCCAGCGGCAGATCGGCGCCGACAAGCATCACTTCCTTGATCTGCGCGACGGCGAGCGCGGGCAGGCGCGCAATTTCGGCGGCCAGCTCATGCGCGCGGGGCAATGTCCTGTCATTGGCGGTCATCTCGCTGATCATGCCGATCGACAGCGCTTCCGGCGCCGGAACCATGCAGCCGGTGAGCGCGATGCGCATGGCCTGGAATTTTCCCACCGCGCGGATGAGGCGCTGCGTGCCGCCCGCGCCCGGCATGAGGCCCAGCTTCACTTCCGGCTGGCCGAACACAGCGCCCTCGCCCGCAACGATGATGTCGCAATGCATGGCAAGCTCACATCCGCCGCCGAGCGCATAGCCGTTGACCGCGGCAATGACGGGCTTGGGGCAACGGGCGATGGCGTCCCAAAGATATTCCGTATGGCGAAGATACATCTCGACCGGACCGGCGGCAGCGAATTCACGCACATCCGCGCCGGCCACGAAACAGGTTTCCCCGCCCGTCAGCACGATTGCGCGCACGCTTTCATCCGCCGACAGGGCGCGGAAATGCGCGGCCAGCTGCTGGCGCGTCGCCAGGTTGAGCGCGTTTCTTGCTTCCGGTCGATCGACCCGGACTGTAGCAACCCCATTCGCATGTCGTTCGACCGACACGAACCTATCCCCGGGAGCAGTCAATCCATCCTCCTGAACTTTGGTTTCGCATAGCGAAATTCCATTTTGTTAGTTGGATAATGGGAAACTATTCGGCGCTTGTAAACAGAATTCACCGGTATTTGGGGATAATTGTGCTAACATACGGAAGGCGAAAGATAATTTTTTAGGGATAGGAATGGCGCTCATATTATGCTAGTTTCGCTATGCGAAATCAGATTTCACACTATTGACAAGCAAATCAAAATGGGGATTTTAAATGCGCAGCAGAACAGGCTCGGACGCTTCGAGACGGCAGGAACGCTCGGCCGAGATGCGGAAACCAGAAATGCTTACCCCCCTGGAAGCAGGAGTCGAGGAGGAGGATCGTCAATTCGTAACCGCGCTGGCCAGAGGGCTGGAGGTGCTCCGTTGTTTCACACCGACGGAAAACATCCTCGGCAATCAGGAAATCGCTCATAAGACAGGCCTTCCAAAACCCACGGTGTCACGGCTTACCCATACGCTCGTGCGGCTTGGATATCTGAGGCAGGATGCGCTTTCGGGGCTTTACCAGCTTGATATCGGGATATTGGGGCTTGGCTATGCCATGCTTTCCAACCTGATGATCCGAACGGTGGCATCCCCGCTGATGCAGGTTCTGGCGGATTACGCCAAAGCCGCAGTGGCCATGGCCGCCCGCGACCGGCTGTCGATGGTTTACCTCGACGTGGTCCAGGGCGAAGCCAACATGACGATGCGCCGCCAGATCGGCAGTACGCTGCCGCTGGTGGGGAGTTCTGTAGGCAGGGCCTGCCTTGCGGCCATGCCGGAGGACGAACGCAGCTTCATTCTTGAGCATATCCGCCAGCGCGAACCTGAAAACTGGCCATCGATCCGCAAGGGACTGGATCGGGCGCTCCGCGATTTCGAGGACTATGGCTATTGCCTGTCCATCGGCGAGTGGCATCGGGACGTCAATTCCGTGGCGGTGCCTCTCGTGCACAAGCAATACGGCGTGCTCGTCTTCAACTGCGGCGGACCGAGCTTCCAGCTTTCACCCGAAAAGCTGGAGGACGACATCGGCCCCCGCCTGATCGAGATGGTTCACAATATCAGCTCCGCTGTCCCCTGATATGCCGGAAAGCGGAGCCTTGCAGAGACAAGCCGGAAACGGCGCATAGGAGATTGCATGATCCGCGACCCGGAAACACTTGAAATTCTGCGCGACACTGTCAGCCAGTTCGTTTCGGAAACGCTCATCCCGCGGGAAAACGAAGTCGCCGAAACAAACGCCATTCCGGCCGATATCATCGCGCAGATGAAGGAGCTCGGCTTCTTCGGCCTCACCATCCCGGAAGAATTCGGCGGGCTTGGCCTGACGATGGAGGAAGAGGTCAATATCGCATTCGAACTGGGGCGGGCCTCGCCTGCCTTCCGTTCCTATATCGGAACGAATAACGGCATCGGATCGATCGGCATTCTGATCGACGGCACGGATGAGCAGAAGCGCAACTATCTGCCGAAGCTGGCCAGCGGCGAGCTTCTCAGCTCCTTCTGCCTGACCGAGCCGGATGCAGGCTCCGACGCGGCCTCGCTGAAAACCACGGCGGTGCGCGACGGCGATTTCTACATTCTCAACGGAACCAAGCGTTTCATTACCAATGCGCCGATAGCCGACGTCTTCACCGTCATGGCCCGCACCGCGGCCGATGTCAAAGGCGCGGACGGCATCAGCGCCTTCATCGTCGAGCGCAACAGCCCCGGCCTTTCCCTCGGCAAGCCGGATGAGAAAATGGGCCAGAAAGGCGCGCTCACCAGCGACGTCATCTTCGATAATGTCCGGGTTCCGGCCAGCCAGCTGATCGGCGGCGTTGAAGGAAAGGGCTTCAAGACGGCGATGAAGGTGCTGGACAAGGGGCGCCTGCATATTGCCGCGCTGAGCACCGGAGCGGCGGAGCGCATGCTTGCCGATACGCTGGCCTATGCGCTCGATCGCAAGCAGTTCGGCAAGCCGATTGCCGAATTCCAGCTTATTCAGGCCATGCTCGCCGACAGCAAGGCGGAGATCTATGCGGCCAAATGCATGGTTCTCGATGCCGCGCGCAAACGCGACAGCGGGCAGAACGTCAGCACCGAAGCCTCCTGCGCCAAGATGTTCGCAACCGAAATGTGCGGCCGCGTGGCCGACCGCTGCGTGCAGATTCACGGCGGCGCCGGCTATGTCAGCGAATATGCCATTGAGCGCTTTTACCGCGATGTTCGCCTTTTCCGCATCTACGAGGGAACGACCCAGATCCAGCAGATCGTCATCGCAAGAAACATGATCCGCGAAGCCCGGCGCTAACCGGACTTTTCAATGAACCGGCATTCGGACAGTGGCGCGGCGATGGCCGTGCAACTGAACGGTGGGAGTATGCCTTCTGAGGAGCACACGCAGACCAATGCGTACAGTAAATGAAAAGACCGCAATCGAAACGTCACGCGCAGCCGTGAAGCCTGAACAGAGCAGAATCTGGATTCTGGTGTTCATTTTCAGCTTTCTGGGGCTGATGATCGACGGAGCAGACCTGATGCTCCTTTCCTACAGCCTGACCAGCATCAAGGCTGAATTCGGCCTCACCTCCGTTGAGGCGGGAAGCCTCGGCAGCATCACGCTGGTCGGCATGGCCATCGGCGGCATCTATGGCGGATGGGCCTGTGACCGTTTCGGCCGCGTGAAGACGGTTACATGGACAATCGTGCTGTTTTCCATCGGCACGGCGGTACTGGGCCTGACCCACAGCTATGCGCAGTTTGCCGCTGCCCGCTTCGTGTCCTCGCTCGGACTGGGCGCGCTCTATGTGGCGTGCAATACGCTCATGGCGGAATATGTGCCGACAAAATACCGGACAACCGTTCTGGGCACGCTCCAGGCGGGCTGGTCTGTCGGCTATATTGTCGCCACCGTTCTCGCGGGCTGGATTCTGCCGACCTATGGCTGGCGCTATCTGTTCTTCGTGGCGATCGTACCTGTCATCATCGCTCTTTTCATGCACAGGACCGTGCCGGAACCCGAGAGCTGGCTGAAGGCCAGGGCCGAGCATGAGCGCGGCAGCAGCAAATCCACGGCGACCCGCCAGGAAGGCGCCTTCAAGGCAATCTTCGGCAACCCGCAGGCGCGCGCGCTGTTCATCCTCTGGGCGCTGACGGCAGGCTTCCTGCAATTCGGCTATTACGGCGTGAACAACTGGCTTCCGTCCTATCTGGAAACCGAAATGGGCATGAACTTCAAGTCCATGACGGCCTATATGGTGGGCAGCTACACCGCCATGATCCTGGGCAAGGTTCTGGCCGGCATTGCCGCCGACTGGCTTGGCCGCCGCGCGGTCTTCGCCTTCGGCGCACTCGGCACCGCCGCCTTCCTTCCGATCATCGTGCTTTACCACAGCCCTGACACCATCCTGTGGATGCTGGTGGTGTTCGGCTTCCTCTATGGCGTGCCTTACGGCGTCAATGCGACCTATATGGCTGAAAGCTTCGAGGCCAAATATCGCGGCACGGCTGTCGGCGGCGCCTATAATATAGGCCGCGCGGGCGCTGCCCTTGCGCCGGTCGCCATCGGCTTCTTCGCAAGCCAGCTTTCGATCGGCTTCGGTTTCCTCGTGATGGGCGGCGCCTATTTCATCTGCGGCATCATTCCCGCTCTCTTCATACGGGAAAAGCAGTTCGACCCCGAGAAGCAATGATCGCGCTTCCCCGTGAAAAGGCCCCGGCAAGGGGCCTTTTTATTGATAACCGTCCAATGGTCGCGCAATTGCCATATGGCCTGCCGCGATCAACACGGGAAATGCTCCAATCATATTGAAAATCTCGCGGCGTGGCTTTATGCGAGAGCAATCTTCCATATTTTTCCATGGCAGAGACGTAATGAAATTTTGTTTGCCGGGCTCAGCAGGAAATCTATTGCGCCAGGCCGACACCCGCATCGGAGGAGAGCCAGCATGGATTTCACCCTGACACGCCGTCAGACATTGATGGGGCTTGGCGCGCTGGGGATCAGCACCGCTTTTGGCGCGCCCGCCCGCGCGGCCACGCGCAATCTGGCTGTGCTCCATCTGGCAAGCCATGCGCCGAGCTATATCGCGCATGAGCGCGGCTATTTCAAAGATGCCGGGCTTGATATCGAACTGAAATTCTTCGAAGCGGCCCAGCCCATGGCCGTCGCCATTGCTTCCGGCGACGCCGATTTCGGCGTGACGGCGATGAGCGGCGGGCTGATCAGCCTCGCCGACAAGGGCGCGATCAAGGTGATCGGCGGTGCGCTTGCGGAAGAAAAGGGCATTACCGGCAATATCATTCTGGCCTCCAACAAGGCCTATGAGGGTGGACTGACCGAACCGTCCAGGCTGGCGGGACACAGTTTCGGCATCACCACGGCGGGATCGTCCTTCCATTTCATGGCGCACAAGATTGCCAAGGCCAACAATATTGCGCTGTCTGAAATTCAGCTCCGCCCGTTGCAGAAGCTGGGCGCCGTGGTCGGCGCCCTGTCGACGGGGCAGATCGACGCCTGGGCGATCCAGCCCAATATCGCGAAGAAGCTGATCCGCGAAGGTGCGGCAAAGCAGATCGGCCTCGTTTCCGATTATGCGCCCGATTATCAGGTCACGACGGCATTCACGTCTACCAGGAATGCGAGCGAAGAGCGCGCCATGACGGAAGCTTTCGTCAAAGCTTATTCCAGGGCAATCGACGATTATAATGCGGCCTTCGTCGACAACACGGCAGACGATGCCGCGCGCGACGACATTGCGAAAATCGTGCACAAATATGTCGAAAGCGACAGCCCGTTCGAGACTGCCAAGCAGAACCTGATCGACGGCGCGATGCGCATCAACAAGGGGCTTGCCCTGTCGCTCAAAAGCAGCGTGGAGCAGCTTGACTGGTTCCGCGCCGAAGGCATGGTCAAGGAAGCTGTCACGCAGGAAAAGCTGTTCGACACATCCTACGTCAAGACGATTTGAGAATGAACATGCCGTGCCCGGCGCGTCATGCCGGGCACGAGGACTGGAGTTGAAATGGATCTGCAACTGAAAAACATCAGCCATTTTTATGGTCCGGTCGAAGTTCTGAACGATATTTCGCTCACCATCCCGCAGGGGCAGATCGTCTGCCTGATCGGCCCTTCGGGCTGCGGAAAATCCACGCTCCTGCGTTTTCTGGGCGGTCTCGAACGCCCATCTGCGGGCGAAGTGCTGCAAATCGGCACGCCGCCGGAGAATTCGCTCAATCCCCTCACCTATGTTTTCCAGCATTTTGCCCTGCTGCCCTGGCGCAGCGTGGAAGGAAACATCAAGCTGGTGCTGGAGGATCACGGTCTTGGCCGCGCCGAAATGGACCGGATCGTCACCAATGTTCTGGAGCGCACCCGGCTTTCGGATTTCCGGCAGGCACTGCCCAAGCAGCTTTCGGGCGGCATGCGCCAGCGCGTGGCGATCGCACGCGCCCTGTCGGTTCGCCCTGCCGTCATGCTGATGGACGAACCCCTGTCGGCGTTGGACAGCCAGACGCGGGAGCTGCTGATGGATGATCTGATCGCGCTGTGGACCCGCCAGCCCTTCACCTCCGTCTATGTCACCCACAATCTCAACGAAGCTGTGCGGCTTGGCCATCGGGTGGTGGTGCTGTCGCGCAGGCCGGGACGGATCAGGCAGATTGTCGACATCGATATTCCCCTTTCCGAACGCCATCTCGGCGATCCGGTTCTTGAGGAAAAGCAGAAGCAGCTCTGGGAACTGATGCGGGCGGAAGCACAGGCAGCGGATCAGGAGTTGATCAATGGTTGAGATCGCAGACGTGAAACCGTCCGGCCAGATTGCCCACTCAGTGCCTGTTCGCCCGGTGCCTTTCCGGGGCGGCGGCTTCGCGCCGCAGCCGGTGCGCCATATGGCCCTGATCCTGTTCGTGGCGCTTCTGGCGCTGGCGGAAATCGGAACCCGCAGCGGCTTCATATCCAATCTGACGCTGCCGCGCCCGTCTGCGGTGCTGGAAACCTTCGTCCAGCTCTGGCAGAGCGGCCTTTTGTGGCAGCATCTGCTGCCGTCGCTGCGGCGGCTCGTCGTCGGCGCCAGCCTCGGCATCGCGGTCGGCGTCAGCCTCGGCGTGATGATCGGCCTGTTCAGCTATATCCGCGCCGGTCTGGTGCCGCTTGTGGCCGCGCTCTTCCCGATCCCGAAAATCGCGCTCCTGCCGCTCTTCGTGATCTGGTTCGGCATCGATGAAATGTCGAAATATATGCTGATTGCCTTCGGCACCTTCACGCCCACCGTCGTCGCCACCTATGGCGCGGTGGACAATGTGGACCGTTCGCTGGTGCGCATGGGCCAGAGTTTCGGGCTTGGATGGTGGTCGATCGTGCGCAAGATCATCCTGCCCGGCGCCTTTCCGGCGATCCTGTCCGGGCTCAGGGTATCGATCTCCATCGCCATCATTCTGCTGGTCGCAGCCGAAATGCTGGGCGCCCAGTTCGGCGTCGGTTCCTATATTCTGGAAGCCGGGTCGCTCTACGATCTGGAAAAGCTGTTTGCCGGGGTCACGATCCTGTCGGTGATGGGGCTGATCGTCAATTTCATCATCGGGCAGATCGAGAAGCGCTTCCTGACCTGGCGCGGCTGACCGCAATAATATTTCGTATAGGCCGGTTTCTGTCGATAGAATGAAATGCACCACTTGCTTTTCGTTGCATGTTCTTGCCGGGACGTTATACGAAGGGACTCTATCGCAATTTTTTGCGCCTCGCTTTTTGTCGGACAGGATTGTGCGTCCTGTCTGCTCCCCCGTTCACGAGGCGCCACCCCAAGAGGAGCGGACCCATGAGCCGTTATGGCAAAGCGCATCGTCAGTTCACCGGATGTGACGCACGATGAACGCCGAACCAAACCGCATCAAACCGGAAGGGACCGGCAAGACGGCAATCGCGCTGAAAGATGTGCAGATTTCGTTCAAGCTGGCCGATGGCGGCCGTTTCGACGCCGTTGCCGAAAGCAATCTGGAAGTTGCAGAAAACGAATTCGTGGCGATTGTCGGCCCGACCGGCTGCGGAAAATCCACATTGCTCAATGCCGTTGCCGGGCTTCTTGTGCCTGCCGCCGGCACCGTTGAAATCAGCGGCCAGCGTTTGCAGGGCCTCAATCGCAAGGCGGGCTATCTCTTCCAGCAGGATGCCCTGATGCCATGGAAGACGGTGCTGGACAATGTCGCCATCGGGCTGGAAATCGCCGGCACGCCGAAGGCGAAGGCACGCGAACAGGCCCACGAATGGCTTGGCCGCGTCGGCCTTGCAAGTTTCGGCGACCGTTATCCGCATATGCTCTCGGGCGGCCAGCGCAAGCGCGTCGGCCTGGCGCAGGTGCTGATCCGCAATCCGAAATATCTGCTGATGGACGAGCCTTTCGGCCCGCTCGATGCGCAAACGCGCGTCATCATGGGCGATCTTCTGCTTGATCTCTGGTCGCAGGACAGGAAGGCGGTCATGTTCGTGACCCACGATCTGGAAGAGGCCATTGCGCTGGCGGATCGCGTCGTCATCATGTCCGCCGGGCCGCGCGCCCGCATCATGGCGGAATACAGGATTCCCCTCGCCCGCCCGCGCGAGATTTCCGAAATTCGCCTCGACGACAAGTTTCACGAAATCCATCGCGAAATATGGAGTGCGCTCAAGGAAGAGGTTCTCAAAGGCTATCAGCAGACGAGCGGGGAAAAGAAATGAAAAAGCCGATGCTGTTTCTGGCGCAGCTCGCCGTCGCTGTCGCCGTCATTCTGGTCTGGCATGTCTTTACCGACACGCATCTTCTGGGCAATCCGGCCAAGGCAAAATTCTTCTTCGCCACGCCGGGCGATGTGGCGCAGCGCATCTATAAATGGTTTGCCGATGGAACGATCTGGTATCACCTCGGCATCACCCTGCTTGAAGCCATGCTGGCCTTTGCCATCGGGGCCATTGGCGGCGTGCTGATCGGGTTCTGGTTTGCCCGCAAGCCCCTGCTCGCCGCGATTTTCGATCCCTATGTGAAGGCCGCCAACTCGCTGCCGCGTGTGGTGCTGGCACCGATCTTCGCGCTGTGGCTCGGCCTCGGCATCTGGTCGAAGGTGGCGCTCGGCGTTTCGCTGGTTTTCTTCATCGTCTTCTTCAACGTCTATCAGGGCGTGAAGGAAGTGAACCAGACCGTGCTCGCCAATGCGCGCATGCTCGGCATGAACGAGCGCCAGCTCCTGCGCAATGTCTATCTGCCATCCGCGCTGTCATGGATGTTCTCAAGCCTGCATACGGCTGTCGGCTTTGCCGTCGTCGGCGCGGTGGTCGGCGAATATCTGGGCTCGTCGGCGGGTCTGGGCTACCTGATCCATCAGGCGGAAGGCGTGTTCGATGTCACTGGCGTCTTTGCCGGCATGCTGGTGCTGACGGCATTCGTGCTGGTGATCGACTGGATCGTGTCCATCGTCGAAGCGCGCCTGCTTGTCTGGCGCCCGAAAGCTGCCGGACACAACGGTTAGAAAAATTGAAGGAGGAAATCATGAGGACAACCCGTAGAGATATTTTGCTGGGCGCTGCCGCCTTCGGGCTTGCGGGGCTGGCCGCGCGCCTGCCCGCCTATGCGCAGGATGCATCCGCGACGCCGGAAAAGCCGGAACTGATGTTCGGCGTCGGCGGAAAGCCGCTCTTCTATTACCTTCCGCTCACCATTGCCGAGCGCAAGGGCTTCTTCGAGGAAGAAGGCATCAAGGCCACGATCAATGATTTCGGCGGCGGCGCCAAGTCCTTGCAGGCGCTGATCGGCGGTTCGGTCGATGTCGTCACCGGCGCATATGAACACACCATTCGCATGCAGAACAAGGGACAGGACATCAAGGCCGTCTGCGAGCTTGGCCGCTTTCCGGGCATCTGCATCGGCGTGCGCAAGGACCTCGCCGGCGAAATCAAGACGATTGCCGATCTCAAGGGCCAGAATGTCGGCGTCACGGCGCCCGGCTCGTCAACGTCGCTCCTGCTGCAATATGCGCTCATCAAGAACGGCCTTGCCGAAGATGCCGCTTCGATCATCGGTGTCGGTGGCGGCGCAAGCGCGGTTGCGGCCATCAAGAAGGGCGAAATCGCCGCCCTCGTCCATCTCGATCCGGTCATCACGCGACTGGAAGTGGATGGCGACATCACCCTGCTTCTGGATACCCGCACCGAAGAAGGCACGCGCCAGCTTTTCGGCGGCACCAATCCGGCTGCCACCGTCTATGTGCAGCAGAGCTTCATCGATGCCAATCCGGTCACGACGCAGCGCGTCGTCAACGCATTCATCAAGTCGCTGAACTGGATTCACAAGGCTTCCGCCGACGAAGTGGCAGACGCCGTGCCGGAGGAATATCTACTGGGCGACCGCGCGCTTTACAAGACCGGCTTCGAGAAGTCGCGCGCCATGTATTCCGAAAAGGGCCTGATCGCGGAAGACGGCTTCAAGAGCCTTTATGAAATGCTGAAGGCGCTTGATCCGGAACTGGCAAATGCCGATATTTCCTTTGCGCAGACCTTCGATCCGCGCTTCGTGCAAGCCGCAAAAGTGTAATCCGCCTTGGGCAGGGTGATCCTCTGCCCTTTGCAGCGCCGTTGCCGAAAGCTCAAAACCGGCTTTCGGCAAAGCGCTCCTGCAACCACTGCGCGGCGGGCCCCTGCCGCCGCCGCTTGTTCCAGATCAGCTCCAGCGCGACCGGATGCGCGCCTTCGTCGAATTGCAGTTTCGGAATGACGAGTTCGGGCGCCTGCGGCGAATCCTTCAATATATGTTCGGGAATGAACGCCCAGCCGATCCCCCGCGTGAGGATTTGCAGGATGACCCAGTGGCTTTCCACCCACCACACCTCCGCGCCGACCCGCAGACGGCGGCTTTCCGCCGTATCGCTGTGCTTGCGGGCCATGATCTGGCGAAACGAGCGCAAATCTTCCCAGCTGACGGCGGTATGGGCCAGCGGATGCTCACGCCCGCAGACCAGCACCAGGGGCACCCAGCCGATGGTGTGGAAGCCAAGCTCATCCGGCATCTGTTCGGCCCGCCACATGACGCCGAGATCCGCCTTTCCCTCCAGCACAAGGCCGCTTATCGCGGTTGAAGAGGGGAATTTCAGTTCAAGTTCGACATGCGGAAACGCTTCGGCAAAGGCCGCAAACAATGTCGCGATGGCGGGTTCTGGATAAAGCTCGTCGATCGCCACCACGAGACGGCTTTCCACATGGTCGCCAAAATTTCTGGCGACGGAAATCAGATGCTCGCGCCGGGCAAGCATCAGCCGCGCTTCGGGAAGCAGCCGGGCACCCGCCTCCGTCAGCACCGGATTGCGCGATGCGCGACTGAACAGCTTGACGTCGAGATCGTCTTCCAGCGAGGACACCAGAACGCTGACGGCAGACTGCGCCTTGTGCAGATATCGCGCGGCCGCCGAGAACGAGCCCTGATCCGCCGCGGCCACAAAGGCTTCCAGTTGCTCCAGTTCGATGGTCATCTATCTGAAATCCGGATAATATCTAACTTTTCTTATCGCAAGAATAAGATAGAAGAACCCGCATTCACAACAGGGATTAAAGGAAATGCGCAGTTTTATGGACCGTGTCCGCCACGCGACGATGTTTGAACTCATCGGACTGGCGATCTTCATACCCGGTTCCGCCTTCATTCTGGACAAGCCGGCCGCGGAGATGGGCGTTATCGGCATCGTTTCGGCAACCACCGCGACGGTGTGGAATTTTCTGTTCAATCTGGGCTTTGACAAGGCGATGCTGCGTTTTACCGGCCGTGTGAACAAGAGCATGGCTGTGCGGGTTCTGCACGCGATCCTCTTCGAAGGCGGATTGATCGTGCTTCTGATCCCGTTCATCGCCTGGTATCTGGGAATTTCGCTGTTGACCGCTCTGGTGATGGATATAGCGATCGTCATCTTCTATCTGGTCTATGCGTTCGTGTTCAACATCGCCTATGACCGGCTGTTCCCGCTGCCGCTCGGCCAGACGGCGGAAACGGTGTAGGACTTACCCGGATTTGAAAGCAGGTTTCGGGAGGCGGTCATTCGATCTCGTGTTAAAACGATCCCATGAAAGATCTTTTCGACGAGACTGAACCGCGTCAAATCCTGGCACCGGGAGCCGTGCTTCTGCGTGGCTTCGCGCTTGCCGGTGAGGATTCTGTTCTGAAGTCTGTGGCCGATGTTTCCGCCGTAGCACCTTTTCGGCACATGACCACGCCCGGCGGCTATCGCATGTCGGTCGCGATGACGAATTGCGGTGCGTTGGGCTGGGTCACGGACCGGACCGGCTATCGTTACAGCAGCGAGGATCCCGAAACCGGCCTGCCCTGGCCTGCGATGCCGGATGCGTTTCGCGCGCTTGCCGAAACTGCCGCCCGCGAAGCCGGTTATCCTGATTTTGCGCCCGATGCCTGTCTCATCAATCGTTATGAGCCGGGGGCGAAACTTTCATTGCATCAGGATAAGGACGAGAGGGATTTCAGCAATCCGATTGTTTCGGTGTCGCTTGGCCTGACCGCGACTTTCCAGTTCGGCGGATTGAAGCGAACCGACCCGATTGCAAAATATATCCTGCATCATGGTGACGTGGTGGTGTGGGGCGGACCGTCCCGCCTCTTCCATCATGGCATACTCGCCCTGAAGCGCGGCGAGCATGAAAAACTGGGGCCGTTTCGCCTTAATTTGACATTCAGAAAATCGCGCTGACAGTCACCAAACGCGATTTTCTGAACGAAAAAGCGACCAAAACCTCCGCCGGAATGTGTCAAGCGCCCGTTCTTTTTACGGCAATTTTGTGGCGGGCGGGCGTTTCAGTTGAACGCCCCGCCATCGCTTTTGCTCTCCGGGCGCTCCTTCGCCACCCTGCCGCGATAGCCGCTCGCCCTGTAGGCGGCAATCGGTTCGATGGCCCCGCCAGTGCGGCGGCGCGCTTCGCCGAGGATCGGTTCCACGTCTGTCCGGTAGGCGCGTTTCAGCGTATCGGATGCCATCAGCGCGTCGTTTTCGTGCTGGTAGGTCTCCAGCGCTTCGCGATCCACCAGAAGCGCCTGCGCATAGGCGCGGCGAATTTCATTGGCGGATGAGATCAGGCTTTCCAGCGGATCGGTCACATTATGCGACTGGTCGATCATGTGGGCAGGATTAAAATCCGCCACACCGCGATAGTCCGCATCGACCAACTCATTGAAAACAAGGAACAATCGATACGGATCGATGGAGCCGGCGTCGAGGTCGTCATCCCCGTATTTGCTGTCGTTGAAATGGAATCCGCCCAATTTTCCGAACTGGATCAGCCGCGCGACGATCATTTCGATATTGGTATTGGGCGCATGATGGCCGAGATCGACCAGACATTGCGCCTTCGGTCCAAGCGTCGAGGCGATGAGATAATTGGTGCCCCAGTCCTGAACCACGGTCGAATAGAAGGCCGGTTCATACATCTTGTGTTCGGAGAACAGCCGCCAGTCATCGGGCAATGCCTTGTAAATCTCGCCCATGGAATTGAGATAACGCTCGAAGGCACGGGTGAAATTCTGCTGGCCCGGAAAATTGGAACCGTCGCCCAGCCAGACGGTCAAGGCCTTGGAACCTATGGCTTTTCCGATTTCGATACATTCGATGTTGTGTTCGATCGCCTGCGCCCGCACTGCTGGGTTGACATGGGTAAGCGACCCGAATTTATAGGAAAGCTTCTGGTCCGCCGCATCCGCAAAGGTATTGGAATTCATGGCGTCGAAACCAAGCCCAAGCGCTTCAGCATGGGCTTTGAGCTTCTTCGGATCGGCCTTGTCCCATGGAATATGCAGGGAAACATTGGGTGTCGCGCGGCAAAGCTGGTTGATGACGGCGCAATCGTCGAGCTTGTCGAAAATGCCGCGCGGCTCCCCCTTTCCCGGAAAACGTCCGAAGCGTGTGCCGCCCGTGCCCGTGCCCCACGAAGGCACGGCAACGAAATAGGATGCCACCTTGTCTGTAATTCTGTCGATTTCGATCCCGCGGCGCAAAAGCTGTTCGCCAAGCGCCTGATAATCGCTCTTCAGCGCCTTTTCAAAACCGGAATTATGCTCGGCGATGAAATCGGCCGGAATAGGTTGATCGGACATGGTTCCTCCCAGAACATTCCAGATTATTGGGTCAGCGTGGAAAACTCTGCTGGTTCCCGGCATCGACATTGATGATGTTGCCGGTGGATTTTGCCGAAGCATCGCTTGCAAGGAAATAGATCGCCTCCGCAATGTCTTCCGGGAAGACGTTCAGCTTCAGCATGGAGCGCTTGCGATAGTGTTCTTCAAGCTCGGAAACATCGATTTTCGAGGATGCGGCGCGCTGCTCGCGCCACTCACCATCCCATATCTTGGAGCCGCGCAAAACCGCATCCGGGTTGACCACGTTGACGCGGACACCGACATCCGCACCTTCCAGCGCCAGACAACGCGCCAGATGGATTTCCGCAGCCTTGGCCGCACAATAGGCGGAAGCATTGGGCGAAGCGGCAAGCCCGTTCTTGGAGGCGACAAACACGATATTGCCGCCGATCTTCTGGCGGCGAAACAGGCGGAAAGCTTCTCGCGAAACGAGGAAATAGCCGGTCGCCAGAATGTCGATATTGCGGTTCCACATGGAGAGTTCCGTCGTTTCCACGGGCGCGGATGACGCAATACCGGCATTGGACACCAGAATATCGATCCCGCCAAGCTCGACACTTGCCTCGGCAAAGGCATTGGCCACGCCTTTTTCGTCGGTCACGTTCAGTTCGACGCTGCGTACCTGATCGGTGCCGAAACGCTTTGCCAGAGTGTCGTGAGCGGTTTTGAGCGATTTTGCGTCAATATCCGCCAGAACCACGCAAGCACCCTCGCCCGCCAGCCTTTCGGCGGTAGCAAAACCAATACCGCCAGCGCCGCCAGTGATAAAGGCGATGCGTCCGGCGAGGCTTTTGGGCTTCGGCATGCGTTGCAGCTTGGCTTCCTCAAGCAGCCAATATTCGATATCGAAGGCTTCCTGTTCCGGTAGTCCCTGATATTCCGATACGCCGGATGCGCCGCGCATCACATTGATCGCGTTGACATAAAATTCGCCCGCGATACGTGCCGTCGCCTTGTCGCGGGCGAAGGAGAGCATGCCGACGCCGGGGATCAGGAAGATCACCGGATTGGGATCGCGCATCTTCGGCGAATTGTCATGCCTGCACGCCTCATAATAGCGTTTGTAATCGGCACGATAGGTTTCCAGTGCGCCTTCAAGCCCCGCTACGACCGCATCAACATCCGGCTTGGCGGGATCGAAATCGATGACCAGCGGACGGATCTTGGTGCGCAGGAAGTGGTCCGGGCAGGATGTGCCCAAAGCTGCGAGTGGGCGCAGTTCCTTCGAATTCACGAATTCCAGAACGGAATCCTGATCGTCAAAATGGCCGAGCTTGCGCTCATCCCTGCCGATAAGCCCGCGAATTTCCGGCATCAGCCGCGCGGCGATGGAACGGCGTTCGGAAGCTGCGAGGCTTTGCGCGACAGCACCGCCAAAAGCGGGCTTGCCCGCCGTCTTCCCGTCAAGCCATTCGATAGCCTTGTTGATGATGGCAAGCGTGGTTTCGTAGCAGGTTTTCGCATCGTCGGCCCAGGTGAAAAGCCCGTGACTTTCAAGGACAACGCCCTTGGCGTCAGGATTTGACTTCACGAAAGCTTCAAGGTCGAGACCAAGCTGGAAGCCGGGGCGGCGCCAAGGCAGCCAGCCGATTTCATCGCCGAAAATCTCGGCGGTCAGTTCGCGGGAGTTTTTGGACGCGGCAATCGCGATGATGGCATCCGGATGCATGTGATCGACATGCCTGAAAGCGACAAACCCGTGCAGCGGCGTATCGATGGAAGCGGCGCGCGGATTGAGGTTGAAGGTGCAGTGCGGCAGGAAACCGACCATGCGGTCCTCGTCCTCGACACCCTTGTAGATGCCTTTCAGTGCATCGAGCTTGTCCTGATAAAGCGTGGCGAAACCGTCCAGCTTGATGGTGCCGACATCGCCGCCAGACCCCTTGACCCAGAGAACCTGAACCTTCTCGCCGGTCAGCGGATCGGTTTCCTCGACCTTGGCGGAGGTATTTCCACCGCCGTAATTGGTGATGCGCTTGTCGGAGCCGAGCAGATTGGAGCGATAAAGCAGCTTGCCCGGCTCATCCATCGTTGCCGCCCTGGCATCATCCCACCGGTTTTCGAGAAGCCTGCTCTTGGCCACCATGTCATCCTCCCAATTCTGTTATCGTGAATCGCAGATCGCGTGCTCACCCCACGCGCTGCCGATCATGTTGCGGCAGATATGACGTATGAAACGAATTGCTGTCAATCATAAACAATCATATCCAATCATTATTGTGATTATTGTGCGCTATTGTGATTGTTTATGATTGACATGCGCAGGCTTTACGCCCGATACAGGCACAAGGAGGAGCCATGCACGAAAGAGAGCGCCACCGCATCATCCTGAGCGCTGTTCAGGAAAAGCCGGTGATTACCATTCAGGATCTGGTGGAACTGACGGAAGCGTCGGAAGCGACCCTTCGGCGCGATATCGCATCGCTGCATATGCAGGGCCGGATCAAGCGCGTGCGTGGTGGCGCCGAGGCCATTCATCCCCCGCAGTTCGCCAGCCTGACGGGCCGCCCTTTCAAGGTTTCGGAATCGGAAAATGCCGATCGCAAGCGCGCCATTGCACGCGAGGCCGTGGCGCTTTGCGAGGAAGGCGACAGCATCATCATCAATGGCGGGTCCACGACTTTCCAGATGGTGCATTATCTGGCCCCGCGCCGCTTGCAGGTGCTGACCAACTCCTTCGCCATCGCCGAACATCTTTTGCGCCAGTCGAAAAGCACGGTGATCGTGCCCGGCGGCGCGATCTATCGCGACCAGAGCCTGATCCTGTCGCCTTTCGACAATGACGTCATCCGCAATTTCTACGGACGGCGCATGTTCATGGGCTGTCAGGGGATCAGCCCGCTCGGGGTGATGGAGTCCGATGCGCTCATCATCCAGAGCGAGCAGAAGCTCATGGGCCAGGCGGACGAGCTTGTCCTGATGGTCGATTCAACGAAATTCACGCGCCGTTCCAGCCTCATCCTTTGCCCTCTCGACCGCGTCAGCACGCTGATCACCGATGATGGCATTTCGGACGAGGCACGGCGCATGGTGGAAAATGCGGGCATCCGGCTCATCGTAGCGCAGGGTTCCGCACATGCCGGCAAGGGTGGCGAAAGCGGAGATTCCGCCGAGGTGGCCTGAGCCGGACGAAGCGAAACATATGTCTTTATACTGGGAGGAATGAGACATGAAACTTTTCAAGAAACTGGCATTGGGCACGGCTCTGGCCGTTGCCTTCATGGCTGCTCATGCGCAGGCTGCCGACATGAAGATCGCGCTCGTGGCAAAATCGCTCGGCAACGGCTTCTTTGAAGCCGCCAACAAGGGCGCGCAGGAAGCCGCCAAGGAACTGGGCGGCGTTGAGGTCATCTATACCGGCCCGACCACCACGACGGCAGAAGGCCAGATCGAGGTCATCAATTCGCTGATCGCGCAGGGTGTGGATGCCATCGCCATTTCGGCCAATGACCCGGATGCAGTCGTCCCTGCCCTGAAGAAAGCCGCACAGCGCGGCATCAAGGTGATCTCGTGGGATTCGGGCGTTGCGCCTGAAGGTCGTATCGTCCACCTCAATCCGTCTTCCAACGAGCTGATCGGCAAGATGTGCCTCAAGCTTGCCGCCGATCACCTGCCGGATAGCAAGGGCGATTTCGCGATCCTTTCCGCCACCACCACCTCGACCAACCAGAATATCTGGATCGGCGAGATGAAGAAGCAACTCAAGGATTTTCCGGGCCTCAATCTGGTGACGACCGTTTACGGTGACGATCTGGCCGACAAGAGCTATCGCGAAGCGCAAGGGCTGCTGACTTCCAACCCGAATGTGAAGGTCATCGTGGCGCCGACGACCGTTGGCGTGCTGGCTGCCTCGCAGGCCGTGAAGGATGCAGGCAAGATCGGCGATGTCTATGTGACGGGCCTCGGTCTTCCGTCGGAAATGGCCGGTGCCATCAAGTCGGGCGCAACCAAGGAATTCGCCATCTGGAACCCAATCGATCTTGGCTATTCGGCAACCCAGATTGCCTATCATCTCGTAAAGGGTGATGCCGATGGCAAGCCGGGCTCGGAAATCGAAGCCGGACGCATGGGCAAGATCAAGATCGGTGACAATGGCGAAGCCGCGATGAGCGATCCTTTCGTCTATGACGCGTCGAATATCGACGAATTCTCCAAGGTCTTCTGATCGGAAAAGCGCATCCCGAAAAGGTGCGCATTCATGAAAAGAGGCGGGATTCGACAAACGGATGTCGCCTCCTATTCCCCCGGAATCGACTTCAGGTATCTGCGATGAATGCAGCCTTTCAATCGAGCGGCCAATCCGGCGGAGAGCCGGGGCTTGCCGCAACGGATCTGCCCATTCTGGAAATGCGTGGCATTGCCAAGACATTTCCCGGCGTGCGTGCGCTCGATGATGTGAACATCGCGCTCTATCCCGGCAAGGTGACGGCGCTGATCGGAGAGAACGGCGCTGGCAAGTCCACACTGGTCAAAATCCTGACCGGCATATACCAGCCCGATGAGGGGGAAATCCTTATCGACGGCAAGCCGGTGCATTTTGCAACCGCACAGGATGCGACCGATCATGGCGTCACGGCCATTCATCAGGAAACCGTGCTTTTCGACGAATTGTCGGTGGGCGAAAACATCTATCTCGGCCATGCGCCCCGCACGAAGTTCGGCTTCGTCAACTGGAAGGCGGTCTATGCGCGTTCGCAGGCACTGCTGTCGTCGCTGGAAACGACCGTCGATGCCCGCATCAAGCTGAAGGAACTGTCCATCGCCCAGCGGCATCTGGTCGCCATTGCCCGCGCTCTGTCGGTGGATTCGCGCATCGTTATCATGGACGAGCCGACCGCCGCCCTGTCGCGCAAGGAAGTAGACGACCTGTTCCGCATCGTCGCGCGTCTGAAAGCGCAGGGCAAAGCCATCCTGTTCATCAGCCATAAATTCGATGAAGTCTATGAAATCGCAGACAATTATGCCGTTTTCCGTGACGGGCACGCCGTCGGGCACGGCGCGCTTGGCGATACGCGGCAGAACGATATCGTCCGCATGATGGTCGGGCGCTCCGTCGATCAGGCTTTCCCCAAGCAGGATGTGGCTATCGGCAAGACCGTGCTGAAGGTCGAAAATTATTCGCATCCGACCGAATTTCGCGACATTTCCTTTGAGCTCCACAAAGGTGAGATCCTTGGCATTTATGGGCTTGTCGGTGCGGGGCGCTCGGAATTCGCGCAATCGCTGTTCGGCATCACCAAGCCTTCCCGTGGTCGTGTGACGCTTGAAGATCGCGAGATCAGCATTCGCCGCCCCGGCGATGCGGTGGCGCATGGCATCGTCTATGTACCTGAAGAGCGCGGACGCCACGGTGCCGTGCTGCAACTGCCGATCTTCCAAAATGTATCGCTGCCGTCGCTCGCCCGCACCTCGCGCAACGGCTTCCTGCGCATGGCGGAAGAACTGGCGCTGGCGCGCAAATATGCCGAGCGCTTTGATCTGCGCGCCGCAGCGCTCTCGGTCCCTGTGGGAACGCTCTCCGGCGGCAACCAGCAGAAGGTCGTCATCGGCAAGTGGCTCGCCACCAATCCGAAGGTCATCATTCTCGATGAGCCGACCAAGGGCATCGATATCGGGTCCAAGGCTGCTGTTCACGCCTTTATCAGCGAACTGGCGGCAGAAGGCTTGAGCATCATCATGATCTCGTCGGAACTGCCGGAAATCATCGGCATGTCGGACCGCGTGATGGTCATGCGCGAAGGGTTGATGGAAGGCATCTTCGAGCGCTCCAGCCTGGACGCGGAAGTGCTGGTGCGCGCCGCTACTGGAAACACGGAGTAGACGATGAAACAGTTGCTCAAGCAGCGCGAACTCCTGCTCCTCGTCATCATAGCGCTTATGGTGGGACTTTTCGCAAGCCGTGCGCCGGGCTTTGCCAGCGCCGGCAATCTGGCGAATATTTTCAACGATACGTCGATCCTGATCATTATCGCGCTTGGACAGATGGCGGTGATCCTGACCAAGTCCATCGACCTGTCGGTCGCCGCCAATCTCGCCTTTACCGGCATGGCGGTCGCGATGCTGAACGCGACCTATCCGGGCCTGCCGCTCGTGCTTCTCATCGTGCTTGCCATCGGCATCGGTGCGGTTCTGGGCGCGATCAACGGCATTCTGGTCTGGAAGCTCAACATTCCGGCTATTGTCGTCACGCTTGGCACGCTCACCATCTATCGCGGCATGGCCTTTGTGCTGTCCGGCGGTGCCTGGGTGAATGCCCACCAGATGACGGCACCGTTTCTCAACACGCCGCGCACGGTGGTTTTGGGCCTGCCGCTTCTCGGCTGGACAGCAATTGTGATCGTGGCGCTCATCTATGTGCTGATGACGCGAACCTTCTTCGGACGTGCCCTTTATGCTTCCGGCGGCAATCCGACTGCTGCCGTCTATACGGGCATCGATGTTGGCCGCACGCGCTTCTTCGCCTTCGTGCTTTCGGGCGCACTGGCCGGACTTTGCGGTTATCTCTGGGTATCGCGCTATGCCGTTGCCTATGTGGATGTGGCTGCCGGGTTTGAACTCGACAGCGTTGCGGCCTGCGTCATCGGCGGCATCTCGACACTTGGCGGGATCGGTACGGTTGCAGGCGCCGTTCTGGGTGCGCTGTTCCTTGGCGTCATCAAGAATGCCCTGCCCGTCATCGACATATCGCCCTTCTGGCAGATGGCGATTTCCGGTTCCGTCATCATTCTGGCCGTGATCTTCAATGCGCGGCAGGAAAAGCGGCGCGGACGCATTATCTTGCGCGACAAGGCCGCGAAGACTTATGAGGAGGCCCGGGCATGAATAACGAACAGCGCCGTCACATTCCGGACCGGCTCGGAACGCCTTTTTCCCGCATCTTCGCAAGCTGGGAAATGCTTCTGCTTGGCGTGGCGGTGGCGATCTTTATCGCCAATTCCTTCGCCTCGCCCTACTTCCTCAATGCGTGGAACCTGTCGGATGCCACGTTCAATTTCACCGAAAAGGCATTGATCGCCTTTGCGATGACGCTTCTCATCATTTCCGGCGAAATCGACCTTTCTGTCGCTGCCATCATCGCGCTTGCCTCCACGGCCATGGGCGCGGCGGCGCAGGCTGGCGTCGGCACGCCGAGCCTCGTCATGATCGGTATCGGCACCGGCCTTGTCTGCGGCGCGATCAATGGCGGGCTGGTGGCCGGGCTGAAACTGCCCTCCATCGTCGTCACCATCGGCACGATGAGCCTGTTTCGCGGTATTTCCTATATCGTGCTCGGCGATCAGGCCTTTGGCGGCTATCCGGAAAGCTTTGCCTATTTCGGACAGGGCTATGTGTTCTGGGTGATCTCGTTCGAGTTCGCGCTGTTCGTTCTGTTTGCCGTGCTGTTCGGCGTGATCCTGCACTGGACCAGCTTCGGACGCCGCATCTATGCCATCGGCAATAATGAATTCGCGGCGCGCTTTTCCGGCATTCCGGTCGAAAAAACCAAATTCGTGCTTTTCCTGATGACCGGCGCGATGAGCGGCATCGCCTCCGTCTGCCTGACCTCGCGCCTTGGTTCCACGCGCCCGTCCATCGCGCAAGGCTGGGAACTGGAAATCGTCACCATGGTGGTGCTTGGCGGCGTGTCGATCCTTGGCGGTTCGGGTACAATCGTCGGCGTGGTGATTGCGGCATTCGTGATGGGGCTCGTAACCTTTGGTCTGGGATTGCTCAACGTGCCGGGCATCGTCATGTCGATCTTCATCGGCCTTTTGCTCATCGTCACCATTTCACTGCCGATCCTCATCCGGCAGTTCAAGGGAAGGCGCGCGGCATGACGGCTGAACGTTACGCATTTCGCATGAAGCTCAATCCCGGCATGGAGGCGGAATATCGCCGCCGCCATGACGCAATCTGGCCGGAACTGGTCGACCTTCTGCGCCAGGCGGGCGTGTCGGATTACGCGATCTATCTCGATGACGAGAGCAACAGCCTGTTCGGTGTGCTGACACGCACGGCCACGCATGGCATGGCCGCCCTGCCCGATCATCCGGTGATGAAAAAATGGTGGGCACATATGGCCGATATCATGGCGACGAACCCGGATAATTCGCCGGTTTCCATAGACCTCAAGCCTGTCTTTTATATGCCATGAAGCGCATTGCCATTCTCGATATCGGCAAGACCAATGCCAAGGTCGTGGTGCTCGATGCGGCAGGCGGCGAAGAGATCGCCGCCTGCCGCATGCCGAATAAAGTGCTGTGCGATGGTCTCTATCCGCATTATGACATTGAGGCGTTGTGGCGCTTTTTCCTGAAAAGCCTCGCCGCTTTCGCCAAAGAACCGGGCTTTGATGCCATTTCCATCACGACCCATGGCGCGGCGGCGGTCCTCGTCGCGGAGGATGGCTCGCTCGCAATGCCGGTCCTTGATTATGAACTGGACTATCCGGCTGAAATCCGCGCCGCCTATGCCGCGATCAAACCGGATTTCCGGCATACATTCTCGCCGTCGCTTTCGCTCGGCCTCAATCTCGGCGCGCAGGTTCATTATCTGAAGACCATGTTTCCCGACGATTTTGCGCGGACGCATTACATATTCACCTATCCGCAATATTGGGCCTGGCGTCTGACCGGGATCGCCGCCACGGAGGTGACGTCGCTCGGCTGCCACACCGATCTTTGGCTGCCGAAGGAAGCCGTTTTCTCGCCCCTCGTTGACCGGCTGGGCCTCCGCGAAAAATTTCCGCCGCTTCGTTCGGCTTTCGATGCGCTCGGCAATGTGCTTCCTGAAATCGCACAGGAAATCGGCCTGAACGGGTCTATCCAGGTTCATTGCGGCATTCACGATTCCAATGCATCGCTGCTCGCGCATCTCATGGATCGGGACGGCCCGTTTTCGGTCGTATCAACCGGGACTTGGGTGGTCAGTTTCGCCGTTGGCGGCAATCTAGACGGACTTGACCCAAAACGCGATACGCTGGCCAATGTGGATGCCTATGGCCGCGCCGTACCTTCCGCACGCTATATGGGCGGGCGCGAGTTCGACATCATGACTGAGGGATTGTCCATGCCTCCGGCCGCCGACCTGCCCGGTATTGTGGCGCGCGTACTGGAGCAGCAGATCATGGCACTGCCTTCCGCCGTTCCCGATTGCGGTCCCTACCCGCATTCAAAGCTTCGCTGGATCAATGCGGACACGGCCAGCGACGCGCAACGCTATGTTGCTGCCTGCATCTATGCGGCGCTGATGACCGAAACCTGCCTTCACCTTTTGGGTGCCGATGGCCCCGTTATCGTCGAAGGCCCATTTGCCGGAAACACCACCTATCTCGATGCTCTCGCAAACTTTACCGGGCGCGAAGTCGAAGCCGTAGCGGGATCGACCGGCACGTCTTTTGGTGCCGGATTGCTGGCCGGTGCAAGCGTGCCAGAACAGCATGGCAGGATTTTCAGGCCGGGCAATGCAGCCTATGCCGCCTACCGAAAGCAATGGATAAGGAATAGAGCGTAGTTCACTGAAAAAGCCCGGAAGTTCGCGTTGATTTCCAGGCTTTTTTGCTCAATCCAAAGCCTTCTGCCGCGTCTCCACATCGATGAAGAAGGCGATGATTCCGGCCAGCGCCAGCAGTCCTGCAAACAATGCCACGGCAACATAAAAGCTCTGGCTGATGACGAGCGCCAGCGCAGACGGCGCAAGCAGGCCGCCGAGGCGGGCCATCGCGCCTGCCGCTCCCATGCCGCTGGCGCGCAATCCTGTCGGATAAAGCTCGGGCGTGAAGGCGTAGAGCGCGCCCCATGTGCCGAGCAGGGCAAAGCTCATGATGAGGATGGATGCGCCGACGACCGCCGAACTGTTGGCGACGGTGAAGAGCGCGCAGGCAGCGGCGCTGATGAACAGGAAGGCGATCAGCGTCTTCTTGCGGCCCCAGGCTTCCACGCCATAGGCGGCGAGCGCGTAGCCCGGCAATTGGGCGAGTGCGACCACCACAAGAAAGCCATAGCCGCGGACGAAGCCGAAACCATCCCCGGCAAGTTTTGCCGGTATCCAGGTGAAGATGCCGTAATAGGACACCGAAACGAGAAACCAGATCGCCAGCGTCGTCAGCGTGCGCTGGCGCAGATTGGGCGAAAGAAGCTTTTCGCCCGTCGCCATCAGCGGCGCTTCGAGGCGCGCCTTGGGCGGCAGTTCCGGTTTGCCATTGCGGCGAAGCACGCGGTTCATCACCGATTTGGCTTCTTCCGGGCGTCCCGACTTCAAAAGATGCATCGGGGATTCCGGCACCCAGAGGCGCAGCCAGATGCCGATCAGCGCCGGCGCCGCGGTGACGATGAAGATATAGCGCCACGCATCCTCGACGCCTGCGAGGCTCGTCGCCCAGGCCGCGAGCGCAATGATCACTGTGCCGACAGCCCAGAAACCTTCAAGCATGACCAGCCAGCGGCCGCGATTTCTGGCGGGCAGGAATTCTGCCATCATCGCATAATCCACCGGCAGGGTTCCGCCGACGGCCACGCCCGTCATGAAGCGCAGGGCAAGCAGGATGCCGAAACCGGGCGCGAATGCCGAAAGCAGCCCGAACAGGGCATCACAGGCGACGGTGATGAGAAGCACGCGGCGGCGGCCATATTTATCGGCCAGCCTTCCAAACAGGGCCGCGCCGATCAGCATGCCGAGGAAGAACAGCGTGCCGGTCTGCAATGCCTGCGGAACCGTCAGCCCGAATGTCTTTGCAATGGCCGCACCCGTAAAGCCCACGGCGAGCACCTGCATGGCGTCCGCGGCCCAGACAAGGCCGAACACGCCGAGAAGACCGCGTTGGAAAGCGCCCGTACCCGCCTGATCGAGCGTCTGTTCGATGGTCATTTTCATGCCGCGACCTGTCCCCTGCTGCCGGCTTGATATATGCAGTGCTGTTACAGCCCCGGCGATGGGCCGCTGTCAATCGCCCTTTTGGGATATCGCCCGATCTTTTGCCTGCAAATAGTCCCAAAAACTCTCGGCATGGGCCGGAAGCGCCGCATCATGACGGTAAATGCGGATCTCGACCGTGAAATCCCAATAGGGATCAGTTGAAGCCGCTACGAGTTCGCCGCGTTGCAGCTCGTCAAAAATGAGGCTTTCCGGCAGCCAGGCCATGCCCCAGCCCGCGAGCGCCATGGCCTTCAAGCCGATCGACATGGTGTTTTCGTG
Organism: Brucella anthropi; assembly: GCF_046630315.1. GTDB lineage: Bacteria > Pseudomonadota > Alphaproteobacteria > Rhizobiales > Rhizobiaceae > Brucella > Brucella anthropi_A. The sequence goes on along the minus strand of NZ_LQBD01000013.1, from coordinate 110,078 downwards.
CACGACCTGGCGCTTGAATGCCGTGCCGGAAGCAAATTTCTGCGACAAGGCAGCGCCGAAAAAGGAAAAGTCGCCATAGCTCAAATATGGCAGCGCCTCCCCGCTGGCGATTGCGCGATCCAGGACCGGACCCGTCGAGGAAGGACGCGAGACCGGCATCAGCCGTTCGGTACCGAGCACGATATAGGGAAATTGCGTGCGGTCGATGAGGATCGGCACGGAATTATGCGCATAGGTCAGGAAGAAATGGACCTCGCCTTCCGTCAGTGTCGCGATATTGTCCTCGAAGCCGCCGCGATCGGGGCTGAGCAGGGAGCGGATGCCGCCGACATCGTCATCGATCTGCTTCAGCCAGTGCGGAAAGAATGTCACCGTCAGCGTGTGGAGCGCTGAAAATGTGAGGACCGGGTTCTGGACCTCGCGGCTTGGCTGCAATGCCTTGCGCGTATTGTAGAACTGGCGCACTGTATCCTGCGCGACCGGCAGGAAGGTCCGCCCCTCGCGGGTAAGTTCGGCCGGAAAGGTCGCCCGGTTGACAAGCGTGACCCCCAGCCAGAGTTCAAGCTGCTTGATCCGGCGGGAAAACGCCGATTGCGTCACATGACGGGCATCCGCCGCGCGCGAGAAACTCGACGTCGCCGCCAGCGCGATGAAGTCTTCCAGCCATTTCAGTTCCATTGGGGGCCTTTCTTGCAAAGGGCATTTCTTGCAAAGGGCAGTAAGGCAGTAAGGCAAAAGGGCAGTATGTTAGGAATGGCCTCAACCTGACCTTTTCCTACTGCCTTACTGCCCTATTGCCTTACTGCCTTACCCTTATGCAATTTCTGCATAGTGATTGCAAAACATAGCATTGGCAGCGGGAAAAGTTTTTCCCTACCGTCCGGATCGATCAATCATACAGATGTCCGAGGACGTGTTTTGGCCAGGGTAATTTATTTGAACGGCGCTTTTGTCGCAGAAAACGAAGCGAAAGTGTCGGTGTTCGATCGCGGCTTTCTCTTTGGTGACGGGATTTACGAAGTCAGTGCCGTCATCGATGGCCGTCTGGTCGATAACGAACTGCATCTTGCCCGTCTGGAACGCTCCGTCAGGGAACTTGGAATTCCGCTGCCCGCATCGCTGGACGCCATTCGCGCGGCACAGATCGAACTGATGAAGCGCAACGAACTGCGCGAAGGCGTCGTCTATATGCAGGTGACGCGCGGCGAAGCCGAGCGCGATTTCGTCTATGCCGACGACATCAAGCCGAATTTCGTCATGTTCACGCAGGCCAAGAACCTCGCCAATGCGCCTTCGGTGCGCAACGGCGTGCGTGTGGATGTTGCGCCCGATACGCGATGGGCACGCCGCGACATCAAGACCGTCATGCTTCTGGCGCAGGTGCTGGCCAAGAAACAGGCCAAGAGCAAGGGCTTTCATGAGGTGTGGCTGGTGGAGGACGGCTTCGTCACCGAGGGCGGCTCATCGACGGCCTTCATCATCACCAATGACAACGTGCTGGTAACGCGGCCCAATTCGCATGCCATCCTTCCCGGCTGCACGCGCCGCGCCGTCATCAAGATCGCGGAGGAACAGAACCTGCGCATCGAGGAGCGCCTGTTCACCGTCGATGAGGCGAAGGCCGCCAAGGAAGCATTTCTCACCAGCGCATCAAGCTTCGTGACGCCGATCATCGGCATTGAGGACCAGACAGTTTCCGATGGTAAGCCGGGGCCGATCACCCGCCGCCTGCAGGAAATCTACATGGATATGGCACGCACAGGGTCGGAGCCGGTACTCTAGATTCAGTGGCCTGTTGCCAATCGTGAAATGAAGTTTATTCATGTTGCGGCAAAGCCTGCCTTCTGCAAAGACAGGTTCTCTTCCAGTAGCTATCGGGTTTGGGCCCGTGCCCCTTCCCTCCTGACAGAACAGTGACCCATGACAGGCAAGGCACGCGATTACGGCATCATTTGCGGCATCATGCAGCCGGGCGAGCAAAACGCCATCACCGATGTGCCGGGCGTACACGTCGGCCACCGCACCTTGCGTGACGGCGATATCAATACCGGCGTGACGGCAATCGTCCCGCATGGCGGCAACATGTATCGCCGCAAGGTGCTGGCAGCCTGCGACGTCATCAACGGCTTTGGCAAAAGCACCGGCCTTGTGCAGGTCGAGGAATTGGGAACGCTGGAAACGCCGATCCTCCTCACCAATACATTCGGCGTTGGAACCTGCGCCAATGCGCTGATCCGCGAGGCCATCGCGGCCAATCCCGATATCGGGCGCACCACGGCCACCGTCAATCCGGTGGTTCTGGAATGCAATGACGGCCCGCTCAACGATATCCAGGCGATGGCTGTCACGGAAGCCGACGCGCGGGAAGCCCTGAAGATTGCCGGGGCCGCCGTGGCTGAAGGCAATGTCGGCGCGGGCACCGGCATGAGCTGTTTCGGCTTCAAGGGCGGCATCGGCACATCCTCGCGTCGGTTCGAACTGGATGGCAAGACCCATCATCTCGGCGTGCTGGCGCTGACCAATTTCGGCCGCGCTGGCGATCTGGTTCTTCCCGACGGGCGCAGGCCCTCGCCGAAAATGGACGATCAGCCCGAAAAAGGCTCGGTCATCCTCGTGCTTGCCACCGATGTGGCAATGGAACACCGGCAATTGAAGCGCGTGACCCGACGCTGCGGCGCGGGGCTGGCGCGTCTGGGGGCTTTCTGGGGGCACGGCAGCGGCGATATCGCCATCGGCTTTTCGACGGCAGTGACATTCGATCATGACGAAAAGCGTGATGTGGTCGAAATCGCGGTGCTCAACGAAAATCGCATCGACACGCTTTTTCGCGCAGCGGTTGAATCCACCGAGGAAGCCGTGCTCAACTCCATGTGCATGGCCGAGCCCATGCGCGGGCGCGCCGCAAGACGGCGCTCACTTGCCGACTGGCTGGATAACCATGCGGGCCGGATGGGCCAACCCGCGGCGGATTTCGCGTAAATTCCAATAATTTCTGTGTATTGCCGCGTTTTGCTGCGATCATTGGCTGATGACCGTCTGTGAGCGATGGCATGATGCCTCTGATCGCGACTCAGCGCGACCTATGGCATGCTCCCACGACTTTGGACTGCCCAGGTACAACCGTTGCAAGTATAAGAGCGCTTCGTTTTCGGAGCGATCAAAAGCCGTTCCGACGACAGCATATATATTTCAGGACCTATTATTTGACGCCATCACTTGTTCGCATCACCGTACTGGGAAGCATTCTGCCCATGCTGGCAGCATGCGTTACCGTTGGCCCTGACTACCAGAAACCGCATGTGCTGACGCCCGCCGGGTGGAACAGCAAGGCTGACAGACGCGCCCCGCAGCTTGGCGACTGGTGGAAGAACCTGAAGGACCCGGTTCTGGATCAGCTGATCGCGGACGCCATCGCCAGTAGCCCGGACGTGGCAACCGCCAAGGCCAAGGTGCGGCAGGTGCGCGCCAATTATATCTCCGCTGGAGGCATACTCTACCCGCAGCTTGACGGAAAAGGGACCTATTCCCGATCCGACCACACAATAACCCGGGTCGCGGCCCAGTCGGGCCTGGGTTTCGAGACGAGTTGGGAACTCGATCTTTTCGGCGGCAACAAGCGCGGCGTGGAAGCGGCCTATTACAGTCTCGAATCCGCAAACGAACAATTGCGGGCAGCGCTTGTCACGCTCATCGGTGATATTGCCACCAATTATGCGAATTTGCGCGGCGCGCAGGCCAGCATCGCCATTGCGCAGCGCAATGCCGCCTCCCAGCGCCAGACCGTGGCGCTGACGCGCAACCAGCTTGAAGCCGGAAACATATCGCAGGTCGATCTGTTGAGTGCGCAGACGCAGGCCGCGACGACGGAAGCGCAGATACCGGGGCTCAGGATCAGCTATGCGCAGTATCTCAACCAGCTGTCCGTCCTGACGGGGCGCTCGTCTTCGGCGCTTGCGGGCCTTCTCGACAGGTCGCGCCCGATACCCGCGATCCCGCGCAAGGTTTCCGCCGGCCTGCCCGCCGATCTGCTCTTGAGCCGGCCGGACGTTCGCGCCGCCGAACGCGATTATGCAAGCGCCAATGCCAGCGTCGGCCAGAAGCAGGCGCAGCTTTATCCGAGTATTTCGCTGACAGGAAACATCAATACGGGCGGCGCCAGTTTCGGCGATCTTGGAAAACTGTCAACGATCGGCTGGAGTTTCGGCCCAAGCCTGACCATCCCGATCTTTCATGGCGGCCAGCTGAATGCGGATGTCGAGGCCGCAAGGGCCGCGCGCGACCAGCTTTTCATCGCCTATCGCAAGGTCATCCTGACCGCGCTCAGCGAAGTCGAGAACGCCAGCGTATCGCTGAACCAGAACCGCCTGCGGACCGCGCAATTGCAGGAGATCGTCAGCAACAGCCGCAAGATCAACATGTTGACGCTGGAGCAGTTCAGGGCCGGCACGAAGAGCTTTGTGGATGTGCTGACCGCGCAGCGCGATCTCCTGAGCGCGGAAACCAACCTCAATCAGGCCAGAACCGATCTGGTCGTGAATTATGTCGCCCTGCAAAAAGCATTGGGCGGCGGCTGGAACGGCCGCATTGACGTTGCAAGACCTGAAGTCGTCGATGGCTATACAGGCCCCCGCATCGTCAAGGCCACGCCTCCACCTCCGCTGACAACCGATAAGAGACCACTATGAATTCCAAGCCGAAACGCGGTTTTCGCTGGCGCCTGTGGCTGGCTGTCCTCATCGCATTGCTGATCGTGGGGTATGTCGCCGTTCGCTTCCTGACGAAAGAAGACCCGCTGCCTGCCACCACTGCCGTCAAGCGGGGCGATATCGAGAGTTCGGTCCTTGCCACGGGAACATTGCGGCCCAAGAACCTCGTCGCCATCGGCGCGCAGACAACCGGGCGCATTCTTTCGCTCAAGGTGAAGCCGGGCGAGCAGATAAAGGCCGGTGAGGTCGTGGCCCTGATCGATTCGACCAATCTGCAAAACGAGCTGAACAAATCCGAGGCAGCACTTCGCCAGAACGAAGCCACCCGCGCCCAGAACATTGCCGATCTGGAACTTGCCCGGCAGGACCTGGCGCGAAACCAAATGATGATCGGCAAGAATGCCGTCGCACGCGCGGATTACGACAAGGCGGTCAGCAACCTGAAATCGAAGGAAGCGCAGGTCGCCAATACCGACGCGGCAATCGCCGCGGCGAAAATCGCCGTGCAGATCGCCGAGACCAATCTCGCCTATACCCGCATCACCGCGCCGATCGACGGGACGATCCTCGCCACCGTCGTTCAGGAGGGGCAGACCGTCAATGCTGAGCAAAGCGCGCCGACCATCGCCATTCTCGGCCAGCTCGACACGATGACCGTCGAGGCGGATATTTCGGAAGCGGACGTCACGCAGGTGCGCGAGGGCATGCCGCTCTTCTTCACGATCTCCGGGCAAAACATGAAGCGTTATGACGCGACGCTCGAAAGGATCGAACCGGCGCCGGATTCCATCGTCAACGACAAGAGTTTCACCACAGCCACCACTGGTTCCTCCGGTGCGGCCACCGCTTCAGCCATTTACTACAAGGGTATTTTCAGCGTTCCCAATCCCGACGGGATGCTTCGGACCTATATGACGACCGAGGTTCACATTCTGCTTGCAAAGGCAACGAATGTCCTGATGGCGCCGGTGACGGCCCTCAAGGATACGAACGAGCCCGGCAAGGCCACGGTGCGCGTCCTGACCGGCGCCGACAAGATCGAGGAACGGACGGTCGAAACCGGCATCACCGACAAGATCAACACCGAAATCCGCTCGGGCCTCAACGAGGGCGACAAGGTCGTGACCGACAATCAAACCGGCTCTCCCGCGCCGGTCGGTATCTGACATGAATGATGCGCCGCTCCTCTCGCTCAAGGGTGTTTCGCGCCGCTATCCGTCGGGTGACGACTTCACGACGGTTCTCAACCATGTGAACCTGACCATCGAGCGCGGCGAGATGGTGGCGATCATCGGCGCGTCCGGCTCGGGCAAATCCACGCTGATGAACATTCTGGGCTGCCTGGACCGTCCGTCGGAGGGCGAATATCTGATCTCCGGCCGCGCGACATCGGAGCTTGAAGCCGATGAGCTGGCGCAATTGCGGCGTGAACATTTCGGGTTCATTTTCCAGCGTTATCACCTCCTTGGCGAGCTGGATGCGGTTGGAAATGTGGAGATTCCTGCCATTTATGCCGGACAGGGAAAAGAGCGGCGGCGCGAAAGGGCGCAAATGCTGCTTCGCCGGCTCGGCATGGGCGAGCGCACGCACCACAGGCCAAGCCAGCTTTCCGGCGGGCAGCAGCAGCGTGTCTCCATCGCCCGCGCCCTCATCAACAATGCGGATGTGATCCTTGCCGACGAGCCGACAGGCGCGCTCGACAGCCATAGCGGCGAAGAAGTCCTCGGCATCCTTCAGGAGCTGAACCGCGAGGGCCGAACGGTCATCATCGTCACACATGACCGGCAGGTTGCAGCACGCGCGCAGCGCATCATCGAAATCCGCGATGGCGAAATCATCTCCGATACGAAAAGCGCGGACGCCCTGCGGCCCGCGGCCGAAGCCGCAGCCGAAAAGGAGCCGCCCGCCAGGCCCGGCCATCTCGCCGGGATGCGCGACCGCTTCAACGAGGCCTTCGCAATGGCGCTCCGCTCGATGAATGCGCATCGGCTGCGCACGTTCCTGACGATGCTCGGCATCATCATCGGTACGGCCTCGGTCGTTTGTGTGGTGGCGCTCGGCCAGGGCTCGCAACGCCAGATCCTGGAAGGCATCAGCAATCTTGGCACCAATACGCTCTATATCAGTCCCGGCAAGGGATTTGGCGACCTGAAAGCGGCCCAGATCACGACGCTCAATCTCAGCGACGCCAGGGAGATCGCCAGGCTGCCCTATGTCGTGGCGGCCACGCCATATGACTCGACCAGTTCCACCATTCGCGTCAGCGACAAGGAAGTCAGCGTTTCAGTCAACGGTGTCGGGGCGGAATATTTTGTCACGCGCAACAGCAAGCTGTTGGAAGGCCGCTTTTTCGATCAGCAGAATGTGGACGATCTGGCACAGGTGGCTGTGATCGACGAAACCGCAAGGACCACCCTGTTTCCGCGCGAGGCGGGTTCCGTCATCGGCAGGATCATCCTTCTCAACAAGGTGCCGGTGCGGATCGTCGGCGTGGTCAAGGCCGAGGAACAGGGCATGGGCAGCGCCCAGACGATGGAAGTCTACCTGCCCTACTCAACCGTGCAGACCCGCATGACCGGCTCGCGCTCCCTCCAGATGATCCTCGTGCGCGTCGCCGACACGATGGACCCGGCGGAAGCCGAAAAGATGATAACCGCCTTTCTGACCAAGCGGCATGGCGAGAAGGATTTCTCGATCTTCAATACAGACAGCCTGCAAAAGACCATCGCGGCCACGACCGCGACGCTCGCCCTTCTCATCTCCAGCATTGCGGGCATATCGCTTTTCGTCGGCGGCATCGGCGTGATGAACATCATGCTCGTGGCCGTATCGGAGAGAATCAACGAGATCGGCGTCCGCATGGCCATCGGGGCCCGCCAGAGCGATATTTTGCAGCAATTCCTGATCGAGGCGGTGTTGGTCTGCCTCATCGGCGGCGTTCTCGGCGTTCTTATCGCGGCAGGATTCGGCGTGCTGTTCGCGCAGTTCAGTTCGATGTTCCAGCTTATTTATTCGCCTGCATCCATGGTGATCGCGCTCGTCTGCTCCAGCCTGATCGGCATCGGTTTCGGCTTCATTCCGGCCCGCAACGCCTCGAAGCTCGACCCTGTCGTGGCGCTCGCACGGGATTGAGGGGGGAGTCTCCCGGCCCCTGTCGCTTTTGACGCCGGGCCGGTTTTCCGGATCGAAATGAACAGGCGCCGAAAACTACCCTTGATTGTCTTATAATCGTATAATTTAATATAAGAACGCGCTTTATATCGTTGATATCAAAAGGTTTTAATGTGCAACCTGGGGTGTTTTTTCGCCGGCTTCGCCGCTCGTGACGGCATGGCCGCCACAAGAAATTTCTGTCGTTCCGCGCATTTCGGAAGGGGGTTGTTAACCTTCATTTTTTATTACTTGGGCTCATTCAGGCGATAGTATTCATGGTTCAGGTATCATGCGTAATTTGAGAGAAAATTTCCCCCACTCGACAGGAAATCGTGCAGAGAACGCTCAGGACCCGAAACAGCCTCGCGGCCAGACGGGAAGCCACAATCCGGCGAGTGACGATGCCTGGAAAATCCATTTTTCGCTGGGTGCGAATGTGCGCTTCACCCGCACGCCGGAGGTGGAACTCCTGCGCCGCCGCGGCGAGGAACTGCCGGGCATCAGCGAGCGCCCGCAGGTCCGGGCAGAAGCCGCGCCTGCGATCAGTGTCGAGAAGGTCGCCGAAGCCCAGCCCATGGCCGTTGCCGAACTCCAGAAAACCGTATCCGAGAGCATGGTTCGTTCGCCTGTCGCGCCGGTGCCTCCGGCAATGCCTGCGATTCCCGTTGCCGGCGCGCCGGTGGAAACGGCAGCGGAGGTGACGCCGGACCGTATCGAGACCGCAGCCCCGGCTGCGCCATCCGCCTTTGCCTATCTGTCCGATTTCGCCTTCTGGGAAGGTTGCGACATCGATCTGGCGCCTGTATCGGCCGCGCCGCTCGTTTCCGCCATGCCGGTCGAGCCGCGCAAGCCCGCGCCGACGGTGGAATCCATTCTGGCGCAATTCCGTATTCGCGAATGGAACAAGCAGCCCGAGCCGGAGGCCGCTGCTCCCGTCCAGCCGGTTGCGGAAATGCCGGCAGCGCCGGCGCCCGTGGAGATGGCCGCGCCGGAACCGATCGCCGCCGCCGACGTTGAAATGCCCGCCCCGCAGCCGGTCGTATCCGAGCCGGAAATCATCCCGGACATGGCCGGTGAGGCCACCGAAGACGACGTCGTTCTGGCGGTCGCGGAAGCGGAAGAACATGTCGTCGAGGCGGTGGCTGAACCTGTCTTCGAAACCCCTGCTCCGGTCAGGGCCGCGCCGTCGATTGCGCTTTACCAGCCGCAGCCCCTCCCCCGCGCCGAAGCCCCGGTCATGCATGGCGCTTATGAATTTCCGCCGCGCGATCTCCTGCAGCTGCCGCCCGAACAGGATGGAAATGTCATCACGCAGGAAATGCTGGAGCGCAGTGCAGGACTTCTCGAAAGCGTGCTGGAGGATTTCGGTGTGCGCGGCGAGATCATCCATGTCCGCCCCGGCCCGGTGGTCACGCTTTATGAGTTCGAACCGGCCCCCGGCGTGAAATCCTCGCGCGTCATCGGCCTTGCCGACGATATTGCCCGCTCCATGTCGGCGCTTTCCGCCCGCGTGGCCGTGGTTCCGGGCCGCAATGTCATCGGCATCGAACTGCCGAACGCCAATCGCGAAACCGTCTATCTTCGCGAAATGATCGACAGCCGCACCTTCGAGGCTTCGAACTACCGCCTGCCGCTTTGCCTCGGCAAGGGCATCGGCGGCGAGCCGATCATCGCGGAACTGGCCAAGATGCCCCACCTTCTGGTGGCGGGCACCACGGGGTCGGGCAAGTCGGTTGCGATCAACACCATGATCCTGTCGCTGCTCTACCGCTTCAAGCCGGAAGAATGCCGCCTCATCATGGTCGATCCGAAGATGCTGGAACTGTCCATCTATGACGGCATTCCGCACCTCCTGACGCCTGTTGTCACCGATCCCAAGAAGGCGGTCGTGGCGCTGAAATGGGCCGTGCGCGAGATGGAAGAGCGCTATCGCAAGATGGCCCGTCTCGGCGTGCGCAACATCGAAGGCTTCAATGCCCGCGCGGCTTCCGCCAAGGGCAAGGGCGAAACCGTAATGTGCACGGTGCAATCCGGCTTCGACAAGGAAACAGGCGAGCCGACCTATATTCAGGAAGAACTCGATCTCACGCCGATGCCCTATATCGTGGTCATCATCGATGAGATGGCCGACCTGATGATGGTTGCGGGCAAGGATATCGAAGGCGCCGTCCAGCGTCTGGCCCAGATGGCGCGTGCCGCCGGCATCCACCTCATCATGGCCACGCAGCGCCCGTCGGTCGATGTCATCACCGGCACGATCAAGGCCAATTTCCCGACCCGTATTTCCTTCCAGGTCACCTCGAAGATCGACAGCCGCACGATCCTTGGCGAAATGGGCGCCGAGCAGCTTCTCGGTCAGGGCGACATGCTGCACATGGCAGGCGGCGGGCGCATCGTCCGTGTCCACGGCCCGTTCGTTTCCGATGAGGAAGTCGAAAAGGTGGTCAACCATCTGAAGGAACAGGGACGCCCGGATTATCTGGCGACCGTCACGGAAGACGAGGAAGAAGAAGACGCAACCCAGGAGGCGGCCGTGTTCGATGCGACCGCCATGGGTTCGGAAGACGGCGACGATGTTTACGAACAGGCCGTCAAGGTGGTGATGCGCGACAAGAAGTGCTCTACATCCTATATCCAGCGCCGTCTCGGCATCGGTTATAACCGCGCCGCCTCCCTTGTGGAGCGCATGGAAAAGGACGGGCTGGTCGGCCCCGCCAATCATGTGGGAAAACGCGAAATCCTGACCGGCAACCGCGACTGACCGGCGGCATAGAGGAACAGAAAAAGCCTGATCGCACACGCGATCGGGCTTTTTCCATGCCTTGCCAATGGGGTGGAAACTGTTGCGCCGATGCACTTGTCAAGATGTAAAATTTGGTTAATACTTCATTCATTGGTCCATTCTTGATAATCGGTCGGGACGGCTTTCGAAGCCGTTTCAGGCCAAGAAGACAGGGAGAATGATCGATGAAGAGCATTATTATCGGCCCTGTAGCCACGGACAGGGATCGCACGGTCACACAGCAGATTTTGCTTCGCATTCACGAGCAGATGCCAAAGCCCTCGGAAGACAAGACACAGGTTTGCAACGTATTGCGCCTGTCGAAGGGCGGCTATTCGCATCGCAGGCGCAAAGTTCATAAGCTTGCCTGAGAACGAAGCAATAGAGTTTGATCCTGCTTAAGCGCCACGCACTCACCACAGTGCGGCAGGCGCTGTATTTTTGCCGTTGATCGCACATGATCGCGCGCGTTTCCCCGCAATCACGTTCTTTTGTGGTCCTGCCCTTTCTTGCCATTGCATTTTTGTTATAGAAGGCCACTGGCTGCCGCTATTGAAGGACAAGACGATGCCCTCCCCCCGGAATGGACAAGTGATCCAGAAGACTTCCTCCCGCTTCTTCCTTGGCCTGATGTCGGTCTTGGGGGGGATTTTCTTCATTCTTTTCACGGGATTAGGCATCTGGCAGGTGGAGCGGCTGCAATGGAAGCTCGATCTGATCGCCAGGGTCGATGCGCGCGTTCATGCCGCGCCGGTCGCAGCACCCGGAAAGGACGACTGGGCCAATGTCAACCAAAAGGAAGACGAATATCGTCATGTCGCGCTGACCGGCACCTATCTGAATGACAAGGAAGTTCTGGTCCATGCGCTGACCGAGCGCGGCGCGGGCTATTGGGTGCTGACGCCGATGCGTTCGCCGGACGGAGCGCTGACATTCATCAATCGGGGTTTTGTCCCCGGCGACAAGCGCGATCCGTCATCACGGCTGGAAACGCAGATAGCGGGAGAAACGACCGTCACAGGCTTGCTGCGCATGCCTGAACCGGGCGGATTTTTCCTCCGCCCGAACGATCCGGCGCGCGACAACTGGAACTCACGCGATGTTGCGGCCTTTGCCGAAAAGGACAATCTCGGGCCCGTCGCGCCTTATTTCATCGATGCCGATGCATCGTCCGGCGCGGGGACGCTTCCCATCGGCGGATTGACGGTGGTGAAGTTCCGCAACAGCCACCTTTCCTATGCCATCACATGGTTTGCGCTGGCGGCCATGGTTGCCGGTGCCGCCATCTTCGTCTGGCGGCACGAGCGTAAATCGTCAAACATGTAGAGCGTGGCCGAGCGCTTTCATGCTGGCTTCGGCCAGCCCTTCGCTCAAGGTCGGGTGCGCATGGATCGTGCCTGCAATATCTTCCAGACGCGCGCCCATTTCCACGGCTTGCGCAAAAGCGGCCGACAGTTCCGAAATCCCGGCCCCGACTGCCTGAATACCCAAAATGACATGATTGTCCGCGCGGGCGACCACGCGCACCATGCCATCGTCACGTTCCATCGTCATGGCGCGGCCATTGGCCTGAAACGGAAAAAGGCCAGCCTGGATATCATGCCCGGCCTTGCGGGCCTCATCGGGCGAAAGACCGACAGTCACGATTTCCGGGTCCGTGAAGCAGACGGCGGGGATGCAGCGCTTGTCCCACACATGTTTGCCGCCAGCGATGATTTCGGCCACCATCTCGCCCTGCGCCATGGCGCGATGCGCCAGCATCGGTTCGCCGGTGACGTCGCCGATGGCATAGACCCCGCGCATCGAGGTGCGGCAGCGATCATCGATGCGGATGAAACGGCCATCCATATCCAGCCGGATTTCGCTCAAGCCCCAGCCATCCGTCTGCGGCTTGCGCCCGACGGTCACGAGGATCCTGTCGGCCGCGATCGCCTTGACGGCCCCGTCCTGCGTGCGGATTTCCAACGCCTTGCCATCCGCTGACAGCCCCTTGGCGGACGTTCCGGTCAGAACCTCCACGCCAAGCGTCTTCAGCCGCGCCATCACGGGGCGGGTCAGTTCCGCGTCATATTGCGGGAGGATGCGGTCGGCTGCTTCCACAACCGTTACTTTGGCGCCGAGCTTGGCGAAGGCGGTTCCGATTTCAAGCCCGATATAGCCGCCGCCGACAATGGCGAGCCGCTCCGGTATCTTTTCCAGGGAAAGCGCCTCGGTGGAGGAAATGACGGCCCCGCCGAACGGCAAAGCCTCGATCTCGACCGGCACCGAGCCGGTTGCGATCACGATGTTTTCGGCATGAATGGTCTGGCGGCCCGTATCCGTATCGACCAGCACGGTCTTGCCGTCCTGAAACCGCGCCTGCCCCTGGAACATGCGCACGCGCGACCGCTTCAAAAGCCCGGCAACGCCGCTGTTCAGGCGGGTTACAATACCATCCTTCCATTCCAGCGTTCTGGCGAAATCGATGGCCGGGTTTTGCGCCGTGATGCCGAGCGGGCCTTTGGCGGCAAAAGTGGTGAGGCGATGAAACTCATCCGCCGCGTGGATCAGCGCCTTGGACGGAATGCAGCCGACATTGAGGCAGGTGCCGCCAAGGCGCGTCTTTTCCACCAGCACCGTATCGATGCCAAGCTGGCCTGCGCGAATGCCGCAGACATAGCCGCCGGGACCGCCGCCGATAATCAGAAGTTTGCAGGAAATCTCGCTCATCTGGTCATCCCTCTACAAAAATCATGGCAGGCGTTTCGACGAGGCTTTTCAGCTTCTGCACGAAGACGGCAGCGTCCCAGCCGTCGATGATCCGGTGATCGAAACTGCATGAAAGGTTCATCATCTTGCGCGGCACGAATTGCGCGCCGTCCCACATCGGGCGCACTGCCATCTTGTTGATGCCGACAATCGCGACTTCCGGACGGTTGATGATCGGGGTGGTGGCGATTGCACCGAGAGGTCCAAGCGAAGTGATGGTGATGGTGGAACCGGTCAGTTCCTCGCGCCTGGCCGTTCCGTTGCGGGCGGCTTCGGTAACACGGGAAAGCTCGGTCGCCGCCGCAAACACGCTCATGCTTTCGGCATGGCGCACGACGGGGACGATGAGGCCGTTCGGCGTCTGCGTGGCGATGCCGACATGCACGCCGCCGAACTGGCGGATAATATCCGCCTCATCGTCAAAATGCGCGTTGAGGCCCGGCTGTTCCTTGACCGCCTTCACAATTGCACGGATGACGAAAGGCAGAAGCGTGAGGCGCGGGCGCCCTTCCTTCTTTTCATGGTTGAGGCTGCTGCGCAACTCTTCAAGCTGGGTGACGTCGACTTCCTCGACAATGGTGATGTGCGGAATGTGGCGCTTGGCTTCCGCCATGCGCTCGGCGATCTTGCGCCGGAGGCCGATCACCTTGATTTCATTGACCGATGTATCGGCAGCATAGCCCGACACCGCCGGGGCAGCGCCGCTTTCCATCTGGAAGAAGGCGTCGAGGTCTTCATGCGTGATGCGCCCCGCCGGTCCCGTACCGCGGACGCGGCGCAGATCGATGCCCGCATCGCGCGCGCGAAGCCTCACCGACGGCGTGGCGAGCGGCTTTTCGCCTTCCTGCCGAACCGGGCCGGCGCCGGTGAACGGGCGAGCGGCACCCTCACGCTTCGGCGCGACGGGTTTTTCGGGCACAGGCGTTTGCAGGAGCACCGGCGCTTCCGGCGCGGCGGCGGCAGGCGCCACCGGCTCGACGGCTTGCGCTTGCGGCGCTTCGGCTTTTTCCGCCGCGCCGCCTTCGATTTCAAGGCGCACGAGTTCGGAGCCAACGGCGATCTTCTCGCCCACTTCGCCATTGATGGCGATCACCTTGCCCGCGCGCGAGGAGGGAATTTCCACCGTCGCCTTGTCGGTCATGACGGCGGCGAGAAGATCGTCCTCGCGGATGATGTCGCCCACTTTCACATGCCATTCGACAAGTTCGGCCTCGGCAACGCCTTCGCCGACATCAGGGAGCTTGATTGCGAAATGAGCCATTTAAGCCTCCATGATCGATGTGAGCGCACGGCCGACACGGTCCGGGCCGGGGAAATAGGCCCATTCCTGCGCATGCGGATAAGGCGTGTCCCAGCCGGTGACGCGCAGGATCGGCGCTTCCAGATGATAGAAGCAGTCACGCTGAACGAGTGCGGCAAGCTCCGCGCCGTAGCCGCAGGTGAGCGTCGCTTCATGCACGATGACGCACCGTCCGGTCTTCTTCACCGAGGCCATGATCGTCTCGGTGTCGAGCGGCAGAAGCGTGCGCAGGTCGATCACCTCCGCATCGACGCCGGTTTCGTCTGCTGCGGCAAGCGCCACATGAACCATGGTGCCATAGGCCAGCACGGTCACATCGCTGCCTTCGCGGCGGATCGCGGCCTTGCCGAGCGGCACGGTATAATAGCCGTCCGGCACCTCGCCCAGATCATGTTTCTTCCATGACGTGACCGGCTTGTCGTGGTGGCCGTCGAACGGGCCGTTATAAAGGCGCTTCGGCTCGAACATGATCACCGGGTCGGGATCCTCGATGGCCGCGAGCAGCAGGCCCTTGGCGTCGGCTGGCGTCGATGGCATGACCGTCTTGAGGCCGGAAACATGGGTGAAAAGCGCTTCCGGGCTCTGGCTGTGGGTCTGCCCGCCATAAATGCCGCCGCCGGAAGGCATACGAATCACGATGGGACAGGTGAACTCGCCTGCCGAGCGATAGCGAAGGCGCGCGGCCTCCGACACGATCTGGTCATAGGCGGGATAGACATAATCCGCGAACTGCACTTCGATACAGGGGCGCAGGCCGTAAGCGGCCATGCCGATCGCCGTGCCGACAATGCCAAGCTCGCTGATCGGCGCATCGAAGCAGCGTTCCTTGCCGTATTTCTTCTGCAGGCCGGCGGTGCAGCGGAAGACGCCGCCGAAATAACCGACATCCTCGCCGAACACGACGACTTTTTGATCGCGTTCCATGGCAATATCGTGGGCGTTCTGGATCGCCTCGATCATGGTCATTTTCGTCATAGATCAGAACCCCGCTTCCTGACGCTGGCGGATAAGATGCGGCGGCGTTTCGGCATAGACATCCTCGAACATGTCGCGCATGGAGGGCTTGCGGCCATCATGCAGCGTGCCAATGGCTTCCGCCTCGCGCTGCGCGCTCACCACGATATCCATCACCTCGGCTTCCGCCTGCTCGTGACGCTCTTGCGACCACACACCGCGCTTGATGAGATGGTTCTTGAGCCGCAGGATCGGATCGCCAAGCGGCCATGCATCGCTCTCGGCCTTGGGACGATAGGCGGACGGATCGTCCGAGGTGGAGTGCCCGCCGGCGCGATAGGTCACATATTCCACGATGGTCGGGCCGAGATTGCGCCTTGCCCGTTCCACGGCCCATTTGGCAACGGCATGGACGGCCAGATAATCATTGCCGTCAACGCGCAGTGCCGGAATGCCGAAGCCGTGGCCGCGCGCGGCAAAAGTGCCGGAGCCGCCGCGCGCAATGCCCTGAAAGGTGGAAATGGCCCATTGATTGTTGACGATGTTCATCACCACCGGAGCCTTGTAGGTGGAGGCGAAGACCAGTGCGGCGTGGAAATCGCTTTCCGCCGTCGAACCGTCACCGATCCATGCGGCTGCGATCTTCGTGTCATGGCTGATGGCCGATGCCATCGCCCAGCCGACGGCCTGCGTATATTGTGTCGCCAGATTGCCGGAAATGGTGAAGAAGCCGTGTTCCTGCGACGAATACATCACCGGAAGCTGGCGGCCTTTCAGCGGGTCCTGCTCGTTGGAGAAAATCTGGTTCATCATCGTGACGAGGGGATAGTCATCCGCGATGAGAAGGCCCGCCTGACGATAGGTCGGGAAATTCATGTCGCCCTTGCGCAGCGCTTTACGGAAAGCGCAGCTCACCGCCTCTTCGCCCAGATGCTGCATGTAGAACGAGGTCTTGCCCTGGCGTTGCGCCATCATCATGCGCGCATCATAGGCGCGCAGCGTCATCATGTGGCGAAGCCCGTCCTTCAGCTCGTCGTCGGTGAGCGTGCCCGCCCATGGGCCGACCGCCTCGCCTTCCCGGTTCAAAACCCGGATGATGCTGAAAGCCAGATCGCGCATGGCCTCCGGCTTTTCATCGATCTCGGGCCTGCGCACGCTGCCCGCGCGGGGAATCTTGACGTGGGAGAAATCCGGCGCATCGCCCGGACGCCATTCCGGCTCGGGAACATGCAGTGAAAGTACGACATCATCGCTCATGCGGGCATACCTCGCAAAACTTGCATTGAGTGTCGAATGAGAGATCATGGACGGCAAGCGCAAAAACAACGCGACCAGCCCCAACGGCAAATCTGCCCGGCTTGCCCCGGCAAGGCTCCCTTATGTCCTGCCACCGCAGTCTTCCCGAGGGAAAACCGACCACTCCTCCCATGCGACGTGAAGCCGGTTTTTCCTCCTCCGGTTTCACTGTCTTTCAGGGTGGAACGGCTTTCCGAATAAAGCAAGATTATTTTTCAGGGCCTGCCATTGTTTTGTTTGGAAGCGGTTCGCCATGGCGGGGGCCACCGCCCTTTGCCCCAGGAGGAAATAAGCTTATTCCCATGATTTACAGGCAGTTTTATATGGAAAGAATCCGCGCTGCACCGCGCAACTTTCTTGCTATGCATTGACGGAAACGTCAGTACTGATTGGTACTATTTCGCCGCCTGTCCGCGTTTGTCATGACAGGAAAATGCCATGGGGTGAGACATTCTGTCCATATCCCGCATTGCGGGCGGGCACATTTTCAGCGGCGATTCCCGGCCTTAAAAAGCAAAAACCGCGCCCCATGTAACAGGCGCGGTTTGCGTGGCTTGGATTCCGACAAGGAAGATCAGCGGATCGCCTTGCCAGCCTCGTCGAAATGGTGGGTCTTGCCCTCATCCGGGGTGAGGAAGATCACATCGTCTTCATTATAGTGCTGCTCGCCGAACAGGCGGGCCGTGACAAGCCCTGCCGTTTCCGTCTCGACATAGAGGATCGTATCCGCGCCCAGATGTTCGGCATGGATGACCTTGCCTTTCCACGTTCCGCCCTCGCGGCTGACGGAAAGATGCTCGGGGCGAATGCCGATGGTCTTCGCGCCGGTTGCGCCGATGCGCGCGGCATCGAGAAAGTTCATCTGCGGCGAGCCGATGAAACCGGCGACGAACAGATTGTCCGGGCGGTTATAGAGTTCCATCGGCGAGCCGATCTGCTCGATGCGGCCCGCATTCAGCACCACGATACGGTCGGCCAGGGTCATCGCCTCCACCTGATCGTGGGTGACATAGATCATCGTTGCCTTCAACTCGCGATGCAGCTTGGCGATTTCAAGCCGGGTCTGCACGCGCAGCGCCGCATCGAGGTTCGACAGCGGCTCGTCGAACAGGAACAGTTCCGGGTCGCGCACCAGGGCGCGCCCGATAGCGACACGCTGGCGCTGGCCGCCGGAAAGTTCCGCCGGGCGGCGCGCGAGATAAGGTTCCAGCGCCAGCATGGCGGAAGCCCTGGACACGCGGCTTTCGATCTGATCCTTCGGCGCACCGGCCTGCTTGAGGCCGAGGCCCATATTGTCCTTCACCGTCAGATGCGGATAAAGCGCATAGGACTGGAACACCATGGCGATGCCGCGCTTGGATGGCGGCGTGACGGTCACATCCTCACCATTGATGAGCACCTGCCCGGCCGACACATCTTCCAGGCCGGCGATGGACCGCAGCAGCGTTGACTTGCCGCAGCCGGAAGGGCCGACAAAGATGATGAACTCCCCGTCCTGCACTTCCAGATTGATGTCTTTCAGAACTTCCTGTGCACCGTAGCGCTTGTGTACCGATTTGAGTAGCAGCGATCCCACGTGATAAATTCCCTTAAATTCTACCGGCTTACAGTTTGACAGGCTGGCCCGAGCGCACGCTTTCATCCGCCGCGAGGCAGATGCGCAGCGATTGCAGCGCGTCATCCATATGTCGGTTGAGATCGATATCTTCGCGAATGGCCTTCAGCATGTAGGCCTGCTCGCGTTCGCACAATTCCTGATGGCCCGGCTCATCGGCCATGGAGAGATCCGTATCCGGTTTCAGGAACTTGCCGTCCGCGCCCCGCTCTGCACGATGAACACGGATCGTCGAGGTCTTGGTGTGCGCGTCCACATCGTCGGACCTGGTGACGGCCTCGTTCATGACGATGGAAACGCAGCCATTCGGCGAAATCACATCCTTCACGAAAAAGGCGGTTTCCGACATCATCGGCCCCCAGCCGGCCTCATACCAGCCGACCGTGCCGTCATCGAACAGCACCTGAAGATGGCCGTAATTATACATGTCCGGCCTGATCTCATCCGAAAGCCGCAAGCCCATGCCGCGCACTTCCACCGGCCGGGCGTCGGTGATCTGGCACATGACATCCACATAATGCACGCCGCAATCGACAATGGGCGACGTCGTGTTCATCAGGTTCTTGTGCGTTTCCCAGGTCGCGCCGCTGGATTGCTGGTTGAGATTCATGCGGAAGACGTAAGGCCCGCCAAGCTGGCGCGCCTCGGAGATGAGCCGCATCCAGGATGGATGATGGCGCAGTATATAGCCGATGACGAGCTTGCGCCCGTTGGCCCGCGCGCAGTCGATCACCCGGCGCGCATCCTCGACCGTCGTTGCCAGCGGCTTTTCCACAAACACATGCGCGCCCTGCTCCATCGCGGCACAGGCATAATCCGCATGGCTTTCCGAATAGGTGGCGACGCAGGCCAGATCAGGCTTCAATTCCTTCAATGCATCATGGAAGGACGGATGGATTTCATAGCCCGCCAACTCATCCGGCACGGCAACCTTCGTGCGATTGACGAGGCCGACAATCTCGAAACCGGGATTGCGGTGATAGGCGAGCGCATGGCTGCGGCCCATATTGCCAAGCCCGGCGGACAGGACACGGACAGGATTTTGCATTGCAGAACTCATTTCACAGCCCCCGCGGTGATGCCGCGGATCAGCTGCCGCGAGAAGAGAACATAAAGGATGAGGATCGGGAACATCGCCAGCGAAAGCGCCGACAGAACCGCATTCCAGTTGGTGACGAACTGGCCGATGAAGAGCTGCGAACCGAGCGTCACCGTCTTGGTGGCTTCGCTTGGCGCAAGGATCAGCGGGAACCAGAGATCGTTCCAGATCGGGATCATGGTGAAGACGGCAACCGTGGCCATGGCGGGCCGGATCAGCGGCAGCACCAGCTTGAAGAAGATCGTATATTCCGACATGCCGTCTATGCGCCCGGCATTCTTCAGATCATCGGACACGGTTCGCATGAATTCCGACAGGATGAAGATCGCAAGCGGCAGGCCTTGCGCGGTATAGACGAGGATCAGCGCCGTCAGCGTGTTGACGAGGCCGACGGCCACCATCCCCTGCAACAGCGCGACCGTGCCGAGCCGGATCGGGATCATGATGCCGATGGCCAGATAAAGCCCCATCAGCGTGTTGCCCTTGAAGCGATATTCGGCAAGCGCAAAGGCGGCCATCGCGCCGAACAGGATCACCAGGAAAATGCTCGCCACCGTGACGATGGCGCTGTTCTGGAAATAGGTCAGGAACGAGCCCTGTTTCAGAACGGTTTCATAACCGATGAGGCTAAAACTTTCCGGCGTCGGAAACTGCAACGGCGTGCGGAAAATCGCATTGCGGTCCTTGAACGAATTGATGAGCGTCAGCGCCACGGGGAAAACGGCGATCAGCATATAGAAGATCAGGGCCGCATGGACGAGCGTGGTGCGAATGGGCGATGTGCGTGCTTTCGACATGGTTCTCGCTCCTCAGAACTGATAGCGGCGCATGCGGCGCTGGATGCCGAACAGGTAGAGCGACACGCCGGCCAGAATGATGAGGAACATCACGGCGGCGATGGTGGCGCCCATGGACGGATTGCCAAGCTGCAACTGGAAGCCGAAGAAGGTGCGGTACAGGAACGTGCCCAGGATATCGGTCGACTTGTCAGGCCCGGCCAAGGCCCCCTGCATCGAATAGACGAGGTCGAAGGCATTGAAATTGGCAACGAAGGTCATCACCGAGATCAGGCCGATGGATGGCATGATGAGCGGCAGCTTGATCTTGAAGAACTGGCTCCAGCCGGTGATGCCGTCGCATTCGGCGGCTTCCACGATTTCCTCGGGAATGTTGAGAAGCGCCGCATAGATCAGCATCATCGGAATGCCGACAAACTGCCAGACCGAGACGAGCGACACGGTGACGAGCGCCGTATCCGCCTTGCCGAGCCATGGCCCGAACGCCCATTTGAGGCCGACGAGATCCATCATCCATGGCGCCACGGCCCAGATCGGCGACAGGATGAGCTTCCAGATGAAGCCGACGATCACGAAGGACAGCAAGGTCGGCAGGAAGATGGCCGTGCGGTAGAAGGCAGCAAAACGCAGTTTCGGCAGGGACAGCATGGCTGCCAGCAGGATGCCGATCGGGTTTTGAACCAGCATGTGAATGCAGAAGAATATGACGTTGTTTTTCAACGCATTCCAGAAATCGCGCGACCAGTTCGGATCGCCGAAAAGGGCCTGGAAATTCGCGAACCCCACAAAGGCGCGCTGTCCGTCGACGACATTGAAGAAGGCCTGCCGCAAGGTCTCGATCAGCGGCAGCACCATCACCGCCGTATAGATCAGCACACAGGGCAGAAGAAATACAAGTATATGCCAACGCCTCGGGCGCTTGTGCACAATAGCTGTCATGTCGGCAGACTGGCTCATATAGGCATTCGCTCTTTTGATGTTCTTACTCGACCGGGCCGCCGGCACGAACCGGCAAACCGTTCCGAATCTTGTTTTCATGCATGATCAGGCAAGGACAGCTGTTTGTGTCGCAACCATTCGGGTGAATGCCGCGCCATGGAAACCTCTCCATGTCCACGACATGCAGCAGGTTTAACCTGACACGGATTGCACCATTTGCAAAACGGCATGTCGATGTGCCGGATGAAAAGATATGGGCGGCGCGCCCCCGCGATCGCCGCCCACACTGCCCCCGCGTTTTACTTCGCAGGCTTGTACCAGCTGTCGAGACCTTCCTGCAGCTTCTTGGCGGCATCTTCCGGCGTTACGGTGCCGTTGATGACGTTGGCCGACTGAACCCAGGTTTCGTTTTCGAGGTTCGGCGTGCCGCGCGACAGGATCTGGTAGGTCGAACGAATGGTCGGCTTGCACTTTTCGCGCCAGGAAACGAATTCCTGCGCCAGCGGATCGTTCATCTTCACCGCCGTCGAATTGAGGCTGAAGAAGCCCGGCAGCGCATTGGCGTAGATTTCCGCGAATTCAGGCGAAGCGACCCAGTTCAGGAACACCTTTGCCTGTTCCGCATGCTTGCTGGAAGCGTTGAGGCCAAGGCCGATATCGTTGTGATCGGAGATGTAGCAGGTGTCGCCTGCATTCTTGACCGGCGGCGGGAAGGCGCCCATCTTGAACTGGGCCTGCGTGTTGAACAGGCCGATTTCCCACGAGCCGGCCGGATAGATGGCCGCACGACCGAGCGTGAACAGGTTCTGGCTGTCGGGATAGGTCTGCGCCTCGAAACCGTCGCCCAGATAATCCTTCCACTTGGCAAGCACCTTGAACGGCTCGACCCATTGCGGATCGGTAAGCTTTTCCTTGCCGGCGATCAGCGCCTTGCGGCCTTCTTCGCCCTTCCAGTAGGTCGGCCCGATATTCTGGTAGCCCATGGTCGCGGCTTCCCACATATCCTTCGTGCCCATGGCCATCGGGATATAGGTGCCGTCCGCCTTGATCTTTTCAAGAACGTCGAAGAATTCGGCTTCCGTCGTCGGCGCCTTGAGGCCCAGCTTGTCGAAGGCTTCCTGATTGTAGATGAAGCCGTGAATGACCGAGGCCATCGGCACGCAGAAGGTCTTCGAGCCGTCGTCGGTGGTCCATGCGGACTTGGCGACGTCGGAGAAGTTCTTCATGCCTTCCAGATCGGTCAGATCGGCAAGCTTGCCCTTGTTGAAAAGTTCAAGCGAGGTGTCGAACGGACGGCAGGCAACGAGGTCGCCGCCGGAACCGGCATCGAGCTTGGCATTGAGCGCGGCGTTATATTCCGTCGGCGCGCTCGGCGCGAAATTGATCTTGATACCGGGATTCTTGGCTTCAAAAGCCGGAATGATCTTTTCCTGCCAGATTTGCAGATCGTCGTTGCGCCAGCTTTCCACCGTCAGCGTGACGTCTTCCGCAAGCGCGGCCGAGCCCGACGCCAGCAGCGTGGAACCCAGCAGCATGAGTTTCAACGTATTACGAACCATTAACCTTCTCCCGTTTTTTAGAGCGGTTCCGGTTTGAATGGTATCGCCGGAACCGCTCTATCTATTTGTTTTCACGCATTATCCGACGCAAAACCGCTTCGCACTTTTGCTGGAAATGCTCTCGAGCGCGGATGCGCAAAAGAGGCGAAACGACGCCAGGCCGCATCGGTACGAACGCTCCTCGCGTTGCGGGAAAGGCACCGACCCCCGCCGGTTATCTCCACCCCGAATCCGCGTGATCCTCGCCCTCAGCGGCATTGCGCTCCCCTTCCGCTGAAATTAATGCCAAAAACGTACCAATTGTCCAGAGAAGTTTACGACTTTCCCGCAGAAAAATTGAAACCATTCTTTTTTTCCGAAATTTATCAATGGATTAATCAATTTTTTCACAGGGCGACAAATCTGCTTGGTTAATGGTATTTTTTTGGTATCTTCAAGCTGGAGGTATCTTCATGACTGAATTCTTCATTGGCGTCGATGGCGGCGGCACCGGCTGCCGCGCCGTGGTGGCGGATAGCGACGGCGCGATTCTGGGTTCGGGGCGCAGCGGCTCCGCCAATATCGTCACCGATCCGCAGACGGCGCTCACCAATGTGATCGCCGCGATCGACGACGCTTTTGACCGGGCCGGGCTGGACAAGGCGCATTATGCGGCAAGCCATGCGGTTCTGGGACTTGCGGGCGGCAATGTCGAGGGTGCTGGCCTTCCGATCGAACGCGGCCTGCCCTTCGCGCATGCCAATGTGGAATTCGACGGCTTGATCGCGCTTCAGGGCGCGCTTGGCGATCAGGACGGGATCGTCGCCATTCTCGGCACGGGAACGGCCTATATCACGCGCCGGAACGGGCATATTCATTCGGTCGGCGGATGGGGTTTCCCCTTGAGCGATCTCGGCAGCGGGGCGCGGCTGGGGCAAAGCCTGTTGCAGGAATGCCTGCTGGTGCATGACGGCATTCATCCGCGCACGCGGCTGACGACCGATCTTCTCAACGAGTTCGACAACAATCCGGACAATCTGGTCGCGTTTGCCTGGACGGCGAAACCCGGAGATTTCGGCACATATGCGCCGCGTGTTTTCCGCTATGCGGGCGAAGGCGACGAAACGGCGCGGATGCTGCTGGAGCGCTCCGCCGGTTATGTCAGCGAAACGCTCGATGTGCTGATCGGACAGGGCGGGGAAAGGATCAGCCTGCTTGGCGGCATGGCGCCGCTCTATGTGGAATGGCTGCCGCCCCGCCAGCAGAAGCTTCTGGTCGAGCCCGCGGCGGACGCCCTGACCGGCGCCTTGCAGCTTGCCCTCAAGCGATATGGGCCGCACAATGGAAAGGCGCGCGAATGAGCGGAAATTTCAGCGCTTTCCTGCCCAAGAACCTGCAAGGCTCCGCCCCCGCTTCCGGCGGGCCGCTCTATATGCAGCTGCGCCAGTCGCTGGAAGCTGCGATCCGCGCCGGGCAACTGGTTGACGGCGAAGCCCTGCCGCCGGAACGCGACATTGCCGAATATGCCAATATCAGCCGCGTCACGGTGCGCAAGGCCGTGGACGATCTCGTCAAGGCGGGGCTTCTCGTGCGCCGTCACGGTTCGGGCACGTTCGTCGTGCGGCCGGGCGAGCGCGTACAGCAATCGCTTTCCATGCTGACGTCCTTTACCGAAGACATGGCGCGGCGCGGCATCACCACCCAATCCAGATGGCTGGAACGCGGCCTTTATTATCCCTCGCCGGAAGAAATGATGAAACTCGGCGTTTCGTCGGAAACCCGCGTGGCCCGCCTCGGGCGCCTGCGCATGGCAAGCGATCTGCCGCTGGCCATCGAACGGGCAAGCCTGTCCAGCGAAATCCTGCCCGACCCGGACGCGGTCGGAGGCTCGCTTTATGCCGAACTCGACCGGACCGGATTTCGGCCCGTGCGCGCCGTCCAGCGCATAGCCGCCTGCAACATCAAGGACCCCGACGCGCACATTCTGGGCGTCAGTGAGGGCGATGCGGGGCTTTCCATCGAGCGGATTTCCTATCTGTCATCCGGCCGCGTGGTCGAGTTCACAAAATCGCTCTATCGCGGCGATGCCTATGATTTTGTCGCCGAACTGACAATTCCCCAAGCTTGAACCGATAATGAGAACGGCCCGTTTCCGGGCCGTTTCTTGTTTAGTGATGCTTGTTGCCTTCACGTGCCAGATCCGCCGTCGGATCGGCGGCCAGGCGCTTGCGCGCCCGGTCGTCCATCAGCTCATACCACATGGCGTTGAGCACGGCGAAAGCGGCTGCAAGCGGCAGGCCAAGAAGCCAGGAAAAATACCACATCTTGCTTTCCCTTCCAGTTAGTAGGCGTGATTGCTGTCGTCTTCGACCATGTCCTTGTCCACCTTGCCCCACAGGACCTTGTAGACCCAGGATGTGTAGGCAACGATCAGCGGCAGGAAGATGATGGTCGCGACCAGCATGATGAACAGCGTCATATGGCTGGAGGACGAATCCCATACCGTCAGGCTTGCGCGCGGATCGATGGACGAGGGCAGGATGAACGGGAACATCGACACGCCGACCGAGGAAATGATGCCGAAGATCGACAGTTTGCCGAACAGAAGCGGCGCCAGTTCGCGGCGGCTGCGCAGGGCGATGAAGGCCGCAAGCGCCCCCAGAACGCCGAGCGCCGGAGCGATCAGCAAAATGGGATGGTTCGCGTAATTGGCAAACCATGCGCCGTGATCCAGCTCCACCGTCTTGCGCAGCGGATTGGACGGCCCATCGGTGACGATGGCGCTCGTGATCCGGTAACCGGAAATCCAGAGCCAGCTCACGACGCCGGCCAGCACATAGAGCACCACCGTCAAAAGTGCTGCAATGCTGCCATAGGACCGCGCGCGGGCCTGAATATCGCCGGTTGTCTTCAGCACCAGCCACGACGCGCCGTGCATGGAGAGCATCGTCACCGAAAGCAGGCCGCACAGCAGCGCAAACGGATTGAGCAGGCCGAAGAACGAGCCTTCATAGAAAATCCCAAGATCATCGGTCAGACGGAACGGAACGCCCTGCAACACATTGCCGACGGCGACGCCGAAAATGAGCGCGGGCACGAAACCGCCGATGAACAGCGCCCAGTCCCAACCCCGCCTCCAGGCTGCGC
This sequence comes from Brucella anthropi, assembly GCF_046630315.1. Classification (GTDB taxonomy): domain Bacteria; phylum Pseudomonadota; class Alphaproteobacteria; order Rhizobiales; family Rhizobiaceae; genus Brucella; species Brucella anthropi_A. The sequence goes on along the minus strand of NZ_LQBD01000013.1, from coordinate 84,004 downwards.
TGTCGCGCTTGGACCGATATTTGAACCCGACCGGACGCAGGATGAGGGCGAACAATATGGCAAACATCGCCAGGTAGAAGCCCGAGAAGGACACCGCATAAAGCTGTGGCCAGGCGGCGAAAATGGCGCCGCCCCCGAGGATCAGCCAGACCTGGTTGCCTTCCCAGACCGGGCCGATCGTGTTGATGATGATGCGCCGCTCGATATCGGTCTTGCCGACGGCCGGCAGAAGGATATCGACACCGAGGTCGAACCCGTCCATCGCGGCGAAGGCGATCAGCAGCACACCGAGCAGTAGCCACCAGATGATGCGCAGGGTTTCATAGTCCAACAAATCGCTGAGTATCATGATCCTTACTCCGCAGGTGCTATGCTGGCCGGGGCGAGAATGGCTTCCGGCTTGCTGTCGGGTTCAGGTCCGGCCTTGATGGCGCGGATCATCAGGCCCATCTCGATGATGAAGAGAACCGTATAGATCGCCACGAAACCGAGTATGGTCAAAAGCACGGTGGAGGCGCCGAGATTGGAGACGCCAACCGCCGTCGGCAATATGCCTTCGATGACCCAGGGCTGACGGCCGAATTCCGCGACGATCCAGCCCATTTCGGCTGCGATCCATGGCAGCGGGATCGCAAACACGGCAACCCGCAGCAGGAATGGATGACGGTCGAGCGCACGGCGCGCGGACAGAACGAAGAACGTGCCCGTCAAAAGGATCAGGAAGAAGCCGATGCCGACCATGATGCGGAAAGACCAGAACAGCGGCAGGACGCCGGGAACCGTATCGTTCGCGGCCTGCGTGATCTGGGCGTCGGTGGCCTGACGCGGATCGTCGACATAGCGCTTGAGAAGAAGCGCATAGCCCATCCACTGGCTGTTGTCGGCAAAGACGTCCCGGACTTCCTGCGGGGCGGCATTCGTACCGCCTGCCGCGCGGATTTTCTGCAAGGCATCATAGGCGACGATGCCGTTGCGGATATGGTTCTCGGCGTTCTGGACCAGCTCGTCGATACCCTGGATAGGGGTTGTGAGCGAGCGCGTGCCGATCAGGCCCATGACCCAGGGAATATGCACCGCGAAATGCGTTTCGCGCGTGGCCTGATCCGGGAACCCGAATACGGTGAATGCAGCCGGGGCAGGTTCGGTTTGCCACATGGCCTCGATGGCGGCGATCTTCATCTTCTGGTGTTCGTTGGCCAGATAGCCGCTTTCATCGCCGAGAACGACGACGGAAAGCGAAGCGGCCAGGCCGAAGGACGCCGCAATCGTCATGGAGCGCTTGGCAAGTTCCACCGAACGTCCCTTGAGCAGATACCAGGCGGAAATGCCCAGAACAAAAATGGCGGCGGTGACATAACCGGCGGAAACCGTGTGCACGAACTTGGCCTGGGCGACCGGGTTCATCAGCACGGCGAAGAAATCCGTGATTTCCATGCGCATGGTTTCAGGATTGAACGCCGAGCCGACCGGATTCTGCATCCAGCCATTGGCGATCAGGATCCACAGGGCCGAGAAGTTGGAACCTGCGGCGACCGCATAGGTGGTCATGAGGTGGCCAACCTTCGACAGGCGGTCCCAGCCGAAAAAGAACAGGCCAACAAAGGTCGCCTCGAGGAAGAAGGCCATCAGCCCTTCAATGGCAAGCGGCGCGCCGAAGATGTCGCCGACATAGTGGCTGTAATAGCTCCAGTTCATGCCGAACTGGAATTCCATCACAATGCCTGTCGCGACGCCCATGACAAAATTGATGCCAAACAGCGTACCCCAAAATTTCGTCATCTGCCGCCAGATGAGTCGTCCCGTCATAACGTAAACGGTTTCCATGATGGCCAGCAGCACGGAAAGACCCAAGGTCAGAGGTACGAAGAGGAAGTGATAAAGTGCCGTGATTGCAAATTGCAATCGCGACAGGGAGACAATATCGAGTTCCATCTCTTTAAGCCGGTAATCCGGCCCTCCTGGTGTTACGAGCTGCCCTTCGCGGCAGCTCCTTTTTGATTGCGGCGACCTTTCTGGGGCCTCTCTTCCGCTTCCAATATCAATATCGGTCCAAATATGGACACGGACTTCAAAATCTTATCCGCGTCAGCGCGGCTTACCTCATGGTTTTGAGAATCTCGCCAAAGCGCTGCGAACCTTTACCTACGGACTGAACTAGGGCGCCTTGATTTAAAACAATGATTCGCTCACATATTTGCGCCTCGCGGCCGATATGCGTGGCAATCAGCAATGTGCGCGCACCGGCCCTGGCCTTGAGGCGCTCAAGAACATCCTGTGCCGTGGCACTGTCGAGGCCTTCGGTCGGCTCATCCAGCAGCCAGAGCGGGGCATCGGTCAGGAAAAGGCGCGCAAGGGCGAGGCGGCGCGCCTGCCCGCCCGACAGTCCCAGACCGCCCTCGCCCAGCATGGTGTCCAGACCGGCAGGCAGTTCGTCGATCAATGCGCCAAGACCCGCAGCCTGCAACGCATCCATCAATTCGCGGTCGCTTGCATCCGCCCGCGCCAGCCGCAGATTGTCGCGCAGGCTGTCCTGAAAAAGTTCGGTGCGCTGCGTGAGGAGCCGGGCCGGGAGAACCGCGACACGGCCCCGGTCGGCTGGAATTTCTCCGGCGAGCAGATTGAACAAAGTCGATTTGCCTGCCCCGCTTGTCCCGACGATGGCAACCCGCTCGCCGGCGGCAATATCGAGATCGATGGTCTTCAGGGCATCGCGGTCGGCGCCATCATGGCGAACGGATACGTTTTCAAGCATGACCGCCGTGCCATTTGCCGGGTTTTCAAGTGTCACCGGCGCGGGGGCATCCTGCAATTGCGGGGCGACACGCCTTGCCGCAAGGATCGTGCGGCCAAGCTCCATCGCGCCGCGCCGCAAAGCCGAAAAAGGCTCCATCGCCCCCAGAATGACCAGCATTCCAAGCGCCGCCACGGGCGCGCCGATGGCTTGCGCCTGCATCAGCAATCCAACGGCGACAAGACCGCCCGCAAGCAGGGCCGCATGAACGATGCCGAAACCGGCCCCGGTGACAATCTCTATGCGGTTCAGCCTGCGATCCGATGCGGCGACATAGCCATCCGCGCGGACCATTGCCAGCTTCTGTTCCTCAAGGCGTCCCGCCATCAGAAGTTCGGTCTGCCCGGCAACAAGATCGACCGTGCGGGCGCGCAGCGCCTCCGTGCCCTTGGCGCGCTGCCGCATGGATTTTTCGGACCGGCGGGCCGCAAAAAGCGGAATGCCAAGCCCGGCGGCAAGCAGGATAATCGCCACCGCCAGCCCGAAAAGCGGGCTCATCAAGCCAAGCGCGATACCGGCCACAAGCGCGGTGGCAAGCGCGGCACCAACCGGCACCACCACGCGCAGATAAAGGGAATCGAGCGCATCGATATCCGCGGTCAGGCGAAAAAGAAGCCGCGCCGGGCGTTTCAATAAAGCGTTTGCTGCCGTCGGGCGCGCCCAGCTGCGGAACAGTTTTTCGCGAAGGGCAGCGAGGATCGCAAGCGTTGCATCATGCGTGACGAGGCGTTCCAGATAGCGCGAGCCGGTGCGCAGGATCGCCAGCAGGCGAATACCGGCAGCGGGCGCGAACACATCGAACACAACGGCTGTCGCGATGCTCAGGCCCGCGATTGCCGTTGCCGTTATGAACCAGCCCGACAGGCCGAGAAGCGCGATACCGGCGAGAACCGTTACGGCGGCCGTCGCGATGCCGGCCAGGAGCGCCGTTCCCTTGGTCCGGAAGAAAAGCCGCAGGATCGGCTGCAATGACTGGAAACCGTTCATTCGGCTGCCCTCCTCTGCCAGGCCCCGCCACCATCCGCGCCACCATCCAGACGGACGATGCGATCCATCCTGCGCGCAAGCGTTTCATCATGGGTGGCGACGATCAGCGTCTTGCCTTTGGCCAATTTGAGAAGACTGTCGGCGATGAGATTCGCGGTTTCATGGTCAAGATGGGCGGTCGGCTCGTCGGCCAGAATAATATCGGCATGCGGATTGACGGCCGCGCGGGACAGCGCCAGCCGAAGCGCCTCGCCGCCCGAAATCCCGGCGCCATTCTCGCCGATCAGGCCATTGCCGGTGACGCCCGGAACATGGCCGAGCGCCATGGCGTCGATGATGGCTTTTGTGGTTTCCACCTCGGCTTTTCGGCCAAGCGTGATGTTCTGCCTGGCGGAACCGGCAAAAATATGCGGCTTCTGGCCGATCCAGCTCATCCTTGCGCGGAGCGCGGCTGCGGTATCGTCGTCCAACCCGATGCCGCCAATATCGATCCGCCCTGCCTGCGGCGCCGCCAGACCGGCGACAAGCGCCAGAATGGTGGATTTTCCATAACCGCTCGGCGCCAGCAGCGCCACATGTTCGCCCGCCTCGATGTCGAGATTGAAGCCGCTGAGAACCTTTGCCCCCGCCGCATAACCGAAATCGATGTCGTGCAGGGCGACCGTGGGCGCATCGCCGATTGCCGCAAGGCCTGTCCCCTTGCCGACAATCGGCATCGGATGTTCGGCCACCTTTTCCAGCGCGTCGATGGCGGCTTCACCTGCCGCGCGGTCGTGCCAGACGGCAGAAAGATCGCGCAGGGGTTCGAAGAATGCCGGAGACAGAAGCAGGACGAAAAGGCCCTCGGCCAATGTCAGCCTATGCCCCCATGCGCCGAAATCGAGCTGGCCCAGCAGATGGAAGCCGATATAGACCGCGACCATGGCGACGCCGATGGCGGCGAAAAGTTCGAGCACGGCTGACGACAAAAATGCGATGCGCAGGACCGACATCGTCTTCGAGCGCAGGGTTTCGGCATTCTCGCGCAACCGGTTCGCGGTTGCGTCCACGGCATGAAAGGTGCGGATCGTGGCAAGGCCGCGCAGACGGTCGAGCAGAAAGCCGTTCATGCCGCCAAGGGCGGTGAGCTGCTTTTCGCTGGCAGCTTTTGCCCGCCAGCCGATCAACGCCATGAAAATCGGTATCAGGGGTGCGGCCACCATCAGGACAAGTGCCGCCGCCCAGGAATACCAGAGCACGACCGCAAGGATGGCCAGCGGCACCAGCATGACGCGGATGCGCACGGGCACGAAACGCGAAAGATAGGGAACGACCATCTCCGCCTGTTCGGCCAGAATGCTTGCAGCCTCACCCGATGACGGGCGCGTCATGTCGAGGGGAGATCGCTGCGCAAGCGCAAAAACGGCATCGCTCCGCAGCCGGGAAAGCTCCTTGCGGGCGGCATCGAAAGCATTTGCCGCGCCTGCACTGTCGAGAATGCTGCGCAGGCAACCGAGCGCGAAGATGCCTGCGGCGCTGTAATAGATGGAGCCATCGAAGCCGGTATCGGCCAGCCTTCCGATGGCATAAGCGAGAATGCCCGCTTGCGGCAGCCAGAAAAGTGCGGCCAGCGCCTGAAGATATGCCCCCCGTTTCAGCAGGGACGGAACGGGACGACGCGGCGCGCGGCGCGAACCTCGTTGGCCGCCTGCCGCTTCGCCGTCCTTTGCCGTCGCTGTTTCCGTTCGGGGGACAACGGATGTCACTCGCGCTTAGGCTCCTTCCTGGCCGATGTTCGTCCGCGCCCGAGCGCCACGATCCTGTCCGTGGTTTCGAGGAAGCGGGTCACTTTGGCGCCAAGCGCCAGAAGGCTGGTCAGGCGGTCGGTATCGAGCCGCTTGACGTCGTCGTACCAGTTGGTCAGCCTTTCGATCAGGCCGTACATGTCCTTCATGCGATCCTGCGCATAAAGATCGCTGTCGCCTTTTGGCTGCTCCATCAGGATTTCACGCAGGACAGTGAGCGTGGGATCGATCTCGCGCTTCTTGCGCTCTTCGGCGAGCGTGCGCAGGATCTGCCACACATCCTCCGGCGTCGTGAAAAAATCGCGGCGATCGCCGGGAATATGTTTCAGCAGCACCAGATTCCAACCCTGCAATTCGCGAATACCCATGGAAACGTTCGAACGGGACACGCCCAGGGCATCGACGATCTGGTCGGCGCATAGCGGCTCCGGCGACACGTAAAGCAGCGCGTAGATCTGCCCCACGGTGCGGTTTATGCCCCAACGGCTGCCCATTTCTCCGAAGTGGAGCACGAACGACTGAACGATTGGCGACAATTCCAAAATTCTCTCTCCCGTAAATTCTGAATTTTCAGAAATTACTGAAATCCAGATAATTCAAATGGCCCGATCCTTCAATCCGCCGATCTCCGGCAAAGCCGGAATGGACAATTGGCCGCAGCCTCGGGACACTCCTCCAAATGTCCCGAAACAGGGATAGGCCGCCGCTTCCACCCCGCAATTGGCGGGCAGTCCGGCCGGGGATTCGGCAAATGGCGGATAATGTTTCCGGAAGGCAGGATAGCCGGTCTTGGAGCGAACTCCAAAACAGGTCGCCGGTCAGGCCGGAAGCAATGTCGCCGCTTGTGTCTGCAAGCGGCGGTTTTCCCCATTTGGTGTGACGGAAACCGCATGTTTTCCGCCCTCTCCGCACCCTCGACCAAACCCGCGGACCTATAGCGGGTCGGACGATGAAGGCAGCTCCTTGCTGTCCTGCGTTCTGTCGCGATGGATCACGGCGCGGCTGAGCAGCATGAGCGTTACCGGCGTTGTGACGACCACAAAGACGGTAATAAGCACTTCATGCAGAATCGGCTTCGATTGCAAGATGGAGAAAAACATGATCGACGCAATCAGGATTCCACCTGCCCCGAACGAAGAGCCGAGCGTGGGAGCATGAACGCGCTCGTAAAAGCTTTTGAACCGCACAAGCCCGATGCATCCGACAAGCGTCAGCAAGGCGCCTGCGACCAGAAAGAATGAAATGACGACAGCGGCCCAGACCGGAAGTTCGCCTGCATTCATCATTCGATCACCTCTCCGCGCATGAGGAACTTAGAAAGGGCCACGGTGGCGACGAAACCCAGAAGGGCGATAATCAGCGCCGCCTCGAAATAGATGATGCTGCCCGTGCGTATGCCGAACGTAATGAGAAGAAGCAGCGCATTGAGGTAAAGCGCGTCGGTTGCCAGAATGCGGTCCTGCGCGCGCGGGCCGACAAGCAGCCTGTAGACCGCGCAGGCCATGGCACCCAGAAGCATCAGCTGCGCGGCAAGCAGGGACCAGAAGATGATGACTGCGCTCATGCGGATTGCTCCTCTTCCACGATATCTGCCGCGCCGAATATCCTGATGAGCGGCTTTTCATATCTTCCCTTGATCGTGTCCCGCCACGCTTGCGCATCCTCCAGATCCAGCACATGGATCGTCAGTTCGTGCCTGGCGGCATTGTAGTCCACCCAGGCCGTGCCCGGTGTCGCGGTGATGATGCAGGCAAGGACCGCAAGCGCCGTGCGGTTCTCCAGATCGAGCCGGATAACGACGAAGCCCGGACGCCGCTTGCGCCTGCGCGACAGGATGATGCCCGCAACCGCGATGTTGGATTGCAGCACGTCATAGCTCATGGCGCCGAACAGCCAGAGCATCGTCGGCACCGAGCGGATATGGTTCTTCTGCGGCCGCAAGGCCGTCATGATGTGACATGCGACGAGCGCGATGATGGCGCCGAGCAGAAGCTGCGCCCGCGTGAAGCCGTTCAAAAACAGCCAGAACAGCAGCAGCGAGGCGAACAGAAGCGGATAAGGCAGGATTTTCTTCACTGTGCCGCCTCCATTTGCGCACCGACGCGCGGCGCATTGAGGACGCTGCCGATATAGGATGCCGGATCGTGCAGCGAACGCGCCGTCTCGTCCATATAGCGCATGGCCGGACCGGCCGCGATCGTCAGCGCCAGGCAGATTGCCAGAAGGCCGGCGATCGGCACGATTTCGCGCACCAGGACACGCGGCACATTGCCTTCGAGCGACGCCCAGAAGGTGCGGATGCCGCTGCGCGTCATCGCAATCAGCGCGGACAGGCCGGACAGCAGAATGAGCGTGACCAATATCCAGCTTGCCGGGCTGACAGGCATTGCAAGCTGCGGCGTCGGGCCATCGCCGTTGAAGACGGCCGCGAGGATGAGAAACTTGGCGATGAAGCCGGAAAATGGCGGCAGGCCGATCAGCAATATCGCGCAGATGCCGAAGAAGGTGCCCAGAACCGCAAGCGTTGCGGGCAGCACCGCGCCGACCTCGTCTTCCTCCTCCTCTTCCTCGTCGTCGCCATAGGCTTCCATCGTAACGGCAAGAACGTTGGCGGCGGCGTCCTGTCCGCGTTCGATCAGCTCGATCAGCAGGAAAAACGCCGCGATGGTGAGCGTGGAACTGACCATATAGAACAGGGCCGCGCCGGTCATGGCGGTATTGCCGCTGCCGATGGCCGCCAGCAATGTGCCGGACGATACGAGAATGCTGTAACCGGCAAGCCGCCCCATCGCCTGCGATGCGACGACGCCGATCAGCCCGAAGGCGAGCGTGACCATGCCGCCGAAATAGAGCCAGTCATTGCCGAAACCGTAGGACGAACCCGCGCCGATGCCGAACATCAGCGGCGACAGGCGCAGGAGCACGTAAATGCCGACCTTGCTCATGATGGCGAAGACCGCCGCTACCGGCGCTGCCGCTGCCGTATAGGCCGGCACGAGCCAGAAATTGAGCGGCCACATGCCTGCCTTGACGAGGAAGGCGACGCCCAGAACCGCCGCGCCTGCTTCCAGCAGCGCACGGTCCTCGGGGGCGACCTGCGAAATCTTCTGCGCGAGATCGGCCATGTTCAATGTGCCGGTCACGCCATAGATCAGGCTGACGCCGATCAGGAACAGCGACGAGGCAACGAGATTGACCGCGATATAATGCATGCCGGCCTTCACCCGCGCGGGGCCGGACCCATGCAGCGCCAGACCGTAGGACGCTGCCAGCATGACCTCGAAGAAGACGAACAGGTTGAACAGGTCGCCGGTCAGAAAGGCGCCGTTCAGCCCCATCAGCAAAAGCTGGAAGATCGTATGGAAATGCGGGCTGGCCTTGTGCCAATGCGCCAGCGCAAAGCTGAGCGCGGCCATGCCGAGCAGGCTCGTCAACACCAGCATCAGGGCTGCCAGCCGGTCCAGAACCAGCACGATGCCGAAAGGCGCGGGCCAGTTGCCGATCAGGTAAACCAGAGCTTCGGGCGCCTTTTCGCTCGCCATGCCTGCAAGGGTGATGGCAATCGCGATCAGGCCCAGGGTCGAGATGGAGTTGATGGCCATCTTGAGCTTGCGCCTGCGTTCATCGAACAGCAGCAGGATCGCTGCCGTGACGAGCGGCAGGACAATCGGCGCGACAATGAGTTGTGTTTTCCAGTCCAACATCAGTTCTCCTTGCCGTCCACGTGGTCCGTCCGTGTCAGCCCGCGCGAGGCGAGCAGCACGACAAGGAAAAGTGCGGTCATTGCGAAACCGATGACGATGGCGGTCAGGACGAGCGCCTGTGGGACCGGATCGGTATATTGCGCAGCCTGCACATCGATGCCGCTGTCGAGCACGGGCGCCGCATTGGTGCGCAGACGCCCCATCGAAAAGATGAAGAGATTGACGGCATAGGAAATCAGCGACAGGCCGATTGCCACCTGAAAAGTGCGCGGGCGAAGGATGAGCCAGACGCCCGATGCCATCAGCACGCCGATTGCCAGAGCAAGAACGAGTTCCATCAGTTCTCCTCCTTCGTGGCGGCGAGCTTTTCCACACGGTGCTTGCGCAGCGACTGGTGCGCGAGAGCGATCAACACCAGGACGGTGGCGCCGACCACGAGCGAGAAGACGCCGAGATCGAACAGCAGGGCGCTGGCTGTCGGCATTTTTCCGACATACGGTATTTCCGTATATTGAAAATAGGTCGTGAGGAACGGATAGCCGAAGAACCATGAACCCATGCCCGTTGCGGCGGCCAACAGCAGGCCGAGCCCGATCCAGCGCAGCGGCAGGATGCGCAGCCGATCCTCGACCACGCGCGCGCCGGATGCCAGATATTGCAGCAGGAACGCAATTGCGAGCGTGATACCGGCAGCAAATCCGCCGCCCGGCAGATCGTGGCCGCGCAGGAACAGATGCACCGCCAGCACGATGATGACCGGGAACAGCCATTGCATGATGACGGACGGCACGGCCAGATAATCGGCCAGTGTTTCACCGGCCTTGCGGTCGGGCGCTGCCTCGTCATAGGCATCCTGAATCTTCTGCTGGGCCGTCGATCCGGTCGTATCGGGCGCAGGGCGGAAACGGCGCAGGAGCGCAAAGACCGTCAGGCCCACAATGCCAAGGACCGCGATTTCGCCAAACGTATCGAAAGCGCGGAAATCGACCAGAATGACATTCACGACATTCTTGCCGCCGCCGCCCGAATAGGCGTTCTCGAGGAAATAATCGCCGATGCTGCTGGGCGACAGGCGCGTCATCACTGCATAGGCGATGACGGCCACGCCCGCCCCGCTGCCGATGGCAAGCAGCAGATCGCGATAGCGGCGGATGCGCGGGCCGATCTGAACGGGAAGCGGATCGGGATCTTCCCAACGCTTCGGCAGCCAGCGCAGCCCGAGCAGCAGCAGAACGGTGGTGACGATCTCGACCAGCAACTGCGTCACGGCCAGATCGGGCGCGGACAGCCAGACGAAGGTGATGCAGGTGATGAGCCCGGCCCCGCCGAGAAGGATCAGCGCGGCCAGCCGGTGATATTTGGCCTGATAGGCGGCACCGATGGCGCAGGCGCCGCCCAGCACCCACAGCCCGGCGAAGATCGGGTCCACCGGCTGGGTGCCGAGCGAGCCTTTCTGCAAACCGGCAGCGAAAAGCGGCCAGGCAGCCGCAAGGACGGCGATTGCAACGACGATACGCAGCTGCGGCTGCAGACGGCGCGTGCTGAGGAAGGCCTCCGCCTTGCGCGCCCAGTTCCATGACAGCGTCACCAGAACGCGCTCGAAAATGCGCTGTCCCTGCAAGTGCCGGAAGAAGGGCGGGCCGTCTTCACTGGTCGCAAGATAGTTCTTCAGCATCCAGTGCAGCAGAATGCCGCCGATCATGGCAATGATACTCATCATCAGCGGCAGGTTGAAGCCGTGCCAGACGGAGAGGCTGTATTCCGGCGTTGCCCTGCCCAGCACCGACAGGACAGCCGAATGCAGGAACGGGCCGATGGACAGGCCCGGAACGATGCCGATCAGAAGGCAGAGCAGGACCAGAAGCTCGATGGGAAGGCGCATCCAGTGCGGCGGTTCATGCGGTTCGCGCGGCAGGTCGTGCGGCGGCGGCCCGAAGAAGGTCGAATAGATGAAGCGCACGGAATAGGCGACGGTGAAGATACCCGCAAGCGTGGCCACGTAAGGCGTGATCGTATCGAGCCAGGAGGCCATGTGGGTTTCGACCGCTTCGGCGAAGAACATTTCCTTGGAAATGAAGCCGTTGAGCAGCGGCACGCCCGCCATCGCGGCACTCGCCACCATGGCAAGCGTTGCCGTATAGGGCATGGGGCGCAACAACCCGCTCAGCCTGCGCATGTCGCGCGTGCCGGTTTCGTGGTCGATGATGCCCGCCGCCATGAACAGCGACGCCTTGAAGATCGCATGGTTGACCATGTGGAAAATTGCGGCCACAGCGGCAAGCGGGCTGCCGAGGCTGAGCAGAACCGTGATCAGGCCGAGATTGCTGATGGTCGAATAGGCGAGCAGGCCCTTGAGGTCCTGCTGGAAGACCGCGAAGAAACTGGCGATCAGGAGCGTTATCAGACCGGCCGAACCGACGATCCAGAACCACTCCTCCGTTCCGCTGAGGACCGGCCACAGGCGCGCCAGCAGGAAGACGCCCGCCTTCACCATGGTTGCCGAATGCAGATAGGCCGAAACGGGCGTCGGCGCCGCCATGGCGTTGGGAAGCCAGAAATGGAACGGAAACTGCGCGCTTTTGGTGAAGGCGCCGAGCAGGATCAGGATGAGCGCCACGCTGTAGAGCGGGTGCGTGCGGATGATATTGCCGGCGGCGAGAACCGTATCGAGATCATAGCTCCCGACAATATGGCCGAGGACCAGAACCCCCGCCAGAAGACAGAACCCGCCCATGCCCGTCACGGTCAGCGCCATGCGCGCGCCGTCGCGGGCGCTGGCATTGTGATACCAATAGCCGATCAACAGGAATGAGAAGGTGCTGGTCAGCTCCCAGAACACGGCAAGCAAGATCAGATTGCCGGACAGAACCACGCCGAGCATCGATCCCATGAAGGACAGAAGAAACGAGAAGAAACGCGGAACCGGATCTTCGGGCGACATGTAGTAACGCGCATAAATGACCACCAGCAGTCCGATGCCGGTGATGAGCATGGCGAAAAGCCAGGCAAAGCCGTCCATGCGGAAGGTGACATTGAGACCATAGGCCGGGAGCCACTCCACGGTGCCGCGCAGCACCTTGCCGTCCGACACGACGGGATAAAGGCTCGCGGTGACGATAAAGGCGACAAGCGCGATCGCTGCCGTAAACCAGGCCGAACCGCTGCGATCCGCCCCCCGGAACAATCCGGTTATGGCGCTGCCGAGAAATGGAAGAAGGACAAGCAGGAAAAGCATTCTGCCGTCCATCGTCATGCGCCACAGGCCTCCCAGCCGAAATCAGGGTTGATCCGAAGCAGGCACCGCTCAAGAAAACAGCAACAGAATCGCTCCGGCAAGTTGTAGAGAGGAATCATATATTCCGATGGCGTCATTATGACCGGCCACGGAACATTATGGCAATAGCTTTCAATGGCTTATCGTATAGATTTGAATCATTTTATCGTTCCGCGCGCCAGAAAATCTATAAATTATCGACCGCTTGAAACCGCAATGTCTCATCCCCGGCCATATTGACCTGAAAATCTTTCAGGCCGATGACAGAGTTCTTCCCGCCGTGCGCCGCAAAAGCGCTTTATCCTTCAAGCAGCATTGTCGACAGGCTTTCAGCCTGAACGCGAATATCCGGCACGGCTGTCACTTCCCAGAATGCACCTTTCGTGACCGGCCCGAGCGCGAAAAACGGGCCGGACGGCTCACCGCGCGCATTGAGAAGCTGGAGGTCATGCGTGACGTCGAAACCGAGATCGAGTGCATCCGGCCGGGCCAGACCGCGCTCCATCAGGCCGATCAATGCCGCATTGCGGGTCGTCGAAAACCGCGGATTGCCGCCCCGGCAATCGATGACGGTCGCCACGCGGAGCCGTTCCTGCTTATCCATGTGCCTCGGACGATAGACGACTTCAATTCCGTCGCCTTCATCACGCACCGAAACCAGATGCCCCGCCGCGATTTCAAGTTGGCCGCTGTTCACGGCAGCCTCGATGCGATCGGCGACCGCGGGAGCCATGCGGTGCCGGTGCACGTCCCACCACGGACGCAAGTGACGCAGGAAACCGCGGCGCTGCGATATCGGCAACCCGGCCCAGATATGCTGCGTATGCGGGCGCAGGCCATCCATCACGCCGCGCCAGCCGGAACCGGTCCTTTCCGCCTCTGCCATCATGGCGCGCACGCGCCGCACAAGTTTTGACAGGCCCAGCGATACGGGCAGATCGTCTGCCCCGATCGGAAAGGTTTGCGCCGGAACGTGACGCGCGGGCAAAAGGCCCCGACGCGAAATCGCATATATCCGGGCACGATGGCCGCGATCGAGCAACGACAATACGCTGTCGACCATCGACAGGCCCGTGCCGAATATCGCGACCGGGGCATCTGCCGGCACGTCGAAATAGCCATTGCTCGACCAGTATTCCGTGACGAGCTTTCCCGATTTCGCGATGGCCGCCTCATTGCCCGTAGCAAGGATGACCGCATCGGCAACGACAGTCTCGCCGGTCCCGGTGATGACCGCCGGCCTGCCCTTGTCCAGCATCACGTCGACAATGCCTGTCCGTTCAACGGCAAGACGCGGCGCGTCCGCGCACATATAGGGCGCGATCAGGTGCTCCAGATAGGCGCGGTAGAATTTGCGCGGCGCAAAACTGTGCGGCTCCCACTGATCGCCGGGGGCGGAAACCGTGCTCGACCGCAGCCAGTTCAGGAAATGGTCGGGCTGATCGGGAAACGCACTCATATTGCTGGCGCGGACATTGAGAAGATGGCCGGGATTTTCCGTCGCATAAGCGATCCCTGCCCCCAGCCGTTGCGACCGCTCGAAAAGGCGCACGGTCGATTCTGGCGCGCGCCGAAGCAATTGTACAGCAACGATGATGCCGCTCGCTCCGGCTCCGATGATGATAAATGACTTCAAACTATCGTGACCTCGTCCCATTTCACGACAACGACACGGGAATCGTGCCGCCAGACACGCGGGTAAAATCCCACTTTTTTTGTTAGGTTCCAATATGCGCGCGCCGTTGTAAACCCCATAATGCTGCGAGTAACGCGGCTGTCGCGGTGCGGGCGCTTATCCGGTGTCGGCGGGGTTTGAAATCGATCTGTAAACAGTCAATGCTGACTTGTCTGCGATCGTTGACAGTGTGTTTCGCAATTGTGGGCTGGCGTCTGCGGCGCGGATCACAATATTTTCCCCAACATCACCCGTGAGGCTGTTTCGAGACTCCCGAGCCGGACAGCCTTCAAGACCGCTGAAACACAGGATTGAATCATGAATAACGCCCTGCTGAATTCCATCAAGAAGCGCCGCACGCAGTATGCCCTGGGCAAGTCGCTGCCGCTTTCGAACGAAGATGTGGCCGAACTGATCCGCGAAGCGGTCAAGCACACGCCGTCCTCCTTCAACTCGCAGAGCTCGCGCGCCGTGATCCTGTTTGGCGCCGAGAGCGACAAGCTGTGGAATATCGTGAAGGAAACGCTTCGCCAGATCGTCCCGGCCGACGCTTTTGCGCAGACGGAAGCCAAGGTCAACAGCTTTGCTGCCGGCGCCGGCACGGTTCTGTTCTATGAAGACCAGAATGTCGTCAAGGGCCTTCAGGAAAACTTCCCGCTCTACGCCGATAACTTCCCGGTCTGGTCCGAACAGTCGGGCGGCATGGCGCAGCATTCGGTCTGGACTGCGCTTGCCAATGCGGGCATCGGCGCCAGCCTTCAGCACTACAACCCGCTGATCGATCAGGAAGTGGCCAAGACCTGGGATGTTCCCGCCTCGTGGAAACTGCGTGCGCAGATGCCGTTCGGCTCGAACGAACAGCCTTTCGGTGAAAAGTCCTTCATGGACGATGCCGACCGCTTCAAAGTATTCTTCTGATCACCTGATTGGACGAAACGGCAAAGCCGGAGGAAAACCCCTCCGGTTTTTGCATTTATACAGTAAAATAATTCTCCAAGCCATTGTTCATAAATGAAAAATTTCCGGTACGCAGAGGCTTCGAGACGAGACGCGATCATTGATCGATAGTGCGGAAAAATCAGCCGGGACGGTGCGCCTTCACGACCGCCGGATCGGTATCGATACGCCCTGCCCCGATGAGGTCGAGACAATAAGGCACCGCCGGAAAGATGGCCTGCAAGGTCATGGCGATGGATGCCGGTTTGCCGGGGAGATTGAGAATGAAGCTCCTGCCGCGGCTGCCTGCCGTCTGGCGGGACAGGATTGCGGTCGGGGTCTGCTCAAGGCTGACGCGGCGCATCAATTCGCCGAAGCCGGGCAGTTCCTTGTGCAGGACGGCCTGCATGGCTTCCGGTGTCTCATCGCGCGGGCTCGGCCCCGTGCCCCCCGTTGTCAGGATCAGGTCGCAGGCTTCATTGTCGCAAAGATCGACAAGCGTGTCGCGCACCGATTCCATGCCGTCGGGGATGACGCGCCGGATCGTTTCATAGGGCGTGACAACCGCGCCCTTGATCCATGCCTCCATGGCCGGGCCGCTCAGATCTTCATATTCCCCGCGGCTTGCACGGTCGGAAACAGTAACAAAACCGATCTTTATCATCACATCCTCACGTTAAGTTCCGGCCGACCTTATAGGCGCTAGCCGGTTCGATGTGAAGGTTTGCCATGCCCGAATGAAAACGCCGCCCGAAGGCGGCGTTCAGCACGGAGCGGAGTGGAAAAATTACGGCGTGACGTCGAAGCCGAACCACTTTTCCGACAAGCGCTTGATCGTGCCGTCAGCCTTTGCGGCTTCAATGGCTTGATCGAACATCGCCTTCAGCTCTTTATCGTCCTTGCGCAGGCCGACGGCAACGCCACGGCCCAGAATGCCGCCCTTGAAGAACGGGCCGGTCATGACGATGTCTTCGTTGCCCGGCTTCTTGGCCGCATCCGCGAGATAGGCAAGCGACGCCACGATAAGGTCGACACGGCCAGACTTCAGGTCGAGGTCGTGCTGCTCGGTGGTCTTGTACTCGCGGATGTCGATACCGTCCTTGAAGTATTTGTCGAGAAGCGTCAGGCCGAGCGAAGCGGTCTGGACGCCGACCGTGCGGCCCTTGATCTCAGCCGATACATCGTCGATCGCCTTCTGGGCAGCCGCTTCATCCTTGGCCAGATAAAGGGTTTCGCCGGTGTGCGGCAGCTTTGCATAAGGGCTGTCCTTCAGCGTCGCGAAGGTCTGCGGCGTCAGGCCGTAGGAAATCGAGAAGCTGATAGTTTCTTCGCGCTTCGGCGTAGCGGTCAGGCCGGCCATGATCGCATCGAACTTGCCGGCATTGAGCGCCGGGATGATGCTGTCGAATGGCTGGGCGACCATCGTGCACTCGACCTTCATGCGGGTGCAGAGATCCTTGTAAAGCTCGACTTCGAAGCCATCCAGCGAGCCATCGGGCCTGGTGAAATTGTAGGGACGGAAAGCGCCTTCGGTGGCGATGGTGATCTTCGTCCACTTCTTTTCCTCGGCATGGGCCGGGATGCTCGTCAGAGCAAGGGCGGAAATGAACACGGCTTTGAAAAGTCCGGTGGTCTTCATTGCGGTTATCCTGTTGCGGTTGTTTCTGTCCGGTCTCCCGGAACACAGAATTCTTGTTGGTCAGGCAGCGTTCTCGTGGCTGATGAACTTGCGGAAACGTTCCGACTTCGAATTGCCGAACACGTCTTCCGGCGCACCGTCTTCCTCCACCAGTCCCTGATGGAAAAACACGACGCGGTTGGAAACATCGCGCGCGAAACCCATTTCATGGGTCACGACCAGCATGGTGCGGCCTTCTTCGGCAAGACCGCGCATGACGCGCAGCACTTCACCGACCAGTTCGGGATCAAGCGCGGAAGTCGGCTCGTCGAAAAGCATGACCTTCGGCTTCATCGCCAGCGCACGGGCAATCGCGGCGCGCTGCTGCTGTCCGCCCGAAAGATGGGCCGGATAGAAATCGCGCTTGTCGGCAATGCCGACCTTGGCCAGCAGGGCTTCTGCTTCCGCCACGCATTCCGCGCGCGGGCGTCCCTGCACATAGATCGGCGCTTCGATGATGTTTTCCAGAATGGTCTTGTGCGACCACAGATTGAAGCTCTGGAACACCATGCCCAGTTCCGAACGAATGCGCGAAACCTGCTTCTTGTCCGTCGGATAGGCCTCGCCCTTCGAATTCTTCGCCATGCGGATGGTTTCACCCGAAACCGTGACCGTGCCCGACGTCGGAATTTCCAGAAGATTGATGCAGCGCAGGAAGGTCGACTTGCCGGAACCGGACGAACCGAGGATCGAAATGACCTCGCCCTCACGGGCTTCGAGCGAAATGCCTTTCAGCACCTCATTTTCGCCGAAGCTCTTGCGCAGCTTTTCGACTTTCAGCGCCACCGGTGCATTGGGAGAGATGATTTTGCTCACGATGATTGTCCTTCGGAGGAAAGCTTGACGACCGGCTGGCGCAGATAAGGGGTGAGCCTGTATTCTGCGAACATCAGCGCACGGGTCAGGACGAAGTTGATGGCAAGGTAGATCGCACCGGCGATCACGAAGATTTCGATCGCCCGATAGCTCTCGGCGATCAGCTTTGCCGCGATGCCGGTCACTTCCATGAGCGTGATGATGGAAGCAAGCGAGGTCGCCTTGATCATCGATATCATCTCATTGCCGTAGCCCGGCAGCGCCTGACGGATGGCAAGCGGCATGACGATGCGGCGAAAACATGTGAAGGACGACATGCCGCAGGCTTTGGCCGCCTCGATCTGGCCGTGCGGCACCGACAGCAGGCCGCCGCGGATGATCTCGCTCGCATAGGCGGCATTGTTCAGTGTCAGCGCGATGATCGCGCACCAGTAGGGTTCACGCAGGATTGGCCAAAGAAACGAATAGCGGATGGCCGGAAATTGGCTGAGGCCGTAATAGATGATGAATATCTGCACCAGAAGCGGTGTCCCGCGGAACACGAAGACATAGATGCGGGCGATCCAGTCCAGCACCCTGACGCCCGACAGGCGCATCATTGCCAAAAGCAGGGCCAGCATGGCGCCCAAAACGATGGACGTTGCCGCAAGCTTCAGGGTCAGCGGCACGCCGCCCAACATCTGGAAGAAGGCATCGGAATACAATTCAAGGTTCATTTTGCCCTCCGGACGCCGCGCGAGAAGTGCCGCTCGGCCAGTTGCAGAAGCCCGCCGGAAACCGACGAAATCAGCAGGTAGAGCGCACCGGCAATGAGGAAGAAGTCGAAGGGCAGTCCCGTCGAGCCCGCGCCGATCTGTGCCTGGCGCAGAAGTTCGACCACACCGGCAACCGACACAAGGGCGGATTCTTTCAGCGACACCTGCCAGGCATTGCCAAGCCCCGGCAATGCGTGACGCAGCGCGAGCGGCGCGATGATGCGGCGAAATTTCAGCATCTGACCCATGCCGCAGGCCGTTGCGGCTTCGATCTCGCCCCTGGAGACGGCCCGGAATGCACCGCGGAACACTTCGGTATGGTGCGCACCGCAGGAAATGGCGATCGCCAGCACACCGGCCAGAAAGCCCGGAAAGCCGATGAAACCTTCCGCGCCGAAATATTTGCCGAGCGCCGTGACTGCCGCGCTGCCGCCGAAATAGAACAGATAGATGACGAGAAGGTCCGGAATGCCGCGAATGATCGTGGTGTAGCCGTCGGCGACGGCGCGCAGCGTGCGCCCGCCGGAAATCTTCGCCCAGGCGGCCAGAACACCGATGGCGGCGCCAAGCAGGAAGCCCAGAACGGCAAGCGCGACGCTCACCAGTGCGCCCATCATCAGCACATAGCCCCAGCCGTCCGGCCCGAAGCTCAGAATATCGAGAAAGCCCATCTGCTTCATGATGCGTCAGGCCCTGTTGGGATTGGGAGATTGAATGTCATTTCAATTTTCGAAATCTGTCTGTCCGCCCGCATCATTTTGCGGTTTCGGGCAGAGCGGGTTGAACGCTGTCCGGTATGGGATCGACGAAAACGGTTCCGCCGAGCCGTATTCGCGATCCTGTCTTGTTTTCTCGATCTTAGCCGGATGTTGGCTGTCCGGCAAAAGAACTGCCGAACCTGTCTCAAGCTTCGATTTTTGATGATGCTGATAGAACCGGGGCCCGGCTCTCGCAAGGGCAGATCGTGGATGCGACGCGAATTTGCGTCTTTTCCGGCAGTTTTATGCCCGCAATTCGCGCATCCGCACCAGTACATCCGATTGAAACCGGCTGCCGCCTTCCATTTCCCTCCCTTGACCCCGCAGCTGTACCGAGCGTTACCCGAGGCCGATGGCGAAGGATAGCCGTGATAGTGCTCAAAATTATCGTGAATTCCTGCAATATGGGAGGTTTTCCCGACAAATTGCCGATATGTCTGCTGAAATGGGGAAAGATATTCATCCGATTCATCGAATTACGGGCCAAGCTTCTTGACCCGGAACTGAAACCACGATCATCGTCAGCCATGCGTATTCTGCTCGTCGAAGACAATCTCACTCTCGCAAACTGGCTGGCAAAAAGCCTGCAACAGTCGAATTATAGCGTCGACACCGTGCACGACGCGGGCGACGCGGAACAGGCACTCGCCTTCACCCGATATGATCTGGTGATCCTCGATCTCGGCCTCCCAGACAGGACCGGGCTTGACGTGCTGGAACATATTCGTGGCCGGGGCAATGAGGTTCCCGTCATCATCCTCACCGCCAATGCAAGTCTCGACGGGCGGATTCGCGGCCTCGACGCGGGGGCCGACGATTATCTGGCAAAGCCTTTTGAGCTCAGCGAACTGGAAGCGCGCATCCGCGCGCATTTGCGCCGCGCGAGCCAGAAGACCGCCCCGGTGGTGAGCTGCGGCCTGCTGCGTTTCGACACCAACACCCGGCTTTTCTCCCTCTGCGATGACCCGCTGTCACTGGCGCCTAAGGAACATGCGGTTCTGGAACAGCTTCTCAGGCGGATCGGAACCACCGTCAGCAAATCGGCGCTCGTTCAGGGCATCTATGATTTCGACAGCGAGACCGACGAAAACGCCATTGAGATCTACATCCATCGTCTGCGCAAAAAACTGGAAGGCAGCAAGGCCGAAATCGTGACCTTGCGCGGGCTCGGCTATCTGCTGCGCGAAGCGATTTGAGATGACACGGCTGTTTCCCCGCCTTTCCCGAAGCCTGCGCGCACAACTTGTGTCGTGGATCGTGATCCCGCTGCTCGTTGTCGCCGGGATCAATCTGTGGACCGCATGGCGCGCCTCGGAAAACATGGCCGGCATCGTGTCCGACCGGATGCTGACGGCTTCCGCCCGCGCCATCGGCGAAGCAACCGCCGCTTCACACAATGCCATCGATGCCGTCATTCCGCCGGTGGCGCTGGAGATGTTTTCAACGGGATATGGCGACCGGGTCTATTATCGCGTCGAGACGTCCGACGGGCATCTGCTGGCGGGATTTCCCGATTTGCCGAAACCGGCCGAGATCGCCAATTACGACCCGCTCCATTATAAGGGCACCTATCGCAATCATCCCTTGCGTCTGGTCGTCCTGCGCCACCCCGTTGCCGCACCGCCCGATCTGCCGCAGGCGGTCGATGTGGTCGTGGGTGTCACGCTTGCAGGCTATACAGCCATGCAGCGGGACCTGTGGCTGAACTCCGTGCTGGAGCAATCGCTGCTCATCGTCGTGGCCGGCGCCCTGTCGCTGTTGGGCCTGCGCTTTGTGTTGCGTCCGCTGATCCGGCTTCGCAATGAAGTCCGCAATCGCACTTCCGAGCTGGAGCCTTTCGATCCGCAGACGGTCCAGAGCGAACTTCGACCGCTCGTCACGGCGCTGAACCAATATATGGAACGCGTGCGCAGGCAAATGTCGGCACAGCACCGTTTCATCCAGAATGCGGCCCATCAGTTGCGCACGCCGCTTGCCACGCTCTCCACACAGGCCAGCTTCGCTGAACGGGCAACCGATGAACACGACCGCAGGGACGTTCTGGCAGGCATCAAGAACACGGCCATGCAGCTATCCAGGCTGGCCGGACAATTGCTGACGCTGTCGCGTGCCGAACCGGGCAGCAGGCGCCCGCGCGCCGACCGTGTCGATCTTGCCGAAGCAGGACAGCAAATTCTGGAAAGCCTCGCAGGCAAGGCATTCGCCCGCAGGATCGATCTCGGCTTCGAGCTCGAAGTGCCGAAAGCCGTCATTTCCGGTGATGGCACGATGCTGCGCGAGATGATCGTCAATCTGGTCGATAACGCCCTCACCTATACGCCCGAAGGCGGCAGGGTAACACTTGCGGTCGATCGGGATGGGCAGGTAATCCATATCCGGGTCGAGGACAATGGGCCCGGCATCCCGATGAGCGAATATGAACATGTTTTCGAACGTTTCTATCGTGTGCCGGGCACGGTCGCGGATGGAAGCGGGCTCGGCCTTGCCATCGTGCGCGAGGTCGCGGATGCGGCGGGCGGCCATGTCGCGCTTTCGCAAACGAAAGGCGGCGGGCTTACGGTGACTGTCACCCTGCCCGCCGCCTGACGCAATTGGCTTTACCCGGCTATCAGCTTCCCTGTTCGGAAAGCGCCTGCGGACGCCATTTCACCAAATGGTTTTCGACCAGTGTGATGACGTATTCCACCACAAGCGCCAGAACCGCCAGAATGACCATGGCTGCAAAGACGCCATTGGCATTGAACGTGCCCTGTGCCGTTGAAATCATCAGGCCGACGCCCTTCTTGGCACCGAGAAACTCGCCGACGACCGCGCCGACGAGCGCGAAACCGAAGCTCACATGAAGGCTTGCCAGAATCCAGCTCATGGCCGACGGCACGATGACGGTGCGTGTGATCTGCGATCGCGATGCACCCAAAATCTGCGCATTGGCAATCAGCGCGCGGTCGGCTTCGCGCACGCCCTGAAACGCATTGGCGAAGACCACGAAGAACACCATGACGACGGCGAGCGCCACCTTGGAGGCCATGCCAAGGCCGAGCGCGATGATGAAGATCGAACCCAGCACGACGCGCGGGATGGAATTGGCGATCTTGATATAGATCGAGAACACGTCGGCGAGGAACTTGTTGCGGCCAAGCAGGATGCCGCAGATGACGCCGCCCACCGCGCCGATCAGGAAGCCGAGCGCGGTTTCCTCAAGCGTGACGATGATCTGTTCGGAAAGCGGCCCCTGTGAGGTGCCTTCCGTGATCCATATCCATATCTGGTCGGCAATGCCGGAGGGACTTGCGAAGAAGAATGGATCGATCAGGCCGGTGCGCGCACCCAGTTCCCAACCGCCCAGAACGGCGACGAGAATGGCCAGGCGCACGAGGATGACCACCGTGCGGCGGCGGCGCATATCGGCGCGAAACTTTGCTTCGGTGCGTGCAAGTTCGTCACCGCTTGCATTGGCCTGCAAATTTGCTGACGCGGAGAGAGTTTGGGTTGTCATATCGTTTTCTCCGATGAGAGCGCATCCCGGAAAGTGTGAAACGGTTTTCGGACAAGATGCGCGGTTCAAAACAAACCATTAGAGCGCCGATCTGATTTATCAGATCGAAATGTGCTCTAGTTTCCGTTCGCCAGTGCGCGCTTCTGGCCGATCTGCACTTCCTCGCGCAGATCGTCCCAGATGACCTTGGCGATATCGACGAACTGGCTGTCATAGCGGATGTCCTCCATGACGCGCGGACGCGGAATATCGATGTCATAGACGCTCTTGACCGTGGCCGGACCGGCGGTCAGCACATAGACCTTGTCGGCCAGCGCAATGGCTTCCTCAAGATCATGCGTGACGAAGATGACGGATGCGCCGGACTGCTGCCAGAGATCGAGCAATTCACCCTGCATCAGCGTACGCGTCTGCACGTCGAGCGCGCTGAAAGGCTCATCCATAAGCAGGATTTTCGGCTCGTTGATAAAGGTCTGCGCCAGCGCCACGCGCTTGCGCATGCCGCCGGACAATTGATGCGGATAGTGCTTTTCAAAGCGGGCCAGGCCGACACGGGCGATCCAGCTGCGTGCCTTTTCATAAGCCTCTTCCTTGCCCATGCCGCGGTAGCGCGGACCGGCGCTCACATTGTCGATGACATTGAGCCAGGGAAAAAGCGCATCCGCCTGAAACACGAAACCGATATCGGGGCTAATGCCTTCGATGGGCTTGCCCATCAGGCGAACCTCGCCGGCACTCGGCCTTGCAAGGCCGGTCACAAGATTGAGCGTCGTCGACTTGCCGCAGCCAGTCGGGCCGACGACACAGGCAAATTCACCTTGCGCGACATTCATCGTGAAATCGCGCAATGCCGTCATCATCTTGCCATCCGGGGTGACGAAACGGCGGGTCACATTGTTGAGCGCGATTGCAGCAGCTTTCTCACGCGCAATGGTTTTAGGGGCTTCCATCAGCATGGGGTCCTCGCGGATATGCGGCACCGCCCGCGCGCAATACTTTGTTATTGCGCGCCTGCAATGCGGTTGAATTTGTTGAAGGCAGCGGGACTGACGTTCATGCGAACGTCAGTCGAGCGGCTTACTTCGCAGCATCGAGCGTTGCGTTGGCCTTGTCCACGAACTCGGTCGTGAAGGTCTTCGACAGGTCGACCTGCTTTTCCTGAAGCGGCTTCTTGAAGGTTGCCAGAACCTTGAGCACGGTTTCAGGGCCATCTTTCGGCATCCGGCCATCCGGCGTGTACTGCGCCTTGCCCTCGGCAAGTCCCTTCACATAAAGGTCCTTGTCGCCGACATAGTAATCCTTGGGCATCTGGTCGGCGATTTCCTCGGCGCTGTGCGAAGCGATGTAGCGCATGGTCTTGACCAGAGCATTGGCAAGCTTCTGTGCGTCTTCCTTATGCGTCTCAAGCCAGGCGCTCTGCACATAGAACGATGCTGCCGGATAAGGCCCGCCAAGCGCCTCGATGGTCTTGTCCGGCGTGCGCATATCGACCAGCACCTTGGCATCGCCGCTTTTGAGCATATTGGCGACAGTCGGATCGGTGGTCATCCCGGCCTGCACGGCATCCTGCTTGAACGCGGCAATGAATGTATTGCCCGCTCCGACCGGCAGCAGCGTGTAATCGCCCTGCTTCAGGCCATTGCGCATGGCAAGATACTGGGTCAGGAAGTCCGTGGAAGAGCCCAGACCCGTGACGCCCAGCGTGTGGCCCTTGAAATCGGCGGGCGACTTGATCGCATCGGCATATTTGCTGGATACCAGCTCCACCTCGCCCGGCGCCTGGCTGAACTGAACGATGGACTGGATGAACTTGCCCTTCGATTGCAGGTCGATCGTGTGATCGTAAAAACCGACGACGGCCTGGGCCGCACCGGCCAAAAGTTCGTTTTCCGCATCCACGCCGGCGCGGCTGTTGATCAGCTCGACATCAAGACCCTCATCCTTGAAATAGCCGAGCTTTTCCGTCAGCACTGCGGGAAGGTAAATCTGCTTTTCCATGCCGCCCACGATCACGGTCAGCTTTTCGGCATGGGCCGCGCCTGCGCCAAGCACCATCGCGCCGCCAATAACGGCCGCGCCAAACAGATGACGGCATGAATTGATAGAGATTTTCATTTATGCTCCTCCGAGAGCTCCTGTCGACCCGGCAAAGCCGGGCCCCTCCTGATCCCGATTCCTCAATCGGTCTTGAATGGTTAGCGCAGGCAAGCTTTCAACCAGCTTTCAACGCCCTTATAGCGGGCTTTCAGGCCCGGCGACGCGAAAACCGGAGATTATCTCCATCTGTGTTCGAAATCACCGGATTACCAGAAACACTATCGTGATCCGCCCGAGGTCGCTGTCATGAAACGATCTGTTGCATTCCCTCGAATTTGGGGCTTCAATCAGAAAAACGGGGGAGGCGACCATGCCATTTCGCGGCACCAGATATCAGGGAACATACGCGCCGGACGATCTTCATGTGCTTCAGGCCGCCTTTAATCGTTGCTGCCTGTTGCTGGAGCATTGTGTCATCACCCACGAAAGCAGGGAAGCGCTCGCACGCGCGATCATCCGGGCCTATGAATCCGGCGAACATGACCCGGACAAGATTGCCGAAATGGTTGCAAGGCTTGAACTTGCGCGGGTCTGATGCGCTTCTCGTCGAAGCCGCGACACGTCACGCTTGCCAGAGAGGGCGCGGGCCGAATAGTTTACATAAACGAAACAATTGCAGGTTATAAGACTTTGCAATCGGCTGTCCTTCAGTATAGCGGATCGCAAGACTTTGTAGGCCTTCGAATGGAACGATCTGTCCGTCTGCCATCTGCGGAATGCAATAGAATGCCGTTTTCGAGAGATTATTACTTCGGACGTTTCAAGGCCGTTGAGCTGGAACAGCTCCAGGCGGCTTATGTGAAGTCGTGCGAGGCGATGGCACGTTGCCCGATCACCTCACCGCACAAGGATGAGATGGCCCGCGAAATCATCCAGATTTACGAATGCGGCGTTGTCGATGCAGACAGGATCGCGGAATTGATGGTGCAGATCGCCGCAGTCAAGCCGCGCCCGATGAGCGAACAGGTGCTGGACAGCGTGACAGCGATCCAGACCAAAATCGCCTGAACCGATATTTCGGCATTGAAAGACCCGGATGCGAAAGCCGCATCCGGGGCTTTTTGTTCAGCGCTGCGCGACCGGGCGGACGAGCGGCGTCACGCGGCGGATCGTGACACGGCGGTTCTCCTGTTCGGCGGCTTGCGTGCGAATTTTCAGGAAGCGTTCGCCATAACCCTGCGTGACAAGGTTTTCTGCCGGAATGTCATAAACTTCCGTCAAAAGGCTCGCGACCGATTCAGCGCGCTTGTCGGAAAGGACAAGGTTGGACCGATCCGATCCGACGGCATCCGTGTGCCCTTCGATGAAGAAGGTTTCGCCGGGGTCTTTTGCCAGCACCTTCTGCATGGCGGTCGCAACCTTGCGCAAGGTCTTGGCCTGCGACAGCGAGACTTCGGCACTGCCCGTCGCGAAGTGGATCGTATCCAGATCGATGCGACGCACCTTGTCGCGCAGGCGGGCGGAATGGCGAACCTCGTCGATTGTATAGACACGTTCCACGCGTTCGACCGGCGGCTGGGCAAGGAAATCATAGAAATCGCGATCCGGATCGTCCGCTACATCGATAATGTAATCCCGCACCGGAATGGTCAGGCGCATGGGCGGCAGTTCATAACCCACATCCACGATCGAGGCGCGCGGATTATCATCATATTCGGGCGCATAGATCATCAGATATTCATTGCCGTCCCGGTCGATACGGGAACGCTGGAGAATGTCGCCGTAACGATCATAAACCGTAACGATCTGGTATCCGCCGGGACGAACGATGGTTTCGCGGGTGCGCCCGCGCGGCAGTTCGTCGTAATAGGTCCGCTCCGCATCGCGGCGCAGCCTCGGACGGTCATCGCCGCGAACAAAAATGCGGTCGCCCACATCGAGAATGACGCGATTATCCACTTGCTCGACCACTTTGACGTTCGCAACATTATTAGTCACATTATTGACCGTAGTGTTGTTGACGACCGTATTGTTCACCACCGTATTGTTGATGATGTTGGTGGTTTCCGGCACGGCAAAAACCGGGGCTTCCTTGATCCGGGTGCCCTCTTCCTTGAGATTGGCCTCGATCTTCTGCGGGAGCGCAGCCTTGACCGCCTCGGGAATGGCGACCTGGGCCGCCGCATCGTTTGCGGGCGGCGGAGCATTTTCCTCAGCCGAACGCTGCTGTTCACGCTGCTTGCGGCGTTCCTCGCGCGACTGGGTTCCGCCGGAATTGTCGGCATCCTTGTCGCTGTCGAGAATGGCTGCACCATTTTCAACCGGCAGGACAACCGTATCATCCGTCCTGGCCGGGTCTTTTGCAATCTCCTGCTTTTCCTCGGTCGAACGCTGGTCGACAATCTTCGGTGCCGGTTCTTGCTGACCTTCGGTTGATTGGGGCTGCTCGACCGGCTGTGCGGGCTGCGTCTCCTTTTTCGGCTCTTGCGCTGCTTTCGGCTCTTGCGGCGGGACTTCTTCGGGATGCTCCACGATGGACTCTTCCGCTGGCTTCTTCTGCGGCGGCGTTACCGGAGATGTTTGTGCCGGTTGTTCGGCTGGCTTTTCCGCTTCCTGTGCCGGAGCTTCCTTCACAGGCTGTTCGGCCTGTTTGGCTGGTTCTTCCGATACAGGCTTTTCAGGTTTGGCTTCCGGCTGCGCTGCCGGCGCTTCTTCTACCGGCTTCTCGACGACCGGCGCGGGCTGTTCCTGCGGCTCAGCCGCCTTGCGTGCTGCCTCTTCATCCCCCTTCTTCTGTTCTTCGGCCCGGCGTAACTCCTCTTCCGCAGCCTTCTGCTGCTGGTCACGCTGACGCTGGGCTTCCTCTTCGGCTTTTTTCTGCTCGGCGGCCTGTCTCGCCTGTTCCTCAGCCTGCTTCTGCGCTTCGCGCTCGGCGGCTTTCTGCTGTTCTTCCGCCCGGCGTAACTCCTCTTCCGCAGCCTTCTGCTGTTGTTCACGCTGACGCTGGGCTTCCTCTTCGGCTTTTTTCTGCTCGGCGGCCTGTCTCGCCTGTTCTTCAGCCTGGCTCTGCGCTTCGCGCTCTGCTGCCTTCTGTTGCTCCTCGGCTTGCCTCTGCGCTTCGCGTTCGGCGGCCCTCTGCTGTTCTTCCACCTCACGCTGTTGCTGTTGCAACAATTCGTCGGAGGGCTGTCCTCCGCTTTCCTGCGCAAGCAGGATTGGAGCCGTCGGCGTCTCCGCCAGTACGGGTTGCGCGAAAATGGAGGCCGACAAAACCGGCACGGCAACAGTCGCAAGAAGCCTGGAACGAATAGACATAAATCCTTCTCCTTCCGGAAAGCGGAATCGATATGCGTTTTGTCCGCAGATCTGCGGGGAACGACGCCGTAGAGCCGAAAGCGGTATCCATCGAATTGGGACAAATTCCGGCGATTTCACAAATCCGTTATCGCAATCCACATGAACGCAGGCTGAACCCAGGCGTTCCCAGAGCTACAAGATTTGCCGCATGCGCCGGGCCAGAAGTTCGATACCCTCCGCAATGCGGTTGATCGGAATGGAGGAATAGGCGATGCGGAAATAGCGGCACGGCCGGTCATCGCTCCAGAAGAACGGCGAGCCCGATTCGATCAATACGCCATCCTCGCGCAGATCGCGCGCAAGCTTGTCGGCATCCATGCCTTCCGGTCCTTCGATCCAGAATGCCGTGCCGCCGAAACCCGACTTGCCGGCGATTTTCAATCCTTCGCGATCGAGAGCCTCGATCATGACGATGTGACGCTTGTGATATTCGATCCGCATTCGGTGGATGACCGCATCGTAATGGCCAAGCGCCAGAAAATAGGCCGCTGTTCGCTGCAAATGGCCAGGCGGATGGCGCAACATGAGCGCGCGCAGCGCCCTCGCCTCGCGGATGACAGGCGCAGGCGCAACCAGATAGCCGAGCCGAAGTCCGGGAAACAGCGACTTGGAAAAGCTGCCCACATAGAGAACGCGGCCATACTGATCGAGCGATTTCAGCGCCGGTGTCGGCGGCTGGAGAAAGCTCATCTCGAATTCATAATCATCCTCGACGATGACGAAATCGCGTTCGGCTGCCGCCTCCAGAAGCGCAATACGCCGCGCCCGCGGCATGGTGGCGGCGGTCGGGGATTGGTGGCTGGGTGTCACGAAGACCGCATCGATGCCCTCCGGCAGCAATTCCGGCGGCAAGCCGCCTTCATCGACATCCAATGCCGTCACCCGTGCGCCGGTCAGATGCAAAGTGGCGCTGATATCGGGATGACCGGGGTTCTCGCACACGACATGCGACCGCCTGGTCAACAAGAGGTGGCTGATGATCCAGAGCGCATTCTGCGCGCCGACCGTGACCAGAATTTCGTCCGGTTCGGCGCGTATTCCGCGGCTTGGCAGCGTGCGCGAGCGGATATAGTTGACGAGTTCCACATCGTCGGCGGCAGCGAAATCGCCTGCCATGAGGATGAAATCCTCGCGCGCCAGAGCGCGCCGGGCACAATCGCGCCATGCGGCGAGATCGAACAGGGTCTGGTCCATCTGGCCATAGAGAAACGGGTATCGGTAACGCCGCCAATCGAGCGGCTTGCGGATCGTCTTGGCAATATTAAAACCCTGCCGCAGCTTTGACGACCAGTCCACGGCGATATCGGGCGACTGCGGATTATTCTGGTCTGGCCGGCTGACCGGCGGCTTTGCGGCCACGTGATAGGCACTGCGGGACCGCACCTCCAGATAACCTTGCGAGACCAGCTCCTGATAGGCGAGCGTTACCGTCAGACGGGAAACCTTCAGATAATCCGCAAGGCCGCGCGTGGATGGCATGCGCGCGCCCGGCAATACTGCGCCGGACAGTATAGAGGATACCGTCGCTTCACGGATTTGCGCCTGCAATCCTGTATTTCGTTCTCCATCTATGAAGAAAATCGTTGGAGAAACGGCATCCAAATTTCCACCCCATTAGCAAATCAGAAAATTTCAACCCGGTCTGCGTCAGTTTTTCTTTTTATGGCTCCACTTGGCAATAGTGTTTCTTCTTTCTGTTTCTCCCCGTGGAATAATTTCGACGCTAGAGTTGGCGCGTGCCCGCATTTTGGGGAACGCCATCTCGATTGCCAAACTGGACTTATTGACTATTCCAACTGGATATAAGGCAAATTTGATGAGATGGCTATCGTTCGTAACCGGAACTGGAGATTGGCGGAAAACGCCAGCAGTCGTGACCAAGTCAGGCATGGTTCTTAAATGGAAGGGGAACTCCATGAACTATTTCAACAACATAAAACGGGTGGTGCTATTTTCGGCCGTGGCACTTTCCACCTCGGCGGCCTATGCCGAAACCACGGTCGTGGTCGGCTATCAGCAGATCGTCGGGCCTTTTCTGACCGCCATTGCCAATGGGAAATTCGACGCGGCAGCCAAGGAATCCGGATACAAGATCGACTGGCGCCAGTTTGCATCGGGCGGCGATATTTCAACGGCACTTGCATCGGGCAACGTGCCCATCGGCGTGATCGGCTCGACGGGCATTGCCGCAGCCGCCACACGCGGCGTGGACCTTCAACTCTTCTGGATTCTCGATAATATCGGCAAATCGGAGGCCCTGATGGCGCGCGAAGGTTCCGGCATCGAAAAGCCGGAAGACCTCAAGGGCAAGAAGATCGGCGTGCCATTTGTCTCGACCTCGCACTTTCATCTTCTGGTCGGCATGAACGACGTCTGGAAGATCAATCCGCGCGAAGCGGAAATCCTCAACATGACGCCGCCGCAGATCGTTGCCGCCTGGCAGCGCGGCGACATCGATGCGGCCTATGTCTGGCCGCCGGCGCTTTCCGAAATCCTCAAGACGGGCAAGGAAATCGCCAATTCGGAAGAAATCGGCGCGAAAAGCGTTCCGACCTTCGACGGGCTGGTGGTGGACAAGAGCTTCGCCAGCGAAAACCCGAAATTCATGACCGCCTTTGCCGCGGTGCTCAAGGATGCCTATGCCGACTACAAGGCCAATGGCGGCCAGTGGACGGCAGATTCCGACCAGGTCAAGGGTATGGTCAAGCTGATCGGCGGCAATGCCGCCGACATACCGGGCGCGCTCGCATTATTGTCCTTCCCCACAGTGGAGGAACAGGCCTCCCCGACCTGGCTCGGCGGCGGCAAGGATAGCGGGGCGCTCAAATCCATCACCCAGAGCGCGAAATTCCTCGTCGACCAGAAACAGCTAGACCAGGCTCTGGATGACTATAGCGGCAACGTCAACGGCAGTTTTGCCGAAGCCGCCGCGAAGTAATTACGTGAAGTAATTCAAGCGCCTCCGCCAGCGGCAGGCCCTCGGGCGAGCCGCTGAACCGAGACGGTTCCAGCACAGTCGTGACTTCCGGTTCATGCCGGAACCGCTCCTTCGTTCCCGAAAGGTGACGTCATGGAAACCTTGAACGTATCGAATGTCAGTCTGACCTATCCCGGTCTTTATGTGGAAGAAGCCGTGATTGCGCTGAAGGGCGTCAATCTGCGGATCGACAGCGGGGATTTCGTGGTGGCGCTTGGCGCGTCCGGCTGCGGCAAGACCACGCTTCTCAATCTGATGGCGGGGTTCATGATCCCGTCATCCGGCGAAATCACGCTGGGCGGAAGGCCGGTGCGCGGCCCCGGCGCCGACAGGGGCGTCGTGTTCCAGAAACATGCGCTGCTTCCCTGGCTCAATGTGATCGACAACACCGAATTTGGCCTCAAGCTACAGGGGGTTCCAAAGGCGGAACGCCGTGCGCGCGCCACCAAAAACCTGGCGCTGGTCGGCCTGCAGGATTTTCACAATCACAAGATCTACCAGCTTTCCGGCGGCATGCAGCAGCGCGTGGGGATTGCCCGCGCCCTGACCTGCGACCCGGCAATGCTGCTCATGGATGAGCCCATGGCAGCACTCGATGCGCTGACCCGCGAGACGATCCAGGAATTGCTTTTGCGGGTATGGCAACTGACCAACAAAATGTTCTTCTTCATCACGCACAGCGTTGAAGAGGCCCTGTTCCTCGGTTCGCGGCTGATCGTCATGTCGCCGCGTCCGGGCCGGATCACCCATACCTACGATCTGGATTTCAATCGACGCTTTCTGGAATGCGGTGACGCGCGCGCCGTCAAATCCAGTCCCGACTTCATCAAGATGCGTGAGACAATTCTGGGGATTATCTATGGCGATGAACGTGCATCAGGAAACCCGGAACTGGTCCATGCTTGAGTTTGTAACTCGGGCAAGACCAGTCAAACCGGGTAAAATCTATGGCGCCCCCGGCGACGGCAATAGCGGCTTCATCAGCCTCGTAACCGCATTGATCCTGCTGGGGCTCTGGTTTCTCGTAACGGGGATGGGCTGGGTCAAACCGCTGTTTCTCCCCTCTCCCTTCGCGGTCTACGGCAAGTTCATGGTCGCCATGACCGACGGCGTGGCAAACTCGACGCTCACCGAACACACGCTCGTCAGCCTTGGCCGCGTATTGGGGGCCTTCGCGATTGCCTGCGTCACGGCAATTCCCATCGGCATCATGATGGGCATGAGCAGCTTCGCGCGTGGGGTTCTCGATCCGATCATCGAGTTTTACCGCCCGCTGCCGCCGCTTGCCTATCTGCCGCTGATCATCATCTGGCTCGGGATCGGTGAATTCCCGAAGGTGTTCCTCATCTTCCTCGCGATCTTCGCGCCGATGGCGATTGCGGCCAGGGCCGGCGTCCGCTCGGTCTCAACGGAACAGATTCACGCCGCCTATGCCATGGGCGCATCCCGGACGCAGGTGATAACGCAGGTCATCATGAAAGCAGCCATGCCCGAAATCTTCACCGGCATGCGCATCGGCATCGGTGTGGGCTGGACCACGCTGGTTGCCGCGGAAATGGTGGCGGCAAATCGCGGCCTCGGCTTCATGGTGCTCAATGCGGCGCAGTTTCTGGCCAGCGACACCGTCATCATGGGCATCATCGTGATCGGGGTCTTCGCCTTCGCCTTCGACCTTCTGATCCGCTACATGGAAAAGGTTCTCATCCCATGGAAGGGCAAGATCTGATGGCGATGCAACCGCTGTAACAGCCCGACCGAATTCCTACTCGCAATATCGATCGCGCGGCAGTCCTGCCGCGCCACGGGCAAGCTTTGCCCGAAATCAGGGCAGATATCACACGCATCAAGGAGCAGCCGAATGTCCGCCGGACCCCTCACAGAGAAACATTTTTCCGACCTCTTCGACGCCTTCAACCGGCATGACATCGACGCGATCATGGCCTTTTTCGCCGATGATTGCGTGTTCAACACCATTGGCGGCGAGGAAGCTTACGGCACCCGCATCGAAGGCAAGGACGCCATTGCCAGGGCTTTTTCCGGCGTATGGGCTGCGATGCCCGATGCGCAATGGGATGGACACAGCCATTTCGTGAGCGGCGACCGGGCCGTGTCCGAATGGACCTTTCGCGGAACCGATGTCAATGGCGCGCGCGTCGAGGCTGAGGGCTGCGATCTCTTCACACAGCGCGACGGCAGGATCGTCCGCAAACAGGCATTCCGCAAGAACCGGCCTTTGCTGAAGGCGTAAGCCCCAACAATGTCCGTCGGTGATCTGGAGGACCGACATATGGATACCCACGCTCTCAACAGTTTCTCCGCCGCCCAGCCATTCGACCCCGCCTATGATCCGGTGGTTTCGAAAACGCCCGGACAAGGCCGTGACTACGCGCCGACCTACTGGATCGGCACGGCAGGCCCCGCACCGGAAGATGACGGGCCCATTCGCGGCGATGTCGATGCCGATGTCGTGATTGTCGGTTCGGGCTATACCGGGCTTTCTGCCGCGATCCACCTCGCCCGCGACCACGGCATCAAGGCGACGGTTCTGGAGGCGAACGGCGTGGCCTGGGGGTGCAGCACCCGCAATGGCGGTCAGGCGCAGATTTCTGCCGGTCGGCTCAAGCGGTCCCAATGGATCGAGCGCTGGGGCGTGGATGTCGCGCGCAAGCTGCACCGGGAAATCGCCGAAGGGTTCGATCTCTTTCGCGCCCTGATCGCGGAGCCGGAAATCGATTGCGATCCGCAGGATGGCGGCCATCTCTACATCGCCCATCGCGACAAGGTGCTGCCCGCTCTGGAGAAGGAATCCCGCCTGCTGAACGAGGTTTTCGGCTATGGCACCCGCATGGTGGGCCGCGAGGAAATCCATAGCGATTTCATCCGCGATCAGGAAGCCCGCGGCGCAATGTACGAACCGGACGGTATCGGCATCCATGCTGCAAAGCTTGCCTTCGGCTATCTCAGGCTTGCCCGCAAGCTTGGCGCGAAGGTGCACACGGCAAGCCCGGTGCTGAGTTGCCGCAGGAACGGCAATGTCTACCATCTCAACACGCCGAACGGGACGGTCAAGGCGCGGCAGGTCTGTTTTGCAACGGCGGGCTATACCTCGCCCGGCCTGCATCCCCTGACCCGTTATCGGCTGATGCCGGTCTTGTCGAATTCGGTCGTGACACGCCCGCTGACGGCGGATGAAATCGAGGCCTGTGGTCCCAAGACCGGCATTCCGCTGACGGACACGCGCACGCTTCGCCATTACTACCGCTTCCTCCCCGACGGGCGGATGCAGATCGGCAGTCGCAGCGCCATTACCGGGGCCGATGCACCAAACCCGAAACATTACGATCTGCTGCTTTCCGGCCTCTACCGGAAATTCCCGGCGCTCACCGGCATCGGGATCGATTATTCATGGTGGGGATGGGTCGATGTCAGCCACGACATGATGCCCCGCATCTATCGGCCCGACCCGGCACAGGAAATCTATTATGCCATGGGCTATGGCGGCAACGGCGTCATGTATTCGGCACAGGCCGGACGCCGCGTCGCACAGCTCATGGCCGGTCGCGGACAGGGCCTGGACCTGCCGATCTTCACCTCCGAATTGCCGAGTTACGGCATGTTGACGCCATTCAGGCGCATAGGCCAGCGCGCCATGTACCGCTGGTATGCGCTGAAAGACGAAGTTCTCTGAATTGCAAGGAAAGGGATGCGCCATGAAAATGACGACGGAAGAAGCCTTCGTGAAGGTTTTGCAGATGCATGGGATAGAACATGCATTCGGGATTATCGGATCGGCCATGATGCCGGTTTCCGATCTGTTTCCAAAGGCGGGTATCACTTTCTGGGATTGCGCCCATGAAACCAACGCAGCATTGATCTGCGACGGTTATACCCGTGTGACCGGCAAGATGGGCATGGCGATCGCCCAGAACGGACCGGGCGTGACGGGCTTCGTCACCGCCATCAAGACCGCCTACTGGAACCACACGCCCATGCTGCTGGTGACGCCGCAGGCCGCCAACAAGACCATCGGCCAGGGCGGCTTTCAAGAAGTGGACCAGATGGCGCTGTTCGAGGAAATGGTCTGCTATCAGGAAGAGGTGCGCGATGCCACCCGCATTCCTGAAGTGCTGAACCGTGTTATCGAAAAGGCATGGCGCGGCTGCGCACCGGCGCAGATCAACGTGCCGCGGGATTTCTGGACGCAGGTGATCGATGTGGATCTGCCGCAGATCGTGCGCCTGGAGCGCCCGAGCGGCGGGCGCGAGGCCATTGCCGAGGCTGCAAAAATCCTGACCGAAGCAAAATTCCCGGTCATTCTCAATGGTGCCGGTGTCGTCATCGGCGGGGCAATACCGGAATCCATCGCCCTTGCCGAAAAACTCGATGCGCCGGTCTGCTGCGGCTATCAGCATAATGACGCCTTCCCCGGCAGCCATCGGCTTTCGGTCGGCCCACTCGGCTATAACGGCTCCAGGGCTGCGATGGAACTGATTGCGAAAGCGGATGTGGTTCTGGCGCTCGGCACCCGCCTCAATCCGTTCTCGACCCTGCCGGGCTACGGTATCGACTATTGGCCGAAGGATGCCAGGATCATTCAGGTCGATATCAATCCGGATCGCATCGGCCTCACCAAGAAGATCACGGTTGGCATTTGCGGCGACGCAAAACAGGTCGCCCGGCAGATATTGGACCAGCTTGGCGCCAATGCCGGAAATGAAGGCCGCGAGGAGCGCAAGCAACTCGTTCACCAGCGCAAATCCGCCTGGCTCCAGCAGCTTTCGTCCATGGATCACGAGGATGACGATCCAGGCACGCAATGGAACGCGGATGCGCGCGAGCGCGAGAAAGACCGCATGTCGCCGCGTCAGGCATGGCGGGCCATTCAGGCGGCCATGCCGAAAAATGCGATCATGTCGACGGATATCGGCAATAATTGCGCCATTGGCAACGCCTATCCGACATTCGAACATGGCCGCAAATATCTGGCGCCGGGCATGTTCGGCCCCTGCGGCTACGGCTTTCCGTCCATCGTCGGCGCCAAGATCGGCCAGCCGGAAACACCGGTCGTGGGTTTTGCCGGCGACGGGGCGTTTGGTATCTCGATGAACGAAATGACCTCCATCGGGCGCAAGGGCTGGCCAGCCATCACCATGGTCATTTTCCGCAACTATCAATGGGGTGCAGAAAAGCGCAACACGACGCTGTGGTACGACAATAATTTCGTCGGCACCGAGCTCAACCCTAATCTCAGCTATGCCAAGGTGGCGGATGGCTGCGGACTGAAGGGCGTGACCGTCGATAGCCAGCAGGCCCTGACCGAGGCCCTGCAAACGGCAATCGATGAGCAGGCCAAGGGGGTCACGACCTTCATCGAAGTCGTTCTCAATCAGGAACTGGGCGAACCCTTCCGCCGGGACGCGATGAAAAAGCCGGTCGTGGTGGCCGGCATCAGCAAGGCCGACATGCGCGCGCAAATGCCTGTCTGAGCCAACCCGTCAGCGATCAGGCCGGGAGGAAAACTCCCGGCCTTTCTGAGAGCTTGAGCCATGCTGCCACTGGAAAAGATTTTCGAGAAAGCCCGTTTGAACCCGCGCCATATCGTGCTGGCGGAGGGAGAAGACCCGCGTATCATCGACGCGGCGCTCAGCGCCGACCGCGAGGGCATCGCCCGCATCACGCTGCTTGGTTCGGCGGAGATTATTGGCAGGCAGATCGGCGGATCGAACATTGATATCATCGATCCCGAGACATCGGCCAGAAGTGCTGATTATGCGCAGGCTCTTTACGAACTGCGCAAGGCCAAGGGCATGACGGAGGAGCAGGCCGCCGCGATGGCAACAACGCCGCTCGGCTTTGCCGCCATGATGGTGCGCGCGGGCGATGCGGACGGGACGGTGGCGGGCGCTGTTTCAACCACCGCCGATGTGGTGCGCCATGCCTTGCAGATCATCGGCAAGGCGGAAGGGGCATCGCTTGTTTCCAGCTTTTTCCTGATGCTGCTCTGCCAGTCGCATCACCAGAAAAAGGGAGCATTCATCTTTGCCGATTGCGGACTGGTGGTGGAACCGGATTCCGCGCAGCTTGCCGATATCGCCATGCAGTCGGCGGAATCCTACCGCCAGTTGACCGAAAAAGACCCGGCGATTGCCATGCTTTCCTTTTCGACGGGCGGGAGCGCTGCGCATGAGCGTGTATCGAAAGTGGTCGAGGCGACCCGGAAGGTGCGCGCGGCACGGCCCGACCTTTGCATCGACGGTGAATTGCAGTTCGACACCGCCTTCGTGGAGGCGATCAGCCATGCGAAGTCGCCTGGTTCCCCACTGAAAGGCAATGCGAATGTCTTCGTCTTTCCCAATCTCGAAGCGGCCAATATCGGCTACAAGATCGCCCAGCGCATTGGCGGTGCGCAGGCTATCGGTCCGGTGCTCCAGGGCCTTGCCAAACCCGCCAACGACCTTTCACGCGGTTGCAGCGCCGACGATGTCCTTCACATGATCGCGATCACGGTTAATCAGGCCAGGTGAAGGACAAGGAAACGCGCTCTAAGATTTCAGGAAGCGCGCAGCAATGCCATAGAGAAACTGGGGCAGCACTGTAAAGGCATAAGGTGCGTAGACCCGTTCCAGCCGCTGGTGATATTCGCGGCCCCATGGACCAATATTCACCACCGGATAGGAAAGTGCCTTCGGATGGGCGCGATCGATGAACTGAGCCGCCGGTGTATTCGCTGCGATGATTTCGCTATCCGCTGCATTCGGTACGTGCCCGAAGAAGCTCATGTCGGAAATACCGGCGAAGATTTCGCGGTATCGGATCGTTGTGTCGAACTGACGTTCAATCTCGACGCGTGCGGTTTCCAAAGCTTCCGCGAAACGCTGTTCGTCTGCCGTTTCACCTCCCATGCGAACATGCGGATAGACGAGACTTCCGAAGCCGATAACAACCGTCGGACCTGTAATACGTGCCTCGGCAACCATGGCATTGACAAGCTCCCGCGTGATGAGGAGCGGGTTGTCACTGCTGGAAAGTTCAGCTTCGAGTGCGGTTATCCGTTCGATTGCCGCATCACCACCGATGCGCCGAACTTCCTCGCGCAACTCGGCCGCAGTCAAAATGCGTCCCTTGTGATTGGCATCCGCCTCGCTACCGACGAGCTTTGCAAAGCGTGCCGCTTCGACATTGAAATGCGTGATCGCGCGATCCAGTGCCTCACCGACAACCGCCTTGAAACGGTGAAACAAAGCGTCGGGTGAAATGGAGTGAGTGAGCCAGTTGAAGGCTATCCATGTCCGTTCCGGCGTGGTCACTTCATAGCCGCCACGGAAATCCCGCGCCTCAAGACAGATCGGAGGTGGCGAAACTTCACCATCAGCCGTGTCGCAAAGGGCTGCATTAGCCTCCACCGCCCGCATGATTTCCGATGCGATGAGGTGAGCGCTGACGCCTTCGAACGGATAGCTCGCATGCGACGGCTGCCCGACAATGAAGGCAAAAGGAAGCTGTTTTCCGATAGTGCCACGATAGATGGCCCGGCCTTCCGAACCGTCGCCCTGATCGCTGGTTGCGTCCAGATTGATACCGGCAACGATATCGAGACCCCAGCGCTCTGCAAGTTCAGGCAAGGCATCGCGCAGGCTGCGCATACCTCTCGAACCGCGCTCTTCATCAGGTGTGGCGAACAGGATCAGATTACCTTCGCGATCCGGCAGCTGCGAGAAACGTTCCAATACCGCGATACCGGCGGCAACACCGCTCTTCATGTCGAGCATACCACGTCCGGGGATATAGTTTCCGCTCTGAAAGTCAGCGAGCGCCTTTTCCTCATTCGACGCGAGTGGGCGGTTGGTAAGATCGGCCAAAAGCGCTTCCAGCAAGGCATCCGGTTCAAAAGCCAGATGCTTCAAATCGCGATAATTGGCAGTCTCGACCACGTCAAAATGACCGGCCAGCGCCAGAGCTCGCCGCCCCGCACCACGAACGACGGCGATGACATTCTTGGTCATCGGCGAACCGTGGCTATCGATAACGGCAATGTCGTTTGGATTCTTCTGGAAATAGGGAATCTCGCGCAAAAGCTCGGCAAGCTTCGGACCGAAGGACGCCTCGTCAGGTGTTCCCGTCTCGCTCGGCCATCTTACCATGCGATAGGAGAGTTCTCGCACCCGATCGGTCGGGTTCCATTCATTTGGGGTTGCCACGGTCTTTCCTCGCTTAATAGTTCCCCGTCTCCGCGCCCTGGATAAGGCACAGACGGGCTCTCAAATCTGGTTCAAACGCCGACTTACTGGTTGAGATGCTTTCTCAGGAACGCTCTCGTTCTTTCATTTTCCGGGTTGGTGAAGATCACATCCGGCTGGCCTTCCTCGACCACGACACCCTTGTCCATGAACAGCACCTTGTCGGAAACCTCGGCGGCAAAACGCATTTCATGGGTCACGATCAACATGGTCATGTGTTCCTGTGCGAGCTGCTTCATGACCTGATTGACCTCTTCGACCAGCTCCGGGTCGAGCGCGGAAGTCGCTTCGTCGAACAGCATGACTTTGGGCTGCATCGCAAGCGCACGGGCGATGGCCACACGCTGCTTCTGCCCGCCCGAAAGACGCGACGGATACATTGAAGCCTTGTCGGCAAGGCCGACCTTCTTCAAAAGAGAAACAGCCAGTTCCTGCGCTTCCGGCCTGCTCTTGCCCTTCAGCTTGATGGGCCCAAGCGTGATGTTTTCCATCACGTTGAGATGAGGAAACAGGTTGAAGTGCTGGAAAACCATGCCCATCTGCTGGCGCACGGCATTGATATGGCGCTCGAAAGCGCGTCCGCTCAATGGCTGGTTCACCTGAACTCCATCCAGAAGTATCTGGCCTGAATTGACTGTTTCCAGATGATTGATCGAGCGAAGCAGCGTGCTTTTACCAGAACCGGAAGGACCGATAATGGCGATGATCTGGCCGCGTTCAACCGACAGATTAATGCCCTTGAGAACTTCGAGCGCGCCATAGGACTTGTGGACATCACGCACTTCCACCATGGGTTTGCTGTTGCTCATCGGTAGGCCTCGACTTTCTTTTCCATCCAATGCAATCCGGCTTCCAGGATGAGATTGAGTAGGTAGAAGATCACTGCGGCAGTGATGTAGAATTCAAATGGGCTGTAGGTTTCGCTGATCGCCTGCTGCGACGCATGCACCAGCTCAGTTATACCGATCACCGACACGAGTGCCGTGTCCTTCAGGAGTGCGATCAGATTGTTACCCACCTGCGGCAGCGCATTGCGGACAGCCTGCGGAATGATGATGTAGCGCAGGGTCTGGCCGCTGCCGAAGCCAAGCGACCGGGCTCCCTCGTTCTGCCCCGGATCGACAGTCAGGATGGCAGTGCGGAAGAGATCGGAATTATAGACCGCGAAATGCAGGCCCAAGCCGATGATGCCTGTCCAAACAGCCGGAATGTTGATGCCGATCTGCGAGAGACCGTAATAGAGTAGGAACAGCTGCAAAAGCAGCGGGGTGCCCATGAACAGCCAGATGAAAAAGCGAACCGGATAGCGCACCAGCCAGTTTCCATAAAGGACAAGCAGAGCAAAGGCGATGCCACCGAAGAAACTCACGATCGATGAGGACACGGCAATGATGAGCGTCCACCAGATGCCGGTCATGAGGAGTTCGGTATAGGGCGGGACGATGGAAAAATCGAGTTGCATGGGATCACCGCCTATTTGAGCGCGTAGCGGGCTTCGAGGAAATCCACGAAGCGTGCAACGATATAGATAAGAACCATATAAATGGCCGCGGCGATGCCGAATATCTCAAACGGACGATAGGTGGAACCGATGAAACGTTGGGCCGTATAGGTCAACTCGACCACCGAAATTGCTGAAACCAGAGCGGAACCCTTGATCAGCATGACGGTATTGACCCCAAGCGAGCGGATCATCAGACGGGCGGCCTGTGGCAACACCACAAAGCGCATCGACTGCCCACTGCTGAAACCAATGGAACGGGCAGCTTCATTCTGCCCCGCATCAACCGTCAGAATAGCACCTCGCATGGCTTCCGCGTAATAGGCACCGATGTTGAGCCCCAGACCGATAGCACCGGCTGCGAAGGGCTCCAGATTGATGCCGATCTGCGGCCCGCCAAAATAGAGAACGAAAAGCTGCAACAGGCAAGGTGTGCCGCGAAACACACTGACGTAAGCCGTTCCGATGAAACGCAATGGCCAGAAGCGCGACAGTTTCGCGGTTGTGGCAAGTGCACCGACACTCAAACCGATAAGAATGGCAAGCGCCGATATCTCGACGGTAACAAGGGCGGCTTCCAGAAAATATGGAAAGACCTCCGCCATCAAAGAGAAATTCATTATCTCCCCTTTCCTGTCTGGAAAACCAAGCCGGAAAGACATGCTGCCGGGACGTTTATTCCAACTGCCGTCCCGGCATGGGGTTTCATGCGATTAGCGGATGTCGCGACCGATCCACTTGTTCGAGATCTTCTCGTAGGTACCGTCGGCTTTCATGTCGTCGAGAGCTTTGTTGATCGCATCCTTCAGCTCAGGGTTCCCCTTGCGCAGAGCAATCCCGACATTGTCGGTGCCCTGAAGCTCGGGCGTGTCGAGCTGGCGAACTTTCTCGCCGCTTTCCTTGATGGCGATCAGGATCGGAATATCATCCGAAGCAATAGCGTCCACACGCCCCGAACGGAGTTCAAGCAGCAGTTCGGGGATACCCTTGTAGGTTCGGACGGTCCAGCCACCCTGCTCGCGCGCCCACTTGTCGCTGGTTTCGCCGAGCGTCACGGCAATAGTCTTGCCCTGCTTCAGTTCGTCCATGGACTTGATCGGCGAAGCTTCGGTCACGAAGATGCCACGTCCACCGCGATAGTAAGGGCCTGCGAAATCGACGGCCTTTTCGCGCTCCGGCGTGATGCTCATGCTGCCGACAACAATGTCGAACTTGCCCGCACGCAGCCCGGCAATGATGCCGTCGAAAGCGGTGGTCACGACAACCGGCTTCACACTGAGCCGCTTGGCGATTTCAGTTCCGATATCGACATCGAAACCGACGACCTGGTTCTGACCATCAACAAAGCTGAACGGCGGAAAAACGCCACTCATGCCTATACGCAATTCGCCGCTCTGCTTGACCTTTTGGAGGTCGTCCGCATGCGCGGGCGCAAGCATCATCAAAGCGCCGACGCCAGCTGCAATGAGTGAAGACAGAAGGGTTTTCATTTCATTTTCTCCTAAGTGATCGTAACGCGATCACGGGCGATGCCCGTTCCGAGCGCCAGATAGGCGCATCTTTCCAGATCGTCGACGCCCAACGGGCGGCGGCAAATTTCTCGGGAAAACCTATTCGGAACAGACAAGACCGTCGCGTCCCGGTTACCCAGGAGCAGGAGAAAGAAAACTCCATCGATCCACCTCCGAATTCCCCTTGCCGGTTGTGTTTCTGCTTATCCGGCTTGTTTATTTTCAAGCACGCTAACGAAGCAAAGGATCAACGAAAACGTCATTCTTGTATAGAAATGTCCAGTAATCTGCGATAAACGCAATCAAACTGACGAAATCGTCAAATGAGCGGTGGAATGATGGATGATCTGGATCAACGATTAATCTCGGAATTGCGCGTTAACGCGCGCGCGTCCATCCCGACGCTTGCAAGCATTCTCGGAGTGGCGCGGGGCACAATCCAGAGCCGGATGGAACGGCTGATCGCATCGGGTGTTATCGCCGGCTTTACAGTTCGGCTGAAGGATCATGGTTCCACCGACATGATCCGCGGCATCATGATGATCGAACTCACCGGACGAAACATCAAAAGCGTGATCGCGACCTTGCGCAAAAACCCCGGCTTTTCCGCAGTCAACACCACCAACGGAACGTGGGATCTGATCGCCGAGATCGAAGTTCCCAACATGAACGAATTTCATCGGCTGGTAACAGGCATTCGCGCAATGGACGGGATTGCGAAGTCCGAGACACATATCTTCCTCGGACCCGCTTGAGCCGTCGGCGGTTTATTCCGCTGCTTCCGCCCCATAGCCGAACGGCATGACGGCGTCCGGAGCAGCAACGCCCGGCAGAACACGTCCATCGTCGATCGGCGCACCCATCTGCATGCTCATGGGAATGATGCCCGCCCAGATCGGCAGCGCATAGTCAGCATCGTCGTCCTTCGGCGGGCCGGAACGAACCTTTGCCGAAGCCTCGTTCAACTCCAGTTCCAGAAGCATGGTGGCCTTCAGTTCCTTTGCCATCATCGGGCGCAACCCTTCCCAGCGTCCGGGGAAAAGACCGTTCACGAAACTGCGCAAATGGTGTTCCTTCGCCGCAACGTTCGAAACCTTGCGCGCCGTACCGAAAGCCATGACAGAGCGATAATTGCAGGAGTGGTGAAAGGCCGAACGGGCCAGAACCAACCCATCGAGCAGCGTAAAACTCACGCAGACTTCCGTTTCGTCGCAGCTTTCAAGCATGCGGCTGGCGGATGAGCCATGCCAGTAAATGAAATTGCCTTCCCGCCAGACCAGCGTTGGTGAGACATAGGGCGTTCCGCTGAACACATAGGCCACATGCGCCAGGGGTTGAGCGTCGATAATCGAATGAACCGTGGCTGCATCATAGGCACCGCGTTCATGCATGCGTTTGACACGGCTGCGTTCGGAAGGGGCTGTCATCATGGCCGATATTTCTCCTTTATATTTGGCCAGACTGCCCGCATAGTGGCCTTGAAGAAATAACCAATTTAGACAATTCAGAAGATGCCACTTTCCAACAGCGTGCCGGAATTCGGGATTGATCGTGCGAGTGAGGTTTCACTTGCCGCCCAATTGGTTGAACAGATCAGACAGGCAGTCCTGGCGGGCCGCCTGAAGCCGAATGCGAGATTGCCTTCCACACGTGCCTTGTCTGTGGAACTCGGCCTCTCCCGCACCACGGTTCTTGCCGCGTTCGACCAGTTGATTGCCGAGGGTTATCTGGAAGGACGGCAAGGATCGGGCACCCGCGTCGTTGCCGAACTGCCGGATACCAGCCTGACCATTGGCCAGCCCTCTCCGGGCAGGACGGCAACGCAGCCGCGGTTTCATCGCGAGGAAATCGGCCCCTTTCGGCTTGGCGTGTTCGATAGCGATCATTTTCCACATGATGAGTGGGGCAAACTGCTCGGGCGCGTCTGGCGCAATCCTTCCGCCGATCTGCTGGACAGCCGCGATGTGTTCGGTTTTCATCGCCTGCGATCAGCGCTGTCGCGTCATTTGCACGAATGGCGGGGCATG
Organism: Brucella anthropi; assembly: GCF_046630315.1. Classification (GTDB taxonomy): domain Bacteria; phylum Pseudomonadota; class Alphaproteobacteria; order Rhizobiales; family Rhizobiaceae; genus Brucella; species Brucella anthropi_A. The sequence goes on along the minus strand of NZ_LQBD01000013.1, from coordinate 39,703 downwards.
ATCGTATCGCCGGATCAGATCATCATTACCGGCGGCAGCGCAGACGCTCTTTCCCTCATCCGGGAAGCGCTGTTTACCTCAAACGACAAGCTCTGGATGGAGGAGCCCGGCTATCCGCCGGCGCGCAAGATCCTTGGCGCCAACGGTCTCGACATCATCCCCGTTCGGGTCGATGGCAGCGGTCTTGATGTCTCGGCGGGTCGTGAGAAAGCCGTCGATGCGCGTGCTGCCTTCGTCACACCGGCACGACACCACCCGACCGGCGTGACCATGGCCTTGGGGCGCCGCCTGGAACTGATTGCCTGGGCGCGAGAATACGACGCGCTCATAATCGAAGATGATTATGACAGCGAGCACCGTTATGTCGGCCAACCCCTGCCCGCTCTCCTGTCGCTCGACCCGGAACGCATTCTTTATATCGGAAGCTTCTCCAAGGTCTTCTCGCCACTCCTGCGCCTTGGCTTTCTCATCGTACCCTCACATATGGCCGATCCGTTCAAAGTGCTGCGACAAACCCTGTTTCCCGCGCCGTCGCCATTGGCCCAGCCGGCATTGGCCAGTTTTATCGAGACGGGCGCCTTTGCCCAGCACATCAGGCGCATGCGCCGCATATATGCATCGCGCCGCCGCAGGCTCATCGCGGCACTGGCGCCCGGTGAGCCGAAACTTTTCCGAATTGAGGCTCCGCCCGCCGGACTCTCGCTGCTGCTGGCCTTGCCGGACGGACAAAGCGATATCCGCCTGGCCTCCATGCTCGCGGAGGCTGGCATCGAGGTTCACCCCCTCTCGGCGCTTTATACAAAACTGACGCCGCGCCAGGGACTTATCCTCGGTTTCTCAGGATTTGATGAAGCCGCATTGGAGACGTCTGCAACAAGGCTCATAAAAATTCTCGAACAATCGCATTAGAGAATGATCATTAGCAATTTCGTAAACTTTGGATTCAGCATTTCCCGGTAAGCTTTGGTTAGCAATTCGCTCGCAACGAGCGTTGCAGCCATTTGTTTTGCGTTACGGGTGCTCATGCGTTCTTCGGTTGTATCGGTCATTGCCCTTGCCTGTGCCGCTTTGACAGGCTGTACGTCGAGTTCCGGCATCGACGGCATCATGCTCCAGACGAAAACCTCGGCGGAGACAACGAGTTCGATCACGCGTCCGGTTCCGCCCGCCCCGTTGAGCGAGATGGCGCGCGCACCGCAGCCAATGCCTGTTGCCGAGCGGGAAGAAGTCCTGGCATGGGCTGGCCCCATACCGGATGCAGGCCCGTTCAAGGCCGAGCCCCCGGCAGCCGTCACGCCGCAACCAAGGCCGCCGGAACGGACCGTGGAACAGCCACAAGAACGCCCACAGGCGCGCATCTCGGTTCCCAAGCCGGAGGTCGCAGCCTATCCGCCGGTGCGACTTGCACCGCAGGAACGCACGAAAATCTACAGCCACCGCTTTCGTGATGCGAAACCGATCAATTTCGGGCGCTCTTCGCCGCGCAAGCTCGCCGTGCATGGCGTGGACGTCTCCCGCTGGCAGGGCGATATCGACTGGGTGAAACTGCGCACGCAGGGCGCAAACTTCGCCTATATCAAGGCAACCGATGGCGGCGACCATCTCGACCCCATGTTTGCCAGGAATTGGCGCGCGGCGAAAGCGGCGGGCATCAAGCGCGGCGCCTATCACTTCTTCTACTGGTGTCGCGTGGCAAGCCAGCAGGCCGACTGGTTTATCCGTAATGTTCCCAGGGATGCGGATGCGCTTCCCCCCGTCATCGACGTGGAATGGAACGGCGATTCGTCCTGCAAGCGGCGGCCTTCTCCGGCCCAGGTGCGGGAAAAGATGCAGGTCTTCATGGACAGGCTCGAACAGCATTATGGAAAGCGGCCGATCATCTATACCGCGCCGGATTTCTATGACGACAACCTGAAAGGCGCCTTCACCAATTATCCGTTCTGGCTGCGAGCGGTCGCCCAGCACCCGTCCAAGGTCTATCCGGGCCGTCCGTGGACATTCTGGCAATATTCGGGATCAGGCCTGTCGCAGGGCGTAAACGGGAAGATCGACCTCAACGTCTTCCACGGCTCGGAAGATGAATGGCATAGGTGGCTGGCGCGCGCCGCCAGCTGATCGCCCGTAAAAGCAGTGAGACTGCCTTTACCGAAACCTTGCCTCGCAACCCGGCATACAACATCGCGACGCCGGGTTCTGCGCCCTTAACGCTTGCCGATAGTGTCGAGGTCGTAGGGCGTGGATTGATACATCTCGTTGATCCAGTTTCCGAAAAGAAGATGCGCGTGGCTGCGCCAGCGGTTTTCCGGCTGGCGCGTCGCATCGTCGCCGGGGAAATAATTCGCTGGAACCTTCGTTTCCGGTTGAGCCTGAATGTCGCGGAAATACTCGTCCGCAAGCGATGTCGTGTCATACTCCACATGATTGAACATGTGCAGCGAACGATGACGCGGATCGTCCAGCAGGCAGAGCCCGGTTTCAGGGCTGTCGACCAGCACCTTCAATCCGCTGTCGGCAGGAATGTCGCTCTTGCGCACTTCGGTCCAGCGCGAAACCGGGATTTTGAAATCGTCGGAAAAGCCGCGAAGATAAGGCGATGACGGCACGAGGTTGCGCTGGCTATAGACGCCCGACGCCTTGCCCGGCAATTCGTATTTGGCCATGCCGTGGAAATAGTGAACCGCAGCCTGTGCAGCCCAGCATATGTTCAGCGTCCGGTGCACATGGGTCTGCGTCCAGTCGAAGACACGCTGCATTTCATCCCAATAGGTGACTTCCTCGAATTCGAGGCGTTCGACCGGAGCGCCCGTGATGACGAAGCCGTCAAAACGCTGGTCCCTCACCTCTTCCCATGGCTGGTAGAAGGACAGCATGTGATCGGCAGGCGTATGGCGTGCCACATGGTTGGTGATCCGGACAAGCGTAAGCTCGACCTGTAGCGGCGTCGCGCCGAGAAGACGTGCAATCTGCGTCTCGGTCGTGACCTTGTTGGGCATCAGGTTGAGAAGACCGATCTTCAGCGGCCGAATGTCCTGACGAATGGCGTCTGCCTCACGCATGACCATGACGCCCTCGGCTTCGAGAACACTGGTTGCTGGCAGATCGTCAGGAATTTTAATCGGCATGTCGCGTCGGTCCTTCGTTGTGTCAGGGCAGACGCGAGTGGCTTTATCCGTATAATTGCCGGTTTGGCCACATCCTCCCCTTGCAGAGAGTACCACCTTGCCCGGAAAGGCAGGTTGGCGTTGGGCGTCGCCCCAACTCTTGATGTGACGACACTTCTACTCAATCTCTTTCACAGTGGCAATAGGGTTTCAGTGTCTTGTCCGGTCGCAGCCGGATCGGAAATCAGTTCGGTGAACTGATTTCCCCGCCGGAACGGTTCCCGCTTTCGGGAGCCATGCCCTACGGTTTCGGCGAGACAAGCGCGATGTTCACGCCTTGCGGGTCCTTGCCTTTGACAACCCAATCGCCGTTCGGCACTTCCATCGGTTCGTGCAGAACCGTTCCGCCCAGAGACTTGATCCTGCCGGCCGCATCCTTCACGCCGTCGACCATGAAGTAAAAACCCCAGCCAACCGGTGCGCCGGGCGGTGCGGTCATGATCCCGCCATGGTCAGCGCCATCGACACTGAACACCTTGTAATTGCCCATCGGGCCCATATCGAAATTGCGTGAGAGCTTCCAGCCGAACACTTTCTCATAGAAGGGAAACACCGTCTCGCAATCTTGGGCATGCAGCTCATGCCAGCCCGGATGGCCCGGCTTGCGCGAACCGAAATCAGCCGGCGGGGGCGTGTCGTCCTTTGGCTCGAAGAGTGCGAAAACACTTCCCTGCGGATCGGACACAATCGCAAACCGCCCGATATCCGGAATATCCTGCGGGGCTCTGAGAACCTTGCCGCCCTCCGCTTCGACTTTGCGGGCATAGTCATCGGCACTTGTCACGCCGACATAACCGATCCAGCCGGGCTGGCCGCCGCAATCCTCCTTTGGCATGTCGGCCATCGACATCATGCCTGCGATCATGCATCCGGGCACTTCGAACAGCGTATATTTCATGCCGGGAACACCGGCATCCTTCGCGGTCCAGCCGACGACTTTCGTATAGAAATCCTGGGCATTATCAGCATCTGTTGTCATGAGTTCGTACCAGACGAACGGAGATGCGCTCTTATTCATCGAATATCCTCCCTTGGATTGGATGTCGTGTCCGAGCGATCAGCCGCAGCAGCCGTGCCTGGAAGCCTGTGCCTGATACTCATCGTGCCGCTTGACGAAATGCATCGTGCCGTTTTCGTTGCGGCCCTTGGGCGCGCGGTCGAGGATCATCAGCGTACCGATCCATTCCTCGATGCCGCGGGCATAGCTTGAATAAGTGTGGTAGATCGCGCCGCTTTCATCCTTGTAGAAAGCGCTCATGCCCGGCAGCTCATCAAAGGCGTCCGCGGCTGGCAATCTGTCGAAATTATAGAAAACACGATCGTTTTCGAGCTCATCCTTCGTGAAGGAGACGTGATAGTCGAAATTGAAATCGCTGCCTTCAGCCGAAACCCATGGGAAATGCCACCCCATCCGCTTCTTGTAGGCTTCCAGTTTTGCCAGCGGCCCGCGTGAAACGGCAACAAGCGTCACATCATGATTGTTGAGATGCGTCACCGCACCGTCAAAATTATCAGCAAGGAACGAGCATCCCGTGCAGCCCTGATCCCAGTCGGGACCGAACATGAAATGATAAATCAGCAACTGGCTGCGACCGTCGAACAGATCGGAAAGCGATTTGCGCCCGGAAGGCGTGTCAAAGCTGTAATCCTTGTCGACCTTCACCCAGGGCAGTGCCTGACGCTCGCGATTGACCTTGTCGCGCAGATGGGTGGCTTCCTTTTCCTTTGCCAGAAGCGCACGGCGCGCCTCAAGCCAAACCTCGCGGGATACGACCTCATTCATGGTGCTAGCCCTCCTCCGGCTTTTGCTCCCTGCCCGTGCCCAAATATCATGTTATTGCTTGACGATTTACATTGATATCAATATTAATAGGGCATGTCAAATACCCTCGATGTGCCTTTTGAAACTACACTTCTGGTTCGGGATACCTGCCTCTGTCTGCATGTTCAGCGCGCTGCCCGCGCCCTCGCCCGCCGCTTTGACGATGCCCTGCGCCCCGTGGGGCTGACAAATGGCCAATTCTCGCTGATGATGTCGCTCAATCGACCTGCGCCGCCGCCAATGAAGCCGGTCGCGGAACTTCTGGCCATGGACCAGACAACCCTGACGGCCGCATTGAAGCCTTTGCAGCGGCAAGGCTGGGTTGAGATCATCGTCAACCCGAACGACAGGCGCGAGCGCTTGCTGCAACTGACGGCGGCGGGCAGAGCCGTCCTTGCTGCGGCGGTGCCGATCTGGGAGGCAACGCATGGGGCCATCGAGAAGCAACTTTCAAGCGGCAATGGCGATGAGGTGCGTCGCGACCTGCTGGTCCTGTCCTCGACCTGATGACAGAACGCGCTGACTGCGCCCGGCTCATGCCCGCTTGTTTTTTCTTCTTTTTCGTCACCACAGCCTACATACTGAGAAAGGAAAAACAGGCGGAAAATAATGAGCAAAAAGCGTGAACCTCATATCGTTGTCGTCGGCGCAGGCTTTGGCGGATTGCAACTGATCCACGATCTCCGCAATGTCAGGGTGCGGATAACATTGGTCGATCAGCGCAATCATCATCTTTTCCAGCCGCTGCTCTATCAGGTTGCAACGACCATCCTTGCCACGTCGGAGATTGCCTGGCCGATCCGCCATCTGTTCAAGGATCGCAGGGAGGTGACAACGCTGCTCGGCACAGTCACCGGCGTCGATACCGGGCACCGCCTGGTGCGGCTCGAAGACGGCACGGAGATTTCATATGACATGCTGGTGCTCGCCACAGGAGCGCGTCATGCCTATTTCGGCAATGATCAGTGGGAAGCGCTGGCTCCGGGGCTGAAAGCGCTTGAGGACGCGACCACCATTCGCCGGCGCCTGCTTCTGGCCTTCGAGCGGGCGGAACGCGAAACCGACGAAGCCAAACGACAGGCGCTGTTGACTTTCGCCATTGTGGGCGGGGGACCAACCGGCGTCGAGCTTGCGGGCATTATCGCAGAGCTTGCCAAGCAGACCATCCGGCCCGAATTTCGCAATATCGACACGCGGCAGACACGCGTGATGCTGCTGGAAGCCGGCCCACGCATTCTGTCCGCATTTCCAGAGGACCTGTCCGACTATGCCCTGAACGCGCTGAAGAAACTTGGCGTGGACGTGCGGCTCGGAATTCCGGTCAGGGACATCACCGCCGAAGGCGTAACCATTGGCGACGAATTCGTTCCGTGCCGCACGGCGATCTGGGCGGCAGGCGTTGCCGCCTCCCCCGCCGCGACATGGCTGAACGCTGAATGCGACCGTGCAGGACGGGTCAAGGTCCTGTCCAACCTCAACGTTCCCGGTCATTACGATATCTTCGTCATCGGGGATACGGCCTGGGTGGAAGGAGAGGATGGCAAGCCGGTTCCCGGCATCGCTCCGGCAGCCAAACAGCAAGGGGCCTATGTTGCCAGGGTCATCAGAAGCCGGGTCGAAGGCAAAACGCCGCCCATGCCCTTCCGTTACAGGCATCAGGGCAATCTGGCCACCATCGGCAGGGGTGCCGCCGTGGTCGATATGGGGCGTTTCAAGCTCAAGGGACTGATCGCCTGGTGGTTCTGGGGCATCGCGCACATCTTCTTCCTCATCGGAACGCGAAGCCGTGCTGCCGTCGCCTGGAGCTGGCTGTGGACCTATATTTCAGGCCAGCATAGTGCCCGACTGATAACACAGGGCAAGCCTGCCATTACTGAATAGAAACGGCCCGCCAGAAGCGGGCCATTTCTTCCTGTAAATGAATAGCGCTGTTACTCGGCCGGCTCCAGCTGCGGAACAAAATCCGCAACAACGGGCCTGCCGCTCATTGCGGCGGCAAGCTTTTCGGTATCCAGTTCGTTTTCCCAACGCGCCACGACAATGGTTGCAACAGCATTGCCGACAAGATTTGTCAGCGCACGGCATTCCGACATGAAGCGATCGATGCCGAGGATCAGCGCCATACCGGCGACCGGAACAGCCGGCACGACGGACAGCGTCGCGGCAAGCGTGATAAAACCGGCCCCCGTAATGCCTGCGGCCCCCTTGGAGCTGAGCATCGCCACCAGCAGAAGCAGAATCTCATCGCTGAGCGACAGCGGAATATCGGTTGCCTGCGCGATGAAAAGCGCGGCCAGCGTCATGTAGATGTTTGTGCCATCCAGATTGAACGAATAGCCCGTCGGGATGACAAGGCCGACCACCGAGCGCTTGCAGCCTGCCTTCTCCATCTTGTCCATCAGCGTGGGCAGGGCTGCTTCGGACGAGGATGTGCCCAGGACGAGCAACAGTTCTTCCTTGATATAGCGGATGAGCGCGAGGATCGAAAAGCCGTTATAGCGCGCGACCGCACCCAGAACGACAAGCACGAACAGCAGTGAGGTGAGATAGAACGTACCGATCAGCATTGCGAGATTGGCAATCGAGCCGATGCCGTACTTGCCGATGGTGAAAGCCATGGCACCGAAAGCGCCGATCGGAGCCGCTTTCATGAGGATCGAAACCAGCTTGAAAACCGGCGCGGTCAGAACCTGGAGAAAGTCGGTCACGGGCTTGCCCTTGTCGCCAACCAGGGCAAGCGCGATGCCGAACAGGACCGAGATGAACAGAACCTGGAGAATGTCGCCTTCCGCAAAAGCTCCGACAATCGTGGTCGGGATAATATTGCTCAAGAAGCCGGTGACGGTCTGCTCATGCGCCTTGGCGGCATAATTCGCAACCGCTTTCGGGTCAAGCGAAGCCGGGTCGATATGCATTCCGGCGCCCGGCTGCACAAGATTGGCCACGATAAGGCCGATAATCAGGGCCAGCGTCGAGAATGTCAGGAAATAGATCATTGCCTTGCCGGCAACGCGGCCCACTTTTTTCATATCGGTCATCCCGGCAATGCCGGTCGCGACAGTCAGGAAAATGACAGGGGCGATTATCATCTTCACGAGTTTGATGAACGCATCGCCAAGCGGTTTAAGCTGCGCACCAAGCTCCGGATAAAAATGGCCAAGCAGAATACCGGCTGCGATGGCCACCAAGACCTGTACGTAAAGATGCTTGTAAAAAGGAACCCGACCGCGCGGCGCGGCCGCAGTGCCGGAAGGTGTTGCAATCATGATGTCCTCCGTTCGGCCCAGCACGGAACTTGTCCAGCCTCCCGGGCCTTTCAGTCTCAAGTTTCAACGGTTTCCACCGCTGCTGGACCTATGAATTGCAATCTCCGTGCCAGTTTACCGCCTTCATTCAAACCATTGTTTTGTTTGTGTTTATTAGTTTCCGCAGTTATTTTTGGGGCGCATAAGTGCGGTCAACCGCACATTTCTGTTTCTGCAATGTGCGAAATAATGCACAATAGAGATAATGATTTCTAATGATTCCGCCGCAGGCACTCCGCCTCACCCCAAAAACTCCAACCGCAGGACATGGGCGTTGTTTGGGTTGTTTTGGGCCGTGGTTTTTGCGCTTGCCTTCTGGATCGTCGGTGACATGGCGCGAGACAAGGCCGTTTTGTCGCTGAGCGAACAGACAAGGATCGATGCCAACCTGAACACAGCCCTGTTGCGCGCCGTTCTCGACAAGCAGCGCGCCTTGCCTCTGGTATTGTCAAAGGACCGGGCGCTGGAAATGGCGCTACAGGATAAATCAGCCGCCACGATCGATCCTCTGAACCTTAAACTGGAAACGCTGGCGGAAGGCACGCAGGCGGCTGTCATCTATCTTGTCGGAATGGATGGCATTGCCATCGCTGCAAGCAACTGGCGGGAGCCGGACAGCTTTGTCGGCAACAGCTATGAGTTTCGTCCCTATTTCCATGATGCACTGAAGAAGGGCAGCACTGAATATTTCGCGCTCGGCAATGTCAGCAATCATCCCGGACTCTATATATCCCGCCGCGTCGACGGCCCGGACGGTCCGCTTGGCGTGATCGTCGTCAAGCTGGAATTCGATCGGCTGGAAAGCGCCTGGAACGATGCCGGGCGGCCAACCTTTGTGACGGATGAGCGCGATATCGTTCTGATTACAAGCCTGCCTTCCTGGCGCTTCATGACCATCGGTTCAATCGGGGAGGATGAGCGTCGCTCCATCCGCGATAGCCGGCAGTTCGGCGACACGCACCTCAGCCCGCTGCCATTATCGGTCAATTCCATCGACGGGGACGATGTTTTGCTGATTGATGCCCTGCTGCCGGGCAATGCACGCAAGACGGATTTTCTGGCCATCCGTTCGGATGTGCCCTCCACGCCATGGCAGATGTACAGCCTTGCACCCATTCGCCCGCAAATACCCGCCGCTATACGCGAGGCCCGCCTGTTCACTTTTATCGCTCTCGCTGCGGCTGCGATGATTAGCGGACTGGTTCTGCGGCGCAGGCAAATTCTGGCGGCCCGCATCGCCGATGCGCGGCGCACGCGAATGGAACTGGAAGAACGGGTCGAAGAACGCACCCGTGATCTCAGTCTCGCGCGAGACAGATTGCAGGCGGAAATCAGCGACCATCGCCGCACCGAAACCATGCTTCAGGGCGTGCAGCAGGATCTCGTTCATGCCAACCGCCTTGCCATCATGGGACAGGTGGCTGCCGGAGTGGCCCACGAAATCAATCAGCCGGTGGCGACCATTCGCGCCTATGCGGACAATGCAAAAACGTTCATCGAACGAAACCAGCTTTCGGATGCAGCCGAAAACCTCAACGAAATCGCCGCACTGACAGAGCGTATCGGCACCATAACCGGGGATCTGAAAGCACTCGCGCGAAAGGGACGCTCCCCGTCCGAGCCGACGTCCCTCCGTCAGGTCATATCAAGCGCGCTCGTATTGTTGCGCAGCCGTTTTTCCGGCCGTATGGATCAACTCGATATTGCGCTGCCGCCGTCCGATCTCAAGGTCATCGGCCCCTCGATCAGGCTGGAACAGGTTTTCATAAACCTGTTCCAGAATGCATTGGAAGCCGTTGATTCAAAAGAACATGACGGTCGAATTGAGGTCCGGACCCATGTGGAGGGCGACAAGGTCGTCATAAGGGTTTGCGACAATGGGCCTGGCATGCCGCAGCATATTCGCGACAATCTGTTTTCGCCTTTCAACACCTCGAAGGAAAAAGGTCTGGGTCTGGGTCTGGTCATTGTGAAGGAAATCGTCACGGACTATGGCGGCACCATATCCGTACAAAGCAGCACCAAAGGCACATCCTTCCACATCGAATTGAGAAAAGCATGATGGACAGTTCACCCTGCATTATTCTTGTCGATGACGATGGGGCGCTGCGCCGCGCTACGCGCCAGACGCTTGAGCTTGCCGGGTTCAGGGTTATCGATTTTTCCAACGCTCTTGATGCGTTGGGCACGATTGCCCCCGATTATGACGGCATTGTCGTTACCGATGTCCGCATGCCGCATATCGACGGCCTGCAATTCTTTGCACGGATAAAGGCGATTGATTCCGATCTGCCCGTGATCCTGATTACCGGTCACGGAGATATTCCGATGGCCGTACAGGCCATTCAGGACGGTGCCTATGATTTCATCGCCAAGCCTTTTGCCGCCGACAGGCTGGTGCACAGCATCCGCCGCGCCTGGGAGAAGCGCCAGCTTGTCCTTGAAAACCGTGCGCTGCGACAGGCGGCGGAGAACGTGGAGGGCGATCTGCCGCTGATCGGCCAGACGCCGGCCATGGACAATCTGCGGCGAACCTTGCGCAACATAGCCGACACGGATGTGGATGTACTTGTGGCGGGGGAAACCGGCAGCGGCAAGGAAGTCGTCGCGCAGCTCCTGCATAAGTGGAGCCGCCGCCGCAAAGGCAATTTCGTGGCGCTGAACTGCGGCGCCCTGCCCGAAACCGTCATTGAAAGCGAATTGTTCGGTCATGAGGCCGGTGCGTTCACCGGAGCGCAGAAAAAGCGGCTCGGACGGATTGAGCACGCAAGCCGCGGCACATTGTTTCTGGATGAAATCGAAAGCATGCCCGCTGCGACACAGGTGAAACTGCTGCGTGTTCTCGAAATGCGGGAGATTACGCCGCTCGGCACCAATGAGGTTCGCCCCGTCGATCTGCGTGTCGTGGCGGCGGCAAAGATCGACCTTGGCGATCCCGCGCAAAGGGGTGATTTCCGTGAAGACCTGTATTACCGGCTGAATGTCGTCACCCTTTCCATTCCGCCGCTGCGGGAAAGACGGGAAGACATCCCGTTGCTTTTCGCGCATTTTCTGACGCGGGCGTCAAAACGCTTCAATCGCGAGGTTCCGGCAATCGATGCGGCGACACATCGTCACCTGATGAGCCACAACTGGCCGGGAAATGTCCGAGAATTGGCCCATTTCGCCGACCGTGTCGCTCTTGGCGTTGCAAAAGCGCTCCATTCGCCACAGCCCACGGCCAGTGCACAGGAGCCCCTTCCAAAACGGCTTGAGCGCTACGAGGAAACCCTGATCCGCGAAACGCTTGCCGCCCATAAGGGCAATGTCCAGGAAACGATCGAAGCTCTCGGTATTCCACGAAAGACCTTTTACGATAAGATGCAGCGTCATGGCATCAATCGTGCGGACTATCGCACCAACGGCGCCTGACGTTCATCTGCCATCTGTCTGGGAGGATCATGATGACGCTGAAACTCTATCTTCATCCCTTCTCGTCCTATTGCCAGAAGGCGATAACGGCCTTCTACGAAAAGGACCTGGCTTTCGAAACCGGCATGCTCGACGGCACCGAACCGGTGGCCAGTGAATTCGCCGCGCTTTGGCCGTTCGGCAAATTTCCGGTCCTGACGGACAATGGAAAACTGGTCTTCGAAGCAACAGGCATCATCGAATATCTCGAAGCAGCCTATCCTCACACAAAGCGGCTGATCCCATCCGCACCGCTGGTCGGCGCGGATGTGCGCATGTGGGATCGTTTCTTCGATAATTACGTAAACTATCCCCAGCAACGCCTTGTCTATATTGCGATTGGCCGGGAACATGACGACGGGGGAGATCGCTGGCGGGCGGCGTTCGACACGGCTTACGCTTTTCTGGACCGGCATATGGAGGGTCGGGAATGGGTCGTGGGCGACGATTTCAGCCTCGCGGACTGTGCCGCCGCGCCTTCCCTGCTTTATGCAGACTGGACCTATGCCATTCCCGAAAAATTCGCCAATCTGCGGGCCTACCGCAAACGTCTGCTCGCGCGGCCAAGTTACGCCCGTGCGCTTGATGAGGCCCGGCCGTTCCGTCACCTGTTTCCATTGGGAGCACCCGAGGAAGGCAGGGACTGAATGCCCTACAGGGACCGCATGAACGCATACAGGACAACGGCCTGATTATGCTCTTCGTCCCTTGCGCCATATAACAGCGTCAGACGCCCGCCCCTTGCCTCGGCCTCGCTGATGAGATTCTTCAGCGCTGGCCTGTTGCCCTCCAGTTCCGCCCGATATTTCTTCTGAAAATCATTCCATTTTTCGGGATCATGGCCGAACCATTTGCGAAGATCGGTCGAAGGGGCGATATCCTTGGCCCAAAGGTCGATATCTGCCTTCTCCTTCGTCATACCGCGCGGCCAGACGCGGTCCACAAGCACGCGGTAGCCGTCATCAGGCGACGGAGCGTCATAAATACGTTTCAGGTCGATTGTCGTCATCCGAACTCTTCCTCACGGTCCAACCGATGAATATGGCGGCTGGAATGGCTTCGGCAAGACCGGACTCCCGACGGACGGACAAAGAAGAAGGCCGCTGCAGATCGGACAGCTTGTGTCCGACAGGCAGCGGCCTTTTGTGACGAATACCGGACTGCGAGGGAGCTTGCCGGTTATCGCACAACACGCAAAACTTAGTGCTTCTTGGCCGGAACGGCCTTCTTGTGCGGCTTCTTCGCCTTATTAAGCTTCTTGGCCGGAGCGGTCTTCTTGACATGATGCTTTACGGTCGTCGAAGCAGCGGCCGGAGCGGTGCTTGGAGCGCTCGCCGCCAGAACAGGAGCGGACAGACCCAAAACAACAGCCATGCCGAGAGCAGAAATAAGCGACTTCTTCATTTTCCGGTTCCTCAATTGGGTTTTCCGTTGGGGTTCTTCCCCACCGGAGGTAAAGCAGTTTCCTGTCCGCCTGCGTCGGCCACGTCGGGTTTGACCCCTAGAAGTTTGAGGGCTTCGGCATAGGCTCGCAGGCCCTGCGCCTCTCTTCTGCTTGCGCAGAACTTCATCCCTCGCTTCTGCAAGGTTTCCGCCTGACGGGCGCGCCGAGTTTCGACACGACCGGAAAGCGCGGTTTGCAGTTGATGCTGAAGCCTGTCACACCGTTCGCTGCGCGTTATGAGCTGTGCCGCCATTGCTCCGTCGGGAAGCGGAAAAGACAGCATGGCCGCAAGGCAAAGGGGTGAAAGAAACGCTCTCGCAGCTGTTTTCGATATAAAAATCGAGCGATACATACGAATTCGATCTTTCAATAGGCTTCAGTTTCTTCAGCGACACCGTTATTGCACGCCTTGTTTGCGCTTGTTTTTCGCGTCTGTTGCAATTTGTTTCTGAATTGTAGCGCCGGCCAGATGTCGGTTGAAAACCGAAGCCAAAGGCTTTTTATCGTCGCAATCCCGGCGCTACTATCAAGGGAATGAACGCTATTATGGAAGCTGCAAATTGAAAGAAGACGCCCACGTTCTGATCGTCGATGACGACAAGGACATACGTGACCTTCTGCACGAATTCCTCAAACGCCGCGGCATGCGCGTTTCCGTCGCCCATAGCGGCGACGAGATGCATGATGTGATGAGCCGCACTGCCATCGATCTGATTATTCTCGACGTCATGCTGCCCGGCAAGAGCGGCATTGAGATATGTCAGGATATCCGCCGCCATTCGCGCGTGCCGATCATCATGCTGACGGCGATTGCCGATGCCGCCGACAAGATACTGGGCCTTGAAATCGGTGCGGACGATTATCTGGCCAAGCCGTTCGATCCGCGCGAACTGCTCGCCCGTATCCGCGCCGTTCTAAGACGGCTGGAGAACAACCGTGGACCAAGCCGCCCCGTCACGCACAGCTACCGTTTTGCCGGCTGGACGCTCGATTGCGCGCGGCGGCGTCTTACATCGCCGTCGGACGTGCGCGTCGAGCTGACGAGTGCCGAGTTCAATCTGCTCGAAGCCTTCGTCAAAAGTTCGCAGCATATACTCAGCCGCGACCAGCTCATGGAAATGGCCGGAAACCAGGCGGTTTACGGTTATGATCGAAGCGTCGATATCCTTATCAGCCGGCTCAGGCGCAAATTGAACGACGATCCGCGCTCCCCGCAGATAATCCTCACCATTCGCGGCGGCGGCTATCAGTTCGGGCATCAGGTCGAATTGGAATGAGGTTTCCCTTTCCGCGCTCTCTGCCGAGCTGGCTTCTCACCATTCTGATAAGCGGCCTTCTGATTACGCAGATCGCAACGCTCTGGATCGTCTCGCAGGATCGCGAGGATGCAAACAATGCGCTGGAACTCTTTCGTCTCAGCGAAAGGGCGACAGCGCTCGTCAAGCTGCTCAGCACGACCCCGCTTGGCGACTGGAACAATCTTGCGGTTCGTCTGACCAATTCCGGCCAGGCGATCACGATCACGGCGCAACCCGATGTGCCCTCCGTACTGGCCAGTGAAGACGACCTTGCAGAACTGGAAGATGTGCTTGTCGCGCGGCTGGCGCGTTACGGCGTGATCGATGCGCGCATACGCCGGAACAAACTCGCACATGGGCTTCACGCCGCCCTGGCGCAGAACCCCGACAATGTCGATATGGGCGATGTCGAGAAACAGATCAACGACCTTGCTGCAACGACGAACCAGAGCGCCAGCCTCACCACGTCGCTGCAGTTCGGCGACGGGCGCTGGATGAACTTCACCACACGGATCACCCCAGCCGATCCGATCATCACAAGCGAAACCATTCCGCTTTTTGCGCTTGTTGCGCTCAGCGTGGTTCTCGTCGCCATATGGGCGACCCGCCGCCTCACCGCTCCTTACCGCGTGCTGGAACACGCCGTACACCGGATCGGCGGCGACCTTAAAAGCCCGCCATTACCCGAAGATGGCAGCCGGGAATATAAAGCCGCAGCAAAGGCGGTGAATACGATGCAAGCCAGATTGCTTGATTACGTGGCTGAACGCGAGCAGCTTGCGGCTGCGCTGGCGCACGATCTGCGCACGCCGCTAACCCGCGTCCGGCTTCGTCTGGCGCTGGTCGAAGATGAAGCGCTTGCAACGTCGCTCGCCAGGGATCTCAATGATATCGAGGCGATTTCGCGCTCGGTCATCGACTTCGCTACATTTGAACTGGCCAATGAAGAAAAGGAAAAAGTCGATCTCTGGTCGCTTCTCCTTTCGATCGCCGATAACTATCCGCAGGCCACGCTGGATGAGCGAAACTCCGACCGGCGCGATGCCATTGCCTGTTGCCAGCCGGTTTCGATCCAGCGCAGCATCACCAATCTCATCGACAATGCCATTGCCTATGGCGGCAAGGCCGAACTGTCGCTTCGGCATGAAAACGACGAACTCGTGCTGCGCGTGAAGGATGATGGTCCGGGCATTCCGGAGAACCAAATTGAAGAGATGTTCCAGCCCTTCAACCGAGCCGACAAGTCCAGGAATCGTGAGTCCGGCGGTTTCGGCCTCGGCTTGACGATTGCGCGCAATGTGGCACGGGCCAATGCGGGCGATATCCGGTTGATGAACGATCCATCCGGCGGGCTGGTCGCCGAACTGCTTTTGCCAGCCTGGCGGGAATAATAGCCCCCCGGAAGCGGGCCTTCGGCATGGCGCGTCCGATCTCGCCATCACCCCTTCACCGCGACGGTCGCCGATATGCTTGTGATCGCCAAAGGCGTCTCGCAGTGCCTTCGCAATTAAGCCTGGCCGGATCCATCATGACAGTCCGGTCAAAACGGCGAATATCGGCAAGCCCTGATTTGTCCCGGCGGCGCGCGCCGGATTGATCGGGTGCAGAACAAATCTCCCTTCGGATATGATGCATGAGATGCGCTATATTCAACCCATGGCAGTATCAAAAACGGGTGGCCCGTCATCATAAAAGATGACAAGCTCGTCAAAACAAGCTATTGATAGATAAAGAAAATTCTATATTTGCCGTATACCTCGCCCCTCGCTTCCGGACGACACGCGTATGAACGAAAAACGGAGCTCGCAGGCTTCCAGGCCGCAAAACCCAGCCAGACCGTTCCTCGAGAATGAACGCCCGACATTGAAGACGATAGCGTTCATGACCGGCCTTGGTGTGACGACGGTGTCGCGCGCCTTGAAGGATGCGCCGGAAATAGGCCCGGAAACGCGAAAACGTGTGCAACTGATCGCACGGCAGATTGGCTATCGTCCCAATCGGGCTGGCGTACGTCTTCGGACCGGCAAGACAAATGTTATCGCGCTTGTCCTGAACACGCAGGACGAGATCATGGGCTTTACCAGTCAGGTCATTCACGGGGTCGCGGATGTACTGGCAGAAACGCAGTACCACCTCATTCTCACGCCCTATTTTCATTCGCGGGCGCCGATCGAGCCCATTCGCTATATTGTCGAAACGGGGTCAGCCGACGGAATCATTTTCTCCCGCACGGAACCGGACGATCAACGTGTTCATTATCTGACGGAACATGATTTTCCCTTCGCCACGCATGGCCGCACCGATACGGGCATCGAGCATCCCTATCACGACTTCGATAATTTTACTTTCGCGCTGGATATGGTCGGTAAACTCGCTACGCGCGGGCGAAAGCGGCTTGCCTTGCTGGCTCCCCCCGCGCATCTCACCTATTACCGGCATATGGCGGGCGGATTTTATGAAGGGCTGCGAGCCTTTCATTGCAGCGGATCGCCGCTCGAAGGCGTGGATCTGGACACGCCGCTTGAAGATCTGCGGCAGCACGTGGCCCGTCTGATGCGAAGACCGGAGCGGCCGGACGGTATCATCTGCTCCGGCAGTGCCGCGGCCCTGGCCGTTGTTGCAGGCGTCGAAGACGCCGGATTGAGCATAGGCAATGAGGTCGATGTGGCAGCCAAGCAGTCGACGCAAATCCTGCACTGGTTTCGTCCGGGCCTGATTGTCGTCGAGGAAAATTTCAAGCTGGCCGGGCAGCAGCTTGGAAAAGCCATCCTTGGCCGCATCAACGGCGTCGATGTCAAGTCACTGCAAACCATCGGGTAAGAATGGGCGGAGGCCACTTCGTCCCTACAGGAACGAAATAGCCTCCAATCGCTCGGGAGGAGCGATGCAATCTCAGTTTGCCGCCCGTCTTTTTCCGTTTTCTGCTGGCCGCAGCAGGGCTTCTGCCGCCGCAACATCCAGTGCTTCCGGGCGCGTACAGCGTGTTTCGATATCGATAAATCGCTTTTCCTCACCCGACCTAAGGATAGCCAGCATGACATCGACCCCATGCAATGCGCGTTCCAGCGAACAGCGCATGTCACGACCGTCCAGAATGGCTGCCGCCATATCCGCCAGGCCAACGGTCCTGTAATTCGCCATCATACCTTGCGCATGCTGCTCATTGGCAATCCCAAGAGGGTGGTCCCAATTCTCAACAAGCCCGGCAGGCTCTCCCGGCTTCGCCAATTGCACGTCCCCGCCAAAAAAATTCGGGTCGGGCAGATAGAGCGATCCTTCGGTGCCATATAATTCCATGTTCGCGTGGCGATGGGCCCAAACATCCCAACTTGCCGAAAGGGTTATTGTTGCACCCTGTTCGAATTCCAGCAGCGCATGAATGGTCGTCGGCGTCTCGACAGGAATGGTTTCGCCCTTGCGCGGTTCGGAACTGATCGTCCGTACCGGCGTCGCGGCTGACGTCAGGGCCGCGACACGTTTCACAGGTCCGATGAGGTTGACGAGATTGGCGATATAATAGGGCCCGAGATCCAGGATCGGCCCGCCGCCCTTTCGGAAGAAAAAGTCCGGATTCGGATGCCAATGCTCCATGCCATGGCTCATGACATGACATGTGCCCGATGTAATGCGGCCCACCGAACCGCGATCGATCTCGCGGCGCGCCAACTGGTGCGCCCCACCCAGAAACGTATCCGGCGCGCATCCCACCTTGAGATTGCGGCCATCGGCAAGCGCCTTCAGTTCCAAACCCTGTTCCATCGAGAGAACCAGCGGCTTTTCCGAATAGGCATGTTTGCCCGCAGCCAATATCTGTTTCGTCACGGCATAATGGGCGTCCGGAACCGTCAGATTGACGACGATATCGATCTCGTCGTTACGAAGCAGTTCATCGATGGACTGGGCCTTTACGACGAACTCCTCCGCACGCGCTTTCGCCGCCGCGGGATCAATATCGGCACATGCCCTGATTTCGATGCCCCGAAACATGGGAGACAGCCTGAGATAGGCCGCAGATATGTTGCCGCAACCGATAATACCGACACCAAGTGTCCTGCTCATGTCGTTCTCCCGCTCAAAAATGTCTTACGGTTTCGATGGAACGGCTCGCAAATCGGGTATCGTCCGACGGATTATCGTGTTCCATGACGAAATAGCGGGCCGGTGTCTTGCGCAAGGCCGCAAACAGGGCAGCCCAATCAACGGTTCCGTGGCCGACATCCTCCCAGCCGTCTTCGTCGGCGTTCTCGCCATTTGCGGCAATGTCCTTCACATGAACTGCAAGAATGCGGTCGCCATAACGCTCGATCCATTCAAGCGGGTCAGCGCCACCCTTGATGATCCACGCAATATCCGCCTCCCATGCAAGATCGGACGAAGCGTCAAGAATATGCTGTTGCGGCACGGAACCGTCGGCCAGCGGGCGGAACTCGAAATCGTGATTGTGCCAGCCGAACGCATAGCCCGCCTTGCGATAAGGCTCTCCGGCTGCGACAAGACGCTTGCCGAACGCCTGCCAGCCGGCAACGCTGTCCGGGCGGCGATCCGCTTCGAGATAAGGGCAGAAAATCGCCTTCATATCGGCGACCTTTGCGATTTCCAGAACCCGGTCGACATCGTTTTCAAGCATATCAAGACCGAAATGCCCGGTCGGCATGGAAAGCCCTGACGCATCCAGATCATTCTTCAACCGCGCCGGATCGCCGTAAACTCCGCCATAGCCTTCGACCCCACGATAGCCGAGGTCGCGCAGCATGGTGAGCGTGCGCTCCAGCGGCTGGAAATTGCGGGAGCTGTAAAGTTGGTAGGAATATCCGTTCATGTCCTCATCCTTGGCACTCTATCCAGAATTGTGTCGGGCTTTCTTTCGGGCAAAACTTTCCCGCGCGGTCCGAAACCGTCTTCGGTCCGCCGACTGAAAGCCAATGATTTCGCCTCTTGCTGAAGGCTCTTAAGGGGCGCGTTTTTCGCTATTCATCTAAAGCCTCTCCTCCGTTTGGGCATCGAAAAGCGACAGGGCATCGGGTTTGAAGCCGATCCTGACCGTTTCGCCTGCCCGATAGCGTTTACCGGCCTCAACCCGCGCGGATAGCGGATGCCCGTTGAGGCGCAGCCAGACCAGACTGTCGGCGCCCATCGGCTCATCCAGATCGACGACGGCCTCAAAGCCATCCTCAGCGCCCAGCCTCACATGCTCCGGGCGAATGCCGAGCGTGGCCTTGCGTCCCGGCGGCAGCGACCCGTCATATCCGTCCAGACACACGGCGCTCTCTCCGATATGGAATATGGGCTTGCCGTCTTTGGCAGCGATTTCGCCTGAAAAGAAATTCATCGATGGCGAACCGAGAAAGCCCGCGACGAACCGGTTCTTCGGTCGATTGTAAATCGTGAGCGGGTCGGCCAGCTGCTGCACCACCCCGCCTTTCATCACGGCAATGCGATCCGCCAGCGTCAGGGCTTCGATCTGGTCATGGGTGACATAAATCATCGTATTGCCGAGCTTCTGGTGAAGACGCTTGATCTCGACGCGCAATTCGGAACGCAATTTTGCGTCGAGATTGGAAAGCGGCTCATCGAACAGAAACACATCGACATCGCGCACCAGTGCGCGGCCGATCGCGACACGCTGACGTTGCCCTCCCGACAGCGCCGAGGGCTTGCGTTGCAGCAGGGGCTCGATCTGGAGGATTTCGGCGGCGCGTTTGATCCGCTTGTCGATCTCCCCTTTCGGCAGGCCGGCAACGCGCAGGCCGAAGGAAAGGTTTTTTTCAACCGTCATCTGCGGATAAAGCGCGTAGGACTGAAACACCATGCCGATGCCGCGATCCTTCGGTTCTTCCCAGGTGACATTGCGCCCCTTGATGAAAATACTGCCTTCGGAAATGTCGAGAAGACCCGCCACGCAATTGAGCAGCGTGGACTTGCCGCAACCGGAAGGCCCGAGAAGCACGAGAAATTCGCCCTCGCCGATTTCCAGATTGAGATTTTGCAGCACGTTGACCGAGCCGAAGTCGAGCGACAGATCCTGGATGGAAACGCTTGAACTCATGAACTCATCCTTTCACTGCGCCGGCGGCGATGCCGCGAACGAAATAACGGCCGGACAGAAAGTAAACGAGCAGCGGCACGGCCCCAGTCAGAAGGGTGGCAGCCATATTGACGTTATATTCCTTCACGCCCTGCATGGAGTTGACGATATTGTTGAGCTGAACGGTCATCGGAAAATTCTGCGTTCCGGCAAACACCACGCCAAACAGAAAATCGTTCCAGATACCCGTTACTTGCAGAATGATCGCGACAACGAAGATCGGCAGCGACATCGGCAGCATGATCTGGAAGAAAATGCGCCAGAACCCGGCTCCGTCGACACGTGCCGCCTTGAAGAGTTCCGGCGGCAGACCGGCGAAATAATTGCGGAACAACAGTGTCAGGATCGGCATGCCGAAGATGGTATGGATGAAGACAACGCCGGTCAGCGTGCCGAATATCCCAAGCTCGCGCGTAATGATGACGAGCGGATAAAGCATGACCTGATACGGAATGAATGCCCCGAACAGCAGGATCGCAAAGAATATCTCCGATCCCTTGAACTTCCAGTTTGCCAGTGCATAGCCATTGACCGAAGCAATGGCGATGGAAACGATCACGCTTGGCACGGTGATCTTGATCGAATTCCAGAAACCCGCGCTGATGCCTTCACAGTAAAGGCCGGTGCAAGCCTGGCTCCAGGCCTTGACCCATGGTTCGAAAGTGATCTCGACTGGCGGTGAAAAGATATTGCCAAGCCGGATTTCGGGCATGCCTTTCAAGGATGTGACGACCATCACGTAGAGCGGCAGCAGATAATAGACGGCAGCGACAAACAGGACGCAGTAGAGCATGATGGTTGCAGGCGCAAAGCGACGTTTCGGCTTGCGTCCCCAGGGTTGCGATGCCTGCTTCGTTGCCGAACCGACCCTCGAGTGAACGGCGTCGGCCCCGGTCGGCGATTGTCTGTTCAGGACAGCTTCCGTCATCGCGCTTTCCTCCGGCTGTATTCAAGCATCGTCCATGGAACAAGGATGACAAGAACGGTGGTCAGCATGACCGTGGAAGCGGCAAGCCCCTGCCCGAGATTGGCCCAGCCGAACATGAAGTCATAGACATATTTCGCCGGAACTTCCGACGCTATGCCGGGACCGCCATTGGTCATGGCAACAACCAGATCGTAGAGTTTGACGATGCCGGTCGCGATCAGCACCACCGTCGTCACCAGAACAGGGCGCATCATGGGCAGGATGATGAAAAGGTAGGTTTTCCATTTCGGAATGCCGTCGACGCGCGCCGCCTTCCAGATTTCATCGTCGACATTGCGCAGCCCGGCCAGCATAAGAACCATGACCAGGCCGGTCATCTGCCAGAGCCCGGCAATGACAATCGCATAGATGACGTAGGTGCGGCTCGACAGGATCGCCATTTGGAAATTGTCGAAGCCGATATCGCGGACGACTTTCTCCAGGCCGAGCTGCGGATTGAATATCCACTGCCAGACGAGGCCGGTCACGATGAACGACAGGGCATAGGGATAGAGAAAAATCGTGCGGAACGTGTTTTCGAAGCGAATTTTCTGGTCCATCAGGGCTGCGAGCACGAACCCTGTCACGAGCGAAAAGCCCATGCAGAGAATGCCGTAGATCGCAAGGTTTCGCACCGAGACATGCCAGCGGGTTGCGGAAAACAGGCGCGTATACTGGTCGAAACCGACAAAGTTCAACATCGGCAGCGACTTGGAAGATGTGAACGAATAGAGCACTGTCCAGAGCGTACAACCGATGAAAACCACGAGAACCGTCGCGATCATCGGAAGTGCGGCAACTTTCGCGTTCAGATTGCGAAATATGCCGGGCGGTCTTCGACGATTGCCCTCTTCGATGACGGCCATTGCTATCCTCCCTGTCCCGTTTTTCGGGAAATCCCGCACCATCGTCCTCATCGACCGTGCGGGACCTGAATGAGATTATTGTGCCTGCTCGATAATCTCCGCAAAACGCTCCTGAATGTCATCGACCGCCATGTCGGGATTGGAGAAAAATTCGGCGACAAGACTTTCGATCTGCCCCTGCGTATCGGGGGCACGCAACTGTTCCACCGACGGAACGATATTGTCCGGGTCTTTCAGAATATCGATGCCCGCACGCATACAGCTTGAAGCTGAATCGAGATCGACATCGCCACGGATCGGTAGCGAACCCTTGGCAAGATTGAACGCAACCTGCGTTTCCTTGGAAACGAGCATGCTTGCAAGCTTCAGCTGCGCCTTGGTGATTTCCGGGTCATTGTTCTTAGGAAAGTAGATCGCATCGCCGCCCGTATCCAGATACGGATGCAGACCAAGACCGGGCAGGCAGTCATAATCCTTGCCGGCAACCTTGCCGGCGGTGCCGAATTCGCCCTGCGCCCAGTCGCCCATGATCTGCGTGCCGGCGCGGCCGGTCAGCACCATATTGGTTGCCTCGTTCCAAGAACGGCCGACATAACCGGGGTCGGCCAGCGAGCGCGCCTCCGCCAGCGCCTCAAAAACCTTCTTCATTTCCGGGCCGCGCGCCGCTTCGGCATCCTTGTCCTTGTTGACCTTCAGATAGAGGTCTTTGCCGCCGATTGCGGTTGTCAGCACGTTCAGCATACCGTTCACCTGCCAGCCGTCCCCGGTTGCCAGCGGCACGATGTTCTTTTCCCGCAGCCTGGGTGCCGCAGCGACAAGATCATTCCAGTTCTTCGGCGGTTCGGCACCGGCATCACGGAATGCCTGCGGATTGATCCACATCCATTCCCAGGAATGAATGTTCAGCGGCACGCAATAGAGCCGACCTTCATAAGTACAGGAGTCCAGAAGGCTCTTTGGCCGAATGAAGTCAGCCCAGCCTTCCTTTTCAGCAAGCTCGGTCAGGTCTGTCATCAAGCCGCCCTGAACCAGTTCCTCGGCCTGCCGCCCATGGTTGAGCTGGGTGGCCCCCATGGGATTGCCGCCGAGAATACGGCTGATAATGATGGGGCGCGCGGTAGAGCCGCTTCCGGCGATGGCGCCATCAACCCATTTATCGCCGCCGAGCGCGTCATATTTTTCAGCCAGCACCTTGACCGCCGCGGCTTCACCGCCGGAGGTCCACCAATGCGTGACTTCGAGATTGGCCGCTGAAGCCGAGCCCACCATTGTCAGCGTTGTCATAGCCAGACAAACGGATGCGGCAAGAATCTTTGTCCTTCCAGGCAACATTCCATATCCTCCCAAATCTGAAACGTTACAGGTATGGTATTCAAAAAGCCTTCGCTTGCAAGCCCTTAATTGTCAGCCTCTGGAATTTCCTATGCGCGCCCATATTAATGCATTGATTATGCTATTTTTAATATAGTTCATACTTCGGGAGAAGAAGAGATTTTTTATGCCATATAATGCTTGCCGAGATGCAGGCATCGCTCTCACCCAAAGAATCTGTAACGTTACAGATTGATCGCAATGCCGCAAAAAGGGGCGCTCGGGAGAACGCCCCTCACAATGGGATGTGGAAAATGGCGAGGGAAGAAGCCGCCGCTACGTTGTTCGCCACGGTCTTTGCGACCATGGCTGCGTTGCAGCGCGTGAAAAGCCGAAAGCGGCCGTTCCGTCATCTTGCCACGGCATGGGCTGCACGCATGCGGAACGCAACCGCCTGTTGCTGAGAACGGGATATTTCCGTCAAAGGAAGCAAGGCGAAATATCTTGTCGTCCGAGATCTTCGAACCGATGACCTTGCCTGTTAGCGCGCAGACAAGAGCGGGAGGGATGCGTCGATTTCCCCATTTCCACGTTTGGAATTCAATATTTCATCGGGGTTCATTTCCGATACCAAAGCGGCCAGCGCCAGCCGTAGATAAAGAGGTGCGTCGGTACGGTCTATCGCTTTCAACGCAATGCGCGAGATACCGAGGGAATGGGCAAGTTCCTGCTCGGACGTGTTCAGGGATGCACAGATCCCCGCGAGCTTTTCATATGCGCGTCTACCCATTACCGTTGTACCCTCCTTTGAATGATGCGGTCTGTTCGACCTGCCATTACCGTCGCCGGTTCAGATGTTCAGCTTCACACTGTTCCCATCGTGGCTGCGTCTCGCCGTTTCCATGCAAACATTGTCAGAATGCCGGGAGCGTCAACCGGCGTGGCACGCCCCTTCGTGCTGAAGTCTGTTCAAAGCGCCCCGACGGCTGCCGCAGTCCCAATAATACAAGGGTATTTTCTTTCATTAGGCAACGTAAAATATCGCTGATAAAATGAAACTATTTCACAAAACCAGGGCAATGAGCATGTTGCCTGTCGGCGCCGACGAAGCGCCACCGACACGGTCCTGCCACGAATGGCGGACCGATTTTCAATCCACGTCGATTTCATGCACCGGAACTACTGCGGCGCTTCGCTTGAATCATCCCGCCGAAACTATAGCTCTGCTTTTAAAAATCGTCCCTGTGGCGGATCGATTGCAGATAGGCATAGGCTGTACCCAAAAGCACGGGTACAATCACCAAAGCGGTCCAGAATAGAATATTGCTCATCTCTGCCCTCCCTCCCATGGTGCGTAGCGATGTGCATTGTGCATTTCTGCATATGTTATTCTAACACGCAAAAGACCGGTTTGTTCCAGATTCTTAACAACGGGTTAATAAAGCTATACATGGCCGGTCGGTTGCGATGACCGCCATGAGCCAGCGTCAGGATTTACACGGCATGGCGCACTATTGGGCCGCTTCCGATAAATCCGCGCTTGCCGCAGCTTTCTTCTCCAGCGACATGACTTTCAGATTGCCGGAAAACAGGATACCGGTGATCGGAAGAACCGGCTCCGCGGGCAGCTCCTCGTGGTGGGCACTGTCTTTGGGGACATGCAGCTTGTGCTCCACGCCCTCGTCGGCTCCAGACAGGATCAGCGCCACATTTCCGCGAGCCTCCAGCAATTTCGCGCCGTAAAGAAACTCGAAACTCAGCATCGACACGAGGAACTTGTAGGTGCCATCACGCACGCCTCCCTTCATCATCGCAGCGCGATGCACCTCCCCGCCCATTGCCACATCAAGCGGCGGAATACGCGGATCGCAGACATAGCCAAGCGCCAGCAACTGCCCGTTATCCACCTCAAAGCGCATTCTGTCCGAGCCAAGATCAAGCGCCGAGATCGAAAAGCGGCGGTTGCTGTACTGGACCGGCACGCGGCCAAGCCGCTTGCAAAGCTGCTCGCCGCTCAAAGCCCGCGCATTGGCGAAATGGTCGGGATCGATGGCGAATGGCAGCGCCTTGGGACGATGCGGAACCGACAAGGCCGGTTCGAGAACATCGGCGATCAGATTCGCGACGATGGTTGTCGAAACCGGGCGCGCATAATGGCCCTGATCGAGATAGAAGGCCGGATTGCTCACGACATCGCGGCCATATTGCTGCATCAGCATTCGTGAAACATCGGCGGAGATGGTTCCATACCATTGCGAGATGTAATGGATGCCCGCATCAATTGAAGGAACGGAATTCAGAAAGGAGCCATTGCGCGCGCCGAAGATGAGCGTTGCAATGCGAAGGTTCGGATTGCGCTCAAGCGCGTAGCGTATGATCCCCTCGTAAAACCGCGCCCAATGGCGGAATGGGCGCCGTTCATCGCCGTAAACAAAAGCATCGTTGATCGCATATTCGATCAGCAGCAGCTCGCACTCTTCAAGCCGTTCAAACTGCTTGAGCTGATAAAGGCCAAGCGCGCTCGTCGTGCCGCCGACCGCAAGATCGGCGAGGATATCGAGTTCCACCCCGCGCCGCGCCATGGTCGACAGAAGTGTGGGCAGATAGCCCGGCAGCATGACGGTGTTGGAACCGCCAATGATCACAGTCTTGAGTTTCATTGCGTCACCGTTGCAGCTTTACCGGCCGGCGTCAGCGCGCCGCAGCGCCACACACCATACGTGCTTGCATCCCAATCAAAATAATAGGCGGCTGCGATCCGGCCGCTATCCATCATCTGGCGAAAGCGGTCGCGGGCCTTCCCGACCAGTTTTTCGCGATTATTGTCATTGGCGGGGCAGGCCTTGGATGTGTTGGCAAAGCCCCATTCCGTGATCCAGCATGGCTTGCCATTGGCGCCGCCGCAAAATGACAGCGCATTGCTGATGTGTTTCGCCCGTGCGGCCTGCGTGCCGCTGCTGCCCGGATAGATGTGGATGCCATAGCCATCGGCAGCTTCATCCAGGCCGTACTTCTTGAGAAGATCGGTAAAGGCGGCAGGCTCGACCGTATCTATTCCCCGCCGGTCGGCATCGATGAAGGGAATATCGGACAGGCCCGCAGATACTACCTTTGCCCTGGCGCTGTGTCTGGTTTGCGCGAGTTCCGCACGCACGATGCGCAAAAGTTCGACGTATTTTTCCGCACCCTTTTCGACGAGGGGAAGCTCTTCCATCGCGTCGAGTGAGCGAGCGGTCTTCATCTTTGCCTTGGGCAGAATGGCCAGATCGCCATTATAGGCGCCCCAATTGATCTCATTGCCGGGTTCGACGGCAAGCAGTGGCACCCCAAGCGCGTCGATCTTCTGCAAGGCGTCCCCGACCACCTGCTGAAAACGCTCCGGCGATATGTC
Organism: Brucella anthropi; assembly: GCF_046630315.1. Taxonomy (GTDB): domain Bacteria; phylum Pseudomonadota; class Alphaproteobacteria; order Rhizobiales; family Rhizobiaceae; genus Brucella; species Brucella anthropi_A. The sequence continues at coordinate 12,603 of NZ_LQBD01000013.1, read as the reverse complement.
GGAAAGCCGATACATATCCCAGATGCGTCCGCGTCCAGACCGGGGCTTCGTTCCCTCCGGATAGAAATCCGCATTGTTGAGCGAGATTTCGAGCAGGACGGCCAGTCCTTTTTCATGGGCCAGACGCACGGCATCGATACTTTGATCGAGCGGCCTTGTCAGGGACAGCCTGACCGCCGCCACACCGTTCTTCACCATCTGGTCGAAGATCTGTTCGCGCTCGGCGGGCTTGAGCCAGGCCATATTGACCCGGTTGACGCCAAAGCGCGTATCGGCAAGAGCCCCACCGGGTGCCATGGCAAGCAAGGCAGCGCCAAGCAGGACTGCCATTGCCCGTTTCCTGCCCCCAATGCTCCTGCCGGTTTTCATCAGCGGATACCGATATCCTTCAGCGCGCCATTGAAATTGGCCTCGCATTCCGAATAGCGATTGATGGCCGCAGGCACATCGATCCTGGAAAGAAAGTCGCGCAGATATGCCTTTTTCTGTGGCTCGCGATTCCAGACGCTTGCCTCGATATGCGGAAATCCGACGAAGCCCAGCATTTCACGCATACGATCATCAACGGCGATCATCAGTCCCGGAATACCCGACTGCATGCCGATGATCGTGCCATGGAAGCGGCGGCTCAGACCGAAATCCTGACCGGAAATCCAGCTGCGCCATTTATGCGTGTCGAAAAACACCAGCAATTCATTCTTGCGCTGCCATTTTTCCATATGCTTGTAATCGACAGGCGCGGTGATGCGGCTTGCGGCCTGATCGTAGGCTTCCGCATGATCTTCCACCGCCATGTTCATGTTGTAGACGATGACTTCGTCCTGAATGACATAGCTTGCGACGCTGTCCTTTTCGAGCAGCGCATGCGCATCGACAATCGTATCGGCCACGCTGCCAAGATAACCGCCAAAGGAGATTTTCTGCGCATCGGCAAGCGTCGGGTCGGCAAGACGGGCCAGAGAGCGCTTCATCTGGTCGGGTGCATAATAGAGCGACGGACACCCGGTCGGACGGACATATTTCATGCCCGCATCCTTCAGAAACGCCTCGGTGAAATGCCCGCGCGTGAGGAAAAAACTCTCCTTGCGGCGCAGGATTTCGAGAAACCGGCGCGTGCCTTCCGGCAGTTCCGCCTTCAGGTTTTCCTTCTTCTGAATGCCGATGCCCATGACCACGATCGGCATGTTCAGCTTTTCAAAGACGAAGGATTCCGTCGTGGCCGCATAGCCGGGGCGCAAAAGATTGGCGGAAGCAAAAAGGCACAGATCGAAGCTCTCATTCAGCTCCGCATAAGTATCCGGCGAATTGAGACTATTGGCCAGATGCCAGAACGGCACATAGGTCACATCATGGCCGCGCACGGCGTTGGCCGCGCCCTCGCCGATGAGATAATTGCCGGTATTGGCAATCTTCTTGACCTGATCGATCACATCCTTCCTGGTGCGGATGGGCTCGAAATAGGGGCGATGCTTAACGCGCGCCCCGGAAACACTTTCGACGGTCCGCATCAGATATGACGGGATGCCGGTAATCATTATGCGCATGATGATCCATCTTCGCTTGAATTGATAAAACTGCTGGACAAAGCTCCAGGATCAGCCAATGCCGATTTCTGACAGCACGCTTCGGAAATTCCGCTCCCGAGCCGAATAGTTTTCGATGACGTCGGGAATGTTCATCGCAGCGATATGATCGCTGACGAAAGCGCGACGATCATTGGCAGCATTGAGATCACGCGCATCGATCTTCGGCAGGCCGGAGAAATTCAGCATCTCGCGCATGCGGTCATCGACAGCGACCATCAGGCTCGGCACGCCCGCCTGCATGGAGATGACATTGCCATGGAAGCGGCGACCGAAGGAGAAATCCATGGTCGAGCACCAGGCGCGCCATTGATTGGTATCGAGAAAGGCGTGAACGCTGATCTTCTTCTTGAGATCGCCCGAGCCCTTGTAGGTCAGCGGGCCGACGAGTTCGCCGGTGGTTGAATCATAGGCGCGGCCATTGGCATCGGGTTCAAGCTGCATATCGAAATGCAGAAGCTCGTCCTGAACCACATAGGCCGAACATCCGTCATTCGAACCGAGTGCATTCATGTCACCGATGGTTTCAAGTTCAGCCCCCATATAGCCGGTGAAGACGGTGCGGCCCTCGCCGACCTTCACATCCGGCAGACGGCTGATGGCCTTGCGCATATTGTCCGGCCTGAAATAGAGCGACGGACAGCCGACCGGACGGACATAGGAAAAGCCCTGGTCACGCAGATAACCGGCTGCGTTTTCGCCGCGCGTGAGAAAATAATGTTCGCGGCCTTTCAACACTTCCAGCAGTTTCTTCGTGCCCGCAGGCAAACCGTCCTCGCCTTCAATATCGGGCCGGTTCTGAATGCCGATGCCAAGCATGACGACGGGCATGTCGAGCCTGGACAGAACAAGCGCTTCGGCATCCGCTGAAAGTCCCTTGCGCAGAAGGTTTGCGCAGGTGAAGACGCAGATATCGAATTCCTTGTTGATCTCTTCCAGTCCCGTTCCATTATTGACGCAATTATAGAGGTGCCAGAACGGAATGTGCCGGGCCGTCGGCAAAAGCGCCGTCATCGCACCTTCGCCGATCAGATAATTGCCGGTATTGGAGATATTCTTCAGCTCCTGGATAAAATTATCCCTGGATTCGGAATCCCGCTGCTTTTCCGAGTAATGGACCTGCGCCTTATCCGCACGCTGGATGAGGCGCGTCAGATGGCTCGGAATGCCCGTGACGAGGATTCGTGGATTGGTTGGGCGGCTCATAGGTCGACCTTTCTGGTATAATCAGGCAACTGCGCGGCCGGGGAGAACGGCGGTCGCGCTGGCATCGTCTGCAACATCCGGCTGGGAAGACCGGGATTTCGGATAGACGGGACGTATTTCGTTCGCCCAGTCGGTAAATTCGGAAAATGCCGCGCTCCATGTGCGGTGGGCAGCGGAGGCGAGTGCCCCTTCGGCGGTCCGCATCAACGCATCGCGATCCTGTGCAAGAATGGTCAGGATGCGCGTCATGTCGGAGACGATCTGCGCGTCATTGCCATTGCGAATGAGAATGCCGTCGCGGCCATGATTGATAAGCTCGTCGACAGCACCGACGGCGGTTGCCACCGGCACGCAGCCAAGCTGCTGCGCCTCGGCGATCATCAAGGGCGCGCCTTCCCAGCGCGACGGCATCAGCAGGACATCGGCCCATGCGAGATGGTTCGCAATGTCCTTGCCGTCGAAGACCGGCGGGGAAACCTTCACGCCTGCTTCCTTCAGGCGCGTCATCCACGATGCGCTTGGATCGTCGGACAGGATTTCGCCGCCGATGGCCTGCGCCTCGAACGGAATACCCTGCTCTTTCAGCTTGACAATTGCGTCGTGCAACCGGTCGATGCCCTTCTGACGGTCGAGCCGTCCCATATAGAGGATACGCATCGGCTCGCCCTTGCGGCCCTGCTTGCGCGCTGCGGTGACTTGCTCCCGCTGTTTTGTATCGATTGAAAAACTGGCCCCGTTTGGCACCGAGAACACTTTTTCAAACGGCACGCCAAAACTGTGCAGATAGATTTTCAGCTGATCCGAACAGGTGAGAAAAGCGTCATAGGCGTGTTCGAAAGCAATTGCCGCATAGGGCTGACCGGCCTGACGGCGGAAGACCGTTTCGTCCACCACATGCAGATAGCAGGCGGTGCGCGTGCCTTCCGAGCGCAGCTTCCCCATCAGGGGATGCGCGGCCATGACGTGGTTGTTCACCACCAGATCGAAGCCGGAAAGCTGGCCGCGCAGGATGCTCCAGTCGAGCGGATGATCTTCCGTGATGAAGTCCTGACCGAGGAAGCGATTTGTGTCGCCCCAGGCCGGGATGCCCTCCTTCCAGAAATGCAGGTAATCGAAGGCCTGATCGAACTCGTCGAGCACATCCATGCGTTCATTGCCGAGCACGAAGAGATGGGTTTCGAAACCCTGGTTCTTCAACTCGCGGCCGGCGGCATAGGCAACCTTCTCCGCCCCGCCGAAAGAGGCGTTCGGCACCAGAACGGCAGCGGTCTTTTTCCTTGCCGGGTTATGCGCCAGCGGCAGAACCGGCCCGCCGCCAAGTTCGTTGCGCAAGACCCGATACATGTCCGACAATGCCGGCAAGCGGCGCGGGCGCCAGGTCCAGCGCGCGGACGCGCTCTGCTTGAGCGGGCTTGTCGCAATCGATGTCACCAGATTGAGCATCGACTGTTCCGGCCGCGACAGGGCACGGCGCTGACGAACGCGCGGGAACGGGAAGCGCACCTTCATCAGCGCCGATGTGGGCCACAATTGCTGCGTGCCCAAGGATGTGAACCAGTCCAGCGCATCGTTTTCGATGATTTCCTTGATCAGTCTGGTCGAAACGAAAATCAGATCGGCATGTGGCTGGCGCGTGCCCGACGGCATGATCTCGGTGTCGATCCGCCGCTCGTCTTCGACATTGGTCAGTTCCACAAAGACGATATTGGCCTGTTCCGACAGCTTTTCGAGCCGCGACAATATATTCGGCAGCAGCCGCGACCGCGCCAGAAGCTTCAGCGTTTCCGTGTTGGACGAGGCCAGAAATGGCGGAAAGTGAAAATTATCGGGCTCGGAAACGCTGCCCCAGAATGCGCGAATGACATCATCGAATTTCAGGTCGGATGTGCCAAGGCCAAGATCGGTGAAAAGGCTGACCGTCCCCTCGCCTGCCCGGATCACGCCATAGCGCGGACATTCCTCATGTTCGAAACCCACAAGCGTCGGGCGTCGGAACAATGCCTTGTGCCGCTTGCGCAAGAAACTGATCGAGCCGGAACGGTCGCGATTGGCTTCCTTGAAACGGCTTTCCGCACGTAGGCGATACTCAAAGCCGGTATCGTGACAGGGTGCGCCGACGAATCCCGCTTCAATCGCCGAGAGCCAGAACTCCCAGTCTTCAAAGCCATTTTGCCGGTCGTCATCGAAACGCACACCGCTGCGGAAGACATCCGCGGAAATCATCGATCCCGTATCGCAGATATTGTCGGTGATGCAGTGGATCAGCCGCGAATAGCTGTCGCCGTAATGCGCGCGCCAGTTGACCGAAAACGTGTCGATATTGGTGTAGACCCAGCCCGCATTCGACGCCAAAAGCTTGCGATAAAGCGTGTCGATGGTATGCGGCTGCACCCGGTTGTCGGCATCGACGAAATAGACCGCCTTCACATCCGGCATCTCTTCGAGAATATAGTCGACAGCACGATTGCGCGCGCCGCCGGGACCGGCATTCTCGCCGAAGATGATGTGAATGTTGGAATGCGCTGCCGCATAAAGCGTCAGGCTGTCGAACACCTCACGGCGCGGATCGCCATCGACCGATACCACGATCTGCGTGCGGAAAACCGTCTCTGATGCGAGAATGGTTTCCAGTGCTTCGAGCGCAAGCGCCGCATGGCCATAAAGCGGCATGGCAATGACGATCAAATCCTTCGACCTATCGTACATTCGCGGCCTCTTTGGCTAATTCCTGAACCGGGCGCGCCTCGACGTGCTTGACCAGCCGGAAATTGAAGACCTTGAGCCAGGAAAAATCGACGGAATCCGCAGCCGCCCTGCTCAGCACCACCAGATCCATCGTGCGGTCGATCGGTTCTTCAAGCATGAAGTTGATGTCGATCGGGCGATTGGGCGCGACTTCCGACCAACCGCTGAACAGCACCTGTTGACGGCGGCGGTCGAGACTGGAAATCGCGTTGATTTCCTCCTTCACATCGGACGCCAGATTGACCAGCAATAGACCAACCGCACAGGGCTGCCCTTCGGGATGATCGATCACGGCGCGGGCGGAAATGCGCACCGTTCCCGGCGCGACCACACGGCGGATCGCAGCCGCGGTGACGCCCTCCTCAAGCGGGTGACAGCCAATGGCATCTTCATGTTCCAGAAAACGCACCGTCGGAAAATCCGGCGTAATGGGCGTAACGGAAACATTGGCCACATTGCGCAACAACTCGATCGGCAGGCGATAATCATCGACCTTGCGGCCATTCATCAGCGCGGTCGGCACAATGGCATTGGGCAGCGATGCGGGACGAACACCCGGCAGGCCGGTGAAAATCCGCAGCGCCAGCGGTCGCATGTCGAGATCGGCATGCGGAATGCGGGCCCGCGCTGCATAACGCTCATTGGCGATCACATTGCCGAGCGACAGTTCCGGTGGAACGCCGCCCGTGGCGGATATGCGCAGGCGCAATGTGCGATGACTGCCGTCGCAGGCCTTTGGAAGCGCGAAGAAATTCCATTCCGAATGCAGCGTGCCGTACGGCACCAGCCATTCCGCAATGCCTTCGCCGCTTTCCAGATAGTCCAGCGTCACAATCAGCTGGCCGTTGCGGTTGGCAGGCAGATCGCGGAAATGCAGGGCGAAACCGGACACGGCATAGCTCGAAACCGGAAACAGTTGCTCGATCTCCGATTCGCGCAGCAGGCGTGCAAACCCCTCATCCTTCGGATCGACCAAAGGGGCATGGCTGAAGATTTCGGTCGACGAATCCCAGTTGCGGGCGTGGAATGCATCCTCAATCGCCCGGTAATTCTCAAACATCGTCTCGCGTTCGCGCCGCAGCATGGCAAGCTCGGCATGGACCTTGCTGACATGGCCGACGAGACGGTCCAAACTGCTTTCGAGCAATTGCGTGACCAAGTGCGGCACAGTCTCCGGCGTCGTGTCGTCGATGCGCACAACGGGAAGTTCCGGAATGGTGCTCAGACGATAAACCTGCTCCAGAATCGTCTTCAGCTCGTTCTCGCCTTCCTGCGATGCGGCAACCGCCACAAGAGGAAATGTATTCGCCAGCCGAAGACGTCTTCCATCGCCTTCGACAAAGGTGGTCAGCTCGCCCAGAGACGTCGCTTCCAGGGCTTCACGATCACGCATCGAAGCAATGGCATATCGGCGGGATTTCCGCGCCGAGATCGCAGGAAGTGGTGTGCTCAACATAATCATCCATTGTGTGAGGGCCGACTTGGGAGTCTCGGCCTGCCGCTACAATCAGAAAATACAGATTATGTATTGTCAACAGCGATATAGCATCAACTATATGATAATATTGCGAATATTTGAAAAGGTTTTAATTCAAAATTTGAAACAAAGTCACGATATATTGATATTACACCGTAAACACACTGAAATACGATATTTTATATTTCATTATTGGGCTTTCCATGCCCGATTATCGCCACATACTCGTTATCGCCCGTTCAATACTGCATCGATCAAGGTTTTTTGCTGCCGTAAACAATCCGACAACCTGAACCGGTTTTCCACCGTGCGGCGCGCGGCTGCCCGCATCGGAAGGCATGCATCCGGGTCGCGCAGGACGTTCAGGATCACTTCGGCCAGCACATCTGTATCAAAAAAGGGCACCAGCAGGCCGTTCTGTCCCGAGCGGATCACTTCGCGCACAGGCGGCGTGTCCGAGCCGATGACAAGCGCACCGCAAGCCATCGCTTCCACGACCGACCAGGACAGGACGAACGGGTAGGTCAGATAGATATGGGCCGTCGATATCTGATAGAGCTTGCGCAACTGGCCATGCGCAATCGTGCCCGGAAAGACGACACGATCAGGCGGCAGATCGAAATTCTTGATGAGATGCTCGCGCCAGGAGCCTCCCCCCGGCGGCGGCGTTCCGTAGCTGACGCCATCGCCGCCGACAAAAACGAAGATTGCGTCGTCGTTCTTGCGAATAACCTTGGCTGCCGCTTCAAGCGCCTGGGGAAACCCGCGATAGGGCTCGAGATCGCGCGCGACGAATGTAATCACGCGCGATTCCCCTGCTTTCAGCGTCCGCCCATCCGGCAACTGGATCGTGGCATGGCGATCGGGATAGAAAAGCTTCGTATCCACGCCTTCATGCACCACGGCAATGCGATTGTGCACCGAACGCGGATAAAGACTTTTCTGCCAGTGCGTAGGGCTCAGGCCACCGTCGATCCCCTCAAGGGTAATGAGCTGCGCCATGTTGCGCAGGCGCAGTCGCTTGCGGGTCTCGATATCGGGTCTGTCATCGGGGGCGAACCCCACATCCGCGCCATTGGCGCGATAAAAGAATTCACAATAGCCAAGCGCCGGTGCCGCGGGCAGCACGTCCTTGACGAACATCATGCTGCCCCAACCGATATGGCCGACGACGATATCGGGCGCCTGACCGTGATGAGCCATGGATTCCAGTGTCTCTGCCACGCGGTACCCGATCCTCGTGTGATGATCGGGCACTTCAAGATATCTGGCCATCGCACCGCCGGTGCGAGGCCCGGTTTCCACTCTGTGGCGGATGACGCGGACCGCTGGAAGGCGACGGTCCACTGTCTCGCAGATCAGGCTTACATCATGTCCGCTGGTGGCCAGATTTTCAGCCAGCGCAGCGAACTGGCCGAAGCCACGCCTGTGCACAAATGCTATACGCATGTTACAAAACGTGCTCGACCGACGGCCGAAAATCGCCGCGACGCATCAAATGCCGAACCGTGCGGCATTACCCCACACGAGTTCCAGTCTGTGCAGGGTCTGATAGGCGATCTCCAGATTTCTGAGATCATCTTCATCCCGCGTGAGAATGTGATTGTAGGCCCGGCTTGCGTTTCGCAGGCTGGCACACAGCCGTTCACCCTTGTCCGTCAAGCGAATACGCGCGGATCGTTTGTCCCTTTGCGAGGCAACGCGATCGACATAGCCACCGTCGGTAAGCTGTTTCAAATAATAGGAAATGTTGGAACCGACATAATGTCCGCGATCCAATAGTTCACCCACAGTGAGCTCGACATCGCCGATAGCCATCAGAACCAGGGTCTGAGCCGGGCCGATATCTTCCACGCCCAACTTCGTCAGCTCGGTTTTCAGCAAGCTCACAAAGCGGCGGTTCACTCGTTCTATCATCCGGGCCAGTTCGAAATGCGTGATAACGACTGTATGAACCGGATGTCTGCGTTCCTGTTTTTCGGCGGTGACTTCAGGAAAATCAACGGCAGTAAAGCCATCGACTGATGTTTCGACTTCCACTCCCTCGTGTAGAAGTTTTTGCATCTTTTTCTCTCCATTTTCAATTTTACTTCAAATTTTGAAGAAATTTTCGGTTATATTTTCTTTGCTCCTTTCGCATTTCCCCGCCTCAAGAACCTTTTTTCTGTCACATTCTCTACAGTATTACTTTACTGATATTGAGAACCTGACCACAGTTTTTAGGGATATCCGCCACCTGTGACCATTCCAAGGCAGATAGCGTATGAATGATACTCGCGAAATCAGTTCGATTGGCAAGAGCCCCACACACAAAAAGGGGCAGGACGATTCTGTAACTACGCCCAAAGGCCTGATTTTCAAGGCCCGCCGCGTTTTCCTGTCGGGGCTGCTTTATGCGGTGCTGCTGAGTGCCTGTATCAATTTGCTACAACTCACTGTACCTCTCTATATGTTGCAGGTTCATGATAGAGTGCTGAACAGCCGAAGCATGGATACGCTCACCATGCTGACCCTGCTGGCTGTCGGCGCCATGCTGGTGTTCGGCGTGCTGGAGTTCATCCGATCGCTCTCCTTCCAGGCCATGGGAAGCGCGCTTGTGCGCCGCCTCAATCTCGCGGTTCTGACCGCCGCCGTGCAGGCTTCGGTGAACCAGGGCATGCCGAAAGCGACCCAGACCCTTCGCGATCTCAACGAATTGCGCAGTTTCCTGACCTCACCCGCCATCAATGCACCGCTCGATGCGGCCTGGTCGCCGATCTTTCTCGGGGTTTTGTTCCTGCTTCATCCGATGCTGGGCGTGATCGGTCTTGTGGCTGTCATCATTCTGGTCGCGTGTGGCGTGCTCACCGACCTCCTGACCCGGAACCTGATCCAGGAAGCGAATCAAGCCAATATCGAGGCTGTTTCGAAAATCGGCGGCAGCCTGCGCCACGCCGAAGTCATCGAAGCGATGGGCATGCTCCCGGCGCTCGCCCGCCGCTGGCGCACGATGCAGGTTCAGGCGCTCGACGTGCTCGACCTCGGCGGAACGCGCGCCCGCGCCCTATCCTCGATTGCCCGCACCGCGCGTTTCATCATTCAGATCGGATCGCTCGGCATCGGTACGCTGCTTGCCATGCAGCAGGAAATCACACCCGGCGCGATGATCGCGACCAGCATCATTATCGGTCGCCTGCTGATGCCATTCGACCGAATCGTCGAAAACTGGCGCCAGTGGGTCAGCGCAATCGCCAGCTGGAAGCGCGTCCAGTCATTGCTTTCGGAAAATCTGGCCACCCGCCAGACCATGCCCACGCCGCGGCCCAATGGCGATCTCGTGGTCGACAAGCTGATCTATGCCGCTCCGGGTGTCGACGTTCCGATCATCAAGGGTATTTCATTCTCGATGTCGCCCGGAGAAGTGCTGGGCGTCGTCGGCCCTTCGGCTGCGGGCAAATCGACACTCGCGCGATTGTTGATCGGCATCGTCAAGCCCACTTCCGGCGGCGTCTTCCTCGATGGAAACAATGTTTATCTTTGGGAACGCGGTTCATTCGGCGAGATTGCGGGCTATCTGCCGCAATCGGTCTCGCTGCTGGACGGCACCATCAAGGACAACATCGCCCGCATGGGTGACAGCGACCCGCATCGCGTGTTGGAAGCCGCGCGCCTTGCCGATGTGCATGAAATGATCGGACGCATGCCGCTCGGCTACGATACGCCGGTCGGCGACGGTCGCTTGACACTGTCCGGCGGCCAGCGCCAGAGAATCGGGCTTGCCCGCTGCCTCTACAACCGCCCGCGCCTGATCGTTCTCGACGAACCCAATTCGAATCTCGACGCCATCGGCGAACGCGCCCTGATCCGCGCCATTGAACACGCCCGCGACGATGGCGCCATTGTCATCATGATCGCACATCGGCCCTCTATCATGCAGGTCGCTGACAAGCTGCTGGTGCTCGAAAACGGACGCATTTCGCAATTCGGTCCGCGCACCGATGTCGTCGCCTCATTGACACCCGCCAATACCGGCCCGCAAACAGGAGCAGCAAACGCATGATGGGTAAATCTGTCATTCCTCGTCGTGTTTCCAGCCTGCTCGCGCCGCGTGCAGAATCGGCGGATCACAAGGCTCTCACCCGTTTCGGCAGCGTCAAACCCGAATGGGCGCTCGATCTGGAGCGGGAGGATTCGCGCTCGCCCCTGCGCGGTCTCATCATTGCCGGTCTCGCCACCATTGGTGTCGCTTTCGGCGGATTTTTCGCCTGGGCCTATTCCGCCAATCTGGGAAGTGCCGCGGTTGCGATGGGAACGGTCATCGTCGATTCCAAGCGCAAGACCATCAGCCATCTTGAGGGCGGCATTCTGGATCGCCTGCTGGTACAGGAAGGCGACATCGTCAAGGTTGGCCAGCCGCTTCTCCGGCTTGACGACACCAAGGCGCGTTCCGATCTCCAGTCGCTCGAAAGCAGGCGCATCGGCCTGATCGCAAAACTGGCGCGGCTGCGCGCCGAGCAATCGGGCGAGAAGGAAATCAGCTTTCCGGAAGGGTTTGCCGATGGCGGCGAAAACGCGCAAAACGCCATCCGCGCCGAGAATATCTTTTTCCAGAAGCGGCTTGCGCAAAAATTGAGCAAGATCGACATCCAGCAGAAGACCATCGAGCAGTATACGGAACAGGCGAAGGCCTCAACGGCGCAGATCGCGGCCACCGACCGCCAGATCGAACTCATCAGCGATCAGCGCAAGGCCATTGCCAGCCTGGTTGAAAAAGGCTTCGCCCAGAAATCGAAACTGACGGAAATCGATACGCGCCTCAGCCAGCTTGCGGGCGACCGAGGCGAATATGCCGGTGACAAGGCGAAGGCCGAACAGGCAAAAGCCGGCGCTGAATTCGCCCTGACGGGTATTGAAAGCGACCTCCAGTCCGAGATTGCAGGTGAGATCACGTCGAGCCAGGTCGAGCTTTCGGATGTGCAGGAACGGATCGTTGCCGCCAAGGATGTGATGCGGCGCGTGGAGGTTCGCTCGCCGCAGGACGGGATCGTCGCCAATATCCGGCTGCGCACGCCGGGCGGCGTCATCGCGCCGGGCGAAGCGATCATGGATATCGTCCCGGAAAACGAGCCTCTGGTCGTTGAAATGAAGATCAGCCCGCGCGACATCGACAGTATCTCGGTTGGTGCTGGCGCACAGATCCGGTTGACTGCCTATAATCAGCGTTCGATGGCGCCGCTCGATGGCAAACTGACCTATATAGCCGCCGACCAGTCGCTGGATGAAAAGACCGACACGGCGTTTTTCGTGGCCCGTGCCGAAATTACTCCGGCATCCCTTGCCGCAAATCCGACGGCCCGACTCTATCCCGGCATGCCCGCTGAAATAATCATCGTGCACAAGGAGCGCCGCGCCATCGATTATCTGGTTTCTCCTATTACGGATAGTTTGAACCGGGCATTCCGCGAAGATTAGCGGCGGGCGTATTTCAAAGTAAAAAACGATCAAAGGCTGAAACTACAGAAAACCCGAACACCGCGTATGAAACATCATACGCGGTGTCATATTATTGAAATATTTTGATTTTTAATGTTTTGCGACAGTATTGTTCAAATT
>NZ_LQBD01000012.1:0-99506 GCF_046630315.1 Brucella anthropi | reverse complement strand
CAACATTGCCGCGGCAATGGGTGGCGTGCCGGGCTTCATCGTCGAACGCCAGCTCGCCCACTTCAAGCTCGTCCATCCCGACTATGAAGCCGGGGTGCGCAAGGCATTGAAGGACGCCCATGGCTATAGTCTCTAATATCGGGACATAACCATCTTTCAGACAGCGACCAAAGCTCGATGAGCTTCAATCACGGAGCTTTGGTTCGTGCCAAAATACTTCTGATTTCAGCTAGTCATATTTCATGCGCGAACAGAACTTCTTTCGCGATCATTATTTATTGAGGAAATTATGTTTAAGAAATTATCTGCCGAATTTATCGGCACCTTCTGGCTCATATTCATCGGCTGCGGCGCAGCCATCATTTCGGCTGCATTCCCCAATCTCGGCATCGGCATTTTGGGTATCGCCCTGGCTTTCGGACTAAGCCTCATGTCCATGATCTTTGCCGTTGGCGGAGTATCCGGCGGCCATTTCAATCCGGCCGTGTCACTTGGCCTATGCGCCGCTGGCCGTTTTCCGGCAAAGGATCTGGTTCCTTACTGGATAGCACAGGTTGCCGGCTCCGTTGTTGCTGCCGCCCTGCTCTACCTGATCGCATCCGGCAAGACGGGCTTTGTCGCGGGCGGATTTGCAAGCAATGGCTATGGTGAGTTTTCACCGGGCGGCTATAACATGCTGGCCGCACTGATAACCGAAACCGTTCTGACCGGCTTTTTCATCTTCGTCATCCTAAGCGCAACCTCAGCTTCCACCCCGGCCGGTTTTGCGCCGATCGCCATCGGATTGTGCCTGACGGCCATCATCCTGATGTCTGGCCCGGTTGCCAATACTTCCGTGAATCCAGCCCGCTCCACCGGCGTCGCCTTGTTCGCGGATGTTCCTGCAATCCAGCAGCTCTGGCTGTTCTGGGTCGCTCCTCTGGCTGGCGGTTTGCTTGGCGGACTTATCTGGAAATGCCTGTTTACCACACAACAGGCCGAGGCTACCGAAGCCTGAACAACAGCACGATGACCGGAGCATTTCCGAGCCAAAAGTGCGAAGCGGTTTTGCGTAAGGATAATGCGCCGAAACAATGAGTTAGAGCGGTTCCGCCGATTCTGTTACAACAGGAACCGCTCTAATTGCATCGCGCCTCGTCCCGAACTTACTTCTTCACCAGCGTCGCCACGGCTTCGACATGTGGCGACCAGAGGAACTGGTCGATGGGCGTGACGCGCGTGACGCGGTAGCCGCCCTTCACCAGAATGGCCAGATCACGGGCCAGCGTCACCGGATTGCACGAAACCGCGACAAGCTTCTCCACCTTGGATTTTGCCAGTTCCAGCGCCTGCTCCTCCGCACCGGCCCGCGGCGGATCGAAAACCACGGCGTTATAGGGCAGCAGTTCCTTCGGCATCAGCGGTCGGCGGAACAGGTCGCGCCGCTCGACCGAGACAGGCTTCAGCCCCTGTACATGGCGCACGCCGCGATCAAGGGCGGCAAGAGCCAGCGCATCGTTTTCGACCGCATGAACCGCGCTTTTTTCCGCAATCCGCAGGGCAAATGTGCCAACACCGCAGAAGAGGTCCGCCACGCGCTTGGCCTTGCCCACATGATCCAGCACCAGCTGTACCATCGCTTCTTCCGCGTCGGTCGTTGCCTGTAGGAAGCAGCCGGGCGGAATCGGCACCGGCACCTTGCCGAAATGGATAAGCGGTTTCTTCGGCTCAACGATGATTTCGCCCTCATGCGACAGGCGCGCAAAGCCCTTTTTCATGACGAGCGCGGTCAGCGCGCGCCGTTGTTCGTCGGTCAGCTTGCCGCAACCGCTCGCTGCGAGGTCCAGGCCGGATTCCGTCTGCGTCACCGCCAGCTTGAACGGCCTGGAACCGGGCGCAATCAAAGTCCCGACCTCGCGCAGATCATCAAGTCGCGCAATGATCTCGGGAACCGTCACCGCACATTCGACGATATCGATGATTTCGTGGCTCAAGTGACGGTTGAAACCGAGCAGCATGCCCTTCTCCGTCTTGCGTGCCGCAAACACAGCGCGGCGGCGCGTGCGCGGCTGGCAAGCGACCAAAGGCGCAACCTCGGCGTCGACCCCCCGGCCCTTCAGCGCGGAGACAACCAGTTCGCGCTTCCACAGACGGTAGGGTTCATCCTGCCAGTGTTGCAGCGCGCAGCCACCGCAATCCTCGAAATGCTGGCAGGCGGGTGCCTGCCGCTCGGGCGAGGCTTGGAGAAGCGCCATAACCGTCGCGCGGTTCTTGTCGCGCGCGACATTGGCCACCTCGCCCGGCAATGTAAAAGGCACATAAATCTGGCCGTCCGGAAGATTGGCGACGCCATCGCCGCCCGCGCCCATCGAGCGGATTGTAATCTGGGTCGTCATCAGTCTTTCTTTCCTGCCAGGAGATATTCACGGTTGCCGTCGCCGCCTTCGATAGGCGACGGGCAAAGGCCGAGCGCGCGCCAGCCAGCCTGCGTCTCCAGCCATGATCTCAGTTCTTCTGCCATGCGTTCGCCATCTTGCGGATCGCGCAGAATGCCGCCCTTGCCGATAGCCTCGCGGCCCGCTTCAAATTGCGGTTTTACGAGAAGCGCGCAGATAGCACCTTTTTGCGCCAAGGCCAATGCCGGGGGCAAGGCGAGTTTCAGCGAAATGAAACTCACATCCGAAACCACGCAATCGACATCGCGTCCATCCAGATGGACACGTTCCAGCGCACGGGCGTTGAGCCCTTCCTTGTTGGTGACACGAGGATCGGCACGCAAGGTCGCGTGCAACTGCTCGTGGCCGACATCAATAGCCAGAACATGACTTGCACCCCGCTCCAGCAAAACTTGCGTAAACCCGCCTGTGGAGGCCCCAATGTCGAGTGCCGTGCGTCCTTTCACATCGAGGTCGAAATGGTCGAGCGCTGCGATAAGTTTAAGGGCAGCGCGGGAAACATAAGCACTTGCCGGATCGTCCACGGCAATGTTCGCGGCGCGCAGAACCGTCTGGCCCGGCTTGGTGACGGGCTTGCCGTCAACCTTGACCGTACCGCGCTGGATCGCATCGCGTGCCCGCGAACGGGTTGCAAAAA
The DNA here is from genome assembly GCF_046630315.1 of Brucella anthropi. Lineage (GTDB taxonomy): Bacteria > Pseudomonadota > Alphaproteobacteria > Rhizobiales > Rhizobiaceae > Brucella > Brucella anthropi_A. The sequence continues at coordinate 96,434 of NZ_LQBD01000012.1, read as the reverse complement.
GCCCCAGTTCCACCAGCAGCTGATCGAGCCGCAGGGTCTTGTCACCCGTTTCTCCACCCATCGGTCAGGCGCGAAACGGCGCAGCAATGGCCTCGCGCCCCAAAGCTGCGAACACCGCATGCACGATGCCCGCCCGGTCAAGACCGGCCTCGGCATACATGGCATCCGGCTTGCCATGGTCCTGATAGCTGTCCGGCAGGGTCAAGGCCCGCACCTTGAGGCCGCGATCCAGAAGGCCGTCGGTCGCGAGGAATTGCAGCACATGGGAAGCAAAGCCGCCAACCGCGCCCTCTTCCACCATCACCAGCACCTCGTGTTCGCGTGCCAGACGGCGGATCAGATCGTGATCGAGCGGCTTGGCAAAGCGCGCATCGGCAACCGTGGTCGGAAGACCGGCTGCCCCCAGCTCATCGGCGGCGGCAAGGCATTCAGCCAAGCGCGTTCCGAAGGAGAGGAGCGCGACCTTCGTGCCCTCGCGCACGATGCGGCCCTTGCCGATTTCGAGCAATTGTCCGCGTTCCGGCAGATCCACACCAACCCCGTCGCCACGCGGATAACGGAAAGAGATCGGGCCTTCATCATATTCGGCGGCGGTGCGCACCATATGGCGCAATTCCGCCTCATCCGACGCAGCCATCACCACGAAACCGGGAAGAGCCGCGAGAAAGCCCGTATCGAACGAACCCGCATGGGTCGGGCCATCGGCGCCCACCAGACCGGCACGGTCGATGGGGAAGCGCACAGGCAGGTTCTGGATCGACACGTCATGCACGACCTGATCGTAGCCGCGTTGCAGGAAGGTGGAATAGATGGCGCAGAACGGCTTGAAACCTTCGCTGGCAAGACCGGCGGCAAAAGTCACCGCATGCTGCTCGGCAATGCCGACATCGAAGGTGCGCTGCGGGAAAACTTCGCCGAAGAGATCAAGCCCGGTGCCGGATGGCATGGCGGCGGTGATCGCCACAATCCTGTCGTCATGGCGGGCTTCCTCGATCAGGCTGGTGCCGAAAATCTTGGTGTAGCTCGGCGCATTTGCAGGCGGCTTCGACTGCTTGCCGGTAATGACATCGAACTTGTTGACGCCGTGATATTTGTCGGCGGCAGCTTCCGCCGGCGCATAGCCCTTGCCCTTCTGCGTCACCACATGGATGAGGACCGGGCCTTCCTGCGTATCGCGCACGTTTTTCAGGATCGGCAGCAGATGGTCGAGATTATGCCCGTCGATGGGGCCGACATAATAGAAGCCAAGCTCCTCGAACAGCGTACCACCGGTAAAGAAGGCGCGTGCATATTCTTCCGACTTGCGGGCCTTGTCCTGCAGGAACTTCGGCAGTTTCTTGGCAACCTGTTTCGCAGCCTCGCGGACACTGCGATAGGTCTTGCCGGAGACGAGGCGCGCCAGATAGGCGCTCATGGCGCCGGTCGGCGGCGCAATCGACATGTCATTATCGTTGAGGATGACGATCAGGCGCGCATCGAGCGCGCCTGCATTGTTCATCGCCTCATAGGCCATGCCGGCCGACATCGAGCCATCGCCGATGACTGCAATCACATTGCGCTTTTCGCCCGAAAGATCGGACGCGACAGCCATGCCGAGGCCAGCCGAAATCGATGTCGACGAATGCGCCGCGCCAAAGGGATCATATTCGCTTTCGCTGCGCTTGGTGAAGCCTGACAGGCCACCGGTCTGGCGCAATGTGCGAATGCGGTCGCGACGCCCGGTCAAAATCTTGTGCGGATAGGCCTGATGGCCGACATCCCAGATGATGCGGTCATGCGGCGTATCGAAGACATGGTGCAGCGCGACTGTCAGTTCCACCACGCCCAGTCCCGCGCCCAGATGCCCGCCAGTGGTCGAAACCACGTCGATCAGCTCTGCGCGCAATTCCTGCGCGAGCTGCGGCAAATCGGATTCCGGCAATGCACGCAGGCGATCCGGGGTCGGCGCCTTGTCAAGCAATGGGGTCATGGGTCGGGACATTCAAACAACCTGTTTCTGGTTAGGTCTTGTTGTCGGTATAGCAGCAATGCGACAGGATCAAGCAGGGCGGGACATCGTGTCCTATGGCCCGGTTCATAATCCTCATTCAGGCAAAGGTATGAAATCCTGCTCATCACCGGGCACGATATCAAAGCGTCCGGTGCGCCATTCCTCCTTGGCCTGCTCTATCCGCTCCCGCGAAGAGGATACGAAGTTCCACCATACATAGCGCTTCGAGCCAAGGGCCGCACCGCCAAAAAGCATGATATGCGCACCTTCCGGCCCGGCCTGCACAACTATATCATCACCCGGACGAAAGGCCAGCAAACGATCCGGCGGAAACACTTCCCCGCCAATGCCGACATTGCCCTGCAACGTATAGATGGCGCGCTCTTCGGCCACGGCCGGAATCGGGAAACGTCCGTTCGGCTCTATGCGGATATCCGCATAAAGCGTATCGGCGTGCTGGATCACCGGAGACTTCAGCCCCAGCATCGAACCCATAATCAGCCGACCGGAGAAATCGCGATCCTCCATCACCGGCAGGTCGGGCGCATTGGTATGAAAAAATTCCGGGCTGATTTCCTCCAGCGCATCGGGCAGCGCGAGCCAGGTCTGAATACCGGAAATCGATAGTGGTCCGTTGCGCTCCTCTTCCGGCGAACGTTCGGAATGCACGATGCCCCGGCCCGCAGTCATCAGGTTCACATCGCCAGGGCGAATGACCATTTCAGTGCCGAGACTGTCCCTATGGCGAATATGCCCGTCGAACAGATAGGTCACGGTGGAAAGGCCGATATGCGGATGCGGGCGCACATCCAGCGCATCGCCATCCCGCAGGACAGCCGGCCCCATGCGGTCGAAGAAGATGAACGGCCCGACCAGGCGACGCCGCACCGTCGGCAGGGCGCGCCGCACTTCCAGCCCGCCAATGTCGCTTGTGCGTGGAATGACCAGCGTTTCAATGCTGTCTACCGAAGTCTTGTCGCCAAGAACCGGATCAGGACACGGAAAGAAACTCATGAAACGCCACTCCAGCCGTTAAACTCTCACGTTCATATAAGCAATAATCGCATTTTATCGAAGGTGCCTGCAAAACAAAACCGCACCGACAAGCGGTGCGGTTCGATCACGATTCAAATCCCGTCAGCGTCCCTGCAACAGCTTCGACAAAGAGCTGGCGTCCGGCACCTGTCCGTTGGCCGTCAGCTTGTCCACCAGCCCCGGCAGAACCTGGGAAAGCTGATCCAGAAGCTCCTGCTGGTCGATACCGGCATGCTGGGCGATTTCACCCAGCGTTTTCTGGCCGATTGCATCGCCAAGCTGGCCCGGCTCGATCGGATGGTTGGAGCCCTGGCCGACCCAGGAATCCACCTTGTCGCCAAGGCCAGCCTGTTTCAGTTGATCGAGCAGACCGCCGAGCCCTCCCCCGAGCGGTCCCGGAGCCGGAGCAGCCGAGGCATTGCCGGCAGCAGCCCCGCCGAGCAGGCCACCAAGCCCGCCAAGGATACCGCCAAGCAGGCCACCGCCCGCCTGCGACTGGTCCGGCACCGGCACGGGCTGTGCCGGCGTTGCTTCCGTCTCGTCGCTATTGCCCTTCAGCATCTTGCCGATCAGCAGCGCGCCAAGCGCAATCAGAACCGGTTTCGCGAGGCTTCCGCCGGGAATGGGCGAATTGCCAGAATTGTCGTCATAACTTCCCATCACACGATACTCCCTGTTATCCGATGCCAATTCTGCATTCGGTAAGATAAAGTTAAATGGGTTTACCGATTTGACAAGCATTATACCTTGCAAATTTTGTAGCAGTGTGAAAATTTCCTAAGTGCGTGATGCAAAAGTGTATTTACGCATCGGGAGATATTAGATGTCTGTTATAAGCTGGATAATACTAGGCTTGATTGCCGGCTTCATCGGCAGCAAGATCGTCAATAAAAGCGGCCAGGGCATGTTCCTGGATATTGCTCTCGGCATTGTGGGCGCCATCATCGGCGGCGTCATCTTCACCTTCTTCGGCGCACAGGGCGTGACCGGCCTCAACATTTACAGCCTCATTGTTTCCATCATTGGCGCTGTCGTGGTCCTGTGGCTTTATCACGCCGTCACGGGCAAGCGTTCCATAGGCTGAACTATCGCAGAGATTCCATCATGGCTCCGGGCTTGCCCGGAGCCTTTTTCGTCTTATATAGCTCTTTCTGTTATTCTTTTGCCTTTGGCCGCTCGCTGCCCCATAAAGCCGCTTCGCACTTTTGGCTCGGAAATGCTCTATCTATTTGTTTTCACGCATTATCCGACGCAAAACCGCTTCGCACTTTTGCTGGAAATGCTCTAGAATAGGATCGCAATGCACTTCATCGAATCCTACCTCGCGACTTATGGAGCGCTGGCGCTTTTCTTCATTATCTATTTTGAATCCTTCGGTGCACCGGTGCCGGGCGAAAGCGCGCTCATCGCAAGCTCGCTCCTTGCGCTGCACGGCACGCTGCATATCGAAACCGTCCTGATCGCTGTTTTCACCGCCTCGGTTCTGGGCGACTGCACCGGCTATGCGATCGGGCGGTTCGGGGGGCGCAGGCTCATATTGCGCTATGGCCATCTGTTCAAACTGACGCCGGAAAGGCTGGACCAGTTCGAGAAGGTTTTTGCGGAAAAAGGGATCTATGTCGTCGCGACCGCCCGGTTCGTGGTGCTGCTGCGCCAGCTGAACGGCCTGGTGGCGGGGTCGATGAAGATGAACCCGCTGCATTTTCTGGCGGCCAATATGGTGGGCGCCGCCGGATGGACGCTCGTTTGGGGCCTTGGCCCCTATCTCCTGAGCGGCGTGCTCGCGCCATACGCCGCCCATCTCAAGGCCTTGTTCTGACAGATCACTCGGGATCGAGCGGTTCCGTGCCGACCGGCTGGCCGTCGCGGCCGATACGGATTTTCTCCACCTTGTCCTCGGCGGATTTCAGAAGCGTGTCACAATGCTTCTTCAAGGCTTCCCCACGCTCATAGATACGGATGGATTCTTCCAGCGGCACGTCGCCCCGCTCCAGATCGTCGACGATCTTTTCAAACTGCTTCAGCGCATCCTCGAAACTCATTACCGCAATGTCGGCGTTGGACGGTTCGCTCACCATGATTCATCCTTTCAACAGCCGCGTAATATGCGTAGACGCGGACTGCGACAAGCCCTCTAGATCATATCCACCTTCAAGCATACTCACCAGCCGGTGATCGCAGAACCTTTCTGCCCGCTCCATGAGCTTGCCTGTCGCCCAGTCAAAATCCGCCTCGTCAAGATTGATCTCCGCCAGCGGATCGCGAAAATGAGCATCGAAGCCCGCCGAAATAAGGATCAAATCTGGCCGGAAATTGTCCAAAGCAGGCAATACACGACTATTGAATGCCTCGCGAAATTCGCGACTGCCCATATTGGGCGAAAGCGGTGCATTGACGATATTGCCGACGCCGGTTTCATCCTTCGCTCCCGTGCCGGGATAAAGGGGAAACTGATGCGTCGAACAGAACAGGACGCTCGGATCATCCTTGAAGATATCCTGCGTTCCGTTGCCGTGATGGACATCCCAGTCGACGATGGCGATGCGCTCGGCGCCATGATGGCGCTGCGCATGGCGCGCCGCAATCGCAATATTGTTGAACAGACAAAAGCCCATCGCCGTGGAACGCTCGGCATGATGCCCCGGCGGGCGGGCCGCAACGAAGACATTGTTTGCCGCGCCGGAAAAGACGTCATCGACCGCCGCCTTTGCCGCCCCAATGGCGGTCAGTGCCGCATCCATACTTTTCGGGCTGACATAGGTGTCGCCGTCAAGCTTCACCACAGGCTGAGGCGCATCCTCATCCGAAGCCGGTTCCGGTATTCCGGCGCGTATGGCTTCCAGATGTTCTTCAGGGTGGGCAAGCAGCACGGACGCCGCATCGGCGCGCGGCGCTTCCGCCCGGTCGAGCCGATAGAAATCCGGCCCCTCCAGTTCACTCATCAACGCCCGGATACGATCCGGGCGCTCGGGATGGCCGGGCGGGGTCAGGTGTTCAAGATAGATCGGATGCCAGTAAAGCCGTGTCGTCATGGGTTCACTATAACATCCTGCCGGCGCATGACCATGAGGGCCATGCGCCTGATCTGCCTGAAATGACTTTAAATGATTTCCGTGCGGGCGATCCGGATGCCGAAACCTTCAAGACCGACATAATGGCGCTCACGCGAGGCCAGCAGCACGATCGACGTGATGCCGAGATCCTTCAATATCTGCGCGCCAAGACCGATCTGCCGCCATTCCTCCTCGCGGGCAACCGCTTCGGCATGGCTTTCATGGTCGCTCTGGATCGCATCGCGGGCGCGGGTGTCATGGTGATCGGCGCGCACGCCGACGGAGCCTTCGCGCAGATAGACCAGCACGCCGCGGCCTTCCTTGCCCATCTTTTCCATGATGGCGTCGAGATTGCTGCCTCCCTTGCCGAAGACATCGTTCAGCACGTCTTCGCGGTGCAGGCGGACCGGCACTTCCTCGCCGTCACGAATATCGCCGAACACGACCGCCACGTGCTGCATGGGTTCCCATGGCAGTTCGTAGGTATAGGCATGGGCCGCACCGGCGCAGGTCTTGATCGGCGCATCGCCGACGCGCTTGACCAGCGTTTCCTTGCGCTGGCGATAGGCGATGAGATCGGCAACCGTGACCCGGTGCAGTGTGTGTTTTTCAGCGAATGCCTTGACGTCCGGGCCGCGCATGACCGTGCCGTCATCATTGACCAACTCGCAGATAACGCCGATGGGCGGCAGGTTTGCAAGCTTGCAGAGATCGACAGCCGCTTCCGTATGGCCGGAGCGCATCAGGACGCCGCCCTCGCGGGCAACCAGCGGGAACACATGGCCGGGGCGCACAAAGTCGGAAGCACCGGCATTGGGGTTCGCCAGATTGCGCACGGTCAGCGTGCGGTCTTCCGCCGAAATGCCTGTCGTCGTGCCATGGCGATAATCGACCGTCACGGTGAATGCGGTGGTGTGGGCAGATTCGTTTTCGGCAACCATGGGCGCGAGGTTGAGGCGCTTGGCTTCCTCGCGGGTCATCGGGGTGCAGACGATGCCGGACGTGTGGCGCACGATGAAGGCCATCTTTTCGGGCGTGCAATGCACCGCGGCAACGATCAGGTCGCCTTCGTTCTCGCGCCCGTCATCGTCCATGACGACCACGATCTCGCCGCGTTCGAAAGCACGAAGCGCATCGACGACCTGTTTCTGATTATAGCTCATTTCGACCTCTATATGTCAGACAACCAACGGGCCCAATCGTCGGTCAGATTATGGCCAGTCTGGCCGCAAGTGAATCAGACGCGGCCAGTCTGGCCGCGGTGACGCAGATAGTGATCGGCAATCGCGCAGGCAACCATCGCCTCGCCGATCGGCACGGCACGAATGCCCACACAGGGATCGTGACGGCCCTTGGTCATCACATCCACTTCCTTGCCGTCCTTGTCGATGGAGCGGCGCGGGGTCAGGATCGACGAGGTCGGCTTGACCGCAAAGCGCGCCACGACCGGCGCGCCGGTCGCAATGCCGCCCAGAATGCCGCCGGCATGATTGGACAGGAACAGCGGCTTGCCGTCATTGCCCATGCGCATTTCATCGGCATTCTCCTCGCCGGTGAGACGGGCCGCCTCGAAACCGTTGCCGATTTCCACGCCCTTCACGGCGTTGATCGACATCAGCAGGCTGGCAATATCCTGATCGAGCTTGCCATAGATCGGCGCGCCGATGCCCGCAGGCACGCCTTCCGCGACGATCTCGATGACCGCGCCGACCGACGAGCCCTGCTTGCGGATGCCATCGAGATAATCCGCGAACAGTTCGACCGAACCGGCATCGGGCGAAAAGAAGGGATTGTTGTCCACTTCCGCCCAGTTCCAGCGGCGGCGGTCGATACCGTGCACGCCCATGGCAACCAGCGCACCCTTGACTTCCAGCCCCGGCACGATCTTGCGCGCAATGGCGCCTGCCGCCACACGGGCCGCCGTTTCGCGCGCCGACGACCGCCCGCCGCCGCGATAGTCGCGGATGCCGTATTTAACGTCATAGGTATAATCGGCATGGCCCGGACGATATTGGCGGGCAATCTCGCCATAATCCTTCGAGCGCTGGTCGGTGTTCTCGATCATCATCGAGATCGGCGTGCCGGTCGTCGTCATGGTGACGCCATCGTCGCCCAGAAGAACGCCGGAAAGCACGCGCACCTGATCCGGTTCGCGGCGCTGTGTCGTATATTTGGACTGGCCGGGCTTGCGCTTGTCGAGATAGGCCTGAATTTCAGCTTCCGTAAAGGTGATGCCGGGCGGGCAGCCGTCCACCACGCAACCGAGCGCCAGGCCGTGGCTTTCGCCCCAGGTGGTTACACGGAACAGATGGCCGAAACTATTGTGAGACATGCGCGACGCCTGAATAAATCGTCCTTGTCCGGGATGAGGCCAAGGAGAGAGCAGCTATTTTACGCGCCGGTTTTATTGGGCTTTTCAACGCGGGTCAAATCAAGCGCTCCGGTGACGCAAAATTTCCTTCTGAAGATCGATATCCGGCATTTTTTTTGACACATTCCCCACGCTACATTGCGGCTATGCGGCGCAAGGCGCTGAAGCCGTCAAAGCGCGTGGCGCTTTTTCGCGACATGCTGAAATCACGACAATCGTGTCGAATCGGTCAGGCGACAACCCAACCCGAGGCACAACCAAAGGAACGGAAAGTCATGCAATATCTGGTCGGATTAATTCTCATCGTGGCCTCGCTTTTCTCGACAGTGGCGATGGCGGACGATGCCGAAGGCAAGATCACCGGTATCAACAAGGACAGCGAAACCATAACGCTGGATGACGGCCAGACCTACAAGCTGCCCGGCGAGTTCGATTACAGCGCGATCAACAAGGGCATGAAGGTTCTCATCATCTACGACATGGTCGACAGCACGCGCTTCATCACCGATATTCAGGAAGCGCCATAAGCCTGGAGCTGCCTTCCCGTGAAAAGAGCGGCATAAGGGCCGCTCTTTTCATATGGGCCGGAACCAGCCGCTTGCAACGACACGCGCCCAATCGGCCCGGCCATTGCCTTCCGCCATCCGCACCATCCGCGCCATGTCATAGGGAATATTGCGCATGGTCACCTGCCAGCCGGCGCCGGTCTGTTCGATGACGGCATAGGATGCGTTGGGATTACCGGTCTGGACGATATGCGGCACGGGGTGGTCGTCGTCGTAGCCGGGGCAACCGACACTTCCCGGATTGACCAGCAGCCGCCCGTCTGCAAGGCGGACGATGCGCGGCGTGTGCGTATGGCCGCACAGAACAAGAGAGGCCGCTATATCCTCGGCTTCCGCCTCGATCTCATCGCGGGACCGCAGAACGACATCGCCGCTCGCGGTAACTTTCTCCATCCAGTAGGTGGTGTCGCTCGACGGCGTGCCATGGCAGATGAATATGCGCCCATCGGCCAGCGACTGCGAGGCGGGCATCGCGCGCAGCCATTCGATATGCCACTCATCAAGCTGTTCGCGCGCCACGCGATCCGACGGGCCCATATCGGCAAGCGGCTTTTCGACAAGCCAGCGATCGTGATTGCCGCGAATGCATATCATCTCCCGCGCCATCAGCATATCGGCGGTCTCCCGCGCCGCCATGGGGCCGCTCAGATGATCGCCGAGATTGATGATCGTGCGGATTTGCAACGCATCGATATCCGCCAGCACAGCGGCCAGTGCATCGCTGTTGCCGTGAATATCCGCAATAACCGCGAAACGTTCGAAGGGCATGTAACGCCTCCATCGCTAGTGGATTGAATTTGACGTTTGAATCCCGGCTGACACATACGCTGTTTCAAACGTCAAATTCGAAAAATCCACTAGATACATATGTTTGCTAGTGGTCTTTTTGATTCCGACATTTGCTCAGCGCTTGAACCGAGGGATGCAAATGTTGGAATCAGACCACTAGCAAGAGTATTTCCGGTTTCAATCGAAACGTTCAAACCCACTCAAGCTTGCCGTTTTCGAATTTCAGAATCCTGTCCTGCGGGATGGAAAGATTGGCGGCGGCGTGGCCATCCATATCGCCATAAAGATAAAACAGCGTGCGGATGCAGCCGCCATGCGTCACGCAGACGGTCGGCCATTCCACCGCTTCCACCCAGCGCCCGATACGCCGCGACAGGCCCATATAGCTTTCAGCGGTCGCGCCGGGCGGCACGAAATTCCACTTGTCGCGGGCGCGCGCTTCCAGAAGATCCTCGCGCTCCCTGGCAATGTCTTCCATCATGAAGCCCTGCCAGTCGCCGAAATTGACCTCCATCAACTGCGGGTCGGTGCGGTATTCATAGGGATCGAGGCCCATGCGCAGGCGGATGCGCTCCATCGTCTCGCGCGTGCGGCGCAAGGGGCTCGCCACGAAATCGAAGCCCGCGCCATCACCGATCAGCGATTTCAGCATGTCGCCGTTGCGGTCGGCCTGGCTGCGCCCATGATCGTTGATGTCGATATCAAGCTGACCCTGAATACGCTGCGAGACATTCCAGTCTGTCTCGCCGTGACGCGAAAAGTAGATGATCTCCCGAGCCACAGCCCTACCCCTATCTGCCGCCAATGAACAATCCGGATCGCTTTCCCGCAACGGGAAAGACAAAGAAAAATCCCGAAAAGCCGGTCAACTTTTCGGGATTTTGTATTCGCTGTCTCAGTCTTTCACAACCGAGATGTCCGGCGCGTCAACCGCCTTCATGCCGATGACATGATAGCCGCTATCGGCATGATGGACCTCGCCGGTGACAGAACGCGACAGGTCGGACAGGAAATAGAGGCCGACATCGCCCACTTCCTCGATGGTGACGGTGCGGCGCAGCGGCGCATTGTACTCGTTCCACTTGAGAATATAGCGGAAATCGCCAATGCCGGAAGCGGCCAGCGTCTTGATCGGGCCTGCCGAAATCGCATTGACGCGGATATTCTGCGGCCCAAGATCGACCGCCAGATATTTCACGCTTGCCTCAAGCGCTGCCTTGGCGACGCCCATGACATTGTAGTTCGGCATGACCTTTTCAGCGCCGTAATAAGTCAGCGTCAGGATCGACCCGCCATCCGCCATCAGCTTTTCAGCCCGACGCGCAACCGCCGTCAGCGAATAGACCGAGATCAGCATCGTATTGGTGAAATTGGCTTCCGACGTATCGAGATAGCGGCCGGTCAATTCGTCCTTGTCGGAAAAACCGATGGCATGCACCAGGAAGTCGATCTTGCCCCACTTCTTCTCAAGCGTTTCAAAAACCGCATCGATGCTGGCGGCATCGGCCACGTCGCAATGCCCGGCGACGAAGGCGCCAAGCTCTTCAGCCAGCGGCTCGACCCGCTTCTTCAATGCATCGCCCTGATAGGTGAATGCGAGCTCTGCGCCTGCATCACTTGCAGCCTTGGCAATACCCCATGCGATGGAGCGGTTGTTGGCGACGCCCAGAATCAATCCACGCTTGCCCTGCAACAAACCTGACTGTGCGGTCATTAGGGGTCCTCATTGAAAACAATTAACTTGTTGCCCTATCGCACAGGCAAAGCTCTCCTTCAAGCAATTGCAGCGAAAAAGCGGGGCATTGTTACTTTACTGCCGCAAAGAGACAACACCCGGCTTCAAACGATTGAAGTGGAACCTGGAGCGCATCCCGAAAAGCGTTGATCGCCTATGCAGGGAAATCAGTCCACCGGACTGATTTTTGATCCTCATTCGATCAGACAAGATGCGCGCCAACACCAAGGATGAGGGCCTGTCTGGTCCAATCAGATCGAAACGCGCCCTAACACTACAGTTGCATTCTTCGTGATGCCGGGCTGCAAAGAGCAATTTGTCTGCGTTCCGGTGCTCACGTACCTTTCAGTACGCTGCGCTCCGGTACTCGAAAATCACTCTTTTCGCCACGGCCTGACGAATTTGCAACTGTAGTGCTAAGCGACTTTACGCTTTTGCAGAAACTCTTCCAGTTCCTTGTCGCCGCCTTCCGGCAGCATGATGCGAACATGCACGTAAAGGTCGCCCCTGCCCCCGGCTTTCAAGGGAAGGCCCTTTTCCTTCAGCCGCAGCACGCGGTCGGAGCTTGACCATGCGGGTATTTTCACCGCAATGCGTCCATCGAGCGTTTCGACCTCCTGCTTGCCGCCAAGCACCGCGTCTGCGAGTTCTACCGGAAGATCGACATGCACGTCGCGCCCCTCCAGACGAAAGCGCGGATGCGCCCTGAACTGGATCGTGACCAGCGCATCGCCTGCCGTTCCGCCCATCAACGGCTCGCCCTGGCCTTTCAGGCGGATGGTCTGCCCGTCTTCGACGAATTTCGGCAATTTGATCTTCAGGTGCTTGCCGTTCGGGAAAACCGCTTCCACCTTCTCCGCACCGGCGGCCTGCTCCAGCGTAATGGTGATGGATGCGGAAAGATCGGCGCCCTTGGCCGGGCCGCGCTGGCGCGCGCCGCCGAATGCGCCGCCAAAAAGATCGTTCAGAATATCTTCCGCGCCGCCAAAGCCTCCGCCATGCTGAAAACCACCGGGACCGCTGCGGAATTCGAAATGGCTGTTGCCGTCGCCGCCGTGGCGGAAACCGGCAAACGGGTCGCCATGGGCGCCGCCAAAACCCTGTCCGCCGGCGAAGCCCTGGAAGGCGGGCTTGCCTTCGGCATCGATCTCGCCCCGGTCGAATTGACCGCGCTTGTCCTTGTCGCCCAGGATTTCATAGGCCTGGTTCAGTTCTGCAAAGCGCTCCTGCGCCTTCGGATCATCCTTGTTCTGATCCGGATGGTGCTTTTTGGCCAGTTTGCGAAAAGCCGACTTTATTTCCTCGGGCTTCGCCGTTTTGGCGACGCCCAGCACGCTATAGGGATCGCGCATATAGTTCCTCTTTCAGGAAAAAGACTGTGAGATGAGTAAGACTCGTTGCCCATAATATGCGCATGTGGCCGGAAAAGTTCCAGTCAAGCCGAGCTTTTCTTTTCAGTGGTTGAATCAAAAGCGCCATCCAACAGGGCATGGCGTCTACGGGTCCACGCTCAAATGGGGGCGAAGGACGTCACCGTCCATTGGCCGCCGCGCTGCATGCAGGTTTCGCCGCGATAAATGGAAACGCCGTCAAAAGCCTCACGCGAGGTTTCGAACTCGCGGCAAAGCTGGTTGTTCTTGTTGTTCTCGGCAATCGTCGTGATGGTGCCCTGGCTGCCCGTATCCGGATTTGCCCATGGCACGGGCTTCTTGCCCCATTGGGTGAAATTGAGCGCGGAAACCACGTTCTTTATAGCGGACTGGTCGGAAAGCTTGCCGGTATCGGTTTCGACCGGCTGCGACTGCTGCACGGAACCGGTGATCGTGGAAGAATCGGGAACGGCCTTTTCAATGCTCACACCACCCATGGCGCAACCGGCGAGAGAGAGGATACACAGGACAAATGCCGCCTTGCGCAGGGCATTCACGCCACGGCCCGGACCCCGGAGATTGTTTTTGTGGCGAACCGTATCGACAGCCAACGCTATTCCCTTATTCCACACGCTAAAGATGCAGGGATTATGAGTGAACTTGAGTTAACAAGCGGTGTGCCGGGAAGGTAAACAAATCGGAATCAGAGCACAACGCCCAACTCTATACTTTATGCAGCCGTCAAACGATGTTCCCGCTTTTTTGCCCCTGTCCGGGGCAAGGCGCATCGACGGGCGTGTTCCTCGTTCCTGTGCGGGTTGCGTAGCCGTTTCGGCCTGCCTGCTTGACCTTGTAGAGCGTGAGATCGGCCCGGGCGAAGACATCGAGATCGCTCGCCCCGTTGCCCTGTTCCTCGCTGGCTATGCCGATGCTCACCGTCATGGCGTGTTTCTGGCCATTGAAGAAAAGCGGCGCGCGATTGATCGCGCTCACGATCTCGCGTGCGATTTCCGCCGCCTCCCGCTCACGCATCTTGGGCAGCAGGATTGAAAACTCATCGCCGCCCAAGCGCGCCAGCACGCCGCGACGATCAAGCACGTCGACCGCGACATCGGCAAAATGCACAAGGGCCTGATCGCCCAGCGCATGACCATAAGTGTCGTTCCAGCGTTTGAAATTGTCGATGTCGATCAGCATGACGGTATAGGGTATTCCATCCTCGCTGAATGCAAGTTCTGCCCTCGCCAGCCTTTTCATGAAATGGCGGCGGTTCGGAAGCCCGGTCAATTCGTCGGTTTCGGCAACCCTGGCCATATCGCCATGCAGGCGGTTCATCGCCATGACGATGAAGCCGAAATTCCAGATGACACCGCTATAGATCACGCAGACGAGCGCATAGCTTTCGATGGTAAAGTAGAGCGCCTGGTCGAACTCGCCGACCCAGGCCGCGATATTCAAAGTCGTCTCGATGGCATGTCCCATGATGCCGAGCAGAAACGCCGTGACGGCAATCTGGCCGCCAAGGCCGATGTTGTTCTGGCGGGCGAGATAGAAGACCGTCATCGCCATGGGCACCGATTGCCCAACGGCATAGGCGATATTGCGCCCCTGCCAGCTTGCATGAAAGGCGGCCATGCAGGCGAAACTGGCCAGCGACACACCCAGGGCCAGCCGCCAGCCGCCCTTTTCGCCGAAGAAATAACGCGTGCCGACAAAGGCAATGCAGAAACCGTGGATGATGATCGTATTGCCGATCACCGCCGGCCAGAACGCGCCCTCATTGCCTTGCAGCGAAAGAACCAGCCCGCCGGCCAGCATGAGCGTCGTCGACAGGAGCCAGATCCGCGCCGGCCGGAATTTGCGGTAAGACAGGGCTATGGCGGTCCAGATGATGCAAACCGTCAGCGAGTTTAAGAAAATTACGATATACAGCGTCAGAAAATCGAGTTTTGGCATAGCCCCTACCTTGCTCGGCGCCCTACAAGAAGTTGCCAGCCAAGTAAAGCCGGATCGCCCTGCGACGACGCATCCCGGCAAGACCATGGACAAAATGCCGGTTATCGAAGAAGCTCGCTTTCGATCCGCCCCATCCGGGGTTTCCTTGGCGGGAGATTCCCTTTCAGGATGACCCGCAAATTCCCGACAGGCTTTGAAATTACCCAAAATGACAAATTCAAGCGACGATTTCACCCAAAGCTCCGAACCGTTCAAGCTCTTCGCCGAATGGCTGGCCGATGCCGCCGGGAGCGAGCCGAACGACCCCAATGCGGTGGCGCTCGCGACCGTCGACCCTGACGGGCTGCCCAATGTGCGCATGGTGCTTCTGAAGGATTTCGACGAGAGGGGCTTTGTCTTCTACACCAACTATGAAAGCCGGAAGGGGCAGGAAATCCTTTCCGCCGAAAAGGCCGCCATGTGCTTCCACTGGAAATCGCTGCGCCGTCAGGTGCGCGTGCGCGGGCCGGTGGAAAAGGTAAGCGATGCCGAGGCCGACGCCTATTATGCCTCGCGCCCGCGCGGCAGCCGCATCGGCGCATGGGCCTCCAAACAGTCCCGCCCGCTGGAAAGCCGCTTCGCGCTGGAAAAGGCGGTCGCCGAATATACCGCCAAATATGCCATTGGCGACATTCCGCGCCCGTCCTACTGGTCGGGGTTCCGAATCCGCCCGGTGTCGATCGAGTTCTGGCACGACCGGCCCTTCCGCCTGCATGACCGCGTGCTTTTCACGCGGCCGACGCCGGAAGGCGACTGGAACAAGGACAGGCTCTATCCCTGATCCGACAAGGAACGATCCGACAAGGAACGGCCACCGGAAGCGGTGGCCTTTCTTCATACAAGCGGCTTGACCGCAACCCAGAGGCTTCCCAACACCAGCCCGAGGAAGATCAGCCAGCCGACAATATTGTTCGACTTGAAGAGCCGCAGGCATTGGTCGGGATTGTCGATATCGAGCACGAGTATCTGGCGATAGAGATGCGCGCCCGCGGCCAGCAATCCCGCCAGCGCCGGCATCGGCACCTCGGCCACGGCGAAGGCCGCGGCAAAGAAACCGATAGCGCCGCCATAAAGCACCATCAGCGCCGTCCTGGTATGCTTGCCGAACAGGCGCGCCGTGGAGCGCACGCCGACCAGCGCGTCGTCTTCCTTGTCCTGATGGGCATAGATCGTGTCATAGCCGATCACCCACAGGATCGAACCGATATAGAGCAGCACCGGCGGAAGGCTGAGCGAGCCTTCCGTTGCAGCCCATCCCATCAAGGCGCCCCATGAGAAGGCAAGGCCCAGCACGAATTGCGGCCAGTCGGTGATGCGCTTCATGAAGGGATAGGCGGCGACGATCAGGAGCGAGAAAATGCCGAGCCCGATGGAAAACCAGTTGAATTGCAGCACGACGGCAAGGCCAACCAGCGCCTGCAAGACCAGAAAGAGCTTGGCCTGACCGCGCGTCACTTGGCCCGATGGCAGCGGGCGCGACCGCGTGCGGTCCACCTTGTCGTCGATATCCTGATCGACCAGATCATTATAGGTGCAGCCCGCGCCGCGCATGGCAATGGCGCCGACGAGAAACAGGAAAAGATGCCAGAAGGACGGCAGCACGGACCACGCGCCATCGCCAGCCTTTGCGCCCGCCCCCGCCACAAGGGCGGTGGACCACCAGCAGGGCCAAAGCAGAAGCTGCCAGCCGATGGGACGATCCCAGCGGGCAAGCTGCGCATAAGGCCAGAGCGATTGCGGCAGAACGCGATAGACCCAATGGCCGGAGGGCGCATCCTTCACCCGCCCGCGCGCATCGCGCGACTGGATATCGGAATTTGCCTGTGGTTGCTGCATCGTCAAATCCGTTCAAAAAATCGGTCAATTCCAGCATTATCGGCCAAAATCTGGCCCTTTGGCCTTGCCCCCGGAAGACGGGAGCAATAGACAGCCGGAATAAGTCATTACTGACTTACTGATCTTAAGCGCAGGGAGCAAGGCATGAAAGTTCTGTTGATCGGTTCCGGTGGTCGCGAGCACGCTCTGGCATGGAAACTCGCCGCCTCTCCCCTGCTTGAAAAACTGTATTGCGCGCCGGGCAATCCCGGCATCGCCGCCGTGGCGGAACTGGCCGATATCGGCGTGGACGACCATGCCGCGCTGATCGCCTTTGCCAAGGAGAACAAGATCGACCTCGTGGTGGTGGGGCCGGAAGCGCCGCTTGTCGCCGGGCTTGCCGACGAAATGCGCGCCGAGGGCATCCGCGTCTTCGGCCCGTCCAGGGCCGCCGCCCAGCTTGAAGGCTCGAAGGGCTTCACCAAGGATCTCTGCGCCCGCTTCAATATCCCGACCGGCGCTTATGGCCGTTTCAACAATGCGCCGAAGGCCAAGGCCTATATCCGCCAGCAGGGCGCACCCATCGTCGTCAAGGCCGACGGGCTTGCCGCGGGCAAGGGCGTGGTCGTCGCCATGACGCTTCAGGAGGCGCTCGACGCGGTGGATTCCTGTTTCGAGGGTGCATTCGGCGCGGCTGGCGCGGAAGTGGTGGTCGAGGAATTCCTTGACGGCGAGGAAGCAAGCTTCTTCTGCATCTGCGATGGCAGGACGGCGCTGCCGCTCGGCTCCGCGCAGGATCACAAGCGCGTCGGCGATGGCGATACCGGCCCGAATACCGGCGGCATGGGCGCTTATGCGCCTGCCCCGGTGATGACGCCGGAAATGGTGGAACGCACCATGCGCGAGCTGATCGAACCCACCATGCGCGGCATGGCGGAAATCGGCGCGCCCTTTTCCGGCATCCTCTTTGCCGGGCTGATGATGACCAAGGACGGCCCCAAGCTCATCGAATACAATACCCGCTTCGGCGATCCGGAATGCCAGGTGCTGATGATGCGGCTCGACAGCGACCTGCTCGCGCTCATCAATGCCGCCGTGGACGGCAGGCTCGACGATATTTCGCTCGATTGGAAAGAAGAGCCCGCGCTGACCGTGGTAATGGCCGCCGAAGGCTATCCGGCCAATGTGAAGAAGGGCAGCGTCATCCGCGATCTCGACAAGCTGGAAGGCATCGAGGGGGTAAAACTGTTCCATGCGGGCACGGCGTTGAAGGACGGCGAAATCGTCGCCAGCGGCGGGCGCGTCCTCAACATCACCGCCATTGCCGCAACGGTCGCCGAAGCGCAGGCACGTGCCTATGAGGCCGTGCGGCGCATCGACTGGCCGGAAGGTTTTTACCGCTCCGATATCGGCTGGCGCGCCGTCGAGCGCGAAAAGCAGTCCTGATCGCGCCGGTTGGCCTGGCTGCACCGCACCCGTCCTTTCCGCTCCGCGCGTCCGCCGTCGGGAAAACGGCGTTTGCCGGCGGATGGCCGCGCGCTATCCGATCACGATGACGTGTATCGAAAACATTGACGTTTACGTAATAAGCCGATAGCTCTTGTATGGAACAGCCAAAGTGGCTCCTGCCGGATTGCATGAAGCGCCGATGCAGGGCGGGCTTCCGAGGAGAAGTCCGCGACATATATTCGGAGGAAAGATGTATCGCGCGCCGGTTTTAGAAATTTCCCACACGCTGATGAAGGTTGCGGGCCTTGAAAAGGCACTTGAGGAAAACCGTTTCCCGGAATTTTCCGCCGATCTGGCCGAAGCCATTCTGGAAGAGGCGGGCAAATTCGCCGCCGACCGTATCGAGCCGCTGCGCATCGCCGGCGACAAGAACGGCGCGACCGTGAAGGATGGCGTCGTCACCACGGCGCCGGGCTGGAAAGAGCTTTACCGCGACTGGATCGCGGGCGGCTGGAATTCGCTGACCGGCACGCCGGAATATGGCGGCCAGGGCCTGCCGACCATGATGTCGGTGGCGGTGAGCGAAATGTGGAATTCCGGCACGCTGGCCTTCGCGATTGCGCCGACGCTGACCATGGGCGCGGTCGAGGCGCTGGAAAAGCACGCATCCCGAGAATTGAAGGACATTTATCTCGCAAAGCTCATCTCCGGCGAATGGATGGGCACGATGAACCTGACCGAACCGCAGGCGGGCTCCGATCTCGGCGCGCTGCGCACCCGCGCGGAACGCCGCGACGACGGCACCTACCGCATTTTCGGCCAGAAGATCTTCATCACCTATGGCGAACACGATCTCACCGACAATATCGTGCATCTGGTGCTGGCGCGCCTGCCCGATGCACCTGCGGGAACCAAGGGCATTTCGCTGTTTCTCGTGCCGAAATTCCTCGTCAATGAGGACGGCTCGCTCGGTCGCCGCAACGATCTGTTCTGCTCCGGCCTTGAGCACAAGATGGGCATCCACGCCTCCCCCACCTGCACCATGATCTATGGCGATGGTTTCGTGAAAGGCGAGGAACAGGGCGCGGTCGGCTATCTGATCGGTGAGGAAAATCGTGGGCTGGCCTGCATGTTCACCATGATGAACAATGCCCGCCTTCTCGTCGGCATCCAGGGTGTCGGCGTTGCCGAAGCCGCCTATCAGCAGGCTCTTGCCTATGCCAGGGAGCGCCGCCAGGGCCGCGCGCTCGGTGCTGATCCGAAAGCTGGCCCGAAAGCTGGTATGAGTCCGATCATCGAACACCCGGATGTGCAGCGCATGTTGCTGACCATGAAGGCGCTGACGCAGGTTGCCCGGTCGATCACCTATTCTTGCGCCCATGCCATCGACATGAGCCATGCCACGGACGGCGCGGACGCTCAGTTCTGGTCGGATCGCGCCGGATTGCTGACGCCGCTTGCCAAGAGTTTTGCCACCGATGCGGGTGTGGACGTATCCTCGCTCGGCATCCAGATTCACGGCGGCATGGGCTTTATCGAGGAAACCGGTGCCGCGCAATTGCTGCGCGATGCCCGCATCACCCCGATTTATGAAGGCACCAATGGCATTCAGGCCATCGACCTCGTAATGCGCAAGCTGCCGCTCCAGCATGGCGAGCACATCAAGGGCTTCCTTGCGGAATTGCAGGACGATGCCGACAAGGCCACCGCTTCCAACCGTGCGGAACTGGGCGAAACCGGCGCGCGTCTTTCCAAAGCAATCGCCGAAGCGCGCGAAGCGACCGACTGGTTGCAAAAGGCGGCGGCGGAAGGCCGCGCCGAAGAAGCACTTTCAGGCGCCACGCCCTATCAGCGGCTTCTGTCGCTCACCGTTGGCGGCGCATATCTTGCCCGTGGCGCGCTGACCGGCGACGATGCAGCACGCGCGGCGCTCTGCCGTTTCTTCGCGGAAAACATGCTGGCCGAAGTTTCGTCGCTGAAGGATACGGTCATCACTGGCGCTGCCAGCCTTGCCGCCGCAAAATCGGCGCTGGAGGCCTGACCATGAGCGAACATATCCTGATCGAGCGCAAAGGCGCGGTGCAGATCATCCGCCTCAACCGGCCTGAAAAGAAAAACGCCATCACCCGCGCCATGTATGCGGCCATGGCAAAGGCGCTCAAGGATGGCGACGCGGACGACGCCATTCGCGCGCACGTCTTCCTCGGCGTTCCGGGCGCCTTTTCCTCCGGCAACGACATGCAGGATTTCATGGCGGCTGCGACGGGCGACAGCAGCTTCGGCGGTGAAATTCTGGATTTCCTCATTCCGCTCGCTGAAACCAAAAAGCCGATCGTTTCGGGCGTCGACGGGCTTGCCATCGGCGTGGGCACGACGATCCATTTTCACTGCGACCTGACCTTTGCCACGCCGCGCACGCTGTTTCGCACGCCGTTTGTCGATCTCGGCCTCGTGCCGGAGGCAGGCTCCAGCCTGCTTGCGCCCTTGCTGATGGGCCGTCAAAAGGCCTTCGCGCTCCTGGCGCTGGGCCATGGTTTCACGGCGGAAGCCGCGCAAGAGGCAGGCATCGTCTACCAGATCGTGGACGAGGATGCGCTGGAAGCGGAAGTGTTGAAGGCAGCCGAAGAAATCGCCGCCAAGCCGCCGCAGGCCATGCAGATCGCCCGCGCGCTGATGCGCCTGCCCGCCGAAAATATCGCTGATCGCATCACCCGCGAGGCCAAGCAATTCGCCGAGCGGCTGACATCGAATGAAGCCCGCGAAGCCGTGATGGCCTTCCTGATGCGCAAAAAATAAACCCGAATGCCGTGGGGGCGCATCCCGAAAACCGTTTCCGCTTTTCGGGATGCGCTCTCATTCAATTGCGGGCAATGATTTCCTTGCCCGAGATCACCAGACGGACGCCGAGCGCGCCGGTCTTGCGGCGGGCAAGGAAACGCGGGCGACGACGGCGCGGCTCCTGCCCCTGACGGCGGGCCTGCGGCTGGCCGGTGCGCACCGGACCTGTGCTTTCGTAAAGCGGGCGGGCGACGCCATCTTCTTCCACCAGCATCATCGGCAGGTTGAACGCGGCGGACCATGCGCGCCAGTCGGCGGCAACATCGGTCAGGTCATGCGCCACAAGCAGCGGGACGGAAAGCTGCGGATCTTCATGCATCAGTTCCAGCGTCACCGTGATTTCGCCGAACTCGTCCTCGACAGCGCGGGCGACCACGCCGACAAAGGCGCTGGCCGGAAGGGCGATGGACATGGGCAAGCCGCTCGATGGCAGAACCTGCCGGATCACCGCGCCGCGCTCATTGATGGTGAAGGTGACATCGCTGCTTCCATCGCGGGCCGCATAGGTTACGACCTGCGGAAAGTGAAACGGATCGAGCCGCAGTTCACGGCCTGCCCAGTCGGGCTTCAGTCCCTTGCTCATCATTTTCGACGCCTCTGTCTCTCTGTCTCTTTTGTCTTAGGAGCCGGTTATCCCGGCTTCCCTTGTTGAGCTTTTGCTCTTTGTTGAGATGGAGAATAGGCGCCGATCCTTACCGGCGCGCTTAACGAGTTGGGTTAACTTTTTCCTGCCTTTTCCTTTGGTTAGCAGATTGCAACCGGGTGTAAGAATTCGGAAATTCTTCTGAAGAAGCGGTTACTAGAGCATTTCCAGCAAAAGTGTGAAACGGTTTTGCGCCCGGAAATGCGTAGAAACAAAGAATGAGAGCGGTTCCGACGATTCCGCTTTAACCGGAACCGCTCTAAAATTTGCTGCGCCCCTCTCCCAAGCGCACCTGCCAGTATTTGACGAATTTCCCTTATCGAGCTATTTTGTATTACAAACGGATGGGAAAACCATGAAAAATCAACATCTATCAGACCCGATAACCATGCGTATCCCGCATGACATATTGGCGGAGATCGAGGAAATCGCCAGCATCTCGCAGCGCAGCAGAAGCTGGGTCATCGTGCGGGCATTGAAGGCCTATCTCGCAGCCGAAGGCAAGGAGATCAGGGATATCGCCAAGGCCCGCCGCGCCATCGAAAATGGCGAAGGTTTTGATCTTGATACGGTCATCGAGGAAGCGGAGGCGATCAGTAAGGGTGCGGCTGCGTGAAAGTTATCGTCTCTCCGGCAGCGCGGGACTATATCAAATCCGAAATCGCCTATCTGAAGCTGCGCAGTCCACGGGCGGCCCAGCAATTGAGCGAAGACCTGAAACGGCTGAAACGCGATCTTGGCCAATTTTCGCAGATGGGACATTTCACCGAGGAGTTACCCATCCCCGGCATTCGTCGTTTTGTGATGGGGGCCTATCTCATTGATTACGAAATCCGCACCGACGCCATCCTTATCTTTGCCATCCGCCATGGACGCGAACGCCCACCGGCCCTTCCGCTGGATGACGATTTCGATTTCGAACAGTCATAGAGCGGTTCCTGTTTTGACGGAATCGTCGGAACCGCTCTCATTCTTTGTTTTTACGCATTTCCGGACGCAAAACCGCTTCGCACTTTTGCTCGAAATGCTCTAAGAAACGGCCCTCCGATCATGAGGGCCGCTTTTCTTTTCCTACAACACCTTGCCGGGGTTCATGATGCCCGCCGGGTCGAAGGCCGATTTGATGCGGCGCATCAGGTCGAGCGCGATATCCTGCTTGAAAAAGGCAAGCTCCTCGCGCTTCAGCTGACCAATGCCGTGTTCGGCCGAGATCGAGCCGCCATAGCTTGCAACAATCGTGTGGACACGGTGGTTGAGGTCATGCCAGCGGGCGAGAAAGGCTTCCTTGTCGGCGCCGACAGGCTGCGAAACATTGTAATGCAGGTTGCCATCGCCGATATGGCCGAAGCAGACCACGCGCGCGCCGGGGATCATGTCGAGCGTCGCCGCATTGGCCTCGTGGATGAAGGCGGGGATGGAAGCGACAGGCACCGAGATGTCATGCTTGATCGAGCCGCCTTCCGGCTTCTGCGCCCAGGACATTTCCTCGCGCATCTTCCAGAAGGACTGCGCCTGCGCGACGCTTTCGGCAATGGCGGCATCCTGGATGATGTCGTTTTCGAAGGCTTCCGTCAGGATGGTTTCAAGCGTCGTGCGCGCATCCTCTTCCGAGCGGGACGAGGAAATATCGATCAGCACATACCAGTCATGCGGGCCTTCCAGCGGATCGCGCACGCCATCGACATGACGCACGGTAAATTCCACGCCGACGCGCGGCATCAGTTCGAAGCCGGTGAGCGACGGGCCTGCATGTTCGGTCGCAAGCTGGAACAGGCGCAGCACATCTTCCGGGTTGCGCAGGCCCGCATAAGCCACGCCCTTGCCCTTCGGCTGCGGGAAGATTTTCAGCACCGCCGCCGTGATAACGCCAAGCGTGCCTTCGGAACCGACGAAAAGGTCTTTCAGGTCGTAGCCTGTATTGTCCTTCTTCACATAACGAAGATCGTTCAGGATTTCGCCGGTCGGCAGCACCACCTCAAGGCCAAGGCAAAGCTCACGCATATTGCCATAGGCAAGAACCGCCGTGCCGCCCGCATTGGAGCCCAGATTGCCGCCGATCTGGCACGAGCCTTCCGCCCCCAGCGACAGCGGAAACAGGCGACCCGCCTTTTCGGCTGCATCCTGCAGGTTTTTCAGGATCACGCCCGCTTCCAGCGTCACCAGATTGCCGACCGTGTCGAGATTGCGGATGCGGTTCATGCGGCCAAGCGACAGAATGATTGCCGAGCCGCTTTCATCGGGCTGCTGCCCGCCCACAAGGCCCGTATTGCCGCCCTGCGGCACAACGGGCGTCCCGGTTTCGGTGGCAAGCTTCATGATCGCCGCAACCTCCTCCGTCGAACCGGGGCGCAGCACGAGCGGCGTGCGACCGTGATAGAGATCGCGCTGCTCGACGAGATAGGCGGCGATATCTTCCGGCGCGGTGAGCGCGTTCTTTTCACCCACAATGGCTGCGAAACGTTCGATCAGGGCAGTATCCGGCATTTTCTGTCTCTTACATAGGAGGATGTTAACGCGGGGCCGCCGCGCGTTTCAAACGGTCATTGATGGCCTCGCCGAGACCGTCAAGGGGGATGGGTTCAACGGCGATGGCGGCAGCACCTGTCGCGTCCAGCCTGCGCATGAAATCGAACAGATTGGCCGCCGCCTCGCGCAGATCGCCTGTCTCGCTGAGGTTCAGAACCGCTGCCGCGCGGTCGCTCTCAGCAACGCGGTGCGGGCCGAAGGCCAGAAGCGCCTCGCCCGGCTTCACATCGCTGACCGCAAGCCGCATCGATGCGTCCGGCGCATAATGCGATTCCATCATGCCCGGCGCCTGAATGGCAGCGGCATGTTCAGCCCGCAGGAGCCTTTGTCCAAGAAACACCTCTATCTCTTCCGCCGCAAGCCCGCCGGGGCGCAGCAGGCGCACATGATCACCCTCCACCTTGACGATGGTGGATTCGACACCGACACCGCAAGGCCCCGCATCGAGAATGAGGTCAACCCGCCCGCCCAAATCGCCCGCCACTGCCGCCGCACTCGTCGGGCTGATGCGGCCCGAAGTGTTGGCGCTCGGCGCCGCGACGGGGCTGTCCAGCGCGGTGATGACATCGCGCACACGGCCATGCGGCATACGCACGGCAAGGGTCGAAAGCCCGGCGGTCACAAGGGGATGGATGGGGCGCTCCGTATCCTGCCGGTCTTTCAGCGGCAGCACGATGGTGAGCGGCCCCGGCCAGAAGGCTTCCGCAAGACGACGTGAGACGGTATCGAAAACCACATGGCGTTCGGCCATGGCGATGCCGTTCACATGGGCGATCAGCGGATTGAATTGCGGACGCCCCTTGGCGGCGAAAATTCCGGCGACGCCTTCGCCATTGGCGGCGTCGGCCGCAAGCCCGTAGACCGTTTCCGTGGGGATCGCGACAAGCCCGCCGCGCCGCAGCACATCCACCGCGCGCTGGACTGCCTCATCATCGAATTTGACTGTATCGGACACTGGTTTTCGCCTCGCGGGCGTCCCAAATTATGCCCGTTCTGCCTACACAAGCTCAGGCCCCTGTGCAAGCAAGCTCATCGCTGATGGAGACATAATTGCGACAAGCCGATGATGATTGCGCATGGAAAATTGCGTTTTGTTAGGTTTTTCAAGGCAAGATGGATTTATTCATGCGTGAGGGGAATTATGTTATCGCGATTTATCGCCATTTCGCTGACGGCCATCGGACTGCCCGCAATTGCGCCCGCAAACGGGGGTGAACGCGCACCATCGTCCTATCAGGTCGGTTCCATTGCTTATATCGGCTATGACAGGATCGGCGCAAACGGCCTGCCGGTCTGCGGCCCCTGCGCGGAAAAACAGGCCGCTGCGATGGACGCGCAGAAGGATATCGAAGCCCGGCGCAAACGCGCCCGCGCCTATATGGCGCGCATGCAGGGCCAGCCCGTCCCCGACGATATGCTTGAGCCTGCCGCCACGCCGGTCGAGGATTTTGACCCCAACAGACCGGTGCGGGTCGTCGGCGATCCCTGGGCCGGGGCATCGGACGAAATCGACCTCAGCTCGCTCGAACTCAGACCCGGTTTGAAATAAAATACCGTCAGCCCTTCGTCCCTCATCCTGAGGAGGGCCGCAGGGCCATCTCGAAAGATCGGGGCCCCAAAAATCGAAGGGTGCTGTAGGCGCAGTGCGTTTTCCATCAGCCCTTCGAGACGCCTCCTTCGCAAAGCTCAGGAGGCTCCTCAGGATGAGGGAAAAAGGAGCCGCTTGGGACTGATTATCAGCCCGCGATTTTCGAGAAATCCGCCACCTTGCCGGTTGCCGCACGAATCTGGTCGAGCAATGCCAGACGATTGGCGCGGACATTTTCGTCCTCGTCGTTCACCAGCACCTTGTCGAAGAATGTATCGACGGGACCGCGCAGCTTGGCAAGCGCCCGCATCGCACCGTTGAAGTCTTCGCGGGCGATGGCTTCCTCGGCTTCGCGCGAGGCCAAGGTGACGGCTTCGAACAGCGCCTTTTCTTCCGCTTCACGCAGCAAGGCCGCATCGACGCGGTCGGCAATCTTCGTGCCCTTCTTCTCCTCGGCTGCGAGAATATTGGCGGCGCGCTTGGTGCCGGCCAGAAGGTTCTTGCCGTCTTCCTCGTTGATGAAGACGATCAGCGCTTCCAGACGACGGGCAACCAGCAGCAGATTGTCGGCTTCCGGCGTCAGCACGGCGTCGATGGCGTCGTAGCGCGCGCCCTCTTCCTTCAGATGGACCTTGAAACGGTCGTGGAAAAAGGAGAGGAGATCGGCCAGCACAGGCCCGGAAGAAGCTTCGGCTTCGGCGCGAATTTCCTTCTCGTAATTGGCGAGTGCATTGTCCACGTCCTGCTCGCCATCCACATCGCCGGAATTCTCCGTGGCAAGCTTTGCCTCGAACGCGCGCAGCTTGCGCTGCACCTGACCTTCCTGCAGCGCGGCAAAGGCCGAGCGGAAAAGCGGCAGCAGCGGGAATTTCCATTCCTGCGACAAAAGCAGACGAATGACGCCCAAAGCCGCACGACGCAGCGCATAGGGGTCCTTCGAGCCGGTCGGCTTTTCGTCGATCGCCCAGAAGCCGACCAGCGTGTCGAGCTTGTCGGCCAGAGCCACAGCAACCGAAACCGGGTCCTTCGGCACCACGTCGGACGGGCCTTGCGGCTTGTAATGTTCTTCCAGTGCCGCAGCGACGGCTTCATCCTCGCCCTGAAGCAACGCATATTTGCGGCCCATGGCGCCCTGAAGCTCGGGGAACTCTCCAACCACTTCGGTTTGCAGATCGGCCTTGGCAAGCACGGCCGCGCGGGCGGCAAGCTTCGGATCGGCGCCCACCAGCGGCGCAATCTGCGATGCCAGTTCACGGATGCGCTCGACACGTGCGCCTTGCGTGCCAAGCTTGGCATGGAAGGTCACATTCAATGCATCGAGACGCGCCATGCGCTGATCGAGCGGCTTCTTCAGATCAAGGCCGAATTTTTGCGATGAGGCCGCCAGCTTGTCGAGATCGGGCAGATCATGCTGGTCGGTATGCCAGAAATAGAGCGCATCCGATAGGCGGGCACGCACCACCTTGCCATTGCCATAGGCGATTTCCGTGCCGCCATCGCGGGCGGCGACGTTCGACACAAGAATGAACTTGTTGGAAAGCGCTTCCGCCTCGCCCTGCTTGCGGGTGACAAAACACTTCTGGTTGGCACGGATGGTGAGGCGGATGACTTCCGGCGGAATGGCCAGAAATTCTTCCTCGAACTCGCCCATCAGCACGACCGGCCATTCGACCAGGCCGGACACTTCTTCCAGAAGCCCATCGTCTTCCACCAGTTCAAGACCGGAGGCGAAGGCGAGATTGCGCGCATCCTGGGAAATGATTTCCTTGCGGCGCTCGGCGTCGAGCACCACGAAAGCCTTTTCGAGCTTTTCGACATAATCCTCGAAACGGCGCACCTTGATCGCCTGACCGTCGCTCAGGAAACGGTGGCCATAGGTGACATTGCCCGACTTGATGCCGTCGACATCGAAATCGATGACCTGCGTTTCCTCGGTTTCGGGACCGAAGGTGCAGAGGATCGATTGCAGCGGGCGCACCCAGCGAAGCGAACCGGGCTTGGCAGATGCCGCACCCCAGCGCATGGATTTCGGCCATGGGAAGTTGCGGATCGTCTGCGGCACCAGGTCGGCGACGATCTCTTCCGCCGCACGGCCCGGCTTCGTCAGATGGGCGACGTAGAAATCCCCCTTCTTCGGATCGGAGTGGACATGGGCTTGAGAAACATCGCTGAGGCCAGCCTTGCGGAGAAACCCTTGAATGGCCTGTTCCGGCGCGGAAACAGATGGCCCCTTGATATCCTCGTGCACGTCCTTGGAACGTACCGTCAGGCCGCGAATATCGAGCGCCAGACGGCGCGGCGTCCAGTAGGCGGTCGCGGCCTCATAGGTCAGGCCGGCTTCCACCAGCCCATCGGTAATCATCTTCTTCAGATCACCGGCAGCCTTGCGCTGCATGCGGGCGGGGATCTCTTCCGAAAAGAGTTCGAGCAACAAATCAGGCATTACACAGCCTCGTTCTTATAATTAAAGCCGCCTGCATCGGTGAGCAGAAATGCCTCGCCGCACTGGCGCGCGAGGTTGCGCACGCGCAGAATGTAGCTCTGGCGCTCGGTAACGGAAATCACGCCGCGCGCATCCATCAGGTTGAACACGTGAGATGCCTTGATGCACTGGTCATAGGCCGGGAAAACGCATTTATGAACGTTCCCTCTCGTGCCTTCGGCACTTCCCGCCTCTTGTGGAGCGCCCGCTTTCAGGATTGCTTCGCATTCGCGCTCGGCATCGATGAAGTGCTGATGCAGCATTTCGGTATCGGCGATCTCGAAATTATAGCGGGAATATTCCTGCTCGGCTTGCAGAAACACATCGCCATAGGTGACTTTCTCATCGCCTTCGAGGCCGTTGAAGTTGAGGTCATAGACATTGTCCACACCCTGCACATACATGGCGAGGCGCTCCAGACCATAGGTCAGCTCACCGGCCACCGGCGAGCATTCGATGCCGCAAACCTGCTGGAAATAAGTGAACTGCGACACTTCCATGCCGTCGCACCAGCATTCCCAGCCAAGGCCCCACGAACCCGTCGTCGGGTTTTCCCAGTCATCCTCGACAAAGCGCACGTCGTGGAGGTTCATGTCGATGCCGATGGCCTTCAGCGAACCGAGATAGAGTTCCTGCAAATTGGGCGGGCTTGGCTTCAGAAGAACCTGATACTGGTAATAGTGCTGGAGACGGTTCGGATTTTCACCGTAGCGGCCATCCTTCGGGCGACGTGAGGGCTGAACATAGGCCACGTTCCACGGGCGCGGCCCGAGCGCGCGCAAGGTCGTTGCCGGGTGCAGCGTACCGGCCCCCACTTCCATGTCGTAGGGTTGCAGAATGGCGCAACCATGTTCCGCCCAATAGTTATGGAGCGTCAGAATCAAACCCTGAAAGGAACGGGTGGGATGCATATGTGCTGGCAATGGACTGGACACGGGGTCGGGCCTTGTAATGGAAATGATGGCCCGGTCTAATTTGTCAGCACGGCAGGGTCAAGCACAGGCTTCCGGTTTCGGTGTCACATCACGCCGAAACCGGCAACCTGCATTATCATCCTTAGGCTCAGGATCTAGTCTGCGACCGGCTTTTCAGGAGCCTTGTCAGAAGGTGCAGCAGGCGCATTCGATGGCGCGGGGGCTTCCGGCTTCTGCTCGGCAGGCTTTACGGCATTGACGGAAGACTGTCCCGGAATATCCGGCAGGCCCTTCTTCAGCTTTTCCTCAATCTTGACCAGATCTTCCGGCTCGGGCTTGCCGGCAATGGCATGGTGCCATTGGAATGTCGCCTCAAGCTGGCGGCCCACACGCCAATAGGCGTCGCCCATATGGTCGTTGATCGTCGGGTCTTCCGGACGCAGCTTGACCGCCTTTTCCAGTTCGACCACCGCCTCGTCATAGCGGCCCAGCATGTAATAGGCCCAGCCAAGCGAATCGACGATATAGCCGTCCTGCGGGCGCAGCTCGACCGCCTTCTTGATCATGCCCAGCGCTTCATCAAGGTTTTCACCCCGGTCGACCCAGGAATAGCCCAGATAATTCAGCACCTGCGGCTGGTCCGGATAAAGCTCCAGCGCCTTGCGGAAATTGGGCTCGGCCTTGTCCCATTCCTTCAGCCGTTCATAGGCAATGCCGCGCTGGTAGAAAACCGGCCAGTCCTTGCGTTCCGGCGTCTTGATCTCACCCACGGCAGCATCGTAAATCTTTGCCGCATCGGCGAAATTCTTGTCCTGCGCATAGACGCCGCCCAGCGCCAGATAGGTGCGCATGTCGGTCTTGTCGCGGCCAAGCAGGATTTTCAACTGCTTGACGGCTTCCGCCGACTGGTCGTTTTCCGCCAGATTGAGCGCGCGCTGCATTTCCGCATCGCGACGATAGGGCGAGTTTTCCGGCACGCGGCCATAATAGTCGATGGCCTTTTCCGGCTGGCGCAATTTGGCGGAAATATCGCCCAGCTGATAAAGCGTTGCGTCATTGTCCGGGCGCAGCGGCAGCGACATTTGCAGATACAATTTTGCAAAGGCTTCCGCGCCGCTGCGGTTGATCGCGGTGCCGAGCGTATAGAGCGCTTCGGCGGCACCTTCCTGCGCGGTTTTGATCAGGCGGCCATATTTCTCGCCAGCCTCGATCTTTTCACGCATTTCGGTGATCGTCATGCGGCCATTGAGAAGCTCCTCGGCATCCTTGAGCGTCTTGATCGCGCCTTCCTTGTCGCCATGGCGAAGCTTGAAGGAGGCATAGGCCATGACCACGCGCTCATAGGTGTCGGGCGCGGCACTTCCGCCGGGGCGGTCGTCGATGGCCTGCTGGTAGAAATCGCGCGCTTCCTGCTTCTGGCCGGCAAGATCGGCGATCAGTGCCGAATTATAGGTCAGAAACAGGTCATACCATTCCGGGCCTTCCATTTTTTTGATGTCGGCCAGCGCCTGCTTCGGGTTGCCCTGCCCGACCTTCACCCACGCATTCATGAAACCGGTCGCAAGGCGATCCATGTCGGATTGCAGCGACAGCATCAGAAGCGGTCCGACCTTGCGGTATTGCTTGCGGTTGATGGCGTCGATGGCCAGCGCCACCCGCGAAAAGCGCTCGATATCCGGAACGTTCTTCAGTTCTTCCGCCAGAGGCAGCGCCTCCTTGAAGCGGCCCTCCGTCAGCAGAACCAGCAGCAGATCCTGCTTGATCTGCGCGTTGCCGGGATCAAACGCCATGGCCTGGCGGTAGAAATCGATGGCGGTGGCGAGATTATTGTCGGATTCGGCGGTGCGTCCGGCAAGATAGGCCCCGGCAAAAGAACCGGCGCGGACGGGAGGCGGTGCGGGATCGACTGTCGCCCTGGCCAAAGCGCCGCTTGTCGGGAATGCGATTCCCGCCAGAAGCGAGAGCAGCAAACCATAAAGCGGGCGGTATTTCGATCCTTGCCGCATAAAGCCCTATCCTCTTCTCAAATCCCTGTGACAGATTCCGGCAAGCAAACCCTCAAAAGCCGGGACACATTGTCTCCTTGCCGGAAAAGGCGCCCCAAGCATGGCCTTTTTGGGATGGCGGGGCAAGAAAAGCATCCGTGATGGGGTGCTTTTCCTACGTCTTATTCGCCCGCAAGAAATACTGGCCGGGTTTGCGGCTATTGCCGGGTCAGTTCACACGGCTGATGCAGAAATCGATGACGTCGATCAGCGCATCCTTCTGCGGCGTTGCTTTCAGAGGCGCCAGGGCATCGCGGGCAATTTCGCCGAAATGCCGCGCGCGCTGCACGGTGTCGGCAATCGCGCCGTGCTTCGTCATCAGGCCGATGGCTTTTTCAAGCGAGGCGTCGTCGCTCGCACCGTCCTCGATGGCGTGTTTCCAGAAAGCGCGCTCATCGTCGGTGCCCCGGCGATAGCTCAGAATCACCGGAAGCGTGATCTTGCCTTCGCGGAAATCGTCGCCGGTATTCTTGCCGAGATCGACTGCCGAGCCGCCATAATCCAGCGCGTCATCGACAAGCTGGAAGGCAAGGCCGAGATTGAGACCATAATCGCGCAGCGCCGCACGCTCCGCCGGCCGCGCGCCCGCGATGATCGGGCCGACTTCACCGGCTGCCGAGAACAGCGCCGCGGTCTTGGCCTTGATGACCGCCAGATATTCGTCTTCGGTGGTTTCCATGTTCTTGGCGGCGGCAAGCTGCATGACCTCGCCTTCCGCGATGACGGAGGCGGAGGTAGCCAGAACGTCGAGCGCATCGAGCGAGCCGACATCGACCATCATCTTGAACGCCTGCCCCAGCAGGAAATCGCCGACAAGCACGCTGGCCTGATTGCCCCAGATCATGCGCGCCGTGCTTTTTCCGCGCCGCAGATCGCTTTCATCGACCACATCGTCATGCAGGAGCGTGGCCGTGTGCATGAATTCGACAGCGGTGGCGAGCCGCACATGGCCGTCGCCTTCATAATCGAACATGCGGGCAGCGGCGAGCGTCATCATGGGGCGCAGACGCTTGCCGCCGGAGGAAATCAGATGATTGGCGACTTCCGGTATCATTTCGACGTCGGACCCGGCCCGAGAGAGGATCAGCTCGTTCA
This sequence comes from Brucella anthropi, assembly GCF_046630315.1. Classification (GTDB taxonomy): domain Bacteria; phylum Pseudomonadota; class Alphaproteobacteria; order Rhizobiales; family Rhizobiaceae; genus Brucella; species Brucella anthropi_A. The sequence goes on along the minus strand of NZ_LQBD01000012.1, from coordinate 64,135 downwards.
CCCGCGCCATGTCGGCCTTTGTCAGATCGACAAGCGGCTGAACCGATCCTTCCTGCTTCTTTTTACCGTCCAGATTCAAAACCACACCCAATGCCATTTCTCCTAGCTGCCCGGCCACATTATTGAAGCGGACCGGATTGCTCAAGACGCAACTGCCCCCAAAGCGCCCTCAAAGCGTTACACTTCCAACGCCTGTTCATCATTGAAGGAAGCTGTTGTCAATGCGTTGCGTTCGCTACAAACTGTCCAGATGATCGAACTTATCCGTACGAATGATTCCGTTCTGCTGTCCTTTGCAGAGGCCTTGATGAAAGAGGCAGGGATCGCCTATTTCATCGCCGACACCAATATGAGCATCATCGAGGGCTCGCTCGGCGTGCTGCCGCGCCGTCTGCTGGTCAGCGAGGACCAGCTGGAAGAAGCACGGCAAATTCTGGTCGATGCCGAGATTGAACACGAATTGCGCGATCGATGAATTCGCAAACAAGTTCGCAGACCGAAGATGAAACCGGAGAAACACTCGATGTGTTTCATCGCGGCGCTTTTCATCTCGTCCAGCCCGCATTGAAAGGCCATCGTTCGGGCGTGGATGCGATGATTCTGGCGAGCGCCGTTCCAAACGGCTTTGCCGGGCGTGTGGCAGATCTGGGCAGCGGCGCGGGTGCTGCGGGCCTTGCCGTCGCCGCCCGCTGCCCAGGCGCCAATATCGTCCTTGTCGAACGCTCCGCTTTCATGGCCGGCTTTGCCCGCAGAAGCGTTGCGCATCCGCTGAATGCCGCGCTGGCGGGCCGCGTCAGCGTGATCGAGGCCGATGTGTCCCTGAAGGGCAAGGCACGCATCGCCGCCGGCCTTGCCGACAACAGTTTCGATTTCGCCATCATGAACCCGCCCTTCAACGAAGCGCGCGATCGCAGCACGCCCGATCCGTTGAAGGCGGAAGCGCATGTCATGCCCGAAGGCATGTTCGAGCAATGGGTGCGCACTGCGGCAGCCATTGTGAAGCCCGGCGGCGGCATAGCCATCATCGCCCGGCCCGGTTCCATGTCGCCGATCCTCGAATCCCTGTCTGGACGGTTTGGCGGCGTGAAGATCGTTCCCATCCAGCCGCGCGCCGATTCGGCAGCGATCCGCATCGTCGTCACCGGCATACGCGGGAGCCGCGCCGGTCTTTCGCTGATGCCCGCGCTCATCCTTCACGGCAGCGAGGGACACGGTTTCACCTCCCGCGCCGACAGCATCAATAACGGTCTCGACGCCCTTCTCTGAAACGAAAACCGGCATCCACTTTCGGGAGACATGCTTTAAACTTCTATTTCCACGCATGTCCTTATCCCGAAACCGGCATCCACTTTCGGGAGACATGCTTTAAACTTCTATTTCCACGCATGTCTTTATCCCGAAACCGGTACCCACTTTCGGGAGACATGCTTTATATCGATTTGCCTCACCGCCGGTGATTTTGATTGAAACCCGATATTCGAGCCAATATTCCTGGATCTGCGATTTTCGCGCCGCGGCTCCCCGCCGCCCCTTTGCCGAAAACGCGCACACAATAAAACGACCAGAACAGGCAACGGGAACCGATGAACCACAGCCCAAACAAAAGCCGCCCCGTATCGATCATGCGGCGCTTCCTCGATAGCGAATCCGCAGGCGGCATAAGCCTCATGGCAGCGGCGGCACTTGCGCTCATCGTGGCCAATTCGCCGTTCTCGCAGACCTATTTCGAGGCGCTTCACCTTTATATCGGGCCGCTCAGCCTTGCGCACTGGATCAACGACGCCCTGATGGCGGTGTTCTTTCTGCTCGTGGGTCTGGAAATCAAACGCGAAATCCTCGACGGGCAGCTGGCAAGCTGGCCAAACCGCATGCTGCCCGGCATCGCGGCTGCGGGCGGCGTCATCTTGCCTGCCATCATCTTCACCGCCTTCAACTGGCACGACCCGGCCAAGGTGCGCGGCTGGGCCGTGCCATCGGCAACCGACATCGCCTTTGCGCTCGGCGTGCTGTCGCTTCTGGGGTCGCGGGTTCCCTCCAGCCTCAAGGTGTTCCTGGCAACGCTCGCCATTCTGGACGATCTCGCCGCCGTCGTCATCATCGCCATCTTCTATACAGCCGAAATCTCCATGCCCTATCTCGGCGGCGCTTTTGCGACCGCCCTCGTCCTGTTCGCGATGAACCGGATGGGCGTGATGAAGCTCCTGCCCTATCTTGTCGGCGGGGCATTGCTGTGGTTCTTCGTGCTGAATTCCGGCGTTCATGCAACGGTTGCCGGCGTGGTGACGGCGCTGATGATTCCGCTGAAACCCGCCCCCGGCAGACCGGACGACATGACCTCGCCGCTGCATATGCTGGAACATGCGCTGGCCAAGCCTGTCGCCTTCATCATCGTGCCGGTCTTCGGCTTCGCCAATGCGGGCATATCGTTTGCGGGCCTTGACGTTTCGGTGATGCGGGACACGCTCACGCTCGGCATCATGCTCGGCCTCTTCATCGGCAAGCAGCTTGGCGTCTTCGGCGCGGCCTGGCTCGCGATCAAGACCGGCCTTGCGCAAAAGCCGCTGGGCGCGACATGGATTGAGCTTTATGGCGTGGCGGTCCTGTGCGGGATCGGCTTTACGATGAGCATCTTCATCGGCCTCCTTTCCTTCCCGTCGGAACTCATGCAGGCGGAAACCAAGATCGGCGTGCTGGCCGGATCGGGCCTGTCGGCCATTTGCGGCTATATTCTGCTGCGGCTGGTGACAAAGCCGAAAACCACCTGACGAAAACGACACCGCCGCCCGGCAACCAAAATTTCCGGGCGGTTTTCTTTGTGTTTTCCATATCGCTTCCTACATTTGGCTGGAATTATTTCAGTCAGCAGGAGTTCACCTTGCCCGGTTTATTGACGCGCCTCATCCCACGCCGCTTCCGCCCGGTATCCATCGAGATCCCCGTTGTGCGGCTGCATGGCGCCATCATGTCCGGCGGGTCTGCGTTCCGCCCGATGCTTTCGCTGGCGTCGACGGCAGCTATCCTTGAAAAAGCGTTCACCGACAAGGAAGCGCCCGCCGTCGCCATTTCGCTCAATTCGCCCGGCGGTTCGCCGGTGCAGTCGCGGCTGATCCACCGGCGTATCCGCGATCTCGCCGCCGAGCATCAGAAAAAGGTGTTCATCTTCGTCGAAGATGTCGCCGCATCGGGCGGCTATATGATTGCGCTGGCCGGTGACGAGATCATCGCCGATCCGTCATCCATCGTCGGCTCCATCGGCGTCGTCTCGGCCTCGTTCGGTTTCCCCGAGCTTTTGAAGAAGATCGGCGTGGAGCGCCGGGTCTATACGGCCGGCTCCAACAAGGTGACGCTCGATCCCTTCCAGCCGGAGAAGAAAGCCGATGTCGAGCGGCTGAAATCATTGCAGCTCGAAATCCACCAGACCTTCATCGACATGGTGAAGGAACGGCGCGGAACCAAGCTCGCAGACGACAAGGACCTGTTCACCGGCCTGTTCTGGACCGGCATCAAGGCGCAACAGCTTGGCCTGATCGACGGGCTTGGCGACATGCGCAGCTTCCTGCGCAAAACCTATGGCGACAAGGTCGAGCTCAAGCTGGTGGAACAGAAGCGCGGCCTTCTGGGGCGCAAGGTGCCCGGAGTCGATATGGCGCTCGGTCAGATTGAACCGGCTTCCATTGCCGCGCATCTCGGCGACGGCCTGCTGTCGGTCGCCGAAGAAAAGGCACTTTGGGCCCGCTATGGCCTTTAAAAACGGGGGCACGGGCGAAAATCGGCATGGATTTTCGCACCAATGCTTTGAATTCCTTCGTTTCACCATGATAAGGTGTCATAAAGTGGGGCGGGCCGCTTGCCGCCCCTTCACGAACACCCGGCATTTCGGCCATTGCGATCCGGCAATCCGAGATGCAACCTTTGAGGACTTGAGGCCATGCCCCAGCTCATTTTTCTGCTGCTGATCATCGCCGCCGCCTGGTACGGCTACCGCTCGTTCAAGCGTGAGGCCGCGCGTGTGTCCCAGCGTGTGCGTCAGGCGGAAAAGGAAGCGCAGAACCGGGCGCATGGCACGCTCGTGCAGGACCCGAAAACCGGCGAATATTACGTCAAGAAGGACTGACCTTTCCCGCGGGAAAGCTTGCCGACGAAGCGGCTCGGTCGCTTGCCGCAGCCCAACCGCCTGTTATCTCCATTCTCAGCCCCGACCGAAATGACGATTTCCCCGAAAACCGAAACATCCGCACAGGCCGGGGATATACAGGCGGTGACGCGTGTGGCTCTGGCCAAGATCAATCTGGCGCTGCATGTGACAGGGCGTCGGGACGACGGCTATCATCTGCTCGACATGCTGGTGGTCTTCGCGCACTATGGCGACATTATTCGCGTCAGCCCTGCCGATGAGGACAGTTTCACGGTCAGCGGTCCTTTTGCAAAGGGCATACCGCTCGATGGCGGCAATCTGGTGCTCAAGGCCCGCAACGCCTTGCGCGAACATGCGCAAAGGGCTTTGCCGCCGGTCGCCATCCATCTGGAAAAGAACCTGCCGATTGCCTCGGGCATCGGCGGCGGATCGAGCGATGCGGCCGCAACGCTGCTCGCGCTCGATGCAATGTGGGGGCTCGATCTCGGTTTCGAGCGGCTCACCGCGATGGGGCTCCGCCTCGGCGCCGACCTGCCCATGTGCCTCCACGGCGCATTGAAGGGCACGCCCCTGGCCGCGCGCGGCATCGGGGAAGACCTGACCCCCGTTGCCGGATTGCCGGCCTTGCCCATGCTGCTCGTCAATGACGGAACCGCTGTCGCGACACCGGATGTCTTTCGCGCGCTCGACAAACGCGACCATCCGGCGCTCGACCTTGCTTCGCCTGCGGATGTCGGCGCCCTTTGCGCTTATCTGCAAACCACCCGCAACGATCTTCTGCCCCCCGCGCTGAAACTCGCCCCCCGGATCGGCGCCACGCTCGATCTGCTTCGTGCAAGCGGAGCGCTCCATGCGCAGATGTCGGGCTCCGGTGCCACCTGCTATGCGATCTTTGAAGACATGGCAGCCGCTGAACAGGCAGCCGCGCGTCTTTCCGCCGAAAGACCTGACTGGTTCGTCATCGCGACCCAAAGCGTCGCTTCCCGCGATGGTTTCTGAACAGCGTGCCGGCTGAAAGCCCACCAAAACCGCCCCATTGTTCACTCTCATTGGACAATATATTGGGACAGACTGTTCGTGTTTTTTGAACAAAAGAGGCTCTACAACAGTTTCGTGAAGTCTGATATACAAATCAACATATTGATTATATTGCTTTATTTATAACAAGGCGGCTGATATCGAAAAAATTGGCTGCACAAATCTGTGATTAAGAAAACATTTTCGTGACTGGAACTTTTGTCCATTGTCACCCATTTCAGGTGCATCGGAACGACGAACAAAACGCCGCTCCACTTTCCAAGGAGATAGGAAAATGAAAAAGATTGTTCTTGCTGCCGCTGCTCTCGCTCTTAGTGCCGGTGCTGCCCTTGCAGATAACCCGCGTGTTGGCGAACCTGCCGATCTTTATGCAAACGACCGCACGCCGGTCGCAGCCCAGAAGGTCGACTACACCGCCCCCGCTTCGATCGGCCAGTCCTCTTCAATGGACGGTTCGGCGCATCGCTTCGGTGACGCATCGCCTTCGAGCTACCAGAACTAAGCCCAGAACTAAGCCTTGAACGGCAAAAAGGGCGTCGTCAAAAGCCTCCCAGCCGATGACGCCCGATGAGTTCGCAAGCTGGATATTCCTCCCAATCATTCAGCTTCCCCCAGTTATCTCCCCGATGGATGGCATGGTTGCCGCCCGGGAGCCCCGGAAAGGCTTCTATGCCATCCAAAGGGGCGATTTGTTTCAATGCATGTGTGCGCTGTCAGATGTTTCCGCCTGACCACACAATGCTCGCACAAGGATTATGAAAATGAAGAAGTTTGCTCTTGCTGCCGTTGCCGTTGCCCTTAGCGCCGGTGCTGCTTTGGCTGAAAACCCGCATGTCGGCGAGCCTGCCGATCTTTATGCAAACGACCGCACGCCGGTTGCAACGCAAGGCCAGAAGCTTGACTACACGGCGCCTGCATCGATCAAGGCAACGACTTATCAGGACGGTTCGGCTCATCGTTTCGGCGATGCCTCGCCTTCCTCTTATCAGAACTGATTTGGCCCAGATTGTCTGACGAAAAGGCGAAGCTTCCGGCTTCGCCTTTTTGTTTTGCTCAATCCTCGCCGGGCGGCAGGATGGGATGTTTGAGACGGACCGGCCGCAAGCGCTGCGAAAGCTGGTCAAACGCCACGCCGTCCAGCAATAGCGGCCTGACCCTATCCAGGCGAACCAGAAGCCCGGCATCGAGCGTTGCCCTGCGGCTGAAAATCTTACGGACAGAGCCGAAGCCGCTGTCTTCCGGCAGCGAAAAACGCGCGGCACCGCCATCGCTTTCCATGTGGCGACGGGCGGCTTCCTCCCATCCCTCCGGCGCAATGGCGCCCGGTTTCAGGATGAGAACCCATGGCGTGCGGATTTCATCCAGCGCCGCCTCAATATCCGTTTCGGCATGGAATGCACAGCCCGCGCCCAGTGCGACGAGAGCGGTCTCATCCGACGATCCCCGGTCGATAACCGTCACCCGGCGCAGCAAACCGTCCACCACCGCAGGCACCAGTGCCGCAAGTGTTCGGGCCAGCGCCCTTTCCGAATTCAGGGTTTCGATGATGACGGACAACATCCGCGTTTCATATATCAAGAACCCGTGAACGCAAAGCCGGCGTATATATGTTCTTGCTTTGTTCTGATTCTTGCGATAGGAATAGAGTCACCAGAACAGAACCGCAGGACAGCCCGGCACGCACGCAGAACAGTTTTCGCTCCGACAGGGGCCGCTGCTCGCTTTTGCCGCGCTTGTACAAGGCCAGATGTTTCCATTCAGGGAGACGACGATGGAAGTGATCCAGCAGGCAGATATCATCCAGCAGGCCGACAGGGCTGCCTTCGGCGCCGGGCGCGCGGATCACGCCAACGCAATGATCGGCGAGGCTGGCCTGCGCATCGATCATGCCCGCAGGCGCGGGCGCGGCGCAGGCATCAACCCGACCGGCCGCTTCGAGCCGACGACACGGCATGATTTCGATGACGGCTGGACCACGCTTGAGGAACTGCCGCCGTTCAAGACCGATGTGCAGGTCGAGAAGCCGCGGACGATCATCACCCGCAACGATTCGCCCGACATCAATTTCGACCGCTCGATCAATCCCTATCGCGGGTGCGAGCATGGCTGCATCTATTGCTTTGCGCGCCCGACCCACAGCTATATGGGGCTTTCCGCCGGTCTTGATTTCGAATCGCGCCTGTTTGCAAAGCCGGATGCCGCGCGCCTTCTGGAGCGTGAGCTGGCCAAGCCCAACTATCAGCCGAAAACCATCGCCATCGGCACCAATACCGACCCCTATCAGCCGGTCGAGAAGAAATGGCGCATCATGCGCGAAATTCTCGAAGTGCTGGAGGCTGCCAACCACCCGGTCGGCATCGTGACCAAGTCCACCCTGGTCGTGCGTGACATCGATATTCTGGGCCGCATGGCCGAGAAGGGACTGGCCAAGGTCGCCCTGTCGGTCACGACGCTCGATGCCCATCTGTCGCGCACGATGGAACCGCGCGCCTCGACGCCGACGCTGCGGCTGCAAGCCATCCGCAAGCTGGCCGATGCGGGTATCCCCGCTTCCGTCATGATGGGACCGGTCATCCCCGGCATCAATGATCACGAGATCGAGCGGATACTGGACGCCGCCTATGCGCAGGGCGCGCGCGAGGCGGGCTATGTTCTGCTGCGCCTGCCGCTCGAAGTGGCGCCGCTGTTCAAGGACTGGCTGCTGCGCAATTATCCGGATCGCTATCGCCACGTCATGTCGCTGGTGCGCTCCATGCGTGACGGCAAGGATTACGATGCCGAATGGGGCAAGCGCATGCGCGGCACAGGCCCCTATGCATGGCAGATCGGGCGGCGTTTCGAAATCACCGCGCGCAAGCTGGGCTTCAATGCACGCCGCCTTCAGTTGCGCACCGATCTGTTCGAACCGGTCGAAAAAGGAGGCAAGCAGCTTTCATTGTTTTAAAGCCGTTCCGGTTAAAACGGAATCGCTGGAATGGAAACCTGTCCCCACCGCCCGGCCATGATGGCGCGCATCGCATCCGACGGGGCTGTTGCGATTGTTGATTGAATTGCCGTCTGACTTGTCCTCAGGCGGATGGGCTCCCTGCTTTCACGCCACCATCCTCGAGCAGGGGCCTTGCGGAGAATCGGAAGCAATGCGAGCATTGCCGCCACATGAAACGCTCGGCATCTGATTCTCCGCTTCTCTTTGATATACCGCTTGCACCAGACTTTTCCGAAGAGAAAAGACTGCTTTCACGCGGGCTGAAACATGTCGTCGGCATCGACGAAGCCGGACGCGGGCCGCTGGCCGGTCCCGTGGTCGCCGCCGCGGTCGTGCTCGATATCGATGACCTTCCCGATGGCCTGGACGATTCCAAGCGGCTGACGGCGGCAAAACGCGAGGCGCTTTACGAGCTTATCCTGGCAAAGGCCGTCACCGTTTCGGTTGCAAGCCTCAGCGCGCGCAGCATCGATGGGAGCGATATCAGAAAGGCCGCGCTGGAAGCCATGCGTCGCGCCGCCATCGGCCTGACCTTGCGGCCATGCCATGCGCTGATCGACGGGCGTGACGTTCCGCCGGGACTTCCCTGCCCCGGCTCGGCCCTTGTCAAAGGCGATCAGCGTTCCATTTCGATCGCCGCCGCCTCCATTATCGCCAAGGTAACACGCGACCGCATGATGATCCGCGCCGGTGCCGCCCACCCGCCTTACGGGCTGGAAATCCATGCGGGCTATGCAACCCGGAAACATCGCGACGCCATTGAAACCGCCGGTCCGGTTCCGGGCATCCACCGCTACACCTTCGCGCCCATCAAGGGCCGTTTCAGCGTTTAGAGCGCGTTTCACTCCGACCGGATTGAGGAACAGGACCGGCTCATTCGACGGAAAGGGTGTCACGCCATCCGTTTGGAGCAGCGGCTTCCGTTTTGCTTCCAGCACTGGAAATGCTCTGACAGACGCACGGACAGATTCCATTTTACACTGCGAGAGAGGCCACCATGCCCGACATCGTCAAGGCCATTCTCAACGGTCCCAAAGGCATTCTTCTCGGACGTCGCAGCCCGGATCGCCGCGCCTAACATTACAGTTGCAAATTCGTCAGGCCGTGGCGAAAAGAGTGATTTTCGAGTACCGGAGCGGAGCGTACTTGAAGGTACGTGAGCACCGGAACACAGACAAATCGCTCTTTGCAGCCCGGCATCACGAAGAATGCAACTGTAATGCTAGCCAAACCGCTGGAGTTTTCTGGGCGGCCATGTAGAAGCAGGAGAGAGCTTTGATTGCGCGCTTGAACGGGAAATCCACGAGGAACTCGGATTGACGCTCCGCGCGTTTTCGTTCCTCGCCACGATAGAGATCGCAAATACGGCAGCGTCATTCCACCTTTATACCGTCACCGCGTGGGACGGCCATCCGATCATTCGTGACCGGGAACACACGGAGCTGCGCTGGTTCACGCCGCAGGAGGCTTGCGCATTGGAAGACCTCGCCCTGGAGGATTATCGGCCATTTTTCCGCAAGCTCGCACAATGAAAACCCGCCTTCGCATAGGCCAGCATTGACATCAGGACGGCAACCCAAAACAAAAACGCCGCCCTTTCGAGGCGGCGTTTTTAAAAACTTATATGAGCCGAAATCAGTTCAGGTTCGACTTGACCTGCGACAGGGCGTCCTTGAACAGGTTGCCTGCAACCTTCGCGTCAACCTTGTCGGCAACGATCTTGCCGGCGGCGGCGACTGCGAGATCGACTGCCGAAGCACGAACCGCATTGATGGCATCGACTTCAGCCGTTGCGATCTTCTGTTCGGCAAGCTTGTTGCGGCGTGCAACATATTCTTCCGTCGCGCGCTTGGCATCTTCCAGAAGCGCCTTGGCCTCGCGCTCGGCGGAGGCAACGATGTCGCTTGCTTCCTTTTCGGCTTCCTTGCGCTTGCGGTGATACTCGGCCAGAAGCTGCTGGGCCTCCTCACGAAGCGTGCGGGCCTCTTCCAGTTCGTTCTTGATGCGGTCGGCGCGCTCGTCGAGCGAACGACCCACCATGCCCGGAACCTTCAGGTAAGCCAGGATTGCCAGGAAGATGATGAGGCCAATCAGTGCCCAGAATGTAGCGTCCATTGTCCTCTCCTCAGGCGTTCGAAGCCTTGACGGCTGCTGTGACCGCAGCCTTGTCGGCCTTGGTGCCCAGAAGCTGTTCGACGATCTCTGCCGTGGTTTCCTCGGCAATGTTGCCGACGTCGTTCATGGCCTTGGCCTTGATCGCGGCAATGCGCTCTTCGGCTTCCTTCAGCTTGCCTTCCAGCTTGGCTTCAGCCGCTGCGCGTTCCGCGTCGGCTTCGCCCTTGCCCTTTTCGCGCGCGGCTTCGGCGATCGAAGCGGCCTTGCTGCGGGCCTGGGCCAGTTCCTGCTCATAGGCAGCGATGGCATTGTCGGCATCCTGCTTGAGGCGGGCTGCCTGCTCGAGATCCTGAGCGATGCGGTCGCGGCGGGTTTCGATCACGCCGCCGATGCGCGGCAGGACCACGCGCGACATGAACAGATAGAAAAGCCCGAACGTGATCGCGAGCCACAGGAGCTGCGACGCATAATGGGTGGAATCGAACGGCGGGAACACGCCGCTGCCGTGTCCGGCATCGTGAGCGACCCCGGTTTCGGTGTGCACAGCATCGGCTGCGCCGTGCTCGCCAGCAGCAGGTGCCGGTTGCGATTCGGTGGCGGTTTGGGCAAACGCCGTGGACACGAACATCCAGATTTCCCCTTTAATCCAGCACGATCAGATCCCGATGGAGAAGGATCATGCCTTACTCAGACGTCATATGCAAAGGCCAGCCGCGCTGCATTTGAAGATACAGATCGCGGCCAGCCCGTTCCTTGCAACCGTGGATTAGACGGCGAAGAGGAGCAGAAGCGCGATGAGCAGCGAGAAGATGCCCAGAGCTTCCGTAACGGCGAAACCGAACACCAGACGGCCGAACTGGCTGTCGGCAGCGGACGGGTTGCGCAGAGCGCCGGAGAGGTATTGGCCGAAGATATTGCCGAGGCCGAGAGCCGTACCGGCCATACCGAAACAGGCGAGACCGGCGCCGATGTACTTTGCTGCTTCCGCTTCCATGTTAAGCTCCTTCTGGATTGAAATAAGCGCGGATTTCAGTTCTGGCGGTCGCCCGCCGGTTTGAACTCAGTGTCCCGGATGTACTGCGTCGTTGATGTACATGCAGGTGAGAACGGTAAACACGTAGGCTTGCAGGAAGGCTACGAGGAATTCGAGTGCGGTGATCGCGACCGTCATGATGAGCGGCAGAACAGCACCGCCGACGCCGATCGGCCCAAGGGCTGCCAGCGAAACGACGAAGCCCGCAAAGACTTTCAGCGTGATGTGGCCGGCCAGCATGTTGGCGAAAAGACGAACCGAAAGGCTGATCGGACGCGACAGGAACGAGATGATTTCAATGGCGACGACCAGCGGCACGATGATGCCCGGAACGCCGCTCGGCACGAAGAGCTTGAGGAAGCCCAGGCCGTGCTTGAAGAAACCGTAGATGATGACCGTGGCGATGACCAGAACGGCAAGCGCGAAGGTCACGATGATCTGGCTCGTCACCGTATAGAAATACGGGAAAAGACCGAGGAAGTTCGCAACCAGCACGAACATGAAGAGCGAGAAGACGAAGGGGAAGAACTTCATGCCCTTCGACCCTGCTGAATCTCTCAGGCTGGTGGCCACGAACTCGTAAGCCATTTCCGAAACCGACTGCAGACGGGTCGGGATGAGACCGCGGCCCGAAGAAGTCAGATAGAGGAAGCCCGAAGCAAGCACGACGGTCGCGACCATGAAGGCCGAAACATTCGTGAAAGAGAGGTCCACACCGCCTACGTCGATGGGAATCCACCGGGAAACCTGGAACTGATGGATCGGATCGTTCGCCACCTTAACCTCGTCTGTCTTCCCTGCCCGAAGGCAAATTGGCCTGCCCGAAGGCTATTTCGTCTGCCCAAAGGCAACTTCGCTTGCCCGAAGGCGTTTCAGTCTCGGGCGCAAGGCCCAGCTGTTCACTTACACTTGAACGAACTTTACCGTGAAGCCCGTCAAGCCCTATTTCTTGTCGTTCTTTTCCGCGCTAGATTTCATATCGCCATGTTCGGCAACATATCCAGCAGAACGAAGCACGTTGAGGACGCCGGCGCCGAAGCCCAAAAGGAGAAATACGATCAATCCCCAGGGCGACGTACCAGCGACACGATCGATGAACCAGCCAATCAGCGCACCGACCAGAACCCCCGCGATGAACTCGCTGGAAATCTTCATGGCCTGCGCGACCGAGCTTGCAGTCGCCGATCGCTCGTCCTCGGAAGCCGGCTGCTTGAGCACACCCTTCCTGGCCAGTTCGGCCTCCAGGCGGTTCAAACGCTGATCCAGCTCCCCGGAACCGGGTTCATTCCTCGCATCCTTGACGGCACCGGATGGCTTTTCGGGTTCGCTCCCGCGCGCCATTGGCAGCTCCTTTTTTCAAGAAATACGAGGATTTCAATCCCATTTCCAAGTTGCGCGCAACATATTGACACGCCGCCCGCTAGTCAAGGCGGTGCAGGCATTGCTCCAAAAGGTTTTTTATCGTGCAATGTCAATTACTTAGATATTGGTGCGACTCATTTTCCGACCAAAGGACCAGATTGGCCACATAATTGGCTAAAAAAACGGAATCGATTTTTGACGGTCGCGCCATATCCGGATCAAGCCGATGCCCGATCTTATGCGCCGGTTCGACTTTTTAGTCCGCTAACAATAATGTGACCTGAAAGCGGGCTTATCTTGAAAGCCCGCCGGATGGGATGTGGTCAGCTCCACCCGCCGCCATAGGTGCGGTAGAAAATGTGGAGGCCGATTTTCGTCACCTTCTTCATGGTCGGGGCCCAGAACGGGCGCACATAGGTGGCGTGATAATGGGTGGCGGAGCCGACTTCCGGCAGCCAGATCTGACCGGCGGATACGGTCTTCGCCACCTGCTGCGCCAGGCGCCATTGCGGCATTTCGGTCACGCGGTGCCTCTGGCCGTCGCAGGCAAAGGAAAACTGGCAGGCATTGAGCCAGTCGCGGTTCTGGTAGACCACGCCGCAGATCGATCCCGGATAGGCGGGGTTGCGCACGCGGTTGAGGACGACCTGGGCGACGGCAACCTGCCCCTTCACGCTTTCGCCGCGCGCTTCATAATAGACGGCCTCGGCAAGGCATTTCTGCTCGCTCTTGCTGAAGGCGGAAGGCGGCAGGGGCGTTGCGGCCCATTCATGATCCTGCTCGCTGATCGGCGGCACGAAACGGCCTTCGTCCGGCCGGGGCCGCAAGATGCTCTCGAAAGGCGAGGTCTTGCCATAGTCCGGCGTCGCAGGCGCATAACCAAGGGCCAGCGCGTCCGGCTGGTCATTGGTAATAAGCTTGGCAAGCTGGGTCGGCATTTCGGAACGCGGCTTGGGCGGCTTGACCGCATGGAACGCCATGGTGATGGCGACTTCCTTGCCTTCGAGCTTGCTGGAAAAGGCCATCTTCGCGTCCGTCTTTTCGGGCGGACGCGTAATCATGCTGATCTTGTCGAACATGCTGCCGGCAGTGAAAGCCTTGGCGGGGGCCTTGGGCTTGACCGAGACGAGACGGCCGGTCTTGTCGGCGCGATTGATGCGGTTTTCATCCGGGTTCGGATCGTCGGGACCGAGCTTGGCCGTCTTGTGCCCACCGGAAAGCGCAACCCGGCCGATGCCCGGCACTTCGATACCGTTGGTGGCGATGCTGCCCGTGACGGTGGTGGCATCCACGAACGGCATTTCCGCCTGATGGACGGAGCCGACCGGCGCCTTGGCGATAAAGGCAGTCCAGCGAGGCCCGCCCAGATCGGCGGACGGCACCAGGCTTGCCATGTCCTGAAAGGCAATCGCATTGGAATTGAAGAGATAGGTCATGGCCGCCAGAGCCAGCGGCACCATGCGGTGCGGTTTATGAACTGTCTGACGCGGCCTTGCCCGCACGCCATAGTAACGGCCATCCTCCGGGCAATAGCCCGTGGCGGGATAATGCCACACCGGCTCGGCAAGGGCCTTCCTTCGACCAAACAGCGCTCGTAAAGATACAAGACGCACCGCACACTCCACTCACACTGACTGAACCATGCCGGTGATAACGGAGTATTAACCTTGTCCTGTGGGTTGGGGACACGCTTGCAGCTCTGGCGAATACAGTCATTATCAGCAGCGCGTTAACCATGAACGAATATGGTTAATGCGGAGTTTAAGCGAAATCTGCTTCACGAATACCTGATAACCGCGAAGAAGGAGGTGCACGATGGATAAGGTCACGGGCGGATGCCTGTGCGGCAATGTACGCTTCGAAGCGGCGGGACAGCCGTACCGGGTCGGCCTCTGCCATTGCCTCGACTGTCGCAAGCATCATGGCGCGCTGTTTCATGCCTCGGCGATATTTCCAGAGACTGCGGTGACGGTCGAGGGAGAAACCGGCGTCTATGCGGGACGGCATTTTTGCCCGCGCTGCGGGTCGTCCGTTTTCGGCCACAGCGGCGATGAGATCGAAATCAATCTCGGCTCGCTCGATGCGCCGGATCAGTTCAAGCCAAGCTATGAACTCTGGACCATCCGCCGCGAAAGCTGGCTGCCGCCTTTCCCGGACATGCATGGCTATGTGCGCGACCGCGATGCATCGAGCCGCTTTGAGGATTAGGGTCAGGACCTCTTTTCTTTCATGACAGCCGTTCTATTTGCGATAATCATATTGTTCTTCAAAGCTTCGGGGAGGGAACCTATGCGGGGATTGAAGATCGGAATTATCACAATGGTTTTCAGTTCTTTTGCGGCTATTGCCGCAGCGCAGGCCGATGACTGCCAGAACGCCAGTTCGCAGGCCGCGCTCAATGAATGTTACGGCAAGGCCTACAAGAAATCGGATACCGAGCTGAACAAGGTCTTCAAGACCTTGCAGCACCGCACCGACGATGCGGAACTGAAGAAAAAACTGACCCAATCCCAGCGGGCATGGATCGCCTTCCGCGATGCCGAATGCGACATGCAGACCTTCGGCGGCGGCAGCATCTCGGGCATGGCCTATTCGATCTGCCTGTCCGAGCTCACGACACAGCGCATCGACGATCTCAAGAAATACCTCAAATGCGACGAAGGCGACAGCAACTGCCCCTTCCCCGCCGCAGGCAACTGATCAGTTCCGCCCCTCATAGGCGGCATCAAAGAATGCCTTTTCCAGCTCGACCGCGCGCTGGAAAAAGCGCTGGCATTGTTCCACAGCCAAGGGGCCGACCCGGTCAAGTTCCGAACGCAGAAAGCTGACGAATTCCACGAAATATGGATTGTCATGCAGCACGATCCATTCCGCGAAAGTGAAATCGTCAGGCAGAGGTTTTGGTGCTTTTTGCGCCCAATCAAGATAAAGCCATTCGGCCACCGTCAAGACCGACAGGCAGGCCGCATAGGAGCCGGATTGCGCGGCCTCCAGCATCAGTTGCTTGAATGCGGCGGTGGGCGCTGCATCGGGCGTGTCAAAACGCTCGGCGTCCGTAACTTGGAGTTTTGCGAAAGCCCGTTCGAAATAGGAATTCTCGTCGCTGCTGATCATGCCTATGAAACGGCCCAGTGTCAGCTTGGCTTCCATCCTGTCGCAGTTGACGAGCGTTCCACCCAGAAGCGACAGAAAGCAGTCGATAAAGCGATGGTCCTGCACCAGATAGCGCGTCATGACAGCAGGCGCGACCGAGCCTGCAAAGATTTCGCCAACAAGGCGATGGCCAACGGCTTGCGACCAGAATGGCTCGGCGCTTTGCCGCAGGCGTTCCGAAAAGGCTTCGACAGTGCTGCCTGACACGATGATCTCCATTTCCTGAGGGCGTGGTTCGACTTGGCCAATACTTACAGTTTTACTGCCCAGCGGTCGATATCGCCGCTCTGGCCGATAAGCGCCAGACCATTGGCGATGGAATCGAACTGGTTGGAGCTTGTCACCACCGCATCGGGGAAGCGGCTTTCGAACACGGTGCGGATGACCGGCACGAAAGACGTGCCGCCGGTAAGGAACACACGGTCGATCGCAGATGTTTCGAGCGCGGCCTTTTCCACCGCCTGGCGAACCGACTGTTCGATCTGGCGCACATCGCCATCGATCCAGTTTTCGAAATCATTGCGGGTGATGTCGGAGCGGATTTCAAAATCATCCGCCTTGAAATGCAGTTCGGCGATGCGCTGCGAGGAAAGCCGCACTTTCAGCTCCGATACGGCGCGATAAATCTCATAGCCGTAATCGTTCTCGATAAGGTGGATGAAGGATTCGAGCGGCTTCGGATCGACGGCCTGTCGCGCCAGCTCGTCCAATTCGCGAATGGTGGCGGGCGAGTTCATCAGGAACAGCGTGTTCCAGCGCGCGAAATTCGCATAATAATGGTTCGGTATGGTCAGCCGCTTGCCGAAGGACTGGTATTGCGTGCCCTTGCCCAGAAGCGGCGAGACGGCATTGTCGATGATGCGATAATCGAACGTGTCGCCCGCAATGCCAAGCCCGGTCTGGCTGAGCGGCGTGAAGCGCAGGCCATCCTTTCCCACCTCAAAGCGCACAATGGAAAAGTCGCTCGTGCCGCCGCCAAAATCGGCCACCAGAACGTTCGAATCCGCTGTCAATTGCTGCGCATAGAAATAAGCCGCCGCGACCGGCTCATAGACATAATGAATATCGGTGAAGCCAAAGGCGCGGAACGCCTTTTCATAGCGCTGCATGGCCAGCGCCTCATCGGGCGAGCCGCCTGCGAAGATGACCGGCCTGCCGATGACCACGCGGTTGCCCTTCGGCGGCAGGCGGTCGCCCAACCGCGCCGCGATCGTTTCGAGAAAAGTCTGGAGAATATCCTCGAACTTGAAACGCTTGCCGAAAACCGGCGTGTCCTTGAAGGATTTCGAGGCCGCAAACGTCTTGAAGGATTGCAGCATACGGGTGGAATGCGGTGCGTTGACGAAAGCATCCATGGCCCAGGGCCCGCTTTCCGCCGTGCGCTCGCCGGTCTCGCGATCCTGCCAGAAACAGAGGATCGAGCGATAACCGGTAATCTCCACGCCATCCTTCGGAACACTGAGAACAGCCGTGGTTCCATCAGGTGCCGCCACGGACAGAACGGTGTTCGTCGTGCCGAAGTCGATGCCCAATGTCGCGCCGTCAAAACGGCTTGGGTCAGCCCCCTGATCAGAAGGTGTCATGGTTCTGCCTTTCCGGGAGAAATTTGGGGAGCGGGCGGATTAGCAGACCAAGACACGAGACTCAAGGTAGCCTTTGTGCCAAAGGCTGCTCGACATTGAAAAGACCTCTTAAGAGTGCTATTTAAAGGGCCAAAACAGATCGGAGAAAATCGATATGGCACATATTGTGCTGGCCGAAATGACAGCCAGCGTTTCGGAACTGAAAAGAAACCCGATGGGAACAGTGGCAGCCGGGGAAGGTGCGCCCGTCGCGATCCTCAACCGCAATGAACCGGCCTTTTACTGTGTCCCGGCGCGCGCCTACGAAGCCATGATGGAACGTCTGGACGATGCCGAACTGAATGCCCTCGCCGATGCAAGGCGCAATGATCCCGTCGTGAAAGTCACGCTGGATGATCTATGAACTCGGTTTCGTAGAAGCAGCACTCAAGGAATGGCGCAAACTCGACAGCAATACGCGGGAACTATTCAAGAAGAAACTCGCCGAGCGCTGCGCGAACCCGCACGTCCCCTCCGCAAAACTTTCGGGTGCGAAAGGTCGTTATAAAATCAAGTTGCGGAGTGTCGGCTACAGGCTCGTTTACGAAGTCCGCGACGAACAACTTATCATCATTGTCATTGCAGTCGGGAAGCGTGATCGCGGCGCGGTTTATAAAGAAGCCACAAAACGCGATGCATGATGATGCAGATGACAAAAAGCCCGGAGCGTTCCGGGCATTTTGTCACTTCTTCTTTTTGGCGCGGCCTGCGAACGGATTGTCCGAAGTGCGCAAGGAAAGCCTGATCGGCACACCCGGCATATCGAAAGTCTCGCGCAGGCCGTTGATGAGATAGCGCACATAGGATTGCGGCATGGCGTCCGGGCGCGAGCAGGAGACGACGAAGCCCGGCGGACGGGTCTTTACCTGCGTCATATATTTCACCTTCAGGCGACGGCCAGAGACCGCCGGCGGCGGCTGGTGCGCGATCACGCCAGCCAGCCAGCGATTGAGACGCCCGGTCGAAACGCGGCGGTTCCAGATTTCGTGGGTCTTGACGACATTCTCCATGAGCTTGTCGATACCCTGCCCGCGCTCGCCGGAAATCGGCACGGCGCGAAGTCCGCGCACCTGCGGCAGCAGGCGGGCCGTCTTCTCGTAAAGATCGGCCAGAACCATCTGGCGATCCTCGATCAGATCCCATTTGTTGAAGGCGATGATCGGCGCGCGGCCTTCCCGGATGATGAGATCGGCAATCTGCAAATCCTGCTTTTCAAACGGGATCGTCGCATCGAGCACGATGATGACGACTTCCGCAAAACGGATCGCACGCAGGCCGTCGGCAACGGAAAGCTTTTCGAGCTTTTCCCGCACGCGCGCCTTGCGGCGCATGCCTGCGGTGTCGAACAGCTTGATCTTGCGGCCACGCCATTCCCAATCCACCGAAATCGAGTCCCGCGTGATGCCCGCTTCCGGCCCGGTCAGCAGACGGTCTTCACCCAGCATCGTGTTGATGAGCGTCGACTTGCCAGCATTCGGCCGCCCGACAATGGCAATCCGCAGTGGCTTGGTGGCATCATAGGCCGGGATTTCTTCTTCATCCGGGTCTTCGATGTCGTCGCCGATCAGTTCGCCCACGGCCTTCGGCGTGAAAACCTCGTCTGCGGCTTCCTCTTCCTTCTCGTCGGCGAAGACACGCTCTTCGCCCAGAAGTTCGACAATGGCGTCGCGCAGGTCGGGCATGCCCTGGCCATGTTCGGCGGAGATCGGGCACGGTTCGCCAAGACCAAGCTGGAAGGCGTCATACATGCCGGATTGCGCGCCGCGCGCTTCCGCCTTGTTGGCCACCAGCACGACCGGCTTGCCGGAACGGCGCACCACTTCGGCAAAGGTGCTGTCGGTCGGCGTCAGGCCGCTCTTGGCATCGATGACGAACAGGATGACATCGGCTTCCTGAATGGCGGCCTCGGTCTGGGCGCGCATGCGCGCTTCCAGGCTGTCATTGGCCGCTTCTTCAAGACCTGCCGTGTCGATGACCTGAAACTTCAGATCGTAGAGCTTGGCATCGTGGATGCGCCGGTCGCGCGTGACGCCCGGCAGGTCATCGACCAGCGCCAGCTTGCGGCCGACAAGGCGATTGAACAGCGTGGACTTGCCGACATTGGGACGCCCGACGATGGCGACTGTGAAACCCATGGGAGAAGATGACTCCAGAAATTATGATTACGTATTCTGCGCGTCGGGCACCTTGACGCCTGCGCTGCGCATCAGATCGAGCATCGTATTGGCGCGCTGGCGGATATTGGCCGGGGCAAGACTGTCATTGGCGATCTGCTGGAACAGCTTGACCGCATCATCGAAACGCTCTGCCTTCCAGGCCGCCAGACCCAACGCTTCCCGCGCGCTGGAACGCATCGGATTGCCGTCGGCGGACAGCGTTTCGACACGCTTGGCGACATCGTCATAGGAACCGCTGTCGACCAGCAGATAACCGGCGCGCAGGCGTGCCACATCCCGAAGCGGCGCAGGCACGGCATTATCGGCGGCAATAGCGTCGAAAGCCTTCACGGCGCCGGCGGCATCGCCCTTGTCCGCGATGACCGATGCGGCGCGCAGACGCGCCAGCACCGGATAGGAGCCGTAGCCGGTCTTTTCCAAATCGTCGAGCGCGGCCAGCGCTTCGTCGTTCTTGCCCGCGGAGGCGAGGTCCAGCGCGGCCAGAAACTTGTCGCCGAAAGCGGAAGCCTTGCTGTCGACCCAGTGCTGATAACCGACCCAGCCGGCCGTGCCCAGAACAATGGCCACAGCGCCGCCGATCAGCAGCGGACCGAAGTTCTGCCAGACCTGCTTTGCCCGTTCCGAACGGATTTCCTCGTTTACCTCGCGAATGAAACTGTCGTCTGCCATGGACCTGCCGCTAAAGCCAGATTGATGTTCGTATTTGTTCGTTCTGGCGCTTTTAGTCGCATTTCGCGCCATATGTAAGACCCGTCGGCGAAATAAGCCGAAACACGTGTTACAAAGTGCATTTCGGTCCGACAATAGCCTTATTCAAGAACTAGTGGAACCGTTCCTCCCCCGTTTCGTTTCGTGATTCATGCGCTTTCTGTCCCCCCGCCCTTTTCTTCTGTCCGCCCTGGTTCTGGCCACCTGCGCTGCACAGGCAGAACCAATGTCCGCAAAGCCGCAATATGTGCTGATTTCCTTCGATGGCGCCCATGACAATGCGCTGTGGACCCGCTCGCGCGCGCTGGCAAGCAAGAACAACGCCCATTTCACCTATTTTCTGTCCTGCGTCTTCCTGATGACGAAGCAGGACCGGCGCGATTACAAACCGCCCCACAAGCGGGCAGGATCGTCCAATGTCGGCTTTGCGCTGAGCCGCGACGAAGTCGCCGCCCGCCTTGGCAATATCTGGCAGGCGCATCTGGAAGGCAACGAGATCGCCAGCCATGGCTGCGGCCATTTTGACGGCACCGACTGGTCGACCGCCGACTGGAACCAGGAGATCGGGGAATTCCGCCGCATTACCGCTGATGCCTATAAGAACAATGGCATCGATGGAGAACCGGAAGGCTGGCGCGATCTGGCGCTGAGGGGCATTGACGGCTTCCGTGCGCCCTATCTCGCCGCATCGAAGCCGGTGCAGGACGCGCTCAAGGCCAACGGTTTCCGCTATCAGGCATCGTCCGTCACGCGCGGCCCGGAAGAGCCGGCCTTTTCCGGTCCGTTTGCCTCATTCGGCCTGCCGCTTGTTCCGGAAGGCCCGTCGCAGCGCCCCATCGTGGCGATGGACTATAATCTCTATGTCCGCCACTCGAAGGGCAAGGAAGCGCCCCAGCAAGCGGCCGCTTTCGAGGAGCGGGCCTACAAGGCTTTTCGGGCGGCGTTCGACAGGCAATATGCGGGCGAGCGCATTCCGCTTCAATTGGGGTTCCATTTCGTGCTGATGAATGACGGCGCCTATTGGCGCGCCATGGAACGGCTGGTGTCGGAAGTCTGCACCAAGCCGGACGTCAAATGCACCACCTATAGCGATTATCTGGACAGCCTCGGCAAGGAGGCCATCCATACAGGCCAGAACAGGTCCTGAACCTCTCCCTATATTGACGGCGTTGTTTCCAGATTTGCCTGCTCCAGCGAAGGCAGCGGCTCGTTGTGAATGACCGCCTCGAAAGCCCTCAGACGTTTGTAGATCGACAGCAATTCGATGATCGTCGTCCATGAATTGACGAGATACTGGAACGATCCGCGCACCTGATCGAATACGTTGGAAATCTGGCTCATGAGGCCCAGCGTCAGTTTACCCGCGACAATAGACGGGATCAGGATGACGAGCGGAAAGATATTGTCCGCCTGGAGATAGAAAATGCGGGCCACATTGAAATAGACATAATGGAAATAGAGCCGGAAATAGTTGCGCCGGACATTGCCGAACAATTCGCGCATGGTAAGAGGCGCGGCGCGGTCGGCATGGTCCTCACCATAAACCAGTTCCTTGCGATAGGCGGCCTCCACCCGCTGGTTGTTGAATTCCAGTCCCGGCAGCTTGATGCCCACCAGCGCCAGAAAGCCGGTGCCGAACAGCGCCCAGAGAACCGCCGCCCAGACGAGCGCATGCGGAACAAGGCCGATGATCGGCAATTCGTTGACCTTTTCGGAAAAAGTGAACAGCACCGGCAAAAAGGCGATCAGGGTCATCACGGATTTGACGAGGCTGACGCCGAGCTGTTCCAGCGTTGTGGAAAAGCGCATCGTGTCTTCCTGCACGCGCTGCGCGGCGCCCTCAATATGGCGCAATTTGGGCCAGTGGCTCATGTAATAGTCGTTCATCGCCGTGCGCCAGCGGAAGATGTAATGGCTGACGAAGAAAAGGCTCAGCACGCCGACGGTGATGGCAAGAAAGGCGATGCCCGCAAAATCGACCAGCCCCCAATAGAAATCAGCCGCGGAAACCGCTCCGGGCGTGGTCAGCCCTTTTTGAACCAGATCGTAGAACGGGCCATACCAGGCATTGACCGCCACGCTGACCTGCACGCCGAAATAGGTGGTGAACAGGATCAGGGCCGATCCCAGGATCGACCAGCGCTGCCAGGGGTGCGGTGAAAACAATGCCCAGCACAGGTAGAAGGCGAATGTCGCCACCACGAAATAGATATAGAACCACAGAAACGGCGTCGACCAGAACAGGCTTGCACCGATAACCGGCGCGGTACCGGGCGCCAGAGGCGGCAGGCCGAACCATGCGCCAAGCGCCTCCCCTCCATTGTACCAGCCAAGTATTGCCAGCAGGCTCCAGACCAAAGCTGACCAGAAGAATAATTTGGGGCGGGGGAAAAATGACACAAACACTGAGTTTCAATCCGGCTTGGTGGGGATTCTTGTTATAAAACGCCGGAATTTATGTTTTTGCCAGTTAAATTCCCGTAAGTTTTGGGACCTATAATCTGTCAGGGCTTTTTGCGGCGCGTCCTGCCGCGATGCCGAGCACCGCGACAACCACCAGCGAAAGCGCTGCGGCCAGGCTGGCCGAGGTGAACGAACCCGACCGTTGCGCCATGAAGCCCGCGGCCAGCGGGCCGACGATCTGGCCGATACTGAAGCAGACCGTCATCCGCGCCAGAGCGCGTTTGGGAGAAGCCGGTGCAAGCATGCGGGCGATCTGCAATCCGAATGCGGTCAACGCCATGAAGGTGAGGCCCAGAAGCGCGCCGCCCACCAGGGGGCCGAGCGGCGGCGCCAGCACGACGCTTGCCGCAACGCCGACGGCTTCGAGTATGGCCGTCAGGGCAAAGGCGTTGAAAAGACCGCATTTCTTCGCAGCCGGGGCCCAAAGCCAGATCGAGGGCGCGGCGGTCAGGCCCGTCACCACCCACACAGCCGCTTCCATCAGCGGACCGCCATCGGTCGCGCGCACGATTGCGATGAGGAACGTGGCGGTGATCACATAGCCAAAGCCGAAAATGCCATAGGCCAGCGCCAGCGCGTTGAAGGCGGCGCTTTTGGGAAGCGGCGGCTCACGCATGCCGCCATTGCCGCCGACCGGCCCCTCCCGGACAAAAGCCGCAACCAGAACAGCCATCACGATGGTCAGAACGGCAGCACCAATCCAGTCGGCCCGCCAGCCCTGCCCGGCAAAACGGATCAGCGCCACCAGGACGGCGGAAAGCGCAATGCCGCTGCCCACACCGCCGAAATGCAGCGCGCCAAGCCCTGCCTTGTCCGCCGCCGTGACATTGCTTACATGGCTCAAATGGCTGAGCACGATTGCCGTGCAGAGAATCATCGTCACCGCGCTGGTGAAACCGGCAGCAAAACGAATGATCGAGAACAGCCAGACCCCATCAAAAAGCGCCATGGCGGCGCATAGCAATGCGCTGATTATCAGGCCCGCAATGACGCCTGCCCGCTCGATACCCGCAGACCATCCATAGCCGGCGACGATCGCCCCCAGCAGATAGCCGATGTAGTTCGCCGAGGCGATGAAGCCCGCATCGGCAGCGGTGAAGCCGATATCGGCCATCATGCCCGGCAGGATCGGCGTGTAGATGAAACGCCCGATCCCCATGGCGGCAGCCATGGCGAGGAACCCGCCGAAAGCATAACGGACGGCAGTGCGATGGTGTGAACGGGGGATGCGCTCAAGGGAGGTCTCGGTCATGGGCGGGAAAATAAACCTCCGCCATCCGGGGACAATTGAATTTTTCTGATCGGACCGATCACGCGGATTGAGGCTGAACATCGTTCCCCCTCAAGACCCAAACAACAGGGTTGCATTTGAACTCCGACAAAGCAGGCCTACAATAGATTGACGACACTTTCTTGATGGAGGATCGGGATGAATAGATCGGGATTATCCGTTTGTCTGTTGACCGCCGTTACGATTACTGCCGCAGGGGCCGCTCAGGCGCAGGAGCTGAAAACGATGAACGATGTCGGCAGCGCGCTGAACGCCTGCTGGTCCCCGCCTTCGGACAGCAGGAATTCCGCCGTTACCCTCAGTTTCAGCTTCAGGCGAGACGGAAGCCTGATAGGACCGCCGCGTGCCAGCGCGATCAACGTCGAGGGTGATGACAAGGCCAAAAAGGCATTTGTGAAGGCTGCAATCGAAGCGGTCGAAAAATGCACGCCGCTGAAACTTGCCCCCTCGCTGGCGGAGGGCATCGCCGGCAATGTCTTCACCATGCAGTTTCATTCATCTGACTGATCGAAGCGGCTTCCGCCAAATATCCTCTTGCGAATCACATAAGTGCGTGCTTATGTGATTCCATGTACGAGAACGATATATTCAACGATATATTCCGGGCGCTTGCCGATCCGACGCGGCGGATGATTTTCGAAAAGCTGGCATCGGGCAGCATGAATGCAAGCGCGCTGCGGGAAGGCATGAAGATCAGCCAGCCCGCAATGTCGCAGCATCTGGCGGTGCTGCGCGGCGCGGGACTGGTGCGTGAGGAACGCGCGGGGCGCTTCGTCAATTACGAGGTCGATCCGCACGGACTGATGCTCATCGCGAACTGGCTGGCGAAATACCGCGCCTATTGGCCGGAACGTATCGACGCTCTCAAAACCTTGCTGAAGGATATGGACCAATGACCGACCGGCAGGAAGAACCGCGTGGAAAAGGCATCGAGCTGGAATATGCACTGGATGCGGCGCCGCAGAAAGTGTGGCGCGCGATCAGCATTCCGGAGTTTCGCGAAAACTGGCTTCCATCCGGGGCCTTGGCCGAACCGGAGCCTCTATCCTGCAAACCCGGTGAGGAGATCAGCTACCGGATGCGGGAAAGCGAACCACCCTTTCTGGAAAGCACTGTCACGTTTCGCATTGTCCCGGACATTTCCGGCGGCACTTGTCTGCGCGTCATCCATGTGCTGAGCGACACGCGCCTGAAACGCGTCGCGGCGGTGGCCGCCAACAGCAACCGGGTGGCGACGATGCGAGCAGCCTAGAGCGGTTCCTGTTTTAACAGAATCGTCGGAACCGCTCTAACTATTTGTTTTGTCGCATTTGCCTCACGCAAAACCGTTTCACACTTTTGCTGGAAATGCTCTAAACCATCCACCTCCCCCCGAAGTTCTGGAAGAGAGGAGTTCGCCGATGCGCGAAACGATGCAACTCGTCCCTATGGTCGTCGAACAGTCGAGCCGTGGCGAACGGTCCTTCGATATCTATTCACGCCTGCTGCGCGAAAGGATCATCTTTCTCAATGGCGAGGTGAATGACAGCCTGTCCGCCCTGATCTGCGCGCAATTGCTGTTTCTGGAAGCGGAAAACGCAAGGCAGCCGATCAATCTCTATATCAACTCGCCGGGCGGCGTTGTCACCAGCGGCTTCGCAATCTATGACACGATGCGCTATGTCCGTGCGCCCGTGCATACGCTTTGCATGGGGACGGCCCGTTCGATGGGCTCCTTCCTGCTGATGGCCGGGGAGCCCGGCCATCGTGCCGCCCTTCCCAATGCAAACCTGCTTGTTCACCAGCCCTCCGGCGGCTTTCAGGGGCAGGCATCCGACATCTTCATCCATGCCGAGGAAGCCCAACGAACCAAGCGGCTGATGACGCGTCTTTATGCCGAACATTGCGGGCGCACCTATGAAGAAGCAGAACGCGCGCTTGACCGCGATAATTTCATGACCGCCGAACAGGGGCTCGAATGGGGGCTGATCGACCGCATAGTGGAACGGCGGGAACTCCCGGCGGCGTGACGCCGCAGGGAAGCCTCACGTCTCTGCCGATGCCTTCTTTTCCCCGGCCTTTCCCCTTGGAACGGAAACGCTGTCCGGCATGTTCGAATGCAGGAAATGCAGCAATGTGTCCTGAAGGCCTTCCAGGCGGTGAATGCATTCACGCCAGCCAAAGGGCACATCCTTCGGGATCGGCGGAAGGCGATGCGGATCTTCGCTCGCCTCCACCGAGCAATTGCCGATGACGATCTGCAAGGCATTCGCCAGCCATTCCGGCGGCTCCGTCTCCTTCTTTCGCAGCGCATTGCCCAGCGCCTCGCCGAAAAGAAGCGCCGCCGCATAAAGACGGATGCCGCGCCGCTCATAGCGGCTTGCCATGTCGGTGATTTCATGCGCCGCCAGACGCCCGCGAAGCGACCAGCGCGCATCGCTGCGCGCAAGCGCAAGCCCGTCGCCCAGCGCCACCACCGCGCGATGCGCCTCGATGAACTGGGTGATGGCGGTGTTGGCTTCTTCCGGATTGTCATCCTTGAGCACGATCGCGGACCGGCGCAATCCATCGGCAACCGGGTCCAGAAGGCCGCGCACCGCGCGGTCTATTACCTGCACCGGGTCGGGCGTCATCAATATCTGGCTGAACATCAGCCCGACACCCGCCCCGACCACCACATCGGTCAACCGTGTCAGGCCCGCCTCCTGCGGGCCCATCGCCAGCACCAGAATGGCCGAAACACCGGCCTGGATGGGAATGGCGGGCGCCGTGCCGAATGAGGTGGCAAGCACCATGGCCACAAATGCCACCACGCCCGTATGCAGAACCGATATCGTCTGCGGCAAAAACAGCGAAAGCTCCGCCACCACCACGCCCGTCGTGACGCCCAGCACCACGCGAATTGCCTGCTTGCCGTGGTTGGGCAAGTTGGGCGCAAGGCAGGCAACCCCCGTCACCATGGCGAAAATCGGCTTTGGCTGACCAAGCAGAACCTGACAGATCAGCCAGGCCAGACTGCCCGCCACGCAGGCCATCAGTGAATCGCGCCAGCTTGCCGACCAGTGCTGCACCGTCTTCGCAATGATTTGCTGCATGAGCATCCTCATCTTCTTCGGCCTTTCCTGCCGGAAAAGCCGCTACAAAAACGAAACGGCCCGCCAGACATTAAAGGCGAAACCGTTCCCGAACGATGAGACGCTATCTATGGCGGCAGTTAATATGCTCAAGTGCTAAAATACGTTTCATATTGATCCGGCTTGAAACCGACCGTCAGCTTTCCGTCGTGATCGAGCACCGGACGCTTGACCATGGAAGGCTGCGCCAGCATCAGTTCCCGCGCCTTGGCGGCATCGACGGTCCGGCGCTCTTCTTCCGGCAGTTTGCGAAATGTCGTCCCAGCCCGGTTGAGCAATTGTTCCCACGGAATAGATTTCAGGAAACGGTCCAGCGTTTCGCCGTCGAGCCCTTCCTTCTTGTAATCGTGAAAGGCGTAATCGATGCCGTGGTTTTCAAGCCAGCTGCGCGCCTTCTTCATGGTGTCGCAGTTCTTGATCCCGTAGATGGTCACGCTCATATCCGACTCCTTCGATCGCT
The DNA here is from genome assembly GCF_046630315.1 of Brucella anthropi. Lineage (GTDB taxonomy): Bacteria > Pseudomonadota > Alphaproteobacteria > Rhizobiales > Rhizobiaceae > Brucella > Brucella anthropi_A. Next base: position 36,479 of record NZ_LQBD01000012.1, on the reverse strand, counting down.
TTGTCGCGATCAAAAGCCATCGAAACCCCGGTTTCAACCTCTATCTGGAATCGTGAAAGATTATGCCCAGCGTATGCCGCTTGCCCGACCTGATGCGGCTGACACCATGCCGCATCCTGACGCGATAATCGCCGCGCGTGCCCTGCATCGGGCGGTCATTGACCGCGAAAACCACGCCATCCCCCTGCCTGAGCGGCACGACTTCCGCCCGGCTTTGCATGCGCGGGCGCTGTTCGGTCAGGACGAATTCCCCGCCCGTGAAATCCCTCCCAGGCTCGGAAAGCAGAATTGCAACCTGCAATGGAAAAGCGATGTCGCCGTAAATATCCTGATGCAGGCAATTATAGTCACCCTCGACATAGTGCAGGATGAGCGGCGTCGGGCGGGTCTGTCCTGCTGCGTGGCATCGGTCCAGAAATTCGTCATGGGTCGGGGGAAAACGGACATCCGATCCCAGCCGTTCGCTCCACCGATTGGCGATGGGCGCCAGCTGAAAATAAAGCTTCCGGCGCAGATTCCAAATTAAGGCAGGAATGGGATTTGCGTAATATTTGTATTCTCCGCGCCCAAAACCGTGTTTTCGCATCGAAATAACGGTCCGAAATGCGGCCAGATTGTAGTAGCCGGCGGCTAAATCACGGCAATCCTGCGGCGAAATCATGTTTTCAAGGATTGTGGTGCCGAACGCATCCAGTTCGGCACCCGCTTTTTGCCAGTCATAGGCGGCGATCTTGTCCACCTGCGCGGGTTCATGTCCGTTCATGCCTGGCGCTCCCGCTTCAGGAGATCGCGCTTGCGTTCGATGCCCCAGCGATAGCCGGAGATGCCGCCATCGTTGCGCACCACCCGGTGGCACGGAACCGCGACGGCGATCTTGTTGGCCGCGCAGGCCTGTGCCACCGCCCGCACCGATTTCGGTGCGCCTATCCGTTCGGCAATTTCGGTGTAACTCACTGTTTTTCCGACCGGAATTTCGCGCAAAGCCTGCCAGACGCGCTGCTGGAAGGCCGTTCCTTGCAGATCGAGCGGCAGGCTGAGCCCAATGCGCGGCGCTTCGACGAAACCGACCACCTCGGCCACCATATCCTCGAAATCGCGGTCCGCGCCGATGAGATTGGCCTGCGGAAACCGCTTTTCCAGATCGCGGATCAGTTCTTCCGGGTCGTCACCCATCAAAATAGCACAGACGCCCTTGTCGCTTGCGGCCACCAGCACGGCGCCAAGCGCCGACTGGCCGATGGCGAAACGAATATCCGCATTCTTGCCGCCCTGCCTGTAAGCCTTTGGCGTCATTCCCAAAATCCCGTTCGAAGCCTCATAGAAACGGCTGCTGGAATTGTAACCGGCATCATAGATGGCATCGGTGACGCGGATTTCCGGCGCATCGAGTGCCGCCCGCATCCTTTTCGCGCGATGCGCATCGGCATAGGCTTTCGGGGTCAGCCCCGTGAATTCCTTGAATATACGATGGAAATGGGCCGGGCTTGCCTTTACGGATGCGGCTATTTCTTCAAGCGAGGGCACTTCTTCCGCCGTCTCGATGAAGCGGCAGGCGCTTGCGACCATGTCGGCATGGCGGGTGCCGTTCTGCGTCGCCAAGGTTGCGGAAAGATGCGGCTTGCAGCGCATGCAGGGCCGGAAACCGGCGCGTTCCGCATCCTCGCATCGATCGAAAAACTGCACATTTTCGCGCCTTCCGCGCCGCGACGGGCATGATGGGCGGCAATAGACGCCGGTGGTGCGCACCGCATAGACAAATGCACCGTCCGACGCCTTGTCGCGGTCCAGCACCTTCTGCCAGCGATTTTCGTCGGGATCGTTTGTGTTCATGGTCATAAGGTTCATGTCCGTATTCCTTCAATATGAGTATGAAGGAAGGCTAATGCCACCGCGCCGAAGCGACACTCCGCTGCTTGCTTTCAAATTCGAGACAGCGCCGTTGCACAGTCTGTTCACAAATAAGGCTCATGCAAGCTTCGATCTTTTATACCATGATGCGAAAAGCAGACAGGGAGAGGACCATGACGACAATCGGCTTCATCATCGATGGCAGGGAAACCGCATCCGCATCGGGCAAGACATTCGACCGCAAGGACCCGGTGACTGGAAAAATCGCCACCACCGCGCCTGCGGCCAGTCTCGCCGATGTCGATGCGGTTGCGAAAGCCGCCGCGAAAGCCTTTGAAAGCTGGTCTGAAACCGGGCCGAACGAACGCCGTTCGCTTCTGAACAAGGCGGCTGACCTGATGGAAAGCCGGGCCGGTGAATTCACCCGCCTCATGCTGGAGGAAACCGGCGCCACCGCCCCATGGTCGGGCTTCAATGTCCATCTTGGCGCCGGTGTGCTGCGCGAGGCCGCAGCGCTCACCACACAGATCACCGGCGAGATCATCCCGTCCGACAAGCCCGGCATTGTTTCCATGGCCGTGCGCCAGCCGGTCGGCGTGGTGCTCGGCATGGCGCCATGGAACGCGCCGATCATTCTGGGCGTGCGCGCGATTGCAGCAGCCCTTGCCTGCGGCAATACGGTTATCCTGCGGTCGTCGGAATCCTGCCCCGGCGTTCATCACCTGATCGTCAGGACGCTGAACGATGCAGGCTTTCCTGCCGGTGTGGTCAATGTCATTTCCAATGCGCCAGAAGATGCGCCGGAAATCGTCGCGGCCCTTGTCGCCCATCCGGCGATCCGCCGCATCAATTTCACCGGCTCCACCCATGTCGGCAAGATCATCGCCAGACAGGCCGCGGAACATCTGAAGCCGGTGCTTTTGGAACTGGGCGGCAAGGCGCCCTTCATCGTGCTGGAGGATGCCGATCTCGACCAGGCGGTCGATGCGGCTGCCTTCGGTGCCTTCATGAATCAGGGCCAGATCTGCATGTCCACGGAACGCTTCATCGTGCATGAGACAGTGGCGGATGCCTTTGCGGAAAAGCTTGCCGCCAAGGCCAGAAGCCTGCCCGCCGGCGATCCGCGCGGCCATGTCGTTCTCGGTTCGCTGGTCGATCTCAAATCGGCCGAGCGCATGGATGCCCTCATCAAGGATGCGGTGGCGAAAGGCGGCAAGGTTCTGGCGGGCGGCAAGCGCGAAGGTTCCATCGTCGAGGCGACGATCATCGATCACGTGACGCCGGATATGGATATCTATGCGCAGGAATCCTTCGGGCCGGTGAAACCCATCATCCGCGTCAAGGATGCCGAAGAGGCGATCCGCGTGGCCAACGACACCGAATACGGCCTCTCATCAGCGATCTTCAGCCAGGATGTGAAACGGGCGCTGGCGCTTTCGAAAAAGCTGGAAACCGGCATCTGCCACATCAACGGCCCGACGGTCGCCGACGAAGCGCAAATGCCTTTCGGCGGCGTGAAATCCTCCGGCTATGGCCGTTTCGGCGGAAAGGCCGTCATCAACGAGTTTACCGACCTGCGCTGGATCACCATCGAAGGCCCGCAGCATTATCCGTTTTGAAGCAGAAAGGGCGGAGTTTTACTCTGCCCTTTCGTCCACCATTTCCGGTCAGGACTTTCGCGCGTCCTTGATCGCCTCGATCAGTTCCTGCTCCTTCAGCACGCCGCCATAGAGCTTGGTGCCAATGACGAAGGACGGGGTGCCGCCGAAATTGAAGGCTTCACCCTGATCCATATTGCGTTTGAGAATGGCGTTGATGCGCTTGGAATCGGCCTTATAGGCCGCATTGAGCTTTGCCGGATCAAGCCCGCCCTTCTTCAGTGCCGCATCCACCTGTTCCGGCGTGAGACGGCCCGGCGTTGCCATCAAGGCTTCCATCGCCTTCACATAGTCGCCGGATTTTTCCGCAGCCAGAACGAGGCGCGCGGCATAGGCAGACGTGTCGCCGAAGATGATCCAGTCCTTCATGACAAGGCGGACATTGCCGTCATTCTTGACCACACGCATCAGCTCGCCATGTCCCTTCTTGCAGTAAGGGCATTGGTAGTCGAAATATTCCACGATGGTGACATTGCCGTTCGGGTTGCCCAGAACGGGAATTTCCTTGTCGTACAGCACTTCCGCGACCGTCGGCACGCGCTGCGCAAGGCTTTCACCGCCCGAAAGCGCAATCGTTGCCGCACCGGCTGCGGTGGCGGCCAGTATCTGACGGCGGTTCATCATGAGCTTGCTCCTTTGCCCGATTGGGCCTTGTCCAACACGACGACACGCGCACCGGCGGGGGCGCGCTTGTAAAGATCGAGGATGTCCTGATTATAGAGGCGGATGCAGCCGGACGACGCAGCCTTGCCGACCGACCAGGGCTCGTTGGTGCCGTGGATGCGGTAAAGCGTGTCCTTGCCATCGCGATAAAGATAAAGCGCGCGGGCACCAAGCGGATTGCGGATGCCGCCTTCCAGCCCTTTCGCGTATTTTGCGTAATGTTCCGGATTGCGCTTGATCATGTTGGCGGTCGGCGTCCAGCGTGGCCACTGCGACTTGTAGGCGACCCTGGCATCGCCCTTGAAAGCCAGACCGGCGCGACCGACGCCCACCGAATAACGGATCGCCTTGCCGCCCGGCTGCACGAGATAGAGATAGCGCGCATGAGGATCGACCACGATGGTCCCGGCCGGTTCCGTCGTCGCATAGTCGATTTCCCGGCGCAGATTGCGTTCCGCGATCTTGTTGAGGTCAAGCGCGGGAATGAGATTGCCGCGATCGTTCACCGCGCCATACATGGTCTCATATTCGCTCTTTGCCGTCTGCACTTCTGGTGCCGGTTCAACAGCAGCAGGCTCCGGTATGAAGGCCACCGGCTGCGGCATGGTGACGGCAATCGGTCGATCCGCGGATGCCGTCGTGCAGGCTGCGGCAACAAAAGGCAGGCAGGCCACAAGCGCGATCCGCATCAGGGATGCCCGCGCATCCCGCTTTTCATCCGATATAGTCAATTCCAAAGCCCCCAGGCCGTTTTCAACATATTGATCATTGTTTCCGGCCATCGCCCACAAGGCCGACCGAACGTTCGATAGAGGCGGTCGTGATATCGCCCACCAATCTGGTTCCCTCCGGCTCCTTGCTGATGCGGTCGAAGAAGATCATCGTCGGCGGTCCCGCCACGCCAAGCCTTGCCATCAGATCGGCATTGCCGCCGGTGAGCTGCGAAACATCCGCCTTGATGAGCTGATAGCCACCCAGCGCCTTCTTCACGTCAGCATCGGGCAAAACCCGGCGCTCCACGGTGGAACAGCTCACGCACCAGTCCGCCGTGAAATAGATCAGCGTCGGCTTGTCGCCGCGCGCCTTGCCAAGTTTCTCCTGAAGGGAAGAAACCGTCTCGACCGGCGCAAATTGCAGCGCGGCCGGAGTCTGGTTGCCGCCACGGTTAGCGAATGCGGCCAGCGGTTGCAACGGGTCTTTTCCACCCGAAGCCACGCCAAGCATCAAAATGACACCGTAGACGAAGGCCGCCGTGCCGATTGTGCGCGCCACAACGGAGCGTCCCGGAATTTTGAGAAAGGCAAAGCTTGCAGTCCCGAAAAGCAGGAGCGCCCACAGCACCATGTCCACGCCGGGCGGCAGAAGCGGCGCGGCCATGAAGATTGCGGTTGCCAGAAAACCGAAGCCGAAAATCTGCTTCACCGTTTCCATCCATGCGCCTGCGCGCGGAAGCGTGCCCGCACCCAGCGTGGCAAAAGCAATGAGCGGCAACCCCTTGCCGATGCCGAGCGCAAAAAGGGCGGCAGCGCCGAGCGCGACATTGGCCGTCTGCGCGATATAGAGCAGCGCGCCCGCAAGCGGCGCCGTCACGCAAGGGCCGACAATCAGCACCGACGAGAAGCCGAGAATGGCTGCCGAGCGTTTTGAACCCGTGCGCTGGCCGGTACGCGAAGAAATCGCGCTGACCCAGGAATTTGGAAGCTGGATCTGGAACAGGCCGAACATGGAGAGCGCCAGAAGCGTGAAGATTCCGGCCAGTGCAAGGGCAGTCCATTTCGATTGCAGCACCATCTGGAGGTTTTGCCCCGACCAGCCCGCAATTGCGCCCACCATGGCAAAGCCCAGGGCAAGGCTGACGACATAGACGGAAGACAGCACAAAGCCGCGTTTTGCCGTCAGCTTCTCCCCTTCCCGCGCCAGTGTTCCGGCGAGGATGGGATAGATGGGAAAAACGCACGGCGTGAAAGCAAGCAGAACGCCGAAAGCCAGAAATGCCGCGATCACCAGCCCGGTGCCGCCCCGATCGAGCAGCCCTTCGACCAGACCCTTTTCGGGCGCAAGGGTGAAGGCCGTATTCTGCGGCGTGGGTTGCGATGCAGCTGGCGCAAATGCCGATGCCTGCGCCAGCGCCTTTGCCTTTTGCCCTTTCTCGCTCGATATTGCGAGCGTGACAGGATCGATGGTTCTGGTTTCCGGGCGGTAGCAGATGCCGTCTTCCTGACAGCCCTGATAGGTCAGTTCCAGCGGCTTGCCATCCGTTTCGATGCTGGCTGCGGCATGGGTGTAATAGACTTCAAGCCGCCCGAAATTCGGATCGTCCTTGGGCTGGCCGGGTTGCGTGTCGACGGCAAGCGCATTTCCCTGCCCGTCCTTCGCTTCTATGTGGTCGCGATAAAGATAATAACCGTCCGCGATCTGCCAGTTGAATACCAGACGGCCATCCGCGTCCTTCGCGACATTGAGGCGGAAAGCCTGACCGACCGGCAGCGGGTTCGCGGCCAATGCCGGGCCAAGCGCGAGAAACAAACTGATGAACAAGCCGGCGAGGCTCGCAAGGAAACGCATTACGATTGTCCGCATAAATTCGATTCGGTCAAATTGATCCATATTGCAAAAGGCGAATGCTCCGGCCACCTTAAGGCAGCCTTAAGGTAGCGCAGGGAAAAGCCCCCATGCTTCTAGTTGTCAATCAAGGCGGAAACAGGAACTCATGCGCATACTCGTGGTGGAAGACGACACGATCCTTCTCGACGGACTGACCGTGGGGTTGGGGCTTGCCGGTTTCACCGTGGATGCCGTGTCGAATTGCGGCGATGCGCAAGCAGCCCTTGCCGCCCAGAATTACAACGCCGTGGTGCTCGACCTCATGCTGCCGGACGGCTCCGGCCTCGATATCCTCAAGACGATGCGGCGGGCGCGCGACGAGACGCCGGTTCTCCTGCTGACCGCCCGCGATCAGGTGCCAGAGCGCATTGCAGGGCTCGATGCGGGGGCTGATGATTATGTCGGCAAGCCCTTCGATCTGCATGAGCTTGCAGCCCGCGTGCGCGCCGTCGCCCGGCGCGGCGCCGGGCGCGCCAATGCCCTGCTTGAATGGCGCGGCGTCGAACTCGATCCGGCGGAAATGTCGGTGCGTTTCCACGGCGAACCCGTCCGGCTGACACGGCGCGAATTCTCGATCCTGCGCGCCTTGATGGAACGGCCGACCGCCACCTTCTCCAAATCCTCGCTGGAGGAAGCGCTTTACGGCTGGCAGGAAGAAGTGGAAAGCAATGCGGTGGAAGTCCATATCCACCATCTGCGCTCCAAGCTCGGTTCCGACTATATCGAAACCGTGCGCGGGGTCGGCTATCGTCTGGCGGGGGCAAGCATATGAATTCCATTCGCAGCCGCCTGACCGGCATCCTCATCGGCGTCACCTGTCTTGTCTGGCTTTTTGCCGTGGTGTGGATCAACAGCAGCACCCAGTCGCAGCTTGAAAAAGTGCTCGATGCGCGCCTCATGGAAGCCGCGCGCATGGTCAATTCGCTTTTGACCGAGCATCGCGTGGAGGTGGGACCGGAAGGGGACGGCGGGCAATTATCGCTGAAGCCGATGCCGGATTTTCCGCTCTATGACCGGCAGCTGTTCTGCCAGATATGGGCGCTCGACGGCAGTTTGGTGGGCCGCTCCGAAAGCGCGCCCGGCGTGCGGCTCACCAATGTCGCCAACGGCTTTTCCAATACGGAAGTCGCGGGCGAGCGCTGGCGCGTGTTCGCCGTTGAAAATACCCAGCTTGGCCTGCGCGTCATGGTGGGCGACAGCCTGAGCATTCGCGAAAGGCTGGTGCAGAATGTCGTGACCGGCCTTGTCCTGCCAGCGCTCCTGATGCTGCCCGTTCTGGCGCTCATGATCTGGCTGTGCGTGCGGCGCGGCCTCAGCCCGCTGAGCCGTCTTGCCTCCGTGCTGTCCAAACGGCGGGCCGAGGATTTGCGCCCGCTGCCCGAACAGAACCTGCCCAAGGAAATCGCACCTGCCGTCACGGCGCTGAACGGGCTTTTCCATCGTGTCGAAGAAGCGCGCGAGCGCGAGCGCAACTTTGCGATCTTTGCCGCGCATGAGTTGAAGACGCCGCTGGCCGGGCTGAAGACGCAGGCGCAGATTGCCGAGGGCGCGAAGGACGAGACAATGCGCGCCAATGCGGTGCGTCAGATCGCGGCGGGCGTCGACCGCACCAGCCGCCTCACCAACCAGCTTCTCGATCTCGCCGCGCTTGAGACCAGCGACGAACCGGAAACGCCGACATGCGAGGCCGCATGCCAGCTTCTGGCTGCGGTTTCCACCGACATGCGGATGCTTGCGGCCCAGCGCGGCGTTTCCATCGAACTGCCGCAAACCATGCCGCCGGTGCAGCTGCCCTTTCCGCATCTCTTCACGCTTGCAGCGCGCAATCTGATCGAAAATGCCGTCAACCATTCGCCGAAGGATGGCGTCGTGCGCTGCCGGGTCGAGGCGGAGGCGGGCAAGGTCAGGCTCATCGTGGAAGATGACGGGCCGGGCATTCCCGAAAGCGAAATGCCGCATGTGACGGAGCGTTTCTTCCGCGGCGCGCACCGCAATGAAACCGGCAGCGGTCTCGGCCTCGCCATCGTGAAAATGGCGGTTGAGCGGATGGGCGGCGCATTGCAGTTGCAAAACCGCCCGGAAGGCGGGCTGAGCGCATCGATCCTCGTGCCGGGCACGATTGCCGGATGACATAACACCCCATCCCGCATCATCGCCGTCGACGCATCCGCTGATTTCCATATCTTGCAATTGCGAACTATTTGCAATATGAAAGAAAGGTGACTTTTCTTTCGCGATGCAGGCAGGTCGAACGCCCTCTTCCCCGTGGCGGTCTTTCCTCTGCCGGAGAATGCAGCGGTTGCCGGTGGCAAGGCGCGGCTTAGAGCATTTCCAGCAAAAGCGCGAAGCGGTTTTGCGTGAGGAAAATGCGATAAAACAAAGAGTTAGAGCGGTTCTGGTGATTCTGTTAAAATAGGAACCGCTCCAGGAACGGGGTGTTTCGCCCGACAGGAACGGTGAGGCCGAACATGCTTTTCAAACCGAAATCCGAACGAAAAGACAAAAGCTCCGCGATGCGGACCGCCTCAAAAGTCAGGTCAATCCTGCGGCAGGCGGGCATTCGCCCGACGCGCCAGCGCGTGGCTCTCGGGCGATTGCTGTTTCTTGAGCAACACCGGCATGTAACGCCGGATGCGCTTTACGACGAATCGCGGGCGGCGGGCGAAAGGCTTTCGGTGGCGACCGTCTACAACACGCTGAACCAGTTTGCCGAGGCCGGCCTCATCCGCAAGATATCCCTCAATGGCGAACGCACCTGTTTCGACACCGATACCGGCGACCACACGCATTTCTACATTGCCGCGGAAGACCGTCTCATCGACATTCCTTCGGAATCGATAAGCGTCGGCCCGCTCCCCGCCCCGCCTGCCGGCTATACGATCGGGAATGTCGATATCATGATCCGGCTGGAGCGGAATCACGACGAGCCCTGAAGACGGCTCTTCTCCCTATTTTTCGGGCCTTCCGGCAGGTGTCTTTGATTTAGATCAATGACAGCCGCCCCTTGAGCGCCGATAGGAAACCTATCGCTATGGCTGTCTCATCCGAGACGGCTTTTGTCATGCGCTGCGAGGGGATTTCATGAACTACGCCGCTGGAACAGTCCTTTCCGGTCTGGGAGCGCTTTTTGCCGTGCTTCTGGCCGGATTTTCCCATGATGAGCTGTTCAGAACCCATATGTGGATTCTGTTCGCTACACTGGCCATCTTCACCATTCTTCTGATGCGAAATGCCGATTACGGCCTGACGCCAAAAAAGGTCGACCAGTCCACCTATATGGACGGCCCGATCCGTTATGGCGTCATCGCAACGGTTTTCTGGGGTGTCGCCGGTTTTCTGGTCGGCGTGCTCATCGCCGCACAGCTTGCTTTTCCCGATCTCAACCTGCAGCCCTATTTCAATTTCGGCCGCCTGCGTCCGCTGCACACCTCGGCGGTGATCTTCGCATTCGGCGGCAATGCGCTGATCTGCTCGTCATTCTATGTCGTGCAGCGCACCTGCCGCGCCCGCCTTTTCGGCGGCGACCTCGCATGGTTCGTGTTCTGGGGCTACCAGCTTTTCATCGTGATGGCCGCGACCGGCTATCTGCTCGGCATCACGCAGAGCCGCGAATATGCCGAACCCGAATGGTATGTCGACATCTGGCTCACCATCGTCTGGGTCGCTTATCTGGTCGTGTTCATGGGCACGATCCTGAAGCGCAAGGAGCCGCATATCTATGTGGCCAACTGGTTCTACCTGTCCTTCATCATCACCATCGCCATGCTGCACATCGTCAACAATCTGGCGATCCCGGTTTCCTTCCTCGGCGTGAAAAGCTATTCGGCCTTTGCCGGCGTGCAGGATGCGGTGACGCAATGGTGGTACGGGCATAATGCCGTTGCCTTCTTCCTCACCGTGCCGTTCCTGGCCATGATGTATTATTTCGTCCCGAAGCAGGCAGAGCGTCCGATCTATTCCTATCGCCTGTCGATCGTGCACTTCTGGTCGATCATCTTCCTCTATATCTGGGCCGGCCCGCACCATCTGCACTATACCGCCGTTCCCGACTGGGCGCAGACGCTGGGCATGGTCTTTTCCATCATGCTGTGGATGCCGTCCTGGGGCGGCATGATCAACGGCCTGATGACGCTTTCGGGCGCATGGGACAAGGTCCGCACCGATCCGATCATCCGCCTCATGGTTGCGGCCATCGCCTTCTACGGCATGGCGACCTTTGAAGGCCCGATGCTGTCGATCAAGGCCGTCAATTCGCTGTCGCACTATACCGACTGGACCATCGGTCACGTTCATGCGGGCGCGCTCGGCTGGAACGGCATGATCTCGTTTGCCGCCGTCTATTATCTGGCGCCGAAACTGTGGAACCGTCAGCGGCTCTATTCGATCCGCATGGTCAACTGGCACTTCTGGCTCGCCACGCTCGGCATCGTTCTCTATGCCGCCGCCATGTGGGTGGCCGGCATCCAGCAGGGCCTGATGTGGCGCGAATACGACGACCAGGGCTTCCTCGTCTATTCCTTCGCGGAAACCGTGCTCGCCATGTTCCCCTATTACGTCATCCGTACGCTTGGCGGCGTGTTCTACCTCGCCGGCGGACTGCTGATGGCCTGGAACGTCTATCAGACCATTCGCGGCAATCTGCGCAACGAAGCCCCGATGGGCGGCACCCGTCCTGTGGCCGGTGCGGCCATGCAGCCTGCCGAATAAGGAGCGTGTGATTTATGTCTATATTAAAGAACCACTCCAAGCTGGAGAAAAACGCAACGCTGCTGCTGATCGCATCGCTCGCCGTGGTCACGGTCGGCGGCATCGTTGAAATCGCACCGCTCTTCTATCTCGAAAACACCATCGAGAAGGTGGAGGGCATGCGCCCCTATTCCCCGCTGGAACTCGCGGGCCGCGACATCTATGTGCGTGAAGGCTGCTACCTTTGCCACAGCCAGATGATCCGCCCGTTCCGCGACGAGGTGGAGCGCTACGGCCATTACAGCCTTGCGGCGGAATCCATGTATGACCACTCCTTCCAGTGGGGCTCCAAGCGCACGGGGCCGGATCTTGCGCGCGTGGGCGGCCGTTATTCGAACGAGTGGCACGTGCAGCACCTCATCCGCCCGCGCGACGTGGTGCCGGAATCGGTCATGCCGAGCTATGCCTTCCTGAAGGACCGCCCGCTGGAAGCCGCCAACATTGCCGCCAATCTGAAGGCCAATGTGGCAGTCGGCGTGCCCTACAGTCAGGACATGATCGACAATGCGCTTGAGGACCTGAAGGCGCAGGCCTCGCCGGATGCCGATACATCCGGCGTGGAGGAGCGCTATCCCAAGGCCAGGGTTGGTGATTTCGACGGCAATCCGCAGATGATCTCGGAGATGGACGCGCTCATCGCCTATCTCCAGATGCTGGGCACGCTTGTCGATTTCTCGACCTACGACCAGTCCCCCAAGGCGCGATAAGGCGGAGATCTAGCGATGGATTACAACACCTTGCGTACTTTCGCCGACAGCTGGGGCCTGCTTGCCATGGCGCTCTTCTTTGTCTTTGTCGTTCTTTTTGCCTTCCGTCCGGGAAGCAAGAAGAAGGCCGACGAAGCAAAGGAAATTCCATTCAAGGACGACAAAAATGACTGACAAACAGATCGATGAAGTCAGCGGCGTATCGACGACCGGCCACGAATGGGATGGCATCAAGGAACTCGACAATCCCATGCCCCGCTGGTGGCTGTGGACCTGGTATGCGACGATTTTCTGGGCCATTGCCTATGTGATCGCCTATCCGGCCTGGCCGCTCATCTCCAGTTCCACCGGCGGCCTGCTTGGCTGGTCGAGCCGCGGCGCGCTGCAACAGGAAATGCAGCAGGTGGCCGCGGAAAAACAGGGCATCATCGACCAGATCAAGGCCAAGGACGTGCACGAGATCATGGCGAATGAGAACCTTCGCCAATATGCGATCGCCGGCGGCGCCGCTGCCTTCCGCGTCAACTGCGTGCAGTGCCACGGCTCCGGCGCGCAAGGGGCGCCCGGCTATCCGAACCTCAATGACGACGACTGGCTGTGGGGCGGTTCCATCGACGACATCCTGACGACCATCCGCCATGGCGTGCGCTCGAAGGACGATGACGATACCCGCCTTTCCGAAATGACGGCCTTTGCCGACGTTCTGGAACCGCAGCAGATCCGCGATGTCGCAGCCTATGTGGTGAGCCTTTCCGGCACGCCGCACAATCCCGACATGGTGCCGGAAGGGCAGAAGGTCTTTGCGGAAAACTGCGCCGTCTGCCACGGCGCGGACGCCAAGGGCCTGCGCGAGTTCGGCGCACCGAACCTCACGGATGCCATCTGGTTCTATGGTTCGGGCGAGGACGCCGTCATACGTCAGGTCTCGCATCCAAAGCACGGCGTCATGCCCGCATGGGAAGCACGCCTTGGCGATGCAACCGTCAAACAGCTTGCCATCTTCGTCCATTCGCTGGGCGGTGGTGAATAAAGTGAAGGGAGTAAGGCAGTAGGGGAATAGGGGAGTATGTTCTGGTTGTGAATATCAGAAACGACGCACCCATTTCTCATACTCCCTTACTCCCCTATTCCCCTACTCCCCTTGAGCCCCTGAGCTTGCCGAAGGCCCAGTGCGGCAGGAGCCAGAAAAATGTCAGACGATGTCGAACGCATTGACGTTCAGGCAGTCAACTCCCCCAAGACCCGCCAATCGCTCTATGCGGCGCGGGTGAAAGTGTTTCCGAAGCGCGTGCAGGGCACGTTCCGGCGCTTCAAGTGGCTCGTCATGCTCGTGACGCTGGGCATCTATTACCTGACGCCGTGGCTGCGCTGGGATCGCGGCCCCTATGCGCCCGATCAGGCCGTGCTGATCGACCTTGCCAATCGCCGCTTCTATTTCTTCTTCATCGAAATCTGGCCGCAGGAATTCTACTACGTCGCGGGTCTCCTCATCATGGCGGGCCTCGGCCTGTTTCTCGTCACTTCCGTCGCGGGCCGCGCCTGGTGCGGCTATACATGTCCGCAGACCGTCTGGGTCGATCTCTTCCTCGTTGTCGAGCGCGCCATAGAAGGCGACCGCAATGCCCGCATGAAGCTCGACAAGGCGCCATGGACCTTCGACAAGGCCTGGAAGCGCGTGACGAAACATTCCATCTGGATCGTCATCGGCGTGCTGACAGGCGGCGCATGGATTTTCTATTTTGCCGATGCGCCGCAGCTGCTGATCGATTTTGTGACCGGAAAGGCGGCGCCCGTCGCCTATTTTACCGTCGCGATCCTCACCGCCACCACCTATATTTTCGGCGGGCTGATGCGCGAGCAGGTCTGCACCTATATGTGCCCGTGGCCGCGCATCCAGGCCGCGATGCTGGACGAGAATTCGCTCACCGTCACCTATAATGACTGGCGCGGCGAACCGCGCTCGCGCCATTCCAAAAAGGCGATTGCCGCTGGCGAAACCGTGGGCGATTGCGTGGATTGCAATGCCTGTGTCGCCGCCTGCCCGATGGGTATCGATATTCGCGACGGCCAGCAGCTCGAATGCATTACCTGCGCGCTGTGCATCGATGCCTGCGATTCCGTCATGGACAAGGTGGGCAAGCCGCGCGGCCTCATTTCCTATGCGACGCTTGCCGATTACGATTTCAATATGGCGCTTGCGACCAATAATGGCACGGCTTCCGTCGATCCGGCCCGCGTCTATGAAGCGCCGCACAGGTTCTCGGACAAGGTGCAGAACCTGTCGTGGAAGAAGGTGCTGCGCCCGCGCAGCATGTTCTATTTCGCGGTCTGGGCGCTGATCGGCCTCACCCTCGTCATCTCGCTTTCGATGCGCCAGCGCATCGGCATCAATGTGCTCCACGACCGCACGCCGCAATATGTGCTTCTGTCGGACGGTTCGATCCGCAATGGCTATACGGTCAAGCTGCTCAACATGATCCCGACGCCGCGCACCTTCCGGCTTTCCATCGAGGGACTGCCGGGCGCAACGCTGACCGTTCAGGATGAAACCGCGGATGCGGACGGCAATTACGATGTGCCGGTGGAGCCGGACCGGCTGAAGACGTTGCGCGTCTTCGTCACCATGCCGCATGATGCGATTACCGATCCGCGCCACGACTATGAAATCGAAGTGCGCGACGCGGACGGCGCGGAACATGCGCGCTACAAGGCAGTTTTCATGGCACCGGAGGGCAGATAATGTCGACGCAGTCGAAAACATCAGGCGCATTTACCGGCTGGCACATGCTGGGCATCATGCTCGCCTTCTTCGGCGTCATCATCGCCGTCAATCTGATCATGGCCTATAACGCCATCCATAGCTGGAGCGGGCTTGTCGTCCAGAACACCTATGTCGCCAGCCAGGAGTTCAACGAAAAGGCCGAGACCGGCAAGGAACAGGCCGCGCTGAACTGGCAGTCGAAGCCAGCCTTTGCAAACGGCGTCTTTACCTGGCAGCTGGCCGACCGCGACGGCAAGGCTGTCGCCATGACCGGCGGCACGGTGGAGTTCAAGCGCCCGGTCGGCGACGTGAACGACACCAAGGTCACGCTCACGGTTCGCGAACCCGGCGTGCTGACCGCGCCGCTGCAACTTGGTGAAGGCGCATGGATCATGGAAGTCAATGCCGATGCGGGTCTTGAAGACCCCTATCGGCACATCATCCGCGTTCTGGTGAAGAACGGGAGAATCCTATGAGCTGCTGCGTCGAGAATGCGCGAGCTACGACCCTCGTTCAGGCCGTTTCGGCCGATGAAATGCAGATTGCAAGCCGCGCGCTCGGCGACGGCCTGCGCCAGCTCGACCTGTCGGTGCCCGGCGTTCATTGCGGGTTGTGCATCAAGACCATCGAGGAGGCGCTCGGCAAGATTTCGGGCGTTGCCTATGTTCGCGTCAACCTGACGGCGCGCCGCGTCACCCTGCGCTGGAAGGACGGCGAGACGCCGCCCGATGTAGTCGACCCGTTGCGCAGGCTGGGCTATGAAGCCCATATTTTCGACATGGCGCAGGACAAGGACCCGACCTTCACCCGGCTTCTGATCGCGCTTGGCGTCGCCGCCTTTGCTTCCAGCAATGTGATGCTGCTATCCGTTGCGGTCTGGTCGGGCGCGGATGCCGCGACACGCGACATGTTCCACTGGATTTCCGGGCTGATCGCCCTGCCGACGCTGATCTATTCGGGCCGCATCTTCTATGTTTCCGCGTGGAATGCGCTGCGCACGCGGCGCGTGAATATGGATGTGCCGATTGCGCTCGCCATCACGCTTGCCTTCGGCATGAGCGTCTATGAAACCCTGCATCATGGCCAGCACGCCTATTTCGATGCATCGGTGACGCTGCTGTTCTTCCTGCTGATCGGCCGCACGCTCGACTATATGATGCGCGCCCGCGCCCGGTCCGCCGTGCGCGGTCTGGCGCAGCTCGGCTCACGCGGCGCGGTGGTGATCGGCGAAAATGACGAACGCAATTACCTGCCGGTCAACGAAATCCGCCCCGGAATGCGCATCATCCTTGCGGCTGGCGAGCGCGTGCCCGTGGATGCCAAGGTGGAGGAAGGCCGTTCGGAACTCGATTGCGCCATTGCATCGGGTGAAAGCGATGCGGTGCCTGTCGGCCCCGGCTCGGATATCCGCGCCGGCACGCTCAATCTTTCCACACCGCTTGTCATTCGCGCGACGGCGGAAGCAAAGGACTCCTTCCTTGCCGAAATGGTGCGGCTGATGGATGTGGCCGAAGGCGGACGCGCCTATTATCGCCGTCTTGCTGACCGTGCTTCTGAGCTTTACGTGCCGATGGTGCACACGATTGCCTTCGCGGCCTTTGTCGGCTGGATGATCTATACCGGCGGCGACTGGTATCGCTCAATCTATATCGCGATCTGCACCCTCATCATCACCTGCCCCTGCGCGCTTGCCCTTGCAGTGCCGATCGTGCAGGTGGTCGCGGCGCGCCGCCTGTTCGAAAACGGCATCATGATCAAGGACGGCTCCGCCATGGAGCGGATGGCCGAGGTGGACACCGCCATTTTCGACAAGACCGGCACATTGACCCTCGGTCAGCCGCGGCTGATCAATGCCGATGCGATTGATCCCCATAATCTGGAGATCGCCGCGGAACTGTCGCTTTATTCTCGCCATCCATTGTCGCGGGCGCTGGCGTTGTTCTCGGGCGCAAAACCGATGATGGCCTTTACCCGTATCGAGGAAGTGCCGGGTGCCGGCATCGAAGCCGAACTGAACGGCGCCGTCTATCGGCTTGGCAAGCGCGACTGGGCGGACAAGAGCGCCGCCCTGCCCCATGCCGACGGCCCCGAGACTTGCCTTTCCATCGACGGCAAGCTGGTCCAGACCTTCCGCTTTGAGGATAGCCCGCGTGAGGACGCTGCCGGAGCCATTGCCACACTGAAGCGCAACGGGCTGAAGCTGCGCATCATTTCCGGCGACAAGCAGCCTGCCGTCGAGAGGCTTGCCGGTTATCTCGGCGTCGACAATTTCAAGGCCGAGGTCCTGCCTGCCGATAAGTCGGAACTGGTGCAGAAACTGTCAGCGGAAGGAAGCAAGGTGCTGATGGTGGGCGACGGCCTCAACGATGCGCCCGCGCTTGTCGCGGCCCACGTGTCCATGGCCCCTGCAACCGCAGCCGACATTGGCCGCAATGCCGCCGATTTCGTCTTCCTGCGCGAAAGCCTGTCTGCCGTGCCGCTCGCCTTTGCCGTATCGAAGGAAGCGGGCAAGCTCATCAGCCAGAATTTTGCACTTTCCATCGGCTATAATATCATTGCCGTGCCGATTGCCGTTTTCGGCTATGTCACCCCGCTGGTGGCCGCACTGTCCATGTCGCTGTCGTCCATCGTGGTCGTCAGCAACGCATTGCGGTTGCGGGCCGGAAAACAAAAGCAACAGACGCAGAAAGCCATCGCGCCTGCTGCCATCATCAAGGAAGCGCACAAATGAGCGGGCTTATCTTTCTCATTCCCATCGCGCTGTTTCTGGGCCTGCTCGGCCTCGTCGCCTTTCTCTGGTCGTTGAAAAACGGCCAGTATGACGATCTGGATGGAGCCGCGAACCGGATCCTGCTCGATGACGAAACTACTCCACTATCAAAATCGCGCGTAGATCATTGACATTGGTGCCGGTCGGACCCGGCACGAACAGATCGCCGATGGCGTCGAATGCCGTCCATGCATCATTGGCATTGAGCCGCGCCGCGCCGTCCTCGCCCGCTTTCTGCAAGCGCGAAACCGTGGAACCATCGGCGAAAGCGCCTGCATTATCTTCCGAACCGTCAATGCCGTCCGTATCGGCGGCGAGCGCATGGATATTGTCATAACCATCGATATCGAGGGCGAAAGACAGCAGGAACTCGCTGTTGCGTCCGCCCTTGCCGCCCTTGCCGCGAATGGTGACGGTGGTTTCGCCGCCTGACAGAATGACCACCGGCTTTTTGAACGGGCGGTCGCGGTCGGCCACCTCGCGGGCAATCGCCGCGTGGACATGCGCCACTTCCCGCGCCTCGCCTTCGATCGCGTCGGACAGGATCACCGCTTCCACACCATGGCGCGCGGCCTCCTTCACCGCCGCCTCCAGCGAAACGGCGGCGGAAGCAATGACGCGCACCTCGTTCCGGGCGAAAATCTCATCCCCCGGCTTCGGCGCATGGGCGGCTTCGCTCCTGATATGGGCAAGGACGGCTTCGGGCAAATCCAGCCGATAGCGCTCGATGATCTTCAAAGCTTCATCGCGATTTGTCTCATCCGGCACGGTCGGGCCGGAAGCCACGAAGGCCGGATTGTCGCCGGGAATATCCGAGACAACGAGCGAGAACACCTTTGCCGGATGAGCGGCGGCGGCAAGCCTGCCGCCCTTGATGGTGGACAGGTGCTTGCGAACAGCATTCATGGCCGAAATCGGCGCGCCGGAGGCAAGCAATGCCTTGTTGACGGTGATTTCGTCCTCCAGCGTCAGGCCTTCCGGCGGTGACGGCAACAGGGCAGACCCGCCACCGGAGATGAGCGCCACCACGAGGTCATCTTCCGTCAGGTTCGACACGGCATCGAACAGCCGCCCGGCGGCGGCAAGCCCCGCCTCATCGGGAACCGGATGCGCCGCCTCGATGATCTCGATGCGCTCGCAAGGCGCGCCATAGCCATAGCGCGTGACCACCACGCCTTCCAATGGAGCGTCATGCTTTTCGGCCCACGCCCGCTCGAAAGCCGCCGCCATCTGCGCCGAGCCCTTGCCCGCACCGATGACAATCGTGCGTCCCTTCGGCTTTGCCGGAAGATTGGCGCGGATCACCAGTTCGGGATCGGCCGCCGCAACGGCTGCATCGAACAGGCTGGTCAGAAATTTCTTCGGATCGGTGATGGCAGTCATGAGTTTCCCGATGCTGGCATGTTACGGCGGCACTATTCCCCGCCCGAGATCTAAAATCAATGGAGCCGGCCACCTCCTCCAGCAGCCAGCTCCACCCTCTCCCTCCAGAGAGTTCGCCTGGGACGTCAAGCTACGTTGTGGTTTGCCATTCTCTCCAGCGCGCGCACCAGACCCGAATGGTCGAGACCGTCATCCCCATGCGCCGCGCAGGAATTGAACAGTTCCTGTGCCGTGGCCGTGTTCGGCAGCGAAACACCGAGCGCCTTTGCGCCTTGCAGCGCAAGGTTCAAATCCTTCTGGTGCAGCGAAATGCGGAAACCGGGATCGAAAGTGCGCTTGATCATGCGTTCGCCGTGGACTTCCAAAATGCGCGACGATGCAAAGCCGCCCATCAGCGCCTCGCGCACCTTTGCCGGGTCCGCGCCTGCCTTGGAAGCGAAAACCAGCGCTTCGGCAACCGCCTCGATGTTGAGCGCGACGATGATCTGGTTTGCAACCTTGGTCGTCTGGCCATCGCCGCAATCGCCGACGAGCGTGATGTTCTTGCCCATCAGCTTCAGGAGCGGCAGGGCGCGGTCAAACGATTCCTGCGAGCCACCCGCCATGATGGAAAGGCTGGCGTTCTTCGCGCCGACCTCGCCGCCGGAAACCGGCGCATCGATATATTCCGCACCCGTTGCGCGGACTTTCTTTGCAAATTCCTTCGTCTCGATAGGCGAAATCGAGCTCATGTCGATGAGCAGCTTGCCCTGGCCGAGACCGCCAATCGCGCCGCCCTCGCCGAAGATGACCTCGGCCACCTGCGGGGTGTCGGGAAGCATGAGAATAATGGTGTCGCATTCTTCAGCAACGGCCTTCGGCGTTTCCACAATTTGCAGGCCGTTATCGATCAGCTCCTGGCGCGGCGGCACACTATGCTTCGACGTGAAAAGCGCGTGGCCCGCATCCTGCAAATGACGCGCCATCGGCGTGCCCATGATCCCCAGTCCGATGAAGCCTATCTTGGCCATGTCGTTTACTCCCTCGTCAAAATTATGCAGTCAGCCGTTCGGCTTCATACTGTTTGAACCAGACCAGACCTTCCTCGGTGGTGGTCTTCGGCTTGTATTCACAGCCGATCCAGCCCTTGTATCCGGCGTTTTTCAGCGCTTCGAACACGTTCGGATAATTGATCTCGCCGGTGCCCGGCTCGTTGCGGCCCGGATTGTCGGCAAGCTGGATATGGGCGATCAGCGGCTTGTAGCGTTCATACGTGGCGATGAGTTCGCCGCGCGTGCGCTGCTGATGATAGAGGTCGTACTGGATGAACAGGTTATTGCTGCCCACTTCATCGATGATCGAAACCGCCTGCTCCACCGTGTTGAGATAGAAGCCTGGAATGTCATAGTGGTTGATCGGCTCGATCAGCAGGCGAATGCCGTGCTTGCCCAGTTCCTTGGCCGCCAGACGCAGATTGCTGACGAAAGTGGCGCGCAGCACATCCGGGTCCACGCCCTGCGGCGCAATGCCGGAAAGGCAGTTGACCTGCGAACAATTGAGCGTGGTGGCGTAATCGATGGCATCGGCCACGCCGCGCCGGAAATCATCGACGCGATCCGGCAGAACCGCAATGCCGCGCTCGCCGCCCGCCCAATTGCCCGCAGGCAGATTGTGCAGGACCTGCGCCAGATTGTGTTTCGCAAGTGCTGCCTTCAGCTCATGCCGGTTGAACTCATAGGGGAACAGATATTCCACCCCGGTGAACCCGGCCTTTGCGGCCAGCGCAAAGCGGTCCATGAAAGGCACTTCGTTGAAAAGCATGGTGAGATTGGCTGCAAATCTCGGCATTTCTCGTCTCCTCTGAATTAGTCCAATAATGCCGCAATCGCAGTCGGCGCATCTTCGCCACGTTCGGCCAGTTCCTCGAATTCGACAACCTGATCGATGTCGACACCCATGGAAATATTGGTAACGCGTTCCAGAATGAATTCCAGAACAACCGGCACCTGATGCTCGGCCATCAGCGCTTTTGCCTGTTCAAAACTCTCGGCAAACTGGTTGGGGCTGCGCACCCGGATCGCCTTGCAGCCGAGCCCTTCGGCGACAGCCACATGATCGACGCCATAGCCCTTTTCCGCATCGCCATCGGCATTGATGTTGTCGAAGGCAAGGCTCACCTCGAAATCCATGTTGAAGCCGCGTTGCGCCTGCCGGATGAGGCCGAGATAGGAATTGTTCACGACCACATGGATGTAGGGCAGCTTGTGCTGTGCGCCGACCGCCAGTTCCTCGATCAGGAACTGGAAATCATAGTCGCCGGACAGTGCAACGATCGGGCGATCGGGATCGGCGGCACGCACTCCGAGCGCCGCAGGCAGCGTCCAGCCAAGCGGACCGGCCTGACCGCAATTGATCCAGTTGCGCGGGCGATAGACATGCAGGAATTGCGCGCCCGCGATCTGGCTGAGGCCGATGGTCGTCACATAGCAGGTATCGCGGCCGAAGGCCTTGTTCATCTCCTCATAGACACGCTGCGGTTTCAGCGGCGTCTGGTCGAAATGCGTCTTGCGCAGCATGGTGCGTTTGCGTGTCCCGCATTCCTTGGCCCAGCCCGACCAGTCGCGCAGCCTGCCCGCCGACTTCCATTCGGTGGCAACATCGAGCAGCAGCTTCAGCGCCTTGCCCGCATCCGACACGATACCGAAATCCGGCGCGAAGACACGGCCGATCTGCGTCGGCTCTATGTCGATATGAATGAACTTGCGGTCCTTCCGATAGGTGTCGACATTGCCGGTATGGCGGTTCGCCCAGCGGTTGCCGATGCCGATCACGACATCGGATGCCAGCAGATTGGCGTTGCCGTAGCGGTGCGAGGTCTGGAGCCCGCACATGCCCGCCATCAGGCGATGATCGTCAGGAATGACGCCCCAGCCCATCAGGGTCGGGATGACAGGAATGCCGGTGATTTCGGCGAATTCGACCAGAAGGTCGGACGCATCGGCATTGATGATGCCGCCGCCAGCCACGATCAGCGGGCGTTCCGCCTCGTTCAGCATGGCGAGCGCCTTTTCGGCCTGCGCCCGCGTGGCGGCAGGCTTGTAGGCTTCCATCGGCTGGTAGGTGTCAATGTCGAATTCGATTTCGGCAAGCTGGACATCAATCGGCAGGTCGATCAGGACCGGACCGGGACGGCCCGACTTCATGACGTGGAACGCCTTCTGGAAGACATAAGGCACCAATGCCGGCTCCATGACCGTGACCGCCCATTTGGTGACGGGTGCTGCGATCCTGGCGATATCCACCGCCTGAAAGTCTTCCTTGTCGAGACGTGCGCGCGGGGCCTGCCCGGTGATGCAGAGGATCGGGATCGAGTCGGCGGAAGCCGAATAAAGACCCGTAATCATATCCGTCCCGGCGGGGCCGGACGTGCCGATGCACAGGCCGATATTGCCGTGCCTTGCACGGGTATAACCCTCGGCCATATGCGAAGCACCCTCGACATGACGCGCCAGAATGTGGCGGATCGAGCCGCGCGCCTTCATCGCCGAATAAAACGGGTTGATCGCTGCGCCCGGCACGCCGAAAGCGCAATTGATCCCTTCTCTTTCCAGCACAAACACGGCTGCATCGACTGCACGCATTCTGGCCATGGCCATTCCTCCTATGGAATCTATCTCCATTTACAAACATTATTACTCTAAAATGGAAATGCATACCATTATATGGAAATAAAGATTTTCAACGGAACGGAGATAATCCGCCGCTCCCTTTCCGACCGGCAATGGATGCGATAGTGGTATTTTCTGCGTTCAGGCGGGATTCGGAGACAGTCGATGGAACAGGCAAAGCCAAAGCGGGGCCGCAAGGCGGCGGAAAACGCAGCGCCCTCGTCTGTGCAGGTGCTGGACCGAAGCCTGAAGCTTTTGGCGCTGATTGCCGAAAATGACGGCTCGACATTGACCGACCTTGCCGATGAAAGCGGCATGGCGCCTTCCACCGTGCATCGGCTTCTGTCGTCGCTGGCCAATCATGGTATGGTTTCCCACGATCTGGAAAGCGGAGACTGGACCATCGGCGTCAAGGCTTTCGAGATCGGCAATGCTTTTCGCCGCTTTCGCAAGCTCGGCATTCTGGCGCGGCCCTATCTCAAGACATTGATGGAAACGACAGGCGAAACCGCCAATATCGGCATCGAGGATGGCGGCGATGTGGTGTTTATCTCGCAGATTGAAAGCCATGCGCCGATGCGCGCCTTTTTCCGGCCCGGACGGCGCGGACCGATCCATGCATCCGGCATCGGCAAGGCCATAGTGTCCACCTGGTCGGACACGGAAATCGCGCATGCGCTTTCGGGGCGCGCGCTGGAACGTTTCACGCAGCGCACGCTCGACAGCCTGCCCGCGCTCCTGAAAGACATTCAGGCAACCCGCACCCGCGGCTGGTCTATCGATGATGAGGAACACACGCTCGGCATGTGCTGCATCGCCGCGCCAATCTTCAACGAATATGGCGAGGCGATTGCCGGCATTTCCGTTTCCGGCCCCGCCGTGCGCCTGCCGAAGAAGAAGCTGGAGGAATTCGGGCCGCTGATCCGCGCAACCGCCGACGAGCTGACAAGAGCTATCGGCGGCAAGCGACCGGAAGAGTTTTAAAGCGCAGCGATGAAGCTTTACAGTTCGGCCTTGAGCGGCTTTCCCGCCACATAGGTTTCAACGATGGCACGGTCATCGCCCAGCGTCTGCAACAGAAACAGTTCCTGCTCCAGCGTGGCACCCGCCGCCATGCGCAGCCGCATCGGCGATGTGGCGGACGAATCCAGCACCACAATGTCGGCCTCCGTACCTTCATCCAGCGTGCCGATCCTGTCTTCCATCGAAAGCGCGCGCGCATTGCCGAGCGTCATCATGTAGAAGGACTGGAACGGGTTCAGGCGCTGTTCGCGCAGTTGCAGGACCTTGTAACCCTCATCCATGGTGCGCAGCATCGAGAAGCTGGTGCCCCCGCCGACATCGGTCGCCACCGCCATGCGCACACCTGCGGCTTTCAGGCGATCACGGTCGAAGAGACCCGAACCAAGGAACAGGTTTGAGGTCGGGCAGAAGACGGCAATCGAGCCGGTTTCCGCCATGACGCGCACTTCGCGCTCTTCCAGATGGATGGAATGGCCAAGCAGGGTCTTGCTGCCCAGAAGCCCATAATGCTCATAGATGCCGAGATAGTCCGGCGCTTGCGGGTAGAGCGACTTTGTGAAGGCGATCTCGTCGTGGTTTTCCGACAGATGGGTCTGGATGAAGAGATCAGGGTGTTCACGGGCGAGCGCCTGGCTTGCTTCAAGCTGCTCCGGCGTGGAGGTGATCGCAAAGCGCGGCGTGATGACGTAATCGAGGCGGCCCTTGCCCTGCCAGCGCGCGATCAGCGCCTTGGTATCGTCATAGCCGGACTGGGCCGTGTCGCAGAGTGCGGGCGGCGCATTGCGGTCCATCATCACCTTGCCGCCGAGCATACGCATGTTGCGATGCTGCGCGGCGCGGAAATAGGCATCGACGCTTTGCGGATGCACGGAGCAATAGGCCACCGCCGTGGTGGTGCCATGGCGGATCAGTTCGTCAAGAAAGCGTTCCGCGATAAATTCGGCATGCTGTTCGTCGGCGAATTTCTGCTCGGCCACGAATGTATAGGTGTTGAGCCACTCCAGGAGATTGGCCGCATAGGAAGCGACCACCTGCGTCTGCGGATAGTGGATATGCGTGTCGATGAAGCCGGGCAGGATCAGGTGCGGGCGGTGATCGGCGACCTTGACGTCGCTGCCTGCCTCGCGACTGACCTCGGCATAATCCCCAAGACGCAGGATGCGGCCATCTTCGACCAGAACGGCGCCGTCTTCGATATAGCGATAGGCGGCATTGTCATCGAGGCTTTGCGGCTCGTCACGAAAGGTCAGCACGCGGCCGCGGATCAGAAGCTTGGTCATTTCGGTCTTGGTCCTTATTTCTGGCCTTGCGTGGCGGACTGGTACCAGGAGGCAAGAAGCTGGCGCTCCTCCGCGCTTACGCCGGTGACATTGGCGGGCGGCATGGCATGGGAGCGGCCCGCCTGCAAATAGATTTCACGCGCATGGGCGGCGATATCCCGGTCGGTGTCCAGCACGACGCCCTTGGGCGGTGCGATAATGCCTTCCCAGCCCGGCTCCCTGGCGTGGCACATGGCGCAGCGCCCCAGAACCGTATCCCGCACTTTTTCAAAATGTGGGTCGGCGATGAAAGATTGCTGCAAGGCGGAGATTTTCTGCTCTTCCGGCTCGCCGGTGAGGATTTTCGGCACTGTCGACAGCCAGATGATGACGATGAACAGGATGACCGTGACGAGCCAGGTCCAGGTTGGATTGCCCTTGCGGGCATGACGGGTATTGAACCAGTGGCGGATCGTGACGCCCATCAGGAACACCAGCGAGGCGATGATCCAGTTATACTCGGTGCCGAACGCCAGCGGATAGTGGTTCGACAGCATCAGAAACAGGACGGGGAGCGTCAGATAGTTGTTATGCGTCGAGCGCTGCTTGGCAATCTTGCCGTATTTCGGGTCGGGCTTGCGGCCCGCGATCAGATCCGCCACCACGATCTTCTGGTTCGGGATGATGATCATGAAGACGTTGGCCGACATGATCGTCGCGGTGAAGGCGCCCAGATGCAGGAAGGCGGCGCGTCCGGTGAACAGATGCGTATAGCCCCAGGCCATCACGACCAGAATGCAGTAGAGGATGACCATCAGGAGCGTGTCGCTCTTGCCCAGCATCATCTTGCAGATGGTGTTATAGGCGATCCAGCCGAAGGCGAGCGAGGCAAGCGAAATGGCGATGGCGACCGGCACCGAGACATCCAGCACATTCGGGTCGACCAGATAGAGATCGGCACCGGCATAGTAGACGATGCAGAGCAGCGTGAAGCCCGAAAGCCATGTGGCGTAGGATTCCCACTTGAACCAGGTCAGGTGTTCCGGCATCTGCGCCGGGGCCACGAGATATTTCTGGATCTGGTAGAAACCGCCGCCGTGGACCTGCCACTCCTCGCCATAGGCGCCTTCCGGCAGGCCGGGACGCTGGCGCAAGCCCAGATCGAGCGCGATGAAGTAAAAGGACGAGCCGATCCACGCAATCGCTGTCGTCACATGCAGCCAGCGGACTGCGAAGCCCAGCCAGTCCCAGGCTACGGCAAAATCATACATCAGGGACTCCCATTTCTTATCCCGTTTCTTGAGCCAATTCTTAGCCCATTGTTCGTTGTTGCATTATGTGCCAAAGGAATCAGGTTCAGGGAACGTCACATCACGACCAGCACTTTCAAAAAAATCTAGACAATCGTGGAGGGGACGTATGTCATATCTTGATAATCTGCGCGTTTTTGTGCGCGTTGTCGAATTGGGAAATCTGTCCGCGGCGGGTCGCGACCAGCGCGCATCGCCTGCGGTTGCCAGCAATCGAATCAAGGAGTTGGAGAAGCACCTGGGAGTGAGGCTCTTCAACCGGACGACGCGCAAGCTCACGCCGACCGAACATGGCCGCGTATTCTATGACGGGGCATTGAAAATCCTCGAAGCCGTGGATGAGGCGGAAGCCGCCGTGGCGGAACTGGCAAAAAATCCGAAGGGATCGATTCGCATCACCGCCCCGCTTGGCTTCGGAAGACGGCTGATTGCATCGGGAATTCCCGAATTTCATGACAGATATCCCGACATCGAAGTGCGGCTTCGCCTGTCCGACCATGAAGTCGACATCATGAGCGAGGGTGTGGATGTGGCGTTCAAGCTCGGTGTTCTGGAGAACTCAAACCTGCGCATGCGCGGCATCATGAATTGCGAGCGCGTGATCTGCGCGGCGCCGGAATACCTTAAAAAACATGGGGTTCCGCAATCTCCCGACGCGCTGATCGGCGACAGGCACGACTGCCTGCTGCTGCGTTTTCCAGGCTCGAAGGAATATTACTGGTCGCTGCAAACGGCGGAAGGCCTGCGCAAGTTCGAAGTCACCGGCCCTTACGATTCGGATGACGGCGACGTGCTGACGCAATGGGCGCTCGGCGGGCGCGGCATCATCAACAAGCCGCTGTTCGAAGTGAAGGAATATCTGCGCGACGGCCGGCTGGTTCCCATCCTCGAAAGCACGCCGCCGGCGCCGATCCAGCTTGCCGCGATCTATCCGCACAAGCGGTTCCAGGACCCGAAGGTGCGTCTCATCATCGATTTCATGACGGAACGCTGCCAGAGGCTCATCAGGGAAATATTGGCCTGAAGCGGAAAAGCCCGCCGGATCAGGCGGGCTGCGACACGCGCGTGGATGTCAGAACTGCCGTCAGAACCTCGGCTGCGGCAAGCGCCGCGATGACTTCCGGCCTCTTGTCCTTCACAACGGCTCCGCCGACCGGACAGACAAGATGCTCAAACAAATCTTCACGTCCAATCTCGCGTTTCAACCAATTCTTGAAAGTCGCCTTCTTGGTTTTCGAGCCGATCATGCCGACATAGACGGCATCGCGGCGCTGCAAGGCCTCGGCGGCGATCAGAAAATCCAGCGCATGGTCGTGGGTGAGGACGATGAAAGCGCTGCCCGGCGGCGCGGAACGCACCACCTGTTCGGGCATGGCCGAAAGACAGGTTTCCACCCCCGGCACATCGCATATATAATTTCCATGAAATCCCGGACGGAAAACCGGTTCCCATTTTTCCTGGAATTTCATCAGCTCCGCTTCGCGCGTATCCACCAGAATGACACGCACCGGCGTCAGCGAAAGCGCATGCGCCAGCGCGTCACCCACATGCCCCGCACCGAAGACATAGACATGCGGGCGCGTGGCTATTTCCGCATCGACCTTGCCGACAAGTTCGTCGGCAAGCGCGCGATCCACACGCCGGAAGCTCAAGCCCACCCGTCCGCCGCAGCACTGACCGATTTCCGGGCCCAATGCCACATTCATCGGTGGCACATCCATGGGGGCATCCCTGCCGCCGGCCAGGATTTTCCGGGCATGATCGATCGCCATATATTCAAGCTGGCCGCCGCCGATAGTCCGGAAGATCATGTCGCGGGCGACAAGCATCCACGCCCCGGCATCGCGGGGTGCGGAACCTTTCACATCCGAGACTTCAACCAGCACACTGTCTGGACGCCGGTTGAGAAAAGCCCGGATATCGTCGCGTGCGCCCGGCATTTTTCTAGCCCTTGTGCTTGCGGAGCCGTTCGATGGCCATCAGCACACGTTCCGGCGTTGCGGGCGCATCGAGACGCGGGCAGACCTTGTAATCCGCCACGCTGGCAACGGCATCGGCCAGAGCATGCAGCACCGACAGGCCGAGCGGCAGCGGCGGCTCGCCGACCGCCTTGGAGCGGTGGATCGTCGGCTGGTAAGCTTCCGACCAGTCCGTCAGCGCGACGTTGAAGATTTTGGGCCGGTCGGACGCCAGCGGAATCTTGTAGGTGGAAGGCGCATGGGTGCGAAGCCGCCCCTTGTCGTCCCACACAAGCTCCTCTGTGGTCAGCCAGCCCATGCCCTGCACGAAGCCGCCTTCAACCTGACCGATATCGATGGCGCGGTTCAGGGAACGCCCGGTATCATGCAGAATATCGGTGCGCTCCACCACATATTCGCCAGTCAGAGTGTCGACGGAAACTTCGGAACAGGCCGCCCCGTAAGCATAGTAATAGAAGGCGTGGCCCCGGCCCTTGGCGCGGTCCCAATGGATTTTGGGCGTCTTGTAGTGGCCTGCCGCCGAAAGCTGCACGCGGCCGATAAAGGCCTGCTTCACAAGGTCGTTGAAGCTGATTTCCTGATTACCGACGCGCACCCGGTTGGGAAGGAAGACGACCTGATCCTCCGGCACCTGATATTGCTGTGCCGCAAAATGGATGAGGCGCTTCTTGATCTGGCGGGCGGCATCCTGTGCGGCCATGCCGTTGAGATCGGCACCGGAAGAAGCCGCCGTTGGCGCCGTGTTCGGCACCTTGGCGGTCGTCGTCGCGGTGATCTTCACCCGGTCGATGTCGATCTGGAATTCCTCGGCCACGACCTGCGCCACCTTCATATGGAGCCCCTGCCCCATTTCCGTGCCGCCATGGTTCATATGCACCGAACCGTCATTATAGACATGCACCAGAGCGCCAGCCTGATTGGACTCCGTCTTGGTGAAGGAAATGCCGAATTTTACCGGCGTCAGTGCGATGCCGCGTTTCACATAGCGGCTTTTCGCGTTGAATTCGCGGATCGCCGCGCGGCGCTTTGCGTAATCCGCGCTTTCCTCCAGTTCCGCAACGATGCGCTGGATGATGCAATCCTCGACCTTCTGGTGATAGGGCGTGACATTGCGCGTGCCTTCCTTACCCATCTCGTCGTAGAAATTGCGCTTGCGGATTTCGAGCGGGTCCTTGCCGGTTGCGAACGCCACTTCATCGATCACACGTTCCGCGCCGACCATGCCCTGCGGGCCGCCAAAGCCGCGAAATGCCGTGTTGGAAACCGTGTTCGTATAGAGCGGCGCCGATTGTGCGTGAACCGCCGGGAAAAAATAGGCATTGTCGCAGTGGAACAGCGCGCGGTCGCCGACCGGCCCGGAAAGGTCCGCCGAGAAACCGGCATTGAGCGCAAACAGATAGTCAACGCCCAGAATATTGCCGTCATCGTCGAAGCCGACTTCATAATCGATGACAAAACCGTGGCGCTTGCCGGTCGAGGTCATATCCTCGTCGCGGTCGAGCCTGATCTTCATGGCGCGCTTGTGCTTCTTGGCGGCAATCGCCGCAATCGCCGCCCATTGGTTGGCCTGCGTTTCCTTGCCGCCGAACCCGCCGCCCATGCGGCGCACTTCCACCGTCACGGAATGGCTCGGCACGCCCAGCGCGTGCGCCACCAGATGCTGGGTTTCGCTCGGTCCCTGCGTGGAGCAATAGACGGTGACGTCCTCATCCTCGCCGGGGATGGCCAGCGAAACCTGACCTTCCAGATAGAAATGGTCCTGCCCGCCAAGATACATGCGGTTCTTGATGCGATGCGGCGCGGCATCGATGGCCGCGCGTGCATCGCCGCGCTTCAGCGTCAGCGGCGTGGTGACGAGCCGGTCCTTCAGGCCGTCCAGCGCATCGATGGAATAGATGCCCGGCATTTCCTCATAGTCGATCTTCGCCAGACGCGCGGCGCGGCGCGCCTGATCGCGGGTCTTGGCGATCACCGCAAAGATCGGCTGGCCGTGAAACTCTATTCTGTCGACGGCAAAGATCGGATC
This sequence comes from Brucella anthropi, assembly GCF_046630315.1. GTDB lineage: Bacteria > Pseudomonadota > Alphaproteobacteria > Rhizobiales > Rhizobiaceae > Brucella > Brucella anthropi_A. The sequence continues at coordinate 6,095 of NZ_LQBD01000012.1, read as the reverse complement.
GTCGTGCATGCCCGATGGCGAAACATCGTTTTCGCCGGGCACGTCCTTATAGGTCAGCACGTCGATCACGCCGGGAGCCGCACGCACGGCCGACAAATCAATCGACTTGAACGCGCCATGCGCGACGGAGGAATAGCCGATCCCGATATGCAGCGTGCCTTCGGGCTCCGGTATATCGTCGATATAGACCGCCGTTCCCGTCACATGCTTGTGGGCGGAATCGTGCTTCTGGTCGGTGGCGACACCGCCCACAATACGGGCGGCTTTCAACGCATTTGCAGGATGCCTGTTCATGATTGCCTCCTCACGCCGCCGCGATTTCAGCCGCGCGCAGCGGCGTGTAACTGCCTTCCGTTTCGGCGAAGAAACGCCGCAACAGATTGCGCGCCGCAAGCAGCCGGTAATCCGCTGTCGCGCGCATGTCGCTCAAGGGCGTATAATCCTGCGCATAGGCTTCCAGCGCCGCTTCTACCGTGGCCTCTGTCCAGGGCTTGCCCATCAGTGCCGCTTCCACCGCGCGGGCGCGCTTCGGCGTTGCCGCCATGCCGCCATAGGCGATGCGAATTGTTTCCACATTGCCGGCAGCGTCGAGCGTCAGATGGAAGCTGCCCAACGTCGCGGTGATGTCTTCCTCGAAGCGCTTCGACACCTTGTAAATGGCAAAATGGCTACCTTCCGCTGGCACCGGCACATGCACGGCCTCGACGAATTCGCCGGGTTGACGGTCCTGCCTGCCATAAGCGATGAAGAAGTCTTCCAGCGGTATGGTGCGGCGCGCCGCCCCCTTGCGCAGGGTCAGCCTGGCATTGAGCGCGATCAGCGGCGGCGGTGTGTCGCCGATCGGCGAACCATTGGCGATATTGCCGCCGATGGTGCCCATATTGCGCACCTGCTCGCCGCCGATGCGGTTGATGAGGCTGCCAAGCGGCGGAATGCGCGTTGCGAGAAAACCGAACGCTTCCGTGTAGGTCACGCCTGCGCCGATGGTAACGACACCATTGTCCTCGCCGATGGAGCGCAGCTCCTCCAGATGGCCGATGAAGACCACCGGGGAAATGTCGCGCATCATCTTCGTGACCCACAGGCCCACATCGGTCGAACCGGCAACGATGGTGGCTTTCGGCTCTGCGGCCAGAATGGTCGCGAAATCATCGAGATCGGCGGGCACGATCAACCGATCCTTGCCTTCCCCTACTTCCACCCGCAGACCGTCACGCATCGCCGTCAATTGCTCCAGCACATGGGCGCGCTCGGCTGCGAGCGGGTCTTCCATGGTCGTGCCATAGTCGGAAATGGCGCGGGCAGCGCGCATGATCGCCTCATAGCCCGTGCAACGGCAAAGATTGCCCTGCAAGGCCTTTTCAATCTGCGCATCGGCAGGCTTCGGTTCGCGCATCCACAAAGCATAGAGCGACATGACGAAGCCCGGCGTGCAGAAGCCGCATTGCGAGCCATGAAACTCGATCATCGCCTTTTGCACCGGATGCAGGTCGCCGTCGGCCCCGCGCAGATGCTCGATGGTCACAACATGGCAGCCGTCCAGCGAACCCATGAAGCGGATGCAGGCATTGACGCTTTCATAAACCAGCCTGCCATCGCAAATCTTGCCGACCAGCACCGTGCACGCGCCGCAATCGCCCTCGCCGCAGCCTTCCTTGGTGCCGCGCAGCTTGGCGGAAAGCCGCAGATAGTCGAGCAGCGTTTCGGTCGGGGAAACACGGTCGAGTTCAATCTTTTCACCGTTCAGGAGAAAGCGGATCGTGTGTCGCACAGGCTGGCTCATGGCGCTTAGCTCCCGCGATAGGTGGAATAGGAAAAGGGCGAAACGAGAAGCGGCACATGATAATGCGCCTTTTCATCGGAAATGCCAAAACGCAGGGGAACGACATCGAGGAACGGCACCGCATCCTCGGCCTTGCCGAAATATTCGCCGACATGGAACAGAAGCTCGTAGGAGCCTGCCCGCAATTGCTCGCCCGACAAAAGCGGCTCATTGCAGCGGCCATCGTTGTTGGTGCGGATTTCCCGAATGGTTTTGGCCTGCTGATTCTCGACGCGGCGCAATTCGATGCGCAGATTTGCAGCCGGTTTGCCGCTGACCGTGTCGAGGACATGCGTTGTCAACCGGCCGCTGCCGCTCTTTTCCTGACCCATTTGCACTCCTGCAGCTTGCTGATTCTCTAATCAAGGAGACTGGAAAACGTTACAAGCTTTTGATTTCCGGTGGTTTATTTCGGCCCAGCGCCGCCATTCAGTCGCGGGGGGCCGCAAACCACACCATGTTCCCAGCTTTCAGTATTTCGCGATCCTCCCGATTGCGAAAGAGGGTTATCATTGGATGTCTTTCAAATTTTTGGAGGGGAATAATAGCGATAAATCTTTATTATCATGCGCAAAATGAATGACAATGAGGGAAGACCCGCATGAAATATCCGCGCAATCTCGTCGGCTATGGACGCAACACGCCAGATCCGCGCTGGCCGGGAGGGGCCAATATCGCAGTCCAGTTCGTCGTCAATTATGAGGAAGGCGGCGAATGCTGCATTCTCGACGGCGACCCGGCCTCCGAATGCCTCCTGTCCGAGATTGTCGGCGCCCAGGCCTGGAAGGGCCAGCGCAACCTCAACATGGAATCCATCTATGAATATGGCGCACGTTCCGGCTTCTGGCGCCTGTGGCGCGCCTTTACCCGCCGCAACATGCCCGTCACCGTCTATGGCGTGACGCTTGCCATGGCGCGCAACCCGGAAGCCGTTGCCGCCATGCAGGAAGCCGACTGGGAAATCGCCAGCCACGGCTTGCGGTGGTGGGAATATAAGGACGTTCCCGAAGAGATCGAGCGCGAACATATCCGCGAAGCCGTTCGTCTTCATACGGAACTGACCGGCTCCCGCCCGCTCGGCATCTATCAGGGCAAGCCTTCCGACAACACGCTGAAGCTGGTGATGGAGGAAGGCGGCTTCCTCTATTCCGCCGATTCCTATGCCGACGAACTGCCTTACTGGGTTCAGGGGCCGAAAGGCCCGCATCTGATCGTGCCCTATACGCTGGACGCCAATGACATGCGCTTTGCCACGCCGCAGGGCTTCAATTCCGGCGACCAGTTCTACACCTATCTGAAAGACACGTTCGACGTGCTCTACCGCGAAGGTGCGGAAGGCGCGCCGAAGATGATGTCCATCGGCCTGCATTGCCGCCTTGTCGGCCGTCCCGGCCGCGTGGCCGCGCTCGAACGGTTCCTCGACTATGTGCAAAGCCATGACAAGGTGTGGGTGGCGAAGCGCGTCGATATTGCCCGCCACTGGCACGAAAACCATAAGCCGCTCACAGCCGATATCGTGCCGTCGAAAGCCGATAAAGATGCATTCGTCGCGCGCTATGGCAGCATTTTCGAGCACTCGCCCTGGATCGCCGAGCGGGCTTATGATGCCGGTTTCAGCCGGGAGGAAGACACTGCTTCCGGCCTTGCCGCCGCGATGACAAAGGCATTTCGCGCCGCCTCGGCAGAAGAGCGGCTCGCCGTATTGAAAGCCCATCCGGACCTTGCGGGCAAGCTTGCACAGGCCAGGCGGCTGACGGCGGAATCGACCGCCGAACAGGCCGGCGCCGGTCTCGATGCGCTGACGGATGCCGAAAAGCAGGCCTTCACCGAACTGAATGACGCCTATACGGCCAAGTTCGGCTTTCCTTTCATCATTGCGGTCAAGGGCCGCAACAAGCAGGAGATTCTCGACGCCTTCCGGCGCCGTGTTTCCAATGACCGCGACACCGAATTTGGAACGGCCTGTGCGCAGGTCGAACGGATCGCTCTTCTGCGCCTGAAGGACATTCTTCCCGAAACGCTCTACTGATCGGACCCAATAATGAGCCGCAATTATTATGCACCGACGGGCGGCCTGCCGCCACAGACCCAGCTTCTCACCGACCGCGCCATGTTCACCGAGGCCTATGCGGTCATCCCCAAAGGAACGTTCAGCGATATCGTGACGAGCTTCCTGCCCTTCTGGGACAAGACGCGTCTGTGGGTGATCGCGCGTCCCCTCTCCGGCTTTGCCGAGACCTTCTCGCAATATATCATGGAAGTGCAGCCCGGCGGCGGCAGCGACCGCGCGGAGCTGGACGAAGGCGCGGAAGGCGTGCTGTTCGTGGTGGAAGGCGAGATCGCCGTCACGGTGGCGGGCAAGACCCACACGCTGACGGAAGGCGGCTATGCCTATCTGCCGCCGAAAAGCGGCTGGCGGCTGCGCAATGATAGTGCGTCGACGGCGCGTTTCCATTGGGTGCGCAAGGCCTATGAATATGTCGACGGGCTTGACGTTCCGGAGCCGCTTTTCCTCAACGAAAAGGACATCGCGCCCTCCCCTATGCCGGACACCAACGGCGCATGGGCGACGACCCGCTTCGTGGACCCGAACGACCTGCGCCACGACATGCATGTGACGGTGGTGACATTCGAGCCGGGCGGCGTCATTCCCTTTGCCGAAACCCATGTGATGGAACACGGGCTTTATGTGCTGGAAGGCAAGGCCGTCTACCGGCTCAATCAGGACTGGGTGGAAGTGGAAGCAGGCGACTTCATGTGGCTGCGCGCCTTCTGCCCGCAGGCCTGTTATGCAGGCGGCCCCGGCAGGTTCCGCTATCTGCTCTACAAGGACGTGAACCGCCACATGAAGCTGTCGCGATAGGCATTCCTGTGAAACAAGGCGAAAGGCCGGGATGTCCCGGCCTTTCTCATTTCAAGCAGTAACGGCAGGCACGAAGCCCGGCGGTCAGATATCCGGAAGGTCCAGCAAAACCGGTTCCCACTTTTGGGAATCATGCTCTAGAATGACCGCTGGAAGCGGACCATTCCCTGCCAGGCATCCTGACCATCCATGATGGAATGCTCGTCACTCCACTTGGTATAGGAGACTTCCGGCGTGATGGTGAAACCGGGTACGGCTTCATAAGCGACATTGGCGGTGGCGGCGAGGGTCGAACTGCCATCATATGCCGCCTGGACGTTGAAAGTGGTCTTTTCATTTGCCCGGAACGCCGCGCCGCCCCAGACAGCCCAATCACCGCCCCATGTGCCATAGAAGCTGTTGATCGCGCGGACCTGACCGGCAACAGTACCATCGTCATTGAAGACATCCATATAATCGTCATCAATATTCTTGTAGCCGCCCATGACCCAAAGCGAGAAGCGGTCCGTGATATTGACGTCGGCGCGGAGTTTTCCGGCCCAGCCTTCATTGACCGAGTCGTAGGCCGCAACAGCCGTCAGGGCGCCCCAGCCCTGCGCAAAGCGAAGACCACCGACGACATGAGGCATGTAATCGTTAATGACGCCGGAATAGCCCGGGTCGGTATCGATGTCGTTGCCTTGTTCAAAGGAGAGGATGGCCGAGAACCCGTTGCCGCCTGTGAACGTATAGCTGATGAGCCCGGTCCGGTAGCCACCTGCGAGGATCACGTCGTCGTTGATGACATTGCCGAGATAGCCCGGAAAGGTGACAAAGGCCGATTCATCCAGACCGATGCGTAGCCCGCCCAGCTGGATGAAGCCAAATCGCAGCGAGCCCGACGATCCTTCATGGCCGTCCACCCAGTCATAACGGGTTTCGGCAAAGGTTTTCAATGTGCCAAATTCGGTTTCGGAAGCCGTGCTCACACGCAGCGTGAAGCGGGCCAGCTTGCGCCACGTCTCGTTGTTGTCGCCATAATCGGCAAAAGCGTCGCCGTCGCGATCACGATAGAAGCCGCGACCGTAAACATTGTCGCCGCCAGCGGCATCATAACGGACATAGCCCGAAACGCGCAGGCACGTCTCCGTACCGGGAATATAGAAGAAGCCAGCCCCGTAAGCGTCGCAGACGCGCACATATTCGACAGCCTCTGGCTCGGGCGCCATCACCGCATCCGCTGCATAAGCGGTTGATGCCCCCATCAACGTTGCTGCACATCCGTATAATGCACTCTTCAATTTCATACCCACCTCCTGTTGATCTGGTGTGAGCCTATTTAACGAAGCAAAAATCCAATCATCAATACCTCAAATCAAAACAGCACAAGTATTTATATCCCTGTTGCATCTTTAATACTAATTATTATAC
>NZ_LQBD01000011.1:0-109402 GCF_046630315.1 Brucella anthropi | reverse complement strand
CGACTACATCGAGATGTTCTACAACCCCAAGCGCAAGCACGTCAGGAACGGGATGCTGTCACCCGTCGAGTTCGAACGGCAGCAGGAAATGTAACCCGAGGGCGTCCACGAAACTCGGGGCTATTCAGCTCTCCAGTTCAAGCTCCAGTACATCGAAGCGTTCAACCGAATGGAAGCCAAGTTCAAGACAGCGCAGCCGGTTCCGGCAGACAACCACAGCCTCCTCATGGAGCTGGTCAGTCAGCAGACGGAAACCAACCGGCTCCTCCGCGCACTGGTCGAAGGCAACCAGTCGGTGACTTCTGCTGTCCAAGCTGTTCAGCAGGCGCTCCCGAAGCCTAAGGATGAGCGGATGCTGTCCGCGAGGGAAGCGGTTATTTTCCCGCAAAAATTCGAGGCGGCAATCGATAGTATGGAAACGCGCATCACCCCCGCTGCCCCCTAGCCGTGCCTTGACCACTCTCTTGACTTGCCTTCAACCCTCTGAGATTCTTAGAGAATTGCTATATTCACGCAGGGGGTCCGGTGCGGAAAAAGGCTGGCATTGATAAGCTCGTTAGGCTGACTGAGATTTACCGGCTGCTGGAATCGTTCCGGGAGTTGCGACCAGAGATGCCTATGCAGATGGCATCCGTGTTTCTTGTGGTCGCCATGAGGCCGGGAGTGCAGCAGTGTGATTTGCCGGACATTATCGGCGTTAGCCAGTCTTCCATCTCCCGCAACGTCACGGCGCTGACTTCACGGACACGCCACGGCTCTCCGGGCTTGAACCTTATCAAGCGCAGCCTTGACCCTGAGGGCGGAAGGTCGCCAGTCATTTACCTGACCGCAGCGGGGAAGCAACTGACTGAGCGGCTGTTGGACGTTGTGTCAGTCCGCAGCGCGGCCTAGCATTGGAAATATGCAACTGAGCGGAGGCAGGGTGATGAGCCAACCATTGACCAAAGAGGACATTGAAGCCATGTCCCGTGAGATTAAGGCCTTTATATTGGGCCGCATCTTCACTTGTTGCGTCACCGGAATAGTTAGTGTGGCGTTGATGATCGCGGTCGTGAAGTGAACCGGCTTCATACAATCGAACACGGCAAGGTCTTCGCTAACAGCCGCGATGTGGCCGAGTTTTTGGAAGGCAGCACAAGAACGTCCTCCAGACTTTAGACAGGATGGAATGCAGCGAGGATTTCCGTGCGCTGAATTTTCAGCTCACGCCAGAAGTCCAGAAGCTGGGTGCCACAACACGGACCCTTCGCACCTTCAACATGACCAAGGACGGCTTTGTCTTCCTCGTCATGGGCTTCACCGGAAGACCGTCTCAAAAGTAAATTTTTTGGACAAAGCTATTGACGTGTCTCAAAACAGTCTCTAAACGCTAGTCTCAATTCACCTTAAGAGATTTGGAGACAGATTGATGATCGTCGCATATGCCCGCGTGAGTTCTATCGGACAGGACCACAGCAGCCAGATTGAACGCCTCAAGGCCGCTGGAGCTGACAAGATATTCAGCGAGAAGCAATCAGGCTTGGATAAGGAAAGGCCGGAATTGAAGGCAGCTCTGGAATTTGTTCGTGAAGGCGACACGCTTATCATCACGAAGCTTGACCGGCTGGCACGTTCGGCAGTGCACCTTCATCAAATCCTTGAAAAGCTGGATAAGAAGGGCGTGGGCTTTAAGGTGCTGGATGATGCGGCCTTGGACACGACCACACGAACCGGTAAGCTCATGTTCGGTATCCTCGCTTCCATGGCGGAATTTGAAACGGCCCTGCGCAAAGAGCGGCAGATGGAAGGTATAGCGAAGGCGAAAGCCAGAGGTGAAACGGGAGGGCGTCCCAAGACCGTTGATGAGGACGCCATAAGAAGCATGAAGGCCGAAGGCAAGTCCGTGCCTGAGATAGTGAAGGCAACAGGTGTAAGCCGTGCGGCTGTCTATCGGGCGCTTGTAGGCCAGACCAGCGGTGCGCCAGCATAGTGCCGTGCCAGCGCTAGGCACTCCTCATGGCTTCGAATGTCCGCCCGTGTCACCCCCATCATGCGTTCTGTGTCATCCCAATCCAAGCGGCCATTTGGTCCCTGTCTGTAATGCCGGAAGGTGCCTGCTTTCATTTCCGCTAGGTTATCGCGCAGCGCTACGATGGCTCCTTCACGGAACCGGATAGGGTCGGAATCCTCATAATCGCGATAGTTCATGGTTACACCTTTTCCAAACCGGCATAGAACGCAGCGTGAACATAGGCGATTCTGAGAGCCTGAGAAAGATGGAGAACGGTATTCACGCGCTTCCGTCTGTGTAGGCGTATCTGCATTTTTCAGGGCGTTTGCTGTTTTCCCGGCTCACTATGAGGCGCATGTGGTTTCGCCTCTGGCCGCTTCGCCCATACCTTTAGCATCGCATTGACCTTCGGCTGAACACGCCTTCTGGCTTCCTTCCGGTCTACTCCGTGCAACAGAAGGGTTTCATATTCGGTCATCTGGTGCCGCAGGATGCCGTCAATGGTAATGCCCACGGCACGGCCCAGCCTGATGCCTTCCCATTCGCGCTCCGAAATCAGCCTAGCTATGTGTTCCACCGCGAAATCAGGACAGCCGGGATGCTTCTTCCGTATGTGGCGAGCGACGATCTCAAAGGGAAATACGGTCACAGGGTTTCACTCATTCGCGGATACACAGATTTAAGCTTCGACCGTACTTTCAATCAGGGCGACCAGCAAGTGAAGGGGTGATATTTTGCCTCGCAAGTACGTCTGCTGTTTTCGTTAGAGGCCACTTGATAATGCCCAACGTCAGTGCTACACACGCACCTGTTGCGACTTAAAAAAACTATGCAAAATCAATAAAGTGCAATGGAACTCCGAGATTTCAATCCTCTCTCGCAGCACCATTTCATCTCCCCCGCACACGCGTTCGTGATAGATTTTTATTCGCCTGGCCCATGTGTGCCGGCTATTATGGCTTCGCTCGGATTTCTTGGCCGTTCTTTTCGATGTATACTGATCACAGGATGAAAATCGTCAGGCTTTTGCTTGACGGATTGTTATCACGGAAATGCGCATTGTTCCGCTAGAGCGTTTCCAGCAAAAGCGCGAAGCGGTTTTGCGTGAGGCAAATGCGAAAAAACAAATAGGTGGAGCGGTTTCGGCGTTTCTGTTGAAACAGGAACCGTTCCAATGTGCGAAAGCCGGAAATCGCGTGCAGGCCAGGCCCTGACCGCTGCCCTTGCTGTCAGGACTGCCCAATCCGCAGGAGGAGCGTCATGGCACAGTTTCATGTTATTGCAGGACGGGACCAGTCAGCCTCTTATCCCGACGTCAACCGCATCCGCATCGCGGATGTATCGGAAGCCCTGCGTCTGGGGTTCGATGACTTCTGGGCAAAGCCCTCGCATTACGTTTTTCTCGGTCTTATATATCCGCTGGCCGGATTGCTCATCACCTATTGGAGCACCAACGCGAACGCCTTGCCGCTCCTGTTTCCGCTGATGTCCGGCTTTGCCCTGATCGGGCCGATCGCCGCCTTGCCGCTTTACGAAATGAGCAGGCGTCGCGAGGAAAGGCTGGATGCATCGTGGAAACGCACGCTCGATGTGGGCCATTCCCCGGCATTGCCGTCCATCGTGGCTGTCGGCGTTTTTCTTTTCGCCGTCTTTGTCGCGTGGCTGCTGGTCGCCCAAAATCTCTATATGCATTATTTTGGCCCGATGCCGCCCGAGAGCTTTTCCGGGATGATGCGCCAGGTGTTTTCGACCGAAGAGGGGCGCAGCCTGATCTTCACGGGCTGCGGGATCGGCCTGCTTTTTGCCATCATTGTCCTGTGTTCGACGATCGTTACGTTTCCGATGCTGCTCGATCAGGATTGCGGCGCGGCGGCGGCAATAGCGACATCGCTGCGGGTCGTCATGCGCAATCCCGTGGAATCGCTGCTATGGGCCGCAATCGTGACCGCTTTGCTGATTGCCGGTTTTGCAACGATGTTTGCCGGATTGGCGCTGGTGATACCCATACTCGGACATGCAACATGGCATTTCTATCGAAAGACAGTGCGGCGCCCGGCAACCCTGCGGGCTTGAGCGGGAAACTGGCCTTCACATTGATCCACAGCCTCTTTCGGGATGGGGCGCGGACCTTCATGCAACGGTTTCAAGCATTTCAAGGTGTGGCGGCATTCTGCCGCACTTCGTCCCCCTTTTTTTTGGGAGCGGTTCTGCTTTAGAAGAGCAATACGAGATTCGCGCAGATGATAATAAATAACAATAAGTTAGCGAGGCTCTCCTCGCAGCGCGTCAACGGGCTGGGTGGGCTTTCGATACATTTCAAACATGGGCGCTCGCGCATTTCCAGGCTTTACCAGGAAGGCGCAGCCAAGATTCGCATGCCGCGAGCCGGAAGCGACCCGCTGGAAGCAATCCTGATCAATACATCGGGAGGGCTGACGGGCGGCGACCGGTTGCGATGGGATGTGGAGCTTGGCGAAAAGGCTTCCGCTGTCGTCACCACGCAAGCCTGTGAGCGTATCTATCGTTCCGGCGGCGGCGAGGCACGCATTGCCACACGTTTGAAGGCGGCCAAAGGCACGCGTCTTGCGTGGCTTCCACAGGAAACCATTCTGTTCAACCGTTCTGCCCTGTCACGCACGCTCGATGTCGAATTGGAGGACGGGGCGGAAATCCTGATGGTGGAGGCGACCATATTCGGGCGCCTTGCCATGGGGGAGCGCATCGATGCGGCAATATTCAGCGATCGTTGGCGCGTGCGGCTGGATGGGCGGCTTGTGCATGCCGAAGAATTTCGGATCGGACCGGATGTCGCGGCGCAATTGCAGGCCCGCCCGGTGGCGAATGCGGCCCTTGCCGTTGCCACCGTGCTTCTGATTTCGGGAGAGGCCGGGAAACATCTGGAAGCGGCGCGGCGGATCATCGGCGAGGATGGCGGTGTGAGCCTCTGGCAGGTCGGCGCGGCAACCAAGCTGATGATGCGCCTTTATGCGTCCGACAGCTATGCCTTGCGCAAACGTCTGGGGCCATTGCTCGCCCAGCTCAACGGCAAGGCAGGACTGCCCAAAGTCTGGACATTCTGAGTTCGCGGCAATCCCGCCGCTTTTAACGCCAGCGGAATGAAAACCGCTTTGAAAACATGAAGTTTGGAATGAAGTCATGAATTTGACGCCCAGGGAAAAAGACAAGCTTTTGATCGCCATGGCCGCCGTGGTGGCCCGCCGCCGTCTGGAGCGCGGGGTAAAACTCAATCATCCCGAAGTCATCGCCCTCATCAGCGATTTTGTCGTTGAAGGCGCGCGCGACGGACGCACGGTGGCCGATCTGATGGAGGCGGGTGCCCATGTCATCACCCGCGAACAGGTGATGGATGGCGTGCCCGAAATGATCCACGACATTCAGGTCGAGGCGACATTTCCCGATGGCACCAAGCTCGTCACGGTTCACGAGCCGATCCGCTGATTTTCAGGTTTGCCGAGGCGAACCTGTTTCTTGAAAGGTACAATAATGAAAAAGACTACGCTTCTTGCAGCAGGCGCAATGGCGCTCATCGCAAGTCCTGCCTTTGCTCATCTCAATCCGGCTGAACACGGCTCGTTCGCGGCGGGTTTCACGCATCCGCTCTCCGGCGCGGATCATATTCTGGCGATGGTTGCGGTGGGGCTCTGGGCCGCCATGCTCGGCGGACGGGGGCTGTTCGCCGTGCCGGCCGCATTTGTGGGCGTGATGCTGCTGGGCTTTGCGGCAGCGCTTCTGGGCATGCCGTTGCCCTTCGTCGAGCCGGTCATTCTGGCGTCGGTCGTGGTGCTCGGCCTCTTGGTGGCGCTGGCGCTCCCGGTTTCTCCGGTCGTTGGCGCTGTGATCGCCGGCTTCTTTGCCTTCTTTCATGGCCACGCCCATGGCGGCGAAATCGGAGGCGCGGCCTTCTTCACCTATGCTGCGGGTTTTGCCGTCGCGACGGCGCTTCTCCACATGGCGGGCATCGGCATCGGCCTTGGCGCGGGCCGCCTGATGACAGGCAAGGCGGGTCGTCTTGCCATGCGTGCCGCCGGGGGCGCCACCGCGCTTGGCGGCCTGATGCTGATGGCCGGGTGAGGTGTGACATGATCCCCGGTGAAATCATAACGCAGGACGGCGATATAGAACTCAATCAGGGTCAGCCGACCGTCACGATCAAGGTCGCCAATACCGGCGACCGCCCGATCCAGATCGGCAGTCACTTCCATTTTTATGAAGTGAATGCCGCACTTTCCTTCGACCGTGAAAAGGCGCTCGGCCAGCGGCTGGACATTGCGGCGGGCACCGCCGTGCGCTTCGAACCCGGCCAGGAACGCGACGTGACATTGGTTCCCGTCAGCGGCAGGCGCGAGATCTACGGATTTCGCCAGATGGTCATGGGCAAGCTTTAGAACAGGTGACGGAGACATTTCATGCCAGCCAGAATAAGTCGCGCCACCTATGCGCAGATGTTCGGCCCCACTGTCGGCGACAAGGTGCGCCTGGCCGATACGGAGCTTCTTGTCGAAGTCGAACGCGATCTCACCACCTATGGGGAAGAGGTGAAGTTCGGCGGGGGCAAGGTTATCCGCGACGGTATGGGGCAAAGCCAGTTATCCCGCGCCGATGGCGCGATGGATACGGTTATCACCAATGCCCTCATTCTTGACCACACCGGCATCTACAAGGCCGATGTGGGCCTTCGCGACGGGCGCATCGCCCTGATCGGCAAGGCGGGCAATCCCGATACGCAGCCCGGCGTCTCAATCATCATCGGCCCCGGCACGGAGATCATCGCGGGCGAGGGCAAGATCCTCACCGCGGGCGGGATCGATACGCATATCCATTTCATCTCGCCGCAACAGGTGGACGAGGCGCTCAATGCGGGCATTACCTGCATGGTGGGCGGCGGCACCGGACCGGCCCATGGCACGCTTGCGACCACATGCACGCCCGGCCCGTGGCACATTGCGCGGCTGATCCAGTCGTTCGACGGCCTGCCGATGAATATCGGCGTGTTCGGCAAGGGCAATGCCTCGCTGCCGGGCGCGCTGGAAGAAATGGTCCGGGCGGGCGCCTGCGGCCTGAAACTGCACGAGGACTGGGGCTGCACACCGGCGGCCATCGACAATTGCCTTTCGGTCGCCGATCAGTTCGACGTTCAGGTGGCGATCCATACCGATACGCTCAATGAAGGCGGCTTTGTCGAGGATACGCTCAACGCCTTCAAGGGACGCACGATCCACTCCTTCCATACGGAAGGTGCGGGCGGCGGCCACGCGCCGGATATCATCCGCGTCTGCCAGTATCCGAACGTGTTGCCGGCCTCGACCAATCCGACCCGGCCTTATACGGTCAATACGATTGCAGAACATCTCGACATGCTGATGGTGTGCCATCACCTGTCTCCGGCCATCCCTGAAGATATTGCCTTTGCGGAAAGCCGTATCCGGAAGGAAACCATCGCTGCGGAAGATATCCTCCACGATATGGGGGCCTTCTCCATCATTTCCTCCGACAGCCAGGCGATGGGCCGTGTCGGCGAAATGATCATTCGCTGCTGGCAGACGGCGGACAAGATGAAGAAGCAGCGCGGCAGCCTTCCAGACGACAAGCCGGGCAATGACAATTATCGCGCGCGGCGTTATATTGCCAAATATACGATCAACCCGGCGATTGCGCATGGCATGGCGCATGAGATCGGTTCGGTGGAAGTGGGCAAGCGCGCCGATCTGGTGCTGTGGAACCCTGCATTCTTCGGCATGAAGCCGGATATGGTGCTGCTTGGCGGCTGGATTGCCACCGCGCCGATGGGCGATCCGAATGGCTCGATCCCGACGCCGCAGCCCATGCACACCCGTCCGATGTTCGGCTCGTTCGGGAAGGCGCGCACCAATACCTCCATCACCTTCGTCTCGCAGGCTGCGATGGACGAGGGGCTTCGGGAGAAGATCGGGGTGGACAAGCAGATGGTTGCCGTGGCCAATACCCGTGGCGGCATAGGCAAGCATTCCATGATCCTCAACAATGCGATGCCGCAAATGGAAGTCGATCCGGAAACCTATGAGGTGCGCGCCGATGGTGAACTTCTCACCTGCGAGCCCGTCGACGTGGTGCCGATGGCGCAGCGTTACTTCCTGTTTTGAGCGTGAAAGGCAAAGAAATGTTTCGTGCCACTGCCATTATCCGCGCGGACAAGGTGATCGATGCCGTGCCCGCCGGTCATGCCGTTCTTGAACGGGATGAACGTCACCTGCGGCGCAAGGCCATTGTTCTGGAAGGCGGCGAGAAGGTGCTCGTCGATTTCGCGGAGCCGGTCGTGCTGGAGCATGGCGACCGGCTCGTGCTCGATGACGGGCGCGAGATTGAAATCCGCGCCGCAAGCGAGGAACTCTACGAAATCCGCGGGCGTGATCCGCTGCACGTGGCCGAACTTGCCTGGCATATCGGCAACCGGCACCTTGCAGCCCAGATCGAGATGGATCGCATCTTCATCCTGCGCGACCATGTCATCAAGGCCATGCTGGAGGGGCTTGGCGCGACGGTTGTGGATGTGACGGCAATTTTCAGCCCCCTGCGGGGCGCTTATTCCGGCGGCCATTCGCATCAAGACCATGATCACCATCATGGTCATCACGAACACGATCATGACCACCATCACCACCACCACGACTGATAGCGCCACCGCCTTGCTGCGGTTGATGGCGTGGCTGTCGCCGGTCTTTCCGGTGGGGTCGTTCAGCTATAGTCATGGACTGGAACGCGCAGTCCATGACGGCCTTGTCTCCGACGTGGCCACGATGGGCGACTGGCTGCGCTGGCTTGTGACGCACGGCTCCGGGTGGAACGATGCCGTGCTTTGCGCCGAAAGCTGGCGGCGCGCGATTGCCGATGGCGATCTTGCAGAGATTGCCGAACTGGCCGAAGCACTGGCCGGTTCGCGTGAACGCCATATGGAAACGATGCTGCAAGGCAGTGCGTTCCTGGCTGCGGCGCGTTCCTGGCCGAGCGCCGTTTTCGACCGTCTGCCGCAAGATTGCCCCTATCCGGTTGCGGTCGGTGCCGTGGCGGGCGCCAACAGGGTGCCGCTTCGATTGACGCTTGCAGCCTTTCTGCAAGCCTTTTGCCTCAATCTCCTGCAGGCATCCATCCGCCTGTCCGTGATGGGGCAGAACGGCGTAACGGCGACAATGTCGGATCTGGAACCGGTTCTCGCCGAGACGGCGGCGCGCACGGAAAAAACCGCATTGAGCGACCTCGGTTCCGCGACCTACATGAGCGACATTGTTGCCATGAAACATGAAACCCAATATTCGAGGCTCTTTCGCACATGACACAGAAAAACGGACCCTTGCGCATCGGCATTGGCGGACCGGTGGGATCGGGAAAGACGACGCTGACCGAAAAGCTTTGCAAGGCGATGCGCGACAAATATTCGGTCGCCGTGATTACCAACGATATCTACACGCAGGAAGATGCGCTCATCCTGGCGCGTTGTCAGGCCTTGTCGGAAGACCGCATCATGGGGGTGGAAACGGGAGGCTGCCCGCATACGGCGATCCGCGAGGATGCCTCCATCAATCTTCAGGCGATTGCGGAAATGAACCGGCGGTTTCCCGATCTCGACGTCGTCTTCATTGAATCGGGCGGCGACAATCTCGCGGCCACCTTCTCGCCCGATCTGGCCGACCTGACGCTCTATGTCATCTCCGTCTGCCAGGGCGAGGAAATTCCGCGCAAGGGCGGACCGGGTATTACACGGTCGGATTTTCTGGTGATCAACAAGAGCGATCTTGCTCCGCATGTGCGCGTCGATCTCGACGTCATGCAAGACGATGCGGCCCGCATGCGCGGCAAGCGCCCCTTTGGCTTCACCGACCTGCATCGCGGCAAGGGCGTGCCGGAGATCGTGGATTTCATCATTGAGAATGGCGGGCTGGAGCCGCGCTGATCACGGTTGGCTGTTGAGCCGTTTGCGCGCCTCGCGTTGCGAGATTTGCAGATCGATGATCGGCTTGGGATAGGTGTGGCCGGGAACGACATTGGCGCTGGCAAGCACCGCGTCTGGCGCCTCGAATGGCTTGTGCAGCCATTTGTCCGGCAGATTGGCCAGTTCCGGCACCCAGTGCCGGACGTAGCGTCCGTCGGCATCGAATTTTTCGCCCTGCAAGATTGGATTGAACACCCGGAAATAGGGCGCGGCATCCATGCCGCAGCCTGCCACCCACTGCCAGCCGCCCGGATTGCTGGCGATATCGCCGTCCACGAGCGTGTCCCAGAACCATGCCTCGCCCTTCCGCCAATCAATGAGCAGGTTTTTGGTGAGAAAGGATGCAACCAGCATCCGCACACGATTGTGCATCCATCCCGTTGCCCATAGCTGACGCATGCCGGCATCGATCATGGGAAAGCCCGTCAGCCCGTGACGCCATGCCTTGAATGCAGCGGGATCGTCGCGCCATTCCACGCCGGACAGTGTGTTGCGCATATCGTATCGGCTGATGTCCGGACGGTGATAGAGCTGGTGATAATTGAAATCGCGCCAGATCAGCTCGGACAGGAATTTTTCGCCGCCGGCCCGGGCCGAATGATGCGCGTCCATAAACGCCAAGGTAGCATACCACGCCTGACGGGCGCTGATCTCCCCGAACCGGAGATGGGGTGAAAGTCCCGACGTTCCCTCGACGCCTGGAATATCGCGATCCACGGCGTAAGTCGGCAGCCTGCTCTCCAGAAAGCGTGTCAGGCAGTCGCGCGCCGCGCTTTCTCCAATGGCCCAAAGACCATCCAGTTTTTTTGACCATGCCGGCCCGTCGCGCGATGGGTGGATTTGCTGCGTGGGTTTGCTGTCCCATTGTCTCCGCGGAAGCGGCCGGGGGACATGGTGCTGGCGCAGGGCTTTCGCAAATGGTGTGAAGACCTGATAAGGCGCATCGCTACCCGTTTTCAGTTCCCAGGGTTCGAGAAGAAGATTGCCGGGCAGGGAGGCTACACGCGTGCCGTTCTCTTTAAGCCGTGCCTTCAGCTCCGTATCGCGTTCGCGCTCCGCCGGTGCGTAGCGGCGGTTCCAGAACAGATCGGTGGCAGTGCATTTGGCGATCAGCCGGGGAAGGATGTCTCTGGCGTCGCCGGTTTCAACGCACAATTCGATGCCGTGATCGCCCAGCTGCTTTCCCATTGCTTCCAGGCTTTGGTCCAGCCACCACCGCGCCGCGCCGCCGGGCGCGCGGACATCTTCGACGGTCTCGTGAATATAAACGGCTGTGACGAGGGCGCCGGTTTGTGCGGCCGCATCCAGCGCGGGATTGTCATTGATTCGAAGATCGTTACGCAGCCAGACGAGCGCGTGATGCTTCATGAGAAAAATCCCACCGCAGAAAATGAATGCCGATATGTCGAGCCACATATAGAGCGCATCCCGAAAAGTGTGAAACGGTTTTCGGATTAAGATGCGCGTGAAAACAAACATTTAGGGCGCCGATCTGTTTCAATCAGATCGAAACGCGCTATAGCGGCGAGAGCAAAAACGTCACGATGGCGGGATCAGCCAATTTGGAAAATATGCCAAGCAACGCGCAGGCTCATCCCTGTCCGCTGAAACAAAACACTGAATTGTTATGAGAAAAATGGCGCACCCGAAAGGATTCGAACCTCTGACCCCCAGATTCGTAGTCTGGTGCTCTATCCAGCTGAGCTACGGGTGCTTGCCTTGGCGCCGCTCGCTGCGGCGATGGGCGGTTGATAATCGGACAGATCGCTAAATGCAAGCGTCTTCTTAGAAAAAAATGTGGTTCCGTGAAGATTTCTTGTCAGTGCCCACATTTGCGGGCTTTTCGGTCGCAGAACAGTGCAGCCGCAGATTGCCTAGGCGTCTTCTTCAGTGCGCTGGTTGTTACGATCCTCATGCTGCGGCGGCAAATCAGGAATGCGAATCTCGAAATGCGCGCCAACGGAACGGTCTTCCCGAAGTTCGATCGTTCCGCCATGCGCGCGGATCAGTTCCTGCGCGATGGCAAGCCCCAGGCCGGTGCCGTCGCTGCGGGTCGAACCCTTGAAAGCCGTGAAAAGATTGTCACGCGCCTTTTGCGGCAGGCCGGGGCCGGTGTCCTCGACGCTGATGATCGCGGTTGTCCCTATTCTGCCCGCAGAAATCGTAAGCCGCTTGATGGTCGCCTCGTCATTGGTCTGGTCACGTTCCATCGCCTGTACGGAGTTTCGGCACAGATTGCTCAGCACACGGAACAGCTGTTCCGAATCGACATTGAGTTCAAAATCCTCGGGAACCAGATTTTCGAACTCGATATTGCTTTCCGCGCTGGGGCTCAGCGTTTCCTGCACGTCCGCGATGATCGTATGCAGCAGGACACGGCGCGGACGCGGCGGCGCCTCCTGCGAGCGGCCATAGGCCATCACGCTTTCCGAATAGCTGATCGCGCGGCTGAGGGTGCGGATGAGCTTGGGCGCGAACCGCTGCACCATCGGGTCCTGCGTATCGGCAAGCCGGTCCGACATCAATTGCGCCGAGGCCAGGATATTGCGCATGTCGTGGTTGATCTTGGACACGGCAAGGCCAAGGTCGGCCAGATGTTTCTGCTCTTTCAGCGTTCGCTGGAGATCGCTTTGAATATGGGATATCTGGCGCTGCGCCACGCCGAATTCGTCCTTGCGGTTTTCCGGCACGAGGATCAGCCCCGGATTGTCGGGAGATGAGGCGAAATCGATCATGTTGCGGTGCATGATGCGCACCGGCCGCAGCAGCATCTCGTGAATAATCAGATAGATCAGGCTTGCCGCTATCACGGAGATGATGAGCGAGATGAAAGTCACATTGCGCGCATAGACGAGCATGGCATGGCGAAGCGGCGCATCCGAGGTGACGATTTCGATGATGCGTCCGGGAGAACTGGAGGGCGAAACGGAACCGTAGATGCGCAACGTCCTGTTTCCGCCGTTGAACAATGTTCCGAATGCGTCCCATATGGCGGCGGCTTCGCTGACATTGTTGAGATCGATCACCTGGTCGATCCTGCCGGGAACTTCCGCCATGGCAAGCAGGCGCGATGCGCCGGCCTCGCGCATGGCAATGGCCTTTGTGCCGGTTGCCAGAAGCACCTTGTCCTGAATATCGCGCGGCACATCCATGTTGCCGCCGGCGGCGAGAACCTCACTGACGGCGCCGACCGCATCGAGCCTGGAGCTCATCCAGCGCACACGCATATTGGCAACCGAAGGAACGAAGATCAGGACTTCCGTGATGAGCACCGCAAGCGCGGTCAGGAGCAGGAGCTTGCTTGAAAGCCGATGACGCCACGGCAGGCCTGTGAACTGGGTTGACGAGAGCCGGTCGGCGGTCGCAGTCCGAGTGGCCGCTTCAGGCGACGCTGCGCCCGTTTCCGTGGTTTTTCCATCAACCGCCATAGCCTGTCCAATTCGAGGCTGATCGGCTTAATTGCCGCGGTGCCTCAACCGGTGTGCCGTCGAAACGCAATACAAAAATGTTAGCCTCCTATATATGGAGCCGTTCGATAAATCCAACAGGCTTTGTTCGACCGGTTAAAAACCCACCTGTTTCTGCGCACCTCACGCCCTGCATTACCGAAATTTAACTCGACGCCCCAAGGCGGCGCGTGCAAGATCATGCCCGGAAAAATCTGTACATACGCATTGGGTTGCATGATTTTGCACAATGTGGGGGCAATTATCATTGTGATACTGTTTGCTGGCAATTTTTGCGTTCGACATAATGATTTTGAATACAGGGTCTGTTTGAGCCACGCCAGACCTTGCCGGAGAGTTGGATGAAATCCTGGAAGCAGATTGCCTTGTGCCTGCTCATAGCTGCGGCCGCCGTTGGCGGCTGGTATGCATACAAGAACAAGAATGAGGTGGTGAAAGCCGCCGCAACCGGCACGCAGGCGCCGAAAGGCGGGGGCGGGCGTTCAGCACCGCTCGTTGTTGTCGAGGCGGCGGGCGAGGAGACCATCAATAGCCGCCTGACGGCGATCGGGTCGGCACGGGCGCTCAGCACCGTATCGGTTACGCCCTATTCCAGCGGTTACATGACAAAGCTCCATGTCAAGGCAGGCGATAGGGTGAAGGAGGGAGATCCGATTGCCGAGCTTGACGCCGAGACCGAGAAAATAGCCGTCGCCAAGGCCGAGATGGCCTTGAAGGATGCGCAGACCACACGCCAGCGCATCGCCAAATTGCGGGCGACCAACACCGCGACGGACGTGCAGGTCGTCGAGGCGGAACTGGCGGTCGCCAATGCCCAGCTTGCCTTGCAGGATGCGCAGCTTGCCCTGAGCCGTCGTACCGTACGCGCGCCGATCACCGGCATTGTCGGCATTCTTCCGGTCAATGCGGGCAATTATGTTACCGCACAAACCTCCATTGCCCGCATCGACGACCGTTCGAAGGTGCTGATCGATATCTGGGTGCCGGAGCGCTTCGCGCCGCAGGTCAGGGTCGGCCAGCCGGTGACGGCGGAATCGACGGCTTTCCCCGGCGAGGTTTACAATGGCGAAATCAATGCCGTGGACAACATGCTGGATGAGGCAAGCCGCACCCTGCATGTTCGCGCCGAAGTGCCCAATATCGATGACCGCTTGCGTGCGGGCATGTCCTTTTCCGTAACCGTTCTCTTCCCCGGAAACAGCTATACTGCCGTCAATCCGCTGGCGATCCAGTGGGGCGCGGACGGCTCCTATGTCTGGCGCATCGAAAATGGTGTGGCAAAGAAGATCGCCGTGAGCATCGTGCAGCGCAATTCCACCAATATTCTGATCGACGGGCCGGTGAAGCGGGGCGACATGGTCGTCACCGAGGGCGTGCAGACCGTGCGCGATGCGGCGCCGGTGCGCGTGCAGAACGAGCAGGGTACGGCGCTCTCCACCCCCGCCGTCCCGCGCGATGCAGGCTGAGGGGACAGGGCGTGAGCAATAAGAACCCTTCCTCCGGCGGTTCGACGGCGCTTTTCATTCGCCGTCCGGTCTTTGCCTTTGTCATCAATGTCCTGATCGTGGTGGCGGGCCTTGCGGCCTTTACCGGCGTCGATATCCGCGAATTGCCCGATGTGGACCGGCCGGTCGTCACGATCAGCACCGATTTCAGCGGCGCATCGGCTGAGACCATCGACCGTCAGGTCACGCAGGTTCTGGAAAATGCGGTCGCGCGCGTTTCCGGCGTGAAATCGATTTCCTCCACCTCCTCCTTCGAGCGCAGCCGCGTGACGGTGGAATTCAACGACGGCGTCGATCTCAATGTTGCCGCCGCCGACATGCGCGATGCGATTTCCCGCGTGGCCAACAATCTGCCGGAGGAGGCCGACCCCTCGCGCATCATCAAGGCTGATTCCAACGCCGATCCGGTGATGCGCCTTGCCGTCACCTCCGACACCATGTCGGTCGATGACATGACGGTGCTGGTGGAAGACCAGATCGAGGATGTGCTTTCCGCCGTTCCTGGCGTCGCCGATGTGCAGATCAATGGCGACCGCGACAAGATTTTCCGCATCGACATCAACCAGGCGCGCCTTGCAAGCTATGGCCTGACCATTGCCGACATCTCCAATGCGCTTTCGTCCATGGGGCTGGACGCGCCTGCGGGCTCGCTGCGCAGTTCCGACCAGTCCATCGTGGTGCGCGCCACGGCCAATCTGGAAAAGCCGGAAGATTTCGAGAATGTCTATATCAAGGGGCGCACGCAGATCCGCGATGTTGCGACCGTTACGCTGGGGCCGGATATCGAAAGCTCGGCGGTGCGCTCCAACGGCAAGACCGCCATCGGCCTTGGCATCGTGCGCCAGGCACAGTCGAACACGCTCGACATCTCGCAAGGGGTGCGCGCGGCAGTCGCCAATTTGCAGAAAACCCTGCCGGAAGGCGTCAGCATTGCCGTGACCAGCGACGATGCAAACTTCATCAACGGCGCCATCCATGAAGTGGAAATCGCGCTGATCGCATCGGTGATTATCGTCGTCGCCATCATCTTCATGTTCCTGTGGGATGCGCGTGCCACGCTGATCCCGGCACTTTCCATGCCGGTCGCCCTGATCGGCACCATCGCGGCGATCTATCTGGTGGGCTTTTCGGTCAATATCCTGACACTTCTGGCGCTGGTGCTTGCCACCGGCCTCGTGGTGGATGATGCCATCGTGGTGCTGGAAAACGTGGTGCGCCGCCGCAACCAGGGCATGGGACCGCGCGCCGCAGCCGTGCTCGGCACGCAGGAAGTGTTCTTTGCCGTCATCGCCACCACGCTGACGCTTGCCGCGGTCTTCGTGCCGATTTCATTCCTGCCGGGGCAGGCGGGTGGCCTGTTTAGGGAGTTTGGCTTCGTTCTGGCGATTGCGGTCCTGCTGTCCTCCGTGGTTGCGCTGACACTTTGCCCGATGCTCGCCTCGCGCTTTCTCAAGGAAGGCAACGGCGCGGCGGAAAGCGAAGGCCATGGCCCGCTGTTCCTGCGCCGCATTGGCGGCGGCCTGGCGAATTTCTATCGCAAGTCGCTTCATGCCTGCCTTTCGGCGCCCTTCATCGTGGTGCTGGTGGCCGTGCTTTTCGCCGGTGCGTCCTATCTCGGCTATGGCCTGATCCGTCAGGAACTCACGCCATCGGAAGACCGCGCCGTGGCGCTTTTGCGCATCAACGGGCCGCAGGGCATCAGCGTCGAATTCCTCCAGTCGCAGCTCGACAGGATTGAGGACGCCATCCAGCCCCTGCGCGACAGCGGTGAAATCACCACCACCTATGCGATTGCCGGTTCCGGCGGATCGTCGAACAACGGTTTCGTGGTGCTGACGCTGGCACCGTGGAAGGAACGTGCCCGCAGTCAGCAGGAGATCATGGCCGACATCACCAACCGGATCAAAGGCATCACGGCGGTGCGCGTGTTCACCACGCAGCCGAACAGCCTTGGCATTCGCGGCGCGGGCAACGGCCTGCAATTTGCCATCGTCGGCAGCGAATATGACAAGCTCCAGCCTGCCGCGCAGGCCGTGGTGGCGGCGCTGGAAAAAGACCCGCGCTTCGTGCAGCCGCGCTTGTCGGTGGAACCGACGCAGCCGCAGCTCTCGGTCGAAATCAACCGCGAACGCGCTTCCGATCTGGGTATCGACATCACCGGCCTTGCCAATGCCGTGCAGGCGGTTCTCGATGGCCGCAAGATCGGCTCGGTCTATGTGGGCGACCGCAGTTTCGACGTGAAGCTCGTCTCCACCACCAATCCGATCAACGATCCGACCGATCTTGAAAACATTTTCATGAAAACGTCGGATGGCCGCTATGTGCCGATGTCGTCCATCGCACGCGTTGTCGAAAAGGCGGTTCCGCCGCAGCTCGACCGCGAGACCCGCCAGCGCTCGGTGGCGATCACCACCAATCTTCGGAGCGATTTCGCGCTCGGCAACGCCTTTGCGGCGGCGCAGGAGATTGCCGCTCCGCTTCTGCCGCCCGGCAGCCACATCATCCCGCTGGCCGAAGCGTCCACGCTCAGCGAAACGTCGAACGGCATGGCCATCGTGTTCGGCTTTGCCATCGTCATCATTCTTCTGGTGCTGGCGGCGCAGTTTGAAAGCTTCATCAGCGCGCTGATCGTCATGGCCACCGTGCCTCTGGGGCTGGGCTGTGCGGTGTTCGCAATGCTGCTCACCGGCACGAGCCTCAACGTCTACAGCCAGATCGGCCTTGTGCTGCTTGTCGGCATCATGGCCAAGAACGGCATCCTGATTGTCGAATTCGCAGACCAGTTGCGCGACAAGGGCCTGAGCGTTCGCGAGGCAATCGAGGCGGCGGCGAATATCCGCCTGCGCCCGGTCTGCATGACGATGATCTGCGCCGTCCTGGGCGGCGTGCCGCTGGTGCTTGCAAGCGGCGCGGGTGCCGAGGCGCGCGTGGCGCTTGGCTGGGTCATTGTGGGCGGTCTTGGCCTTGCGACCATCGCCACGCTCTATGTGACGCCGGTTGCCTATCTGCTGCTTGGCCGATTTACCAAGCCGAAGGTCGAGGAAGAAGCGCGGCTGGAACGCGAGCTTGTTCGGGCCGTGGCGCTGGAAGAAAAACTGAAATAGAGCGATCCCTGCACAGATAAAAACCCGGAAACGCGCTTCCGGGTTTCATATCCAAACGCTGCTGGTTATTTCTTCATGGCGTCTGTGACCTTCGAGGTCCAGGCGCCTTCCGGTTTCTTGGTGATGACGGGATCGGAGCCGCCGCCCAGAAGCGTTTCTACGGTGCGGTCCGCCGCCGCCACGTCGAGCGTTCCGTCGGAACCGTCGATCAGCTTGCCGATTTCCTTGACCATGCGCTCCTGCACTTCCTGCTTCTGCGCACCGGACGAATCATTGTCGAGAATGATTTCGGCGGCTTCATCGGGATGTTCGGATGCATAGTTCCAGCCCTTCATGGAGGCGCGCACGAAGCGGGCGAGCTTGTCCACCATGGCCGGGTCGTCAAGGCTTTTTTCCAGCACGTAGAGCCCGTCTTCCAGCGTGGCGACGCCCTGTTCCTCATAAGGGAAGACGACGAGCTGGTCGGCGGGGATGCCTGCATCGATCACCTGCCAATATTCGTTATAGGTCATGGTGGAAATGCAGTCGGCCTGTTTCTGGATCAGCGGATCGACATTGAAGCCCTGCTTCAGCACGGTCACGCCGTCCTTGCCGCCTTCGGTCGGGATTTTGAGATGGTTCATCCAGGACAGGAACGGATATTCATTGCCGCCGAACCAGACGCCAAGCGTGCGGCCCTTGAAGTCTTCCGGCTTGGTGATGCCAGTTTCCTTGCGGCAGGTCAGCATCATACCGGATTTCTTGAAGGGCTGCGCGATGTTGACGAGCGGCACGCCCTTTTCCCGCGTGGCGAGTGCGGAGGGCATCCAGTCCACCACCACATCGGCCCCGCCGCCCGCGATCACCTGCGGAGGCGCCACGTCCGGCCCGCCCGGCTTGATCTCGACGTCGAGATTTTCTTCCTCGTAATAGCCCTTGTCCTTTGCGACGTAATAGCCGGCGAACTGGCCCTGCGTTACCCATTTCAATTGGAGCGTCAGCTTGTCAGCCGCCAGAGCGGTGCCTGATAAGAGGGTCCCCAACGTCATTGCAATTCCGGCAGTCAGCAAGATTGCCTTCTTCATTTTCGTTCTCCTCTGGTTGACGGCTTCGCCTTATTTTTGCGAATGCCGAATATTCAGGCTTATCCTCGTCTGTAGGAGGGATGCCAGAATGTCGTCCTGCGCTCGATCAGCGCGATCAGCCCGTAGGAGAGCGACCCCGCGAGAGCGGCCACGAATATTTCCGCCCAGACCATGTCCACATTCATCCGCCCGATCTCGGCCGAGATGCGGAAACCCATGCCGACGATGGGCGTGCCGAAAAACTCCGCCACGATGGCGCCGATCAGGGCGAGGGTGGAATTGATCTTGAGCGCGTTGAAGATGAAGGGCTGGGCGGCGGGCAGGCGAAGCTTGAAAAGCGTTTGCCAGTAATTGGAGCCATAGGTTTCCATCAGGTCGCGTTCCATCGCCCCGGTGCTGGCAAGGCCGGCAACCGTGTTCACCAGCATGGGAAAGAAGGTCATGATGATGACGACGGCGGCTTTCGACTGCCAGTCGAAGCCGAACCACATCACCATGATCGGCGCGACGCCGACGATGGGCAGCGCCGCCGCCAGATTGCCGAGCGGCAGCAGACCCTTGCGCAGAAAGGGAATGCGGTCGGCGATGATGGCGGTGATGAAGCCAAGCCCGCAGCCCGCCACATAGCCGATGATGACGGCCTTGAGGAATGTCTGGCGGAAATCCGCCCAGAGGATCGGCACGGAATCGACGATGCGCGCCCAGATCGCCGAAGGGGCGGGCAGGAGGACGGACGGTATGGCGAAAAGCCGGACCGTCGCCTCCCACAGCACCAGCATGGCGATGCCGAAAAGTGCCGGCACCGCAATGTCGAGCAGTTTCTGGCCGTGCGCCGTGCGCGCCTTGAGGCTTGCCACGCCGCCGACGATGAACCATGAAACGGCCATCAGCGCGAGGATGGAGAAAATGCCGGTCATCATGCCGCCGCCCTTTCCGGCTTGGCGCCCATGCGCCGGTTGACGGCCCCGGCGGCAACGCCGATCAGTGCCACAAGGACCGCCGCCATCAGGGCTGCGGCCACCAGTGCGGCCCATATCTGCACCGTCTGTCCGTAATAGGAGCCGGCAAGCAGGCGCGCGCCAAGCCCCGCCACGGCGCCGGTCGGCAATTCGCCGACAATCGCCCCGACAAGGCTGATGGCGACGGCGATCTGCATGGAGGTGAAGAGAAACGGCATGGCGGCGGGCCAGCGCAGTTTCCAGAATATCTGCGCGCGTGAGGCATTATAGGTGCGCATGAGGTCGAGATGCATCACATCCGGCGAGCGCAGGCCTTTCACCATGCCCACGGCCACGGGGAAGAAGGAAAGATAGGTCGAGATGATCGCCTTCGGCAACAAGCCGGATATGCCGATGGCGTTCAGCACCACGATGATCATCGGCGCGATGGCGAGGATCGGGATCGTCTGCGAGGTGATGATCCATGGCATCAGGCTCTTGTCGAGCGTGCGCGAATGGACGATGCCGACCGCAAGGAGCACACCCAGCGCCGACCCCATGATGAAGCCGAGGAGGGTGGAGGAAAGCGTCACCCAGCCATGATAGACAAGGCTGCGCTTGGAGGTCGGCCTGACGCCGAACACGCTTTTCCGGATTTCTTCCGCCACCTGATGCGGGGCGGGCAGGACCGGGCGGTCCTGGCTCATGGTGTTGGCAATGAGCGTGGAGAAGGAAATTTCCGTTCCCGCGCGCGCCGCCTGGTCGCGTTCAAACGGCGCGTTGAGGAACGCCGCCAGCGCATACCACAGCGCAATGACGACGATGAGGATCGTTGTCACCGGGATGAACTTATCACGCAGGAAGGCTTTCATGGCGTCCTCCTGCAAAGGTGGGTGCGATATCCGTCACTCATGGATGTGCCCCAGCCGAAGCCCCTCGCGGACGCGATGGGCGATTTTGAGAAAAGCTTCCGATTCCCGGATTTCCAGCGGGCGGTTCGGCCCCAGATCGCATTCGATGATTTCATGGATGCGGCCCGGCCGCGGACTCATCACCACGATCTTCGTGGAAAGGAACACCGCCTCGGGAATGGAATGCGTGACGAAGATCACGGTCTTGCGCGTGGCGGCCCACAGTTTCAGAAGCTGCTCGTTCAGATGGTCGCGCACGATCTCGTCCAGCGCGCCGAAGGGCTCGTCCATCAGCAGCATGTCCGGATCGAAGGACAGCGCACGGGCAATCGATGCCCGCTGCTGCATGCCGCCGGAAAGCTGCCACGGATATTTCTTGCCGAAGCCCGCAAGGTTCACAAGCGCGAGATTTTTCTCGATCCGCTCACGCCGCTCGGCCCTGGAAAAGCCCATGATTTCGAGCGGCAGGCTGATATTGTCTTCAATGGTGCGCCATGGAAAAAGCGCTGCCGCCTGAAACACATAGCCGTAGGAGCGGTCGAGGCGGGCCTGTTCCGGCGTCTTGCCATTGACCGTGACCTTGCCGGAGCTTGGCCGCTCCAGATCGGCCACCACGCGCATCAGCGTGGTCTTGCCGCAGCCCGAAGGGCCGATGAAGGAAACGAACTCGCCGCGCTCCACGGCGAGATTGATGTTTGAAAGCGCATGGACCGGACCGTCATTCGTCTCGAACACCAGCGAAAGATCGTTGATGTCGATGACGGTCCCGTCTGCTTTCGGGCCCCGCTCCGGGGCCATGCTATTGACGTTCATCATATGCACTTCCCGAAGCTGAGCCATGGTCATCGCATCAGACCCCTATCGGCATATGTTCGGCGCTGCGCTCCACCTTGCGCGGCGCGACGATTTCCTTCCATTGCGACAGCGCGCGATTGACCGCGCCGTTCGGCTCACGTTCGATGAAGCGCCCGTCGCCCGGTTCCGCCGTCACCTGTCCCTTGTTGAAGGCGATCCGTCCGCGCGACAGCGTCATGATCGGCAGGCCCTTCAGCTCGAAACCCTCGAACACGTTGTAATCGATGGAGGAATGCTGCGTCTTGGCGGAAACCTTCTTGGTCGCCTCCGGGTCCCATATGACGAGATCGGCGTCCGCGCCCGGCACCACGGCACCCTTCTGCGGATAGATGTTGAGGATTTTCGCGATGTTCGTGGAGGTGACGGCCACGAACTCATTGGGCGTCAGGCGGCCCGTTCGCACGCCGCGCGTCCACAGAACCGGCATACGCTCCTCCAGCCCGCCGGTGCCGTTCGGAATCTTGGTGAAATTGCCGATGCCATAGCGTTTCTGCTCGGTGGTGAAGGCGCAATGGTCGGTCGCCACCACTTGCAGCGAACCCGCGGCGAGGCCCGCCCACAGGCTGTCCTGATTGAGCTTGTCGCGGAACGGCGGCGACATCACGCGCCGCGCCGCATAGTCCCAGTCGCGATTGTGATATTCGCTTTCATCCAGCGTCAGATGCTGGATCAGCGGTTCGCCGAACACGCGCATGCCCTTTTGCCGGGCGCGGCGGATCGCTTCATGGCTCTGCTCGCAGGAAACATGCACCACATAAAGCGGCACGCCCGCCTGATCGGCGATCATGATGGCGCGATTGGTGGCTTCGCCTTCCACCTCCGGCGGGCGGGAATAGGCATGGGCTTCCGGCCCGTCATTGCCTTCGGCCATGAGTTTTGCCTGCAATTGCGCGACAATATCGCCGTTTTCCGCATGGACGAGCGGCATGGCCCCCAGTTCCGCGCAGCGCTGGAACGAGGCGAACATCTCGTCGTCATTCACCATCAGCGCGCCCTTATAGGCCATGAAATGCTTGAACGTGTTGATGCCGCGCTTCAGCACTTCGGCCATTTCGTTGAAGGTGCGCTCGTTCCAGCCGGTGATGGCCATGTGGAACGAATAATCGGTGCGCGCCTTGCCCGCCTTCTGGAACCATTCCTGAAGCGCATCCAGAAGATTGCCCTCGGAATCCGGCAGGACGAAATCGACCACCATCGTCGTGCCGCCCGCAAGTGCCGCCGCAGTGCCGGTGTCGAAATCATCGGAAGAATAGGTGCCCATGAAGGGCATTTGCAGATGGGTGTGCGGGTCGATCCCGCCCGGCATGACATAGCAGCCGGATGCGTCGATGACCTCATCGCCGTCGAGGCCGTCGAGGCCGTCGCCGACGGCGGCGATCTTGCCGTCTTCGATAAGAACATCCGCCCTGAACGTGCGGTCAGCCGTGATGACGGTGCCGCCCTTGATGACTTTGCTTGCCCCGGTCTTGGCCATTGTTCGTTCCCCTTGTTGGTTTTGTTGCGAACAGCGGTATTGGGAGGTTCAGCTTACGATTTCAGCAGTCTCCAATACAGCATGCAGAAGCACGTCGGTTCCCGCCGACGCCCATTCCTTTGAAATATCCTCATCCTCATTATGGCTGAGCCCATCCACGCAAGGGCACATGACCATGGCTGTCGGTGCGACGCGATTGACCCAGCAGGCATCGTGCCCCGCGCCGGAAACGATGTTGCGGTGGCTGTAGCCCAGCCGTTCGGCCGCGTTGCGAATGGCTTCCACGCAGCCCGTGTCGAAGGTCACGGGGTCGAAATGGCCCGCCACCTCGATCTCGATGCCGATGCCCAGTTCCTCCGCGATCACCGGTGCTTGCCGTTCAAAACGCGCCTTCATGTCGTCGAGCGTGGCCTGGTTGGGCGAGCGGAAATCGACCGTGAACACGATCTGGCCCGGCAGCACATTACGCGAATTGGGCGATACGTCGATATGGCCGACGCCGCCCACCGCATCCGGCTGATGCGCCATGGCAATCTCGTTGACCAGTTGCAGAAGCCTGCCGAGGCCGAGGCTTGCATTCTTGCGCATCTTCATCGGCGTGGAGCCGGTATGGGCTTCCTTGCCGGTCAGCGTCACCTGCAACCACCAGAGCCCCTGGCCATGGGTGACGACCCCGATATCCTTGTGCTCCGCTTCGAGGATCGGCCCCTGTTCGATATGAAGCTCGAACATCGCATGAATCTTGCGGCTGCCCACGGGCTCGTCGCCTTTCCAGCCGATGCGGGTGAGTTCGTCGCCGAATTTCTTGCCCTTGGCGTCGGTGCGGTCATAGGCCCAATCTTGATCGAGAACGCCCGCAAATACGCCGGAGGCCAGCATGGCGGGGGCAAAGCGCGTGCCTTCCTCATTGGTCCAGTTGACCACGACGATGGGCCGCCTGGTCCTGATATTCATATCGTTGAGCGTGCGCATGACTTCCAGCCCGCCCAGCACGCCCAGAACGCCGTCGAACTTGCCGCCTGTCGGCTGCGTGTCGAGATGGCTGCCCATATAGACCGGGTCGGCGTCGGCATCCTCGCCGGGGCGGGTGAAGAACATGTTGCCCATGGTGTCCACGCCCATGGAAAGCCCGGCCTTTTCGCACCAGTTCTGGAAAAGCTTGCGGCCTTCGCCGTCCTCATCGGTCAGCGTCTGGCGATTGTTGCCGCCGCGCACGCCGGGGCCGATCTTCGCCATGTCCATGAGGCTGTCCCACAGACGATCGCCATTGACTCTGAGATTGCTGGTGAGCACCATGCGCTCTGCCTCCGCATTCTGTATATGCGTTCAAATCCGGACCATCATGTTTCCAGCCCGCATTCACCCGCCGATATGTTCCCACGACCCGGCTCTTTGGCCACAATATTCTTGCCTTGCCGGCAAAAACTTGACTAGTTGGTCAAATTGCAGGCTAGAAGAGCGTTTGAATATGGTCAAGCGCTTTTGAAAAATTCTACACTGCTGAAAGGTGTCATATGGCCACAGCGCCTTCGGATTCCCCCAATGGCCGTACGGCAAACGACAAGTCGGAAGGCGCGACGCGCATTCAGGGCATCAATCGCAGGCTTATCCTGGATGCGGCGCTGGAAGTCTTTTCCGCTTACGGCTTTCGCGGTTCCACGGTCGATCAGATCGCCGAGAAGGCGGGCATGTCGAAGCCGAACCTTTTGTATTATTTCCCGCGCAAGCAGAACATCTATGTGACCGTGCTGGAGGATACGCTCGCCACCTGGCTGGAGCCGTTCGAACATATCGATCCGGATGGCGATCCGCTGGAAGAGTTGCGCCGCTATATCGCCTTGAAGCTGGAAATGTCGGCGAGAAAACCGGAAGCCTCGCGGCTTTTTGCCAATGAGATTCTGCATGGCGCGCCGGCAATTTCCGATTTCCTGAAAGGACATCTGAAGCAGCTGGTCGATGAGAAGGCAGCGGTCATCCATCGATGGATAGCTGAAAAGCGTCTGGCGCCGGTCGATCCCTATCATCTGATTTTCACCATATGGGCGGTCACACAGCATTATTCGGATTTCTCCGTGCAGGTCGGGGCAATTCTCGGACAACGCTCGCAGGAGCCGGGGTTTTATGACGAAACGGCCCAGGCGGTGAGCGCCATCATTCTTGACGGCATCCGCCCCCGGAACGAAAATCCGTCATCATGAAGACGATTCGAATTTCAGCAGCCATTGTCCGCGATGAGGCGGGCCGTTTCCTGCTCGTGCGCAAGCGCGGCAGCGAGATATTCTTCCAGCCCGGCGGCAAGATCGATGCAGGCGAGCAGCCGGAGACTGCACTGGTGCGGGAGATCGAGGAAGAGCTGGGCATCCGCATCGACGAGAGCCAGCTGCGCTATGCGGCAAGGATGTCGGCGCCCGCCGCCAACGAAACCGATGCGACGGTCGAGGCGGAATTGTTTCATCTTGCGTTGAACGACGGTCAGGTGCCGGTCGCCTCAAGCGAGATCGAGGAGCTTCTGTGGAATCCGCCGGGCGATACAACGCGCCCCGTGGCTGCCCTGTCGCAAGCCGTTCAGGCTCGGTTTGCCTGAACGCGCCGGTCACGCCTCCGCCGCACAGAAACTTGCGTAAAGCACGGTCATGATTTCCATCACCGCCGGATGGGCGATGGAGTAATAAAGCGTGCGGTGATCGCGCTCGAACTGCACGATCCCTTCTTCTTTCAGCTTTGCC
Source organism: Brucella anthropi (assembly GCF_046630315.1). GTDB lineage: Bacteria > Pseudomonadota > Alphaproteobacteria > Rhizobiales > Rhizobiaceae > Brucella > Brucella anthropi_A. The sequence goes on along the minus strand of NZ_LQBD01000011.1, from coordinate 83,384 downwards.
AGATGCTGGGACATGGATGTCTGGGCGATGCCGGTCTTTTCGATGAGATCGGTGACGCTGTGCGGGCCGCCGGCCAGCACGCACAGGATGAGCAGCCGATGCTCATTGGCAAGTCCCTTCAGAAAATTGGCCACCTCCGCAGCCTTCTGCGGCATTCTGTCTGTCAGTTCCATGGTCGGCATCATAGCCCTTTACAATTCATAAAAATATGATATGAGATAATTATAAATTGAAAGGCCAATCAAGGCAAGGATGATGGTACGGAAATGACCAAGGATTACCGCAGTCTCACGAAGGATATTTCGGCCTATACCGGCGAGTTGCGCAAGCTTGCGCCTGATGCCATGCAGGGCTTTTATGCGCTCTCCAGGGCCGCGACGGCGGATGGCGCTGTTGACAAGAAGACCAAGGAGTTGATCGCGCTGGCGATCGGCGTTACGCAGCGTTGCGACGGCTGCATCGGCTTCCACGCCAAGGCGCTGAAAGAGCTTGGCGCGACGCGCGAGGAAATCGCGGAAGTCATGGCCATGTGCGTCTATATGGGCGGCGGCCCCGCTCTCATGTATGCGGCGGATGCATTGCGCGCCTGGGATCAGTTTCAGGACGCGGCCTGACAGGCTGCCTGTTTTGCGAATGTCCGGCGGCGCGCCGACAACCACAATCGATCCGGCAACCGGCCATGTGTTCGAGCCGGAAAAAGGCACCCGCGTCAGCCGCCAACCATTCAGCACCATAATAAAACGCCGGGTTTTTGCCCGGCGTTCCGGTTTTACTCCGCGGCTTCCTTGACGGCCATCGGATTGTTCGGATGGGTCGTCCAGTTGGCATATTGCGCCGGGATCGGTTCCCTTGTGCGCGGATCGACACCACCGATCTGCTCCATGGTGATGCAATCCTCGACCGGGCAGACATTGACACAGAGATTGCAGCCGACGCATTCCTCATCGATCACCTCGAAGTGGCGCGCGCCATTGACCAGATTGGTGATCGCCTGATGCGAGGTATCCTCGCAGGCAATATGACAACGGCCGCATTTGATGCAGAGATCCTGATTGATCCGTGCCTTGGTGACGTAATTGAGGTTGAGATACTGCCAGTCGCTGACCTGACCCACGGCCATGCCGCGGAAATCGTCGAGTGTTTGATAGCCCTTGGAGTCCATCCAGTCGGAAAGGCCGTCGATCATTTCCTGAACGACCTTGAAGCCATAGGTCATGGCAGCCGTGCAGACCTGAACCGTGCCGCAGCCAAGCGCGATAAACTCCGCCGCATCGCGCCAGGTGGTTATGCCGCCAATGCCTGAGATCGGCAGGCCGTGCGTTTCAGGATCGCGTGCGATTTCCGCCACCATGTTGAGCGCAATCGGCTTGACCGCCGGTCCGCAATAGCCGCCGTGACTGCCGCGCCCGTCAATGGAGGGAACCGGCGACATGCTGTCGAGATCGACCGAGATGATGGAGTTGATCGTGTTGATCAGCGACACGGCATCCGTGCCCGCCGCATGGGCGCCCCGGGCTGGTTTGCGAATATCGGTGATGTTCGGTGTCAGCTTGGTAATCACCGGCATACGGCTGTATTGCTTGCACCACTTCACCACCATGGCGACATATTCCGGCACCTGGCCGACAGCCGCCCCCATGCCGCGCTCGCTCATGCCATGCGGACAGCCGAAATTCAGTTCAATGCCGTCAGCCCCCGTTTCCTCCACCAGAGGCAGGATGGCCTTCCATGCCTCTTCCTCGCATGGCACCATGATCGAGGCGATCAATGCGCGGTCGGGCCAGCGCATCTTCACTTCCTTCATTTCGCGCAGATTCACTTCAAGCGGCCGGTCGGTAATCAGCTCGATATTGTTGAGACCGAGCAGGCGCCGGTCGGCGCCATGGATCGCGCCATAGCGCGGACCATTGACATTGACCACCGGCGGCCCTTCCGCGCCCAGCGTTTTCCAGACCACACCGCCCCAGCCGGCCTTGAAGGCACGCTCGACATTATAGGCCTTGTCGGTTGGTGGGGCCGAAGCCAGCCAGAACGGGTTTGGAGACTCGATACCGAGGAAATTCGTTGAAAGATCAGCCATTCTTACTCTCCTCAACCCTGTTCCTGGCCCAAATGGACATTGCTATCACGAGAAGCGGGTGTTGCAGCTGTGTGAAGCGCGCCGCCGGAAAGCACCGCATCGGCAAAACCCTCAATCGCCTCGGGACGTTTGGTCAGGGCCGCATGGATGGATTCGGCGGCGATCTTGCCGTCTTCCACGGATGCAACGGTCAGATCCTGACCGCCCGCAACGCAGTCACCTCCGGCCCATATGCCCTCGACGGAGGTGCGCCGTTCTTCATCGACGCTGATGCGCCCCTTGGAAAGCGCAATGCCGGAACCGCCCAGCGGCTCCGGTTCAAATTTCTGGCCGATGGCCTTGAAGACCTGATCGGCTTCCAGAATGAGATATTCGCCGGTGCCGGAAAGCTTGCCGCCTTCATTGGCCGTATATTCAAAGACCACGGCATTGACCGTGCCGTCTTCGCCCCGTTCAAGGGCGTGCGGCTGCAACCAGTGACGGATCATTACACCATGAATCTGCGCCAGTTCCTGCTCATAGGCGCTGGCATTCATGTTTTCCTGACCGCGGCGATAAACGATGGTCACATTTTCAGCGCCGAGCTTTCTGGTCTGGATGGCAACATCCACTGCGGTCATGCCGCCGCCGATAACCACCACATTGCGCCCGACGGGAAGCGACGCGAGGTCCTTTGCCTGACGCAGATTGGCGATATAGTCCACCGCATCGATGACATTGGGCGCATCTTCGCCAGCAAGGCCGAGATCATTGACGCCCGGCATACCCATGCCGAGGAAAACCGCATCATGACCAGCCTTCAGCGCCTCGATGGTGATGTCCTGACCGAGCGTCTGGTTATATTCGATGGTGATCGCGCCGATTTTCAGCACGAATTCCAGTTCGCGCTGCGCGAAATTATTGACCGTCTTGTAGGCAGCAATCCCATATTCATTCAAACCGCCGCCCTTGGGGCGGGCTTCGAAAATCGTCACCTGATGGCCATACATGGCAAGGCGGTGCGCAGCCGAGAGGCCCGCCGGGCCCGCGCCCACAATGGCAATGTGCTTGCCGGTTTCGGGCGCGCGCCGGAACGGATGATTGCCGGTTTCCATCAGGACATCGGTGGCATAGCGCTGCAATTCGCCGATCTTGACCGGCTTGCCTTCCGAAGTCTCGCGGACACACACTTCCTCGCAGAGTGTTTCCGTCGGGCAGACGCGGGCGCACATGCCGCCCAGAATGTTTTCCGAAAGGATGGTCTTCGCGGCCCCCACCGGATTGCCCGCATTGATCTGCCGGATGAACAGCGGAATATCGATGCCGGTCGGGCAGGCATTCATGCAGGGTGCGTCATAGCAGAAATAGCAGCGGTCCGATTCGACCAGAGCCTCATGTCTGGTAAGCGGCGGATGCAGATCGTCGAAAACATGCGCGTAATCGGCTTTTTCAAGCCGTCCCCCGCGAATGTCAGGTCCGTTGGCGTGTCCCGGATGTTCGACTGCATCAATAGGTGAATTCTCTGCTGATCTCATCGATCGCATCTCCCATTTTTGCTTGCGTTTTGGCGCGGGTTCCCTTTGCGCGCCGCAACTCTTCCAGGCTGCGATCTTTGCCGTCGCGTGGTGCCTGTTCATGACAGGATGACAGATTTTTACGGAAGGTCAAATTTTTTATCATCTGGTCAATTTATGACTATGAGGCACCAGAAATAGCAAAAGGCCCGGCTGTGAAAGGGCGGGCCTTTGCCATTGAGCCGGAATGCAAGATCAAAGCGGGTCGGACTTCAGCGGTTGCGGTTCCGCCGTCATTTGCGGGGCCGGGAACGCTTCGGCTTCCTTTGGCAGCGCGGGGCGGGCGCTCAGCACCAGAGCGCAGCCGACAATAATGATGGCAGCCCCGACAAACTGGATGAACGACAACTGTTCCTTGAGGAACACCGCCCCGACCAGAACCGCGATCACCGTCACGACGAATTCAACGCTGATGGCTTTTGTCGGCCCGACATTTCCAACCAGCCTGAAATAAAGCACATAGGTCAGGGCGCTCATCACGCAGGCTGAAATCAGCAGATAGATGAAATCGACCGGCCCCGGCATTGTTGGCACGGGAACGGCGAAGATCAGCGGCAGGCTGAGGATGCCGCCAAAGACGAATGCGCCAATCGTGGTTTCCCATGAGCCGGTGCCGGAAAGGCGGCGGCTGGCATAATTGCTGCCGAAAGCCGCGGAAAAACAGGAGAAAAGCACGGCGATACAGCCCATGACGAAGGCAGGCGTGACGGCAACCGCCGGGAAGCCGACCAGCAGCACGATGCCGGTGACGCCGAGCAGCAGGCCGATGAGGCCGCGCGAGGTAATGCGTTCAAGACCCCAGAGCTGGCTGATGACCATCGAGAAAAGCGGAATGGAGGCTACGCAGATCGCAGCCATCGCCGTACCGATCAGCGGTGTGCCGTAGGAAAGGCCGATCAGTTGCCCCGCAACCGTCGTTGCGCCGACAACCGCGAAAGGTTTCCAGCCGGCGTGAAAATCGAGCCTGCGTCCGGAGAGTTTCGCGATTGCAAAAAGCGTTCCCGCCGCAATGAAGGAGCGGAAAGCGACCGCGCCAGCCCAGCCAAAGGCTTCCACCACGCGCAGGACCACCAGGAACGATAGTCCCCATGCTACGGCTAGGAAAATATAAGTCGCGACATCTTTCGGTTTCATGCCGATGGCTTTCAGAAACGATTACGGGCCGAACGATCGATTGTATAAGGGATGAAGCGGGATCAGGTCGTTTTTGCGGCGGCATTGGACGCCGCTTCGGCGATATTGGCAAAGAAGCGGTCTGCGATTTTGCGCGCGACCGAGCCGAGCAGTTTGGTGCCGATCTGCGCCACCTTGCCGCCCGCATCTCCCCGTATGGCGTAGGATAGGATCGTATCGTCGCCATCTTCGTCAAGACGCACATCGGTCGCGCCATGCGCAAACCCGGCTATCGAGCCTTCGCCATGGCCGGAGATCGTATAGGACACCGGCGGCTTCATATCCGACAGTTCCAGAATGCCGTGAAAGCGGACTTTCAGGATGCCGAAACTGACCTTGAGGGCGGCGCGTATTTCTTTCTCCGAAATACGCTCGATATCCTCGCAGCCGGGAATGCAGGATTTCAGCGTTTCAATATCGTTCAACGCATCCCAGACCGCTTGGCGGGGCGCTGCAATCCGTTCTTCTCCGGTCAGGTCCATGCTTCACTCCGGGGTGGATCATCCTTGAGCATCTCTCCCGAAAGTGAGACCGGTTTCGGGATAAAGACATGCGACTAAACAGACATTAGAGTGATTCCGACGATTTGGTGTTAGCCGGAACCGCTCTAAATTGATCAGTATGGTGTATATGACACTCTGTCCAAATTGGAAGTTCGGTAATTTATTTGCCGCAAATCCTCTCTAAAGCGCTTAATATCCGCAATTAAATCGATTTGATTCGGGAGTAGCATCATGGCAAGAGACGCGACGAAGCTTGAGGCAACGGTCGCAAGGCTGAAAAAGCACTGGGCAGATTCGGCCCCGCGCGATATGCGCGCGGCGTTCAGATCGGACCCCGGCCGGTTCGAGCGGTATTCGCTCTCCCTGGATGACCTTTTGTTCGACTGGTCGAAATGCCGGGTCAACGACGAAACGATCGGGCTTCTCAAGGACCTTGCCCTTGCCGCCGATGTGGAAGGCCGTCGGGCGGCGATGTTCGCAGGCGAGCATATCAACAATACCGAGGACCGCGCCGTTCTCCACGTCGCGCTGCGCGATACGTCCTCGAAGGAAGTGCTCGTCGACGGTCACAATGTTCTGCCGGATGTGAAGCAAGTGCTCGACCGTATGGCGGCATTTGCCGATGGCATCCGGTCAGGCGCGATCAAGGGCGTGACGGGCAAGAAAATCACCGATATCGTCAATATCGGTATCGGCGGTTCCGACCTCGGGCCGGTCATGGCAACTCTGGCTCTCTCCCCATATCATGACGGTCCGCGCGCGCATTTCGTCTCCAACATCGACGGCGCGCATATTGCCGATACGCTTGGTGTTCTTGATCCGGCGACAACGCTTGTCATCATCGCGTCCAAGACATTCACAACCATCGAAACCATGACCAATGCGCAGGCCGCGCGCCAATGGGTGGCGGATGCGCTGGGCGAAGCGGCTGTGGGCGCGCATTTTGCGGCTGTCTCGACCGCTCTGGACAAGGTGGCTGCCTTCGGCATAGCCGAAGACCGGGTCTTCGGTTTCTGGGACTGGGTCGGCGGACGGTATTCGGTGTGGTCGGCCATCGGCCTGCCGGTGATGATTGCGATTGGGCCGGATGATTTCCGCAAGTTTCTGGCAGGGGCGCATTCGATGGATGTGCATTTCCGCGATGCGCCGCTGGAAAAAAATCTGCCGGTCTGGCTTGGCCTCATCGGATATTGGCATCGTGCGATCTGCGGCTATGGCAGCCGTGCAATCATTCCCTACGACCAGCGCTTGGCCCGTCTCCCGGCCTATCTGCAACAGCTGGACATGGAATCGAACGGCAAGAGCGTCACGGTCGATGGCAAGCCCGTGTCCGGTCCCACCGGCCCGGTTGTGTGGGGTGAGCCCGGAACGAACGGCCAGCACGCTTTCTTCCAGCTTCTGCATCAGGGCACGGATACGATCCCGCTTGAATTCATTGTTGCGGCCAAGGGGCACGAGAAGCATCTCGACCATCAGCATGAAATGCTGCTGGCGAATTGCCTTGCGCAGTCGGAAGCCCTGATGAAGGGTCGCACGCTGGATGAGGCGCGCGCGCAGTTGAAGGCGAAGAACCTGCCGGAAAGCGAGGTCGAGCGCATTGCGCCGCATCGCGTTTTCTCCGGCAATCGCCCGTCACTGACGCTGGTTCATGACAAGCTTGACCCGTTTGCGCTCGGGCGTCTGGTGGCGCTCTATGAGCACCGCGTATTTGTCGAGGCGCAGATTTTCGGCATTAATGCTTTCGATCAATGGGGCGTCGAGCTTGGCAAGGAACTCGCCACCGAACTTCTGCCGGTCGTTTCGGGCGAGGAGACGAGCGAAGGCCGCGACGCATCCACGCAAGGGCTTGTCGCACATCTGCACGCGCGAAGGAAAGCTTGACGGCATTCTCCGCAAGGCTAGAAATGACAGAGAGCCGGGTTTGTAACCCGGCTCTCTTCATGAGGAATAAAATGGGACATGAAATGAAAACCGAGATCGTAAAGTTTGCCGGTGACGTGCCGGGAAATGCCATCGAGTTGCGTGTGCTGCGTTTTGCAGGCAAGGACAGCGATGCGCCTTCCGCCTATCTGCAATCCTCGCTTCACGGTGCCGAACTTCCGGGGCAGGCAGCACTTCATTTCCTGGTTCCGATGCTGAAGAAGGCAGCCGTGGAAGGGCGCGTTCTCGGCAATATCACCATTGTCCCGCAGGCCAATCCGATCGGTTCCAACCAGTGGCAGGCGCATCAGCATCTTGGTCGTTTCGAGACATTTTCGCTGACCAATTTCAACCGTGCCTTTCCACTTCTGCCGGATTTCGACACGTCTGAACTGCCTGAGCCGGATGCCCCCGTCGCCCTTGCGCAGCGCCTGAAGGCAACGCTCTTGAAGCTGGCTTTGCCGAACGACATCGTGCTCGATCTGCATTGCGACGATGAGAGCGAAAACTACGTCTATATCGCGGAAGAATTCGCGGAGGACATGAAGGATCTGGCCATCGCGCTCAATTCGACGGCAATCCTTGCATGGGACACGACGGCTGACGCGGCCTTTGAGGAGGCCTGCGCACATCCTGTCCTGCAATTGCCGGCGGACAAGCGCGACATGAAACGCCGGGCTGTGACGACGGTTGAATTCCGCGGCTTGAGCGATGTTTATGCCGATATGGGCAAGGGCGACGCGGAAGGTCTGTATAAATTCCTCGTCCATCGGGGTGTCATCCGCGATGACAATGTGAAGCTTGAGACGGAATATAAGGGCCGCGTGACGCCGCTTTCGCATGTCGAGATGCTGCGGGCGCCGGAAGGCGGCATGGTGCTGTTTCACGTCGCGCCGGGCGATGAGGTCAAGGCCGGGGCAAAGCTGGTGACAGTGGTTACGCAACCGGGTGAACCGGAAGGCGATATCACGCTGACCGCCCCGCAGGATGGGCGCATCCTGACGCGCCGTTCGCTGCGCTATGTGCGCCGGGGGGATGATCTTCTTAAACTGCTTGGGGCAAAGCCTTCTGCCGTCAAGAAGCGCGCCGGTGCGCTGGAAGCATGAGCGACAGGCCTTCCGCAGAGCGTATGCGGTCAATCCGCGCCGTCCTGTTCGACAAGGACGGTACGCTGATCGATTTCGACCGCACCTGGTTTGCAATTACGTGGCAGCTCGCGCAGCGCGCTGCGAAAGGCGACGAGATACGGGCGCGCACCTTGCTGGAGGCCGGGGGCTACGACTGGCTGACCGAGCGGTTCCGGGCCAATTCCGTAATTGCCGCCGGTACTGTTGAAGACATCGTTTCGCTTTGGCATCCGGATATCGCGTCCGGGCAGTTGCGCGAACTCATCGAAGAATATGACGCTTATTGCGTCACCGAGGGCGCGCGTTCGGCGGTGGCCATAGAGGCCGTACACGAGACACTCGAAACATTGCGCGCAATGGATCTCCGGCTGGGGATCGCCACCAATGATTCCGAGGCCGGGGCGCATGCCACGGCCAGGGCGCTGGGTATTGATGGGTTGTTCGACGTGGTGATCGGTTACAACACGGCAGCACGCCCAAAGCCCTATCCCGATCCGCTGCTCTATTTTGCGGAAAAGCTGGGGCTGATGCCGCAGGAGATCGCCATGGTCGGCGACAATCTGCATGATCTGGAAACGGCACATGCGGCGGGGGCAGGGCTGGCGGTTGGTGTTTTGTCGGGCAACTCTCCACGCGAGGCGCTCGAACCCCATGCCGATGTGGTGCTGGATAGCGTTGCCGGATTGCCGGAACTGCTGAAACGGTGAGACCTGACTTCCATTCAAAGGATTGAATGGAAGTCAGGACAATTCATCTCCTCAAGACGCTACAGTCTCAGTCGCGCAGTTCGCGGCGCAAGATCTTGCCGACATTGCTCTTCGGCAGGCTTTCGCGGAATTCGACCTCGCGCGGGCGCTTGTAATTGGTCAGGCGCTCGGCGCAATAGGCCTTGACCTCGTCTTCGGTCAGGTTGAGGTCGCTGCGAACCACGAACAGCTTCACGACTTCGCCGGAATGCTCGTTCGGTATGCCGATGGCGGCGGATTCCACGATGCCGGGATGGCCTGCGGCCACTTCCTCGATCTCATTGGGATAGACGTTGAAACCGGATACGAGGATCATGTCCTTCTTGCGGTCGACGATCTTGGTATAGCCGCGTTCATCCATGAAGCCCATGTCACCGGTGCGGAAAAAACCATCCGGCATGATCGCGCGTTTGGTTTCGTCGGGGCGGTTCCAGTAACCCTTCATCACCTGTGGACCGCGCACGCAGATCTCGCCCACCGCATCAAGCCCGAGATCGTTTCCGTCATCATCACGGATGGCCACATCCGTCGACGGCATGGGCAGGCCGATTGTGCCGGAAAATTCGGTCGCATCGAGCGCGTTGGCGCAGGCAACGGGCGACGTTTCCGAAAGGCCGTAGCCTTCCGTGATGTGACAGCCGGTCATTTTCTGCCAGCGCTCGGCAACCGGGCGCTGCACGGCCATGCCGCCGCCGAGCGTGAGGATAAGGGGCTTGAAATCCAGCGTCTGGAAATCGGGATTGTTCATGAGGCCGTTGAACAGGGTGTTGAGGCCCGGAAAGATGTGGAACGGATATTTCTTCAGCTCTTTCACGAAGCCGGGAATATCGCGGGGATTGGGGATGAGAATATTGCGCGCACCGAGCTTGATGCCGATCATCGCATTCACGGTCAGCGCGAAAATGTGGTAGAGCGGAAGGGCACAAACGAAATTCAGCGCCTTGGGCTTGCCCTTTTTCCGGAATGCAACCTCCATCCAGACTTGCATCTGCTCGACATTGGCAAGGATGTTGCTGTGGGTGAGCATGGCGCCCTTTGAGATGCCCGTCGTCCCGCCGGTATATTGCAGGAAGGCAAGATCGGAACCCTGAACCGGAACAGGATTGAAGGACTGGGCTCGCCCCTGGGCCAGCGCATCCTTGAAGCGAACGTGCCCCGGAATGTTCCATGCCGGCACCATCTTCTTCACGCGGCGCACGACGAAATTGATGATATGCCCCTTGATGCCATGCATGTCGCCCATCGAAGCGACGATGATGTTGGGAACATTGATGCTGGCGAGGGCCTTTTCCACTGTCGCGGCAAAATTTTCCAGAACGATCAACGCCTTGGCGCCGGAATCGTTGAGCTGATGTTCCAGTTCGCGCGGCGTGTAAAGCGGGTTGACATTCACCACCACGAAACCGGCGCGGAGAATGGCGGTAAAGGCGATTGGATAATGCAATATGTTCGGCATCATCACCGCAACGCGATCGCCCTTGACAAGGCCGCGCGATTGAAAAAAGGCGGCAAGCGCGCGCGAATGGTCGTCCAGTTCCTTGAACGAGAGGTCCTTGCCCATGCAGGTGAAGGCGGGACTGCCGGGGAACTGTCGGCAGGAAGCCGAAATCATGTCGCCGATCGACAGGCTATCGCTGAGGTCGATCTCGTGAGGAACGCCTGCGGGATAGGATTTGAACCAGATTTTTTCCTGCGGCGGCGCAGCCTTGTCTGCTGATTGTGCCGCAACGGCTGCAACTGCGGATGTGCTCTGCCCTGTCGTTTTTTTCGCCATGTCTTCTCCCCGGATTGCTCCGTCCCAAGTTGGGCCGCCTGCGTGCCCGCCGTCTCCCAAGCCGCCCGCCCACGGACAGCCTCCTCATTCACGAATGTGGTCGAGTTTTACTCTCTTCGCAAGAGTTACATTGACGTAAGCGTAAATTATAAAAGAGTCGAGCGTCTTCCCCAATTTTTCAGTCCGGCAATCACAATAGGTTGAAATATTCCCTTGGGGAAATGTCAGCTTCGACAGGCGCACCCTGTCACAATCGTCCCTCGCCTTGCATCTCGTGGTCCTCGTATGTCCGGCTTTTCAGGGATTGAACGAGTGTCGAGATCGCCTTGCCGCCATAAGTGACGAGATCATAGTCCCTGTCGCCGCGCAACCATTCATTGAGAAGCCCGCTCAGCATGGAAAGCAGGATGGGGGCCGCAGTGCTGGCGGTCCATTCCTGCGAAAGTTCTCCGCGCCTTGCCGCCACGTCGAGCAGGCCCGCGAACAACGACAGGACATTGGCGCGCGCTTCCCGGAGACGCTCTTCGAGCGGGGCTATTTCGCCGACAAATTCGCACCGCTGATTGATGATGATGAAAATGTCCTGCTGACGCTTGTCCTGCGAGAACAGCTGTAGCGCATGGATGATGGATTGTTCCAGAACATGCATGGGATTGGGGTGGTCGACGGCGGCTGCCTGCAGCATGATTTCCTCTTGCGGGAATCGGGCGCGGCCTATGATCGTGCGGAGAATTTCAAGCTTGTCGCGAAAGTGGAAATAAACGGCGCCACGGGTCACCCCGGCGTGACAGGCGATTTCCAGCAGTGTAGATTGATTGACACCGCGTTCGAGGAAAACCTGCTCGGCGGCCACCAGAATGGCTTCCCGCGTTTCGGCTGCCTCGGCTTTTGTTCTTCGCATGACTTCTCTCGGATGGATGCAGGCTTGGCCGAACTTGGATGAGCCTGGCTCGTCAAGCTCCGGTTAAGCCTGTGCGGCGATTGACCATTTGCAAGGCGTGGATACCATCAGCATCCTGACGCCGTGGTAAAATGGCCCGGTTTGCCGATGAATCTGGGTAACTCATTCGTGATCTGTAACATTAGGGAATTGACTATAACACGGTAATTCGTGTTTACAAACACCCGTGTATGTTAAATTGGCAGCACCGCGCGACAGCAAGGGCACTCCCATCATGACCATCAACCGTTCTATTCGGCTTTTTGCGGCTGGGGCCGCATTTCTTGTCTTTGCGGGGCAGCCCGTTCTGGCACAGGCACCGGGAGGCGCAACACCGCCCCCGCCACAGGTCTTTGTTACCGTGGTCGAGCCGCATGATGTCCCTGTCACCTATGAATATGCAGCGCGCATCAGCGCTTATCGTGACGTTCAAGTGCGCGCACGTGTCGGCGGCATATTGCTTCATCGCAATTTCGTCGAGGGCACGGCAGTCAAGGCGGGAGACGTTCTGTTCGAGATCGACCCGGCGCCTTACGAGGCCGAACTGGAAAAGGCGCAGGCGCAGGTAGCCCAGGCCGAAGCGCAGTATCAGCAGTCCATCCGCGACGCGGAGCGTGCGGAGCAGCTGGTGCAGCAGAAGGTGCAGAGCACGGCGGTTCGCGATTCCGCTTTCGCGACGCGCGACCTGAACAAGGCCTCGGTGGCCGCGGCCAAGGCGCAGCTGCGCACGGCTGAACTCAACCTGAGCTACACCAAGGTGACGGCGCCGATCAGCGGCATCACCAGCCTTGAACAGGTCAATGAGGGCAGCCTCATCGGCACGGACGCATCTTCCAGCCTTCTGACGTCGATCACACAGCTCGACCCGGTCTATGTGAACTTCTCCTTCACCGATACGGAAGCCGCCGAAATCGACCGTTTGCGCGCCGAGCGCGGCGCCACGGGCGAGGACGCCGATCGCCTCAAGATCAAGGTCGTGTTTGGTGACGGGCAGGCTTATGACCATGAAGGAACGATCGACTTTACATCGTCGTCGCTCGACACGGAAACCGGCACGCTTGGCGCCCGCGCCGTCGTTGAGAACCCCAATCGCCGCCTGATCCCCGGCCAGTTCGTGCGCGCGGTGATCCTCGGCATCCAGGTCAAGGACGCGATCACCATTCCCAAGGCTGCCCTGCTCCAGGGGCCGCAAACGCAGTTTGTCTATGTGGTCAACAAGGACAACGTTGTCGAAGTGCGGCCGATCACGGTTGCGCGGGAATTGAGCGACGCATGGCTGGTTTCCGAAGGCCTCAATGCCGGCGACAGGGTCATCACCGAGGGTCTTGTCAAGGCGGCTCCGGGCAAGCCCGTGAATCCCGTCGATGCAGCGACTGAAGCAGGCAACCAGGCCTCGCCCGACAAGGCGGGTGCCGAATCTGGCAAAGAACAGGCGGCAGGCAAGCAATGAACAGGTTCTTCGTCGATCGCCCCGTTTTCGCGGCGGTCATCTCCATTGTGCTCGTGCTGGCCGGCCTGATCTGTATCCGCATCCTGCCGATTGCCCAGTACCCCGAACTGACGCCGCCGCAGGTCGTCGTCAGTGCGACCTATCCCGGCGCAAGCGCCGAAACGGTGGCGCAGACAGTTGCAGCGCCATTGGAGCAGCAGATCAACGGCGTCGAGAACATGCTTTATATGCAGTCCTCGAGCCTTGGCAGCGGCACCATGCAGCTGACGGTGACGTTCGCCCTGGGGACCGACCCCGATCAGGCCACCATCAACGTCAACAACCGCGTGCAGCGCGCGACCTCGTCGCTTCCGCAGGAAGTGCAGCGCCTCGGCGTCACGGTGGACAAGCGTTCCACCACGATCCTGGGCATGGTCGCCATGTTCTCCGACAGCGATCGCTATGACCGCACCTATGTCGGTAACTATGCGCTTTTGAACGTGGTCGACGATCTCAAGCGTCTGCAGGGCGTCGGCGACGTGCAGCTGCTCGGCAATATCGATTATTCGATGCGTATCTGGCTGCGTCCCGACAAGCTGGCGCAATATAACCTGACGCCGAGCGACGTATCGGCGGCAATTCAGGAGCAGAATGCGCAGTTTGCGGCAGGCCGCTTCGGCGATCAGCCGGACCCGCAGGCCGGGCCGTTCACCTATACGGCGACCACGCAGGGGCGTCTGCCGGACGCTGCGGCATTCGAAAACATCATCCTGCGTTCAAGCTCCAACGCCGCGACCCTTCGCCTGAAGGATGTCGCCCGTATCGAGCTTGGCACGGAAAGCTATCTCGTCGACAGTAACCTGAACGGCACGTCCGCCGTGCCGATCGCAATCTATCTGCAGCCGGGCGCGAACGCGCTCAATACGATGGAACTCATTCAGAACCGCATGAAGGAGCTGAAGGCGAGTTTCCCGGCAGGCATCGATTATTCGATCCCGTTCGATACGACGAAGTTCATCAAGGTCTCCATCGAGGAAGTGGTTCACACCTTTATCGAGGCGATCATCCTCGTCGTGCTGGTCGTGTTCATCTTCCTGCAAAACTGGCGGGCGACACTCATCCCGATCATCGCCGTGCCGATCTCGATCATTGGCACATTCGCGGGCATGTATGTGCTGGGCTTCTCCATCAACCTCCTGACGCTTTTCGGTCTAGTGCTGGCAATCGGTATCGTGGTCGATGACGCCATCGTGGTGCTGGAAAACGTCGAACGCATCATGACGACGGAGAAGATGTCGCCGCGCAAGGCCGCCATCAAGGCCATGGGCGAGGTGACGGGGCCGGTTATAGCCATTGTTCTCGTCCTGTGCGCGGTCTTCATCCCGGTGGCCTTCATGGGCGGGCTTGTCGGCGAAATGTACAAGCAGTTCGCCGTCACCATCGCGATTTCGGTGATTTTGTCCGGCCTCGTCGCCCTGACGCTGACACCGGCACTCTGCGCGCTGATCCTCAAGCCGGGCCATCATGAGCCCATCCTGCCGTTCCGCATCTTCAACCGCTTCTTCGAGCGGGTGACAAACGGCTATTCCAGCGGCGTGCGTTTCTTTCTCAAGCGCGCTGCAATCGGTCTCATCCTGTTTGTCGGCCTTCTGGGCGCCACGGCCTTCCTTTTCGAAAAGGTTCCGGGGTCGCTGTTGCCGGACGAGGATCAGGGCTTCCTGTTCGGTGTCGCCGTGCTTCCGCCCGCCGCCTCGCTGGAGCGCACGACGGCGGTGATCGATCAGGCGAGCGAGAACATCCGGAAGAACCCGGCTGTCGAAAGCGTCTTCGCGGTATCCGGTTTCGACCTTCTGTCCGGCGGCCTGAAAACCAGTGCGGGCACGATGTTCATCATGCTCAAGGACTGGAAGGAACGCACGACGCCGGAAACCGATGCGCGCAATCTTCCCCGCACCATTATGGCCATGAATGCGGGCATCAAGGATGGGCTTGTTCTCGCGTTCAATCCGCCGCCGATCATGGGCCTCAGCACCACGGGCGGTTTCGAACTCTATGTTCAGGACCGCACCGGCGGCGGCGTCGAATCGCTGACGCGGGCAACCAAGCTCATGACCGAGGCTGCCGCCAAGCGGCCGGAGCTGCTGGGTGTGCGCACCACGTTCGATCCGAATGTGCCGCAATACGACATCCAGCTCGATCGCGAAAAGGCGAAGGCCATGGGTGTGCCGATCAACTCTGTGTTCACGGCGATGCAGGCAACCTTCGGCAGCCTCTACGTCAACGACTTCACGCTGTTTGGCCGCAACTATCAGGTCAATCTGCAGTCGGAGGCTGAATTCCGCCGCGATCCAAGCGATCTCAAGCATGTCTTCGTGCGGGCCAATTCCGGCAGCATGATCCCGCTCGACGCTCTCGTGACCGTCAAGCGCGTCGTCGGCCCGGACCAGCTCGAACGCTTCAATGCCTTCAATGCGGCCAAGATCACCGGCAATCCGGCTCCGGGTTTCACCTCCGGCGATGCCATCAAGGCAATGCAGGAAGTCGCCGCGGAAGTTCTTCCCCAGGGTTACCAGATTGCATGGACAGGATCGGCCTATCAGGAAGTGACAACCAGTGGCACCGGCACGCAGGCCATGATCTTCGGCCTTGTGATGGTGTTCCTGATCCTTGCCGCACAATATGAACGCTGGAGCCTGCCGCTTGCGGTTATCACCGCCGTGCCGTTTGCGATCTTCGGTGCCTTGCTGGCGACGGAACTGCGCGGACTGACCAATGATGTGTATTTCCAGATCGGTCTGGTGACACTCATAGGTCTGGCGGCGAAGAATGCGATCCTGATCGTGGAATTTGCGGTGCTTGAACGCGAGACGGGTAAATCCGCCATCGAGGCGGCGGCCTCTGCTGCACGCCTTCGCTTCCGCCCGATCGTAATGACCTCGCTGGCCTTCATTCTCGGCGTGGTGCCGCTCGCGGTCAGCACGGGCGCGGGTTCCGCAAGCCGTCACTCGATTGGCACCGGCGTTATCGGCGGCATGTTGGCGGCGACATTTATCGCAACCTTCTTCATTCCGATGTTCTATCGTCTGATTGCTTACAAGACGCCGAAAAAGCCGGGCGATGAGGATATCGATGATACGGTTGATCCAGCCAAACCGTCGGATAGTCCGCTCTGATCCAGCCTCAGCATCAAACGAAGCCCCGCCAAAAGGCGGGGCTTTCTGCATCAGCCTGCGGCATGATCGCGGGGCGATTTATCCGCGCTGGGCCCGTCGAGACGAGGTTGCTTCTGCCTGGAGTATTTCCGGCGATTTCGTTAAAACAGGAACCGCTCTAAAACAACGAGGCGATGCTCTGAACGATTGCCCATGCCAGGAAAGTTGCGGGTACGCTGAGCGCCGCAAGCATGATGCCGAGAAACACATATGCCGCCTCATTGGGCGAGCGCTTCGTTTGTTCCGGAGTCTTGTGCCATTGAGCAGGAACGCCATCAAACATCGTATAAATCCTCCTTCTCCCTTGATTGGATTATTGATGAGAGGCGGATTTGTTCAAGTCAAAATAAATAGATGTATTTTCGAGCGCATCTGTGCTAGAAGCGGCCCGGTTTACATTTAAAGCTGTCGCTTTACGCTTTATATCAACTCATAAATTCTAGCCATATATCTGATTTGAAATAATTTTACTTTTGTACTGTAAGTATCGATATGTCGGAAGTTTCAAAAAAATCTGAAAATCCGCCACGGAAGCGTTCCGTGCTGCGTCAAAATGGCACGAGGCGGCATATCGACAGCGCAGCCGGCTGTCCGGCGCATCAGTAAAAGCTGTTGGGGAAATAGCGCAAATAGAGCTCCGTCAACGTGCCTTTCTGCTGCAAGGCTTGAAGGGCATTGTCGAAGGCGTTTACAAGAGGTGCATTGTGCTGGGTCACGGCGATGCTGAGGCCGCTGTCAAGATATTGCGGCGCAAGATAGGGGCCGGCTGAAAAGGTGCAGCATGCATGACCTTCGGGGCTGTTGAGCCACATCGAAAGCGCCATGCCGTCATGAAATACGGTGTTTATCCGGCCGCTTTTGAGATCGGCCAGCATGTCTGAATAATCAGAATAAGGTTTGGCGACGGCTTGCGGAAAATAGCTTTTCAGAAGCTGCTCCTGGGCCGTGCCCGCAACCACCCCGACGGTCTGCCCCTTCGTGGCCATCACAGGATCGTCTTTGAATGCGGCTGCATTGGTTGTGGCAAAACGGGCGGGCAATCGCAGATATGATCGCGAAAAGGCAAATTGTTCCCGATTTTCTTCTGTCGGTTTCCATCCGGCGATGATGGCTTCTGCTTGTCCATTGCGAAGCCGGTCTTCGAGTTCGCTCCAGGGCACAGCTTCAATCTGACAGATATCATCCGCAGCCAGTTGATGGCAAATGGCCTTGGCAAGATCGATATTATAGCCGGAAAGCTGCCCCTGATCGCCCAGCATGTTGAACGGGGGAAAATCGACGGTTGTAAGAAATCGCAACCGGCTGAATGCCTGTAGGGATGGCAATGGCAGGCGTTCCTTCTGGTTGATGAAGGACGGAGCCTGGACCTGCGCATCCGACGCCCCGGCATCGCAAGCGCTGGATGCGAATGCCAGCGCGATCAGCAGTTTGGGAAGGTAGCGTTTCATGCGCCGCTTTTCCTCCTTTTTCCTCTAATTTCGCGTTAACTGAAATTCGCGCGGCAAAGCATATTCAAAGAAAGTGCGATAAAAATAAAGGTTGCAAATCTTTTTATGTATATTACGTGCAGATTGCAAGCTTTACCAAGCTAAAGCCTAATAAAAGAGCTGGTAAAATAATTATAAATGTAAATTCCTAAAACATAAATTACCAATATTCAGTAGTGCGGGGGTGCTATGAGTAGTGTATCGAGTGCGCTCGATCTGGAGATATGCATTGGCATATCAGCTAGATTGGAACAGCGCGGCGTGTCCAGAGGTGTGTTGTTGAAGGCATACAGTGCTGCCATTCTCCATGGAACGTCTTTTTGTGCGGAACTGGTGCAGCAGGGGGAGGTGACAGAGCCGCTTATATACGCGGCCATTGCGGAGTTTCTTGGAGTGGAATTCACCGATGACGTGCATCCGTCACGGATATTCGTATCCGGCGAGGAAAAGCCATCGGTTTTCATCGATGTCGGGCAGGTCATGGGCCTTGGGCCGGATGGAGGCAGCTATCTCTATGTCGCTCCGTCGGAGGATCGTATCAGAACCCTGCATCAGCATATGCAGGCGACGCCTCAGTTGAAAGGACGGATACGCATTTGCACACCGACGCTCCTGAAAGAGATCATGCGCCACAGGCATCAGAAAGACCTGGTCACGCGGGCGCATGAAATGACGCCGGAACCGTTTTCCGCAGCACGGGTTCTGGATACGCCGCAGGCATTTTCCATCGCCATGTTTCTTTATGCTTTCATCGCATGCATCATCAACTGGCCGATGACGACTTTGCTGGTGCTTCATGTGGCGCTGTCATTATTCTTCTTCGGATGCGTGCTGATCCGCCTGTTCGCCGCCATTGCCGGACAAAGGCTTCGGTTCCCTGTCCTCAGGAAAGCCAGACCGCGCGACTTGCCGATCTATTCCATACTGGTTCCTCTCTATAAGGAGCAGGATGTGATCGGCCAGCTTGTCACCAGCCTGAAGCGGTTGAACTGGCCGGCGAGCAAACTCGATATCAAGCTTGTCTGCGAGAAGGATGATTTTGATACGATAGCGGCGCTGCGCAGCGAACGTCTGCCCTCAAATTTCGAGCTGGTTCTCGTGCCCTCGGGCGGCCCGAGAACGAAGCCGAAGGCATTGAACTATGCCCTTCAATTTGCGCGGGGCGAAATTGTGGCTGTATTCGATGCCGAGGATCGACCGCATCCCGATCAGCTTCTCGAAGCCTGGCAGACTTTCGAGGCGGAAGGCGACAAACTTGCCTGTGTCCAGGCTCCGCTCATAATTGGAAATTTCCGGCACAATCTCCTCACGCGCATGTTCGCCTTTGAATATGCGGCCTTGTTCCGGGGATTATTGCCATGGCTGGCATCGCGGGGTCTTGTCATTCCGCTGGGAGGGACATCCAATCATTTCCGGCGCTCCTGTTTGCAGGCCGTGGGGGGCTGGGACGCCTATAATGTCACCGAGGATGCCGATCTGGGCGTGCGGCTGGCCCGGTTCGGCTATCGCATCGGTGTCATCACGCGCGGAACCATCGAGGATGCCCCGGTCAATTACGATATCTGGAAAAAACAGCGTACGCGCTGGCTCAAGGGCTGGATGCAGACATGGCTCGTTCATGGGCGCCAGCCGCATAATACCTGGCGCGAGCTTGGCTGGTTCCGGTTTGCCGTCAATCAGATCTACACTTTGGGTATAATCTGTTCTGCGCTTCTGCATCCCCTCATGCTGGCCATGTTCGCGATCTTGCTGATCAGTATGGCGTTCGGCCCGTTGACGACACATAGCCTCTGGCTGTTGGGGATCGATGTGGCCAACATTCTTCTGGCCTATCTGAGCTTCTATCTTCTGGGTGCCAGAACGATGGAGCCGACGGAGCTGGGAGGCTATGCCTATCTGTTTTCAATCCCGCTATACTGGGTGCTGATTTCAATCTCGGCCTGGCGAGCGCTGTGGCAGCTGGTGCGTGTGCCTCACCTGTGGGAAAAGACCCCGCACCAGCCAAGCCTGTTTTATATCTCCTCCAATGAGGGGGTGAGGAATGTGGAGCCGCGTCCGATGATCGACTGATCCTCGGGGCCGATTGCCTCCAGGTCTCTTCCCTCATAGGGCAATGATAAAAGGATGCGCCGGATTGCAGCCAGTCTGGCGCGCCTCTTGTCATTCGACCGGATGATCGTCCAGGGGGCATAACCCGTGTCGGTCCTTTCAAACATGGTGTGCAGCGCCTCGGAATAATCGTTCCAGCGGGTAATGCCCGCCACATCCATCGGCGAGAATTTCCAGTTTTTAAGTGGGCTGTGGCGGCGCTCATGAAAGCGCTTGAGCTGCATTTCCTGTCCGATATCGAGCCAGAACTTGAACAGATGAATGCCGTCTGTAACGATCATGCGCTCGAAATCGGGTGTTTCCGTCAGAAATGTTTCGAGCTGCTGCGGGGTGCAGAAGCCCATCACACGTTCGACGCCGGCGCGATTGTACCATGAACGGTCAAAGGTGATGAATTCGCCAGCAGTTGGGAAATGCGCGACATATCGCTGAAAATACCATTGTCCCTGTTCGGTTTCGGTCGGCTTCGGCAGGGCGACATTGCGGGCGGTTCTGGGGTTCATGAACTCGCGGATCGTAAAGATGGTTCCGCCCTTGCCGGCGGCGTCGCGGCCTTCGAAAACGCTGATGACGCGCCCGCCCGTATCCTGAAGCCAGTATTGCAGTTTGACGAGTTCGATCTGAAGCCGCTCCAGCGTTTCCTCATATTCCTCCGACTTCATCCTGGATGGATAAGGATAACCGCCCGATTGCAGCGCTTTGTCATCGATCCACTTCGGCAATTTCGGATCATTGATGTCAAATTTGCGCGCCACCCCGTCAATTTTCAGCTTGATCGGCTTGTCGTCCGGCTTCGTTTCGTTCTTTTTGTCTTTCTTTTTGTTAGCTGTCTTCGAACTGTCACCCACGGCAATTCCCTTTCGTTTATATCAAGGCATGATATGGGCTGTTTGAAAGCCGCGTAAAGGACGTTTGAACATTTCCGGATAAAGTCGATACCGCAACCGCAGAAGGAAACAGCATGAGCGAGGCAGGCCACCGCACCGATCCGGAACCAGAAGCCGAGAAGTCGATTTTCGAACCTCTTCTCCGGGTCAAGGGCGTTGTGATCGCCAGCATGGTTCTTGCGATGTGCGTGCTGGCTCTTGATTTTCCGTTCTGGTTTCGGGCAGGCCTTCTCGCTGTCGTTGTTCTTGGTGCGGTGTGGCTTGCGAGCGAAGTTGCAGGCAGCGAGGCCGATGAAGCTCCGGTGAAGATGATGGCGCCAAACGAAATGGCGGGCGTCTCCGGCGAGCGGCTGGCTGATCTCCTGACCGATCCGATGATTGTCTTCGACCACAGCGGAACAGTGTTGTTCGCCAATTCCGCAGCTCTCGATGCTTTCCAGTCACTGGAAACCGGCACCGCGCTTTATCTGCGGTTCCGGGCGCCTGAAATGCACGCCCTCATTCAAGGGGTGATCGCAGACGGCGAAGCGCGAAGCATCGAATATTTCGAGCGCGTCCCGATTGATCGTTGGTTCAAGGCCATGGTCAAGGCCTTGCCCGACAAGGATGGCAGACCCGAACTTTTTGTCCTGCTTTTTCGGGATCAAAGCGAAACGCGCCGCATTGACCGCATGCGTTCGGATTTCATCGCCAATGCAAGCCATGAGTTGCGCACGCCTCTGGCGTCGCTTCGCGGGTTTATCGAGACGCTGCAAGGGCCGGCCCGCAACGATGCGGCGGCGCGCGAGCGATTTCTCGATATCATGCAGAAACAGGCCGAACGCATGTCGCGCCTCATCGATGATCTTCTGTCCCTGTCGCGTCTTGAAATGCGGGCGCATCTGGCGGTCAATGAATGCGTGGATATGTCTTCCGTTCTCAATCACGTCGCCGACACGCTGACGCCGCTGGCGGCAAGCCTCGATATCCGTATCGAGCGCCAACTGCCTGACCATCCTGTGAATGTTACGGGTGCGCGCGATGAGCTGATCCAGGTTTTCCAGAATCTCGTCGAGAATGCATGCAAATATGGGCAGACCGGCAAGCGGGTGATCGTCAAGCTGGAAGAGGACGACAGCGGAAGCGCCACGGAGATTGTGGCCTCGGTGCAGGATTTCGGTCCGGGCATTGCAGCGGAGCATCTGCCGCGCCTGACGGAGCGCTTTTACCGGATCGACGTCGAAACCAGCCGCGCGCAGAAGGGCACCGGCCTTGGCCTTGCCATTGTGAAACATATTCTGGCGCGCCATCGCGCCCGTCTTGTCGTTCGCTCCCAATTGGGCGAGGGATCGACATTCACGGTGCGGCTGCCGAAGCGGGCGGCATAGAGCGCCGTGCGTCCATTCGGACGCACAAAGGTCGCTCTAACTTATTGAATCTACGCATCGTGCTTTCCAAAAATCGATTCCGATTTTTGGGCCGATGCTGTAGGCTTCATCGAAGCTTGCGCAGCAATTGCCATTTCAACGGACGTAGCTTTCGATAAAGCGGGGTGGCGCGTATCCGTTCCACGGAACGGCTGAAAAGCAGCGAAACACGCCCCCGAAGAGTGACCGGAACGATATAGTCCCGCAAAGGGATGGTCCGGTCACGCAGGCCCTGCTTCCATGGCTCGTCGCCATAGCCCAGATCGAAACACCGATAGCCATCGGCTGCAAGCGCATGCAAAAGGTTCAGAATGATCACCTTGCCGGGGGAGTATCTGCTCCATTCGCCATCTTCAAAAGTCGTGATCATCGCGCAGTAATGACCGTTGCGGACGAGACTCCACATTGTCGCCAGGGTCGTGTCGCCGACCGCAAGCGTTGAAAAATGCAGGGCGTTGCATCGCGCCAGTCGTTCGGTCGCTTCTTCAAAAAAGCGTCGCTTTTCAGGATGGGCATCGAAGCCCGGAACCATCGTTTCTTCGAAGCGCCGCTGCTTCTGGCGCAACATCGTCTGGAGGACGGATTGCCGTTCCGCTTCGGTCTGCGTCACATGGAAACGAAATCCGTCCAGTTTCTGAAGTGCACGCTCCCGCTTCTTGATGTTCTTTATGCCCTCCAAGGACTGCTCGATTTCTTCCATCGGGCGTGTCAGGGAAATGGCATGGGTGGAGGCTTCTGAAGGCAGGTTTGTCAACGACCATAAGGGGTTTGCGGCGCCTTCAATCTGTTTCGGCATTTTGCACAGCGCAATCACGTCGTGAGAGGGGACCGCCGCGACGACAAGTTCCAGAACACGTCGTGCCATGTCTCGCGACAATTGCGCCGCCGCTGGAAACAGAATGGGGCCGTTATAGTCGCTCACGCCATCATCGATAAATGAAAGCATGCGCGATCCGCAGCCACGTGTGATGGAAAGCGGCAGAAAAAGGAGCGGGGTTCCGTCGCGCTGGCGCACCTCGGTCAGGCATAGCTTGACGCCGGGTTTCTGTCCGTAGCTTGCTTCCCATGCCTTGAGGAAGGATTTGGCCTGAAATACAAAAAACGCGCTGCCGGTTCGGTCGTCGGCATCCGGCCAGTCACCGGATAGCTGTTGCGTGCTCCCATAAACCCGAATGTCGAAATCACTGCTCAGCATAAACGTCTTTCACGTCCGGAAAACTCAACGACGCAAACGCGCCGAATCTCATTTTATAGTTGAAAGGTTTAGTAGATTTGAAACCAAAGAAAACTATGTAGTGCCTGACTGGTCTCAACCAGTGGGTCGCTTCGCATGCTTTCTCCCAAATAGGGCCACGATGTCTGTTTCGATCATCATCAAAACTTTGAACGAGGAAAAGCGCATCGCCGAGGCGGTGGAGAGCGCCCTGAAGGCTTTGCCCGGCGGACAGGTGGAAGTCATCGTGGCCGACAGCGGATCGACGGATCGCACGATAGAGATCGCGCAATCCTATCCGATCAGGATTGTGCAGATCGAGCCTCCCGCACAGGCCAGTTGCGGGCTTGGTCCGCAATTGGGTTTTCAATATTCGACACAGCCCTTTGTCTGCCTGATCGATGGGGACATGATACTGGAGCCGGATTTTCTGCCGGCAGCCCTTGATTATCTCGACAAGCACCCGGATATCGGTGGAGTGACCGGCCATGTCGTGGACCAGATACTCGAAAGCCTGGAATTCCAGCGGCGTGCAAAACGGCAATCGCCGGAAGCGCGGACAGGCGACATTGACCGGATGAATGGCGGCGGACTTTACAGGCGCAGCGCAATCGAACAGGCGGGATATTTTTCAGATCGCAATCTTCATGGTCATGAAGAGTTCGATGCAGGCGTGCGCCTGCGCAGCCAGGGCTGGAAGCTCTATCGCCTGGACCGGCCTTTCGTGCAGCATTTTGGCTATACGATGAATGCCTACAAGCTTCTCGTTCGCCGCTGGAAAAGCAAATATCTGCGTGGCACCGGCGAAGTGTTGCGCGCCGCAATGGGGCAGCCGCATCAGAAAAACCTGTTCCGCGAACTGCCGGAACTCAGGCTTTGGGGGGCGGTCTATCTGTGGTGGCTGGCGGTGATAGCAGCACTTGTTCTTGTACCGGGATGGCCGATGGCAATTCTGGCTGCGATCGTGATCGCGATCATTCCGTTCGTGGTGATGTCCGTTCGCGCGCGAAGCATCGAGCTTGGCGTCTATGCGGTGGTTGCGTGGATATTTCATGCGGCTGCATTGCCGCTCGGTTTTTTCCAGCCGCGCCGCAAGCCGACCGACTGGATTGAAAGCAGGGTTATCAGGGAGCCTTGATGCACGCCATGCGTCGAGGTTCCGTTACCCTCCCGCCGGCGTAAAGCCGTCCTTTTTCTCTTCCGCTTCCCGGCTCCGGCGCACGAGATGGACAACGCATCCCCATGATGCCAGCACGATGCTGATTTCAATGATATAAATTGCGGTAAACGTTCCGGTGATCGGCGCATACCAGGTGGCCAATGCCAGAAGCGGCGCGCCGAGGATATTGCCTGTATTGAGGACTGCGGTGCGATAGCTGTGCTGGCTTGCCGCGCCCAGAAGATCGACCGCGATCGACCACAGGGCAACAAACACCGTGATCCAGCAAAGCGTGCGGCAGAAGGAGACGAGCGTGTCATATTCACTGCCGAACAGATATGGCAGGTAAGGCGCGACGATAAAAACAGCCAGCGACGTGCATATGCCGATGCCGAATGCTGCACCGAGCAGGCGCATGGTGATCGGCAGGGCATGATGGATGCCGTTTGCGCTCGCACGCGCCAGATGGGGATAGACAAGACGGTTCATCGCCTCGACAGTCAATGTGCTGCTGTCGATGATGCGGCGGGTAACGCCATAGCTGCCGACGATGCTGGGCGGCATCAATGTGCCGAGAAGCAGAAGATCGGCATTCTGGCGCACTGCCTTGAAAATGAATTGCGATGCGAACATCACGCCGAGCCGAAGTTCATCGCGGACGATTGTATATTGCGGCCGCCCGAGCCTGCGCAGGAACAAGCCATAGACGATGGCGACCAGAACATGGACCGCAAACTGCCAGTAGGCCCATCCGACAACGGTGGAGACACCGAACAGAAGACATGCAATCGCTGCGGCGATGGTACGGGCGATGGCAAACCCGACGACGGAAAGATTGGCGGATACGAAATCGGTATGCGCGATATAGATCTGTTCGACCAGCAGGATAAGGCGCACCAGAACGATATTGGTGACGAGCAGCAGGAAAAGCCCCGATAGATGCCCCGAAAATTCAGGCGAGCCGCTCAGCCAGAAGGGCAGGATGAGCATGCCCGCCGCGACGAGAATGACGCCGGTTATTCCGATCAGAATGAGGTTATGGCCAAGCATTGCCGGATAGATCGCCCGGTCCTGTGCGACGCGGCGCACAAGACATTCCGCGCCGCCAAGGCCGCAGATAAAAGTCGCGATGCTGGTAACGGCCATCACGGTCACGAACAGGCCGAACTCATGCGAGCCGAGATATCGTGCCAGAATGGCAAAGGTGAAAAGCTGCGCGATATTTGCCGCAAAAAGGCTGCCGCTCGAAGCTGCGTAGGACAGGAATGTCGACCAATGGCGTTTCAAGATTTCATACCGAATGTTCGGGCCGCTCCGGCCCAGCGTGCTTAAGACGCGCTTGAAATTTCAAGGGATGGTTATGACAGTGAACCGGATTATTTCCCGTCCGCTTTCTCTTAACGCCGAAAAACATGGAGTGCCAAGCATGTCGAGCGAAAATTATGCCCAATCACAGGAGTAAAAGATGGCAATGTGTATTTTGGTGACACCCTTGCATGGAATTGCCTTTCATTAACCGATTTTTTTAATCTTTAAGTCTAAGAAAAACAGAAGCGCCTTGTTTGCGCTGTCGAGTGAACTTTAGGAATAACTAATGTATACCTTGCGCGATCTCGCCTCGAAAGCCCGGTTGACGGAGACGGATAGTGAAAATCCGGCTTCCGTCGAGGACCGGCTGCGCGCGGTCGGGCGTGAAACGCACGGTGTTCGCGAGACACAAAAACTTTCTGAAAAGGTTGCTCCTGCAAGCAAGGGGTTGATGCTGCCCGAACTCGACCTGTTCGAAGCATTGGCCTGGATGCGGGCGCGGTGGGTTCTGATCGCGGTGCTTGCAATAATGGGTGCCTTGGCGGGGCTCGCCTATGGCATGACGGCGAAGCCGCGATATACCGCCTATACGGACTTGCTGGTTCCCCCTTCTGGGCTTCAGTTGTTGCCCAATGATGTCTATGCCCAGAGCTTGCAGGCCGACAGCCAGATTCTCGACATTGAAAGCAAGATGCGCATCCTGACTTCCGGCAATGTGCTGCGGCGGGTCGTGACGGATTTGAAACTGAACGAGGATGAGGAGTTCGTTCCTCCTCCGCCGGCTTTCGATCTTCGCGCCATGCTGGGCCTCGGCAAGCCCGCGGGCCCGAAAGACGATACGCTGACGGCGGTTCGCGCCCTGTCACAGCGCATCAATGTCGCCCGGCCTGAACGATCCTATCTGGTGACGATTGCCGTCTGGACGGATAGTCCGGAAAAATCGGTGAAAGTCGCGGATTCGCTGGCCAATGCATTCCAGGAAGAAGTCGCACAGGCCGATGCGGATGGGGCAGGGCGCGCTGCCGCCGCCCTTTCCGAGCGCCTGGCCTCGTTGCAGAAGGCGGCAACCGAAGCGGAAGAAAAAGTCGCGTCCTTTCGCCGGGCGCACGGTCTGCAAACAGCGGGCGGGGAACTCGTCAGCACCCAGTCGATGACGCAGATCAATTCCAAGCTGGTCGATGCGAAAGCGCGCGTGGCCGATGCGCGCACGCGCTATGAGGAACTGACACGGGACACCGGCAATGCCGTCAGCCCGGCCAGCACGTTGCAGTCACCCACCATGACAAATCTGCGTGGGCAATATGCGGCGTTGAAACAGCGTTACGATGCGCTCGCCATGACCTATGGGCCGCGCTATCCCGAGCTTATGAACACGGAACGCCAGCTTGCCGGTCTGGAACAGCAGATGGCGCAGGAGCGGGCACGTATCCTGCAATCGGCCAAGGTCGATCTCGATCAGGCCAATGCTGTTGTCGCGGCGCTGAATGCACAGGCCGCTTCCGCCCGTTCGGCGGTCGCGCTCGACAATGATGCGCAGGTCCAGCTTTCGGATCTCGAAAGGGACATGGCGGCCAAAGTATCGATCTACAACACGTTTCTGACCCGCTCGTCTGAGACGAGCCAGCGCCAGCAGCTCGATGCGACCAATATTCGCATCATTTCGACGGCAATTCCGCCGATCAGCCGCAGCTGGCCGCCGCGAACGGTGGTGCTGGGGGCCGCAGGCGGCATTGCAGGCATGGGGCTTGGTGTCATTCTCGCGCTCGGTCTGGGCTATCTTGGCGCATGGCGCCGAAACCGCGAGGCTCTGGTCTGACTTGGCTGAAGGATCGGTCCATTACCGCGAGGAGACCCAATCGCAGGTCTCGTCGGCTGTTGGGGCCGTTCTTTTTCTTTGCATGTTCCTGTTCGTCTGGATCGGGACAAGCCCCTATCCCGATCTTGGCACTGTCACCGGGGTGACGGCCAAGGCCGCTGATTCCAGCTCGCTCAACCAGATGGTCACATTGTTTCTCACCGGCGGCTTTCTGGCTTGCGCATTCAACAGTTCGATGCGCAATGCCGTCATGCAGCCGCGCTTTCTGATCGGCCTGATCTTCTTCTGGCTTTTCGTGACTGCCCTGCTGTCGGCCCATCCCATGATCGCAGGCAAAAAGGTCGTTCTGTCTGTCCTGACGGCATTCAATGCGAGCATTTTTCTCCTGTTGCCGCAATCCGAACGTCAGATGGCGCGGTTATTGGCAATCGGCTCGCTGATAACGCTGGCTTTTGCCTATTTCGGCGTCATCTTTCTGCCGCAACGGGCCATTCATCAGGCTACCGAAGTCATCGAGCCCATGCTGGCCGGTGCATGGCGCGGCCATTATCCGCACAAGAATGCGGCCGCTGCTTCTCTGGTTCTGTTGAGTTTTTTCGGGCTCTATATCTGGAAAACCGGCCTGCCGAAAACGGGTCTGCTGATCGTTGCGCTTTGTGTGTTCTTCGTTCTGCATACGGGCGGCAAGACATCTACGGCCATGCTGCCCTTTATCGTCTTGATGTCGCTGGTGTTTGTGCGGCTGAGATGGACCCGTGTATTCATTGTCATCGGTGGGATAGCCGCTTTCAATATCATTGCCGTTGGCGCTGCGGTTTTCGATCCGTTGCGCGAACTTGTCCAGAGCTTCGGTGTGGATGCCAGCTTCACAAATCGATCCGACATCTGGAAACTCGCATTCGCCGCTATCTCCGCCAAACCGATTTTCGGCTATGGGCTGGACTCGTTCTGGAAAACTCCGGAAATGGTCTATGCGGGCGGAGGAGGCGCAAGCTGGGCTGTTGCAGCCTTCAATGCGCATAATTCTTTTCTGGATATGATGATTAGTGCGGGAATTATTGGTTTAATTCTGACGCTTGTCTGGATAATGGTGTTGCCGCTTCGATATATTAAGGAAGCGGAAAGCACAGATAACGGCCCTATATTAACGCTTCTTTATATTCGCCTTTGGCTTTACGGTTTATATATGTCTTGTATGGAAACGACGTTCTTTCAGAACGGTGGGGCAGTATGGTTCTGTATCATGATTGCTGTCTTCGGATTGCGCTTGCAGGCTAGGGCAAGGCTCGTCTGAAACAGCTTTTGGGGGAGCAGGGCGCGGGGGCAATGGTGGAAATGGATAGTCTCGACAGGGCGCGCAGTCGCCTGGAATGGTATGCCATTCGGCTGAACGACAGTATCAGTCGCCGGTTTCCATTGCGGCCTTTCGGTCTGCCGAAAAACGAGCGGATCATCACCTTTACATTTGACGATGTGCCCGACACGGCGGAAAGCGCCGGGGCTGCCATTCTGGATAAATATGCGGTTCACGGCACCTTCTATATTGCAGGAAATCTGGTTGGTACGAAAGAAGCCGGAAGAAACCTGATTACGCAGGAAGGATGCCGCAGGCTGGCCGAGCGTGGGCACGAATTGGGCTGCCATACCTATGACCACCTCAAGGTGCCTTACGTCGGTGCCGAGGAAATAGCGTCCGACCTCGACCGCAATACGGTCTGTCTCGATGCGCTCGATCCCGATCATGTCGGGTCGCGCAATTTCGCCTATCCCTATTGCGCTTCGTCGGTCATGTCGCGGCGGCTTTTCGCCGACCGTTTTGCAACATGTCGCGGGGGTGGCAATCGCATCAATCGCGGCGTGATCGATCTCGCCTTCTTGCAAGCGGTGGAAATCAGGCAGCCGGATGACGGGGCCTGGCGCCAGACCCGTTGGATTGACGATGTGAGCGCAAAACCCGGCTGGCTGGTGTTCTATACGCATGATATCAGCGATACGCCGACCGAGTTCGGTTGCAAGCCTGAGACTTTTGAACACCTCGTCTCCCATGCCGTAAAAAGCGGAGCGGCTGTTCTTTCCGTTCGCGAGGCATTGGCGCGCATTGGTGCGCAACGAGGTGCTGCTTGACGCATGTAAATGACAGGGAACATCGCCTGCTGGCGATCAACAATTATTTTTATCGGCGCGGCGGTGCTGAAACAGTTTTCCTCGATCACATCAGATTATTTTCCGAGATCGGCTGGCAGACGGCACCCTTTGCCATGCAGCATCCGGATAATCTTGTATCCGACTGGTCGTCCTATTTCGTGTCCGAAATCGAATATGGCCGGGAGAGCAGCCCGCTTACCAAAGTCGTGCAGGCGGGCAAGATCATTTATTCATGGGAGGCGCGGGACCGGATCAAGGCACTCATCGACCGCTTCCGCCCCAACGTCGCGCATGCGCACAATATCTACCACCATTTGTCGCCGTCGATTTTCCCGGTTCTGAAGGATGCCGGTATTCCGACGGTCATGACGGCCCATGACCTGAAGCTGGCCTGTCCGGCCTACAAGATGTTGTCGCACAACCAGATCTGCGAGCGATGCAAGGGCGGCCGCATCTACAATGTGGCGCTTCACAAATGCATCAAGGATTCCAAGGCCTTGAGCGGGCTGGTTTTCGTCGAGACGGCAATCCACCGCATGCTTGGCCTTTACCGCAATACACTTGACCGGATCGTTGTGCCGAGCCGTTTTTATATTGCGAAACTTGCCGAATGGGGCTGGCCGGAAGAGAAGCTGGTCTACATCCCGAATTTTGCCCATACCGACGATCTGAAACCCTATGCGGATGAGGGGGATTACTTCGCCTATGTGGGAAGACTGGCGCCGGAAAAGGGGATCGGCACGCTCATTCGTGCGGCGGCCAGCGCGGGCCAGAAACTCGTCATTGCGGGCACCGGACCGGAAGAGCAGTCATTGAAGGCGCTCGCGGCCGAGACCGGTGGCGATGTTACATTTGCCGGTTATGTCTCGGGAGAACGGCTGCACCGGCTGATCGGCGAAGCGAAGGCGCTCGTTTTGCCGTCTGAATGGTATGAGAATGCCCCGATCAGCATTCTCGAAGCCTATGCGCTTGGGGTGGCGGTCATCGGCGCGAATATCGGCGGAATTCCCGAGATGATTATCGAGGGCGAAACCGGAATGGTTTCACGCACGGGCGATGTTGATGACCTTGCCCGTGTTCTGGGCGATCTGGCGGGGTTATCGGCGCAGGGGCGGCGCAGGATGGGCAATGCGGGCCGGATCTGGGCCGGCAATGAATTCTCGCCACAGGCATATAGAAACCGCACGCTTGAGCTTTACGCCGAGTTGGGGGCACTTTGATGGTCCGAAACGACAAACGACCGCGTGTCATGATGCTGGGCCTGCGCGGTGTTCCAAATGTTCAGGGTGGTGTGGAAAAACATGTCGAGGAACTGGCCCGGCTTTATGTGACGAAGGGGTGGGACGTCGAGGTCATCGGGCGACGCCCTTATCTGGAACAGAAACAGCCTTATCTATGGGACGGTGTGCGGGTAACGCCGATCTGGGCTCCGACCTCCATGAAATTCGAGGCGATCGTCCACACGGTTCTGGGCGTGCTGCGCGCCGGGTTCAAGAGGCCGGACGTTCTGCACATCCACGCAATCGGCCCGGCTCTCGCCGTTCCGCTGGCGCGCCTGCTGGGATTGCGTACGGTGGTGACGCATCACGGTTTCGACTATAATCGTCAGAAGTGGGGGCGGCTTGCACGCACCATGCTGAAGCTTGGCGAATGGTGTGGGATGCGCTTTGCGAATGCACGTATCGCAGTCTCCAACGACATCGCTGAAACCATGCGTCAGCATTATCATGTGCCGATCACCTTCATTCCCAATGGCGTCACGCTCCGTCCTGCCTGCAAGGATGGGGCCTGGCTGGAAAAACATGGCCTGACGCCTGGTCGCTACATCGCCCTTGTGGCGCGGATCGTTCCCGAAAAACGCCAGCTTGATCTGATCGACGCCTTTGCGAAGCTTTCCGACCCTTCCCTCAAGCTGGCCCTGATCGGTTCGGCGGAATATACGGCGGAATATGCCGGGGCGGTTCGTGCGAGAGCCGGGGCTGTTCCCGGGGTCGTGCTCACGGGTGCGCTGCGGGGAGAAGAATTGTCGGCCCTGTTCAGCCAGGCGGCCTTGTTTATCCTGCCGTCCAGCCATGAAGGCATGCCGATCGCGCTTCTGGAGGCGATGGGATATGGCCTGAATGTGCTGGCAAGCGATATCACCGCCAATGTTGAAGTGGGGCTTTCGGAGGATAGTTACTTTCCGCTCGGCGATGTCGATGCATTGAAGAACGCGCTGCGACGGAAGATCGACAATCCGCTGACCGCTGAACAGTCACAAGCAATGATCGACTGGATCGCGCGCGATTATAGCTGGAGCGGAATCGCTGATCGCACGCTGAAGGTCTACGAGGAAGGGAGTAGGGGAGTAAGGGAATAGGGGAGTAGGGGAGTAGGGGCAGAAGCCCCGTTCCAAAAGTCTCCGTGCGCCTCGCACGCCGCCACTTTTTGGTTGTGCCCTGAGAAAAGCGCGGAAATAGAAAAGGGAATGCCGACGATATCGTCAGACCTATTCCCTTATTCCCCTACTCCCTTACTCACCTATTCCCTTACTCACCTATTCCCTTATATCAACGGGCCCGGCGGCGCTCGGCCGTCGGCTGGAAGGCCAGACGCGAATGATAGCTGCAATAGGGGCTCGATTCACCGGATTCATGCCCGCAGAAATGAAAGTCTTCGTTCAGCGGGTCGCCGATTGGCCATTTGCAGGTGCGTTCGCTCAATTGCAGCAGCGAAAGACGGCGCGAAATCGGCACCACCACATCGGAGGCTGGCTTGACCACGGTTTCTGCCACAACGTCCACGGCATAATCGACCTGAAGCGCGGTGGCGCCAACCGTCTTGGTGACTGTTGCCGTGCGCATGGTCGTCGTATGGACGCCGGTTGCATGTTGTGCCGCAGGACGTGGCGCTGCGGCGACCGTATTGACCTTCTTGCTGCGTGGAGCAGCGGTCGTGGTCTTGCCACGGCCTGAAAGCTTCAAACGGTGCACTTTGCCGATCACTGCATTACGGCTCACGCCGCCAAGCTGCGCTGCGATCTGGCTTGCGCTCAAGCCTTCGCCCCACAGTTTCTTCAGTAGTTCGACGCGTTCGTCTGTCCAGTTCATCGCCCTGGGCTCCAATCATTTTCGTTATCCGGAATCCACTAGTGTTCTCGGATTGCTCCAAGCGCAAACACCATATCTATCCGGGTGACTAGGTCCGTCGCACGAAATGTAGCTTTAATCTCTAGAAAGAAACTACAATATCGAATGACTCCATGACAAGGGATAGCCTTGTCAGGCAGATTCCATTTTTACGGTTTTCCCCAACTTGGGTGCCAAAGACGGTTTTTCTTTGGTGTCGCGCCAAAATTTTGCACGCAATTATTCCTGCACTGGAAACCCGGACTGTTTCAGGATGGAACATTGCAAACTTGCGGCGCGGACGTGCCGTCTGGCAGCCTCCACCGGGGAAGGGTCTTTTCTATAGGGCGCTGTAGCCCGCGTAAAGTCGTCTCTGGCCGCAGAATGCCGCAAGGGGGAGAAAATGCATGAAGTCATGCCGAAAGATGACTGTCAAACGCGCTCGCTTTGATTGACATTTTTTCCATGAACGCCAATATACGCGCGAGATAAATTGCCGCCCTGGGGGCGGTTTTTTATTTCTGCCGGAGGCTCAGGCGAGGAGCACGATGCCATCCGGGCCATTCCTCTCACGTTTCATTGTTTTTCGTGGCCGTTGGGAATGGAATATCGGGCGATTTTCGAATGGTGGGAACCGGTTCGAGCGCCCGGGAACTGTTTGTGGGAAACACAGTCTTGCCTGCCGGGCAGGCTGCTAGAAAAGGGCTTTGGAGGCCTGACGTTATGACCGACGCTACGACCGTGCAACCGCTATACGACACCTATAATCGTGCGGCTCTGCGCTTCGAGCGAGGTGAGGGCATCTGGCTCATTACCGAAGACGGCGAACGTTATCTCGATTTTGCGGCGGGTATCGCGGTGAATTCGCTTGGCCATTCGCATCCGCATCTGGTGGAGACATTGAAGGCCCAGGCCGAAAAGCTGTGGCATCTGTCGAATGTCTATGAAATTCCGGCGCAGGAAAAACTCGGGCAGCGCCTTGTCGACAACACCTTCGCCGACAAGGTCTTTTTCACCAATTCCGGCGCGGAGGCGCTTGAATGCGCGATCAAGACCGCGCGCCGTTATCAATATGTCAGCGGCCACCCGGAGCGTTTCCGCATCATCACTTTTGAGGGCGCCTTCCATGGCCGCACGCTGGCCACCATCGCCGCAGGCGGTCAGGCCAAGTATCTCGAAGGTTTTGGTCCGAAGGTCGAGGGTTTCGATCAGGTAGCTTTCGGCGATGAAGCGGCATTGCGTGCGGCAATCACCGACGAGACGGCGGCGATCCTGCTTGAGCCTGTGCAGGGCGAAGGCGGTCTGCGTGGTTTCCCGGAAGAATTCATGCGTATGCTGCGCCGGCTCTGCGACGAGAAGGGCCTCCTGCTGATCCTGGATGAAGTCCAGACCGGGGTTGGCCGCACGGGCAAGCTTTTTGCCCATGAATGGGCCGGTATCAAGCCGGACATCATGGCTGTCGCCAAGGGCATCGGCGGCGGATTCCCGATGGGGGTCTGCCTTGCGACGGCGGAAGCTGCCAAGGGCATGACGGCTGGCGTCCACGGCACGACCTATGGCGGCAATCCGCTGGCCATGGCCGTCGGCAATGCGGTGCTCGATGTGGTTCTGGCCGAAGGCTTCCTCGACAATGTTCAGGCAACCGCGCTCGTCATGAAGCAGGGCCTTGCCTCCATCGTCGATCGCTATCCCGGCATTGTTTCCGAAATCCGCGGACGCGGCCTGCTGATCGGCATCAAATGCGTGGTGCCGAACACCAGCCTCATCCAGGCGCTTCGCGACGAACATTTCCTGACCGTCGGTGCCGGCGACAATGTCGTCCGCCTGCTTCCCCCGTTGATTACAACGCCGGAAGAGGCGCGCGAAGCCTTGAAGCGCATCGAAACGGCGGTCGAACGGCTCGCAACTGCAAATCCGATCAGCAAGACGGCGTAATATCATGGCTAACGATAACGGGATCAAACACTTTATCGACCTTTCCGCCGTTCCGGCATCGGAACTTCGTGCAATCATGGAAGATGCCAAGGCGCGCAAGGCGCGCCTGAAGGCTGGCGAGATTGAAAGACCTTTTGCAGGCAAGGTGCTTGCAATGATCTTCGAAAAGCCCTCGACCCGCACGCGCGTATCGTTCGATGTCGGCATGCGCCAGCTTGGCGGCGAGACAATCATGCTGACCGGCTCGGAAATGCAGCTCGGACGCAGTGAAACCATTGCCGATACGGCGAAGGTCCTGTCGCGCTATGTCGATGCGATCATGATCCGCACCACCTCGCATGAACGCATGCTGGAACTGGCCGAATATGCGACTGTTCCGGTCATCAACGCGCTGACTGACGACACGCACCCTTGTCAAATCATGGCCGACGTTCTTACATATGAGGAACATCGCGGCCCGATCAAAGGCAAGACCTTTGCCTGGATGGGGGATGGCAACAATGTCCTCCACTCATTGGTCGAAGCTGCGGCGCGTTTTGATTTCAACGTCAATATCGCAACGCCGGAAGGCAGCGAACCCAAGTCGCAATATGTCGATTGGGCGAAAGCCAATGGCGCGGGCATCATGTCCACCATCGACCCGGATAAGGCGGCAAGCGGTGCGGATTGCATCGTGACCGATACATGGGTTTCGATGGGGCAGGAAGATCATGCCCGCGGCCACAACGTTTTCATGCCCTATCAGGTCAATGCGCGACTGATGGCGAAAGCTGATCCGAAGGCGCTTTTCATGCACTGCCTGCCTGCCCATCGCGGCGAGGAAGTGACGGATGAAGTGATCGATGGACCGCAATCGGTCGTATTCGATGAAGCGGAAAACAGGCTCCATGCCCAGAAAGCCATTCTGGCCTGGTGCCTGCAAAGCCGCAATCTGGGAGCATAATTTGGCTGACAAGACCGGCAACGAGCATACCGAAGTCGAGAACATTCAGGTCAACCTGGGAGATTTCGGCTTCGCAGGCGATGACGCCGTCGTGCCCTTTCAGGTGGAAGGGCTCGACGTGCGTGGTCGCGCGGTTCAGCTTGGCGCGAGCATCGACGGCATTCTGAAGCGCCACAACTACCCGGAAGAAGTTGCCCGCCTGCTGGCGGAAGCAACGGTGCTGACCGTATTGCTTGGCACGTCGCTGAAATTCGAGGGCAAGTTCATCTTCCAGACGCAGTCCGACGGTCCTGTGGATATGCTGGTGGTCGATTTCCGCACGCCGCGTTCGGTGCGTGCCTATGCGCGGTTTGACGAAGAGCGCTTGCAGGATGCGATTGCCGCCCACAAGACGAAGCCCGAGGAACTGCTCGGACGGGGCTCGCTCGCATTCACCGTGGATCAGGGAGCCTATACCCAGCGTTATCAAGGCATTGTGGCGCTCGATGGCTCGACCCTGGAAGAAATCGCGACGACCTATTTCCGTCAGTCGGAACAGATTCCGACCGATCTGAAGCTGAGCGTCGCCAAGCTTGTCGAACGCGGGACCGATGGAAAGCCGGTTGAACAGTGGCGTGCTGGTGGGCTGATTATTCAGTTCCTGCCGGAATCCGAACTGCGTGCACGCATTCCCGATCTGCCGGGCGGCGATGAGGATGAAGCCGAAGCTGCCATTCATCCGGAAGACGATGCGTGGGACGAGGCCCGTTCGCTGGTCGGCACGATCGAAAGCTCGGAACTGACAGACCCGCAAGTCGGTTCGGAACGGCTGCTTTATCGTCTGTTTCATGAACGCGGCGTGCGTGTGTTTGACGCCGTGCAGGTGCTGGATGAGTGCTCATGCTCGCGTGAAAAGATTGCCGGTGTGCTGTCGGGTTTTACAGCCGAGGAAATCCGGGACAGTGTCGACAACGGCAAGATTTCCGTGACCTGTGAATTCTGCTCCAAGCTCTATGAGTTCGATCCGGCGGAGTTTGCCGAACAATCTTAGGACGAATCCTGAAAAAGGGTCGTTGGGACCGCTCTATCCATTTGTTTTTAAGGACGCCCTTTGTCCGGAATGTTTTCCCTTTCGGAAGGCGTGCTCCAGGCTTGACGGGTTGCAAGCAGGGGAATGGCTCGCCGCTGGGCATGGCGGGCCATTTTTCTATCGGGTGACATGATCTGGCTGGCTTTGGCATGCAGACGTAGACCCATTGTGGCTGTGAGAAGCGAAAACCAGACCGGGCCGCGATTGACAAAGAAAGCGGTTTCCAGATTGGCGTATAGCATCATGAACATCCATATCTGGAGATACATGAGCGACAGGCTGGGGGCGTTTCCCGAGTTTTGCGCCTTGTGGAAATCCCGGAGCGGGCACCAGACAATCCACCAGATCAAAAGGATAACGCCGATAATACCCGTCGTGATCGCGACATTGAGGTAGGCATTGTGAGCGTGTCCCGCCCTGGCCGCCCAGGTCTCGACGTCATAGCCGCCATTCACCAAGCTCGATGTTGCCCAGAAAGCTTCATAGCCATAGCCCATCAGCGGATGCTTCCCGAGCTGGGTAACCGCAAATTTCCAGATATCGGCTCTTCCTGTGAACGTCGGATCAGACGAGAAATTCTGTACCAGCTCACGTGCACTTGGGAACAATACGGTACCCAATGTCAGGAATGCCACCAGGAGCAGGGGAATGTAAGCCAGCAACGCCTTGAGTGCGAAGCTGCGTGTTTTGCTGATCAAATAGGCCATGCTGAATGAGATGATGACGAGGCCGATCGAGGTCTTATTGTTGGTCTTGTAAAGGAAGAACAGTGCGAACGGGACGATGATAGCACCCGCAAGCCGCGCTTTGGCACGCCAGAGATACATACCATAGCAGGCAAGAACCACCATTGCCGGACCGGCGATATTCTTATGGGCGAAATGCCCGCGCCATGATCCTGCATTCACAAGTTCAAGAACTTCAGACAGGTTGTGTATGGAAACTGCGGGAAGGAACAGGATGCCGAAATAAGCCAGTCCAAGAATACAAAGAGACAGGAATTTTATCATATGAATAAAATGTTCTTCGTCTTCCGGTACCAGTATCCAAACAAGGCTGGTTATGAAGACGGTCAGGCTGAATATATAGCGCCGGATGGAGAGGTCTGGATGGCTGGAGAAAATGACAGTCATCAACTGCCAGGTCAGCAATACAGTGAGAGCCGGAAAGAAGACAACTGCTGTCAGGCGCGTGTTTCGCCATATCACGCGAAGGCCTAGCGCCGTGAGCAGAAGCGAAAGTAGCTGCTGGACAGCATTTCCTGTTTCCTGTGCGAGCAGAACGTCAGGATTTCTAAGGTCGATGAAGGGATTAACCGTTATCCAGTAAAGGCAGAAAATTGCAGCGAACAGGAGAGTTCTAAAGGTTGTGCTCATATAATGAGCCTTATATACTATATAGCATGTTTATGTGGGGCGAGTGCGATCTCGTCTCATTTATTATCTTGATACATCTGAAGGTGATATGAATCCAATGAAAAATCATCGCGATATTTAATTGCATAAAGGCAGGCGAGTATTGGCATTATCGCTTAAATATTTTTTCTTTCGATGAAAATTAAAAGTTAGTTATTTCTAATTCAAGGTTCGTCTTTGTTCTGGAATGTCGAGCGAGAAAGCGGGGATATCGACCTCGAAGATGACGCCGCCCGTATTCTGCATCTGATAGCGCCCCACCATGACCCCCGACGTGGTGGTCAACGGACAACCCGATGAATATTGAAATGAATCGCCGGGCTCAAGTGTTGGCTGTTCGCCAACCACACCTGCGCCGCGCACCTCCTCGACACGTCCGTTTGCATCGGTGATTTGCCAGTAGCGCGAGCGAAGCTGGACTGTTTCTGCGGAATTATTGGCGATCGTTATACGGTAGCCCCAGACATAACGGTTTTCGTCCGGCTCGGATTGCTCTTCCAGATAAAAAGGTTCGACCGAAACTTCGATCCCCCGCGTTACCGCTCTATACATGCGCACTGCCCTGCATTCACACCGGCCCTGTCATCCTGCAATCTGGATCGCAATGATGCTTGTCCATTTAACGGTTCGTCGGTTCGCTTTACGCCGCTATTCGCCCTCCTATCGCTAAAGTTGCGGGAGAGGTCAACAATATGGGCAGCAAATACGACGCAATTGCCGAAATATTCGGCAATTGCGTCGTTTA
The DNA here is from genome assembly GCF_046630315.1 of Brucella anthropi. GTDB lineage: Bacteria > Pseudomonadota > Alphaproteobacteria > Rhizobiales > Rhizobiaceae > Brucella > Brucella anthropi_A. Next base: position 44,183 of record NZ_LQBD01000011.1, on the reverse strand, counting down.
GGTCTCTGTTTGCGGCCCAAAAAGCCACAATATGGGGAGCCTGCGTTCAGCGAGCCGCCTTCAGGGCTGCTTCCACGTCCTCCACGAGATCGTCCGTATCCTCAAGGCCGAGCGATATCCGAAGCAGGCCGTCCGAGATACCAAGTTCGGTTTTCGCCTCGTCGCTAAGGTTCTTGTGCGTCGTGGTTGCCGGATGCGTGATCAGGCTTTTTGCATCACCCAGATTGTTGGAGATGCTGAAGACCTGCAAGGCGTTCTGGAACTTGAACGCAGCCTCCTTGCCGCCCTCCAGTTCCAGAGCAATGAGCGTTGAACCGCCCGTCATCTGTTTGGCAATAATGTCGGCCTGCGGATGGTCGGCCCGTCCCGGATAGATCACGCGCTTGACGCCCGGCTTGCCTGCAAGGAAGTCCGCGACCGCAGCCGCCGACAGCGTCTGCTGGCGCACGCGGACGGCCAATGTCTCAAGGCCTTTCAGCATGATCCATGCATTGAAAGGGCTGAGGCCCGGACCGGTATGCCGGAAATAATCCTGCAAGGTGTTTTCGATCCATTCGCGATCGGACAGCACAACGCCACCAAGGCAACGCCCCTGGCCATCGATATGTTTGGTTGCGGAATAAACGACGATGTGGGCACCAAGTTCCAGCGGCTTCTGGAAAAGCGGCGTGGCGAAAACATTGTCGACGATGAGCTTGGCGCCTGCCTCATTGGCGATCTGCGCGACGGCAGCGATGTCGATGATTTCGAGCGTCGGATTGGACGGGCTTTCAAGGAACATGACCTTGGTGTTCGGGCGAACGGCCGCTTTCCAGTTTTCGATGTCGGAACCATCGATGATCGAGATCTCGACGCCATATTTCGGCAGAAGCGTCTCGACGATGTAACGACAGGAGCCGAAGACGGCGCGGGCGGAAATCACGTGATCGCCGGCCTGCACCTGGCACAGTATGGCCGCGGCCACCGCCGCCATGCCGGATGCGGTGGCGCGCGCTTCTTCGGCGCCTTCCAGCGCGCACATGCGTTTTTCAAACATGTCGGTGGTCGGGTTGGCGTAACGCGAATAGATGAAACCCGGATCTTCGCCCTTGAAACGCGCTTCGGCAGCTTCGGCACTCGGATAGAGGAAGCCTTGCGTCAGAAACATTGCTTCCGACATTTCGGCAAATCCGGAGCGGAGCGATCCGGCATGCACGAGTTCGGTCGCGGGGCGAAACTTGCGGGTATTTTCTGTCGTCATTTTTCCAACCTGTCGAAAAGCTGGTCGGCCGGGGCGGAAAGCAAAGCCTCGGCGGCCAATAAAAAACCGGCCTTGCGAACACGCAAAAGGCCGGTAACGAACCGCGGCCTTTTTTAGCGAATTCTTTAACGTGGCTGCAAGCCGGCCGGCCAAATCACCACGGAACGGTTTTTCATTATGCCTGTTGAGGGGAGCCGTCAATGCCGAAACCGGCCCATTTCGGGAAAAGCGCGTCCCATTTGGCCTGATAATGCTCCGATTCCTGCGGAAAACCCGGTTTCCATCGGCTCCAAGGCTTGGCATTGACGCCGCGACCGGTCAATGGTCTTTGTCAAGCAGTGCTTAGGCTACGGAGTGTCGGGTTGATGATGCAGAAAGATGCTGGAATTCTGGCGGATGCGGATATTGCCGCACTGTTTGAAAGCGGTTTGCTGGTGTCCCCGCGCCCGCGCGATCCCGATCAGATCCAGCCTGCGAGCCTCGATCTGCGGCTTGGCGCAAAGGCCTATCGTGTCCGCGCCTCCTTCATGCCGGGGCCCGGCACGCCGGTCATCGATAAGCTGGAACGGCTGAAACTGCACGAGATCGACCTGACCGCAGGGGCCGTTCTTGAAACGGGCTGCGTTTATATCGTCCCGCTTCTCGAAGGCCTAGCGCTGTCGCCGGAGCTTTCCGCATCCGCAAATCCGAAAAGCTCGACGGGCCGTCTGGACATTTTCACCCGCGTCATTGCCGACGGAGCGCAGGAATTCGACAAAGTGCCTGCCGGGTATCACGGTCCGCTTTATCTGGAAGTCAGCCCGCGCACGTTTCCGATCGTCGTGCGTACGGGTTCGCGCCTGTCGCAGATACGCTTCCGCAAGGGCAGGGCCCAACTCGACGAGGCCGAACTTGCCGCGCTCCATGATGCGGAAACGCTGGTCGCAGCGGAAATGCCGAATATTTCCGGCGGCGGCATTGCCCTTTCGGTCGATCTTTCCGGCGGTGCCGACAGGCTGATCGGCTATCGCGGCAAGCACCATACGGCGGTTGTCGATGTGGACAAGCGTGCGGCGCACGACATTCTCGACTTCTGGGAGCCGATCTATGATCGCGGCGCGCGTGAACTCGTGCTCGATCCGGACGAATTCTATATTCTCGTCTCGCGCGAGGCCGTGCATGTGCCCCCGCTTTATGCAGCCGAAATGACGCCCTTCGATCCTCTGGTCGGCGAATTTCGCGTTCACTATGCAGGCTTCTTCGATCCGGGCTTCGGGCATAGTGCTGCGGGCGGAACCGGCAGTCGCGCGGTTCTGGAAGTCCGCAGCCATGAAGTTCCGTTCATTCTGGAACATGGGCAGATTGTGGGGCGTCTGGTTTACGAACATATGCTGCATCGCCCTTCGGCGCTTTACGGCATTGATCTTGGTTCCAACTATCAGGCGCAGCAGTTGAAGCTTTCCAAGCATTTTCGTTGACTGTATGAGCCTCCTCCAAGCAGATATGATTTGGAGGGAGGAGCGCAATCGAAGTGACCAACGGAACCGGACGGGATCAGGACAGGAAGCCGGAAACGGCAACGGATGCGCCGCAACGCAGGCTGTCGGTGGGCATTGTTGCGCTGCCGGGCTTTACGCTGACGGCGCTCAGCCTTTTCCTCGATCCTTTTCGTCTTGCTGCCGATGATCGGGACAAGAGCCGCCAGATACGCTGTGCATGGAAGATTTGCACATTGTCGGGAGATCCCGTCACGTCAAGCTCCGGCATGGTGATCGAGCCGACCGCCTCTATCGGCGAGCTTGATGATTGCGATTATGTTGCGGTTGTGGGTGGGCTGCTTGGGCAATATCGGCCGCGACAGCAGGCGCTGATCGATCTCCTCAAGCGCGCGGATCGACGCGGCAAGACTGTGGTTGGTCTTTGCACTGCTGCCTTTCTTCTGGCGGAAGCCGATCTTCTGCCGGACCGCAATTGCTGCGTGAACTGGTTCCATCGCGATGATTTTCTGGAGCTTTTCGACGGTTATACAGCCGATACGACCAGCCTGTTTCATCGCAGCCGAAGGCACTTCACCTGCGCCGGCGGGCTTGGGGCGGCGTCGCTCGCGCTGTCGATTATCCAGAACGAGATTTCCGAGGAACTGGCGCGTAAGAGCGCATCCATCCTAATGATCCCTTATGAGCTTGTCCGTTCCGAGCAGCCGGCTTTGAGTTTCAATGGCGTGCGCTCGCCGATGATCCGCAAGGCGATCCGCATTTTCGAGGAAACGCTGGAAGACCCGGTGCCGATGGTCGATGTTGCACGCAGGCTGGGAATTTCCGTTCGCCAGATGGAGCGTGGCTTCAGGCTCGCACTCGGCCGAACGGCATTTGAGGTTCGCGAAGAGCTTCGGGTCAAGAAAGCCAAGGAACTGTTGTCCGAAACGGGCCTGTCGCTGCTGGACGTGGCCGTTGCAAGCGGCTTCACCGATACGCGCAGCATGAACCGCTCGTTCTCGCGGCAGAAGCAAAAGCCACCGCGCGAATACCGCAAGCAGCGATGAGCAGGGGCAGAACTTGCGCGGGCTGCACGGAGAGCCTATTTCTTGCGCGATAGATCTGCCGCTTTGACCAACAACGACACAGGAGATGTACATGTCGGATGGTGTGAACCGTTTTCTTGGCGATACGCCCGCCCGCGTCCTGATCAAGCTGGTGTTGATTTCGCTGGTCGTCGGCGTGGTCATGAGCGCGTTTCACTGGACACCGTACGATATTCTCTACGGCATCCGCGATTTCATCCTGCGCCTTTGGAATATGGGCTTTTCGGCAATTTCAGGCTTTGTCGATTATCTCATCCTTGGCGCGGCGGTCGTCATTCCTGCCTTTATTTTGCTCCGTATCCTCAGCTACCGGAAGTGAACTCCATTCGGTGATTGAATAGATCAGGCAGGCAATGCAGAAAAAACAAGGATTTACACTTAATCGGCGTGGTTTCCTCGTCCTTGCCGGAGGAGCGTTGGCACTGTCGGCAATGCCGTTGAACGAGGCTTTGGCTGCAAGCGACAACGATCCGACCGCGATTTTCAATGCGATCCGGAAGGCAAACGGCCTGCCGCTGATGGCGACGGATTCGAAGCTTGAGCAGGCCGCGCTTTATCAGGCCCGGCGTATGGCGAGCTACGGCAAGATCGGTCATAGCATCGGCTGGGGTAACGGTTTCGTCGCGCGGCTGCGGCAGGCCGGTATCCGCGGGCCCGCAGCGGAAAATGTGGCATCGGGACAGCGCGACACACAGGCTGTCTTCGACGCATGGATGAAATCGCCCGGCCATCGCAAGAACATGCTCGATCCGATCTTCGAGCATTATGGCCTCGCCTGGGCCACGCCCGAGAACAAGCCCACCTATATATATTGGGCGATGATGCTCGGACTGTAAGAACCTGTCCCAAAAGCCGCCATCTGTGGCTGCAAATGGCAATTTGTTGCAAGTTCCGGTGCTCGAAAATCACCATTTTCGCGCCCGCATGTCGCTTTTTGATCCAGCCTGTAACAGGCTTGTTTCTCCTGACAGTCCGCTGTCAGGAACTGCGACAATCCGGTGGCCGAATTGTCTGTCGTTTCGATTGATTCCAGAGTAGATCAATTCGATCAGAGGGAACACATTCGGGACAAGCATCATGGATCAGTCGCTGCAACGTGCTGGTGGCGTAACAAGGCCGTTCGACGTAACGCACCGGATGGTGATGCTGATCGCCATTCCCATGACGCTTGCCGCCATCACCACCCCGCTTCTGGGTCTTGTCGATATGGGCGTTGTTGGCCAGATGGGACAGGCCGAGCTGATCGGCGGTCTGGCGATTGGCGCGCTCGTCTTTGACTTTCTGCTGTCGATGTTCAATTTCCTGCGGTCCGGCACGACCGGGCTGGTGGCGCAGGCCGTGGGCGCCGAAGACGCCGTGGAAGAACAGGCCATCTTCTGGCGCGCCATCATCATCGCGGTTATTGCTGGCGGACTGATGATCCTTTGCCTGCCAATCATCATCGCCGTCTCTTCCACCTTCATGCATCCGACATCCGCCACGCAGGACGCGATGGCGACCTATGTGTCGATCCGCATGTTGTCGGCGCCGGTCGCGCTCATCAACTATTCGATACTGGGCCTCGTTCTGGGGCGGGGACAGGGTGTCGTCGGCCTTGCCCTTCAGGTGCTGCTCAACGGTATCAATATCGTGCTTTGCATCGTTCTCGGGCTGGAACTGGGCTGGGGCGTCACCGGCGTTGCCTGGGCGACGGTAACGGGCGAAACCGTTGCTGCGCTTGTCGGCATGTTCATCGTGTTGCGGCATTTCCGCAAGGACGCATCGCTGCGCCCCAACCGGGCACGGATATTTCAAAAGCAGGGAATCCTGCGCATGTTCGCGGTCAATCGCGATATCATGATCCGCTCATTCCTGCTTCTCACGGCCTTTGCGTTCTTTACGCGGGCAGGCGCGGACCTCGGCCCGGTTACGCTTGCGGCCAATGCCGTCCTGATGAACTTCTTCCTCGTCGCAGGCTTCTTCCTGGACGGCATGGCGGCTGCGGCCGAGCAGATTGTCGGTCGGTCGATCGGGGCGCGTTACAGCCCGGCCTTTGTGCGCGGGGCCAAGCTCACTTTCGTCTGGGGGCTGGTCATGGCGAGCATAGTCGCCTTTTTCCTGCTGGTGTTCGGCGATGCCATCATCGGCTTGCTGTCCAAGGCGGAAGACGTTCATGCCGAAGCCCTGAAATACCTCCCCTGGGCGGCGCTGACAGGCATAACCGGACTGCTGGCCTTCCATATGGATGGGGTCTATATCGGCGCCACATGGTCGCGCGACATGCGCAACATGATGTTTTTTTCGCTCGCATTTTTTCTGGCGGTTCTTTATGCGGCAAAGCCCGTGATGGGCAATCACGGGCTTTGGCTGGCGCTCAATCTGTTTCTGTCGATCCGTGGCGTCACGCTTCTGGCCATCTTGCCGCGCCGCTATCGTACGGAATTCATCGCCTGATTATGCGGGCAGATCGCGTCTGGCCCAGTCTTTGGTGTCCCGGTCGCGCAGTACCGCGATGTTGGCAACGCCCTCGCGTTTTACGGCGGCAGACAGGCCGCGCACGATTTCAGCAGGCAGGTTCGGCCCGCGATAGATCAGGCCCGTATAAAGCTGGACGAGATCTGCGCCTGCCTTGATCTTGGTCAGCGCCGTTTCGGCGCTATCCACACCGCCGACGCCGATCAGCGGCATGTCAGGACCGACACGCTCGCGCATGCGGGCGAGGACGATGGTGGAACGGTCGAAAAGCGGGGCGCCGGAGAGGCCGCCTGTCTCATCGCGGTTTTCGGCGCTTTTCAAGCCCGCGCGTGAAAGCGTGGTATTGGAAACAATGATGCCGTCCAGCTTCTGTTCGGTCGCCTCGGCGGCGATGTCGTCCAGTTCTTCATCCGCCAGATCGGGTGCGATCTTGAGGAAAACCGGACGCTTCAGCGTGCACATCTTGCCCTCTTCATTGCGGGCTTCGAGTACACGGCTCAACAATTCGCGCAAGGCTTCGCGTGCCTGAAGATTGCGCAGGCCCGGTGTGTTGGGCGAAGAGATATTGACCGTGAAATAGCGCGCAAGCTGGTAGAAACGCCGAATACCGGCAACATAATCGGCAATGCGGTCTTCCGCATCCTTGTTGGCGCCGATATTGACGCCCACGATGCCGCTCCTGCCTGCGCGCTGTGACAGGCGTTTGAACGCTGCGTCATGGCCCTCATTATTGAAGCCGAGGCGATTGATGACCGCCCTGTCATCCACGAGGCGGAAAATGCGCGGGCGCGGATTGCCGCTTTGCGGGCGCGGTGTGATTGTGCCGATTTCGGTAAAGCCGAAGCCGAGCTTCAACAGCGCATCCGGCACTTCGGCGTTCTTGTCATAGCCTGCCGCCATGCCGAGCGGGTTTGGAAACTGGAGGCCCGCAACCTTGACGGAAAGTGCCGGATCGTTCGGCGCGCCGCAGCTGACGAGGCCCGTCTTCAGGCCGGCGATGGAAAGGCCGTGCGCCTGTTCCGCATCGAAGGCAAAAAGGGCGCGTCGCCCCAGAGTTTCAAAAAGCCCGCCCATTAATCATCCAGCTCCGGAAAAATGTGAAGACCATCATTCCCCAGTGGCAAGGGGTCGACCTGCAAGACGGCTGCAAGCGGCAGCTCGCCGTAAAGATGAGGAAAGAGGGCTCCGCCGCGTGAAACTTCAAACTTCAATCCCGCGCCAAGTGCGGAAGCATTCACATGGATCAGAAGTAGATCCTGCTGGCCGGCGAAATGTTTGGCTGCCGTTTCCCGTACCTGTTTTGCAGTGGAAAAATGGATAAAGCCATCGGCGATATCAACCGGAGCCCCGGTAAAACTGCCAGCCTGTTCTGCTTGTGCCCAAAGGGTGCGCGGAGCGATCTTATAGATGATCTGAGTTGTCATGGCTGCTCTCTAGACCGAATTTCTTCGGAAATCAAAGTCCCGCATGTTCGATTTTCGTCGTAAACCTCCCATATGATGGGAACATCGGAAAGAGAAGCGGAAGGGAATTGCATTATGCCGAACAGAAAAACATGGATGGTCCGCAATCTGGCTGCTGTTGCACTTCTCGGTTCTGCGCTTGCCCCGGCCAATGCGCTTGCGCAGGAAAACGGGCGTTATCGGCTGGAAGGCACGGAATCCGGCTATATTCGTCTGGATACTAGAACCGGCGCTATTTCCACCTGCATAGAACAGCAGGGCCAATTCGTCTGCAAGATGGCGACGGAGGATCGCGAGGCCTATGAGAACGACATTGCCGACTTGCAGGATCGGGTGAAGAAGCTGGAGGATAAAGTTTCTGCCCTTGAAGGTAAGGGCGGCGCTGCTTCGGGCTTGCCCAGCGAACAGGAGTTCGAGCAATCCATGAGCTATATGGAGCGCTTCATGCGCCGCTTCATGGATATAGCAAAGAGTTTTGACAGCGAGCCGGAAAAACCGGGCAACGAGGCTGCACCGGGCGGCAGAACCTGAGAATGAAGGAAAAGGCGCCACAGGGCGCCTTTTCATCAAAGCATTTTCGAGCCAAAAGTGCGCAGCGGTTTTGCGTAGGATAATGCGACAAAACAAATAGATAGAGCGGTTCCGACGATTCCATTTAAACCGGAACCGCTCTAAAGCATTTCCGGTAAAAGTGCGCAGCGCCTACGCGAGGAAATCAGTCCACCCGATCTATTGAGCGAAACGCTTTGTCGCCTCGATCAGTTCATGGGTGATGCCGGGTTCCGTGACGGCGTGGCCTGCATCCTCGACGGTTCTGAGATCGGCTTCCGGCCACATCTTCTTGAGCTGCCAGGCATTGATGAACGGCGTGCAGACATCATAGCGCCCATGGATAATCACGCCGGGAATATGCCGGATGCGGTCCACATTGCGCAGAAGCTGATCGTCGGAATCGAGGAAGCCGCGGTTCTGGAAATAGTGGCATTCGATCCGCGCAAAGGCGATGGCGTATTGGTCTTCGCCAAATGCGTCCACGCGCGCCGGATCAGGCAGAAGTGAAATGACCGAGCCTTCCCAGCGCGCCCAGCGGCGTGCTGCTTCAAGCTGCACCTGCGGGTCACGATCGGTGAGGCGCTTGTAGTAAGCGGCGATCATGTCGCCGCGCTCGGCTTCGGGTATATGTTCCTGGTAAGCCTCGAAATGATCGGGAAAGAGAATGCTTGCCCCGTTGGAATACATCCAGTCGACTTCGAAACGGCGGATCATAAAAATGCCGCGCAGAACAAGCTCCGCTACCCGCTCCGGATGGGATTGCGCATAGGCAAGGCCGAGTGTCGACCCCCAGGAGCCGCCAAAGACCTGCCATTTATCAATGCCGAGATGCGCACGAATATGCTCCATATCCGCCACGAGATCCCAGGTCGTGTTTTCACGCAGTTCCGCATGCGGGGTCGAACGACCGCAGCCGCGCTGGTCGAACAGGATGATGCGGTAGCGCTCGGGGTCGTGCAGGCGGCGCATGGTGGGCGTGATGCCACCGCCAGGGCCGCCATGGATCATGATGACGGGCTTGCCGTTCGGATTGCCGCATTGTTCGACATGGATTCGATGCAGCGGAGAAACCTGAAGCATCTCTTCCTTGAACGGTTGGATTTCTGGATAAAGCGTATTGCGCGTCATGAAATGCCTTTTTGTTCCCTTCCAGTAAGTTGGCCGGGCTGCTCTTATGTTATTTTCGATGTTCAACCTAATATACAATGCGGCCAGATGGCGGCAATGAGGATTGTGAAAAGGGGTTAGCAACGTGAATTTTGGTTGCCCGAGCCAAAAAACGGCATAAAACGGAAAGGCTGGCTGATTGACCGGCACCGCGAGGGAGGAGACCTGAAACAATGGCGCGCGAGGCTCATGCATTTCATCATCGCTGACGATCATCCGCTTTTCCGGGGAGCACTGAGGCAGGTTCTTTCAGGACAGTCGCAGAGTGTTGAAATCATCGAAGTCGGCGATTTTGACGCCGTCAAGAAACTGGTGGGCGAACGAGAGGATATCGATCTCCTGCTGCTCGACTTGACGATGCCGGGCGGAACGGGGCTTTCCGGCCTGGTGACGTTGAAAGCCTTGCAGCCGGCGCTTCCGGTCATCATCGTTTCGGCGACGGATGATGCGGCGACGATCCGCCACGCGGTGGAACTTGGCGCCTCCGGCTTCATCTCGAAATCCGCCAGCATGGAAACGATCGGCGAGGCCGTGCATGCCGTTCTTGCGGGCGATATCTGGACACCGGCCGATATTGAACTGGACCATCCGCACGACCCGGAAATCGAGGCGCTCATCGCGCGGCTGCGCACATTGACGCCACAGCAGACGCGCGTGCTGACCATGTTGGCGGAAGGTTTGCTGAACAAGCAGATCGCTTATGAGCTTGGCGTATCGGAAGCCACGGTCAAGGCGCATGTGTCCGCAGTGTTGCAGAAACTGGGGGTCGACAGCCGCACCCAGGCGGTTATCCTGCTGTCGCGCATCGGAAATGATGCCCTGAACGCGGATTGAATGGCGACCGGTTATTGAGCCGCATGCTGCGCTGACTTATTGTCCTGCCGCGCATGATGGAAATGCGATAGAAGCGAGCGCAGCGCAGCCGGTCGAAGCGGCTTGTGCAGCACCGTGACATTTTCATCTTCGGCGCGCTGGCGGACCTCTTTCGAACGATCGGCTGTCAGCAGGATGGCCGGTATCTCGGCCTGAAACGCCTCGCGCGCAAAGCCGATCATATCCAGTCCGTTCTCATGCAGCAGATGATAGTCCGCGATGATCACGTCGGGAGGGCTGGCGTGGTCAGCGCAATGGTTCTTCAACGCCGTGCCATTGCGCAGGGTCGTTACGCGGCAGCCCCAGCCTCGAAGCAGCGTTTCCATGCCCGAAAGAATGCTGGCATCATTATCGATGCACAGAACATTGAGCCCGGTCAGTTCCAGCGCGCGTTGCAGGCCGCGGCGGCTTTTCACCTCATCGGCTGGCACTTTTTCCTGAGAAACAGGAATGCGCAGGGTGAACATGGTCCCCTTGCCGGGGGTCGATGACAGCGACAATGGCAGCGACAGCAGCCTCGCGATGCGGTCGACGATGGAAAGGCCGAGGCCAAGCCCCTCCGCTTCCCGCATTCCTTCATCGAGCCGCGTAAACTCCCGGAAGACGAGTTTCAGCTTTTGCGGAGGAATGCCGATGCCGGTATCGAGCACCTGCAATTCCACAAAGGAACCACGACGCCGGACGCCGAGCAGGATACCGCCCTTGCGGCTGTATTTGATCGAATTGGAAACAAGGTTCTGGATCAGGCGCCGCAGCATGTTGCGGTCGGTCTTGACGACGATGCTGGACGGCACAACGCGCAATTTCAACCCCTTGGCGGTGGCAAGCGGGGTGAAGTCGGTGGCAATCTGGCTCATCAGCCTGTCGAGGCGAAACACCGAGACGTCGGGCTTGAGCGATCCGGTATCCAGGCGCGAAATATCCAGCACCATGCCCAGGATGGCTTCCACGGCTTCCAGAGAGGAATCGATATTGCGGGCGAATTCGCTGGTTTCGGAACGCCCGAGTTTTTCGGCAAGCGCGGTGCTGTACAATCTTGCCGCATTGAGCGGTTGCAGAATGTCATGGCCCGCTGCCGCCAGAAATCGCGTCTTCCCCTGATTGGCTTCTTCCGCTGCCGTTTGAGCCTTGGCAAGCTGCTGGTTGACGCGGGTCAGTTCCGCGGTGCGGTCCGCCACGCGCTGCTCCAGCATTTCGGCTGCCTTCTGGCGTGTGACGTCGGCTTCGACGGCTGCGGTAATGTTGGTATAGGTCGCGACGATGCCGCCGTCCGGCATGGGATTGGATTGAATTTCCAGCACCTTGCCGGTCGATTTCATGTTGATGCGCCATGGCTGGCGCACGGCTGCGAGCGAGCGGATGACGCCGTTCTGGGCGTTGAACGATATGTCGCCGCGACGATGCAACTGCTCCACGATTTCCGAAACGGGTATGCCGACCTGCATCACCTCATCGGGCAAGTCGAGAAGCTTGCGGAACTGCCGGTTCCAGCATGTCAGCCTCAGATCCTTGTCGAAAACGGTAATGCCCTGTTCCATCTGGTCGAGGGCGGTTTGCAGCAGGTCGCGGTTCTGCTGCAAAGCGGTCGAGGCATCGTCGAGGAGCTGGCGCGCGTCACGCCCGGATGCATCGCTTTTCTGCAGGAGCAAGGATAGGACAAGGCGCGCAGAGGCGGAACCGACCGCCGTGCCGAGCAGCTGTTCCGCATAGCGGATCAGCGGCGTGTCGACGGTCATGCCGGGGTCGAGACGCCGTTGTTCCCTGCCTTCAAAGCGCAGGAAGGCGCGTTCGACACGTTCGGCACCGAGATAGCGCGCCATGGTGGCTTTCAGTTCGGCGACGGTCACAGTGGTGCGAAAGCGCTTGAGCGTGGGCGCGGCAATGAAATAACGCGGCAGGAAGATACTGGCCTGAATGCGTTCGAGCGGCGTTGAGGCACGCGAAAGAGAACCCAGAATGTAGAAGAGCGTATTGGCGGCAAGGCTCCATATGACGCCATTGGTCAACGGGAGGGCGTTGGTTCCAAAAAGCGCTTCAGGACGCAGCGCCGTAAAGCCAAGAAAGCCGTTTCGCAGAATGGCGGCATTTTCCGGCGCCATGGTTGGAAGCAGCAATGTGTAGGCCCAGACAAGAAATCCGGCGGATAATCCCAGCATGGCGCCGCGTCCATTCGCATTGCGCCAGAACAGCCCGCCGATGAGGGCGGGAACGAATTGCGCGATCGCCGCAAAGGAAACGAAGCCGATCGAAGCCAGATGGATATTGTTGGATGTAAAGCGATAATAGGCGAAGGCAAATGCCAGGATGCCGATGATGGTGAGGCGGCGTGTGTTCAGAATGACCTTGGTGAGGTCGCGCTGCTCTGCTGCATGTTGCTTTGCCAGCCGCCGGATGAAGAGCGGTAGCACCAGATGGTTGGAGATCATGATCGACAGCGCGACACAGGCGACGATGACCATTGCCGTTGCTGCCGACAATCCGCCGAGAAAGGCCACGAGCGCGAGCCAGTGGGCACCGGCTGCCAGCGGCAGGGCCAGGACATACAAGTCGCCGCTGACTTCGCCTCCGAGTGTCATCACGCCGATCAAGGCGATGGGAAACACGAAGATATTGATGAGGACGAGATAGAGCGGGAACAGCCAGGAAGCGGTGCGCAATTCCTTTTCGCTGCGGCTTTCCACGACTGTCACGTGGAACTGTCGCGGCAGCATGATGACGGCTGCGGCGCTCAGCGCGCTTTGCACGATCCATGTGCCGATGGAGGTCTGGTAATGGAAGGCTTCCAGCGCTTCCGGTGACTGGGATATCTGGCTGATGAGCTGCGATGGAGCGCCGAACAGGAAGAAGGTGCAGGCAAAGCCGACAGTCAGGAAGGCGCAAAGCTTGATGACCGATTCCAGCGCCACGGCCAGAATAAGGCCGTTCTGATGTTCCGTGGCGTCGGTATGGCGGGTGCCGAACAGGATCGCAAAGACGGCGAGCACGGCGGCAACCGGCAGGGAAATATCGCCGAACAGGAACACGGATGGGTCGACGGTTGCCCCATATTGTTCCATGACGAGCCCGACGCTCCCGGAAACGGCCTTGAGCTGCAGCGCGATATAGGGGATGGAGCCGACGGCTGCGATACAGGTTGCAAGCGAGGCGACGCCAAAACTTTTGCCGTAACGGGCCGCGAGAAAATCGGCAATCGAGGTGATGTGTTCGGATTTCGCCAGCCGCACGATATGCCGCAGCAGCCTGTTGCCGAGCGTGAAGACAAGAATAGGCCCGATATAGATGCCAAGGAACTCAAGGCCGCGCTGCGCCGACAGGCCGACAGAGCCGAAAAATGTCCAGGAGGTGCAGTAGACGGCCAGGCTGAGCGCATAGATATAGGGACGCGGAGCACTGTTCCAGCGCGAGGTGCGCCGGTCGCCGATGCTGGCCACCGCAAAGAGCAGCAGCAGATACAAAAAGGCTGCGCCAATAATACCCCAGCCCTGCATGGTCGGCTCGTTCCCTCACTCTTCAAGCATGATTTGACGCAAGCACTTTCGGCAGGTTCGCGCAAGATCAAAGCGCGCCTCACAAAAATCTTCTCCAGCAATCCAGGCGGAACGGGAGATGCTCTGACGATGAAAAACAGTGCGTTTTCGTCGTTTCATCTTTTCTTTGGTAATTTTCGCCTACAAACTAGAAGTGCGATCCTGAAAAGTGCGCGCCACTTTCGGGGACTGCATTTGAAATGGCAGAGTGTATTTCAGTTCCACTTTTGGAAAACGGCCTGCCATCCATTGCCAGTTTATCTGGTGCCCAGGTTGATTTGGCGAACGCCGCCGCAGCAGGACGGCCCCAGCGGTCCGCGTTCGTGAGGGAGACAGGTAATGCTCAAGGAATTCAAGGAATTCGCCCTGAAGGGCAATATGGTCGATCTGGCCATCGGTGTCATCATTGGCGGTGCGTTCGGCGGCCTCGTCAATTCCATCGTCAATGACATCATCATGCCGATCATCGGCCTGATCACCGGCGGTATCGACTTTTCGAACATGTTCATACAGCTGGCAGGTGAACCCAAGACCACACTGGCAGCCGCCCGCGAAGCCGGTGCGACCATCGCCTACGGCAATTTCGTTACGCTGCTTATCAACTTCCTGATCATCGCATGGGTATTGTTCCTTGTGGTGAAGGCAATGAACAGGCTGAAGAAGAAGGAAGAGGCAAAGCCGGAACCGGAAGCACCGCGCGAAGAGGTTCTTTTGACCGAAATCCGCGATCTTCTGGCCAAGCAGAAGGCCTGACCGGTCCAATACTGTCGAATGGAAGCGGGGCCTTGCGGCCCCGTTCTCTTTTGATCCATAAATGCGCGTGATCGGACCATCACAAAAAGCCGCGTGATTTCGTGAACGCGCCTTGGTAAGCACGAAATCAAAATCAAATGCAGCGCGGGGAAATCATGACGCTCATAGCCAATCTTCGTCGGGAAGCAGCCCTTTCACCGGAAAGCGGGATTGTGGCGGTCGCCAATCACGGGCGCGGGCGTGAAGGGCTTATTCCGCTTTGGGTGGGCGAGGGCGATCTTCCCACGCCGGATTTCATTCGCGCCGCCGCCCAGAAAGCCATCTGCGACGGCGAGACCTTCTATACATGGCAGGCAGGCATTCCCGAACTGCGGCAGGCACTGGCCCGCTATCACGCCCGCCATTTTCCGCTGCCCCTGAAACCGGAGAACTTCTATGTCACCGGTTCCGGCATGCATGCCATTGAAATGGCGCTGACTGCAACCGTGGGTGCAGGCGAAGAGGCGATATATCTTTCGCCGGCCTGGCCCAATTTCGTTGGCGCGACAGGTCTTGCGGGCGCTGTTCCGGTTCCGGTCGAACTGGAATTCGGCGCCAATGGCTGGATGCTTGATCCGGAGAAGATTGCAACCGCCATTACGCCGCGCACGAGGGCGCTCTTCATCAATACGCCATCCAATCCCACCGGCTGGACGGCGGATCGGGAAACATTGCAATTCATTCTCGATCTTGCGCGCAAGCATGGTCTCTGGATCATTGCCGATGAGATTTATGCCCATTTTTATTATGGTGGCGGCCGCGCTCCGTCCTTCATGGATATCATGGAGCCGGATGATCGCATCATCTTCGTCAATTCGTTTTCCAAGAACTGGGCGATGACGGGCTGGCGTATCGGCTGGATGACGGTGCATCCGTCACTCGGGCCGGTCATTGAAAATCTGATCCAGTATTCGAATTCAGGCGTCGCGCAATTCATGCAGCGTGGCGCCGTCACCGCGCTTGACGAGGGCGATGCCTTCATTGCGATGCAGGTTGAACGGGCGCGTTCCACACGCGATCGCCTCTGCGCCGCGCTGTTGTCGACGGGCCGTGTTCGCCTGACGCCGCCACAGGGCGCATTTTATCTGTTCTTCGGTGTGGATGGTGTGAGGGATTCCGTCAGGGCGGCCATCGATATGGTGGACAATGCCAATGTGGGGCTCGCGCCCGGCAGCGCCTTCGGCCGCGGTGGCGAAGGTTTCTTCCGCCTCTGTTTCTGCCGGAATCCGGAACAGGTGGATGAGGCCGCAGAGCGGCTGGTGCACTGGATTGAAAGAGCGTGATTAAAATAGGCCGGTGAGACCGGCCTATTTTATTGAAGAATTCGCGAGACTTTCAGCCGCCTGCCTTGGCAACCATCAGCGGGATGACACGCTCGGAGTTTGCGGGTTCACAAACCGTGCGCTCCGCATAAGGAATGCCGAGTGTGTTCCACACTTCCAGCAAAGCGTCCCTCAGACCGTCGATCAGGGCGTCGTCATGCAGTGGCGACGGCGTGATGCGCAATCTTTCGGTGCCGCGCGGAACGGTCGGGTAATTGATCGGCTGGATATAGATGCCATGAACTTCAAGCAGGCGGTCGCTGGCCTTTTTGCAAAGTTCAGGATCACCAACCAGAATGGGCACGATATGCGTTTGCGACGGCATGACGGGGAAGCCGGCTGCGGAAAGCACATCCTTGGCGCGTTGCGCCTGGCGCTGCTGGCCGTCGCGTTCGACCTGCGAGGTCTTCAGATGCCGGATTGCAGCCGTTGCAGCAGCCGCGATGGCTGGCGGCAGCGACGTCGTAAAGATGAAGCCCGCTGCATAGGAGCGCACGGCATCGATAATCGCGCGCGAGCCGGTAATGTAGCCGCCGAGAGCGCCGAAAGCCTTGGCAAGCGTTCCTTCGATAATGTCGATACGGTGCGCCAGACCATCGCGTTCGGTGATGCCGCCGCCGCGCGCGCCATACATGCCGACCGCATGAACCTCGTCGATATAGGTCATGGCATTATATTTGTCCGCCAGATCGGCAATTTTCTCGATTGGCGCGATGTCGCCATCCATCGAATAGACGGATTCGAACACGATCAGCTTTGCACGCGCCGGATCGGCTGCCTTCAAAAGCTGTTCCAGATGCTCGACGTCATTGTGACGGAAAATCTTCTTCTCCGCGCCCGAACGACGCACGCCTTCGATCATCGAGGCATGGTTCAGCTCGTCGGAAAGGATGAGACAGTTCGGCAGCAGGCGCGCAATCGTGGAAATCGAGGCTTCATTGGAAACAAAGCCCGATGTGAAGACGAGACCGGCTTCCTTGCCGTGCAGGTCTGCAAGTTCGTTTTCCAGTTCGACCAGCGGATGATTATTGCCGGAAATATTGCGCGTGCCGCCCGAGCCCGACCCGGCATTGCCAGCCGTGTCGCACATAGCCTTGATGACATCGGCGTGATGGCCCATGCCAAGATAATCATTGGAACACCAGACGGTGATCTCACGGGCAGTGCCATTGTTACGCCAGATAGCTCGGGGGAAGCGTCCGACAATACGTTCAAGATCTGCAAAAACGCGGTAACGCTTCTCGGCGTGCAACTGGTCGATCGCTTCTTCGAAAAACCGGCGATAGTCCATAATGCGCTCCTTGGTCTGTACCCTAACTAGCGCTTTTGGCACTGGCCGTCCACCGCGCATTGTTGACAATTTGCCACGTTCGCGTGAAGCATCATTGATCGAAATCAAGTAAATAGGCCGGACCCCTCAAAAGAGTGGGAGCAATTTTCATCACAAAGCGTATCGCAACATATCGCAGAGTGATCGGCTTTGTCACAGAGTTGCTTGAATAGGGCGCAACACATCGCCTGCGGGGATTTTCTACAGTCATGAAGAAGACCGGCCCCCTATATGAAACCAACACAAACGGCGATGAATTACCCGGCCTCGAAAGTGGGGGATTGGGATGCCTATTGGCGCGCATCACCGTTGCGACATCTGCGCCAGCGCTTGCGTCACGTGCAGCTCTCGGTTCCCAACCGGAAGAACAAGGCAGAGCTGATTGCCGCTTCCGGACGTTTTGAGGCCTTGTGGCCGGACGATCTGCCGCTTGTCTGCGTGGTGCGCAATGCGGCGCCTTACATGAAATCTTTCCTGCGTTACTATCGCCAGATGGGCGTGACGCGCTTCCTCGTCGTGGACGATCGGTCAGATGACGGCACGACAGATATTCTGTCAGGCGCGCCCGATGTGGACCTGTTCGGCTCCAATGTGCGTTACGCACAGGCTGACCGGGGGCGTGCGTGGCGTGATGCCCTGTTCGATCTTTACGGGCGGGGGCGCTGGTATCTGTCGGTGGATGCGGACGAGTTTTTTGTGTTTCCGAGGATGGAGCAGCGGGATATTCACTCCTTTATCAGGGAGCTTGAACACAGTGGAATTCGCCGGTGCCTGGCGCCAATGATCGACATGTATCCCGGTGGCCTGTTGCGTGATGGCGCCTTTCTCGATGATGGGACGAAATATCCCTTTGAGGTTTCCTCGCATTTTGACGGTGACGGCTATACGGCAACGCCGGAGAGGTTTGGCGTGGCCGTGCGTGGCGGGCCGCGCCTGCGCCTGTTCGGCCGCAGCATGCGGCTTTCCAAATTTCCGCTGATATGGGTCGACGGAAAGACGGATTATCGACGGGGCAGCATTCATGGGCCGGGGCCGTGCTTCCGGAATTTCCTTCCGGCGACCGGCGCGCTGCTCCATTACCGCTTCTCGTCGCTTTCAGTGGGCGAGTTCAAGCGCATCGCAGCGGAACAGAGCCACGCTGGCAATGCGGAACATTACAGGGCCATTGTCGAGAACGAGCGGTTTTCAGACGATCTGTCGCTCGTCTATGAAGGCTCGGTCCGGTACACAGGCCCCGCTTGCCTTGTCGAACGCGGCTTTATGGCCGATCTGCGCGAAGCCACACCACGGCTAAAAGCATTTTCGAGCCAAAAGTGTGAACGCCTACGCGGGGAAATCAGTCCGCTGGACTGATTTCTGATCCCGCTTCGATGCGTGAGAAAATGCGACAAGACAAATAGTTGGAGTGGTTCCGGCGATTCTGTTGGAACGGGAACCGTTCTAACGCGTAAAAGTCTTCCGCAGAAATTGCAGCAGAATATCATTGCGCCGGATGGTGAGGCGCGGAATGCCGAACGGATCGTCATTCGCCCGCGCCCGGCGTTTTTCTGTCGTGGTCGCGTTTGTATAACCGGCCGCTTCAACGATCTTGCGCGTCACCGCGTTTTCTCCGCCGTAAGGATAGGCAAAGGACGTCACTTCACTGCCAAGCAGGTCTTCGATCATGATCCGCGACTGGTGGATTTGCGCTGTGGCTTCCTGCTCGGTTGCATCCGGCAGGAAGATATGGTCGAGCGTATGGGATCCCACCTCATGGCCAAGGGCGGCCCATTCGCGCAATTCGGCGACGCTCATGCAGTTGGCGCGCGCAACGCCGATCTTCTGGTCCCAGAGATTGAAACCGCCGATCTGGTTGGCCACGAAATAATTGGTGGCCGTGAAACCGAACTCCTGCAGCACGGGCAAGGCGTTGCGGAAAACATTCTCAAAACCGTCGTCAAAGGTAATGACAGCGACTTTTCCCTGTTTGCCGCCATAAATGTAAGGCATGGCATCCCGTACCGACAGGCCGCGATAACCCAGCCGTTTCAGCCAGGTCATCTGCTGGCGAAAACGATCCGGATGCACGGTCATGCTGCGATAGGGCGCGCGATGCTTCGGCGGTACGTCAATCTGGTGATAAAGAAGAATCGGAACGGGCAAAGGGACCTCAAATAGTTGCGCGCGAGCGCGATTTTATCTTCCAGCGATAAAGCGGGCGCAGGATTTCGCGTTTCAGCTTGTCAGGCAGGGACCGCGATTTCTGAATCGTGCTTCCGCCAAGTTTTACCGAAATTTCCTTCACGCCGCCAGGCAGAACAGACAGCGGTTTAAGCCCAGTGACCCAGTTCATTTGCGCTGTGGTGTCGACCGGGCGATCGAAAACTTCTGTTGCCGACAGCAACCGTCGTGCAGCGTCGCGCCCGACAAGCTGCGCCACCATGCCAAGGCCAACCGGAACCGGCTCGATGATCCGCAATGTTTCGGTGGCCAGCACTGGGCGTCCGTTCTCCCGCTCGCGGAAAGGAAAACGGATGAAGCTGTCCACCTTGAGCACAGTACAGGCCGCAGCATAGGCTGCGGCAAATTCCGCAGTCAGTTCGACATCGTCTTCCAGCACGAGGCCGGCATCCAGCCCCTGATCGACAATGGCCTGCCAGGCTTTTCGATGCGAAAGAAAACAGGCAATCTCATTGGTGCCGAGCGCAAATGGATAGCGGGGCCTGTGGACCGACCGCCGGTAAACGCGGCTGATGGTTTGCGCGTCCAGCGTGCGCCCGTCAACGGCGCTCACCACTTCCGTCTCAACAGGCAGCTTGCGGATAAGTTCCTCGACCTGTGGCTGCCGGTCGCGGGCACGCTCCAGATGAATGATGAAAGCCTTGACGGCCCCGTGCGGGCCGCCATTGGGAAAGATGTCAGGACGCGTTTCGTTCATGCCCCCTGTTTACCCTGGAGCGCGCGAAAAAGCTCCAGGAATTTTGCGGATCAGACCGGCCTCCAGCCTGGCTCGACGCTGTTGGCCTCCGCGTGCCACAAATCGGCATAGTCGACATGCTGCCAATCCTTGAACCAGGGGCCGCCGCGCGTATAGTGCACGGCTTTCGGCAATCCGGTTTGCGGCTTCTCGTTCCAGCCTTCCAGCCAGTTGTAATCCGTTGGCAGGGCACCGATTTCATCGTCGCCAGCCCATTGCATGCGGTGCAGATAAGCACCGGTTTCGCGATTGATGAGCTCCGGCGTCAGCTTGCGTGTGGAAGGATGCCCGCAATTGAACAACATGCAGGAAGACCAGTTCTTGCGCGGATAGCTGGTCTGCACCTTGCCATCCATCTTGACGCTGTCCTTGGGTTGATAATCGTGCTGAACGCAATAAACGGCCTTTGAAGGATCATTATAGGATTGCAGGTCGGCAATATCGCCAAGAAACAGAAAGTCGCAATCGCAGAAAAGTGCCCACCCCTCATAGCCTGCAAGCCATGGCGTGAAAAAACGCGAATAGGTAAATTCCGTGGATGCCAGCGGATCGACCGCGCGGGTATAGACGCCTTGGTCGACAAGGTCCTGCAACTTTATGGGCATGATCTCCAGCGGGACCGAGGAATGCTTCAGTGCGGATGCTTTGGCGACTTCATAGGCGATGGGTTCACGAGAATCCCATCCGATGAAAATGCGTAAAGGTTCACTCATTCAAAAGCTCCTCCCAATGAGTTTGTGTCTGATTGCCCCACGTTTTCTGTTGGAAACTAGGAAAATGTGCGGGATCAGTGGATTATGCTGATCCGCCCGGATTGCACTTTGTGTTCAACCCAGCTGCGCTCGTCCGCCCAGCTGTGGCGTTTCCACCCCTCCCAGGTGAAGCCGCAGATTTTCACGTCCCAGCCGTCCTCCGGACAGTTCCCGAGCATATACCAGATGCCAAAAAAGCCGGTGCTCGGAAAGACTTTGCTAATATTCTCTTCGGTCACGCCCAGTTCCGTGCAACCGGCCAGATAGAACTGGGGCGGCATGATGCAGATTTTCTTGCCTGCGGAGCCGACGATTTCGATGGTTTGCATTGTCCAGTCACGGCGCCGTCCCTTGAGGCGGGAAAGAATGTTCGGGCGAGGGTGATACTTGCGGATGATGCTGGGGTGATAGACAAGCATCACCTCCTCGGCCGCCTTGAAAGTCGGTGTCTGTACGAAGCCCGGATCGCGGAGGCGGCGCTGCATGGGCTTGCTGGAGGTTGCCAGCATCAGGATGTCGGTGCGGGTGCCGCTCATGCCGATGGATTGTTTGGGTTCATTGAAGCGAACGACAAAATCCGCGGCATCCACTTCGGCGGAAAGATTGCGCGGCAAGGGTGCGTTGCCGACGATAACCAGTGTTTTTTTCATGCACTCCAACTCTAATTAGAATGGACCATGGCCGCTTCCGGCATAGCAGGCTTATCTAAATTAGAATTGCACAATGATTAAAAAATAGGGAGTATTTATTTGGGTGGGTAGGAAATCCGGGGCAGGATTCTTCTGCCGTCACGGCAGCCATGGCCGGAAACAGGCCGTCATTCAACGTCTTGCCCGCGAAGGCACGTTCATATGCGCAGGCAAGACCGTTCCCGTTTCGGGAGCCGGTCCTGTCTGATATGCAAGCCCTGGAAAATTTACACGTCACCCGGCTTCTTGAAGCGGATGTGGATATTGTCGCCCGCGAGGTCGAAGCCTGCATAATTGCGCTGAAAGGCAATGAGCGCGTCATTGACGCCCTTCGAATAGTCGTCTTCCTGCACGTCGATATGATGCCGGTAGATGATCCTGTCATCCTTATAGAATATAACCTGACCTTCCATCATAGCCTCCTCCTGATGAAGTGCGGAACAATGTTCCGCACATGGGCCAGTGGCTGAAAATGGCCCAATGGCTGAAAGGGTGCCGACGGCACGTATCCAGTCGGTATATCTATGGGAGATAGGCGATGTGGCGGGCGTTTCAAGACGCGCCGGTCCCCGCGCTCAGCGCCAGCCATGCGCGCGCGGCGTGAGACAGGAATGCGCCTTTTCGCCAGATCAGCGCCAGATGCCAGTTCACATCCGCACCCTTGATCCTGTGGATGCGCACGCCCGGATGGTGCCGCTGTTCCGCAATCATCCTCGGCAGGAAGCCGATGCCCATGCCCGCCGCAACAAGCTCGACGATGAAATCAATCTGGCTGGAGCGAACCGCAACATTTGGGGCGAAGCCATGCGAACGGCATGCATTGAGAATAATATGGTTGAGCGCAAAGCCGCTTTCGAAAAGAATGAACGGCAGGCTGGCGATATCCTGGAGCGAAACGCCGTCACCTTGCGCCATCGCGTGGTCGGACGGAAGGAGCGCCACGACCGGTTCGCACCGCACGTCCTGCCATTCGAAACTGTCTCCGACGGGTAGGAGCGAAGCTGCAAGCTCGACATCCCCGGCAAGCAGCATTTCCTCGAGCCGTCTGCTGCCGTGCTCGACCAGCTGAATGTCGATCTCGGGATAAAGCTTCGTATAGGCGGCAAAAACAGGCGCGAAAAGCACGCTGGACCCGATCGGTGGCAGGCCGAGTTTCAGGAGGCCGCGCTTGAGGCCGCGCAGCTCGTCCAGTTCGGCCAGCATGTCGTCCTTTTCCGCCAGCATCGCGATCGCGCGGCGAAAGACAATCTCGCCGGCCGAGGTCAGGCGGGAGGGAGAAATGTCGCGGTCCAGCAGAACCAGCCCCAATTCATCCTCAAGCTGCCTGACCGCCTTGCTGACGGTCGACTGGGTCGCGTTGATGGTTTTTGCGGCGGCGGAAAAACCGCCTTGCCGCACCACTTCGACAAAGGCCTGGAAGCTGCGCAAATTCATGAGCTATTCTATTACGGAATAGCTGCAATGAAATCAATTCATTTCTAGAATAGAGACGGAGAGCCTATATTCATCGGTGAAAATGCACCACGCCCATTGGAAAAGCCCATGAACGCCCACAGCCTCCTGATCCGGTTTCGTTACGCCCTGCATCACAGCCGCCTGATGCAGATCGCGACGCTGGTTGGCTTCTGGCTGGCGGGCGAGCTTTTCGTTCGCCTCGTCGGCCTGCCCCTTCCGGGCGGCATTGTCGGCATGGCGCTGGTGCTGGCCCTGCTTTTGAGCGGCCGTATCAGCCTGTTCAGCATGAAGCGCGGCGCGGAATGGTTTCTGGCGGAGATGCTGCTCTTCTTCGTTCCCGCGGTGCTTGCCGTGCTCGATCATCAGGAGCTGATGGGTCTGCTTGGCCTCAAAATCATGGCTGTGATTTTGCTGGGCACATTGACGGTCATGAGCGTCACCGCATTGACGGTCGATCTCTGCTACCGCTGGAGCCTGCGTTATGTCGCTCGGTAATCCGCTTGTGGCGACGCTCTTCTGGTCTGCCGCGACGATCCTGCTTTATCTGGCTGCCAAGCGCGTCTATCGCCGCTTTCCCCTGTGGTGGCTGACGCCGCTTGCCGTCACGCCCCTGCTGCTGATGGCGCTGGTCATCGGGCTCAACCAGAACTATCGCGGCTATTTCAGCGCCACCCACTGGCTGGTTGCGCTTCTCGGACCTGCAACGGTGGCTTTTGCCATCCCGATTTACCAGCAGCGCGCAACGATCCGCCGCTATTGGCCGGTGCTTCTGGCCGGCGTGGTCGTTGGAAGTTCTTCCGCCATGGCGTCGGCGTGGGGGCTGGCGCATCTATTGGGTCTCAATGAAGCAATCAGCCTCAGCCTGATGCCGCGCTCGATGAGCACGCCCTTTGCGATGACTGTCTCGGGCGATATTGGCGGTACACCCGATCTGACCGCGATCTTTGTGGTGCTGACCGGCGTGTTCGGTGCGGCGCTTGGTGAAGTCATGCTCAACTGGCTGCCGATCCGCTCGGCACTGGCGCGCGGCGCTCTTTTCGGCATGGGCGCGCATGGCGCGGGCGTGGCCAAGGCGCATCAGATCGGCAACGAGGAGGGCTCGATCGCGGGGCTGGTCATGGTGCTGGTCGGCCTGGTGAATGTGCTTGCCGCACCCTTGATAGTCCATTTTCTGTAAGCGCCTGATTTTCAAGGATGAGTCTGCTTCTTGCCCGAGCGTCAGCGTCTTTGCATAACTGATATGCATTAATGGCCGTTGCTGCGGAGAAGGGCGCCAGATAGATATCACTTCATCGAGTTCACTCCTCCTCCCAGAACTCGATAAGGAATACGGCACTCCTCCTCCCAAGCCGTATTCAAGATCAGGCCGCGCATCCTCCTCCCGCGCGGCCTTTTTCTTTTTCTGTCCTCCCCAATCCCACGCTGTTGGCCCTCACGCATTGACAATGCGTAACCGCGCAGCCCCATAGGCAAGCCTCGTCATCTGCTCTATCTGTGGCACAGGTTGCGAACCGGGGAGACAGTGTCCATGACAAGCGGCATCCACCACATCACCCTCATCACCCGCAAAGTGCAGGCGAATGTCGATTTCTATGTCGGCTTTCTGGGACTGCGTCTCGTCAAGCAGACGGGTGGTTTCGAGGATGCCGAGCAGCTCCACCTGTTCTATGGCGACCGTTCCGGCACGCCTGGATCGCTTGTCACGTTTCTGGTGTGGGAGGATGGTTCCAGGGGACGTATCGGCCACGGGCAGGTCAGTGAAATTGCCCTTGCCATTGATCGCACCGCCATCGGTTTCTGGCTGGAGCGCGCCTTGCGCTATCATGTGCCGTTCGAAGGCCCGGTTCAGGAGTTTGGCGAGCCTGTCTTGCGCCTGCGCGATCCCGACGGCGTGATCGTCAAGCTGGTTGGCTGCGATCTTGCCGCCAATGATGCATGGGAAAGCGAAGGCATTCCCGCAGCTTTCGCGGTCCGGCGCCTGCGTGCGGCAACCATTTTGTCCGAAACGCCGGAACAGACAGCCGGTTTTATCGAGCGCTATTTCGGTTTCAGACCTTCTGCGAAAGAAGGGGCGATAGATCGTCTTCTGTCCGATTCGGGCGATGCCATCGATGTGCGCGATGCAGGCGGCTTCTGGCCGGGCATTCCCGGTACGGGGATTGCCGATCATGTGGCTTTCCGTGCCGCCGATGTCGGCGAAGTGGAAAAGGCGGAGAAGGAACTGTCGAAACTCAATTCCAGCGCCGTCAATGTGCACGACCGCAAATATTTCACATCGCTCTATGTCCGCGAGCCGGGCGGGACGCTGTTTGAATTTGCAACCGATGCGCCGGGCTTCGCAATAGACGAGCCGGTTGAAAAGCTTGGCCAGTTCCTGTTCGTGCCGCCGGGCAATGAGGAAAAGGCGGATGCTGTCCGAGCGCGCATGCCGCAATTCGCCCTGCCGGGCGAGGAGCGCGTCATCTATCGCGACCTGCCTTTCGTCCATCGGATACACCAGCCCGAAGACCCGGATGGCACGACGCTGGTGCTTTTGCACGGCACCGGCGGCAATGAAAACGATCTGATGCCCTTCGCCCGCAAGGCCGCGCCCCGAGCGACGCTTCTGGGCGTGCGCGGACGCAGCACGGAAGAAGGCATCCAGCGCTGGTTCCGCCGCTTCGACCTGAAAAAGTTCGATCAGGCCGACATCCGGTTTGAAGCAGAGGCATTCGAGGCCTTTGTGGAAGGGGCCGCCGCCGCTTATGGCATCGATCTGCACCGGACGGCCTTTATCGGGAATTCCAACGGCGCCAATCTGCTGGCGGCTTTCATGCGTCTCCACCCGCATGTGGTTCGCACGGCAATTCTTCTGCGCGGTCAGGAGGTTCTGGAGGAGCAGCCCGATGGCACAGACCTGTCGGATGCGTCAATCCTCCTGATGAATGGCGCTTCCGATCCTTTTGGCGATGGGAAGGGAACATTGGAAAAAGCCCTGAAAGAGGATGGGGCCGCACTCACCGTCAGCACGGTCGAGGCCGGTCATGCGCTTATAGACGAAGATATCCGCATCGCGGGCGACTGGCTTCGGGACAAGCTATGAATGAAAAGGGCTGCGGAGAACGCCGCAGCCCTTATACCTGATTAAACCCTTGCGGCGATTGAGCCTTTTCAGGGCGCGGATAGCTTTGGCATCTGGGCACCCTGATTTGATTGTATTAATCAAGCGGTTTCAGGTTCCGCTCGATGGCTTCGCGCTTTCCTTCGAGGAAAGGTGGAAGCGACAGGCTTTCGCCGAGACTTTCGAGCGGTTCATCGACGGCAAAGCCGGGGCCATCGGTCGCGATTTCGAACAGGATGCCATTCGGCTCGCGGAAGTAGAGCGAGCGGAAATAATAGCGTTCGACTTCGCCGCTTGACGGCATGCGCACGGAGCGCAGGCGGTCCACCCATTCCTGCATGCTTTCCTGATCCGGTGTGCGGAAGGCGACGTGGTGAACCGCACCCGCGCCCTGCCATGCGGTTGGCAGGTTGGGCTGTACCGCGACATGCAGTTCGGCTGCGGCACCGCCCGGCCCCATGGAGAACACATGGACGTGACCTTCGCCATCGGGCGAAACATAGTCGCCGGTCTGGCGCATGTTCATGACCTTTTCCAGGATGATCCGGGTTGGCGCCAGTTCGGGAACACTGAGCGTAATCGGCCCGAGGCCCCGGATCTGTCGCTCGGCGGGAACGGGGCTTCGGCTCCAGCTATGCGCTTCGCCAGCGCCACCATCATCGGTCAGGCGCAGGCGCTGTCCTTCCGGGTCCTCGAAGTCGAGAGCGGCCCGTCCGGCAACGTCGAAAATATCCCCGGTCTTGATGCCTTTGTCATTCAGGTGCTTTCGCCACCATTCGAGGCTTTCGATCCCGTTCACACGCAATCCGGTGCGGGCGACGCTATTGGTGCCGCGTTGTTCGCGCTGTACCGGCCAGTCGAAAAAGGTGATGTCGGTGCCGGGCGATGCCAGCCCGTCTGCATAGAACAGATGGTAGGCGCTGGTGTCGTCCTGATTGACGGTCTTCTTGACGAGCCGAAGCCCCAGCGTGTCGGTATAGAAGCGCCGGTTGCCGGGCGCATCGGCGGTAATGGCTGTCAGATGGTGCAGCCCTGTCAGTTCCAATGCCATATTGTGCCTCCTTCGGAAACGGAGTTGCTGTTGGCAGCTATATCGGTCAGGGCTGGTCGTGATGAAAGGACTACGTGTTGAACAGTGTGTAACCCATAAGCCGCAATCGTCCCGTGTTCCGATGGTGGTGGATAATTGGGGCTTGGCACGGCCTTGCACGTAAAGAATATATTAACCCTCAAAATTCGGGTGTATAGGGCGTGGATGGCGTTGGCATCCGGGCGCTCTGGCGTGGACTGGTGGCGTAGCGTTGAGGGAGTTTGATTTTGCGGCGCATTTTTTCTCGGACAGCTCCTGCATTGCTGGTTCTGATGCCTTTGCTTGCCGGATGCGCCAGTCGGCCTGAAGGCGTGCTCATCCCCGTCGGCGATGTCGCGTCTCCCGGTACCACCAAGGTCGACCTTGTCGTGGCAACCACGCGCCGCCCATCGGACAAACCGGGCATATTGTTCTCCGGCGAGCGTGACGAGCTTGTGTCGCTCAACGATATTGTGGTGTCCATTCCTCCGGAAAAAAACCGCAAGGCGGGTGAGGTGCAGTGGCCGAAGAAGCTGCCGCCCAATCCGCAGACAGATTTTGCCACCGTCAGCGTGACACCGCTCAAGACCGATGTGGAAATGGCGGGTTGGGTTCGTCCGCACCTCACCAAGAGCCGCCGCGTGATGGTGTTCGTGCACGGCTTCAACAATACGTTTGAGGATTCCGTCTATCGCTTTGCCCAGATCGTGCATGATTCCGGTGCCGATGTTGCACCGGTGATCTTCACCTGGCCGTCGCGCGCCAGCGTGTTCGATTACAATTACGACAAGGAAAGCACCAACTATTCCCGCGATGCGCTGGAGCAGATTCTGCGCGCCATCGCGCGTGAGCCGGAGGTCAAGGACATTACCGTCATGGCCCACTCGATGGGAAGCTGGCTGACGGTCGAGGCTCTGCGCCAGATGGCGATCCGCGATGGCCGCGTGAATGCCAAGATCACGGATGT
The DNA here is from genome assembly GCF_046630315.1 of Brucella anthropi. Classification (GTDB taxonomy): domain Bacteria; phylum Pseudomonadota; class Alphaproteobacteria; order Rhizobiales; family Rhizobiaceae; genus Brucella; species Brucella anthropi_A. Next base: position 15,915 of record NZ_LQBD01000011.1, on the reverse strand, counting down.
CATTCTGGCGTCCCCCGATCTCGACGTCGATGTGTTCTCGAAACAGTTTCTGGCGATGGGCAAGCAGCATCCGCGTTTCACCCTGTTCACGTCGCGGGACGACAGGGCGCTCGCCTTGTCGCGGCGCATTTCCGGCAATATCGACCGGTTGGGCCAGATCGATCCGTCCATCGAACCCTATCGTTCAGAACTGGAAAAATCAGGCATCACCGTGATCGACCTGACGGAACTCAAGGCCGGAGATCGCCTCAACCACGGCAAGTTTGCATCCAGCCCGCAAGTCGTGCAGCTGATCGGCCAGCGCCTTGTCGCGGGCCAGACGATTACGGATTCGCAGGTCGGCCTCGGCGATCGTCTGGGCGCGGTGGCAATCGGTACGGCGCAGGGCGTCGGCACGGCAGCCTCGCTGGTGGTCACAGCGCCGATTGCCGTGTTCGATCCGAACACCAGAAAAACCTATGACGAGCAGATCGACCGCTTCGGCCGTGCTGTCGGCAATACGGTTGGCGCGGTGACGATCCCGACGCAGTAAGCACCTGGAGTTGTCATATTTAAGCTGACGCTGTAGGACTCGCGGCCAGAAAATTCGGGCCGCGAGGAGGACCTCATGCAGATCATCCGCACCATCGAGGAATTGCGTCAGGCTTTGGCGCCCGCAAGACGGGCCGGAAAACGCATCGGCTTCGTGCCGACCATGGGCTATCTCCATAAAGGCCATCTGGAACTGGTGCACCGTTCGAAGGCGGACAATGATGTGACCGTCGTGTCCATTTTCGTCAATCCGCTGCAATTCGGCGCCAATGAAGACCTCGACAAATATCCGCGCGATCTGGACCGCGATGCGGCTTTGCTGCGCGGGGCGCGTGTCGATTATCTCTTCGCGCCGGCAGTGAGCGACATGTATCCGCGCCCGATGCAGACGGTGGTGGACGTGCCCGCGCTTGGCAACCAGATGGAAGGCGAGGCCCGCCCCGGCCATTTTGCCGGTGTTGCGACGGTGGTGAGCAAGCTCTTCAATATTGTCGGGCCGGATACGGCCTATTTCGGCGAAAAGGATTTTCAGCAGCTCGTCATCATCCGCCGCATGGCGGAGGACATGGCCATTCCGGTGCGGGTGGTCGGTGTCGAAACGGTGCGGGAAGATGACGGCCTCGCCTGTTCGTCCCGCAATGTCTATCTGACGCCGGAACAGCGGGCCGCCGCCATCATCGTGCCGAAGGCGCTCGACGAGGCCGAACGGCTTTATCGCTCCGGCATGGATGATCCCGACGCGCTGGAGGCGGCAATTCGTGCCTTCATTGCAACCGAACCGCTGGCGACGCCGGAGGTGGTGGCGCTGCGCGATCCCGATACACTGGAACGCGTGACGGCGGTGCAGGGGCGTCCGGTTCTGGTGGCGCTGTTCGTGCGGCTTGGCACGACGCGGCTTCTCGATAATCGTGTCATTGCGCATGTCGCGCAGGAACGGGCGGCCTGAGATGAGCGCGCCCGTCAAGCAGAAGCGACTGACGCCCAAGGCTATCTCGGCCCTGAAGGGCGAGCGCCCGATTGTCAGCCTGACCGCCTATACGACGCCGATTGCGCGTCTGCTCGATCCGCATTGCGACCTTTTGCTGGTGGGCGACTCGCTCGGCATGGTGCTTTACGGCATGGATTCCACGCTTGCCGTGACGCTGGACATGATGATCGCCCACGGGCAGGCGGTGATGCGCGGGGCGGAGACGGCCTGTGTCATTGTCGATATGCCGTTCGGTTCCTATCAGGAATCGAAGGAGCAGGCATTCCGCAATGCCGCCCGCGTGATGCAGGAAACCGGCTGCGACGGCGTCAAGCTTGAAGGCGGCGAGGAAATGGCCGAAACGGTCGCATTTCTCGTCCGGCGCGGTATTCCCGTGTTCGGCCATGTCGGCCTGATGCCGCAACAGGTCAATACGGTCGGCGGCTTTCGCTCGCTCGGGCGCGGCGACGAGGAGGCCGACCGCATTCGCCGCGATGCGCAGGCCATTGCCGAGGCAGGCGCGTTTGCGCTGGTCATTGAAGGCACGGTGGAGCCGCTGGCGCGCGCAATCACCGCGTCGCTTGCCATTCCGACGGTCGGTATCGGGGCTTCGGCCGCCTGCGACGGGCAGATACTGGTTTCGGACGATATGCTGGGGCTGTTTCAGGATTTCACGCCGCGCTTTGTGAAGCGTTTTGCGCATTTGGCGCCGCAGGTGTCCGATGCGGCGAAAGCCTATGCCGAGGAGGTGCGGGCGCGCACATTTCCGGGGCCGGAACATATTTTCGGCGCGAAACCGAAAACTTAATCCCTAAATTCTGTGCCGTATGGCGGCAGCGCCTTGTAATTATTCGTCAATCGCGTTCAATGCCGGAAGTGTTTTGCGGAGTGACCGTGACTGACGATATTGCCCATACCGAACTGATAGCGGTGCTGGTCGCTGTCACCAGCGAACAGCCGCGCGTCATGACCGTGCGACAGGGACAGGCCCAAGGTGCGGCATTGCCATCCGGCCCGTTTGAAAGCGAGCATCGTTCGCTGCAATCGGGCCTGCGGGCCTGGGTGCAGTCCGAAACCGCGCATCCGGTCGGCTATCTGGAACAGCTTTACACCTTTGCCGACCGTGACCGTCACGCGCAGGGCGAGCGCATCATCTCGATCAGCTATCTTGGCCTTGTGCGTGAAAGCGATGCGGCGGCGGGGCAGGCGGGCTGGCGCGGCTGGTATGATTATCTGCCATGGGAAGATCACCGCCAGGGCGAACCGGCCATCATGGAGCACCTCAACAATGCGCTCCTCGTCTGGGCGCATCGGGCCGCAACACCGGAAATGACAGCGCAGCGCATGCGGCGCATCGCCTTCACCTTCGGCTTTGAAAACGGAGATTGGAGCGGGCGCTGGAACGAGGACCTCGTGCTTCAGCGCTATGAACTGCTTTATGAGGCCGGGCTGGTGGCGGAAGCCGGCATGAAGGAAGACGAGAACGGGCGCTCCATGTTCGCCGATCACCGCCGCATCCTTGCCACGGCGATTGCGCGGCTGCGCGCCAAGATCAAATATCGCCCGGTGGTGTTCGAGTTGATGCCGGAGAGTTTCACGCTTCTGCAATTGCAGCGCACGGTCGAAGCGCTGGCGGGCCTGCGCCTGCACAAGCAGAATTTCCGCCGCCTGATCGAACAGCAGGACCTGGTTGAGGAAACCGGCGAAAGCGACAGCGAAACCGGCGGACGCCCGGCGAAACTGTTCCGTTTCCGCTACTCGATTGTCGAGGAGCGCGCCCTTTCCGAGCGTCATCTGGGCGGAGCCAAGCTGCCAATCTCCCGCGATTGACAATATACTCGAATCGAGTATAAGTTCGCACCCATGAAATACTCATAATGAGTATATGTGGCTGCGCTCGGGAGGCCCAACCCCATGAATGTTCATCTGCACGATCATGTTTCCGTCTCGCAACTCTATGACCGCGTGGCCAAGGTGTTGCCCAAGGCAGAGTGGCTGGGCTTCGAAGACGATGTCGCGGCGATCCTTGAGTGGAAGAAAAAGCGCAACGCGGTCATCCTTGCGCACAATTACCAGACGCCGGAAATCTTCCATTGCGTGGCCGACATCGTGGGCGACAGCCTGGCGCTGGCGCGCAAGGCGGCGGAAGTGGACGCCGATGTGATCGTGCTGGCGGGCGTGCATTTCATGGCCGAGACGGCCAAGCTGCTCAATCCCGGCAAGACGGTGCTGATCCCGGACATGGCGGCGGGCTGCTCGCTGGCCGACAGCATCACGCCGGAAGATGTGGCGTTGCTGCGGCAGGCGCACCCCGGCGTGCCGATCATCACCTATGTCAACACGTCTGCGGCGGTGAAGGCGGCTTCCGATATCTGCTGCACTTCCGGCAACGCCAAAAGGATCGTGGAATCGCTCGGCGTGCCGCGCGTGCTGATGATCCCCGACGAGTTTCTGGCGCAGAACGTGGCGCGTGAAACCAATGTCGAAATCCTCGCCTGGCACGGCCATTGCGAAGTGCATGAGCGGTTCACCCCCGACGATATCCGTGAATTGCGTGAGAGCCATCCCGGCGTCATGGTTCTGGCTCATCCCGAATGCCCGCCGGAAGTGGTGGAAGCCGCCGATTTTGCCGGTTCAACCGCCGTCATGTCCGATTATGTCGGCCAGAAGAAACCGCAGCGCGTCGTGCTTTTGACCGAATGCTCGATGAGCGACAATGTCGCCGTCGATCACCCGGATGTCGAGTTCATCCGGCCCTGCAATCTCTGCCCGCATATGAAGCGGATCACGCTTGCCAATATCCGCGATGCGCTGGAAAACAACCGCCATGAAGTGACAGTCGATGCTGCACTGATGGAGCCTGCCCGGCGCGCCGTCGAGCGGATGTTGAGGGTATGAACACGGCCCGGACTGCCCCGGTCCTCGTCATCGGCAGCGGCCTTGCCGGGCTGATGACGGCGCTGACGCTCTCTCCGCAGCCGGTCCTGCTGGCAACAGTGGGAAGCCTCGGCCTGTCCGGTTCCAGCACCTTGGCGCAGGGCGGTATTGCTGCAAGCCTCGGCGCGGATGACAGCACGGCGCTGCATCTGGCCGATACGATTGCCGCGGGCGACGGCCTGTGTGATGCAGGCGTGGCGACTGAAATCATCGCGGCAGGCGCGGACGTCATTGCCGCGCTGGAAGCCCATGGCGTGCGCTTCGATCGCAAGGCCGATGGTTCATTTTCGCTCGGTCTGGAAGCCGCCCATAGCCGCCATCGCATCGCCCATGTCGATGGCGATGCGACGGGGGCGGGCATCATGCGCGCCTTGATTGCGAAAGTGCTGGCGACGCCTTCGATCACCGTCATGGAAAACACCCGCGCCCTGCGGCTCATCCGGCAGGATGGCCGTGTTGTCGGCGCCTGCCTTGAAAATATCGGGCCGGTTGCGGCCCGCGCCGTGGTTCTGGCGACGGGCGGCATCGGCGGACTTTATGAGGCGACGACCACACCGCTCGGCAATCTAGGGCAAGCTGCGATATTGGGCGCCGTATTGGCAGGCCGCGCAGGCGCTGTGCTGGCCGATATGGAGTTCGTGCAATTCCACCCAACCGCGCTTGCGGTTTCTGCGCCGCGTCTGCCGCTGATCAGCGAAGCGGTGCGCGGCGAGGGCGCCATTCTCGTCAATGATCGCGGCGAATGCTTCATGGCGGATATTCCTGGCCGCGAGCTTGCGCCTCGCGATGTGGTGGCACGCGCCATCGGCAGCGAGCTTGCGCAAGGGCGCAAGGTCTATCTCGATGCGCGGGCGGCTCTGGGCATCCGTTTTGCGACCCGGTTTCCGGGGATTGACCGGCTCTGCAAACAGCATGGCATTTATCCGTCCCGCGACCTGATCCCGGTTCGCCCGGCCACACATTATCACATGGGCGGGATCAGGACCGACGCTGACGGGCGCAGCAGTCTGCCGGGCCTCTGGGCCGTAGGCGAAGCAGCCTGCACCGGCCTTCATGGTGCCAACCGGCTTGCCAGCAATTCACTGCTCGAAGCAGCCGTCATGGGTCTGCGCGCCGCCCGTGCGCTTGGTGATGAGGAGGCTATTGCCATGCGCCAGCCCGTGCCGGTCCGCTTGCCACACGAAAACGATCCGGCTCCGGTACGGCGTGTCGTGTCCAGCCATCTTGGTCTGCTGCGTGATGAAGACGGTTTGCGCTTTGCAATCACCACCCTTCTTCCCCGCGCTGAGACCGACGATGCCGCAGCCGTGGCGCTGGTTGCCGCGGTTGCGGCATATGAACGGCGCGAGTCGCGCGGCAGCCACGCCCGCATCGACCATCCGCAAAAGGATGCGGTGGTCATGCGCCGCTTTCACACATTCGAGACGGCGTTCGCGCGCGCTCGCGAGATCATTGATTCAAACCGAATGTCCAGGATAGCCTCATGAACCTGCCACGCCTGTCTCCGCTGATCGTCGAACCGCTGGTGCGCGCCGCACTTCTGGAAGATCTGGGCCTTGCCGGTGATATCACCAGCAATGCGGTGGTGCCGGAGGATCACTGCTCGGCCATGCTGTTCAGCCTGCGTCAGCCGGGCGTCATCGCCGGGCTCGATGTGGCTGAAATGGCCTTTCGTCTGCTCGATCCGGGCGTTACATTCGAACGTCTGGCGCGGGACGGTCAGTCTCTTGAAAAAGGGGCCGATGTCGCCCGTGTTTCCGGCTTGTCCCGCTCCATTCTGGCGGGTGAGCGCACCGCGCTCAATTTCCTCGGCCACCTGTCCGGCATCGCCACGGCCACAGCCGGTCTGGTGAAGGCGGTTCACGGTACGGGGGCGGCAATCGTCTGCACGCGCAAGACGACGCCGGGGCTGCGTGCCTTGCAGAAATATGCGGTGAGGGCAGGCGGCGGCATGAACCACCGTTTCGCGCTCTATGATGCGGTGCTGATCAAGGATAACCATATTGCCGTTGCGGGCGGCGTGCGCGAAGCCATCGAGCGCGCCAAAGCGGGTGCCGGGCACATGGTCAAGATCGAGGTGGAGGTCGATACGCTGCCACAACTCGATGAGGCGATGGCTGTCGGTGTCGATGCGGTGCTGCTCGACAATATGTCGCCCGATCAATTGCGCGAGGCGGTGTCGATCGTCGATGGCCGCGCCATTTGCGAAGCCTCGGGCGGCATCACGCCGGAAACGGTGGCGGCGGTCGCATCCAGCGGCGTCGATCTGATTTCGGTCGGCTGGACCACCCACAGCGCGCCGAACCTCGATATCGGTCTTGATTTCGAAGCGCTGACATAAAAAGGGGAGGCGATTGCCTCCCTTTCGTCCTTATGGCCGCGAAGCTTATTTTTCGACAAAAGCCTTTTCGATGACGTAATGCCCGGCTTCGCTCTGGCTGCCTTCGGTAAAGCCGCGCTCTTCCAGAATCTGTTTCGTTTCGGCCAGCATTTCCGGGCTGCCGCACAGCATCATGCGGTCGTCGTCATGGTTGAATTCCGGCAGGCCGACATCTTTGAAAAGCTGGCCCGAGCGAATGAGATCGGTCAGGCGGCCGCGGTTCTTGTAGGGCTCACGCGTGACGGTCGGGTAATAGATGAGCTGCTTCTGCACCATTTCGCCGAGGAATTCATCCTGCGGCAGTTCGTTGGAAATGAAATCCGTATAGGCGAGTTCCGCCACCTGGCGCACGCCATGAACGAGAATGATCTTCTCGAACCGTTCATAGGCCTCCAGATCGCGGATGATCGACAGGAACGGCGCAAGGCCGGTGCCGGTCGAGAGCAGCCAGAGATTTTTTCCGGGCTTGAGGTTGTCGTAGAGCAGCGTGCCGACCGGCTTCTTGGACAGGATGATCCGGTCGCCGACTTTCAGATGCTGGAGCTTGGAGGTCAATGGACCGTTCGGCACCTTGATCGAGAAGAATTCCAGGCCGTCTTCATAAAGGCTCGACGCGATGGAATAGGCGCGGGTGAGCGGCTTGCCGTTCACTTCCAGACCCATCATGATGAACTGGCCGCTCTGGAAGCGAAAGCCGGGGTCGCGCGTCGTGCGGAAGGAAAACAGCGTGTCGGTCCAGTGATGAATGTCGGTGACGGTTTCCTGATTGAAGTTGCTGCTCATTTTCGGAACTGTCTCTGCCTTGCTCCTGCACCGCTTGGGAGGACGGCGCCTGTGGAATGGATTGGTTGTTCAGTTTTGTCGGTCATTGCTGCATTTTGCCCGCAACAATGCAGCTCCGTGGAGACTGCATCCGGTGCAGGCAAAACGCCTTGATCGCAATCAATGTCAGCGCGTCATGCTGCCTTCAGGGTGGCTTCCGCGAATTCGTAATTGGCCAGCTTGTCGAGGAAATTCGTCACATAGTCAGGCCGACGATTACGGAAATCGAGATAATAGCTATGTTCCCAGACATCAAGTCCCAATAGCGCCTTGCCTTCGCCGGTTGCGAGCGGGTTGGAGCCATTGGGCGTCTTGGTGACTTTCAGCTTGCCGTCATCGGCCAGAACCAGCCATGCCCAGCCCGAACCGAACTGGCCGACGGCTGCGGTCTTGAAGGCTTCCTTGAACTGGTCGACACCGCCGAAATCCTCGACGATCTTTGTTTCGAGCGCGCCCGGAAGGCGGCCGCCATTCGGCGAAAGGTTCTGCCAGAACAGATTGTGGTTCCAATGCTGTCCGGCATTGTTGAACACAGGCGCGAGATCGGCCTTGTCCTTGGCGAAGAGAACGATGTCTTCGAGCGATTTGCCCTTGAGCGCATCGTTCTTTTCAACAAAACCGTTGAGCGCGGTCACATAGGCCTGATGGTGCTTGCCATGATGCAGCTCAAGCGTTTCCGTACCCATTCCGGCGCCCTCAAGCGCGTTGGTTGCGAAGGGAAGCGGTGGCAAGGTGAAGCTCATTTTAAAACTCCTGATCGCTTGAGCGCCATCACCGTTCAGTGTCTGGGGGCATTGCCGGTGCGGGCTCTGGCTGGGAAAGCCGGTTTGAATATTGAAAATTCAGAATTATCTTGCCTCCATGGGCCGGATCGCCTATTTAACAAGATAATGCTTCTTTAAATAGAAAACACCGCATATGTCAAGGAATGGCATTCTAAATACTGATGAATCGGGAGTACGTTCTCCCGCGGCACGGATCATGCTCGCGCTCAAGATGCGGGGAGCACAGACCGCCGCGACCATCGGGGAGCATCTGGGAACCACGGGTGAAGCCGTCCGCCAGCAGCTTGTGCGCCTTGCGGAGGAGGGGCTTGTGTCCGCGCATTCCGTATCCCAGGGCGTCGGCAGGCCTTCGCTTTTCTGGGATCTGACCGAAGCCGGCAACAAGCGCTTTCCCGATACACATGCCGACCTGACCGTTCAGCTGCTTCATTCGGTGCGCACCATCCTTGGCGACGATGCGCTTGAAACGCTGATCGCCCATCGCGAGACGGAGACCCGCCGCCAGTATCAGACGCGCCTGAAGGATTTGCCCCTCGACCGACGCGTGAAGGAACTTGCCGATATCCGCTCCGCCGAGGGCTATATGGCCGATGCGGAAAAGCAGGAAGACGGCTCCTGGCTGCTGATCGAGAACCATTGCCCGATTTGCGCCGCCGCAGATACCTGTCAGGGTTTCTGCCGGTCGGAGCTTGAGATATTCAGGGCTGTGCTTGGCGCGGATGTTTCGGTAAACCGCACCGAGCATATTCTGGCCGGTGCCCGGCGCTGCGCCTACATTATTGCGCCCGCCGCTTAACTGATAGTTTCAGCGCTGCGCCGCTTGCGCCCAGAAAGGCGGGTGCAACGAGAACGACAGTGCAAGGCCGCAAAGCAAGGGGTTCAAATCCCGGCAAAAAGCTCTATATGAAGCACATCCGCCGAAGGTAGGCGGGAAGTGAAGACGTCATCCGCGATAGCTTATGGGGAATTTTTCCCGATAATGCTGTGGCGGATTTGTGTTTCTGTCACAAGCTTCCTATAAGCCTTCGAATAATTTGGGAAACCGCCTGGTGTTTCCTCAACATGGCAAACCAGCCTTGCTGGCGAGGCCCGATTTCCCCTTTGGACGACCCGGCCAGATAACTCGGAACACTCATGATCCAGACGCCTTACTACCTGATCGACAAGACCAAGCTGAAGCGCAACATGGAAAAGGTTGCCTATGTGCGCGAGAAATCCGGCGCCAAGGCCCTGCTGGCGCTGAAATGCTTTGCCACATGGTCGGTGTTCGATCTGATGAGCGAATATATGGACGGCACGACGTCGTCCTCGCTCAATGAAGTGCGTCTTGGCCATGAAAGATTTGGCGGCGAAACCCACGCCTATAGCGTGGCCTATGCCGATAACGAGATCGACGAAGTCATCAGCCATGCCGACAAGATCATCTTCAATTCGATCGGCCAGCTGGAGCGCTTTGCTGAACAGGCGTCGGGCATCAAGCGCGGCTTGCGCCTCAATCCCGGCGTGTCGTCATCAAGCTTCGATCTTGCCGATCCGGCGCGGCCGTTCAGCCGTCTTGGCGAATGGGACGTGGCGAAGGTGGAAAAGGTCATGGACCGCATCACCGGCTTCATGATCCACAACAATTGCGAAAACGCCGATTTCGGCCTGTTCGACCGGATGCTGACCGATATCGAGGAAAAATTCGGCGCGCTTCTCCATCGTGTTGAATGGGTGAGCCTTGGCGGCGGGATTCATTTCACCGGCGACGATTACCCCGTCGATGCTTTCTGCGCGCGCCTCAAGGCTTTTTCGGAAAAGTTTGGCGTGCAGGTCTATCTGGAGCCGGGTGAAGCCTCGATCACCAGGACCACGACACTGGAAGTGACGGTTCTCGATACGCTTTATAACGGCAAGAACCTTGCCATCGTCGACAGTTCGATTGAAGCGCATATGCTTGATCTGCTCATCTATCGCGAAAAGGCGAAGATGGCGCCGAACAATGGCGGGCATAGCTATATGGTCTGCGGCAAATCCTGCCTTGCAGGCGATATTTTCGGCGAGTTTACCTTCGACAAGGCGCTTTCCATCGGCGACCGCCTCTCATTTGAAGATGCGGCCGGTTATACGATGGTCAAGAAGAACTGGTTCAATGGCGTGAAAATGCCAGCCATTGCCGTGCGCGAACTGGATGGCACGGTGAAGCTTGTCCGCGAATTCGATTACGCGGATTTTGAGGGTTCGCTCTCCTGAACCCTGTGTCGCAATATTGATCCGCGACGCGAAACTGAACCTGTTCCGACCGGAAGGCAGTCGGGACGTATAACAGATGGCGGGAAACCGCTGGAAGAGGAAGCATCGACAGAAAATGAAGAAGAACGTTCTCATTATCGGCGCCGGGGGCGTGGCACAGGTTGTTGCACATAAATGTGCGCAAAACTCTGACATATTGGGCGATATCCATATTGCGTCCCGCACGGTTGAGAAATGCCGCAAGATTATCGATAGCGTGCATGAAAAGAAGAGCCTCAAGACCGAGGTGAAGCTGGAAGCGCATGCGCTGGACGCCATGGATGTTGAAGCCACCAAGGCTCTGATCCGCAAGACGGGCGTTCAGATCGTCATCAATGTCGGCTCGGCCTTCCTCAATATGTCGGTTCTTCGCGCCTGTATCGATACGGGCGTGGCTTACATGGATACGGCCATTCACGAAGATCCGAAGAAGATCTGCGAGACGCCGCCATGGTACGGCAATTACGAATGGAAGCACCTGAAGGAATGCGAAGAGAAGGGCATCACCGCCATTCTCGGCATCGGCTTCGATCCGGGCGTGGTCAATGCCTATGCGCGTCTGGCTGCCGACGATTATCTCGATGAAGTCAAATCCATCGACATCGTTGACATCAATGCCGGTTCGCATGGCCGCTGGTTCTCGACCAATTTCGACCCGGAAATCAATTTCCGCGAATTCACCGGCACGGTCTATTCCTGGCAGAATGGCCAGTGGCAGTCGAACACGATGTTCGAGGTCGGCCAGACATTCGACCTGCCGGTCGTGGGCCCGAGCAAGGCCTACATGACCGGCCATGACGAAGTGCATTCGCTGTCCAAGAACTATCCGGATGCGGATGTCCGCTTCTGGATGGGCTTTGGCGATCACTATATCAACGTCTTCACGGTACTGAAGAATCTCGGCCTTCTGTCCGAACAGCCGGTCAAGACCGCGGAGGGGCTGGAAGTCGTGCCGCTCAAGGTGGTCAAGGCTGTTCTGCCTGATCCGGCATCGCTTGCACCTGACTATACGGGCAAGACCTGCATCGGCGATTTCGTCAAGGGCACCAAGGACGGCAAGGAAAAGGAAGTCTTCATCTACAACGTTGCCGACCACAAGGATGCCTACAACGAAGTGGGTTCGCAGGGTATTTCCTACACCGCTGGCGTTCCGCCGGTTGCGGCTGCGATTCTGATCGCTTCCGGCGAATGGGACGTGAAGAAGATGGTCAATGTGGAAGAGTTGAACCCGAAGCCATTCCTGCACATCCTGAACCAGATCGGCCTGCCATCCCGCATCAAGGATGAGAACGGCGACCGCGCGCTGGACTTCGCGTGAGTTTATAGCTTTGCGCTATCGAAAACCCCCGCTCCGGCGGGGTTTTTCTCGATCCTCATCCTGAGGAGGCCCGCAGGGCCGTCTCGAAGGATCGAAGGATCGAAGGATCGAGGGAGCGAAGAATGACGGTGGTAGACCAGCGATGCGTTTCCAGTTCCATCTGGACCTCGCCCTTCGAGGCTGCGCTTCGCTCCGCACCTCAGGGTGAGGTGTGGCTATTCAGGCATATTTGGCCAGGTGTCCGAGAGACGGTAGCCATACGGAAACGGGTCGCTCGGATCGAGCATGAGCTGCGAGGTTCCCGTCACCCATGCGCGGCCGGAAATGATCGGGCTGATGGCGGGTTTGCCGCCCAATTCCAGCGCCTTGTCCAACCGACAATGAAACTCCGTGCCCAGCACGGACTTGCCGATAAATCTTTCACCGACTTGCATTTGCCCCTTGGCGTGCAGCACGGCCATGCGGGCCGAGCAGCCGGTGCCGGTCGGCGAGCGGTCGAGCTTGGCCGGACGGATGGCAACGGTATTCACGCCGGTCAGGACGTCACCCTCGCGCGTCACCGGCTCGGTCATCTGGCAGAAGGAAATGTGGTTCCAGGCTTTTTCCGGGTGGCGGAAGCCAAGCTGTTCATTGGCGGCTTTGGTGATCTTCACCCCGATTTCAGCCAGTTCGCGCGCCTGCGACGGCTCGATCTTCATCCCGATCTGCGCCGCATCGACAATGACAAAGCTGTCGCCGCCATAGGCCGTATCGACTGTGATCGTGCCGAGCCCCTCGACTTCCAGCGATGCATCCAGCCGGTCGGCGAAAGACGGCACATTGCGCACGCTGATGCGCTCCGCCTTGCCGTTGCGGCATTCGGCTTCCACTTCGATGATCCCGCCCGGCGCTTCCAGCACCATGCGCGTCACCGGCTCCTGCATGGGGATGATGCCACTGTCGAGCAGAACGGTCGAAACGCAGATCGAGTTCGAGCCGGACATGGGCGGCGTATCGGCAGGCTCCATGATGATGAAGCCCATCTGCGCGCGCGGGTCTTTCGGCGGCACCAGCAGGTTGACGTGGCGGAACACGCCGCCGCGCGGCTCGTTCAGCACGAAATTGCGCAAGGTCTCGTCACTGGCGATGAAGCGCGACTGTTCCCACACGGTTTCGCCGGGAGGTGGGGCAACCCCGCCGACGATGACATCGCCGACTTCCCCCTCCGCATGACAGCCGACGATATGGATGACCTTGGTGCTGCGCATGATGCCTCCTGCAATTCATGCACATAGTCGTATCGGCCAGGACGCAGGCGTCAATCATTTATCGGACGGAAATTTGCGGTTTCACGCCAGAATGAGAAATCCGTTTCTCCCCGTGTCGGAAGGTGAAAAATCCATTTCATGATGTGTTGCTTCTTCGGGCAAGTCTGATATCCATGATGCTCTTATTTTGTGCAAATCGATGCGCAGCCCGCTTGGCTCCGGATCAGTTTCTGGAACATACACAACGTTCCCGATAGAAATTGAGCAACCCGAAAAATTGGGGCGTGGTCGCTTTTATGGCGATAAGCGCCCTTAGCCGGCATGGGACGGTCGATGATCGTATTTCCGCGCCTCTTCTCAGATTGACATGGTCTTGGATGTTTCGGGGCGTGGCCTCAGTCAATGGAACATCCGGTGGATTGCGGCGCCGGATGCTTCGGGGAGCGGACTATGGACAGGACAATCGATGCGGGCTTCCGGGAACCCCATGAAACCGCCACGCAACGCTGGGGCCGGGAGATGGCGGCGGCGCTGAAACTTGGCTGGCCGCTGATCTTCACCAACCTGTCGCAGGCAGCGCTCACCGCAACCGACGTCATCTTCATTGGCCGTCTGGGCGCGGACACGCTTGCCTCCGCCCTGCTGGCGACAAGCTTCTATCATACGCTGATGATCTTCTCGATGGGGCTCGTCTCGGCCGTGATGCCGATGATTGCGATCGCGCTCGGCAAGAACCGTCATTCGGTGCGCGATGTGCGCCGCACCGTGCGCCAGGGTTTCTGGACGGCGATCATGATCGCGATTCCGGTCTGGGTCGTGCTCTGGCATTGCGAGGAGATTTTCCTTTTCCTCGGCCAGCGCCCGGATATTGCCGCCCGCTCGACGGATTTCATGCACACGCTGCAATGGGCGCTGTTGCCTTATCTCGGCTATATCGTGCTGCGCTCCTTCTTTGCCGCGATGGAAAAACCGATGTGGACGCTGCTGATTGCGGCGCTCGCCATCGGCTTCAATGCGCTGGCAGGCTGGACGCTGATCTTTGGCCATTTCGGCTTTCCGCGCATGGAGCTGCATGGCGCGGGCATCGCCACCACGGCGTCAAGCACGATGATGTTCCTCGGCCTTGCCTTCATCACGCTGCGTCATCGCCGCTTCCGCCGCTATCACCTGTTCGGCCGCTTCTGGCGTCCCGACTGGCCACGCCTGCTCGAATTGTGGCGGATTGGCATCCCGATGGCGCTGACCTTCGTGTTCGAAACCTCCATCTTCTATGCCGCCGTCGTCATGATGGGCCGCATCGGACCGACGGCCATGGCGGCCCATGCGGTGGCGATCCAGATCGCATCGCTGAGCTTCATGGTGCCGCTCGGTTTCGGACAGGTTGCAACCGTGCGCGTGGGCAGGGCCTATGGCGCTGGTCATCCGAAGGCGATTGCCTATGCCGGCTGGAGCGCCTATTTTCTGGGCGTCGGTTTCATGGCGGTGATGGGACTTTTGATGATCCTCATTCCGCGCGTGTTCATCGGGGTATTTCTTGATCTGCATGATCCGCAGAACCTGCCGGTGATGCAGCTGGCCGTGACATTCCTTGCGCTTGCTGCCCTGTTCCAGATCGTTGACGGGGCGCAGGCGGTGGCGGCGGGCATGTTGCGCGGCCTGCGCGACACGCGCATACCGATGTTTATGGCGCTGTTCGGCTATTGGGGCGTGGGGCTGCCGCTGGGTGCCTTGCTGGCTTTCAGGTTCGATCTCGGCGGCGTGGGCATCTGGCTCGGTCTTGCCGCCGGTCTTTCCATGGTCGCGGTGCTGATGACGCTGCGCTGGCGCAGGCATCTTGCGCATATCACGGCGCATCCGGCTTGAGAGCCTGTTCCAAAAGTCGCCCTGTGCGGCTGCAAATGGCAATTTGTCTCAAGTTCCGGTGCTCATGTACTCAAATGGCGCATCCGGCTTGAGAGCAAAGAAAAAGCCATACGCCTGTCCAGGCGTATGGCCATTGAATCGTAGTCCTAAACTTACTTCGTCAGCGCGGTGATGCGATCAAGCGCTGCACCGAAGCCTTTCAGCGAAACCTTGAAGGCAACCGGCTGGCTCGGGCTCAGGGCCGTCGTGGTGACGTTGATATTGGTGCCTGCTTTAAGCGCGGCGACCTGTTTTGCGTCAAAACTGACCGGCGCCAGGCAACCCTGTGGCAGGCAGGTCGAGAAAGCCAGAGTGGGCCCTGCGGCGTCATCGATCTTGAGCGCCGCGCCCTTGGCGAGATCAAGACCGAACGGCATCAGCAGGACGCCCTCGACCTTGCCGCCGCTGATATTGCGCAATTCGGCGGTCAGAACGCGCTGGCCGGTCTGCGTGCTGCTCTGGTCCTGCCGCATGACGCAGACGCTGGTATCCTTCTGGTTCTGGCAGGAAACGGTCCAGTCCTGATAGGTTTCCTGAAGGGTGCTTGCTCCACCGGGAAGCGGAGCCGCCAGCACGGGCGCGCCGGAAATGGCAGCAAGCGTGAATGCAAGACCAATTGCGCGATAGGTTTTCATAAATAGATTCTCTCTGAAATTAAGAGGCCTCGGAATCGTATATTGGGACATCATGTCCATCTCGCATCATTGAGCATAAAATGAGCATACCTTCAACCGGGAATTATTATTATATTTCAC
>NZ_LQBD01000010.1:0-117322 GCF_046630315.1 Brucella anthropi | reverse complement strand
ACTACATCGAGATGTTCTACAACCCCAAGCGCAAGCACGTCAGGAACGGGATGCTGTCACCCGTCGAGTTCGAACGGCAGCAGGAAATGTAACCCGAGGGCGTCCACGAAACTCGGGGCTATTCACTTTGAACGTTTGGATGCGACACAAACTCTTATCTTTTGACCAACTCATGTTAATTCCGCCTCAAAATGGGATGAAATCGAAACGGTAGCATTATGTTAGCCGTTACTACTATTCCGATTGTTTCACTTTTTGTTCTTATTTCCATTTCTGGACACGCGTTAACGTGTCCAGAATGATATTCAACATGCATTTCCGTAACCGATTGATATTTCTACACCGATTACGGAACATTGGTTCCTAAGTACGGAACTTTGAGTCCGCGCACAGGTGTATTGATATATTAGCTGCAACCGCTCGTCGCGCCGCAGGTGTCACATTTGAGGCAGGTGCCGTTGCGAACCATCGTGAAGTTCTGACACTCGCTGCAACTATCGCCGGTATAGCCCTGCATCATCGACTTGATGCGGCGGTCCGCTTCCAGTTTCTTCGCTGCATTGGCGCTTTCAGAACGGGCCGAGGCGGCATCCGCAGCGGCCTTGTCGGAGAAAAGCTCGGTTGCCGATGTGCTTTCCTGCTGTTGCGCCGGAGCGGCATGCTCCTCGAACTCCCGCTTGAAGGCTGTCGCACCATCGGTCACGAGGCCGATGGTTGCCGGTCGACCACCCGCCGGCGTGGTCGACTTCAGGGTTGTGACATTGGAGGCCTGCGGCGCAGACCCAGCCGATCCCTTGGCTTCGTTGGCCGAGTTCGTCACCAGCGTAGGCTTGTAGCCGCGCGTCCAGCCGGTCGAGACCAGATTGGTCTTGCCTTCCTTGATGCCCTTGCCGAGCGCCGTGTTGCCGAAGTCGCTCGTATCGACATGGGCAAGATCGTTGCGGCCGAGATAGGAAACCGCAAGTTCACGGAACACATAGTCGATGATCGACGTCGCGGTCTTGATGGCATCGTTGCCGATGACCATGCCAGCCGGTTCGAACTTCGTGAAGGTGAACGCCTCCACATATTCTTCCAGCGGCACGCCATATTGCAGGCCAAGCGATACGGCGATGGCGAAATTGTTCATCATTGCGCGGAAGGCGGCACCTTCCTTGTGCATATCGATGAAGATTTCGCCGAGGCGGCCATCACCGAATTCGCCCGTGCGCAAATAGACCTTGTGTCCGCCAACGACCGCCTTCTGCGTGTAACCCTGACGACGGTTCGGTAGTTTTTCACGCTCGTGGACGATCTTTTCGACCACCTTTTCGACGATCCGCTCCGTCACCTGAACGGCGCGGGCCGCAGCCGGTGCCTCGATCAGGGCTTCGACCGCATCGTCTTCATCCTCATCATCCGCGATCAGCGCAGCATTGAGCGGCTGCGACAGCTTGGAGCCGTCACGATAAAGCGCATTTGCCTTGAGAGCCAGCTTCCACGACAGCATATAGGCGCTCTTGCAGTCCTCGACGGTCGCTTCGTTCGGCATGTTGATCGTCTTGGAGATCGCCCCCGAAATGAAGGGCTGCGCAGCAGCCATCATGCGGATATGGCTTTCCACCGAGAGATAGCGCTTGCCGATCTTGCCGCACGGATTGGCGCAATCGAACACAGCGTAATGCTCTTCCTTGAGGAAGGGCGCGCCTTCCAGCGTCATCGCGCCGCAAACATGGATGTTGGCCGCTTCGATGTCCTTCTTGGAAAAGCCCAGCGCCGGCAGCATCTCGAACGAGAAATCGTTGAGCTGCTCGTCGGTCAGCTTCAGTACGTCCTTGCAGAAATCCTCGCCCAGCGTCCACTTGTTGAAAGCGAACTTGATGTCGAAGGCGCTCTTGAGAGCCGCGTTCAGGGCCTCGACCTTCTCGTCGGTAAAGCCCTTGGACTTCAGCGACGACGGATTGACGCCCGGCGCCTGATTGAGATTGCCGTGACCGACGGCATAAGCTTCGATTTCGGCGATCTGGCTTTCCGAATAGCCGAGCGTGCGGAGCGCTTCCGGCACGGCGCGGTTGATGATCTTGAAATAGCCGCCGCCGGCAAGCTTCTTGAACTTCACCAGTGCGAAGTCCGGTTCGATGCCGGTCGTGTCGCAATCCATGACGAGGCCAATCGTGCCGGTCGGCGCGATGACGGTTGCCTGCGCATTGCGATAGCCGTGCTTTTCGCCAAGCTCAAGCGCCCTGTCCCAGGCTGCGCGGGCATGGGTGATGAGGGCTTGTTCCGGGCAATCGGCAGCAATCAGCGCGACCGGGTTGACGGCAAGGCCTTCATAGCCCTGGCGTTCGCCATGGGCGGCACGGCGATGGTTGCGGATAACGCGCAGCATGTGCTGGGCGTTCGGTTCGTAGCTCGGGAAGGTTCCGAGTTCCTTCGCCATTTCGGCCGAGGTGGCATAGGCCACGCCGGTCATGATCGCCGTCAGCGCGCCGCAGATGGCGCGGCCCTCGTCGGAGTCATAGGGAATGCCGGAGGTCATCAGCAGGCCGCCAATATTGGCATAGCCGAGGCCGAGCGTGCGGTATTCATAGGAGAGGCGGGCGATTTCCCTGGACGGGAACTGCGCCATCATCACCGAAATTTCGAGAACGATGGTCCAAAGGCGCGCCGTATGCTCATAGGCCGCGATGTCGAACGAACCGTCCTTGTTGCGGTAGGTGAGCAGGTTGATCGACGCCAGATTGCAGGCCGTATCGTCAAGGAACATATATTCCGAGCACGGATTGGAGGCGCGGATCGGACCGGCGGACGGGCAGGTGTGCCAATCGTTCATGGTCGTGTTGTAATGCAGGCCCGGATCGGCGGAAGCCCATGCGGCATAGCCGATCTTTTCCCACAGGTCGCGCGCCTTCAGCGTCTTCATCACGCGGCCGTCGCGGCGCGCCGTCAGGTTCCAGTCGCCGTCGTTTTCGACGGCGCGCAGGAATTCGTCCTTGAGCGAAACGGAATTGTTCGAGTTCTGGCCGGAGACGGTGAGATAGGCTTCCGAATCCCAATCCGTGTCATAGGTCTTGAACTGAATGTCCGTATAACCCTGACGCGCAAACTGGATCACGCGCTTCACATAGTTTTCCGGAACCTGGTTCTTCTTCGCAGCCTTGATTTCACGCTTCAGGGCAGGGTTCTTCGCCGGGTCGAAGCAATCGTCCCGCGTCGCTTCGGAGCCTGCTTCGCAATTGACGCAGGCCTTCATGATCGCGGTCAGATGCTGCTTGACGATCTTGGAACCGGTGACGAGCGAAGCGACCTTCTGCTCTTCCTTGACCTTCCAGTCGATATATTCCTCGATATCCGGATGGTCGATATCCACGACCACCATCTTGGCGGCGCGGCGCGTCGTGCCGCCGGACTTGATCGCGCCCGCAGCGCGGTCGCCGATCTTGAGGAAGCTCATAAGGCCGGAAGATTTGCCGCCGCCGGAAAGCTTTTCGCCTTCGCCGCGCAGATAGGAGAAGTTGGAGCCGGTGCCCGAGCCGTATTTGAACAGGCGCGCTTCGCGCACCCACAGGTCCATGATGCCGCCTTCATTGACGAGATCGTCGCCGACCGACTGGATGAAGCAGGCATGCGGCTGCGGATGTTCATAGGCCGACTTGGACTTGGTCAGCTTGCCGGTCTGCCAGTCGACATAGAAATGGCCCTGTCCGGGACCGTCGATGCCATAAGCCCAGTGCAGGCCGGTGTTGAACCATTGCGGGCTGTTGGGCGCAACGCGCTGGGTGGCCAGCATATAGGCAAGCTCGTCACGGAAGGCGAGGGCGTCTTCCTCCGAATCGAAATAGCCGCCCTTCCAGCCCCAATAGGTCCATGTCCCGGCAAGGCGGTCGAACACCTGGCAGGCGTCCATTTCCGAACCGTAGCGTTCACCTTCCGGCAGCTTGG
The DNA here is from genome assembly GCF_046630315.1 of Brucella anthropi. Classification (GTDB taxonomy): domain Bacteria; phylum Pseudomonadota; class Alphaproteobacteria; order Rhizobiales; family Rhizobiaceae; genus Brucella; species Brucella anthropi_A. Next base: position 113,401 of record NZ_LQBD01000010.1, on the reverse strand, counting down.
AAAGCGCGTCTTCATCGGCGACAGAGCGCCAGAGCCACGAGGGAACGTCGTTCTCCTCGACCTTCTTCAGCCGGGCGGGGACGCCAGCCTTGCGGAAATATTTCTGTGCGAGAATGTCAGCGGCAACCTGGCTGAACTGTGCGGGCACATTGATGTTTTCGAGACGGAATACGATAGACCCATCGGGATTCTTGATCTCGCTGGTCGCAGTCCGGAACGCGATGTCCGCATAAGCCGATTGATTCTCTTTCGTAAAGCGGCGTTCGATCTTCATCTGTCCCATCCAAACGTTCTATATATAGTAGCTTTAGTGACGGTTTTCAGCCACGGCCTGTCTGTATCGCGTCTCTGTCAAAACAGCTCTTCTACGGGGAGGAGCGCCTTGTTGGGGAGAAGCTCCCGGAAATCCGCTTCCGCCTCATCAAAACCCGCGAAAAGACGCCTCAGGGGAGCGTGATTGCAACCATGTGGGCATTATCGCGATCAAAAATCAGCAGAACGAAAAATACCTTATCTTGTAAGAAGCATGAGCGCAAATACTAAATCTAGTGTTAACGCTGTTTCTGCTCGATGCTGCATCCGCTTCTCCTGAGACGAATGCGCCCGGAATTCGGGCGCAGCCAAACACCGAGCGAAAACCACACTTTCAAAGCGCAACGCCCGTTCGATACTCAACTGAACTGAAAGAAAGACCGGCAGATTGCAGCGCTCGATCCCGCCGCTTACGCAACGACAGGCTCATAAAAAACGACTCGCCCGCGAGCGTCAAGCAATGGTTTGTCGTAACCGCCCGGCATCTAGATATTGTGGGTAATCGCTTGGGCCAAATGTGGATAACGGGGAGAAGCGAGGCTTTTGCGAACCAGGCCGATTCTGTGATTTCGGGGCGTGGAACGGTCGTATATTAGCGATATCTGTAATAATTTCGGCAATCTGGTCTTTTCGTAGAGGAAATCCCTGCGAAACCAGCCGGATCTGGAATATGTCGCAAAGGGGCAGGCGGCGCGCTGCCTATTCGGCAGCCGCCGCGATCCCCGAATCACCAAACTGGTGCAATATCTGCTTGAGTTCCGTCTCTTCGACGCGCTTTGCCGCTTCCTGCGGTGAAACCCATTCGCAAATGCGCTGATCCCGCTCAGGCCAGTCATTTTCCTGTCCGGTGAACTGGACGGGAAACACCGCCACCGTGAACTGGTTTATCCGTTCGGGCGGCAGGTCGGTCTTGCAGTAGCAGAAACTGCCGATGGGCGCCGGCGAGACTTCACCGCGAATGCCAGCTTCCTCATAGGCTTCACGGAGCGCTGTTTGCGCAAGTGTCCGCCCAATCTGGGGCCAGCCCTTGGGGATGATCCAGCGGCCCGTGCCGCGGCTTGTAATGACGAGAACCTTGAGGGTGCCCATGTCGCGGCGATAGACCAGCGCCGCAACCTGCTGCAAACGGCCGGAAGGCGTCAGGATACGCTTTTCGGTTGCAATCAGTTGTTTTGCGTGCGACTTCACCGCGACCCCCCCCTTTTTTCCTATAGCATGATCCGATTCGCCAAAATAACAACTGATTAGTCAGGCATCAGGCCTTTGAGAACAGGCGAAAAAAGCGTTTATTTTAAAGGTATTACTAAAATTGTGGGGCTGGATGGCAGCTTCACGAACGCAATCCGCCCGTCATCGGCGTTATTTCGACGCGTTTTCCATAAGGTGCGATTGCGGCAGAAATATCACCGCAACCGCATTCATTTGTTTTCGTTTGATAGCGTTTTGAGCCTGCGGCCATACCTTGCGCAGGCGCGCGAAAGCGCTCGCCGCCTGCATCGGGTGGGAGCGTCAGCCGCGCTTTCCGCCTGCAATCGGTTCCTGATAGGTGAATCCCATATCCCAGGGAAAATAGATCCAGGTGTCCTGTGATACTTCTGTGACGAAGGTATCGATCAGCGGACGACCTTTGGGCTTTGCATAGACGGTTGCAAAGTGGGCCTTCGGCATCATTTCCCGCACGATGGCTGCCGTCTTGCCCGTATCGGTCAGGTCGTCAACGACGATGACGCCTTCGCCGCCCTTTTCCAGAAGCGTTTCGCTCACGCCCTTGAGGATCTGCATGTCGCCCTGCGACGTGTAATCATGATAGGAGGCAATGCAGACGGTTTCGATCAGGCGAATGCCGAGCTCGCGGCAGACGATGGCCGCAGGGACCAGACCGCCGCGGGTAATGGCGACGATTGCATGCCAGTCGCGGTTCATGCCGGCAATCCGCCAGGCGAGGGCGCGGGCATCACGGTGGAACTGATCCCAGGAAACGGGAAAGGCTTTATCTGGCAAGGACATCGAAACGCTCCGTGGAACGATCCGGAGCTTGTTCCCCGGACCTCTAGAAACCAAAAATGCGCTATGACGGGTTGCCTAGCGCTTTAACTGTCAGGATCTGCGGCTTTTCTTCATCCGCGCCCATTCCGGCGGGCTGCGGGAGATGAAAAGGCTCTCCACCCGGCACAGTCGGCGCCGGGTGATGCTGATAACCGCAAAAATGGTCGTCTTGCAAGCGTGTCTTGTTATTCCATGCCCGTTGGCGGGAGAAATGCGCTGTAACGGTCTTTCCAGGGCCTTTCCAAAACGGGAACCGTCCTTGCGGAAAAGTTCGCTTGCCGGATCGGTTTCCGATCCGGCTAAAGCATGTCCGTTGCATGCGATAAATGCAGCATGCCTAGCGCGAGAAGAGCGTGAGGATCGGAAGCTCGTTCAGCATGGACCGTGTCACGCCGCCAAAAACAAGCTCGCGCAGCCGGGAGTGACTGTAGGCGCCCATGACCAGAAGGTCCGCGCGTTCGGCGATGATATGTTCCCGCAGTGCATCCTGCGCATAGCGCCCGTCGGAGGCGATAGCCGTGGGGATTACATCGATACCATGCCGCGATATGGATTCTGCGATATCGTGGCTCGCCAAAGCCTGGTCCTCTCCCTCGATTTCCGGGGGATCAATCCAGACGATCTGCGTTCTGTCGGCCTGCTTCATCAGGGGCAGGGCGTCAAAGGCGGCTCGGGCCGCTTCACGCTTGCCATTAAAGGCGACCACGATGCGATCGAGTGAAACCATCGGCAGCACCGGCGCATAGGGAACCAGAAGAACCGGGCAGCTGGCATTGAAGACGATCGTATCGGCGGTTTCGTCATTGGTGGCCGGATCGTCGGGATCAGGTTGCCCGGCAATCAGCAATTCGGCACCCAGACATGCCGTGAGCACACCATCGGCGGCCGTGCCGGTTTCAGAACGGGTGATGCGATACTCGTAATCGGTGCCCTGACGGCGCATTTCTTCTTCGAAAATGCGTTTCAGTCTTTCGGAAAGCTCCTTGTGCTGCTTGTCATGCAGCTCGAACATTCCCGGATCGATGAAGCCGTTCGGGTCGGCATAGACGATGGGTGAAGGGATGGAGTAGAGCCCGATAACGTGAATATCGGGCACCTTCTGCTTCAAAAGTCCAACGGCGGACACAACCCGTTTCAATTCGGATTCGCTGCGAGAATAGGCAACCACCGTCTTGTAGGACATGACCGAACTCCTTCCGGCTATTTTTCCATTTTAGCATAGAGTGCAACGAGTTGCGCGGGCAAAAGGTTGCAGAGCATCAAGCCGCACCTTCCGTCTCCAGCGATGCGATCATTTTTTCGATTGCAGCAATTGCGGTGTCGATTTTCTCCGGCTCGCTCCCGCGCACCACGAGTTCCGTGCTGAAACGCCCATTCTCGAATTTCGGATAGGACCCGATGACGGTATCCGGATTTTCCTTCTGAATCCGGGTCAGCGGAGCGCCGATCACGCCTTCGCCAAAAGGACAAGGCACCGATCTCGACAGGAGCTTGCGGCCGGTCCTCAATGTGGGCAGCACATTGTCGAGCATCGCCTGAAAGACAGACGGCACGCCGGCCATCACATAGACATTGCCGATATGGAAACCGGGGGCCGCGGAGATAGGGTTCGCTATATGCTCCGATCCTTGCGGCATACGCGCCATACGCTTGCGTGAGTCCGTGAACTCCAGCCCGCGTTTCGCATAATTGTCGCCAAGCAGCTTCATGGCTTTTTCGTCGTAGATGCACGGCACGCCGAAGGCGGCAGATACCGCGTCGGCTGTGATGTCATCATGGGTCGGGCCTATTCCGCCAGACGTGAAGACATAGTCATAATCGGGCCGCAGCGCATTGAGGGCGGCGACGATGGCGCTTTCCTCGTCCGGAACGATCCGCACTTCCTTGAGGTCTATGCCTGCTGCCGTCAGGACGTCTGCAAGATGTCCGATGTTCTTGTCCTTGGTGCGGCCTGAGAGAAGCTCGTCACCAATTGCCAGCATGGCGGCCGTGACGGCTTGCTGCGGATTGTTCGTCATATCCAGACTCCATTTCTGGCGTCAGTTAAGCGCCAGCAGGACGAGCCTGCAACTGCTTTATTTCAGCATTTCATCCGTTTGCGAGATGTTGCGTCTTTCCAAGGAAGGCCGCTCCCCTAATTGAAACGGTCGGGGTGGGCGCTTGGCAAAATCGGAACAGGGAGACGTTGCATGGTTAAGGTGCTGGTGCTGTATTATTCGGCCTATGGTCACATGGAAAAAATGGCCAGGGCGGCTGCCGAAGGCGCGCGGGAAGGCGGCGCGGAGGTGACACTCAAGCGGGTGCCGGAGCTGGTTCCGCCTGATGTCGCGAAAGCCTCGCACTATAAGGTCGACCAGGAAGCGCCGATCGCCGCGCCTGCCGAACTTGCGGATTACGACGCCATCATCATCGGTGTCGCGACCCGCTACGGCATGATGGCGGCGCAGATGAAGAATTTTCTCGACCAGACCGGCGGGCTCTGGGCAAAGGGCGCCCTCATCAACAAGGTGGGATCGGTGATGGTTTCAACGGCCACGCAGCATGGTGGCGCCGAGCTGGCGCTGATTTCCACGCAGTGGCAGATGCAGCATCACGGCATGATTATCGTTCCGCTTTCCTATGCCTATCAGGGGCAGATGGGTAATGATGTGGTGCGCGGTGGCGCGCCCTATGGCATGACGACAACCGCCGATGGCGATGGGTCGCGCCAGCCGTCGGAACAGGAGCTCGACGGTGCCCGGTTCCAGGGCAAGCGCGTTGCCGAAATTACCGCGAAACTGCATGGTTGATGGCATCAGGGCCAAACAAAAGCCGCCGGTTAAACGGCGGCTTTCATGCGAAGGGTTGTGGTGCGGTCGGCGGGACTTGAACCCGCAAGCCTAAAAGGCGACGGATTTTAAGTCCGTTGCGTATACCAATTTCGCCACGACCGCAGCTAATGCCACGTCTATGTCATGATTTGTATTACGAATTCAAGCCTCAAAGCCTGTTAACATCAACAGTTAGCATTGCTGAATATATGCGTGCCCTAAATCGTTGATTTAACGAGCCGATGCGCTTCAACCTTGTCTGCATTGTCAAACCCATGTAGCGATGGTCAAATCCAGTTGGAAATGCAGAAAGTCGAATAATGACCGCCTTTGTGAAATCCGTATCCGAGGCCGAAAAGGCAATGCGTGCGCTGTTTCCCGAAACGCCGCTGCAACTCAACGACTATCTGTCGCGGAAATACGGCGCGGAGATCTGGCTGAAGCGCGAAGACCTCACGCCGGTCCGCTCCTACAAGATTCGCGGTGCCTTCAATTTCATTTCCAAGGCGGTCGAAACGACCGACGGGAATGTGGTGTTTGTCTGCGCGTCGGCAGGCAATCACGCGCAGGGCTTTGCCTTCGTCTGCCGCCATTTCGGCCGCAAGGGCGTGGTTTTCATGCCGGTGACGACGCCGCAGCAGAAAATCGACAAGACCCGCGCTTTTGGTGGAGAATTCATCGAAATCAAACTGGTGGGCGATATTTTCGACGTTTGCTATGCCGCTTCGCAGGAATTTGCCGCAAGCCATAAGGGTGTGATGGTGCCGCCATTCGACCATCCAGGCATTGTCGAGGGGCAGGCGACAGTGGCGCTTGAGATCGAGCGGCAATTGCCGGAAGGAAAGAAGCCGGATTTCATCCTGCTGCCCGTCGGCGGCGGGGGATTGTCCGGCGGTGTCACGCATTATGTATCCGATCTCGGCTGGAAGACGAGTTTCCGCTTTATCGAGCCGCAGGGCGCGGCAAGCCTGAAAGGAAGCCTTGAAGCGGGCAAGCGGATCAGGCTCCTCCATGTCGACAATTTCGTCGATGGTGCGGCTGTTGCCGAAATCGGCAAGGAAAACTTCAAGCTTCTCAAAGGGTTCGATCCGAAAACTGTCATCACGGTTCCGGAAAACCGGCTCTGCGCCACGATCGTCGAGATGCTCAATATCGAGGGCGTGGTGCTGGAGCCCGCCGGCGCGCTGGGCATCGATGCGCTCAAGGATTTCAAGAAGGGCGATCTCAAGGGCAAGCGTATCGTCATTGTTGTGTCGGGCGGCAATTTTGATTTCGAACGCCTGCCGGATGTGCGCGAGCGTGCATTGCGTTTCGAAGGCCTGAAGAAATATTTCATCTTCCGCTTTCCGCAGAGGCCGGGGGCGCTGCGTTCCTTCCTCGATCTTCTGGGGCCGGAAGATGATATTGCGCGATTTGAATATCTGAAGAAATCGGCGCGCAATTTCGGCTCCGTGCTGATCGGCATCGAAACCAAGAATGCGGCAAACTTCAAGCTTCTGGAAAAGAAGTTCGGGGAAGCCGGGTGGGCTTATCAGGACATCACGGACAATCAGGTGCTGGCTGATTTCATCATCTGATTTCGCAGGCCGAAATGAAATCGGTTGCTTTTTCGGCAAAAACATCCCATATGCCGCATCAGGCGCATGGGCTGACGTATTCGTCGGCTTTCCCGGCATTGGACTTGTTGCGTCTCGCCTCTGTCTTCCGGAATGGTCCGGAAGCGGGGAGACCCGAAAGAATGTTCGGGCACGGCAGCGCAAGTCGCCAGGAGTATTAGAACTTCGGCGTCCCGTCGTTATCATTGAACAGACAGAGTTCGGCAAGTTGCGCTTGACCGGCATTTGTATGCGGACCATGACATCATGGTGCCGCTGAGAGAGATTGAATTGACAAAAGAAATTACGGGCGGCTTTGCCGCTCTCGGCGTTACCGGCGTTTTGCTCAAGGGCGTCGAAGCCGCTGGCATGACCGAGCCGAAGCCGATCCAGTTGCAGGCGATCCCGCACCAGCTCGAAGGTCGCGATATTCTGGGCATCGCGCAGACCGGCTCCGGCAAGACGGCGGCTTTCAGCCTGCCGATCCTGCAAAAGATCATCGGCCTTGGCGACAAGCGCCGTCCGAAGACCGCCCGCGCGCTGATCCTCGCGCCAACGCGTGAACTCGCGGTGCAGATCGAACAGACGATCCGCAATGTTTCCAGGCACGCGCATATATCGACGGCGCTTGTTCTTGGCGGCGTTTCCAAACTGTCGCAGATCAAGCGCATCGCGCCGGGCATCGACGTTCTGATCGCCACGCCCGGCCGTCTGACGGATCTGATGCGTGACGGTCTGGTCGACCTGTCGCAGACGCGCTGGCTCGTTCTGGATGAGGCGGACCGCATGCTGGACATGGGCTTCATCAACGATGTGAAGCGCATTGCAAAGGCAACGCATGCCGATCGTCAGACAGCACTGTTTTCGGCCACCATGCCGAAGGAAATCGCATCGCTGGCCGGGAGCCTGCTGCGCGATCCCGTCCGCGTCGAAGTCGCTCCGCAGGGAACGACGGCTGCCGAAATCACGCAGGTCGTGCATCCCGTGCACACCAAGGAGAAGCGCCGTCTTCTTTCCGCGCTGCTGGGCGACAAGGCCATGCGTTCGGTCATCGTCTTCACCCGTACAAAGCATGGTGCCGATGCGGTTGTCCGCCATCTGGAGCGCGACGGCTATGAAGTCGCCGCCATTCACGGCAACAAGTCGCAGAATGCCCGTCAGCGCGCGCTGAACGGTTTCCGTGACGGATCGCTGCGGATTTTGATCGCGACCGACATTGCCGCCCGTGGCATCGACGTGCCGGGTATCAGCCATGTCGTGAACTATGATCTGCCGGATGAGCCGGAAACCTATGTGCACCGTATTGGCCGCACCGGCCGCAATGGTGCCAGCGGTGCATCGATCACGCTCTACGATCCGGCAGCGGAAGAATCCAAGCTGAAAGCGGTCGAGCGCGTGACGCGCAGCAAGCTTCCGATCAAGGATGCACCTGTGGAGCTTGCACCGGCTCCGGCCCCAAGGGCCGCTGCATCGGGAGCGGCTCCGGGCGAACGCCCGCAGAAGACGGGGCATCGCAAAGGCGGGACGCCGCAAAAGGCGCGTCGTGCCGCTCCAAAGGCAGCCGATCATCGCGCAGGCGGTCATGCAGCCGGCGAAGCCGCTCCGAAAGCAAAGCGTCCGTTCCGCCGCAAGCGCCGCAATGCAAATGGAAATGGCGGACAGCGCGCGGCATAAGGCGCTTTTCTCAAACATTTTTCCCAAAAGCCGCCCTTTTCGGGCGGCTTTTCTATTTTCAGCCGCAAGAGCGGTTTCAGTTTGCGCAATCGGCTGGAAAAATATTCCATGCTTGCTTGAAGGGCGGGGCGCTTCCTCATAACTTCCTCTGCGAAACAGGAAGGATGGAAGCCATGTTCCAATCGGTGCTCGACGCTATCGGCAATACGCCATTGATCCACTTGAAGAAGGCTTCCGAAGCGACCGGCTGCGCAATTTACGGCAAGGCCGAATTTCTCAATCCCGGACAATCCGTGAAGGACCGCGCAGCGCTCTATATTATTCGCGATGCCGAAAAGCGCGGGCTTCTGAAACCCGGCGGTGTCATCGTCGAAGGCACGGCGGGCAATACCGGCATTGGCCTCACCATGGTCGCGAAAGCGCTTGGCTATCGCACCGTCATCGTTATTCCAGAAACGCAGAGCCAGGAAAAGAAGGACGCGCTGCGGCTGCTGGGCGCCGAGCTGATCGAGGTTCCGGCAGCACCTTATCGGAATCCAAACAATTATGTCCGCCTGTCTGGACGCCTGGCCGAGCAACTCGCAAAGAGCGAACCGAATGGCGCGATCTGGGCCAACCAGTTCGACAATCCGATCAACCGGCAGGCCCATGTCGAAACCACGGCACAAGAAATCTGGCGCGACACCGATGGCAAGGTCGACGGGTTTGTGGCAGCTGTCGGGTCGGGTGGAACGCTCGTCGGCACGGCCTTCGGCCTGAAGGACCACAATGCCGATATCAAGATCGCGCTGGCCGATCCCCATGGAGCCGCACTCCATTCCTTCTACACGACAGGCGAACTGAAAGCCGAGGGCGACTCGATCACCGAAGGCATAGGGCAGGGCCGCATCACCGCCAATCTTGAGGGGTTCACCCCCGATTTCTCCTATCGCCTTTCCGATGCGGAGGCGCTCGATATCGTGTTCGATCTCGTGGAAAATGAGGGCCTTTGCCTTGGCGGTTCTTCGGGCATCAACATTGCTGGCGCAATCCGGCTTGCAAAAGATCTCGGGCCGGGCCACACAATTGTGACGGTGCTTTGCGACTATGGTAATCGTTACCAGTCCAAGCTGTTCAACCCTGCCTTTCTGCGCGGCAAGAACCTGCCCGTGCCCGGATGGCTGGAGAAGAAGACCGAGATAGACATACCGTTCGAGGGATAATCATGGCATATGAGACCGAAGCGCTTTTCCGCGAAGATTCCTATCTTTCAACGGCGGAGGGCACGGTGCTCGCCATGACCGACACCGGCGGGATCATTCTCGACCAGACGAATTTTTATGCCACCTCCGGCGGCCAGCCGGGGGATATCGGTTTTTTTGAGCGCGCCGATGGCGCGCGTATCGAGATAGCGGCGACTATCACCGGCGAAAACAAGAACGAAATCATTCACGTTCCGGCAGAGGGGCAGGCGTCGCCCGCAATTGGCGAAAAGCTCGTCCTGCATGTCGACTGGCCGCGCCGCTACAAGCTGATGCGCATGCACACGGCCTGTCACCTGCTTTCCGTGGTCTGCCCGTTCCCGATCACCGGCGCAGCCGTGGGGGAGGATGAAAGCCGTGTTGATTTCGATCTTCCCGACCCGACCTACACCAAGGAATTCGTGACCGAAAAGCTGATGGAGCGCGTCAACGCCAATGACGCGGTTGCCATTCGCTGGATCAGCGACGAGGAATTCCTTGCCAACCCCGATATCGTGAAGTCAAAAAATGTGCGACCGCCGGTCGGGCTTGGCCGCATACGCCTTGTCCTGATTGGCGAAAACGGCGTGGTGGACTCGCAACCTTGCGGCGGCACGCACGTTTCCGAAACGCAGGAAGTGGGCGAAATCCACATTGGCAAGATTGAAAAGAAAGGCAAGGAAAACCGCCGCTTCCGCATTCGGTTCGGTGCCTTGCCGGAAGCTTGATTCTATCGTTTTTCGCAGGCTGCCATTGTGGGCGGCATGTCGCTGGAGTGACCCATGGTTGAAAAAAGCGCTTTCGTCGTTTCACGAGACTGGTTGAAGGAACGGCTCGGCAAGCCGGGCATCGCGATTGTCGATGCATCCTGGTATCTTCCCGCTGCGGGACGCAGCGGCGAGGCCGAATACAACGCCGCGCATATTCCGGGCGCCGTCTTCTTCGATCAGGACAAGATCGCCGACAAGGAGTCCGGCCTGCCGCACACGCTGCCCTCACCGGAGCTCTTTGCGCGGCATGTCGGTGCGATGGGCATCACCGCCGATGAAACGGTCGTGGTCTATGACGGGCCGGGCATGTTTTCCGCGCCACGCGTCTGGTGGATGTTCCGGGTCATGGGCGTGAAGAATGTCCATGTTCTCGATGGCGGCTTCGACGGATGGAAAAAGGCCGGTTATCCGGTGACTGATGAGCCGACGAAGATTGCATCCACATTGTTCACGTCATCCTTCAACAAGGCTGCCGTGGTGGATTTTACGCAGATGCGCGAAATCGTGGATGAGCGCCGCGTGCAGATCGCCGACGCGCGCGCGGCCGGGCGCTTCACCGGACGCGATGCGGAACCGCGCGCGGGCATGCGCTCCGGCCATATGCCCGGCGCGCGCAATGTTCCTGTCGGCACATTGTCCGAAAACGGCGAACTGAAGGATCTGGCGAGCCTGCGCAGGATTTTTGACGAGGCCGGTGTCGATCTTTCCAGGCCGGTGGTGACAAGCTGCGGGTCCGGCGTCACCGCCGCTGTCATCACGCTGGCGCTGACGTCGCTTGGCCACACGGATAACCGTCTTTACGATGGTTCCTGGAGCGAATGGGGCAGCCGGCAGGACACGCCGGTCGTCACCGGCGAAGCTGAACAGGCATGACCGAAAAACTGACAGCGCGCATCACGCATCTGGAAATGTCGATCCGTCAGTCCGTTGCGGTGCCGGTGCCCTCCGGTATCCGCCTCGCGATCATGCGCGCGGGCACCATGCCGGTCCATTATTACCGCTATCTCTACGAACAGGTTGGCCGCAAGCATCACTGGATGATGCGGCGTGTGCAGACGGATGGGGAAGTTGCAGCGGCGATCCATGCCGATACGACCGAAATCCATGTCCTCTACGCGGATGGCTGCCCGGCAGGTTTCGTCGAGCTTGATCTTTCGGCCCTGCCGGAAGCGGCCGAGATTGTCTATTTCGGCCTCATCGATGATTTTCAGGGGCGGGGACTGGGCAAGTTCTTCCTCGGCGAAGCCATTTCCGCCGCCTGGGCGCATGGGCCGGAAAAGGTGACGATCCACACCAATACGCTCGACAGCCCGCGCGCATTGCAGCTTTATCAGAAGATGGGATTTGTGCCGGTTGGATGGTCGGAAGAGGAAATCGACCCCTGGGAATGAATTGGTGGGGCTCTATCCCCGCGCTACTTCGCGCCCGGTCGCAATCGAGACGACAGACGCGCTGGCAAGACGCCCGCTTTCCTCATCGAACACCACGCAATTGCGTCCGCGCTGCTTGGCCATGTAGAGGCAACGGTCAGCGCGGCTGAGCACCTGCGAATTGGTCTCATTTTTGGGCGCCGAGGCGACGCCGATGCTGATCGTCAGCGGATAGACCTGATATTGGGTCGTGTGAAACGGCGTATTCTCCACTTCCGCGCGTATGCGCTGCGCGACGCGCATGCCGGTTTCTCCGCTGGCACCGGGCAGAAACACACAAAACTCCTCCCCGCCAATGCGCCCCACGAGGTCGCCCTTTCGCGTCACATTTTGGAGCGCGAATGCGATCAGCTTCAAGGCGCGATCACCGACGCCATGGCCGAACGTATCGTTGATGGCCTTGAAGTGGTCGGCGTCAACGACCAGCAATGTCCCTGTCTCGATACGGGAGCGGCTGATCTTCATGGCCTCGAACAGTGCTTCGCGGTTGAGAAGACCGGTCATATGGTCGATCCGCGCGCGGGCCTGTAGCTCGATATGGGCCTTTTCAAGCTGGAGATAGGCATCTTTCAGCTTGCTGTGCTGATGGAAAATATAGGCGAGGGAAGGGAAAGCCGTGGCCGCGGGAATCCCGGCGCTGAGAGCAAGCGCAATGATACCGGGGCTGAAGCCCGCGGAATAGGCCGCCATCGACGTTGCTGCTATCGAGAACAGAACGACGGACAACGTTATCAAAGCTGCTTTCCAAAGAGCAGTCTTCTTCATTTCCTTGCACTCCCAACCCTGAGTGAGGATGTTTAATGCCCCGCGCGTGAACCCGATATGAACGGGTTTTTGCGGGCCTTATAAAAGGAACGCCTGAGAGGGGAAAGATACCACCATGCGCTTCTTGCAATTTTTTGTTTATGCGTGCCATGAAAGACACAATCACAGGTAGCATAGCGGTTTTATATTACGTGGAAATCAAAACAAGCACAACTATGTTTAAAAGAAATGCTTCTACAGGATATAAATAATAAGTTGCTAATATAATTCGGGAAATAACTTGGGCAGGACAATCCCGGAGCCGCAGGCAGGTGGAAACTCCGGGATTTGTCGGCTGTTATTCTTTGTCCCGAACCCGTTTACCCTTTGCGGGACATGGCGTGGATCAGAAGATCGCCAGATATTTCAGGAGTGAAATTATGCCAATGATAATCACGATAAGCTGAGCGATCTGCTTTGCCCTGGCATCCAGAGGCAGCATGTTGATGAGATAAAGGACGAGGAAGATAACAAGGATTGTTATCAGAAGGCTGATGAGGATGGACATGGGCGGTCTGATCCTTCCCGGAACTTGGGGTTGCGTTGCGCACCGGACGACCGTTCCTCGGCGTCACCCGATTGAGCGCGTTGAAACCGGAGAAGAGAGCAGGGCCCTTGCAACCGGCGCATCGTCACCAATCCAAAGACGATGTGCCGGTTAACGTTCCAGAGAAGGGAAGGTTCCGCTTTATAAGCAACGACTTAAATCTGGCCGGCATCAATCGATGCCGGTTTTTTGAGATATTCAGCCGCGCATGCTGCCTGTTTCGCGCCGACGCTGATGCCAGCTGAACGCTTCTTCGATCAGGTGAGGCGTGTGTCCGCCGCGGGCGCATGCCCGGTCGAAATAGTCGTTGAGCTGGTCGCGGTAATCCGGATGAGCGCAATGATCGATGATGACACGGGCGCGCTCGCGGGGAGCCAGGCCGCGCAGGTCGGCAAGCCCCTGTTCGGTGACGAGAATATCCACGTCATGTTCCGTGTGGTCGACATGCGTAACCATGGGGACGACCGACGATATGGCGCCGTTCTTGGCTTCGGATTTGGTGACGAAGATCGAGATGAAGGCATTGCGGGCAAAGTCGCCGGAGCCGCCGATCCCGTTCATCATGTTGGTTCCGTCAACATGGGTGGAGTTCACATTGCCGTAAATGTCGAATTCCAGCGCGGTGTTGATCCCGATGATACCGAGGCGGCGGATGACTTCCGGATGGTTGCTGATTTCCTGCGGACGCAGGATGAGCTTGTCGCGATAGCGCTCGATATTGCTGAAGACCCGTTCTCCGCAGGCCGGGCTGAGCGTGATCGACGATCCCGATGCGAAGTCGAGTTTTCCGGCGTCGAAGAGGTCGAAGGTGCTGTCCTGCAACACTTCGCTATACATGCGCAGATTGTGGAAGGGGCTGTTTGCAAATCCGTTCAAGACGGCATTGGCAATGGTTCCGATGCCCGCCTGCAAGGGATTGAGCGCCAGATCCAGACGGCCTTCATTCACTTCATGCTTCAGGAAATCGATCAAATGCCCGGCAATCGCCACCGTTTCCCGGTCGGCCGGTTCAACGGGGGAGGCGCTGTCATTTTCCTGGGTGATGACGATACCGGCGATTTTCTCCGGCGGAATGGGAATATATGGAAGGCCGATGCGGCTGTCGCAGGCCATGACCGGGATCGGCTCGCGGGAAGGGCGCTTTGTCGGGATATAGATATCGTGCAGACCTTCCAGCGCCATCGGCTGGTTCAGGTTGACTTCGACGATGACCTTTTCGGCGAGAATGGCAAGACTGGCCGAATTGCCCACCGATGTGGTGGGGATGATTCCGCCGCTTTCGGTGATCGCCAGCGCCTCCACCACGGCGCAATTGATCGGGCCGATCTGATTGGAACGAAGCTGCTCGACGGTTTCCGACAGATGCTGATCGATAAACATGACCTCGCCGCGGTTGATCGCATTGCGCAGGGTGCGGTCGGCCTGGAAAGGCATGCGCCGGGCAAGGATATGGGCTTCGGTCAGGATTTTGTCGACATCGTGCCCGAGCGACGCGCCGGTGATGAGCGTGATCTGGAATGGGTCCGTTGCGGCGCGTGCCGCCATGGCAACCGGCACGGCCTTGGCATCGCCGGCGCGGGTAAATCCGCTCATGCCGACGATCATGCCATCCTTGATGAAACTGGCCGCCTGCTCCGCAGTGATGATCTTGTCTCGAAGCGCAGTGTTCCGGATACGTGTTTCCAACATGTGATCTACCTTTTTTCCCGACCGGCACGAAGCCGGAAATGGCATATTCCGAACGGACATCGATTGTCCGCCCGAACCGGTGCCGCAGGGTAATAACCCATGCAGGCTGTTTATACATGCTGCTTTGGTCTTAGACCCGCGCATGTCATTTCGCAGTCCGTCATCGCAAATGATCCCTTGCACGAAAGCAAGGGAAGCCGGAATGATTTGGATCAAAGGCCAATGCGCTTCTAACAGGCGGGATCAAAAGCAATTTTGCGTTATTGCCGTTCGGTGGCGCCATGGCGATAAAAGGCCTTCAATCCGCTGCACAGGTTGTCGAACGCGATGCGATAGGGTGCTGCCTGCCGCAAATCCATGTGCATGACCATCCACATTTCTATCGTCGGGGCGAAATAATCGGGCAGGATGCGAACCAGCCCCTCCGCCAGCGGCGCGTGACAAACCCCTATGCCGCAACCGGCGCGTATGGCTGCCATTTGAGCCATATCGCTGTCAGTCCGGAGCGCAAAGCGCTCGCGCAGAAGCGGTTGTCCTTCCAATGCCAGAAGGCGCGTATAGGGCAGGGCCGTATCAAAACCGATCAGGCGGTGTTGGCTGATGTCGCCCGGCTCGACAGGCGCGGGGCAGCGCGCCAGATAGCGTGGATGTGCAAAAAGGCCGAGTTCGATCGAGGCGATTTTCCGGGCCACCAGGCCGTCCTGGGAAGGTCGCGCCATACGGATTGCGATATCCGCATCCCGCCGCAGCAAATCCTCGAAACGGTTGGAAACCGCAAGCTCCACGGTGATTTGTGGATATGTGGCCTGAAGGCGGGCAATTTCCGCCGGCAACACTTCGGCCGCAATGACCTCGCTTGCGGCGATGCGCACGGTACCCTCGTGACTGGCCTTCTGGCCTGAGGCCGAGCGATAGAGCGCGTCGGCCGCGGCGGCAAGCGCCTCTGCCTTGGGGCGCAGCATTTCTGCGGCGGGCAGGGGACGCAGCCCCTCCGGCGAGCGGGTGAAAAGCGAAACGCCGAGACTTGCTTCAAGCGCCGCAATATGCCGCCCAAGTGTCGGCTGGCTTATGCCCAGAACGCGCGCCGCGCCCGTCAGCGAGCCCTCGCGAAGAACGGCAACAAAAGAGCGATAAAGCGACCAGTCTGGCGATGCGCGATTCATTCAAAAATGAATGGCAGATCGACATTATTATGCAATAGGAAATATTTGCCGCAGATTGTAGATCGGTGCGTAGAACATTGGAGCATGAAATGAGCAATCGCATCATCAATCTGGACGAGATCGAACTGCATTCACTTCCTGCCGGTATCGCCGCCACAGGTGAGGCGGCCAGACATTACGCACCGAAGATCGCGATGGTGGGCTTGCAACTCGGCGCGCGCAAGCTTGCTTATAATGTCATCGCCCTGGAGCCGGGAAAAAAGGCCTTTCCGTTTCACAGTCATCGCACCAATGAGGAACTTTTCCTCGTACTGGAAGGGTCTGGCGAAATCCGCATCGGCCAGGACTGTTTTTCGATCCGCAAGGGCGATGTGATTGCCTGTCCGGCAGGTGGAGCCGAAACCGCGCATCAGATCATCAATAGCGGGGAAACAGAACTGCGCTATCTGGCGCTCAGCACGAAATTTCCGACCGATATCATCGAATATCCGGATTCGGGCAAGTATCGCGTTCAGGCGGAAGCCGAGGGCGACGCATCTGCCTTCGATGCCATCAATCGCTTTGAAAATTGCGTGGGCTATTGGGACGGTGAATAGCGCAAGACGGAGCCGCCAGCTTCAACGCGGCTCCGATGCATCCCCAATTTGCCCATGTGTCGCATCTGCATAATGCTGTTATACATATGGATCGCATAAGATAGATTATGGAACAATCCAGTCTTGCTCCAGCAACGAGTCTGGCTGGCCCGTGATGGCTGGCTTGTGATGGATTGAGCTTCTTCAAGGCTCGATGTGAGCCGTGAATGGGATACCCATAATATTACCGACGCTGCGCGATATAGAGATGTCCCGGTACCGGTGATCCCTGTTCGCTGCGCACGACAATATCCTCGCATCGCACGCAATCCATTGCGTGATTGTCCAGCATTGCACGCACATAGGATTGCGCGTGTGCGAAACGCTGGTAATCACCGACCATGAATGCCCGGCCTGCCAGCCTTGCATCGTCAAGCGTCTCGCTGGAAAAACCGAAATATCCGCCTGCCGTCAGATGCCTTGCAACGCCTGCAAAGAACTTGTCGAGCTCACCCATATAAGGCAGGACGTCGGTGGCGACGATCAGATCCCAGTTCGGTTCACTTGTGGTTTCGAGAAAGCGGACGGCTTCACCAACGAACAGCGCCTGATAATCGCCTTTCTCGTAGGCCACTTCGATCATGTTTTCAGAAATATCAACGCCGGTCTTGTGTCCCGCCATGTCGTCGAGCGCATCGGCGGACAAGCCTGTGCCGCACCCCAGGTCCAGCATGCGTTCGGCGAAAAACTCATCATTGATTTCCAGCAGAATTTCGCGCAACTGCAACGGAACATCATAGCCGAGCTGGTCGACGAGGATCGTGTCGAACATTTCGGCGTGCTGGTCGAAAAGCGTCGTTACATAGGCATCCGGCGCCTTGAGCGGAACCGCGCCGCGTCCCATGCTGGCAAGCCGTACCGCGGCACCGCCATGGTCTTCGGGGTCAATCCGCAGCACATCTTCATAGGCCCGGGCTGCGGCATCGAAATCGCCTGCCTTTTCCAGCGCAAGCGCCCGGTTATAGGCTTCTGCAAGCGCTTCCTGGTCAAAAGCCGGTTTGTCCTTGTCAGCCATGAAGAGGCCCTTCTTCTTTTGTTCGCTGCAATAGTTTATCCTCATAAACATCGGAAAAATATGCATTTTTCGAGTTTCAGGACATTCATGGGAAGAGGAGGGCGAACCTCCCTCCCCGGTTCCTACGCCGAAGCGGAGAAACACGCAAGCGCATCGCCGGGATCGCGCGGCGTGATCATTCGGCAGCCGCCGTCGCTCGTGCTTCGCGCTCTCCATGTGCAAGTTTTCGTGCGATGACGGCGCAGGCCATCAATTGGATCTGATGAAAGAGCATCAGCGGTAGGACGATGCTGCCGACATTTGCGCCGGCAAAAATCGCGCTTGCCATGGGCGCGCCGCTGGCAAGACTCTTCTTCGATCCGCAAAACATGATCGTGATGCGGTCCGGCCGGTTGAAACCGAGCCATTTGCTGCCATACCAGGTGGCGAGCAGCACCGTGACCAGCAGGATGATATTGACGCTGACCATCATGCCGAGGTCATGCCACGAAACGCTGCGCCAAAGGCCCTCCACGACCGCCTCGCTGAAAGCCAGATAAACCACCATCAGGATCGAGCCGCGATCAACCAGGCCGAGCGCCTTGCCGTGGCGGCGCATGAAATTGCCGATCAACGGCTGGAGAAGCTGTCCGAGCACAAACGGCGCCAGCAATTGCAGCAGGATGGATTCAAGCGCATCGACCGATATGCCGCCGCCGCCCTTGACCGCGAACAGCAGCCCCACCAGCAACGGCGTGAGAAACATGCCGAAGATGTTCGAGGCGGAGGCGGAAACGACCGCCGCCGAAACATTGCCGCCCGCAATCGAGGTAAAGGCGATGGACGACTGTACGGTCGACGGCAGAACGCACAGATAGAGGATGCCCGTGTAGAAGGTCGACTGCGACAATCCCGGAATGGTCCAACCGGCCACCAAGCCAAGGATCGGAAACAGGATGAATGTCGACGAAAGCACCGCCAGATGCAGTCGCCAGTGGGTGATGCCCGCAATCACGGCCTCGCGGGAGAGCCGGGCGCCATGCAGGAAGAACAGAAGCCCGACCGCGAATTTCGTCGCCAGTGCAAACCAGTCTGCAAAATCACCGCGCACGGGAAGCATCGATGCGAGCAGAATGGTCGCGATCAGCATGCTGGTGAACTTGTCAGGCAGGAAACGCATTCTATCGTCCAATCTTGCAGGCATCGCGGAACGCGACGCCAGCTTCATTCATAAGCTTATTTGGGCCCGGTCCAATTCACTCGTAGCCGTTGGGGTTCTTGGATTGCCAGTGCCACATGTCCTGGCACATTTCGCGGAGGTTCTTCTCGGCCGACCAGCTGAGGAAATCCCGCGCAAAAGTGGGGTCGGCATAGCATTCCGCCACATCGCCCGGACGGCGCGGCGCGATCTCGTATTTGATCTCGCGGTTGGACACATGTTCGAAGGCCTTGACGACGTCGAGAACGCTATAGCCCTGCCCCGTTCCCAGATTGACCGAGAAGCATTGCGGTTCGTCAAGCTTCTTGAGCGCCTTCAAATGCCCCGCCGCCAGATCCACCACATGGATATAGTCGCGAATGCCGGTGCCGTCATGGGTCGGATAATCATTGCCCCAGATGTTCAGTTTTTCCCGGCGGCCGGTCGCGACTTGCGCGATGATCGGCATCAGATTGTTCGGAATGCCCTTGGGGTCTTCGCCGATCAGGCCGCTTTCATGCGCGCCGACCGGATTGAAATAACGCAGTATGGCGATCTTCCAGCTCTTGTCGGCATTGTAGAGGTCGCGAAGCATATCCTCGATGACGAGCTTGGTGCGACCATAGGGGTTGGTCGCCGAGAGCGGCTGGTCCTCGGTGATCGGCAGTTTCTGCGGGTCGCCATAGACCGTGGCAGAGGAACTGAAAACCAGCGTCTTGACGCCGGTTGCTTTCATGGCTTGCAGCAGGCGGAGCGTGCCGACCACATTGCAATCATAATAGAGCATCGGCTTTTCGCTCGATTCGCCGACGGCTTTCAGCCCTGCGAAGTGAATGACGGCGGTGCATTTGTGATGCCGGATAACCTGTTCCAGAAAAGCCCGGTCCCGGATATCGCCCGCTTCGCGTCGCGGCGTACGCCCCGTAATCTGCTCGACGCGATGCAGGGCCTCCGGGTGGCTGTTACAAAAATTGTCCACCACAACGACGTCGTGGCCTGCCTCAATAAGCTGAACGCAGGTGTGCGAGCCGATATAACCAGCGCCGCCAGTCACAAGAATTGTCATCGTTTATGTATCCGCTTGTTGAACATGCCGCCCCGATGTGCGATCCCCGGCTGACTATGCAAAATCAGTGACAGACTTCAAGCCATCCGGCACGATTCTCTCGAATGGTTGTAGTAGATCAGCCAAGTTTGACGGAGCGATGATGAAACCATCCCGCAATATCGATCGCCTGCTGGAAATCATGGCGGCGCTCCGCGATCCCCAAACCGGCTGTCCGTGGGACGTGGAACAGAATTTCCAGTCCATCATGCCCTATACGCTCGAGGAAACCTATGAAGTCCTCGACGCCATAGAACGCAACGATATGGACGATCTGCGCGAGGAGCTGGGCGATCTCCTGTTGCAGGTGGTGTTCCATTCGCGCATGGCCGAGGAACAGGGCAGCTTTGCCTTCGGTGATGTTGTCGAAGCCATTACCCGCAAGATGATACGGCGCCATCCGCATGTTTTTGGCGATTCGCAAGCCAGAAGCGCCGGCATGGCCAAGGGCTCGTGGAACCGCATCAAGGCCGAGGAAAAGGCCGAACGGGCCGAGCGACGCGCAAAACTGGGGCTGGAAACAACCGAAAGGACCAGCTTTCTGGATGATATTCCGCAAGCCTTCCCTGCCCTGCTCCGTGCGCTGAAACTTCAGCAGAAGGCCGCAAAGGTGGGCTTTGACTGGTCGGAAGCGGCACCGATTCTGGACAAGATCGCCGAGGAAACCGCGGAACTGAAGGAGGCGATGGCGGCGAAGGAGCGTGCGGATATCGAAGAGGAATATGGCGACCTGCTGTTTGCCATGGTCAATCTCGGCCGCCATCTCGAAATCGATGCGGAAACCGCGCTCGTCGCCGCCAATGAGAAGTTCAGGCGGCGGTTCCATTTCATCGAAAAGACGCTTCGGGAAACCGGAAGCGATCTGGAGGCTGCGACCCTCGACGAGATGGAAACGATCTGGAGCGAAGCCAAGAAAAAAGGGCTCTGACTATTTGTTCATACGCATTATCAGGCCCTATTTGCCGTCTTCCCATTTTGGCCGGAACATCCGGTAGACGCTGTCCGTCGTGGCGAAATCCATATAGCCGAGCCTGCTGACGGGCCTGGCTTTCGCAATATCGATGAGACCGTCGGTCAGAACCTCATCATCGATATGCACGCCGACGACTTCGCCGATCACCATGTAATTATCGGTCGGCCTGCCCTCCTTGTCCTGCAAGCGCTTGATTTCCACCGCAACGCATTCAAGCGCGGCATAGGCCTGCTTCACGCGCGGAGCGGCGATAAGCCTGCTTGGTGCCCTCGTCAGCCCCGCATATTCGAATTCGCTGACACCGCGCGGCGCGTCGACAGACGATGCGTTCATCTGTGTCCGCAAATGGTCACTCACCAGATTGGCGGTAAACTCGCCGGTTTCCTCGATGAAGGAAACGCTATCCTTTGCGCCGTTCGATGAGAACATGACCATTGGCGGCGTATCGCAGACCGCGTTGAAGAAGGAATAGGGCGCAAGATTGACGGCGCCCTCCTTCGACTGCGTCCCGATCCAGCCAATGGGGCGCGGGGCGACGATTGCCTTGAACGGATTATGGGGCAGCGGGTGCCCTTCTCGCGGTTCGTAAAACATATGTTTATCCGTTGATTAGCAAGTCTTTTTGAAGTCGGCTCTAAGCTTGCGTCCATGGGCCGGAATAGTCGGTGACGATCTTGTCCATATCGGCTCGCGGGCGCTCGGGCATCTTGTTTTGCGCCGTTCCGATGTGGACAAATCCCGCAACCCGCTCATGGGGAGCGAGCCCCAGAAAGGCCCGCGCAGGTGCGTCGTCGGAATACCAGTTGGTGATCCAGTTGGTGGCATAGCCGAGCGCGTTGGCAGCCGTGCAAAGGTTCATCGCCACGGCTCCGGCGGACAGGAATTGCTCCCACTCCGGAATGCGTTCATGCGCAACGGGCGACGACACGACGCCGACGACGAGCGGCGCGCGGGAAAAGCGCGTCAGTTCCTTCTCCTTGCGCCCTTCCGGCATCGGGCCTTCAATTTCTTCGGCGCGCCTTGCCAGATATTCCCCAACCTTGAGGCGGGCATCGCCGCGATACAGGATGAAGCGCCATGGGGTCAGGCGTCCGTGATCGGGCACGCGTGCGGCAACTTTCAGCAGTTCCGCCAGTTCCTCACCTTCAGGAGCAGGCTCGGAAATAGCCGAAATCGGGGTGGAACTGCGCTGGGCCAGAAAATCGAAAACCGGATGGGCCACGGATAACCTCGTCATTAAAATGCTGCCTGTACTGCTCCACTTATTCGGGGCTGTTTCTTCTCGCCCGTTGCATCCAAAGTGTAAAGTCAAAATTCAGGGATGGGATAATTGAAGGAAGTTGCAAAAATGCGGGTGCCGAAAGCGATTTGGCCTTGAATTCGCCACCCGCATGGGCTCAAAAATACGGCATGTCGGATTGCTTGTACCTGTCTTGTCCAAAGAGAAAAATTGCCTTGAGCGGCGCATCGTTTTTTACAGCGATTGCCTTTGCCCTCAGTGCATTGCCATCATGGGCGCAGGGCCTCGCCCCCCAGACAGACATTCCGCATTTGCAGACGACCACGACCGGCCTGCCCGATCTGCCGCAGCCGTCACTCAATCTGCCGACCCTGAACACTTACGCCTCCCCGTCCAGCCCCGAGAACAATCCGCTCGTCCAGACGCGGGAACTCGATCTCAAGGCGCGGCTGAGTGAGGGCGGCGGCGATATCCCGAAAGGCCTCGTATGGCGCGTCTTCTCGCCCGATGTCGGGCCGGACGGTCAATTGCCGCTCATCGCGAGCGCCCAGGGCGGCAGTGCGGTCTTCAATCTGCCTGAAGGCAGCTATCTGGTGCATGTCGCCTATGGGCGCGCGGGCGCCACAAAGCGGATCACAGTGGGCAATGCGACCCGCCATGAAGTGATGATGCTCGATGCCGGGGGGATGAAACTCAGCGCGATTCTGCCGGATGGCGGCAAGATCAACAATGATCTGCTGCGGTTTTCGATCTATGCCGACGAAGACAATAATGAGCGCTCGCTGATTGTGCCCGACGTGAAGCCGAATACGATCATTCGCCTCAACAGCGGCACCTATCACGTTGTTTCCAATTATGGTTCCGCCAATGCGATCATTCGGGCCGATATTCGCGTGGAGGCCGGAAAGCTGACCGAGGCGACCGTCCAGCACCGTGCTGCGGAAGTGACGCTGAAGCTTGTGCGCGAGCGCGGCGGCGAGGCGCTTGCCGATACGTCCTGGTCCATCCTGAATGCGTCCGGCGACGTGGTCCGCGAAAGTGCCGGCGCTTATTCGTCGATGGTTCTTATCGAGGGCGATTATGTCGCCGTCGCCAAGAACAAGGACCGCATCTACCAGCGGGATTTCAAGGTTTCATCCGGCAGGAACGAGGAAGTCGAAGTCGTCGCCAATGGCGAATCCGAATCCGTCGTAGATAGCGTGGATTGAACTTAATCTATCTGGAAAAGCAAAAGGCCGCGCATTGCGCGGCCTGATTGTTTTATAGCGCGCATCCCGAAAACCGCTTCGCACTTTTCGGGATGCGCTCAAATATCAAGCACCATTCTTGATACGGAGCAGATCGGGCGGGGTCGCCTCTTCCACCAGCCGCGCAATGGCGTCATCGAGCGTCATGGATTCCTGATCGCGTGAACCGAGACGGCGCATATTGACCGTGTTTTCTTCCGCCTCGCGCTTGCCGCAGACGAGAATCACCGGAACCTTCTGCAGCGAATGTTCGCGGACCTTGTAGTTGATCTTCTCGTTGCGCAGGTCGGTCGCCACTTGCAGCCCGGCGGCTTTCAGCCTGGCGGCGGCCTCGGCGGCATATTCGTCGGCGTCCGAGGTGATCGTCGCGACGACGACCTGCACCGGCGCAAACCACAGCGGCATGTGACCGGCGAAGTTTTCGATCAGGATACCAAGGAAGCGTTCCATCGAGCCGCAGATCGCGCGGTGGATCATCACCGGCTGGCGCTTTTCGGAATCCTTGTCGATATAGAAGGCACCAAAACGTTCCGGCAGGTTGAAGTCCACCTGCGTGGTGCCGCACTGCCATTCACGGCCGATGGCATCCTTCAGCGTATATTCGAACTTCGGCCCGTAAAACGCGCCCTCGCCCGGCAGAATGCCGGTCTTGATGTTGTTCGACTGCTGCTGGATCTTTTCCAGCACCGACATCATCACGCTTTCGGCACGATCCCAGAGCTCGTCCGAACCGACGCGCTTTTCAGGACGGGTGGAGAGCTTGATGGTGATCTCCTCGAAACCGAAATCCTTGTAGACCGACAGGATCAGGTCATTGATGCGCAGGCATTCGGCCGCCATCTGTTCTTCGGTGCAGAAGATGTGCGCATCGTCCTGCGTAAAGCCGCGCACGCGCATCAGCCCATGCAGCGCGCCCGAAGGCTCGTAGCGGTGCACATTGCCGAATTCCGCAAGCTTGATCGGCAGGTCACGATAGGACTTGAGGCCGTGCTTGAAGATCATCACATGGCCGGGGCAGTTCATCGGCTTCAACGCGAACACGCGATCATCGTCGGTTTCCTCGCCGGCGACGGTCACCTTGAACATGTTGTCGCGATACCAGCCCCAGTGGCCCGAGGTTTCCCAGAGCGACTTGTCGAGCACCTGCGGCGCGTTCACTTCCTGATAGCCGTGGCTATCGAGGCGGCGGCGCATATAGCTCACCAGATTCTGGAACATCTTCCAGCCCTTGGCGTGCCAGAATACGACGCCCGGCCCTTCTTCCTGGAAATGGAACAGGTCCATTTCGCGGCCAAGGCGGCGGTGATCGCGCTTTTCGGCTTCTTCCAGCATATGGAGATAGGCCTGAAGATCATTGTCGTTCGCAAAGGCGGTGCCGTAGATGCGGGTCAGCATGGGATTGTTGGCATCGCCGCGCCAGTAGGCGCCGGCAACCTTCATCAGCTTGAAGGAATTGCCGATCTGGCCGGTCGAAGCCATATGCGGGCCGCGGCACAGGTCGAACCAGTCGCCCTGATAATAGATCTTGAGGTCCTGCCCGGCGGGAATGGCATCCACGAGTTCGACCTTGTAGTTCTCGCCCTTGTCAGCAAAAACCTGCTTGGCCTTTTCACGCGACCAGACTTCCTTGGTGAAAGGCTTGTTGCGCTGGATGATCTCG
Source organism: Brucella anthropi (assembly GCF_046630315.1). Classification (GTDB taxonomy): domain Bacteria; phylum Pseudomonadota; class Alphaproteobacteria; order Rhizobiales; family Rhizobiaceae; genus Brucella; species Brucella anthropi_A. The sequence goes on along the minus strand of NZ_LQBD01000010.1, from coordinate 88,289 downwards.
CGCATCTTCTTCTCGATCACCGGAAGATCGTCGGGCGTGAATGGTTCATTGCGCGCGAAGTCGTAATAGAAGCCGTTTTCGATGACGGGACCGATCGTGACCTGCGTGCCCGGAAAAAGCTCCTGCACGGCTTCGGCCAGAACGTGCGCCGTATCGTGACGGATGAGTTCGAGCGCGCGCGGGTCTTCGCGGGTCAGAATCTCAATCTTGCCGGAAGCGCCGAGAGGATCGGAAAGATCGCGCACGGTGCCGTCAACGGCATAGGCAACAGCTTTTTTGGCAAGAGATTTGGAAATCGATTCCGCAAGGCCCGCGCCGGTCATCGACGCATCGTATTCACGCACGGAGCCATCGGGAAATTGCATGGAAACGGTATTCGACATTGTGATCATCCTTATCCAGTCCCGCCAACGATTGCGGGTGGGTTCATGCGTATGAAACTGAGTTGTGGCTTCTAATCCCTTTTGTCCAGCCAGTAAAGCGCGATAGACTGACAGCGCCAGGCCGCGCCCTTTGACGGACAAGGCAAAAAATCAGTTGCGGATCGGAAGGCAGGCGATCTTCTGCTGCTTCAGTTGCGCACATGCCTTTTCGGCGGAAGCCGAATCCCTGAAACCGGCAAACCGGACGCGATAAACCTTGCGGCGTTTTTCGGCAGGCGAAATTTCAGCCTTCAGGCCGGGCGCAACCTTGTCGACCGCGGGGCGGTATCTGGCCTGCAATTCCCGCGCACCGGCAAGCGTCGGCGGCGCGCCAAGCTGGATCGTCCAGGCCGATGCTGTCGCGGCCGAAGCAATCAGGAAGCCGCCATCGCCCTGCTCGATGCGGGAATCATCGATCAGATCGGCAACGGCATCAGCCTTCGGCTGTGCGGCTGCAAGTTTTTTTGCCACCGGCTGCGGCTTGGCCATGGCAACCAGCTGCCCCCCGGCATCGGCGCCTTCGGTGCCAAAGCGTGTCAGCAGTTTCGCCATCTGGTCGTCGCGCTGCCGCGCCGATCCGGCCCCCAGAACGACGCCGACAAGATGCCGGTTGTTGATGACGGCCGATGAAACGAGGTTATAGCCGGACACATCCGTATAGCCGGTCTTGATGCCGTCAACGCCCTGATAGCGATACATCAGATTGTTGTGGCCATTGCGAACACGGTCGCGAAAAGTGAAGGAACGCTGCGAAAACAGCGCATACCGATCGGGGAAATCGCGGCGCAGCGCCATGCCCAGCACGGCCATGTCGCGCGCCGTCGTGAGCTGGGTCGCCTTTGCGGTCAGGCCCGAGGGATTGACGAAGAATGTGCTCTTCATGCCGATCTGGCGCGCGCGCTGCGTCATCAGCCGGCCAAAAGCCGCTTCCGATCCCGCGATATATTCGCCCATCACCGTTGCGGCATCGTTGGCCGACACGATGATCATGGCATTGACCGCATCGCGCACGGTGATCGTCTCGCCGGGCTTCAGCCAGAGCTTCATGCGAACCTTCGCAGCCGCATTTTTCGACACAGGCATGGCGTCGTCCCAGTGCAGCGTGCCGGTCTTGAGGCCTTCAAAGGTCAGGTAAAGCGTCATCATCTTGGCCAGAGATGCGGGCGCGCGCTGCACATTGGCATCGTCCTGGCCGAGGATTCGCCCGCTATCGGCATCGAAGACGACCCAGGACGTATTCGCCATCGCCGCGGACGTACAAAGCACGCTCGCACCGAGTGCCAGGGATGCAATGAGACGTGAAAGGCGGGACGGTGAATTCAGCATAACAGCTCACAGGAATAAGGACGCCGGGGGGACATGCAGGCAAATTGCGGCCCGAAAAAGACCACAGCACTGCCTTAAATTCCAATTCTCAATGAAACGTTGATATCCTTAATGAATTATAATCAGCTAACAAAAAACTGTCAGAATTCACGGCTGGGCGACGAGCAGCGCCAGTATCGCCAGGGCAGATACCATTTCTGATCGCCAGCAAGCGTCCGGGGCACCGGATCAAAACCATGGGTACCGAACGGTCCGCAACGCATGACGCGAAAAAGCCCCATCCACCCGCCGCTCCACAGGCCGTGGCGGGCAATGGCTTCGTAGGTATATTCGGAGCAGGTCGGCAGATGGCGGCAGGAATTGCCGATCAGCGATGACAGCGTGACCTGATAGAGCCGCACGAACGACGTGCCGATCAGCCTGCCCGGCGTCTTGCGCCAGGGATCGGTGAAATTCCGGCTATAGCGCTTTCGTCCGCCCTCGCCCGTGTGATCCTTGCCGCAGACACACATCAGGCGGCTTTGGCCTTTTCCTCGATCTGGCGGATGCAATCGACAACCGCATCGAAGGTCAGCAACGTGGAAGCATGGCGGGCTTTGTATTCGCGAACAGGGGTGAAATATTGCAAGTCGGCGAAACGTCCCTCGGGGGCCGGGCCATCTTCCTTCAGCATCCTGTACATTTCGTCGCGCACGGCTTTCAGTTCCTCCGCGGAAGCGCCGATGATATTGCGCGCCATCACGGAGGACGATGCCTGACCGAGCGCGCAGGCTTTTACCTCATGCGCGAAGTCCGTCACCACGCCATCGGTCATTTTCAGATAGACCGTAACGGTCGATCCGCACAGTTTGGAATGCACCTTGGCAACTGCGTCGGGCTCGGGAAGGCGCCCGATGCGTTCCATGTTTCCGGCGAATTCCAGGATGCGTTTGTTATAAATATCATCGATCATGGCGGCGAACCTTCCGCTCTGCCGGAGAAAAACATAAATTTGTCGCCCGGCTGCGGTTTGAAGTTGCAATTTATTGTCTATATAATAGGCAGGTAGCGTCTGCGCCATAGGTAAGATGAGCACAGATCCGGGGGCAGTCGCACGAAAACCTGTCCGGTGATCCAAAGCGCCGGATCAATACATCGCCCGCTCGCAAAGCGTATCGTTGTATTGTCCGTTTAACTCGTCTCCTCCCTGAAGGAGACTACTGGAGAATACTGATGGACGCTCGCATCCTCAAAGAAGATGACGAATCCAGCCTGCCGAACACGCAGGCAGACATAGCCCTTTTGCATGGCAAGCCGACGCAGGCCGATGCGGAAGCGGCCGTGCGCACGCTTTTGCTCTGGGCCGGAGACGACCCGGAGCGTGAAGGCCTTCTGGAAACGCCGAAGCGCGTCGCCAAGGCCTATAAGGAATTGTTCGCAGGCTATGCGGAAAGCCCGGAAGATGTCCTCGGCACGGTGTTCGAGGAAGTCGGCGGCTATAACGATCTCGTCCTCGTGAAGGATATTTCGTTCCATTCGCATTGCGAGCACCATATGGTGCCGATCATCGGCAAGGCGCATGTGGCCTATCTGCCGGACCATAAGGTGGTCGGTCTTTCCAAGATTGCGCGCGTGGTAGATATTTTTGCGCGCCGCCTGCAGACGCAGGAAAGCATCACCGCACAAATCGCCGACAGCATTCAGCGTATTTTGAAGCCGCGCGGCGTTGCCGTCATGATCGAGGCGGAACATATGTGCATGGCCATGCGCGGCATCCGCAAGCAGGGTTCGACGACCATCACCACCACATTTACCGGCGAAATGCAGGTGAATGCGGAGGAGCAGGTGCGTTTCATGACCCTGACCCGCCGATAAGCGGCAGGCGATCAGGACAATGAGCTTCTTTCCCGCCCAGCCTTCGGACAAGAAGGCGATTGAAGAAGGCGCGGCATTCATGCCGCGCTTCGATGCATCCGGTCTCATCACCGCGGTCGTGACCGACGCGCGCGACGGCGAATTGCTGATGGTCGCCCATATGAACGAGGAAGCGCTGCGGCTCACCCTCGAAACGGGGATCGCGCATTACTGGTCGCGCTCGCGGTCCACGCTCTGGAAAAAGGGCGAAACGTCAGGCAACCTGCAAAGCGTGGTCGAATTGCGCACGGATTGCGACCAGGATGCGCTCTGGCTCAAAGTGCGCGTCGCGGGCGACGGGCCAACCTGCCATACGGGCCGCCGTTCCTGCTTTTATCGGCAGGTGTTGTCAGCCGACGGAAAAATATCGCTGACGATGGAAACAGCCTGCGATCACGAGCATTAACCCCGGTCAAAAGGATGTGATGGCGCGAATAGGAGTCGCGCCATCAATTCGCGACATTTATTCTTTGGATACTATGTTTCGCTAATCTGAAGCGGTTCTCATGATACGGAACTGTCGGAATCGCTTTAGCTGATTGATCTGCGCATTTCCTGACGCAAGCCGCTTCTGCCTTTTGCGGGAAATGCTCCAAGTCGAGACGAAGAGGTGTCCATCGTGATGCTTGCATGGGTGCAGCGGCGGAAGGCTGCGAATAACGACCTTGCACCGCCGACGGATGAAATCGCTGAAACGCCTGAAATCAAGCGCGAGCCGCGCCGGATAGCCTTGGCGCTGGGCGGCGGGGCCGCGCGCGGCTGGGCGCATATCGGCGTTTTGCGGGCGCTGGACGAAGCCAATATCGATATAGAGATGATTGCCGGAACTTCGATCGGCGCGCTCGTGGGCGGCTGCTATCTGGCCGGAAAGCTCGATGAACTGGAAGAATTCGCCCGCAGCCTCACAAGGCGGCGCATGTTCAATCTTCTCGACATCACGTTTCGCGGCAGCGGGCTGTTCGGCGGCATGAAGCTCGATGGCCGTCTGCGCGAGCATCTCGACGGCCTGCGCATCGAGGAGCTGGACCGCCCCTTCGTCGCCATCTGCACGGAATTGCGCACCGGTCACGAAATCTGGCTGTCCTCCGGGCCTCTGGTGGAAGCCATGCGCGCCTCCTATGCCCTGCCCGGCGTTTTCGAGCCGGTGCGCTGGCAGGAGCGTGTTCTGGTGGATGGCGCACTGGTCAATCCGGTGCCTGTATCCGTGTGCCGCGCCTATGAGCAGCGCCTGGTTCTGGCCGTCAATCTGCACTACGACCAATATGGCCGCGCTGCGGTCATCAAACATGCGCAAACGCGCCAGGACAGCCTCTCTGAGGCCATTCACGGCGAGAAGGAAGCGCGCCTTGGCATTACGGGCGTGATGATGGAAGCCTTCAACATCATTCAGGACCGCATTTCACGGGCCCGCATGGCAGGCGATCCGCCGGATGTCACGCTGATGCCGATTGTGGGGCAGATCGGGCTTGCTGATTTCCATCGTGCATCCGAGGCAATCGATGCCGGTTATACGGAAACCTTGAAGCGCCTTGAGGATATCCGGCGCCTTCAGGGCATTGCGGGCTGATATTTTGATGGTCGAGACGAATCCGGGCGCGATGGATTCGCCGGATTCGCGCTTCATTATCCGCCGCAGCCGTCTTGGCTGCCGTCATGCTCCTACTTGATGACGTTTCTCTAAGAATTTTTTGATTTATGGAAGTCTTTGAAAAAGCCCGGAAAATCGGGGTTTTGACAGCATCCATGGCGCTCCGGCCTCCGCTTTTTCACATTCTTTTCCAAAAAGATTGCCGGAAGATGCAGATGGGGCTTGTGCACCCCAAAGTGATTTGCTAAATGCCCACTCGCCGACGGAGTTCGGCTCCTACCACGGGCGGTCGTGGCGGAATTGGTAGACGCGCAGCGTTGAGGTCGCTGTGGGGCAACCCGTGGAAGTTCGAGTCTTCTCGACCGCACCATCTTCTCTCAAGAACAATTTAAAATGCTTTCCCCGCAAGGGGTTGAAGCTGTTTCTTGATTAGAGACATTCACTTCTTATCAAGGCAAGACAAACAAAACGCGCCCTTCGATGAAGAGCGCGTCGATAGAATGACTGTCCGTTCAATCAGCTTTTGCCGATTTCCGACAGGATCGCGTCGCTGTGCTCTCCGAGCTTCGGCGAACGCTTGTCGAGCTTCAATTGGGCATCGGAGAAGCGGATAGGCGTCCGCAGGCCGGGAACCCCCTGCGGGTCGATCTTCATCGCCCTCGCCGCAAATTGCGGGTCTGCGAACACATCGGCGACCGTGTTGATCGGACCGGCGGGTACGCCGATTCTAGCAAGTTCGGCCAGAAGATCGTCGCGTTTCCAGGCACGTGTCTTTTCTTCCAGAAGTGCCGTCAGCGCGGCCCGGTTGGCCACACGCGCCGAATTGCTGGCGAAACGCTCGTCGGCGGCGATGTCGCCAATCCCCAGCAGGGACGTCAGTTTGCCGAATTGTCCGTCATTGCCGCAGGCGATGATGAAATAGCCGTCGGAAACAGGCAGCGTCTGATAGGGCGCGATGTTCGGATGCGCATTGCCCATGCGCTTGGGCGATATGCCTGACGCCAGAAAATTCATGGCCTGATTGGCAAGGACCGCCGACATGCAGTCGAACAGCGCCATGTCGATATGCTGGCCGATGCCGGTGCGCGCGCGCATGATGAGTGCGGACTGGATCGCGATCACGCTGTAAAGCCCGGTGAAAATGTCGGCAAAGGCCACGCCGGTCTTCTGCGGCTCACCGTCAGGCTCGCCGGTGAGATCCATGATGCCGCCCATGCCCTGGATCATGAAATCATAGCCCGCGCGCTCCGCATAAGGGCCGGTATGGCCGAAACCGGTGATCGAGCAATAGATCAGGCGCGGATTGATGGCCTTCAGGCTCTCATAGTCGAGGCCATATTTGTCGAGGCCGCCCAGCTTGAAGTTTTCGATGACGACATCGGCGTCAGCTACCAGCCGGCGCACCAGTTCCCTGCCCTCCTCGGTGCGGAAATCCGCCGTAATCGAGCGTTTGCCGCGATTGCAGGCGTGGAAATAGGCGGCCGACTGCTCGCCCTCCACATCGATGAATGGCGGGCCCCATTTGCGCGTATCGTCGCCTTCGGGGCTTTCCACCTTGATGACGTCGGCGCCGAGGTCCGAAAGCGTCTGCCCGACCCATGGCCCGGCAAGAATGCGCGCCAGTTCTACCACCTTGAGACCATCAAGCGGCGTGTTCTGCATTTTTTCAATCCCGTACAAAAATAGAAGGGCCCGCCCGCAAACTGCGAACGGGCCCGCTTGGGAGGCTTGGGCGACCAGCGATCAGAAGAAAGCCTGAATACCCGTCTGGGCGCGGCCCAGGATCAGCGCATGAACGTCATGCGTGCCCTCATAGGTGTTCACCGTTTCCAGATTCTGCGCGTGGCGCATGACGTGGTATTCGATCTGGATACCGTTGCCGCCATGCATATCGCGTGCCTGGCGCGCAATATCGAGCGCCTTGCCGCAATTGTTGCGCTTGACGATGGAAATCATTTCCGGCGCCATCTTGCCTTCATCGAACAGACGGCCGACGCGCAACGAAGCCTGAAGGCCGAGAGCGATTTCGGTCTGCATGTCGGCAAGCTTCTTCTGGTAAAGCTGCGTGCCGGCCAGTGGCTTATCGAACTGCTTGCGGTCAAGACCGTACTGGCGGGCGCGGAACCAGCAATCTTCCGCCGCACCCAGCACGCCCCAGGAAATGCCGTAACGGGCGCGATTGAGGCAGCCGAACGGGCCCTTGAGGCCGGAGACATTGGGCAGCAGCGCATCTTCCGAAACCTCGACGCCATCCATGACGATTTCGCCCGTGATCGAGGCGCGCAGCGAAAGCTTGCCGCCGATCTTCGGTGCGGAAAGGCCCTTCATGCCCTTTTCGAGGATGAAGCCGCGAATGGCATTGTCGTGCGCGGCAGACTTCGCCCAGACGACGAACACATCGGCGATCGGCGCATTCGAAATCCACATCTTCGAGCCGCTGAGGCGATAGCCGCCGTCGATCTTTTCGGCGCGGGTCTTCATGCCTGCCGGATCGGAGCCCGCATCGGGCTCTGTCAGGCCGAAGCAGCCGATCAGTTCGCCCGAGACGAGACCCGGAAGATATTTCTTGCGCTGTTCGTCCGAGCCATAGGCATAGATCGGATACATTACGAGCGAGGATTGCACGCTCATCATCGAACGATAACCGGAATCGACGCGCTCCACCTCACGCGCCACCAGCCCGTAGGAAACATAGCCCGCATTGGCCGCGCCATATTCTTCCGGAAGCGTCACGCCCAGAAGACCGGACTGCCCCATCAGGCGGAAGAGTTCCGGATCGGTCGTCTCGTCCAGATAGGCCTTTTCAACGCGGGGCGCCAGAACATCCGTCGCAAAAGCCCTGGCCGAGTCGCGGATCATGCGCTCGTCTTCGGTCAGCTGGTCATCCAGCAGAAACGGGTCTTCCCAGCTAAAAGCCGCACGTGACATCAGTGTATTCTCCTCAATGAAAATTTGCACGGAATATGAACCGTGCAGCGGTTCGGTGCAATCGACGTTTACTCATCGATCTATTCCATTTAGTAATGGATCATGACCTCGATTTCACGCCGCCTGCTTCCCTCCACCAGTGCGCTTGCCGCCTTCGATGCGGTTGCGCGGCATGAAAGCTTTTCGGCTGCGGCCGAGGAACTGTCGCTGACGCAAGGCGCGGTGAGCCGACAGATCGCAGCGCTTGAAGAGCAGCTCGGGACAGCATTGTTCGACCGCACCAGCCGCCATGTGGTTCTGTCCGATGCCGGGCGCGCCTATCTGAAGGCGGTGGGCCCGGCGCTGGCGTCGATCCGGGGGGCTTCGCTGCAAGTCATGTCGCAGATGCGCGGCACGACGCTCAATCTCGCTTTCCTGCCGACATTCGGGACGCGCTGGCTGATACCGCGCATACCGCGTTTCGTGACGAAATACCCGGACATCATCCTCAATTTTGCGACGCGCATCGGCCAGTTCGATTTCGATCGCGAAGGGCTGGACGCGGCGATCCATATCGGACAGCCCGACTGGCCCAATGCCGACAGCGTCTTCCTGATGGATGAAACGGTGGCGCCGGTGTGCAGCCCGGCTTTTCTCCAGCGAAACCCGGTTCAGGCGCCCGCCGATCTCCTGCCGCTTCCTTTGTTCAACATGGCCTCGCGTCCCGGTGCATGGGATCACTGGTTCAGGAGCCTCGATATGGTCGCGCCGGTTTCTCCGGGTATGCGCTTCGAGCAGTTTTCCAATGTCTCGCAGGCCTGCATTGCCGGACTTGGCGTTGCGCTGATGCCGCTGTTTCTCATTCGCGCCGAGATTGAAAGCGGCCAGCTTGTCGTCGCCTTCCCGCATACGGTCAAAAGCCCGAGCAGCTATTATTTTGTGACGCCGAAGGCGCGTTCGGGCACTCCGGCGGTGTCGGCGTTCCGGGATTGGCTTCTGGCAGAAATCAAAGGCGAGCGGTCAGGCGATTGACCGGCTTGCGATCTCGTATGAATGCAGGCGCTTCTCGTGATCGTGGATCATGCCGGTCAGCATCAGCTCATCGGCGCCGGTGCTTTCCGCAAAGGCCTTGATGCCCTTTGCCACGGTCTCCGGCCCGCCGACCACGCGGCATGACAGCATCTGACGGACGAGCGCCTGTGCCGCCGGATCGAGCCGCTCCGCATAGCCCTCGACTGGCGCCGGAAGCTTGCCGGTGCGACCGCTGCGCAGGTTGACGAATGCCTGTAGCTGCGAGGTGAAAAGATAGTTCGCCTCTTCGTCGGTATCGGCCGCAATCACATTGAGGCCCAGCATCACGTAAGGCTTTTGCATATATTCGGATGGCTCGAACCGCTCGCGATAAAGCGCGATGGCGCGCTCCATTTCCGCAGGCGCGAAGTGCGAGGCAAATGCGTAGGGCAGTCCCAGCATGGCGGCAAGCTGTGCGCCGAACAGGCTGGAACCGAGAATCCAGACAGGCACGTCCAGCCCCTCGCCCGGTACCGCGCGCACGCGCTGTCCGGGTTCGGCTGTTTTGAAATAGTTGAGCAACTCAACCACATCCTGCGGAAAGGCATTGGCATCGCTGTCGAGATTGCGACGCAGCGCATGGGCGGTGATCTGGTCGGTGCCGGGCGCGCGCCCAAGACCGAGATCAATACGGCCCGGAAACAGGGAGGCAAGCGTGCCGAACTGTTCCGCAATCACCAGAGGTGAATGATTGGGCAGCATCACGCCGCCCGCGCCGACACGGATTTTCGAGGTGCCGTTGGCGACGTAACCAATGACCACGGATGTCGCGGCGCTGGCGATACCCGGCATATTGTGGTGTTCGGCCAGCCAGTAACGGTGGAAGCCGAGCCGTTCGGCATGTTGCGCAAGTTCCAGCGTGTTGCGCAGCGACTGCGCTGCATCGCTACCTTCGGGAACGGGCGAAAGATCGAGAACGGATAAGGGAATCATACCGGCTCATATGGGTTGGAACGCAGCGTTTGCAACGTCGGGGAAACAAAAAGGGCGACCTATTTCTAGGCCGCCCTTTGTCATTGGTTCAACGCAAGTTTCAGTGATGTTGCGCCGAAGTTGGTCCCGTCGGCCCGCTGCCCTCTTCCGAAGGCGCGACATATTCGCCTTCCACGTCCTTTTTCGCGATGAAGGTGTAGAACATCGGCACCACGAACAGCGTGAAGATCGTACCGATCACGATGCCGGTGAAGATCACCAGACCCATCGAGTAACGCGCGGCTGCCCCCGCACCCGTCGCGATGATGAGCGGCACGACACCGAGCGCCATGGCTGCAGTCGTCATCAGGATCGGGCGCAGGCGGGTTTCAGCCGCGACGACGATTGCTTCCCGGCGCGACAGGCCATGCAGGCGGCGTTGCTGATTGGCGAATTCCACCATCAGAATGCCGTGCTTGGTAATCAGCCCGACAAGGGTGATGAGGCCGACCTGCGTATAGATGTTGAGCGTGCCCAGACCAATATTCAGCGGCACGATGGCGCCGAAGATCGAAAGCGGAACCGACATCATGATGATGAACGGATCGCGGAAGCTTTCGAACTGCGCCGCAAGCACGAGATAGATCACGATGACGGCAAGGCCGAAGGCGATCAGGATCGTGTTGCCCTGCTCCACTTCCAGACGCGACTGGCCGGAATAATCCAGGAAGAAGCCTTCCGGCATCTTGGACTTGGCCAGATCGACCAGTGTTTGCAGGCCCTGCCCGGTTGTGACGCCCGGCAGCGGCAAGGCTGAAATCGTGGCCGAGTTCAACTGGTTGAACTGTTCGATTGCCGCAGGCGAAGCGTTCTGGTTGATCGTGATGACCGACGATAGCGGGATCATCGAGCCGGAAACGCTGCGCACATAGAAATCGCCGAGCTTTTCCGGGTTTGAACGATAATTGTCCGGCACCTGCGTGATGATGTCATAGCTGTTTGAATCGCGGTCGAACTTGGCGACCGATGCGCCGCCGGTCAGAAGACCGAGCGTCGAACCGATGTCGCTGATCTGCACGCCCAGCGTCGCCGCGCGGTCACGGTCGATGGTGATCGTGATCTGCGGCGCGTTGAAGGAGAGCGAGTTCTGCACGATGATGAACTGGCCGGAAGCCTGCGCCTCGTTCTTGATTTCCTCGGCCAGCGCGAAGACCTGATCGGCCGGACCGGTCGACTGCAATGCGATCGAAATCGGCAGGCCGCCGCCCGTTCCCGGCAGGGATGGAGGCGCGAAGATGAAAGCCTGCACGCCCGCGACCTTGGAGATACGTGCGGTCAGGTCCTGCTGGATCTCCTTTTGCGAGCGCGAACGGTCGTTCCAGTCTTTGAGAACCCACAGCGCGATACCCGATGTCGTGCCGCCATCCATGCCGACGATCTGGAAACGGGTCTTCAGTTCGGGAAGATCCTTCGTCAGTTCGTCGATCTGTTCGGCATAGAGATTGGTATAGGCCGAGGTTGCATATTGCGGCGCCTGGAACATCGAGAACAGCGCGCCGGAATCTTCTTCCGGCGCCAGTTCGCTCGACGTGTTCATGAACAGGAAACCCGTCAGTCCCATCAGCGCGACAACGATCATCAGCGTAATGCCGCGATAGTCGAGCGAGTTGGAGACGCGGCGGTGATACCACTTCTCGAAGCGCGAGAAGGTCCGGTCGATGAATTTCTGGAACCGGGTCTGGTCGCCATGCTTGAGCATGCGCGCACACATCATCGGCGAGATCGTCAAGGCGGCAATGCCGGAGATGATGACGGCACCGGCGAGCGTGAAGGCGAATTCGCGGAACAGCGCGCCTGTCAGGCCGCCCGTGAAGCCGAGCGGTGCGAACACCGCCGCCAGCGTGATCGTCATGGCGATGATCGAGCCGGTGATTTCCTTCATGCCCTTGAACGCGGCATCCATGGGCCTGAGGCCCTCCTCGATATGCCGGTGGATGTTTTCCAGAACCACGATCGCGTCATCGACCACGAGGCCGATGGCGAGAACCATGGCAAGCAGCGACAACAGATTGATCGAGAAGCCGAGCACATAAAGGAAGAAGCACACGCCGATCAGCGAGATCGGGATCGTGACAATCGGGATCAGGATCGAGCGGAACGAACCGAGGAAGACGATGATGACCAGAATGACGATCGCCACGGCTTCGCCGATGGTGGTGAAGACCTCCTTGATCGACGAGCTGATCTGCTCGGTCGCGTCGTAAACCAGAACCAGCGACATGCCTTCCGGCAGCGATGCCTGGATCGACGGCAGTTCCTTGCGGACGGCCGCCGCCATGTCGATGGGGTTTGCCGCCGGTGTCGGGAAGACGCCGAGGAATGTACCCGCCGAACCGTTGAACGAAACGATGGTGTCCGTGCTCTTTGCCGCAAGTTCCACCCGCGCCACATCGCGCAGACGAACGACATCGTCGCCCGAAGCCTTTATCGGCATGGCGCCGAAGGCTTCCGGGGTCTGCAAGGTCGATTTCAGCGTGATCGAGGACGCGACATATTCGTTCTTCGTGGTGCCTGGCGCCGACAGGAAGTTGGAGGCCTTGATCGCCGCCAGCACCTCCGGCGCCGTGATCTGGCGCGCCGCAAGCTGGATCGGATCGAGCCAGACGCGCATCGAATAGACCTGACCGCCGAGGATTTCAGCCTTTGCGACGCCCTGGATGGTGGACATGCGCGGCTGGATGACGCGTTCCAGATATTCGGTGATCTGTTCGCTCGTCATGTTCGGGTTCTGCGCCGCCAGATACATGGTGGCGAAGTTCTGGCCCGTGCCCTTCACGATGACCGGATCGTCGGATTCGTCCGGCAGGTCGCCGCGCACCTGATTGACCTTGGCGATCACTTCCGTCAGCGCCGCATCGGGGTTTGCGCCGAGCTTCATCTGCACGGTCACGGTGCTCGACGACGGGCGGCTCGACGAGGTCACATAGTCGATGTTTTCAGTGGTCGCGACCGCTTCGGCGATCGGCGCGGTGATGAAGCCCTGAATGAGATCGGCACTCGCACCGGCATAGTTGGTCGTGATCGTGATGACGGTTTCGTCGACCTTGGGATATTCGCGCACAGTCAGCTGCGCGATCCCCTGAAGGCCCAACAGAATAATCATGAGGGCGACTACCGTGGCAAGCACGGGGCGCCGAATGAAAATATCGGAAAAGCTCATCGGGATCGCCTATTGCTTGTCAGCCGCTTGGCCGGCCGGAACGGGATTGACGGTGTTGTCGATTTTCACCGGCACGCCGGGCGAAAGCCGGTTCTGGCCTGCGGTGATGATGATGTCGCCGGCCTTGAGGCCGCTCGTCACTTCAACAAGGCCGGAATAACGGCGCCCAAGCTTGATGAAAACCTGCTGGGCCACCTGCTTTTCGCCCTCTTCCGGCTTTGCATCGGCGGCTTTCGTGCCGTCCTGCTTCTGTTCCGGGCGCACCGCATAGACATAATCACCATAAAGGCTGGAGATGATCGTCGTCTGCGGGAGAGCGATGACATTGTCTTCTTCCGGCAGTTCGACGCGGACCTGCACGAACTGGCCGGGCGTCAGCTTGTGATCGGGGTTCTGCACTTCGGCGCGCACCGAGACGAGACGCGTCGCGGGATCGATCTTGGGATCGATGCCGACAATCGTGCCTGTGAAGTCGAGCGCCTGCGCCGACGAACCGACCTTGACGGTCTGTCCGAGCTTGATGGACGGGAGCGACTGTTCCGGCACGGTGAAGTCGATGCGCATCACGTCGGTGTTCTGCAAGGTGGCGATCACGGTGCCGGGCGTCAGATACTGGCCAAGATCGACCTTCGGAATGCCGACGACGCCGGAAAACGGAGCCCTGACGGATTTCTGCGCCAGCGTTGCGCGCATTTTTTCCACGACGGCCACGGCGGCATTGGCAGCCGAAGCGGTCGTGTCGACATTCGACACCGCGCCGACGCCGCGCGTGCGCAGCGTGTCGGCGCGCTTGAGGTTTTGCTGTGCCAGCACGGCTTCCGCTTCCGCGGCCTCAAGATCGGCCTTCTGGATGCTGTCTTCCATTTGCAGCAGGACATCGCCCTGCTTGACGTCCTGATTGGCCTTGAAGTTGATCTTCTGCACAATGCCGTCGAGCTGCACGGTCAGGTCCACGCCGTTCAGCGCATTGGCGGTGCCGATGGCTTCGACGCCCGGTTTCCACACACCCGGTTCCACCGTGACGGTCGAGACCGTCTGGGCGGGCTGCTGCATGTTGGCGAAGAAATCCTTGATGGCCTTTGATCGGAACAGGTTAAAGCCGACGAGGCCACCAACGACGATCACGAGGAATATGATTGCCAGAATAAGGCGCTTGATCATTGCGGATGCACTCCAAGTGGCTCCCTGATCGATCAGGGTTAGAGGGTTTGACCGCGGGGCCTTCTTTCGCATTCACGCAAAGGTCGCGCGTATTTTACTTGAACGAGAGTGGCGAATAACTGTACCGTCTGGACGGTATTGTCAACACTCGAACTGTCAGGAGATGCAAGTCCGTTGTTAGCGAAAAAGAAAGTCTCGTCGCGCGAAAGAATCTTGCGCGCCGCTACCGAGCTTGCTCGGGAAATTGGCCCCGCTCATCTCTCCCTCGATGCGGTGGCAGCCCGTGCGGGGCTTTCAAAAGGCGGATTGCTTTATTCTTTTCCGACAAAGGCCAAACTGCTCGAAGCCGTTGTTGAAGAATATATGAAAGAGCATGGACACGCCATGGAGGTTCAGGAAACACTCCAGAAAGGCGATAAAAACCGCGTGGCGCGGGCTTTTCTCGATGTTTACCGGGTTCAGACCGACAGCGAAGCGCCCGCATGCGGCATCCTGGCCGCGCTCGCCGACGATCCGAGCTTCATGGTGCCGGTGCGCCACTACCACCGGGCATTGCTGGACCGGATGATTAGGGATGCGGCTGATCCCGATACGACGCTGATCGCCTATCTGGCCATTGCCGGCATGGAAAGCGGCAAGATCCTTGATTGTGATATCCTGACGGATGCCGAGCAGCATTCCGTCCTCTGCCGTCTGGAAGCCATGCTGACAGTGGAATAGCAGCAAGGCTGATAATTAGAGCGGCTCCTGTTTTAACGGAATCGCCGGAACCGCTCTAACTATTTGTTTTGTCGGATTATCCCGCTTCGCACTTTTGGCTCGAAAATGCTCCAGCCTTGCTTGCCGGTCGTGGAGCGAATCAGAGCGGGACTATATCGCCCCTCGCCCATCCTTCCGTGGTTTCGGCGGCAAAATCGTTGAACCGCCCATCGGCAATCGCGGCGCGGATGCCCTTCATCAGATATTGATAATAGGCCAGATTGTTCCAGGTCAGCAGCATGGCGCCGAGCGCTTCGCCGGATTTCACCAGATGATGCAGATAGGCGCGGCTATAGTCGCGCGATGCCGGGCAATCCGATTCCGGGTCCAGCGGGCGATGATCTTCCGCATGGCGCGCATTGCGCAGGTTCACCTTGCCGAACCGCGTGAAAGCCAGGCCATGGCGGCCCGCACGGGTCGGCATCACGCAATCGAACATGTCGATCCCGCGCGCCACCGATTTCAGTATATCGTCCGGCGTGCCGACACCCATCAGGTAGCGCGGCTTTTCCGAAGGCAGGATCGGGCAGACGACTTCCAGCATGTCGAGCATGACCTGCTGCGGCTCCCCGACCGCAAGCCCGCCGACCGAATAGCCCTTGAGGTCCATCGCCTTCAATGCTTCCGCCGATCTCTCGCGCAGGCGCGCAACGTCGCCGCCCTGCACGATGCCGAACATCGCCTTGCCCGGCTGGTTGCCGAAAGCGGCCTTGCAGCGCTCGGCCCAGCGCAGCGACAGTTCCATGGCGCGCTCGGTGTTCTTTTCCGGTGACGGCAGCGCCACGCATTCATCGAGCTGCATCTGGATATCGCTGTCGAGCAGCCCCTGAATCTCGATGGAGCGTTCCGGCGTCATTTCATAAGGTTTTCCGTCGATATGCGAACGGAAGGTCACGCCTTTCTCGTCGAGCTTGCGCAATTGCGCGAGCGACATGACCTGAAAACCGCCGGAATCGGTCAGGATCGGGCCTTTCCAGCCGCCGAATTCGTGCAGGCCGCCAAGACGCGCCACGCGCTCGGCACCCGGCCGCAGCATCAGGTGATAGGTGTTGCCGAGGATGATATCGGCGCCAAGCTCCTTCACCTGGTCCATATACATGGCCTTGACCGTGCCTGCCGTGCCGACCGGCATGAAGGCAGGCGTGCGCACCACGCCGCGCGGCATGGAAATTGCGCCCTGACGCGCCGCGCCGTCGGTTGCCAGCACCTTGAATTCGAAATTTTCTGTCGTCATGCGGTGTCTTTCGCTGTGTCGGCCCGCTCAAGCAAGCTGCCGTCGCCATAGGAATAGAAGCGATAGCCGTTGCCGATGGCATGGTCATAGGCGGCGCGCATCGTCTCCAAACCGCTGAAGGCCGATACCAGCATGAACAGCGTCGAGCGCGGCAGATGAAAATTGGTCATGAGAAGATCGACGGCCCGGAAGCGATAGCCGGGCGTGATGAAGATATCGGTCGGGCCTGCCCATGGACGGATGATGCCATCCTCCCCCGCAGCGCTTTCGATGAGGCGCAGCGACGTCGTGCCGACACAGACGATCCTGCCGCCCCGCGCGTGCACGGCATTGAGCGCATCGGCGGTCCGCTGCGACACATATCCGATTTCCGAATGCATCTTGTGGTCTGCCGTGTCGTCGGCCTTGACGGGCAGGAAGGTCCCCGCCCCCACATGCAGCGTTACGAAATGCTCCTCGATGCCTCTGGCCTTGATCTTTTGCAGGAGGTCCGGCGTGAAATGCAATCCGGCGGTGGGTGCCGCCACGGCCCCTTCCTCACGCGCATAGACCGTCTGGTAGTCCTTGCGGTCACGCTCGTCTTCGGCGCGTTTCGAGGCGATATAGGGCGGCAGCGGAATGTGCCCGACCGATGCGATGGCCTCGTCCAGCATGGCGCCGGAAAGATCGAAGACGAGAAGCGCTTCGCCCGCATCGCCCTTTTCGGCCACGGTGGCGTCGAGCGTGCCGAGGAAGCAGCTCGAACCGGAATGGCCGAACCGGATGCGGTCGCCTTCCTTCACGCGCTTGCCCGGACGCAGGAAAGCTTTCCAGCGGTCGGGGCCGGTGCGCATATGCAGCGTGGCGCTGACCTGCGAAATATTGCCCTCGCGCTCGCGCATGCCTTCAAGCTGCGCCGGAATGACCTTGGTGTCGTTGAAGACAAGCGCATCGCCGGGCTGCAACAGGTCCGGCAGTTCGAACACCTGTCGATCCTCGAATGGCTGGCCGGGACGGACACGCAACAATCTGGCGTGGTCTCGCGGCTCTGCCGGGCGCAGGGCAATGCTCTCTTCCGGCAAATCGAAATCGAAAAGATCAACACGCATGATGAACCTCTAGAGCATTTCCAGCAAAAGTACGAAGCGGCTTTACGTCTGGAAATGCGGCAAACGAATCACGGCCCCGGCGGAAGCCGGAGCCGAAATTTCTCGATACGGACGATTGAATCAGATGTCGGCGGCGATACGCGCCGTCACGATCTGGTCCGGATCGGCGACGGGCTCGCCGCGCTTGATCTTGTCGACATTGTCCATGCCTTCGATGACCTGGCCCCAGACGCTGTACTGGCGGTCGAGCCACGGAGCATCGGCAAAGCAGATGAAGAACTGCGAATTGGCCGAATTCGGGTTGGCCGAACGCGCCATCGAAGCCGTGCCGCGCTTGTGCGGCGTGTTGGAGAACTCGGCCTTCAGGTCCGGCTTGTCCGAACCGCCCATGCCGGCGCGCGAACCGTTGAAATGCGTGCCGCCCGTCTTGCCGAACTTCACGTCGCCGGTCTGCGCCATGAAGCCATCGATCACGCGGTGGAACACAACGCCGTCATAAGCGCCTTCGCGCGCCAGTTCCTTGATGCGCGCCACATGATCCGGCGCCAGATCCGGATAGAGTTCCAGGACGACATTGCCCTTGGTGGTTTCCAGAACGAGCGTGTTTTCCGGGTCTTTGTAAGCCATTGAGCCTCTCCTTGTATTATCTTCGATCTTACTTCTTGTCGGCCTGAAGCGTGGCCTTGATGATCTTGTCGGGGTTTGTCACGGCGCCATTATCGGCTTCGCTGCCCTTCTTTATCTTGTCGACGACGTCCATGCCGCTGACAACCTTGCCGACCACGGTGTACTGGCCATTGAGGAACCCGCCATCCGCGAACATGATGAAGAATTGCGAATTGGCCGAATTCGGGTTCTGGCTGCGGGCCATGCCGACCGTGCCGCGCACGAAGGGTTCCTTCGAGAATTCCGCCGGAATATCGGGATAATCCGAACCGCCGGTGCCGACGCGTGAAGCATCGAAGCCCTTGTCCATATTGCCGAATTTCACATCGCCGGTCTGGGCCATGAAGCCCGGAATGACGCGGTGGAAGGCAACGCCGTCATAGGCGCCGTCGCGCACCAGTTTTTCGATCTGCGCCACATGCTTGGGCGCGAGATCGGGGCGAAGCTGGATGGCAACATCGCCGTCCTTCAGCTTGAGAACCATGGTGTTCTCGGCATTGGCGGCGAAAGCCGTCTGCGACAGCGCGATAAAGGCAACAGCGGCAAGCGCTGAACGAATGAAAGACATGATCGAAAAACTCCCTGCAATCAGGATTTGAATTTGACGTTCAAGGCAGCGGCAACAGCCGCAGGAACGAAGGGCTTTATATCGCCGCCCATGGAGGCAATCTGGCGAACCAATGTGGCGGTAATCGTGCGTACCGCCGGGTCCGCCGGAAGGAACACGGTCTGCAATTCCGGCGCCATCGTGCCGTTCATGCCCGCCATCTGCATTTCATAGTCGAGATCGGTGCCGTCGCGCAAACCGCGCACCATCAATTGCGCAGCATGCCTGCGCGCTGCATCGATGACCAGCCCGTCGAAGGAGATGACGGAAACCCGGCCTGCATCCTTGCCCAATATGGCCCTGGAACTCTCGCCGATGAGCGCCACGCGCTCCTCGAAGGTGAAGAGCGGTTTTTTGCCGGGATGGACGCCAATGGCGACAATAACCTCGTCGGCAAGGCGCAGGGCACCTTTGAGGACATCCATATGGCCGTTTGTCACCGGGTCGAAGGAGCCCGCATAGATCGCGATCGTCATTTCTTCCAGCTAGCCTTTTCTGACGGGATTTTCAACAAGAACCACGGCGATAAGAAAACAGAAACCAAGAAATCAGATGAACGCGATATGAACAGCGATTTCACGACAAGTTCACAACGGATTTACCAAGATAGGCGCAAGTTTGGTGCAACCTTTTCGCTTTGGAAGCGTATATATGTCGAAAGGATAACACGATGATGATCTTTCTTCTGGCATTATCCATGATGGTCGCGATGGCCGTATCGGCAATCATATTGCTTCTCGAAGAGAACGAGGCCAAGCGCCAGCGCGTGCGTCAGGTGGCATTCGACATCAATAGTTTGCGCAACATGCGTTCGCGCTGAGGTGCAAACAGCCGAGCTCGCGCAAAAGCGTTGGAGCTTGCTGTGTGAAAGTTTCTGCGATCGCCAATTCCTCCAGTCTTGGCATCTGAAAAAGGCCGATGGTTTGCACCATCGGCCTTTTTCATTGTTCAGAACAAAGAGCCCGGCTCCTTGATCATTCTTCGGTGCCGGCACCCGGCGCTTCGCCTTCGGAAGCCGCCTCGCCGCCATTGCCATTGCCGTTGTCTTCGTCGCTATCGGCTTCCGATATGCGTTCGACCGAGACGACCTTCTCGCCGTCCGCCGTATTGAAGATCGTGACACCCTTGGTGGAGCGCCCGGCAATGCGAATACCGTCAACCGGCACGCGGATAAGCTGTCCGCCATCGGAAACAAGCAGGATCTGGTCGCTCGCCTCGACCGGGAACAGGGCGACCAGCTTGCCGATCTCGTCGGTCTTCGACGTGTCGGTGGCGCGGATGCCCTTGCCGCCACGGCCCGACACGCGGAACTCATAGGACGAGGAGCGCTTGCCGTAACCATATTCGCTGACCGTCAGCACGGTTTCTTCGCGCGCCTTCAGTTCCTGATAGCGTTCGTCGTTGAGTTCGGTTTCGGTTCCGACATCCTCGCCGACCACCACGATATCATCTGCATCATCCGCGCCTTGCGCCCGGCGCTCGGCAATCGAACGCTTGAGATAGGCGGCACGCTCGGACGCATCGGCATCGACGTGATGCAGGATGGCCATGGAGATGACCTTGTCGCCATTGGCCAGGTTGATGCCGCGCACGCCGATCGAGTTGCGGCCCGCAAAGACGCGCACATCGGTGACGGGGAAGCGGATGCACTGGCCGCCGGCGCAGGTCAGAAGCACGTCATCGAATTCCGTACAGGTATCGACCGAGAGGATTTCATCGCCCTCGTCCTCGAGCTTCATCGCGATCTTGCCGTTGCGGTTGACCTGCACGAAGTCCGACAGCTTGTTGCGGCGAACCGTGCCGCGCGTGGTCGAGAACATGACGTCCAGATTTGCCCAGGATTCCTCATCCTCCGGCAGCGGCATGATGGTGGTGATGCGCTCGCCCTGCTGCAATGGCAGCATGTTGATGAGCGCCTTGCCGCGCGATTGCGGCGTGCCGACGGGCAGACGCCAGACCTTCTCCTTGTAGACAATGCCGCGCGAGGAGAAGAACAGAACCGGCGTATGCGTATTGGCGACGAACAGGCGCGTGACGAAATCCTCGTCCTTCGTCGCCATGCCGGAGCGGCCCTTGCCGCCGCGGCGCTGCGCGCGATAGGTCGTGAGCGGCACGCGCTTGATATAGCCCGCATGGCTGACGGTGACGACCATGTCCTCACGGGCGATCAGGTCTTCATCGTCCATTTCAGCGCCGCCGAAACCGATTTCGGTGCGGCGCGGGGTCGCGAACTCGTCGCGAACCGCAATCATCTCTTCCTTGACGATATTCATCACGCGCAGGCGCGACGACAGAATATCGAGATAATCGCGAATTTCCTCGCCGATCTTGTTCAGCTCGTCAGCCACTTCGTCGCGGCCGAGCGCGGTCAGGCGCTGCAAACGCAGATCGAGAATGGCGCGCGCCTGTTCCTCGGAGAGATTATAGGTGTTGTCGTCGTTGAGCGTGTGGCGCGGATCGTCGATGAGGCGGATCAGCGGGGCCACATCGACCGCCGGCCAGCGGCGTTCCATCAACTGCTCGCGCGCCGTCGTCGGATCGGGCGCACGGCGGATGAGCGCGATCACCTCATCGATATTGGCGACGGCGATTGCAAGACCCACCAACACATGCGCGCGGTCGCGCGCCTTGTTGAGCAGGAATTTTGTGCGGCGCGTCACCACTTCCTCGCGGAAGACGACGAAGGCGCGCAGCATGTCGAGCAGGTTGAGCTGTTCCGGCTTGCCGCCGTTCAGCGCCACCATGTTGCAGCCGAACGAGGTTTGCAGCGGCGTATAACGATAAAGCTGGTTCAGCACGACATCGGCAACGGCGTCGCGCTTCAGTTCCACCACGACGCGATAGCCTTCGCGGTCGGATTCGTCGCGCAGATCGGAAATGCCCTCGATGCGCTTGTCGCGCACCAGTTCGGCCATCTTCTCGATCATCGTGGCCTTGTTCACCTGATAGGGAATCTCGGTGATGATGATGGCTTCGCGGTCGCCGCGCATCGGCTCGATGGTGGCGCGTCCGCGCATGACGACCGAACCGCGCCCGGTCGTATAGGCGGAATTGATGCCTGCGCGTCCGAGAATGATGCCGCCGGTCGGGAAATCGGGACCGGGAATGATCTCCATCAGTTCCGGCAGTTCGATGGCCGGATTGTCGATCAGGGCGACGCAACCGTCGATGATTTCGCCCAGATTGTGCGGCGGGATGTTTGTCGCCATGCCGACGGCAATACCGCCCGACCCGTTGACGAGCAGGTTCGGGAAGCGCGCGGGCATGACCACGGGTTCCTGCTCGCGGCCGTCATAATTGTCCTGGAAGTCGACCGTATCCTTGTCGATATCCGACAGGATGGTTTCGGTCAGCTTTTCCAGGCGGCATTCGGTGTAGCGCATCGCTGCCGGCGGGTCGCCGTCGATGGAGCCGAAATTGCCCTGCCCGTCGACCAGCGGATCGCGCATGGAGAAATCCTGCGCCATACGCACGAGGGCGTCATAAATAGATGCGTCGCCATGCGGGTGATATTTACCCATCACCTCACCGACCACACCCGCCGATTTACGGTATGGGCGGTTATAGGCGAGGTTCATCTCGTTCATGGCGTGGAGAATGCGGCGATGCACGGGCTTCAGGCCGTCGCGCACATCGGGCAGCGCGCGACTGACGATAACGCTCATCGCGTAATCGAGATAGGAGCGCTGCATCTCCTCAATGATGGAAATCGGTTCGATACCGCTAGGGCCGCCGTTTGGGCCACCATTCATATCGTCGGAACCGGGTGGAGGCGTTTGATCTGACACTATTCAGATTTCTTTCTCAACAGAATCGATAAAGTCACTTTATAACGGAAATCAGCAGAAAACGCCAATTTCGCGACCGTTTCGGCGGGCTATTTCCGCCTGTCAATTCAAGGGCTTAAAAGATATTCACATAAAGATTGAGCAAGGATGTTGCCCGACCTCGCGCTTTGCGTCGACCATAGGCTGCCGATCGTCTACAATTCCTGTATCCGATTGGGCATGACATGCCAACAGAAGGGTGCGCACGGTAATGGGGTTCTACGACACGGTTTTCAGCGCCTTCGTCACCCTGCTTGTCACGATCGACCCTCCGGGGCTGGCGCCTTTGTTTCTGGCGCTGACGCCGGGCATGGAGCGGCACCACCGCGGACAGGTGGCGCTTCGCGCCTCGATTATCGGTTTCATCGTGATGGCGCTTTTTGCCATTGCAGGCGCGCAGATCCTCGGCATGTTCGGCATCACCATCGGCGCGTTCCGCGTTGCCGGCGGTCTTCTCCTGTTCTGGATCGCGTTTGAAATGATTTTCGAGAAGCGGACGGAGCGCAAGGAAAAGAGCGCCGAGGTCGCCATCACCAAGGACCATATCCGCAATATAGCCGCCTTCCCGCTTGCCATTCCGCTGATTGCCGGTCCGGGCGCGATTTCGGCCATCGTGCTGACATCGGATTCGTTCCACGGCATCGGGCCGCGCCTGGCGCTGCTCGGCGTCATCTTCGTCTGCCTGCTGATCACCTATGTCGTGCTGCTGCTGGCGGAACGCGTCGACCGGTTTCTCGGCGAAACCGGCCGTTCCATCCTCACCCGCCTTCTGGGCGTCATTCTGGCGGCACTTGCCGTTCAGTTCGTTGCCGATGGCATCAAGACGCTGATAACAGGTTAGCACTACAGTTGCAAATTCGTCAGGCCGTGGCGAAAAGAGTGATTTTCGAGTACCGGAGCGCAGCGTACTTAAAGGTACGTGAGCACCGGAACGCAGACAAATTGCTCTTTGCAGCCCGGCATCACGAAGAATGCAACTGTAGTGTTAGGCTGATTTCTGCCCCTTCCTGCCGATCATGGCATGACGCAGTTTTGACGAGAACCAGTCGATCACGGCAACGGCGATCAGGATCATGATGATCAGGAAGGAAACGTCCTGAAGGTTCAGGACCTTGATCTGTTCGGCCAGATGTGCGCCGATGCCGCCTGCCCCGACAATGCCGATGATGGTGGCCGAACGGGTATTCGACTCGAAGAAATAAAGCACCTGACTGCCGATCAGCGGCAGAACCTGCGGCAGCACGCCGAAGCGATAGCCGTGCAGCCTGCCGCCGCCGGACGAAACCACGCCTTCGACCGGCTTTCTGTCGGCGCCTTCGATGGCTTCGGAGAAAAGCTTGCCGAATGCCCCGAAATCCGAACAGGCAATGGCGAGAATACCGGCGAACGGCCCAAGCCCCACCACCGACACCCAGATCAGCGCCCAGATCAGCGTATCGACGCCGCGAATGGTGTCGAGGAAGCGGCGAATGCCGAAATGCAGGAACATATTCGGGATGATGTTCTTCGCCGCCAGAAAGCCGAACGGAAAGGCGAGGATCGCCGCCAGCAATGTGCCGAGATAGGCGATTGCGAGCGTTTCCATCATCGACCAGAGATAAAGGCTGAAACGCCCGCCAGCCGATGGCGGTATCATCATCAGCGCGAAATCGCCAAGCCGACCAAGCCCGTTCAGAATGCGCAGCAGCGAAAAATCGAGCCAGTAGAAGGCAAACCAGACTGAAGCGACAAGAGCTGCGGTCAAGATCGCCAGATTGCGCCACGCGCGCCCATTGCCGAACAGATCGGCATATTCGGCCCTCAATTGCTTTTCGTGCGCATGTGCTTCACGGGAGAGAGTTTGTGCAATGTCGGTCATGTTTCTCTCTTCTGTTTGAGCATGATCTTTTTCTGATCGAAGCGGGATTAGAAATTAGTCCAGTGGACTAATTTCCCCGCGTAGGCGGTTCCCACTTTTCGGGATCATGCTCCTCAACCAATACGACCAAGCAGTGCGTGGCGCACACGCTGTGTAATGAGATCGATGACAACAATGGTCACGATAATCAGAAGCAGGATGGCGCTGACATCGCTGTAATAGAACTGGCGGATGGAGGTGAGCAATTCCTGCCCGATGCCACCAGCCCCCACAAAGCCCATGACGGAAGCGCCGCGCACATTGATTTCAAAGCGCAGCAGGCCATAGGAGGCGAAATTGGCGGCCACTTGCGGCAGCACGGCAAAGCGGATGACCTGAAGGCCGGAACCGCCCGATGCGCGGATAGCTTCCACCGGACGCATATCGATGTTCTCGACCACTTCGGAAAACAGTTTGCCCAGCGCCCCTGTCGTGTGCAGCATCAGCGCCAGCACACCGGCCATAGGCCCAAGTCCGAAGGCGATGACAAAAAGCAGCGCGAAGACGATTTCCGGGACCGTGCGCAGCAGTTCGAGCCCGCGACGGACGATAAAACGCACCGTCGAATTGGGCGCCATATTGGACGATGCCGCGAAGGATGCGCCAAACGCGACCACCGCGCCGATCAGGGTCGCCAGATAGGCGATCAGCAGCGTCTCGAACAGCATCTTCAGCCAGCCGCCGAGATTCCAGTACCAGGCAGCGAGGTCGCTGCCGAAATTGGCAATGGTCAGATCCGGCAGAATGCGGCCGAGATAGCTTGTGAAGCGAAAGAGATTTTCGACCAGCGTGCCCGGCCGAACATCGGCAACGGCGGAGGCGGCAATGGCGACGACGACGAGCGCGAGGAGAAGCGCGATACCGTAGAGACGTCGTTTGCCGACTTCCCGGCGATAATCGGCAAGCAGGCTTTTTGCGCCACTGCCGTCGAGTGAGGATACCGTCATGCGAGATTCCCTAATAAAAGTGCCCGAAGCTTGAGCGGCTTCGGGCACTTCAATTATTCTACGGATTAGGACTTGCGTGCCTTGTCGTTGAACTTGAGCATCTCGATGATCGGCTCATAATCCTTGGCTTCGGTGGCTACGAATTCCTTGTCCTTGCCGTCGGAAAGCGCGTCAAAGCCGGCCTTGTCCTTCGTCGGCATGTCGAGGAAAGCCTGCTTGATATCGGCCTTCAGCTGGTCCGGCAGCGTGCTGAGGACTGCAAACGGGCCTTCCGGAAGGAAGTCCGACTTGAAGATGATGCGGAAATCATCCTTCGTCATCGCCTTGCCATTGGCGTCTTTCAGCACGCCGCGGCTGACCATGCGGGTCAGGTTGGAATCGTCTTCCGAGTTCCACGAGTTGGCAGCGGCATCCGCGGTGCCCTGTGCAAGCGCGAGGACCGCGTTTTCGTGGCTGCCGGCGAAGAAGTTCTTACCGAAGAACGTATCGACGCTATAGCCTTCGCGGTTGAGGAAGAAGCGCGGCGCATTGTTGCCCGAGGTCGAGTTCGGATCGACGAGCGCAATGGTCTTGCCCTTCAGGTCGTCCATTTTCTGGTAGGGGCTGTCGGCGCGCACATAGACGACCGAATAATAGCCGTTGACGCCGGTGTCGTGACGCTGGTTGACGAGCGGCGTGGTTTCAACGCCGGTCATGACGGCGCGCGCATAGGAAGCCGGGCCATAGAATGCGATCTGGATGTTGCCGGCGCGCTGGCCTTCAATGACGGCGGCATAATCGTTGGCGACGCGCAGCGTGACCTTGGTGCCGAGTTCCTTGCCCAGATACGCAGCCAGAGGCGCATAACGGTCGGACGTGGTCGAGGCGTTTTCCGCCGGGATCACGCCCAGAACGATTTCCGGGTAGTCCTTGCTCCAGTCGGCAGCCTGGGCGTTGAAAGTCATCGTCACGGCAAGCGCTGCGGCCGCCAGAAAGGTTCTACGGTTAAGCATAAGTCTCTCCTGTTAATCCCCGATTTTGGAGCGTGCTTCTTTTCCGGAGCTTTGTGCGCTCATGCGGAAAGCTGGCGCAGAACGGCTTTGGCCGACTGCGGAACCGGCATTGGCATGGTTTCGCGCGGCTCACCGGCGTCGATGACGTCGGCGGCTTCCATGCCGTAAAGGTCGCGTGCCGCCATTTCGGTCAGCATCGACGGTGTGCCGCGAAATACGATCCTGCCAGCCGACATGCCGACGAGGCGGTCGCAATAGCTGCGCGCAATATCGAGCGAGTGCAGATTGCAAAGGACCGTGATGCCGTATTCGCGATTGATGCGGCGCAGCGCGTCCATGACGCTGCGGGTATTGCGCGGATCGAGCGATGCAATCGGCTCGTCGGCGAGAATGATGCGCGGCTGCTGCACAAGCGCGCGGGCAATCGCCACGCGCTGCTGCTGTCCGCCGGAAAGCTCATCGGCCCGATGCGCTGCAAGATGCGCGATATCGAACTGCTGCAAGGCGGAAAGCGCGATCAGGCGCTCCTCGTCGCCCCAGATGCGCAGGAGCGATTTCGGCGTCGAAACATAGTTCAGACGGCCCATCAGAACATTGGTCAGAACATCGAGACGATCGACCAGATTGAAATGCTGGAAAATCATGGCGCATTGCGCGCGCCAGTCGCGCAGGCCCGAACCTTTCAGCCCCGTCACATCGCGGCCGTCCCAGTGTATTGTCCCCTCGGAGGGTTCGACGAGGCGATTGATCATACGCAGAAGCGTCGATTTGCCCGCGCCCGAACGCCCGATAATTCCCACAAACGTGCCCGGTTCGATTTCGAGATCCACGCCCGAAACCGCCATCTTGTCATTATAGCGGCGCGTTATGTTTTTCAGTTGAAGCATGAATTCGTCTCCATTCATGCGCACTGTGAATGGCTTCCATGACACTGCAATGAAAGCTCAATGACGTTTGTGTAAATTTACATGCCACTATAGAAAATCTAATCAAGCGATTGTTTTAACAGCAATTTTATTCAGATGACGAAGGAAGGCCGCTGTGGATGCGCCGACATCGCCGGAATTGTCTATTGTGACAACATCTCCGGCGCCGTCATCGAAGCTCACCTCGCGCTTGAGCCGTGCTGCGATCTCGTCGCGGCTTTCGCGGCCGCGCGCTGCAAGCCGTTCGGCGAGCACATCCGGCCGGGCCGTGATCAGGACCACCGAACGCGATGTGTAGAGCCTGCGGATATCGCTCAGGACCCGGCGCGAGACATTGGCGATCACCACGCTGCCGTCCGCGATTTGATCATCCAGCGCTTTCGGCAGGCCATAGCGCAGGCCATGCGCCCGCCAGTGCAGCGCGAAACGGCCCTCGCCTGCCGCCTGGTCGAAAGCCGCTTCGTCAAGGCTGTCGTGATCTTCCGTTCCCGGCATTTGCGGGCGCGTGATGATGCGGCGCACAAAATGAAATCGCGTGTCGCCCGCAAGGGCAGCACGCGCCGCGTCCATGATCGTGTCCTTGCCGGCCCCGCTGGGGCCGACGACGGCGACGAAACAGCCTTTCGGCGCGTTGGATTGTACCGGCATCACAGCACCCGCTCGCCTTCGCGCCACACCGTGCGCACAACCGGAATTGCGCCTTTCGGGCGCACGCGCACCAGGTCGGCGCGCTTGCCGATGGCGACCTCGCCGCGATCATCCATGGCCATGGCGTCAGCGGGATTCTTGGTCACAAGGCGGATTGCATCAGGCAGCGCAATGGCGCGTTCGCCGGAAGCCAGACCGAAAGCCGACTGGATGAGGCTGAACGGGATATAGTCCGACGACAGAATGTCGAGGCTGCCATTGTCCACCAGATCGCGTGCGGCAATATTGCCGGAATGCGAGCCGCCGCGAACGATGTTCGGCGCGCCCATCAGGATCGAAAGCCCCGCGCCTTTCGACGCCTTGGCGGCTTCCATCGTGGTCGGAAATTCGGCGATCCGCACACCATGGTCGAGCGATTCATCGACATGGGCACTGGTCGCATCGTCATGGCTCGCCAGAACGATGCCGCGCGCCGCAGCCATTTCGGCGATGGAACGTCTGTGTCCAGCCGAATAGGCGTCCGAATCCGCCATGCGCTTTTCACAATGCACCCGGAACTCCTCATCCGTGAGCTTCATCTTGCGCATGTAATAGGTGCGATAGGTCTCAAGATCAACGAATTGCCGCTGTCCGGGTGCGTGATCCATGAGCGAAGCAAGTTTTACGCGGTCGTCGCCTGCAAAAAGCTCGAATGTTTCCAGGCAATCGGCGGATGAAACTTCGCAGCGCAGATGCAGGAAGTGGTCGGCACGCAGGCGATTTTCGCGCACGCCGCTTTCGATCGCATCGGCCAGCATCCGCATATCCTCGCCCACGAAGTCGCGATCATAGTCGGAACCGACGCGCATCGCATCGAATACCGTGGTGATGCCCGATGCCGCGACCTGCGCATCATGCGCCTGCACCGCCGCATCGACATTCCAGCGCACCTTTGGACGCGGCGCATAGTGGCTTTCGAGCTGGTCCGTGTGCAGCTCGATCAGACCCGGAATGACATAATCGCCATCCATATCATCGCCGCCATTGCCGTTGCCCTGATCGATGGCTGCGATCCTGCCGTCGCGGATCAGGATGGAGCCGGAAACAATCTCGTCAGCAAGCACGATCCGGGCATTTTTCAAAACGATTTCATTGGGCATGGCAACTCCTACGCCGCCGCTTTGGGGGCGAATGCGGTAACGTCGATAATCCGGTCGGCAACTTCCGTGCGCACATCCTCATCGTGGAAGATGCCGAGCATGGCGACGCCCTGTTCCTTCTTGGTCTGGATGAGATCGACCACGACGGCGCGGTTCTTCGCGTCCAGCGAAGCGGTCGGCTCGTCGAGCAGCAAGACCGGATGATCGGTGATGAAACCGCGCGCGATGTTCACACGCTGCTGTTCACCGCCGGAAAAGGTCGCGGGCGGTAAGCCCCACAGCCTTTCCGGCAGGTTGAGCCTTGCCAGAAGGTCGCGGGTGCGGTTCCGCGCTGTTTCACGGTCAATGCCGCGCGCGGTGAGCGGCTCGGCCACCACATCGATGGCCGCCACACGCGGCAGCGTGCGCAGAAACTGACTGACATAGCCAATCGTATCGCGACGCACCGCCAGCACCTCACGCGGATCGGCTGTCGCCAGATCGACCGTGCGGTCGGCATGGCGGATCAGGATCGAGCCGCCATTGACCGCATAATTGCCGTAGACCATTTTCAGGATCGAGCTTTTGCCCGCGCCCGATGGGCCGCCAAGCACGGCGCATTCACCGGCATGGAGTTCAAAATTCACGCGGCGCACGACCGGAAGTTCGATGCCGCCCTGCAAATGCATGACGAAGGTTTTCGTGACATCGCTGACGGCAAGCGGGGCTGATGTTTGCAACATGGACATTTTTCACCTCACGCATGAAGTTCCGTTAAATTAGGAACAACACGCTGCAAATATCTGTTTTATTTTACTAAACCTGCAAGATCGATGACACGAGCAGCTGCGTATAGGGCGCCTGCGGGTCGTCCAGAACGCGGTCGGTCAGGCCCTGTTCGACAATATGGCCGTCTTTCATGACCATGATGCGATGGGACAGAAGCCGGGCGACGGCGAGATCATGCGTCACGATAATCACCGACAGGCCGAGATCGCTGACGAGGCCGCGCAGCAGATCGAGAAGACGCGCCTGCACCGACACATCGAGCCCGCCGGTCGGCTCATCCATGAAGACGAGGCGCGGCGCCGTCACCAGATTGCGGGCAATCTGCAGGCGCTGGCGCATGCCGCCGGAAAAGGCGCGCGGCTGATCGTCGATCCGGTCGGAGGCGATTTCGACGCGGCCCAGCCATTCGGTCGCCGTCGAGCGGATATTGCCGTAATGGCGTTCACCCACCGCCATCAGGCGTTCGCCAACATTGGCGCCGGCCGAAACCGTCATGCGCAATCCGTCCGCCGGGTTCTGATGCACAAAGCCCCAGTCCGTCCGCATCAGGAAGCGGCGTTCCGCCTCGCCAATTTTGTATAGATCGCGAAATTCACCGTCGCGCATCCGGTATTCGACCGTGCCGGAAGTCGGCTCCAGGCGGGTTGCCAGACTGTTCAGCAGCGTCGTCTTGCCGGACCCGGATTCACCCACGATGGCCAGCACTTCGCCCGGCCACAGATTGAAGGAAATATCCGCGCAGCCACGGCGATTGCCGTAGAATTTCGACAGGCTGTTTACTCTCAGCAGAGGTTGCTCGCTCATTGTGCTGCCTCGCTCTTGGCTGCCAGATGACCGAAATGGCCGTTGGCCTGACGGTCTTCGCAAAAATCGGTGTCGGAGCAGACGAACATCGAGCCGCCGCGATCATCCAGCACGACTTCATCCAGATAGACGCCCTTCGCGCCGCAAAGCGCGCATGGCTCCCTGAATTTCTGCACCTCGAATGGATGATCCTCGAAATCGAGGCTGACGACCTGTGTGTAAGGCGGCACGGCATAGATGCGCTTTTCACGGCCCGCGCCGAACAGCTGCAATGCCGGGGACATGTGCATTTTCGGATTGTCGAATTTCGGCGTCGGCGAAGGCGCCATCACATAGCGCCCCTCGATCATCACCGGATAATCATAGGTCTTGGCGATATGGCCGTGACGGGCAATGTCTTCGTAGAGCTTCACATGCATGAGGCCATATTCGGCAAGCGCGTGCATCTTGCGCGTTTCGGTTTCGCGCGGTTCCAGAAAACGCAGCGGCTCCGGGATCGGCACCTGATAGACGATCACCTGCCCCTCGGTCAGCGGATATTCCGGGATGCGGTGGCGGGTCTGGATGATCGTCGCCTCGCTTGTATGGGTGGTGACGGCGACATTCGCGGTCTTCTGGAAGAAAGCACGGATGGAGACGGCATTGGTGGTGTCGTCGGCGCCCTGATCGATGACCTTCAGCACATCGTCAGGCCCGATGATGGAGGCCGTCACCTGCACGCCGCCGGTGCCCCAGCCATAGGGCATCGGCATTTCGCGGCTGGCGAAAGGCACCTGATAGCCCGGAACGGCGATGGCCTTCAGGATGGCGCGGCGGATCATCCGCTTGGTCTGCTCGTCCAGATAGGCGAAGTTGTAATGGGCCAGATCACTCATTCTGCGGCTTCCCTGTTCTGGTGCTGCGCTTTTTCATATTCCGCGCGCATGCGGCGGATGAGATCGAGTTCGGCCTGAAAATCCACGTAATGCGGCAGTTTCAGATGTTCGACAAAGCCGGTGGACTGCACATTGTCGGAATGGGAAATGACGAATTCCTCGTCCTGCGCCGGTGCTGTCACATCCGTATCGAATTCGCGAACCCGCAATGCGCGGTCGCAAAGCGACATGGACATGGCCTTGCGCTCGCTCTGGCCGAAGACCAGCCCATAGCCGCGCGTGAATTGCGGCGGCTGCCTGGCCGAACCCTTGAACTGGTTGACCATCTGGCATTCGGTGAGCTGCACGCGACCGAGCGAAACGGCAAAGCCGAGTTCCGGCACGTCGAATTCGACATCCACTTCGCCAATGCGGATTTCGCCGACAAACGGATGGTTGTTGCCATAGCCGCGCTGGGTGGAATAGCCGAGAGCCAGCAGAAAGCCCTCGTCGCCGCGCGCCAGTGCCTGCAAGCGCAGGTCGCGCTCCATCGGAAAAGTCCACGGTTCGCGCGTCAGGTCGCCCGGTTCGTGCCCTTCCGGCAGCAAACCGTCCTCCTCGATCATGCCATTGGCGCCCAGAATATCAGTCACGCGCGGCGTTTCCTCCGGCTCCGCGGGGCGCGTCTCCGGTTCCGGCACGGCTGCGTCTCCGGCGAGATCCGGGTCAAGAAGCCGGTGCGTGTAATCGAAGGTCGGCCCGAGCAGCTGGCCACCCGGCAGATCCTTGTAGGTCGCCGAAATGCGGCGTTCGATCAGCATATGCGCGGTTTCCATGGGGCGCGAATAGCCAAAGCGCGGCAAGGTGGTGCGATAGGCGCGCACCAGAAAGATCGCCTCGATCAGGTCGCCACGCGACTGGCGAACGGCCAATGCCGCCAGTTCACGGTCATAGAGCGAGCCTTCGGCCATGACGCGATCGACCGCCAGCGCAAGCTGCTCGACAATCTGGTCGAGCCGCAGGGCCGGGACCGAACGGTCGCCGCGACGGCGATCATCGAGAAGGCGGTGGGCATTGCGGATGGCCGTTTCGCCACCCTTTACGGCAACATACATTTTCAGCCCTCCAGAGCGGAAATCCGGGTTGTGCGGGGCAGTGCCGCGACAGCGCCGTCGCAGACCAGAACAAGATCGACACCCAGCGGATATTGCGCGCCGTTCTCGCGCCACTGCCGGGTGAAATCCTGCGGCAGACCTTCGACATGAAGCGCACGCTCACCGTCGATGCCTGGGCCTTTGAGCACAAAACCCTGCCCGGCCGTCAGCGACGCAACGGCGAGGACAATGGTTGTCGAACGGTCGGGAAACTCGGCATCGCCCTGCGAAAACCCGGCCAGAGGCGGCAGTCCCGAAACATGGCTGACCAGAGCGAATTGCGCCGCATCCGCATGATCGACACGTGGCGCGCCAGTGTGGAAAGTCAGCCAGGCGGTCGCGCTTTCCTGGGCCCTTATGGCGGCATCGCACCAGACCGTCGCATCGTGGTCGAGCAAGGTGGCCGCAATAACCCCCAACTCCGGCGTCAGCGGCTTTGGCGGTGTGGCCGCATGTTGCAGCGGATAGATGCGGCCGGGATTGGCCATGGCGTGCATGACGGCGTGAAAAACCGCTTGCGCATCCGTCACCGGATCGACCAAACCGCCCTCGAAAGCTGGAGAATTATGGCGCATCAATTGTCTCCCCGGACCTTTGTGAAAAAATCGACCTTGGTGGCGGCGGCTTCGCCGCGTGCGGTGGCATCGGCATCGCAGAGCCGCTTGCGCAAAACGTCCAGCACCTGCTTTTCCACCGCATCGCGCCGGCTTTCATCCAGCCACAGCGCATCGAAAAGAGCGGCAAGGCGCGCCTTTTCCCGATCGCGGCCAAGCGCATGGGAATGGCCGACCAAGCCGTCGGAAAGCCGCACCGTCGCGCGCGTGACCGTCGCTTCACCCACATTGAAGGGCGCGCCGCCGCCGCCGATGCGGCCGCGCAGCATCACGAGGCCGGTTTCCGGCCCGCGCAGAACCTCGAATTCCGGCTTGTCGGACCATGCCTGCCAGAGGGCCTGCAATTCTTCACCGCTTGCACGGGCAAGAACCGCCATGCTTGCCTGCCGCGCGGCTTGAACCGGATCCGGCACTGCGGCCCTTCCGCTTTCGGTGGTGGAACCGGGTTCGCTTCTCTTCGTACTTTGCTGCGTACCGTACATGAGCTTCCCTGCCCTCAAATCCTGTTGACGTCATCTTTCAAATTGTCTAGTTATATAGACAACTATACAATATCAAAATGAATACACCCTGCCAATGACAGGACGATGACAATTGATGACAAAGAACCGGCGCATTGAGAGAAACAGCGGTGTGGCGATCTGGCGGCAAATTGCCGAAGAGATACGCGGCGAGATCATGGCCGGAAAGCTCGCTTCCGGCGCGCGCATGCCTGCCGAGATGGAACTTGCCGACAGGTTCGGGGTCAATCGCCATACGGTGCGCAGCGCCATTGCGGCACTCACGCAGGAAGGCGTGCTGCGGGCCGAACAGGGACGCGGCACTTTCGTTGCCAATGCAAGGCGCCTCACCTACCAGATCGGGCGGCGCACCCGCATTTCGCAATCGCTGGCCTCGCAGGTCCGGGAAATGCAGGGGATTTTGCTGGCTTCAGGTATCGAACCCGCCTCCCCGGATATCGCCGATGCGTTGGCGCTGCATCCCGGCGACGACGTGATCCGGCTTGAAACGATGCACAATGCCGACGGCTATTCCATTTCGATTGCGACCCACTGGATCGATGCCGCGCGCTTTCCTTCCTTTGCGAAGGATTATGCGGAAAGCGGCTCGATCACGGCTGCGTTCAAAGCGGCCGGCATTGCCGACTACCTGCGAAAATCGACCGTCATATCGGCCCGTCATGCCGACCCGGAAGACCTTGGAAACCTGAAACTGTCTCCCGGCGCCATCGTGCTTACGGCGCGCGCGGTAAACATCGACACGGAAGGACGGCCGATCCAGTATTCGCTGACCCGTTTTTCGGCTGACAGGATGGAATTTTCTATCGAGAATGACGAAAACAGCTAGGCTGTAGTGACGAATGAACTTCACGGTTTGGTATGGGCAAAAAATCTTCAGCTTTAGGAGCGAAACCGAAGGTGGGGTGGTTCCTCCCCCCAATCCCTTGGCGAGGTTTTGCGACGCCAAGATGGAGGTTTTTTGCCATATCCCGAAGGGACGCGGTGTATTTTGCTTCTGAATGCATCGAAACGCCCTTGTGGAGATCAACTCCACGGCGGTCGTTTCTCCTGTTCAGCAACAAAATACCCTCGCGCCAAACCATAAGTTCATTCGTCACTACAGCCTAAAAAGCACGATTCCTTCATTCACCGGCCACGGCGGAAAATTTCGATGACCATTACGATCTACCATAACCCGAAATGCGGCACCTCGCGCAATACGCTGGCGATGATCCGCGCCAGCGGCGAAGAGCCTGTCATTGTTGAATATGTGCAGAATCCGCCGACACGGGAACGTCTGATCGGCCTGCTGACGGCCATGAAGCTGACGCCGCGTGAACTGCTGCGTGAGAAAGGCACGCCCTATGGCGAACTCGGCCTGTCCGATCCCAAATGGACCGATGACGAGTTGATCGATTTCATGATCGCCCATCCGATCCTGATCAATCGACCCATCGTCGAAACGCCGCGCGGCACCAGGCTGTGCCGCCCCTCAGAACTGGTTCTGCCGCTTCTGGAGAACCCGGTTTCCTCATTCACAAAAGAAGACGGCGAACAGGTTTCATCTGCTAAAGCGTGTCGCATTTTATCGTAGTCATACGACACGCTTTAAGTTTTTGTTTTCCTGCATGTCTTTATCCCATCGTAGCGGGATCAGAAATCAGTCCAGTGGACTGATTTCCCCGCGAAGGCGGTTCCCACTTTTGGGAGACATGCATTAGCAAGGCGGGCTGAGAGGGCTTGTAAAGCCGCAGGCCGACAGTGCGCAGTCAGCCGCTTTGAGCATGTGTATACAAGAGAAAAGGCGCTGTAAAACAGCGCCTTTTCACATTTTGCTTATAAACCGGATGATGCCGGTTCTCAGAACGGGATTTCGTCGTCCAGATCGCGCGAGAAACCACCGCCGCTGCCGCCGCCCGAGGATGGGCCGGACGAGCCGAAATCTCCACCGCCGCCGGAATAGTCCGACATCTGGTTGCGATTGCCGCCGCCGCCGAACGAACGGCCCTCACCGCCGCCTTCGCCACGGCTGTCGAGCATCTGCAGTTCACCGCGGAACTTTTGCAGCACAACTTCCGTCGAGTAACGGTCATTGCCGTTCTGATCCTGCCACTTGCGGGTCTGGAGCGCGCCTTCGATATAAACCTTGGCGCCCTTCTTCAGATATTGTTCCGCGACCTTGGCAAGGTTCTCGTTGAAAATGACGACGCTGTGCCATTCGGTGCGGTCCTTGCGTTCGCCGGTCTGACGGTCGCGCCAGCTTTCCGACGTTGCAATGCGCAGATTGGCAACCACATCGCCGGAATTCAGACGACGAATTTCCGGATCG
The DNA here is from genome assembly GCF_046630315.1 of Brucella anthropi. Lineage (GTDB taxonomy): Bacteria > Pseudomonadota > Alphaproteobacteria > Rhizobiales > Rhizobiaceae > Brucella > Brucella anthropi_A. The sequence goes on along the minus strand of NZ_LQBD01000010.1, from coordinate 52,036 downwards.
GCACCAAGATTGCCGACCAAAATGACTTTGTTGACGCTACCAGCCATCGAAAACTTACTCCGGGTCTCGCATGCACACTCTTTCCATGCGACACCGCACGGGCAAGAGGCGCTTTCCAAAAGAAAGGCCAGGCGCAACAATGCGCCATCACCAGAAACTCTACCTTCACCTTACAGGACTGGCTCAATGAGCGCTCAATCCGGGACGGCGAATTTATCAATGTCCACAGAGTTTATGTTCCTGCTTTGTTCAAAATGCAAGCTTTCGACATGAAAAAGTCACAGCTTCGCCACAGATTTCAGTGTGTTTTTGCACCAGATTCCACGCTGAAAATGCGGTTTGCCTCATTTCAGGGCCTAAAACTGCATTTGCCTTAATTTCAAAACAGGCGTCCTTGACCGACATGATACGGACCGGATCAGCCTCCAAGGAAAAGCCCTGCCGCTCACTGTATCTTTGGCGCGCAGGGCTTGGGGTTTGAGCAATGCTCATGTGTCGACAGTAATTCGTCGGCAGATTTTTTCGGATCACAAAGGCGCACGGCCATTTGCATTCCGCGCAAATTCAAATTGTCGGCAATCGCACCTTCGATCAACGAGGCATCATTCCTTGCGAAAAGATGCTGCCGCGACCGAAACGGATTGTGCTTTCATCCTTGTGAAAGCTAGGCAACGTAGTCAGGTGGACTCATGCTCCTTTACCTCCCTACCGGGTTTCCCGCCTCCTGCGGACCTCTTGCCGATGCCGTGTCATCCCACCGCGGCACCTCTCCGCTGTCAGCGAGTGAGAGTAGTCTGCTCCTGTCAGGAGTGACAGTCAACGCTCTTGCGTTCACATTTCGTATCGCCTATCAGAAGGCTGGTTGTTCGATATTTGTTCTGGTGATAAGAGTGCACACGAACGATTGAAAGACCCCTTCTTCTTGGAAGGTCCCACCCCATATAATGGAGCGGCGCGGCGTATTTCCACATTCGGCGCCCGGTTATCCATGGCAGGACGAAGCAGGCAGGACGCGGAATGAGCGATCAGAAATTCATTTCCATACGCGGCGCGCGCGAGCACAATCTGAAAAATGTCGATCTCGATCTGCCGCGCGACAAGCTGATCGTGATGACGGGGCTTTCCGGCTCGGGCAAGTCGTCGCTTGCCTTCGACACGATCTATGCGGAAGGCCAGCGCCGCTATGTCGAAAGCCTTTCGGCCTATGCGCGCCAGTTCCTGGAAATGATGCAGAAGCCGGATGTCGACCAGATCGACGGCCTGTCGCCCGCCATTTCCATCGAGCAGAAGACGACGAGCCGCAATCCGCGTTCGACGGTCGGCACCGTCACCGAAATCTACGACTATATGCGCCTGCTTTTTGCGCGCGTCGGCGTGCCCTATTCGCCGGCGACCGGCCTTCCCATCGAAAGCCAGACCGTCAGCCAGATGGTCGACCGCGTGATGACGCTGGAAGAAGGCACGCGCCTTTACATTCTCGCGCCCATCGTGCGCGGCCGCAAGGGCGAGTACAAGAAGGAGCTGGCTGAGCTTCAGAAGAAGGGTTTCCAGCGCGTCAAGGTCGACGGCACCTTCTATGAAATCGCCGATGTCCCGGCGCTGGACAAGAAATACAAACACGATATCGACGTGGTGGTGGACCGTGTGGTGGTGCGCCCCGACCTTTCGACCCGTCTTGCCGACAGCCTCGAAACCTGCCTCAAGCTTGCCGAAGGCCTGGCCATTGCCGAATTTGCCGACAAGCCGCTGCCGCCCGAAGAAACGGCGGAAGGCGGTTCGGCCAACAAGTCGGCCAATGAGACGCATGAGCGGATTCTTTTCTCGGAAAAGTTCGCCTGCCCGGTTTCTGGTTTCACCATTCCCGAAATCGAGCCGCGCCTGTTCTCGTTCAACAACCCGTTCGGCGCCTGCCCGACCTGTGATGGCCTCGGCACGCAGCAGGCCATCGATCCGAACCTGATCGTGCCCGACGAAACGGCGGTGCTGAAGGACGGCGCGATTGCCCCGTGGGCGCGATCCTCGTCGCCTTACTATAATCAGACGCTGGAAGCGCTGGGCAAAGCCTATGGCTTCAAGATCGGCGCGAAATGGGCTGATCTCTCGGAAGAAGCACAGCAGGCCATTCTTTATGGCACCAAGGGCAAGGAAATCACCTTCCAGTACGATGACGGGCTGCGTTCTTACCAGACGACCAAGCCGTTCGAGGGTGTCATCCCCAATCTGGAGCGTCGCTGGAAGGAGACCGATTCGGCCTGGTCGCGTGAAGATATCGAACGCTTCATGGCCTCGACGCCCTGCCCTGCCTGTGCCGGCTATCGGTTGAAGCCGGAAGCGCTGGCGGTCAAGGTCGGCATGAAGCATATCGGCGAAATCACGGAAATGTCGATCCGCAAGGCGGATCGCTGGTTCCGCGAGATTGACGGCAGCTTCAACGACAAGCAGCGTGAAATTGCCGCCCGCATCCTCAAGGAAATCCGTGAGCGCCTGCAATTCCTCAACGATGTCGGCCTCGACTATCTGACGCTGGCGCGCAATTCCGGCACGCTGTCGGGCGGTGAAAGCCAGCGCATTCGCCTTGCCTCGCAGATCGGCTCCGGCCTGACCGGCGTGCTTTACGTGCTGGACGAACCCTCCATCGGCCTGCATCAGCGCGACAATGCCCGCCTTCTCGACACGCTGCGCCATCTGCGCGACCTCGGCAATACGGTCATCGTGGTCGAACATGATGAAGATGCGATCCTGACTGCCGATTACGTGGTCGATATCGGCCCGGCGGCAGGCGTGCATGGCGGCAGGATCATCGCCCAAGGGTCGCCGCAGGACGTGATGTCCAACGCAAACTCGCTGACGGGTAAGTATCTGTCCGGCGCGATGGAAGTCGCCGTCCCGGCGCAACGCCGCAAGATTGAAAAATCCAAGCGCATCCGGGTGGTGGGCGCGCGCGGCAACAACCTCAAAAATGTCTCGGCGGATATTCCGCTCGGCACGTTTACCGCCGTCACCGGCGTTTCAGGCGGCGGCAAGTCCACCTTCCTGATCGAAACCCTGTTCAAGGCCGCTTCGCGCCGCATCATGGGGTCGCGTGAGCATCCGGCGGAACATGACCGCATCGAAGGGCTGGAATTCCTCGACAAGGTGATCGATATCGACCAGTCACCGATCGGCCGCACCCCGCGCTCCAACCCGGCAACCTATACCGGCGCCTTCACGCCGATCCGCGACTGGTTCGCAGGCCTGCCGGAAGCCAAGGCACGCGGCTATCAGCCGGGCCGCTTCTCGTTCAACGTGAAGGGCGGGCGCTGCGAGGCCTGCCAGGGCGATGGCGTCATCAAGATCGAGATGCACTTCCTGCCGGATGTGTATGTGACTTGCGACGTCTGCCACGGCAAGCGCTATAACCGCGAAACGCTGGAAGTCCTGTTCAAGGGCAAGTCCATCGCCGATGTGCTGGATATGACGGTTGAGGAAGGCGCGGAGTTCTTCTCCGCCGTGCCTGCGGTGCGTGATAAGCTGGAAACGCTCGTCAAGGTCGGGCTCGGCTATATCAAGGTCGGGCAGCAGGCGACGACGCTTTCCGGCGGCGAAGCGCAGCGCGTGAAGCTTGCCAAGGAACTGTCGCGCCGCGCGACGGGCCGCACGCTCTATATTCTGGATGAGCCGACAACCGGTCTGCATTTCCATGACGTGGCAAAACTTCTGGAAGTGCTGCACGAACTGGTCGAACAGGGCAATACGGTCGTGGTGATCGAGCATAACCTCGAAGTCATCAAGACCGCCGATTGGGTGATCGACCTTGGACCGGAAGGCGGCGATGGCGGCGGCGAGATTGTCGCCGTGGGCCGTCCGGAAGACATTGTGCAGGAGAAGCGCTCCTACACCGGCCACTTCCTCAAGGAATTGCTGGAACGCCGCCCCAAGCGCAGTTCAGAGGCTGCTGAATAGCAGCAGGCATTGAGAATTATTGGAAGCCGGGCCCAGTGCCCGGCTTTTTGCTATTCAAGTCGATTTCGGTATCGATCAATCATCCACAGGTGAAGGATTATCCACGATAAAGGCACTGCACTTGTTGTGAAGCCCATGAGAGCGGTCCCGGTTTAAATGGCAACGTCGGAACCGCTCTATCTTTTTGTTTTCAAGCATTTTCCGCAGAACCGCTTCGCACTTTTGGCCTGAAAATGCTCTAAATCAGCTGCAAGCATAGCCGTCCAGATTGGTGTGATCTTCAAGACGCCACATCGCGACAGACTGTAGAAATACGCACCGGCCCCATAACGAAAAAAGCCCGGACAAGCCGGGCCTTCTCGACAGCCATTCGCGATCATGCCGCGAGGGCTGGAAATTTGTCGTCACGATCCGTTCGAAGAGTTTTTACTCTCCAGATCATGATTAGCCGTTTACGGCGTCCTTCAGGCCCTTGCCAGCCGAGAACTTCGGCACGTTGCGCGCCGGGATGGCAACTTCCTTGCCGGTCGACGGGTTGCGGCCGGTCGAGGCAGCGCGATGCGAAACGGAGAAAACGCCGAAGCCAGGCAGACGGACTTCTTCACCAGCCTTCAGGGCGCCGGTGACAGCAGCGAGTACGGCGTCAACAGCAGTACCGGCATCAGCCTTCGTCAAACCGCCCTTTTCCGCAACTGCGGCAACCAATTCGTTCTTGTTCATTGGCATTTCCTTTCTTTATCTACCGGAACGGATAACGTGACCGGATTGGTCGGAGTTTATTCAAAACGCTTCACAAACCAAGCCTGTCAACATGAAAAAACCCCGGAAAACCGGGGTTAAACACAGAAATGCCGGGCATTTTGCCCGGCATTTCAATTATTGGTCCCGATAAGGCACTATTTAGTGAGCCATCGGGGCTCCTGCTTCCTCCTCGACGGAAGGCACAGGCGCCGGTGTTTCCGGCTCGGTCCATTCAATCGGTTCGGGCTCGCGAACCAAAGCGTGCTTGAGCACTTCGCCCACGCGGGACACCGGAACGATCTCAAGGCTGTTCTTCACATTGTCCGGAATATCCGCCAGGTCCTTGGCGTTTTCTTCCGGGATCAGAACCTTCTTGATGCCGCCGCGCAGCGCCGCGAGAAGCTTTTCCTTCAGGCCGCCGATCGGCAGGACACGGCCGCGCAATGTGACCTCGCCCGTCATTGCAATGTCCTTGCGCACCGGAATGCCGGTCAGCACGGAAACGATCGCCGTCACCATGGCGATACCGGCGGACGGACCGTCCTTCGGCGTCGCGCCTTCCGGCACGTGCACGTGGATGTCGCGCTTGTCGAACAGCGGAGGCTCGATGCCGAAATCGATGGCCCTGCTGCGGACATAGGAAGCCGCCGCCGAAATCGATTCCTTCATCACGTCGCGGAGGTTGCCCGTGACGGTCATGCGGCCCTTGCCGGGCATCATGACGCCTTCGATGGTCAGCAATTCGCCGCCCACTTCCGTCCAGGCAAGGCCTGTCACGACGCCAACCTGATCTTCGCCGTCGATCTGGCCGAAGCGGTACCGTTCGACACCCAGATAGTCGGAGAGGTTCTTGTCGGTGACTTTCACCGACTTCTTCTTCGACTTCAGGATTTCCGTCACGGCCTTGCGCGCCAGGGTCATCAATTCGCGTTCGAGGTTACGCACACCTGCTTCCCGCGTGTAAAGGCGGATGACATTGCGCAGCGCATCGTCCGTGACCGAAAACTCCTTCGGCTGCAGGGCGTGGTCCTTGATTGCCTTCGGCAGCAGGTGCCGCCTGGCGATCTCGAGCTTTTCATCCTCGGTGTAGCCGGCAATACGGATGATCTCCATACGATCCAGCAACGGACCCGGAATATTCAGCGTATTGGCCGTCGTCACGAACATGACGTTCGACAGATCATATTCGACCTCAAGATAGTGATCCATGAAGGTCGAGTTCTGTTCAGGGTCCAGCACCTCAAGCATGGCCGATGACGGATCGCCGCGGAAATCCTGGCCCATCTTGTCGATTTCATCGAGCAGGAAGAGCGGATTGGACTTCTTCGCCTTCTTCATCGACTGGATGACCTTGCCGGGCATCGAGCCGATATAGGTGCGGCGATGGCCGCGGATTTCGGCCTCGTCACGCACGCCGCCAAGCGACATGCGGACATATTCACGGCCTGTCGCCTTGGCGATCGAACGGGCGAGCGAGGTCTTGCCGACGCCGGGAGGGCCGACGAGGCAGAGGATCGGGCCCTTGATCTTGGTCGAGCGCGCCTGCACCGCGAGATATTCGACGATGCGCTCCTTGACCTTGTCGAGGCCGAAATGCTCGTCATCGAGCACTTCCTCGGCAAAGTTCAGGTCCTGCTTGATCTTCGACTTCTTGCCCCAGGGAATGGACAAGAGCCAGTCGAGATAGTTGCGCACCACCGTCGCCTCGGCAGACATCGGGCTCATGGAGCGCAGCTTCTTCAGCTCGCCCTGCGCCTTTTCGCGGGCTTCCTTGGAAAGCTTGGTCTTGTTGATGCGTTCTTCCAGTTCAGCCGCTTCATCGCGACCGTCCTCGCCATCGCCAAGCTCCTTCTGGATCGCCTTCATCTGCTCGTTGAGATAATATTCGCGCTGCGTCTTCTCCATCTGGCGCTTGACGCGGCTGCGGATACGCTTCTCAACCTGAAGAACCGAAATCTCGGCTTCCATGAAGGACAATGCCTTCTCAAGGCGCTCGCGCACCGAGAGGATCGACAGCATTTCCTGCTTTTCGGGAATCTTGATCGCGAGATGCGAGGCAACCGTATCGGCAAGCTTCGAATAGTCGTCGATCTGGCTGGCGGCGCCAACCACTTCCGGCGAAATCTTCTTGTTCAGCTTGACGTAGTTTTCAAAGTCGGAAACCACCGAGCGGGCAAGCGCCTCGATCTCGACGGCATCTTCCGCCGGCTCCGGCAGAGCCGCGGCATAGGCCTCGTGATAGTCTTCGCGGTCGGTAAACTTGGAAATCCTGGCGCGCGCCGTGCCTTCGACCAGCACCTTGACGGTGCCGTCCGGCAGCTTCAAAAGCTGCAGCACATTGGCAATCGTGCCGATTTCGTAAATCGCATCCGGTGCCGGATCGTCATCGGCGGCGTTCTTCTGGGTGGCAAGCAGGATCTGCTTGTCCACGCCCATCACTTCCTCCAGCGCGCGAATGGACTTCTCGCGGCCGACAAAAAGCGGAACGATCATATGCGGGAAAACGACGATGTCACGCAACGGCAAAACGGCATAGAGCCCGTCTGCACCGCCCGCTTCAGAACCACCCAATGGTGTCTTCTGTTCAGTACCCGTCATAACTTCAGTCCTTTCTCAGGCCTTGCAACCTGACTGCCACATCCGCGCCCCCTAATCTCATGAGGCAGGTCACGAATGTGCTTCGGTCCATACTTGGAGAGCCGAACCCGGCAATTCAATAGCCGATTGCGGGATGGCCCTTCATAGAATCGTCATCTATCCTGCGCCGTGTCGCGAATGAGTACAATATCTAGCTTGACCTGTACCCTGATTGCTACACCTGCAATAGTGACAGGATGAACCCCGCGCAAGTTTGCACATGAAAAAGGCCGCTCGCGCGGCCTTTTCTTGGAATAATCGCCACCGCTCAAGCGGAAACATTACCCTTTTCGTCCTGCCGCTCGGCATAGATATAGAGCGGACGGGCGCTGCCATCCACCACATCGCCGGAGATGACCACTTCCTGCACGCCTTCCAGCGTCGGAAGCTCGAACATCGTGTCGAGCAGGATCTTTTCCATGATCGAACGCAGACCGCGCGCGCCCGTCTTGCGCTCGACCGCCTTGTTGGCAATCGCCCGCAGGGCATCGTCGTGGAAGCTCAGCTCGACATTTTCCATGTCGAACAGGCGCTGATACTGCTTCACGAGCGCATTCTTCGGCTCGGTCAGGATTTGTACCAGAGCATCGACATCGAGATCCTCAAGCGTTGCGATCACCGGCAGACGGCCGACGAATTCCGGAATGAGGCCGAATTTCAGAAGGTCTTCCGGCTCCAGTTCCTTGAACACATCGCCGATGCGGCGTTCATCGACCGAACGCACCGTGGCGCCGAAGCCGATGGAGGTCTTTTCGCCGCGTGCGGAGATGATCTTGTCCAGACCGGCAAAAGCGCCGCCGCAGATGAAGAGGATGTTCGTCGTATCCACCTGCAGGAATTCCTGCTGCGGATGCTTGCGGCCGCCCTGCGGCGGCACGGAAGCGACGGTGCCTTCCATGATCTTCAAAAGCGCCTGCTGCACGCCCTCGCCCGACACGTCGCGCGTGATGGACGGGTTGTCCGACTTGCGGCTGATCTTGTCGACCTCGTCGATATAGACGATGCCGCGCTGTGCGCGTTCCACATTGTAATCGGCGGCCTGAAGCAGCTTCAGGATGATGTTCTCGACATCTTCGCCGACATAGCCTGCTTCCGTCAGCGTCGTCGCATCGGCCATGGTGAACGGCACATCGATGATGCGTGCGAGCGTCTGGGCAAGATAGGTCTTGCCGCAACCCGTGGGACCCACGAGAAGAATGTTCGACTTCGCAAGCTCGATATCGCTGCTCTTGGACTGATGGGCGAGACGCTTGTAGTGATTGTGTACCGCAACCGACAGAACGCGCTTGGCATCCTTCTGGCCGATGACGTAATCGTCAAGGACGGCCATGATTTCCTGCGGCGTGGGCACGCCCTCGCGCGACTTCACCATGGAGGACTTGTTTTCCTCGCGGATGATGTCCATGCAGAGTTCGACGCACTCGTCGCAGATGAAAACGGTCGGGCCTGCAATCAGCTTGCGCACTTCATGCTGGCTTTTGCCGCAGAACGAGCAATAGAGCGTATTCTTGGAATCGCCGCCGCTGTTGCTGACTTTGCTCATTGCAGTTTCCTTTCAATTGACCGACATGAACCCTGGGCGTCCAGATCGATCGTTTCTTCCGGTTCGGACCCAGTGCCGGAGGAGAAACGCACCTCCCGCAGGTCACAACAGCAGCCGATACGCGCTATCTGTCATCAGGGCCTGTCGTCTCAGCTGTCCTGTCACCGCACGGCTCCCCGACCGAAGGAGCCATTCGGCGACTTTTGCAGAAGCTGCACCGGCGAACAAATGAAAAATAAGTTCCCGGCGGAGATTCGGCATAATCTGACCCAGTTTAGCGCCCCGAACCCCAACAGATGCTTAACGCGGGGCGTTAACCATCACGTAGTTGCAAGAATTAGGCCCCTTTTGTGGCAAAGGGCGCTAAAAACAGGTGTGAGCCGGAGATTCCGGCCCTTACTTCGATTCGTCCGCGCCCAGGTCGCGCGATTCAACCACCTTGTCGATCAGGCCGAAATCGAGCGCTTCCTGCGCGGTCATGAAATGGTCGCGGTCGAGCGTGCGTTCGATGGTTTCGTAATCGCGGCCCGTATGCTTGACATAGATCTCGTTGAGGCGACGCTTCATCTTGATGATGTCCTGCGCATGGCGCTCGATATCCGACGCCTGCCCCTGGAAACCGCCGGATGGCTGGTGGACCATGATGCGCGCATTGGGCAGCGCATAGCGCTGGCCGGTGGCGCCTGCCGTCAGAAGCAGCGACCCCATCGACGCAGCCTGCCCCATGCAAAGCGTGGAAACCGGCGGGCGGATGAACTGCATCGTATCATAGATCGCCATGCCGGACGTCACAACGCCGCCGGGCGAATTGATGTACATGTTGATCTCTTTCTTCGGATTTTCCGCTTCGAGAAAGAGAAGCTGCGCGCAAACCAGCATCGACATTCCGTCTTCAACGGGACCGTTGACGAAGATGATGCGCTCCTTGAGCAGGCGCGAGAAAATATCATAGGCCCGTTCGCCACGGTTGGTCTGCTCAACCACCATCGGGACGAGGTTCATGACGGTTTCGATCGGATCTCTCATTATGGGCCTCTGGATATAGTGATGGCGAAGTGAATGGTTTTTGAATCGTGCGTGTTCCATACATAGGGCGTTGCGCCCCTGTTCCGCAAGTGGCGCGCTACTCCCAGTCGGATTCCACCTTTTCAGGCCGGATGCCGCGCTTTTCGTCCAGCGTTTTGCGGGCCACTTCGGTCATTCGGGCCCGGATGCGCACGGAGCCGTCTTCGAGGTTCTCGCGTTCGACATTGCTGCCATGCTGGTAAATCCAGTCGAGAAGGTGAAGCTCGAAAGGAGACAGCACCACATCGACCGAACCGAGCGCGCCCGCTATCCGCGTTTCGATCAGCGAAAGCAACCTGTCAACACCTTCACCGGTGATGGCCGACAGAGGGATCGGACGTCCCTCCTCGCTGCCGGCGGCGGCAAGGCGCAGGGCGGCTTCGCGTCCGCTTTCGTCGAGATTGTCGATCTTGTTCCAGATTTCGACGACCCGTTTGCGGTCCTGCGGCTCGATGCCGAGCCCGGCAAGAATGCTTTCAACGTCTTCGGCCTGCGCGGCATTGTCCGGATCGGAAATATCGCGGACATGCAGGATGAGGTCCGCTTCGACCACTTCTTCAAGCGTGGCGCGGAAAGCGGCGACGAGATGGTGCGGCAGGTTGGAGATGAAACCGACCGTATCCGACAGGATCACCGTTTCACCATGCGGAAGGCGGATACGGCGCAATGTCGGATCAAGCGTTGCGAAGAGCATGTCCTCGGCCAGCACCTCCGCGCCCGTCATGCGATTGAAGAGCGTCGATTTGCCCGCATTGGTATAGCCGACGAGCGCAACGATCGGGTGCGGCACCTTGCGCCGCTTCTGGCGATGCAGCGTGCGGGTGCGCACGACTGTTTCCAGCTCGCGCTTGATCTTCAGAATCTTTTCCTGCAACAGGCGACGGTCGGCTTCGATCTGGGTTTCACCCGGACCGCCGAGGAAGCCGCCACCGCCGCGCTGACGCTCCAGATGGGTCCAGCTTCGGACCAGCCGGCCCTTCTGATAGTTCAGATGCGCCAGCTCCACCTGCAAGGCGCCTTCCTTGGTGCGTGCGCGCTCACCGAAAATTTCAAGAATGAGACCCGTGCGGTCGATGACCTTGACGTTCCATTCCTTTTCGAGATTGCGCTGCTGCACCGGCGTCAATGCATGATCGACGATGACGAGCCCGATTGCCTTTTCCTTGACGGTTTCGGCAATGGCTTCCACCTTCCCCGCGCCCAGCAGGGTCGCGGGCCGCGGATTGGCGACAAGCGCGATTTCGGCATGTTCGATGTCGAGGTCGATTGCTCGGGCAAGCCCGACGGCTTCCTCCAGGCGCGCCTCGTTGGAACGCTGGAACTGGGGACGCGCGCCCTCTTCGGCGCTCGTGCCCGCATGATAACGCTCCGGCAAGACCGGAACGACAACCGCTGCCCGTGTGGGCTCAGCTTCTGAAAGTTCAAACCCCTTGTCCGCATCGGCGGACGTCGGCTTCTTATCCTTGAATTTGGACAAATATATTCACTCCGGGACGCGGAAACTCTCGGAGACGATCCATTGATCCGACGCGGACCGGACCATCCCCTCTCTGCCCATGCAGATAAGTTGCCGCCAAAGCTGTTTCAAATGAAAGACGCCCCGGATCGTTCAAACGTGACAAATCCGGACGCGCATGACGTGCCCGGCATTCATCAAGCAGAAACAGAACTGGAGCGAAATGGCCACCGCGCTCCAGCGAAACTCGCAAAGCGTCAGGCTTCTTCGCCTTCGAACATCTGCACGGGCTGGCTTGGCATGATCGTCGAAATCGCATGCTTGTAGACAAGCTGCGAATGACCGTCACGACGCAGAAGCACGCAGAAATTATCGAAAGACGTCACAATGCCGGTCAGTTTCACGCCATTGATAAGGAAAATCGTCAGTGAAATTTTCTGCTTGCGGACAGAGTTCAGAAAAAGGTCTTGCAGATTTTGCGATCGTTCAGCCATTGTTTTTATTCCTTTAATCGATCAGCAGCCAGCTCGCGATGTGTTAAACGAACACGCGCATGCGCATAAATCAAGCACCGGAGCGCGCAAAACCGGTCCTCGATCGCAATTGCTGTGGAAAGACAACTGCTTCGCTGTTTAGCCTCGGTTAACAGGATGGAAATCTTTGCGCAACCGGCAATTTTGGGAGTATCGCTGCAAACTTCGACGGACGGTGAAGCCGGGCGGCATCACCCGGCCATGACAAGCCCTTCATTTTGTTGGGATTCAAGCACGGGCCGCACCCGATCCATCGCCCACATATAAAAACTTCCGGGCTGGAACGAAACGACTTCCTTGTGCTTTTTATGTATATGAAAACCTATGAAATCCGGATGATCGACCGGTTCCAGACCATAGGCCGGATCATAAATGCGGGTCGCATCCTTGCCGACCCAGTAATAGAAATTTTCCTGCGGCGCGGCATTGTTGAAAATCCCGTATTTGCGGGCAAGACGCGAGATGCCATCATTGCCAAACACGGTAATGCCAATCGAGGCGGGGGTCACTTCCTTCCCGATCAGCCGATAGTAGAGCGGACGCAATTTGCCCCTGCGCAGGCCAAGCCAATTCGGTAGCGGATAGGTTGCCGCGACGTAAGCTTCAAACTCGCGAATAATCGGATGGTCATGCGGCAGATAAAGTGCAGATACCCCCACACGAAAGCGGTTTTCCCGAGCGAGATATGGCTTGTCTGGATCGGGGTGAAACTGTTTGAGAAGATAGACATCCGTATCCAGCCAGACACCCTGTCGATGCTTCATCAGCATGATGCGGAAAATATCGCTGAATTGAACGATGGTCCGTTTGGAATGAAAGTTCGGATAGTCCGGATCGAGCCTTTTGAATGCGCTTTCAGGCAAAATACCGCCGGCATCGTGCAATTCGACGCCCGGTGGCACATTCTCGATTGGAGCATAGGCAAACAGTTTCACCCGTTGGCCTGTCATCACCATTGACGCCAGACAGATACAATCGACCTCGCGCAGATGCGAGCCGTACCAGAACGTACAGATATCCATGTGAGCCCCCCAAGCCTTGACTCGGGCCGAAGCTAACACAAAGTTGTGATCAGAAGAACTCCAGACTGACGCGGAACATCTGCTCGACGTGCTTTACTGCATCAGCTGTGGCGAAAATGACCACACGATCCCTGGGCTTGATGCGCACATCGCCATTCGGGCGGATCACCTGCCCGTCGCGATAGACGGCGCCGATTCGCAAGCCCTCCGGCAGGTCGAGATCGCGCAGCGGCGCGCCCACCAGCGAGGATGTCTCAAGCGCCTCGGCTTCGATCAGTTCCGCCCTGTCGCGATAAACGCTATAGACGGCACGGATGCGGCCGCGCCGCACATGCTGCAGGATTTTCGAGATCGTGACAGCCTTCGGATTTATATAGGCGTCGATCCCCACCATATGGGTGAAATCCTGATAGGCGACCGTGTTGAGCAATGCCATGTTGGACTTGCAGCCCAGGCGCTTGGCCATGATGCTCGACAGGATGTTGACATGATCCTGATTGGTCAGCGCGACCATCAGGTCGGCATCCTGAATGTCGGCTTCCTGCAGCAGGTTCTGGTCGAGCGCGCTGCCGTGCAGCACCATGGTGCGCTTCAGCTGGTCGGCAATGGCGAAGGCGCGCTCGTGCTCGCTTTCGATCATCTTGACGCGCGTATGCCATTTGCGCTCCTCGATGGCCTTGGCCACGTAAAGGCCGATATTGCCGCCGCCGGCAATGACGATGCGGCTGGCTTCCGGTTTTTCATGGCCGAACAGCGAGAGCGTGCGGCGGACCTGCTCGCGCGTCGTCACGACATAAGCGAGGTCCCCGGCATTCAGCTCGTCGGAGGAACGCGGGATGAACAGGCTGTCATTGCGCACCACGCCGACGACGGTAGCCGCAAGATCGGGAAAAAGATCGGTCAATTGTCGCAGCGGCGTATTGATGACCGGGCATTCCTCGAGGCATTCGATAGCAAGCCCGATGATCTTGTCATCGACGAAGCGCAGCACATCCGTTGCGCCTTGCAGCGCGATGCGCCGCAGGACCACCTCGCCCACTTCCAGTTCCGGCGAGATGATGACGTCGATCGGCAGGTTTTCGCGCAGGAACAGGTCCTGATATTCGGCCTTGAGATAGGACTGGGCGCGGATGCGCGCAATCTTGGTCGGCACATTGAAAACCGAATGCGCCACCTGGCAGGCCACCATATTGACCTCGTCGGACAAGGTGACGGCGATAATCATATCCGCTTCGTCGGCGCCCGCAGCCGCAAGCACGTCGGGCTGCGAACCGTGCCCGACAAAGCCCCGCACATCGAGCGTGTCGCGCACGATCTCGATGTGGCGCGCCGATGTATCGATGACGGAGACGTCGTTTTCTTCCGCCGCAAGCCGCTCGGCAATGCCGTATCCGACCTGCCCCGCTCCGCAAACGATTACCTGCATGACCGCTCCGTGGTTAAAATTACGAGGTGCTTATACGCCGAGTGATTTCAATTTGCGATGCAGGGCCGAACGCTCCATGCCGACAAATTCGGCCGTGCGCGAAATATTCCCGCCAAACCGGTTGATCTGCGCGATCAGATATTCCTTCTCAAAACGCTCGCGCGCCTCACGCAGGGGAAGCGCCATGATGTGCTGGTCGGATTCGGTTGGCGCGCGCGGCAGCGTGTCGCCGATTTCCGCAGGCAGAAGATCGGCCGTCACCGGCGCTTCGGGATCGTCGCCGCGCGCCAGAATCATCAGTCGTTCGACATTGTTGCGAAGCTGGCGAAGATTGCCCGGCCAGCTATGCGCCTGCAAAACCGCCATGGCATCGGGGCCGATCCTGCGCGGCTTGATGCCCGCCTGTTCGGCAATCTGCTTCATGAAATAATCGACGAGGGACGGAATGTCCTCGCGCCGGGCGGCAAGCGGGGGCACCTGCACCGGCACCACCGAAAGCCGATGGAACAGGTCCTCGCGGAACGTGCCTTCCGCGATCATGCCTTCGAGGTTCTGCGCCGTGGAGGAAATGATGCGCACATCCACCTTCACGCGCTTGGTGCCGCCAACGCGCTCGAACTGCTGGTCGACAAGCACGCGCAGGATCTTGTTCTGCGTCTCGCGCGGCATATCCGCCACTTCGTCCAGATAGAGAATGCCGCCATGGGCTTCTTCCAGCGCGCCGACCTTGCGTTCGCCGCCGTCCATTTCTGTGCCGAAAAGCTCGATCTCCATGCGTTCCGGCGTGATGGTTGCCGCATTGACCGTCACGAACGGTCCATTGGCGCGGCCCGACTGGGCATGGATGGCGCGCGCGACCAGCTCCTTGCCCGCGCCCGACGGGCCGGTGATCATGATGCGGCTGTTGGTCGGCGCCACCCGCTCGATGGTCTGGCGCAGCTGGTTCATCGCCAGCGACGCGCCGATCAGTTCCAGATGATCGCCGCTGCGCTTGCGCAGGTTGGAAACCTCGCGCTTCAGCTTCGAGGTTTCGAGCGCCCGTTCCGCAACAAGGATCAGACGGTCGGCCTTGAACGGCTTTTCGATGAAATCATAGGCGCCGCGCCGGATCGCCGATACAGCCGTTTCGATATTGCCGTGACCGGAAATCATCACGACCGGCAATTCGGGATGCTGTTTCTTGATTTCATCGAGCAGCGCCAGACCGTCCAGCCGGCTGCCCTGCAACCAGATATCCAGAAAAACCAGCCGTGGAACGCGATCATTGATCGCGGCGAGCGCGCTGTCCGCGTCGAAAGCCGTGCGGGTTTCGTGGCCTTCATCGCTCAGAATGCCTGCAACAAGTTCCCGGATATCCGCTTCGTCATCAACTACAAGAATATCGGCCGCCATATCAAATCACCTGTCCAGCTATGTTCTTCTCGTCATTTTCCGCGCTTGCGCCAGCTTCGCCGGCAGGCGCCTGCGGAAAGACCATACGTATCATCGCGCCCCGCCCTGCGTGGAAATCCGGTGGCGCGTCATGCAATTCCAGATGTCCGCCATGATCCTCGACGATCTTGCGGACAATCGCGAGGCCAAGGCCGGTGCCCTTTTCCCGCGTCGTCATGTAGGGTTCGAGCAGCTTCTGGCGGTCGTCGCCCGGCAGGCCCTTGCCATTGTCGATGACATCGACAATGAGCTGCCCATCCGACCCATAAGAGCGGATAAGGATGTGACCTTCCTCGCGCTCTTCCTTCGGCAGTCCGTCGATGGCCTCGCTCGCATTCTTGATGACATTGCCGAAGGCCTGCCCGATCAGGCGGCTGTCAAAGGAACCGATGAGCTTTTCCGCCCCGAAATCATTCTGGAACCGGATATCGCTGCGGCTGACCTCGATGAGGAAGGAGGCTTCGCGCAGGGCCTCGCGCATGTCCATGAGCCGCATTTCCGGCTTCGGCATGCGGGCAAAGGCGGAGAATTCATCGACCATGCGCCCGATATCGCCCACCTGGCGAATGATCGTATCCGTGCACTGGTCGAAAACCTCGCGATCCTCGGTAATCACCTTGCCGTAACGGCGGCGAATGCGCTCGGCGGAAAGCTGGATCGGCGTGAGCGGGTTCTTGATCTCATGCGCGATGCGGCGCGCGACATCCGCCCAGGCGGACGAACGCTGCGCCTGCACCAGGTCGGTAATGTCATCCACCGTCACCACATAGGAGTGATCTTCGGATTCCGTGTCCTCGACAGTCACCTGCACGTTGAAGGTGCGCGCCACGCCGCCGCGGGTCATGCTGACCTGCTCGCGATGGACCGCGCGCCCCGTTGAACGCGCGACCTCGAAAGCCTGCCCGATCTCCGGCGCGATACTGGTGAGGTTCCTGCCGACTGCATCTTCCGATGTGACGCCGAACATATGTTCGGCCGAGCGGTTCAGGATGGAAATACAGCCATCGGTTTCGATGCTGATGACGCCCGCGGTCACACCCGACAGCACGGCCTCGGAGAAGCGGCGGCGCTCATCGATCTGGTCCTTGGCGGAAATAAGCTCATTGCGCTGGCTCTTGAGTTCCGCGACCATGTTGTTGAACGTGCCGGACAAGGCGCCGACGTCGCCATCGGAGGTGCGCACCGGCACGGATACGTCGAGATTGCCCGCCGCGACGTCATCCGACGCCCCGATCAAAAGCCGGATCGGGCGCACCAGCCGGTCGGCCACGGCAATGCCGGTCCAGATCGCCGAAAGCAGAACGATCAGCGTCAGGCCGAAATAGAGCAAGGCGAACGCGATCTGCGTTGGAATGCGGTTTGCATCCATTTCCTGATAGCGTTTGGTATTGGCCTCCATCAGGCGCATGGCGTCGAGAATCTGCGGATCGACGGCGCGAACCGTATAGAGATAGACATCCGGTATCTCGCGCATTTTGATGATGGCGCCGACGAAATTGCTGTTTCCCGGCGGGATGATGACGGGTTTTCCGTCCGGGGCCGTCTTCAATGCGTCTTCGGTCGGCGGCGGCAGGCGGTTCTCGACGCCCGTATCGCTTTTGACGACGACATCGCCGTTTTCGCGCACCAGAAAAGCACCAAGCAGGCCGCGGCCTCGCGTCTGCAGCGTCATCAGCTGGATGAAACCGCCGCGGTCGAGACTGTAAATGGTGCGCTGCGCATCAAGGTCCTGCAACATGGAATAGGACGTGCTTTGCAGGTTGAGCGCGGTTTCGCGGATATAGGCCGTGGTCAAGCTCTGCGATGAACTGACAATGTCGCGCGTATTGGTATCGAACCAGCGATCCAGACCGAGATTGAGCGTGACGGACGCCACGATGGCGACCACGATTGCCGGCACCGCCGCGATCAGCGAAAACAGCGCGACGATACGCACGTGAAGGCGCGACGCGGCCTTTCCAAGCCGGCGGGCCATGATGATGCGATAGACTTCGCGGCAGATCAGCAGAATGAGGAACAGAATCAGCGCGACATTGATGATGACCAATGCCAGCGTGACGGTACGGTCCGGCGTGATTGGCGTGATGCCGATCAAAATGGCGAACGAGATGGAAGCCGTAACCAGGGCTGAAATAACGGTGATGATGCCCGGCAGGGCCAGAAGCCTGCGCCCCTCCCCACCTTGCGATGCCTGCTTCTCGCTGTTCATGTCCGCCGTCAGATTCGCCGTGTTCATGTTAACCATGTTACCCAATAGCGTTGCATCTATGCAACGCATTGTGGCGAAAATGCAACGTTATTCTGCATGTACCTCGCGGGACTTTGAATATGCAGGACAATACACATGAATTCGACAGTTCCAATGCCGCCACCTATGCGGCTGATGGTGATGCACCCAATCTAAGACTGTTCGATTTTCCTAAACGCTGCAAACCTGGCGGCGCATACGCCCCCCTCCCCACCGACCGGGTTGCCGTCGCGGCGATGCGATAATTCCGAGAGAAGTATATCAGCCTAACAACAACGCCGCCCCAATTGGGCGGCGCTGTAAAATTCAGGTACTCCAACCGGCGTTTTCGTTCCGCGCGATCAGTTTTCGGCGCCGTAAGCGTCGAAATCGAAGTACTTGTCGTTGACTTCCTTGTATTTTCCGTTCGCGCGGATCGCCTTGATGGCATTGTTGAACTTTTCGACCAGTTCCGGGCGGCCCTTCTTCAGGGCAACGCCGACGCCGACGCCGTGGATGCTGTCAACGGGCGGATAGGTGCCGACCATCTTGCAGCAGGCGCCGTCCGGCGTCTTCAACCATTCGCTCAGCGTCACACTGTCGTCGTTGACGGCATCAAGGCGGCCATTGGCCATGTCCAGCCGATATTCTTCAGCCGTCGGATAGGCCTTGATCGTGCTGTCGGTGAAGGCGTGCTCGGCATAATTGGCGTGCGTCGTCGACACCTGAACGCCGATCGTCTTGCCAGCCAGATCCTCCTTGGTCACGCCCTTGATGTCGCTGTCCTTGGGGACGGCGATGCCGGGAGGCGTGTTATAGTATTTGTTGGAAAAATCGACCTGCTTCTTGCGCTCTTCCGTGATCGACATGGATGAGACATAGGCGTCGAATTTGCCCGCCTGGAGTGCCGGGATAGTGCCATCCCATTCCTGCGTGATGAAGGTGCACTCGGCTTTCATCTCCTCGCAAAGCGCCCTTGCGATATCGACGTCGAAGCCCGACAGCGAGCCATCCGGATTGATGAAATTGAACGGCGGATATGCGCCTTCTGTTCCGATTACAAGTTTCAGCGGTTCTTCGGCATTTGCGGTGCCCATTGCCAAACCACCTGCCGTGGCCACGATCCCCACAATCGAAGCCGCCACAGCGATACGCTTTAAAACGCGCATTCAAGTTCCTCCCATTTATCATGGCCGGTTCCAGAATCGATGTTCCGGTTCAGCCCTTTCAAAGGGGAAGTTTCACAATTGTCATTGCGAATTGCCGACTCATGATGATGTCTCCCCCGTTGCTATCAATAGATGGTTCGGTGGAGCTTGCACACTATCTTTTTGCCTGGAGAAAGTCCGGTCCTCGAAGAGAACAGGTTTCGGCGCGATTGCGCATCAATGACAATGCTGAAGCAAATGGCGCACCCGACAGGATTCGAACCTGTGACCTCTGCCTTCGGAGGGCAGCACTCTATCCAGCTGAGCTACGGGTGCATTGCCGGAAGGCTCGAAGCCTTTTCATGCGCGTTTCTAGCCGAACCGCGCATATGCATCAATGGCTTATTTTGAGAAATAAGAGCAAACTTGCCCCGATATGCGCTGTTACGAATGCAATCCCGGAGCCTCTTGCCCCGTGCGCTCCACATATTCCGTGTAGCCGCCGCCATATTGGTGAATGCCGTCCGGCGTCAGTTCCAGAACCCGATTCGACAATGCGCCGAGGAAATGCCGGTCGTGCGACACGAACAGCATCGTGCCTTCATAGGCGGAAAGCGCCTTGATGAGCATTTCCTTCGTGTCGAGATCAAGATGGTTGGTCGGCTCGTCCAGAACCAGGAAGTTCGGCGGGTCGAACAGCATCGCCGCCATGACCAGACGGGCCTTTTCGCCGCCCGAAAGCACGCGACATTTCTTTTCGATATCGTCGCCGGAAAATCCGAAGCAACCGGCAAGCGCGCGAAGCGGTGCCTGGCCGGCCTTCGGAAAACGCTCTTCCAGCCATTCCAATATCGTTGCGTCGCCGTCGAGCACATCCATCGCATGCTGCGCGAAATAGCCGAGCTTGACGCTGGCGCCGATATTGACCTTGCCCTTGTCCGGCTCCGCCGCACCTGCAACCAGCTTCAGCAGCGTCGATTTTCCCGCACCGTTGACACCCATGATGCACCAGCGTTCGCGGCGGCGAACCATGAAATCGAAACCGTCATAGATCGTGCGGCTGCCATAGGTCTTGTGCACGCCCTTCAGGCTCACAACATCCTCACCCGAACGCGGCGCAGGCGCAAAGTCGAAGGCAACCGTCTGGCGGCGGCGGGGCGGCTCCACGCGGTCGATCTTCTCCAGCTTCTTCACACGGCTTTGCACCTGCGAAGCGTGGGAAGCACGCGCCTTGAACCGCTCGATGAACTTGATTTCCTTGGCAAGCATCGCCTGCTGGCGCTCGAACTGGGCCTGCTGCTGCTTTTCATTCAGCGCCCGCTGCCCCTCATAGAAGGCATAATCGCCGGAATAGGTCGTGAGCGAGCCGCCGTCGATTTCAATGATCTTGGTCACGATGCGGTTCATGAACTCGCGGTCGTGCGAGGTCATCAGCAGCGCGCCGTCATAATTCTTGAGGAATGCTTCCAGCCAGATCAGGCTTTCGAGATCGAGATGGTTGCTCGGCTCGTCGAGCAGCATCACGTCCGGCCGCATCAGCAGAATGCGCGCCAGCGCAACACGCATTTTCCAGCCGCCGGAGAGTTTTCCCACATCGCCGTCCATCATTTCCTGCGTGAAGCTCAAGCCCGCCAGAACCTCGCGCGCGCGGCCATCCAGACCATAGCCGTCCAGTTCCTCATAGCGTGCCTGCACTTCGCCATAGCGTTCGATGATCGCATCCATCTCGTCCATGCGGTCCGGATCGACCATCGCAGCCTCCAGCGCGCGGAGTTCCGCCGCAACCACGCTGACGGGGCCTGCCCCTTCCATCACTTCCGCAACGGCGGAACGGCCGCCCATTTCGCCGACATTCTGGTCGAAATAGCCGATCGTCACGCCTTTTTCGACGGAAACCTGCCCTTCGTCCGGCTGTTCATCGCCGGTCATCATACGAAACAGCGTCGTCTTGCCCGCCCCGTTCGGCCCGACAAGACCGATCTTTTCGCCGCGATTCAAGGCGGCGGAAGCTTCGATAAACAGAATGCGATGGCTGTTGGACTTGCTGATATTGTCGATGCGGATCATGAGAAGGCGCGCTTTGCGAGATGGCGTTGAGTGGGAGGTGGTCGCGTTGCGCGCCTCCTATGCCATGGCCGCTCCGTCAAGTCACCCCGCTTTGCGTGTGAGAGCTCGTTGCCTCAGATCATGGAATATTGTGCAGCCATTGCTGCGTCGAGAATTTTTCGGCCACAAGCTTTTCAGCCGCTGCATATTCTTCTGGCGTAATCTTGCCGCCCACGCCGCCATTCAGCGATACGAACATATCCTTCATGCGCTTGATGACGTCTTCGCGCGGCAGCCCCGTCTGGCTGCGAACCGGATCGACGCGCTTCACCGCGCTCGTCGTGCCCTTGTCGCTCAGCTTCTCGCGCCCGATCCGCAGAACCTTCACCATCTTCTCGGCATCCATGTCATAGGCCATGGTGACGTGATGGAGAACCGTGCCCCCGGAAAAACGCTTTTGCGCCGCGCCGCCGATCTTGCCCCTAGAGCTCGAAATGTCGTTGAGCGGCTTGTAGAAGGCGTCGATGCCAAGCGCATTGAGTGCTTTCAGCACCCAGTCATCCAGAAATGCATAGGAATCGGCAAAACTCATGTCGCGCACCAGTTCGCCCGGCGCATAGAGCGAATAGGTGATGGTGCTGCCCGGTTCCACGAACATGGCGCCGCCGCCGGTAATGCGGCGGACAGTCTCGACGCCGAACGCCCGCGTTGCGTCCATATCGACTTCGTTGCGCAGTGACTGGAACGCGCCGATGACGATGGCCGGGCGCTCCCATTCCCAGAAACGCAATGTCGGCGCGCGGCGTCCGGCGGCGACTTCCTTTGCCAGAACCTCGTCGAGCGCAAGATGCATGGCGGGCGAAACCGCCGGCATTTCAACGATCTGCCATTCAAAATCCCGCCATGTGCGTGCAACGCCCAAGGCTCGCCGAACAGCAATCGCCACCGCTTCCGGGCTGAAACCGAGCATCATCGCATCAGGGCGAAGCCCCGCCCTCACCGCATCCGCAATCTGCTCGGACGACGCATCGGCGGAAAGCCCTTCTACCGCGTTGCAGATATCATCCAGCGCCTCATCCGGTTCAAGGAAAAAGTCGCCGGCCACCTGCACGTCGCTCAGGCGTCCGTCACGGACCTCCAGATCGACAACGACCAGTTTTCCGCCATGGACTTTGTATTCGCCGTGCATGTTCGCAGCCTTCCGAAAGGTGAATATGAGCGTTTCATTCCATGAAACCTGCGGGAAAGAAAGCCGGTTCCGGCACGGCAGGCCAGACTATATCCAAACTTCTATGTCGAAACTTCTATATTCCAACTTCCGGGGGCGCGCCGCGTTGCACAAGCGAGGTCTGGCGCACTTCTTTCGTCTTGTGGCCGACATAAAAACCGACAGCAATCATGGCCGCCAGAACAATAATGATCGATTTGAAACTGAAAGGCAGACGGTGCATTTCTAATCCCCATTCTGCCTCAAAGGAAACCAAAACAAACTCCGGTTGTCGACCCCTGCATCATACAGCTTGAGACGCCATCTGCAAAATTTCCGCCAGGCGTTGCAGCCTTGCCGCTTTTGACGGCTGCACATTCATCCCCTGTTCAAGATATCGGAGTTAAAGCATATTTCATCCATATCAGAGGGACTCATGATGATACCTGCACTCAAGAAAACCGTTGCTTCCCTATGCCTTGGCGGCCTGGTGGCCGTTCTCTCGCCGCTTGTTCCCCAGGCTTCCGCGGCCCAATTGCAGCGCTGCGCAAGCGAGAACGGCGTCTGCCAGCTGCCCTATCCGGCGGAAGTGGTCTACGGAACAGGCGGACAGAATACGTCGCGCTTCATCAACCGCCCGCAGGTGAGCTGCTCCAACCGTGTCTTCGGCGATCCCGCGCCGGGCAAAAGGAAGAGCTGCTCCTTCGTCGTGCAGGATCGATGGGACAGGCCGGATCGTCCTGGCCGTCCAGATCGCTACGACCGTTATGACCGTGACCGCGAATGGAGCCGTTGTGCGAAGGAAGGCGGGTTCTGTGATTTCTACGGCCGCAAGCGCGTCCGCTATGGCGCGGAAGGCCGCTTCACGGAAGGCGTCTTCCGCAATGGCGTTCGGTGCGACAACCGCACCTTCGGAGACCCGGCACGGGGCAAGGCCAAGACCTGCTACGTCCTCGATTGAGATCGGACAGAAGAGGCCCGGACCATGCTGTCCGGGCCTTGACGTTGAGGCAGAGCCGCAAAATAATATAATATACTGATATTGTTATCTTTTATTCTGGATTTTCCGATACTCATCCTGTTGTTTTCAAGCATGTCTTTATCCCGTTGCAGCGGGACACAACACGAGCACCGAAAATAATTAAATAATAATATTTCGGCTTTGCGCTTGTAAAATATAATATTACTGGTTAGAGTGAGCATTATCGATTTTGTCATCGAACGACGTGGCGCATAGTACGCCCTGACTTTTCTTTCAATTTCGTGATAATCGCAACGAATTCTATTTCGTTGTTCCTTAAACTGTGCGAATTGAAAGGAATTCAATATGGCAAACGGAACAGTAAAATTCTTCAACGGCGGCAAGGGATTTGGGTTTATTCAGCCCGAAGACGGTTCTCCTGACGTGTTCGTTCACATCTCTGCTGTCGAGCGTGCAGGTTTGCATACGCTCAACGAAGGTCAGAAGGTGAGCTTCGACCTGGTGGCGGACCGCCGGTCAGGCAAGAAGGCTGCCGATAACCTTCAGTCGCTTTAAATCAAGCGCGCTCTTATTGACCCCGATCCTTGACCACGGATGTACTGGCATTGATCGTTTGGGGCGATTGAAAGGTCGGGTTCTCCCGGCCTTTTTGTTTTTCTGCCCGGTAGAGGGAACAAAACTCGAAGGGAGTTCTTATATGGACAGTTTTGAAATCGGCGGTCCCGGCCATGCCAACGGGACAAGCCCAGGCAACCAGACTGGACGCTCGGTTGCGAGCAAGCAGGATATGGCCCGCGCGCATGAGCAAATGTCTGCGCCCTCTCAGGATTGGACCAAATTGTCGAATATTCTGCGGCGGTCATGTGGAGGGTCGTCTCGCACGCGTGCATTTCATAACCGGAAAGTTTGACCGTTTCAGGAGTAGAACAATGCTTGAACGCAAGCCTGTGGAATTGAACCGCGATACGCTCTTCAAGAAGCCCATGTCGCGCATGGAAACCAAAAGCGCGATAACGGATAAAACCGCAAAAGCCATTCTCGAGACAGAAAAAGCTGCGGTGGACGCCAAAACGCAACGGCTTCGGGCGGCGCGATTGGAGCGCAGGCAAACACAAAAATCATAGTTGGGAATGAGATGCAGGTACTCGTACGGGATAACAATATTGACCAGGCGCTCCGCGTACTAAAAAAGAAGTTGCAGCGGGAAGGTGTCTTTCGTGAGATGAAAGCACGCCGCGCCTATGAAAAACCTTCAGAAAAGCGCGTCCGGGAAAAGGGCGAGGCGATTCGCCGGGCTCGCAAGGACGCGAAGAAGCGGGCGCAGCGCGAAGGCTTGCTGCCAAAGCCGAAACGCAAAACACCAACAGCGCGCCCGAAAACCACGCCCTCTTCTTTGACCGCATAAGAGAGAAGAGGCCTCCATCGAGGGAATCGAAAAGCTGTTCCGGTTCGCAAAGGTCGGGACGGCT
This sequence comes from Brucella anthropi, assembly GCF_046630315.1. Lineage (GTDB taxonomy): Bacteria > Pseudomonadota > Alphaproteobacteria > Rhizobiales > Rhizobiaceae > Brucella > Brucella anthropi_A. The sequence continues at coordinate 27,161 of NZ_LQBD01000010.1, read as the reverse complement.
GGATTGAGACACCCGGAAAGACCGGGCATTACGGGCTGTTATGCGCAGAATGCTGGTGGCAGAACAATGGCGATTGATGCGCGGCCTGCATGATCGGGATTATGCCTGGAACAGCCGCTGGAGCGGACCATTGAATGGTGGGCGTGACAGGGATTGAACCTGTGACCCCTCCCGTGTGAAGGGAGTGCTCTCCCGCTGAGCTACACGCCCGATGAGCAATGCTCAATCAAGGTGGTGCGATATACCGGCCTGCGGCGGCATAAGTCAAGCGTCTGGCAAGACTGTTTCCAAAGAGATTTTCATTACCTGCCTCGCAACGGTGCGGCGCAACGAAAAACGGCAATCATCCACCGATGATTGCCGTTCCATTTTGCCATGGAGCGAAGCTCAGAGCGCCGCCAGACGCGATTCCTCCGTCTTGTCGAAAGCCTTTTGCAACCCGGAATCACGGTCGTAGACATCGCCGTAATAATGGATCTTTCCGTCCGCTTCCGGCCAGGCGGTAAAATAGGAAACATAGACCGGCACCGGCTCCTTGACCTTGATGCCGCGCTCGTTCTTGCCAAAATATTTTTCCAGATCCGTCACCGACGTTCCAAGAACCGCAGCCGCCATATCGCGCGGGCGCTCCAGGCGGATGCAGCCATGGCTCAGTGCACGCATGTCGCGGCTGAAATAGGATTTGGCCGGGGTGTCATGCATGTAGATATCATGCGCGTTCGGAAACAGTATCTTGAGTTCGCCCAGCGCATTGTCGAGGCTTGGCTTCTGGCGAATGCCGACATGGGCCTTGCCCGCAGCAACCGCGCTCCAGTTGACGGCGCTGGCCGAGACCTTCTTGCCGCCCGCATAGACTTCATAGCCATTGCGGTCGAGATAGCTGGTATCGCGCATGACCTTGGGCAGCATTTCGTTGAGGATGATCGAACGCGGCACGCCCCATGACGGGTTGAAAACCACCGTCTGGACCTTGTTGTAGAAGAAATAGGTCTGATGGGTTGGAGAGCCGATGACCACATTCATGGCCAGCTTTTCCTTTCCATCCTCGAAATATTCCGCCCGGTAGGCCGGCTGGTTGACCATGACATAACGCTGGCCGAAATCATGCGGCAGCCAGCGCAGGCGCTCCATGGAATAGAGAATGCGGTCGCGCCTGATGGAAGACTGCTCGCCCTGCAAGGCGGATAGCGTATTGCGGCCGATAATGCCATCCGGCGCGCCGCCGGAAAGCTTCTGGTAATCCTTGATGGCGGCAACGAGTTCAGGATCGTAGACATCGCCGCCGGCATGTGCATCCAGCACCTGCCGGTGCTGCGCCAGGTAATCGGCGGGGGCGTGTCTCGAAATCAGCGCAACCACCTTGCCAAGCTGATCGCTGGTATCGCCCGGCCGGATGACGCCCTTCAGCGAAATGCGGATTGGTTCGGCGGATGGCGGTTCGGTATTCGCCAGTTCGCGCTTCAGGGCTGCATATTGCGCATTGTCCGGCTGGAAGCCGTGCAGATAGGCAGCCGGATCGCTTTCGGTCGCAAGCCTTTCCAGAACGGCTTTCGGATCGACGCGGTTGCGCGGCAGGTCGTGGAAACCGCTGAGACGGTCGGCGACAACACGCCCCTCGCCTGCATCGATGGCATAGCGCAGCGCGCGGGCCGACATGCGAATTTCGAACGCGGCAAGTTTCTGCTGGCGGTCGGCTTCGGCGGCGGCATCGAAATTGTCAGCGGGAATCGTGACCGCATATTCATCCGGGTTGAGGCCGTCTTCATCCGCGCGCGCAAAGAAGGCCGCGACATTCTTGGCGCGGTCGAGCACCTTGTCGTCGGCCGACCACATGAAGGAACGCTGATTGGAATAATAGTCGACGATTGCCTGTGCGATCGCTTTCTCGGCTTTGACATTCACGGATTTCAGATAATCCGTCGCCGCATCGAAAGCGCGCTGGCCCGGTGTTTCCTCACGGGGCTGAGGACGAATCGGCGACATGCCGGATGTCAGCGGATCGGCATTTGCCGGTTCGGTTGCCGCCGTCACCTGCATGTCGAGCGCGCTGAAATCGATATCGACCAGAGCATCCGGCTTGTAGTCGTAAATCTGCGGGCCCTTGACGGTCACGCGCTGGGCTGGCGGCAGACTGCGCACGGCGGCACGCGGAGCGGAAACTGCGTTTGGCGCTGCCGGTGCCCGCGGTGGAGCGACCTGCGGCTGGACCGGCTGCGCCTGCTGCTGGCGACGCTGCTGAAAAAGCTCCATCAACGAATTTGCGGCTTGAGCCTGGATTGTAGGGAGAAACACCGAAGCTGCCAGAGCCAGCACCGCGGTGCGACGGATATGTCGTCCACGCCCAGCGCCGCTCTTTTCATCCACCTGCGAGTGTCTGGAAAACTGCATTTCAAACCGCCAAAGTTGATGCGTTCGCCACGAAGCGAAACCGTCCGAATCTCGCAGCTAGAATTTATCAATCTCGTATAGAAACTTTTAACGGTAATGTTTTTTGAAGCAATTTTCCCTTTTGTGCCGATCACAATTATTTGTGTATTCCCGCCCGGAGCCGGACCGACGTCCCGCATGAACAAAGTGACGCAGTGGCATCCATCCCGCATCGCGCTAAAAGCCCCACAGACTATGGTTCCGGGGCTCGCCTCCGGGGCTTCGATCAACATTCAGCGCAAGCCGGATATGATGACGTTTCCGGCGCGTGCAGCAGGCAAGCAAGCGAGGTACCACGATGGCAGAAGCAAGCGCCGCCGATCTTTTTCCTCTTGGTGAAGACGACACCCCCTATCGCAAGCTGACGTCCGATTACGTCTCGGTCGACACGTTCAAGGGACAGGACGTCCTGACGGTCGATCCGGAAGGGCTTCGCCTGCTTTCCGAAGCGGCCTTTGCCGATATCAACCATCTGCTGCGCCCCGGCCATCTTCAGCAGCTTGCCAAAATTCTCGAAGACCCGGAAGCGACCGACAATGACCGTTTCGTCGCCTATGATCTTCTGAAGAACGCCAATATCGCCGCCGGCGGCGTGCTGCCCATGTGTCAGGATACCGGCACGGCGATCATCATGGGCAAGAAGGGCCGCCGTGTGTGGACCGAAGGCGGCGACGCGGATGCGCTGGGCGCGGGCGTCCTCGACGCCTATAACAAGAAGAACCTGCGTTATTCGCAGCTCGCCCCCCTTTCCATGTTCGAGGAAAAGAACACCAAGAACAACCTGCCCGCACAGATCGACATTTATGAAGAAGGCGAAGACGCCTACAAGTTCCTGTTTGTCGCCAAGGGCGGCGGCTCGGCCAACAAGACGTTTCTCTATCAGGGGACGCCGTCGCTCCTGACGCATGACCGCATGATCGACTTCCTCAAGGACAAGATCCTGAGCCTCGGCACCGCCGCCTGCCCGCCTTACCATCTGGCAATTGTCATCGGCGGCACTTCGGCCGAGATGAACCTGAAGACGGTCAAGCTTGCCTCGACGCGCTATCTGGACAGCCTGCCGACCAAGGGTTCAGAAACCGGCCACGCCTTCCGCGACCTCGAAATGGAAGCGGAAATTCACAAGCTGACGCAGTCGCTCGGCGTCGGCGCGCAGTTCGGCGGCAAATATTTCTGCCATGACGTGCGCGTCATCCGCCTGCCGCGCCACGGGGCTTCGCTGCCGATCGGCATCGGCGTTTCCTGTTCGGCCGACCGTCAGGCCAAGGGCAAGATCACCAAAGACGGCATCTTCCTGGAAAAGCTCGAAACCAATCCGGCCAGGTACATGCCGGATATCGACGAGGAAAAACTGTCGTCGCATGTGGTCAAGATCGACCTCAACCAGCCGATGCAGGACATTCTCAGGGAATTGTCGAAACATCCGGTCAAGACGCGGCTGTCGCTTTCCGGTCCGATTATCGTGGCGCGCGACCTGGCGCATGCGAAAATCCGCGAGCGGCTGGAAAACGGCGAAGCCATGCCGGATTATTTCAAGAACCATCCGATCTATTATGCAGGCCCGGCCAAGACGCCCGCGGGCTATGCCTCCGGCTCGTTCGGCCCGACCACGGCAGGCCGCATGGATTCCTATGTCGACCAGTTCCAGTCCTTTGGCGGTTCGATGGTGATGCTCGCCAAGGGCAACCGTTCGCGTCAGGTGCGCGAAGCCTGTGGCCAGCACGGCGGCTTCTATCTGGGCTCCATCGGCGGCCCGGCCGCCCGCCTGGCGCAGGATTGCATCAAGAAGGTCGAGGTCGTGGAATATCCCGAACTCGGCATGGAAGCGATCTGGCGTATCGAAGTGGAAGATTTTCCCGCCTTCATCGTCATCGACGACAAGGGCAATGATTTCTTCAAGGAACTTAATCTGGGCTAAGAATATTGAAGGGGCGGCACGAGCTGCCCTTTTCATTGCATCATGAAGTTTCCACGGCGATCGCGCGCCGTATATCTATTTTCACGCACGTACTTCCCACATTTTTAGGGGGCAATAACACAGTATTGCGCCGGGATGGGAGTTCGACTATTTCGCACCCTCAGCAAAAGTTGGACACAACAGCTTGCCGTTATCCGGGCTGCTGCCATGTCCTCACGAGGGGTAAATCTCCTCATCAGCCGATATTTTACCTGCCTGCACTGATCCGGCGTGACTTTCTGTTCTGTCGCCGAAGCATTCGCACCGGCAGATGGAAAACAATTCAAGGAGATTAAATGCTGATCGTCGGTGCCGGCATATCTGGATTGGCTTTGGCGCGTGCGCTGCGGCAACTCAATATCGAAGCGCGCATTCTCGACAAGCGCGATCAACATGCCGAAGCCGGATTGGCTATCAATCTGCCGGGCAATGCCATTCACGCGCTGGAACGTCTCGGGCTGAAAGAGCAGGTCGATGCGCTTGGCTATCCAACCAAACGGCGTGAATACCGGACAGCAAAAGGCAAGTTGCTGTTTTCAGTCGACGAAACCGACTTCTGGGGCGAACGCCATCAGCCGCGCTGCATTCTGCGCTCGGACCTGCTGTGCATCCTGCAAGCAGGAAATTCACAGGACAATCCCCTCTACGACAAGGAAGTCACCGGAATCTCCCAGGAAGACGGGCATGTCTCGATCGCCCTTTCCCACGGCGAAACAATGGTGACGGAACGCCTGATCGGCGCCGATGGCGTGAATTCCGTCACCCGCAAGCTGGTCTTCAACGGCAATGCGGTCCGGACGGCGGCGCTTTCCAATTTCAGCTGGCGCTTCATGGCTCCAAATCCGGGCGTCGATTGCTGGTCGCTCTGGGTCGGTGCCGGAAGCATGATCCTGCTTATTCCCGTGAGTGAGCAAAGCGTTTATGTTTGGGCGACACTTACCGGCAACCGGGCCGATGGCGGCCCGGTGGGTCTGAGCGGCGAACATTTTTCCGATTTTCCCTCTCATTTGAGGTCGATCATCGAAAATGCGGTGAAGGTGCCTGAAACCATCCATAATTCGCCCTTGCAGGAGGTGCGCATGGATCGCTGGTCCGCTGGAAATGTATTGCTTCTGGGCGATGCGGCCCATGCGACCGCGCCCGTTTGGGCGCAGGGTGCCGCCCTTGGCATGGAAGCGGCCCTCACACTGGCAACGCTCGTTTCACAAAGAATAGAGCAGCCCGAACTTTTCGACCGGTTTGAAAAGCTGCATCGGCCGCGCGTCGACCATGTCGTGGCCATGACGGACAAGATGTCCAAGGCGGCCAAGATTCCGGCCTTCGCGCAAAAGCTGCTTCTGCCGATTGTCGGACCGCGCAATTATGCGGCGACATACGGCCCCTTGCGGGATGGCAAACTCTGATTTCAATTTGCCGCGGCGGGCCGGATCAGCGGTCCCGCTTCAGGCCCTTTTCCGCAAGCTCATCGAGATAGGTTTGCCATAGCGTGTCCTTCTCGGTGCCGAGCTTGTGGAGATAGGTCCATGAGAAAAGGCCGGTGTCGTGCATGTCGTCGAACCTGATGCGCACGGCATAATTGCCGACGGGCTCAACCTGCATGATTTCGACATTGCGCTTGCCGCCAACGGTCACGCGCTGTTCCGGCGAATGGCCCTGCACTTCCGCCGAAGGCGACAGGACGCGCAGCAATTCGGCGGTCAGTTCGAATTTCCGGCCGTCGTCGAAGGCCACCGTCAGCAGCCTGCGGTCGCGCGAAATGCGCAATTCAGTCGGCCAGACCTCACTCATCGCCATTCTCCAGCTTGGTTTTTCGCCCGCTTTTGATAGGCCCCGCGTTAAAATATCGCAAGGGTCGCGGTCTTTATTGAAAGAGCTTCGCGCGCCGGAAACTGGACATTGGAGACCCCAGATCCTATTTCTAGGCAAATGAAGCGGATATCCCTCCGCATCTTGTGGAAACAACGGCTTAATGATGCACACAAACCAGGTCCAGCCCCTTGTTTCCCCGACAGGACCCATGATCGATCCTTTCGGGCGCGCCATCACCTATCTTCGCGTTTCAGTGACGGATCGCTGTGACTTCCGCTGCACCTATTGCATGGCGGAACATATGACCTTCCTGCCCAAGAAAGATCTGCTGACGCTTGAGGAACTGGATCGGATCTGCACCGCCTTCATCGACAAGGGCGTCAGGAAACTGCGCCTGACCGGCGGCGAGCCTCTGGTGCGCAAGAATATCATGCATCTGATCCGGCAATTGTCGCGGCATCTGAAGTCAGGCGCGCTCGATGAGCTGACGCTGACCACGAACGGGTCGCAGCTTTCCCGCTTTGCCGATGAGCTGGCCGAATGCGGCGTGCGCCGCATCAATGTTTCGCTGGATACACTCGATCCGGAAAAATTCCACCAGATCACCCGCTGGGGCGACCTCCCCCGTGTTCTCGACGGGATTGAAGCCGCAAAGCGCGCCGGCATCAGCGTCAAGATCAATGCCGTCGCATTGAAGGGTTTCAACGATCACGAAATCCCGGAACTGATCCGCTGGGCCCATGGCCGCGGCATGGATATGACGCTCATCGAAACCATGCCGATGGGCGAGATCGAATTCGACCGCACGGACCAGTATCTGCCGCTTTCGCAGGTGCGGGACGACCTGTCGCGGCAATTCACGCTTTCCGACATTCCCTACCGGACAGGCGGCCCTGCCCGCTATGTGACGATTGCCGAAACGGGCGGCCGGCTCGGTTTCATCACGCCGATGACGCATAATTTCTGCGAAAGCTGCAATCGCGTCCGGCTCACCTGCACCGGCATGCTCTATATGTGCCTCGGCCAGGACGACGATGCCGATCTGCGCAAGGCCCTGCGCGAAAGCGACAGCGATCTGCTGCTCGGCCAGGCTATCGACGAGGCCATTGCGCGCAAGCCGAAGGGCCATGATTTCATCATCGACCGCGATCATAACCGTCCGGCGGTCGCGCGCCATATGAGCCTGACCGGCGGCTGAGCGATTTATACTTCAAAAGAGCAGATGATCTGAAATAGTTGTCGCGGGATCGACTTTAAAGCGGTATGCAATCCAAGGCTCAGGCCTCAACCGGATTCTGTATCGTGCCGCAGTCAGCAAACTTCCGCGCAAGTATTTTCATGCTCCTCGCCATGGGAACCTTCACCATCGGCGATACAATCACAAAATACCTCCTGACCGAGATGAACAGCGGACAGTACATGCTGATCCGCGGTCTGTTCGCCACGGTGCTGATCGGCTTTCTGGCCTGGCGGCGCGGCGCATTGCGCAATCTGTCGCTGGAAAAGATGACGATCCTGCGTGTGGTGGGCGAAGTCGTTGCCACCGTCACCTATATTTATTCCCTCGGCCATCTCTCGCAGGCTTTCTGTTCCGCCGTCTTCCAGGCAACGCCGCTTGTCGTGACGCTGGGGGCGGCACTGTTCCTGAAAGAAAAGGTGGGGTGGCGTCGCTGGTCCTGCATTCTTGTCGGTCTTGTCGGCGTGCTCATCATCATCCGGCCCGGAACCGATGGCGCGGCAAGTTTCACCGCCATTGTCGTGCTTCTGGCCAGCGTGGGCTTTGCCGCGACGCGGGATATCGCCACGCGCCGCGTGCCCGCGCATGTCCCCACCCTTTATCTGTCCACATTGACTGCGGGCGCGATAATGCTGACCGGCGGGGCGTTGACCGCACCGATGGGCGGGTGGCAGCCCGTCGGCATTGTTGCAGTCGGCGCCATGGCCATTGCCGCCGTTCTTCTTCTCGTCGGATATCATTTCATCATTCTGGCCATGCGCGAAGGCGAAGTGTCGTTCGTTTCGCCGTTCCGTTACTCCAGCCTTCTCTGGGCAATCGGTCTTAGCACTTTGATTTTCGGCGAAGCGCCCGACATATATACGATCGCGGGGTCAATTCTGGTGGTCGGGAGCGGCGTCTACATGGTCTATCGCGAGAATGTCCTGAAGAAGCGGGAACGCAACAAGAGCACACTTGCAACCATCCCGACCGGCGTGGAACCTTCATGATTGCTGGCGGCATCATCGCTGGCGGACTTTCCAGCCGCATGCGGGAGGGCGGCGTCGCGGGCGACAAGTTTCTTCAGCCGCTCGGTGAAACAGGCACCGTCATTTCCCATGTCGTCAAAAGGATCAGGCCGCAGGTTCAAAGCCTTGTCATCAACGCCAATGGCGATGCTGCCCGCCTGGGCAGGCTGGACGTCCCGGTGGTGCCCGACCTTCCGGCGAAACATGGCGGGCCTCTCATCGGCATCCTGACCGCGCTCACGCATATGCGGCAAGCTTCGCTGCTGCTGACGACGGCAGCCGACACACCCTTCCTGCCGGGCAATCTTGCAGAGCGTCTTCTGTCCTGTCGGAATGAAAGCGGAGCGCGCGTCGTTCTTGCCAGTTCCCGCGGGCGGGTTCATCCGATTTTCGGCCTGTGGGAGACCGGACTGGCGGATGAACTTGCGGCCTGGCTTGAAAATACCGGTAAGGCCAGTGTCTTCGCATTTGCCGAGCATATCGGATGTGAGACGGTCGAATTTCCGCTTGCCTTCGCGGGCGATAGTTCGGAAACATATGATCCGTTCTTCAACATCAACCGGCCCGACGACCTTGCTGCGGCCCGGAAACTGGCTGAGGCGATGGAATGAACCCGAAGCTTTTCGGCATTACCGGCTGGAAAAACTCCGGCAAGACGACAATGACCGAACGTCTGGTCGCCTGTCTTGCGGCGCGCGGATACCGTATCGCGACCGTCAAGCATGCCCATCATGATTTCGATATCGACCATGAAGGCACCGATTCCTGGCGTCATCGAAAGGCGGGCGCGGCGGAAGTCGCCATTGTCTCCTCGCAGCGCCATGCGATCATGCATGAGAATATTGGCGGGGAAGCAGAGCCATCGCTGCGCGAAATCGTGGCCAAACTCGCACCATGCGACCTGATTCTGGTTGAAGGCTACAAGCGCGAAAAGCACAAGAAAATCTTACTGCGCCGTCAAGGCGGCCATGAAGGCCCGGCACTTTCGGCCAGCGATCCCAACATCGTCGCCATTGCCAGCGACCATCCGCTTGCCGATGAAACCGTGCCGGTATTTCCCATCGACGATATCGAGCAAATAGCCGATTTCATCGAACGCGAAATGGCTCTTTGAGTAACTCCCTATAATTTATCGTTTTTACGGGGCATTTCACGGTCCTGCTGCAATGACATGCGGAAACCACCGCGAATATCTCGCGTAAGACACACAATTTAATTACGTTGAGCATCTTGCCATTCATCGCCAAATGGTGGGAATATCGTCGCCAGATCGGATGGTGGAAACGAAAGCGCGAAAAAATATTGCGCATGATCGGCTCCACCCTCTATTGGTAACGGGCGGGGAAACGCTACCAGACGTGCAATTTAAAGTTTCACGGTCGTGACGCCCCCTTAAGCGGCTGAACCAGAAGAAAAAATCAGGGAACCAGCCAGAACTAAACGAGAGGACCTAAAATGCGCGTATTGAAGCGTATCGCCACTGCTGCATCGGTGGCAGCCCTGGCAATCACGATCGGCGGCATGGCTGCCGGTGTCGCAAATGCGGAAGAACCGCTGAAGCTCAAGATCGGCACCGAAGGCGCCTATCCTCCCTTCAATTTCATCAAGCCGGACGGCACGCTGTCGGGCTTCGACGTCGATATTGCAAGGGCGCTTTGCGATGAAATGAAGGCCCAGTGCGAATTCGTCACCCAGGAATGGGATGGCGCGATCCCTGCCCTCCAGTCGGGCAAGTTCGATGCATTCATCGCCTCCATGTCGATCACGGATGAGCGCAAGAAGCAGGTCGACTTCTCCAACAAATATTACAACACGCCTCCCGGCATTGCAGCGCCGAAGGATACCGACATCAAGGGCGTGACCAAGGAAGACCTCGCCGGCAAGACCATCGGCGTTCAGGTTTCCACCACCCACGCCAATTATTCCGAAAAGACCTTTACCGACAGCACCATCAAGGCCTATCCGACCGCAGAGGAATATCGGCTTGATCTCGCCAATGGCCGTCTCGACGCCGTCAACGACGACAGCGTGACACTGGCCGAATGGCTGAAGACGCCGGACGGCGCCTGCTGCAAGATGGTCGGCACCTTCCCGCCGGTTGTCGAAATCCACGGTCCGGGCGCAGGCGTCGCCTTCAAGAAGGGACGCCCCGAACTGGTTGAAAAGTTCAACGCAGCCATCAAGGCGATCCGCGCGAACGGCAAATATAAGGAAGTCAACGACAAGTACTTCGATTTCGATGCTTATGGCGCCGAAAACTGATCCCATCTGACACTTTTGCGCCGGTTTGCTCTCCCGCAAACCGGCGCAGGACATTTTGTACGGGCATGCCGCACAAGCCTTGCCGGACAGGACCGCGCAGGCAATAAAAACACAGGCATATGCCTTCAGGAAAAAGAATAGGCGCATGGAACACTACGCCACTTTGTTGAGTTTCGGCCCCGATGGCTGGGGCGCCAGTATCGCCTGGGGGCTTCTGGTCACTGTCTCGCTGGCTCTTGCGACACTTCCCGTGGGGCTTGCTCTCGGATTTCTGGTTGCGATCGGCAAGCAATCCGACGAACCGTCGATACGGCTGGCGGCAAACATCTACACCACCATCTTTCGCGGATTGCCTGAGCTTCTCACGCTCTTCCTCGTTTATTTCGGCGCCTCGCTTGGCCTGCAAAGGCTCTTGAGCCTGTTCGGCATCGATGCCAATGTCGAAATCAATGCCTTCGGCGCGGGCATGGTCGCGCTCGGCTTCGTCTTCTCATCCTATTCGAGTGAAGTCTTCCTTTCCGCATTTCGTGCGATCCCGCGCGGACAATATGAAGGCGGCTATGCCGTCGGCCTGTCTCACTGGCAGACAATGCGCAAGGTGATCCTGCCGCAGCTGATCCGCATCGCCCTGCCCGGCCTTGCCAATCTGTGGCTGGTGCTGCTCAAGGACACATCGCTGGTCTCGGTCATCACGCTCTCCGATATTCTGCGCCAGACCTCCATCGCTGCGCGCGTGACCAAGGAACCATTCCTGTTCTTCGGCGTGGCCTGCCTGCTTTATCTCGCTCTCGCGATCATCTCGTCCTATTTCATCGACCGCATTGGCCGCTGGGCCGACGCGGGCGCCAACCGCTCGCGAGGTGCGTGATATGAACCAGACCATCTCCAACACCGCAGGCGACGTGATGGCTCCGCCGCCGGTGGTCAGGCAATGGACGCGCATGCGCATTGCAGGCCACATCATCGTGGCTCTGTGGTTCCTGCTTTTCGCCGGCCTTGCGATCTATCTCTATGATGCATGGCGTATCGACCTGTTCGAAACCTATGGACCGCGCTACTGGTCCGGCCTGCTGGTGACGCTGAAACTGGTCGCCATATCGATCACCATCGGCGCCCTGCTTTCATTGCCGATCACAGCCGCGCGCATGTCCGGCAATCGATGGCTGCGGGGCCTGGCTTTCGGCTACGTCTATTTCTTTCGCGGCACGCCGCTGCTCGCACAGACATTCCTTATTTATTATGGCTTCGGCACCTTCCGGCCATTCCTTGAAAGCATCGGTCTCTGGGTGTTTTTCCGCGATGCGTGGAACTGCGCCATTCTGGCGTTTTCGCTCAATACCGCGGCCTATCAGGCCGAAATCCTGCGCGGCGCCATCCAGAGTGTAGCCGTCGGCCAGTGGGAGGGCGCTGCCGCGCTCGGTATTTCCAAGCGGGTGACGTTCTGGAAGGTTATTCTTCCGCAGGCGCTTATCGTGGCGTTGCGTCCTTATGGCAATGAGATCATCCTGATGATCAAAGGATCGGCCATCGTGGCGATCATTACCGTTCTGGACCTCATGGGTGAAACGCGCCGCGCCTATTCGCGGACGTTCGATTTCCAGACCTATCTGTGGGCGGCGGTCATCTATCTGCTGATTGTCGAATGCCTGCGCCACATCTGGGATTTCCTCGAACGGCGCCTCACCCGGCATCTGGTTCGCTAAAGATTCTCGAACTGGCATAAACCGAAAATATCGCCCCCGGCAGCCTTGCGGCTTGCGGGGGCGATCTGTTTAGAGCATTTCCAGCAAAAGTGCGAAGCGGTTTTGCGTCGGATAATGCGTTAAAACAAATAGATAGAGCGGTTCCGACGATTCCATTTAAACCGGAACCGCTCTAGAATGCGGCTTCCAAAAGCAATGCAACAGGTTGAGTCATGCTGAAAATCTGGGGTCGTATCAATTCCACAAATGTGAAGAAGGCGCTCTGGACAGCGCATGAACTCGATCTGGAATATGAGCAGATCAATATTGGCGGTCCGTATGGCGGATTGAAAGATCCGGCATATCTCACCCGCAATCCGAACGGGCTGATCCCCCTGCTGGAGGACGGTGACATGGTGCTTTGGGAATCCAACACCATCACACGCTATCTGGCAGCCGCTTATGGCAAGGGCGGGCTGTGGATCGATGATCCGGCCAAGCGCGCCCAGGCCGAAAAATGGATGGATTGGGCTTCGGTGTCCTTCGCGACCAGCTTCAGCGATGTCATGAAGCACCTGATCCGCCTGCCGGAAGCGGAACGCGATCCTGCCATTTTGCAACGCGGCCTTGAGGGGCTGGCGCATTCGATGCAGATTGCCGACGAGGGCCTCAAGGAAGCGCCGTGGTTCTCGGGCGAGAATTTTGGCATCGGCGATATTCCCATCGGCTGTTACGCCTATGCTTGGTTCGAATTTCCGATCGAGCGCCCCGCCCTTCCCCGGCTGGAGGACTGGTATGGCCGTCTCAAGCAGCGCCCAGCCTATCAAACGGCCGTGATGACGCCTCTCACCTGATTTGTGACATTTATCCAGAGGAATGAACGAATGACGACAACTGCCAAAGTTGCCTTTCTGGGCCTCGGCGTCATGGGCTATCCCATGGCAGGGCATCTCAAGAATAAGGGCGGACACGACGTCACGGTCTATAACCGCACGACGGCAAAGGCCGAAAAATGGGCCAGGGAATTCGGGGGCCATTTTGCCGCGACGCCGGCGGAAGCGGTGCAGGACGCAGATTTTGTGTTCGCCTGCGTCGGCAATGACGACGACCTTCGTTCCGTGACCATTGGTCCGGACGGCGCTTTCTCCGCCATGAAGAAGGGAGCCATTTTCATCGATAACACCACCGCATCCGCGGAAGTTGCCCGCGAACTGGACATCGAAGCGCAAAAGCGCGGCTTTCATTTCATGGATGCGCCGGTTTCCGGTGGACAGGCCGGTGCGGAAAACGGTGTGCTGACGGTGATGGTGGGCGCATCGGAGGCGGATTTCGAGCGCGCCAGGCCGGTTATCGATGCTTATGCGCGCATGGTGGGCCTCATGGGGCCGGTTGGTTCCGGGCAGCTTGCGAAGATGGTCAACCAGATCTGCATTGCGGGCCTTGTGCAGGGACTGGCGGAAGGCATCCATTTCGGTAAGAAGGCAGGGCTTAATATCGAAAAGCTGATCTCGGTCATTTCGAAGGGCGCGGCAGGTTCCTGGCAGATGGAAAACCGGTCGGGCACGATGAATGCGGGCAAATATGATTTCGGCTTTGCCGTCGACTGGATGCGCAAGGACCTCGGCATCTGCCTTGAGGAAGCCGACCGCAATGGCGCGCTTCTACCTGTCACCGCACTCGTGGACCAATTCTACAAGGAAGTGCAGAAAATCGGCGGCAATCGCTGGGATACGTCCTCGCTGCTTGCCCGGCTGGAACAATAATCCAGACCACGCCAAACGAAAAAAGCCCGGCAATGCCGGGCTTTTTCATGCATATCAAGACCTTAGAACTTGACCTTGGCGGTGAGCGAAAGCGCGCCGACAAAATCGTTTCCGAATTCACCCTTGGAGCCGGTTTTGTTCAACTCACCATTGATGTACCTATCATCCAATTCACCCGACGAAAGCCACCCCGCAGCACCTGCAAGGCGAACTTCGAACTGATCGTTTGGCTTGTAATTGGTACCGAGTCCGAAGAGCCAAACATCGGTCTGAGAAGTCAGGCCCGTGCTGGTCCCGCGATCCCAGGTAACGGTTGCAGCAGCCGACCATTGGTCGTTGAATTTGTGGCCAACACCGCCGCTTACCGTCCAGCCGTCCTGATAATAGAGATTCAGGCTGGTGATTTTCGTTCCCTGTGCAACGATCCTGCTGTCTGCGGAATTGAAGTCCACAGACGTGATGCTTGACCAGTCGGTCCATTTGACCGAGCCGAATGCAAGCCAGTCTGGCGCGATACCGCTCTGGAACTTGAATTCAATCGACTGCGGGGTTGCAACATCGCTCTCGACATTGATCGGCATACCACGGCCGGTCAGCGGATTAAGCGCAAGATTATCGATCGTGCCTTCGAGGTTGTACTTGACTTCCGACTGATAGACGAGCGTTGCGCGCATCGCATATTCAGGGATTTCATAAGCTGCACCAAGACGCCAGCCGACCGATTGATCCTCGACATCCAGCGAAGCTACCCGGAACGAGCCGCCGAACGCCGAGCCAGGGGGAATCATTCGTGTCTGTTCGCCCTTGAGCTCCTGATAGCTCACGCCGCCGAGAATGCGGAAATAGCTCTTCTCTCCGGCTGCAAAACGATAGGAGCAGTTCACGCCATAATCGTTGGAGGAAATCTTCTGTTCGATTGCGGTGAACATCCGCACAGTATCGACCCCGACATCGGTCTCGATACCCCAAGGCTGGCGATATTGCGCCGCGCAAGCGAGATCATTTGTGAGGTCAAATTTAGCCGAAACTTTCGGAACCCAGTAGCTCTTGGCTTCATCGACTTCCGTTTCATAAGGACGACGGGTAATCGGATTGATTCCCCCTGTCGATGCACCGACCAGAGAGCCCCCAATATTCTTCAGCTTGCGCTGCGGGGCGACAAAAGTACCCGTCGCATCGACAGCATTGCCCTGTTCAAAAAGAATATCGAAATCCTGCGAGCTACGCTCGAAGCCGCCTGCATTGGCAGCGACCGCGCTCCCGAGGAGAGCCGCAACCATTCCTGCCATTTTCACGCGCTGTACACTCATAAATGTCCTCCCAAACAGCAACGGTATTAACGTTGACGAAAACGTAAATCAGGAAGGATTCAGCCCGCAAGGTCCATTCGTCTGGATTAGCGCTATCGGATTTTCAGCCTGTTCGTCGAAAATGGCTAAAACATCAATCCAGTCGCTATTTCATTAGAAGAAATCGTCCAAGCACATGGCAAAACATGCCCAAATTGGCCTGTTTTTCGCCCTTTTTTCGCCTTGTTGCGAAAGCGCAACATTGCACAAAAACAATCGAAACGGCAGTTCGATCAAGGGTGCCGCTGCCCGGAGCACACCGAAATTTCGCTTATGCCAATAAAAATGCCCGGCAGTGCAGCTCACTGCCGGGCATTGATTCGAAAACGAACCGTCGCCTTTCAATCAGCTCGCATCACGGATGCGTGCCTCGGCGGTCGCCACGCGCTGTGCAGCTTCCTTCAGTTCGGCCAGCCGCTCGCGTTCCGCTTCAACGACGTCCTCGCGCGCATTGGCAACGAATTTCTCGTTGGAGAGCTTCTTCTCGATGCGATCCATTTCAGCGGCAATCTTGCCCGCCTCCTTGGCAAGGCGCGCGGCTTCGGCCTTGAGATCGATCAGCTTGCCGAGCGGGATGCAGATCGTCGCCTCACCCAGCAGCATCTGTGCCGATCCCTTGGGAGCCTGAGCTTCAAACGATATGCTTTCCACACGGGCAAGGCGCTTGATGGCCGCATCGTGGCGGGCAAAGCGCTCGACACTTGCCGGATTGGCATCGAGAACCACGACCGGCGCAATCGCGCCAGCGGGCACATTCATCTCCGCGCGGACCGAACGGATTCCGGTGACGAGATCGACAAGCCAGTTGATATCGGCAGCGGCTTCCTCGTCCTCAAAGGACAGTTCCGGCCAGGTCGCAAGCGCCAGAACCGTTTCGCGCTTTCCGCCCTCGCCTGCGGTCAGGGTCCACAGCTCCTCCGTCATGAACGGCATGAACGGATGCAGGAGCTTGTAGATCTGGTCGAGACAATAGGCGGCCGTGGCCTGGGCTTCGGCCTTTGCGGTTTCATCATCGCCCATGAAGATCGGTTTCAGCAGCTCCAGATACCAGTCGCAGAACTGGTTCCAGACGAAGCGATAAGCGGCACCCGCAGCCTCGTTGAAGCGATAGGTGGCGATGCCTTCGGTGACAGAACGGGTCGCCTTGGTCAGTTCGGTCAAGATCCAGCGGTTGACGGCGAGTTTTGCGTCTTCCGGCTTGAAACCGGCGTCGAGCTTCACACCGTTCATCTGGGCAAAACGTGTCGCATTCCACAGTTTGGTGCCGAAATTGCGATAGCCTGCAATACGCGCCGGGTCGAGCTTAACGTCACGCCCCTGAGCGGCCATGATGGCCAGCGTGAAGCGCAACGCATCGGCACCATATTCATCCATCAGCTCCAGCGGATCGATGACATTGCCTTTCGACTTCGACATTTTCGCGCCGTGCTTGTCGCGAACCAGAGCATGCAGATAGACGGTATGGAACGGGATTTCCTCCATGAAATGGAGGCCCATCATCATCATGCGCGCAACCCAGAAGAACAGGATATCAAAACCCGTAACCAGCACGCTGGTTGGATAATAGGTCGCAAGTTCCGGCGTCCTGTCCGGCCAGCCGAGCGTCGAGAACGGCCACAATGCGGATGAGAACCACGTATCGAGAACGTCGGTATCGCGCTCCAGCGCAACATCTTCGCCATAGTGGGCGCGTGCGGACGCCTTGGCCTCCGCCTCGCTCTTTTCGACGAAGCATTTGCCATCCGGGCCATACCAGGCCGGAATCTGGTGTCCCCACCAGAGCTGGCGCGAGACGCACCATGGCTGGATGTTTTCCATCCAGTCGAAATAGGTTTTTTCCCAATTCTTCGGGACGATCTGCGTGGTGCCATTGCGAACGGCGGCCATGGCCGGCTTGGCAAGCTCGGCCGCATTCACATACCACTGGTCCGTCAGATAGGGCTCGATCGGAACGCCGCCGCGATCGCCGTGCGGAACGGCGTGGGTATGATCCTCGATCTTTTCCAGATAGCCGCGCTCGTCCATCAGTTCGACGATGCGCTTGCGAACGGCAAAGCGATCCTGACCGTCCAGCTCGGCGATGAGCGCCTTCAGTTCCGGGGTCAGTTCCAGACCTTCGAGGAAATCGTTATTCCCCTTCAGGGTAATCGCCGCCTCGGGCGTCAGGATGTTGATCGCGCGCAGATCGTTGCGCTTGCCGACCTCGAAGTCATTGAAATCATGCGCTGGCGTGATCTTGACCGCGCCCGAACCGGCTTCCGGATCGGCGTAATCGTCGGCAACGATGGGAATGTGGCGCCCGACGAGGGGCAGCACGACATCATTGCCGACCAGTGCGTGGTAGCGCTCGTCCTTCGGGTTGACCGCAACGCCGGTGTCGCCCAGCATGGTTTCCGGGCGCGTGGTCGCAACGACGATATAGGTATGCGGGTTATCCTGATCGAAAGGAACATTTTCGAGCGGATAACGGAAATGCCAGAGATGGCCCTTCGTTTCACGCGATTCGACCTCGATGTCGGAAATCGCCGTCAAAAGCTTCGGGTCCCAGTTGACCAGGCGCTTGTCGCGATAAATCAGGCCCTGCTTGTAGAGTGAGACAAAAACTTCCAGAACCGCGCGCGAAAGCCCTTCATCCATGGTGAAGCGTTCACGCGACCAGTCGCACGAGGCCCCAAGACGGCGCAGCTGGTTGGAAATCATGCCGCCGGATTCGGCCTTCCACTGCCAGATCCGTTCGATGAACTTCTCGCGGCCCATGGCGTGACGGTTCGGCTCCTGCCGTTCGGCCAGCTGGCGTTCGACAACCATCTGCGTCGCAATGCCCGCATGGTCCATGCCGGGCTGCCACAGCACATTCTTGCCGCGCATGCGCTCGAAGCGAACCATGATGTCCTGGATCGTGTTGTTGAGCGCGTGGCCCATATGCAGCGATCCGGTGACGTTCGGCGGCGGAATAACCACGGCGAACGGATCGGCTCCCGGCTTTGCGCCCGCACCCGCCTTGAATGCACCCGCTTCTTCCCAGCGTTCAGCAATTTTCGGCTCTATCGCCGCGGCGTCATAGGTCTTCTCAAGCATGGAATTATCCGGTCTTTATGCGCGATGAATGGATTGAGGGCTCAATAGCAACTAACAGGTGACAAATCACTTTAAAAGTGAAAACCCGCCTGCTGAACAGACGGGCAACATCTTCAAAAGCGGCCGCAATGGTCCTGGGGGACTGGTTAACGCTCGCCGCGCACCACGCGCTCGATTTCTTCCCGCACAAGCCGCTCGACCAGTGTTGGCAGATTATTGTCGAGCCAGTCCTGCAACATTGGGCGCAACAGTTCCGCGGCAATATCGTCGAACGACCGGCGCGGCTCGGCGCGGACCGCATGGTTCAGATCCTGGAATGCCGCGGCCACCTGACGTTCGGCGACCTGCGACAGCATATGGGCAGGGGGCTGCATCTTTGCAACAGGCTCCGCGATTGGCGCCGCAGCCTTGGGCTGCACGGCAGTTTCCTGATCTGTCACCGCCTGCTCCGGTTCAGCGCCGGGTTCAGGCTTGAGCGGTGCATCGACCACCCCGGCAATTTCCGCCTCGACCGAAAGGTCCATTTCTTCCAGCGATCTTTCCGCCTCGCCCGGCTGGTGCGCGGATGGCTCCGGCCTGACGTTGGAGTGGTCGTCATTCTCGGCGTTGAGAACAACATCGTCCTCATCATCGGATTCGATCTCAGGCGCAGCCTGGGTCGGTTCATCAATCGGACCGCGCAATGCCGGCTCGTCATGAAAGACGTTGCGCATCATTGCGGGCTTTTCCGGCGGCGTGACCGGCTGCTCCACAGCGGGACGGCGGAATTCCGCGACCTCACCCCGGACCGGGGAACCGGCCAATGGCGTGGGCTGGCGGGTGACATCGCTGTCCTCGATGATCCTGCGGATGGAAGCGAGTATCTCTTCCATCGACGGTTCCCGTGCTGCGCTGGATGTCTGTGCCATGGCTGCTATCCGCTTTCCCGTATTGCGACATTGTCTGCAAAAGACAGAGAATCAATGGATTAAGGGTAGCGGACGATCCCGCATTTGAGAATCCCCAGCCAGGGCTGGCGGGTTCAAACTCACAGCTTTATGGATTTGTTAAGATTTGCCGAGGCGGAGAATGTCGAATCGGCGGCAAAACAAAAGGCACCCGAAGGCGCCTTTTCGATTGACGGTCCTCGTCGGGAAACGATCAGCGGCCATCCGGCGTGCGCAGGCCGAACCACTTGTCCTTGACCGCGTTGTAATGCTCTTCCGGCTTGTATTCGGCAACCTGCAAGCCCATCTGGCTTGCGGTCATGCGGCCCGTTGCATTCAGGAGCGCATAGCTGGCGACAACGACATTGCGCTCGGATTCAACCAATGCAATCTGCGCGGTGATGAGGTCGTTTTGCGCATTCAAGACGTCAAGCGTGGTGCGCTGTCCGACCTTGCGCTCCTCGATCACGCCGTCGAGAGCAAGCTGCGCAGCGGCAATGCCGTCACGGTTCGCCTTGACCGATGCGCGCGCCGCTTCGAGCTGCGACCATGCCGAGCCGATTGCCTGACGGACCTGATCGCGAACGACATCGACTTCGATGCGTGCCTGACCGAGCTGTTCCTTGGACTGGCGAACCTGCGCCGAACTCCGGCCACCGGTGTAGATCGGAATGCTGACGCCGACGCCAATCGACGCCGAATTGCCATCGGTCAGCGAGCCGCCTTCGCCAGAATAGGTATCGAGACGGCTGGCGCTTGCCGTCAGGCCGACGGATGGCAGCAAGGCGCCTTCCTTGGCTTTCACATTGTATCCGGCGGCATTGACGGCATATTGCGTCGCAAGAATGCCGGGATGGCCGGCGGTCGCAATGGCAAATGCCTGGCTTGGCGAGCTTGGCAGGTTTTTGGCCGCGGCGGCGGTCGCAAGCTTGTCCGGCTGAACGCCGATCACCTGCACATAGGTCGCTTCCGCGGACTTGACGTCCGCACGCGCCGCGTTCAGCGCGGCAACGGCGGTCGAACGGCTGGCATCCGCCTGGGCAACGTCCGTGCGCGTCCCCTCGCCCACATCGAGGCGAGCGCGCGCGGCGCGAACCTGTTCGTTGAGGGCAGCAAGGTTGCGCTCACGCAGAACCGCGATCTGGCGCGCCTGATAGACATCCATATAGGCGGTTACTGCCTCGTAGAGCCTGTTCTGCTCTTCGTTGCGGAGGTTTTCGCGCTGGGCGAAGACCTGCGTTTCGGCGGCGGCGACATTGTTCTTGGTTTGAAACCCGTCGAACAGCATCTGGTTCAGCTCGATGCCGAACGTGCCTGTTGTGCGGTATCCCTGGCTGGTCGGCGTCTTGCCGTGCCCTACATTATAGGAGCCGGTGATCTGCGGACGATAACCGGACTTGGCAATGGCGACATCCTCATCCGTGACGCGGACGCCCGCGCGGGAATAGTTCAGGTTTGCATTGTTCTTGTAGGCCTTCACAAGAGCGCCGGTCAACGTTTCCGAGAACGCCGCCTGCCCCGTTAAAATGGTGCCAGACAACAATGCTGCGGCCGCTACCAGTCCTTTGCACGTTTTGAACACCGGGTACCTCATTTTCAGAACAAACGAATCCAACTATCGAACCGATCGGTTCGGACAATTTCTAATAACCTCTAAATTCGGTTATTTCCATCGCCCCCGCCAGAGCTTGCACAAACAAATTCCGTAGCGTTGCAGAATTGTATCATCCGCTAAAATTAAAATTCGAACTGCGCAACGCGTTCGAATCCGGGCAGCGGACGAACCGCAGTGTTGAACACACCGCGTCCCGATGCAACACCATTCTCCTTGACGTAAATCCGCGCGACACCGGCATTTCCGCGACCTTCCACGACGACGAGACGTCCGCCGTCCTTCAACTGGCCGAGCAATGCGTCCGGAACGAAATCGACGGCGCCTTCGATCACGATCACATCGTAAGGGGCTTCCGACGGATAGCCGGACTGCAACTCGCCTGAAACGATCACAACATTGTCATAGCCCAATTCAGCGAGGCGGGCCGTCGCCGCAGCCGACAATGCGGAATCACTTTCCAGGCCGATGACCGAGCCTGCGAGCCTTGAAAGAATGGCTGCCGAATAGCCGGTGCCGCAGCCCACATCGAGAACCACGTCGGTCTTCCTGACGCGCGCAAGCTGCACGAGCTTGGCGAAAGGCGAAGGTTCCATGAGGTAGCGCGGCTGCGTGCCTTCGCTTTCAAGAAGCTGGTCTTCATCGATATAGGCAAGCACCTGACGGGCGGCGGGAACGAAAGCCTCGCGCGGGACGGTCAGGAAAGCATCGATAACCGCCAGATCGGTTACGTCCGTCGTGCGGATCTGATTGTCGACCATCTTTGTGCGAAGATCCTGGAAATCGGCTGCCATAGCCCTAAACCCTTCCTTGTCGCGGAATGCGATGTTTCATGCCATTGGAGCGGCGCGCGTCCTTTTCGAACGCACGAAAAGCACCATAAACGAGATTTGCCGTTGATGTGGCAAAAATCGCGGGTCCAGTCAATGAAACACAGCGTTTGCGGCATTTATGCTCATGGATACCCGCTTCCCGTGATTGGCATCGGGACATGAAAATGCCGGAAAGCCTCTGGCTTCCCGGCATCCGATGCGCGCTTCAAGCACGCATCCCGAAACCGTTTCACACGTGTCGGAATGCGCTCTATCTTTTGCAGGGGTCTGAAACAAGCGCCACTGAAATCACATTATCGAGCGCTCGACGCCGGATAACCGGCAGCAGCCAGTGCGGAAAGCACGGCATCCTCGGAAACCGCGCCGCCGAATTCCACCTCTTTCCTGTCGAGATCGATTTCGATGGGGGCGGCCGCGTCGAGCTTGCGCAGCGCGACGGTGATATTATCGGCACAGCCGCCGCATTTCATCTTGGGAACGGAAAACTTCATCATTTCGGTCACTCCTTCTTGGGAACTGACACCAGGATGGAGCTTCCCATCGTGGCAAGGTCAAGGGCAATTTTTCCGTTTTTTCCTATGGCGCTTCGCACTCTTCCGGCACGCTCTTTTCCAGCGCCAGCGGCGACCTGGTCAGCGATCCCGTCATGATCTGCATCGGCTTGAACGGCGGCTCTTCCTGCATGGCGGGATTTGTGAGGTGGATCGTGTAGCAGCCTGTAAAGACTTCCCTTTTGCCATCCGCAGTCTCGGCTTCGATCGCCAGAGGCTGGCTCCAGTAGATCTGGCCGGCGCCCGGATCGGGATCGGTCTTGCGCAGCGCGACCTTGACGCTTCTGGAGTTTTCATACCCCTTCACGAAGGTCTTGAAATCGGGCTCCCGCCCTTCCTCGGAATAATAGCCGTAGGCGCGCGCATATTCCTTGCGATTGATCGCATTGTAATAGGATTCGATCAGCGCCTGCGGCGTGGAACGGTCGTCGCGATAGTCCGGGACCGTCACGCCGCCCGCAGCCTCCTGTGTCTGCTCGGAAGGCTTGGTTTCCTCAATCGGCTGGGAAGCCTTGTCATGCTTCTCCTGCACGTTGCGGGGCGTTTCCTCAGGCGCGGCTTTCGGCGGATTTTGCGCCCATGCCCCTCCAGCCGAAAGAAGGCCGATGACAGCAGCCAGCATGAGAGGTTTCATCCGGTCGTTCGACATTCGCTTCTCCTCTTCCTAGCAAACTTTTGTGGAGCGGGTCCGGCTCGCTCCCGATTTGGTGTATTGCAGTAATGATGTTACAACACTAACTATAGTGAAAACGTGGCAATCGCAGAGGAAACTCAACCTGTTGCGACAAGATTGGACGATTCTCCGTCCATATGCCAGCACCGTAGCGGAAGAGAGAAAATGGGCCGTTTCGCAGTCATGACGCTAACCGACAAGGCAGCTGATCGCGTTCGCGAGATTATCGCTTCGCGGGACGGCGCGCTTGGCATCCGGGTGGGTGTGAAAAAAGGCGGTTGCGCCGGGATGGAATATACGATCGATCTCGTCACGGAAGCCAAACCCGGCGACGATGTGATCGAGAAGGACGGCGCCCAGGTTTTCATTGCACCTGAAGCGGTTCTTTTCCTGCTCGGCACGCAGATGGATTTTGAAGTGACGACATTGCGGACCGGGTTCGTCTTCAACAATCCGAACCAGACATCAGCCTGCGGCTGCGGCGAATCCGTTGAAATCAAGGCCGCTTCGCCCGAAAGCCTTCGCCAGATGCAGGGTGCGGCCTGATCCGGGACAAGGTGCCCGCCAATGGATGACGAAGCCCTTCGCGATCTGTTGCAGGATTTTGGCCCCATCAGCATCCGGCGCATGTTTGGCGGCAAGGGGATTTACCATCAGGGCCTGATCTTTGCGCTTGTCGTGCGTGACGAGCTGCTTTTCAAGGCCGATGACATAACCATACCGGACTTTATCGACGCTGGCGCGACCCAATGGACCTATGACGGTCGCAAGGGCGGCAATCCTGTGGCCATGCCTTACTGGAGTGTGCCGAGCGAGGCCTTTGACGACCCTGAAATCATGACGCGCTGGGCGCGCCTCGCCTATGATGCCGCTCTGCGCAGCGAGAAAACCGGGCCCAAAAAGAAATCGGCCGCAAAGCCTTAGCTTCGCAACCGATTGATTCATTTCCCTGCTGTTTCCGTCAGATTCCGGTTGGAATCAGCATGAAGGCCGGAATGTCATTGCCGAAACCAACAGGCGTCGGGCCATCATCGTCGCGGTCGCGACGGCGCTTCTGTTCGTGCTGCGGCTTGCCGCGGCGCTCATCATTCGAAGCGCGGATCGCCTCGCGACGTTCGCTGGCTTCGACCACCGGCTGCGGCTGTTCGGCCGGATCAAGATCGGGCTTGGCCTTTGCCTTGTCCTTCACCTTGTCCTTGGGCTTTTCCTTGCCCTTGGCATCCTTGCTCTTGCCGCGGGCATTCTTGCCCTTGCGCTCATCCGTCTCATCGGAGGCCGGCAGTGTCGACAGATCGCCGTCGAGCCATTCGATCTTTTCGCCGATCATGTTTTCGATGGCGGCCAGATATTTCGTATCCGAAGGCGTTACGATGGTGAAAGCCTTGCCGGAGCGCCCCGCGCGACCCGTACGGCCGATGCGGTGAACATAATCCTCCGCATGGATGGGAACGTCGAAGTTGAACACATGGCTCACATCGGGAATATCGAGCCCACGCGCCGCGACATCGGAAGCGACCAGCAATCGCAGCTTTCCATCCTTGAAGTTGGAAAGCATCGTCATGCGGGCGCGCTGATCCATATCGCCATGCAGCGCGCCGGCATCGAATTCATGCCGCGTGAGCGAGCGGAAAAGCTCCGACACATCCTTCTTGCGATTGCAGAAGATGATCGCATTCTTGAGCGTGTCGCCTTCCGCACGGATGAGATCGCGCAGCACAGCGCGCTTGTCCCAATCCTTCTTGCTGGATTTCACCAGACGCTGGGTGACGGTCTTGGCCGTGGAGGAGGCTTTTGCAACCTCGATGCGCGTCGGGGAGTGCAGGAACTGCTCCGTCAGCTTGGTGATTTCCGGCGGCATGGTGGCCGAGAAAAACAGCGTCTGGCGCGTAAACGGAATGAGCTTGCAGATACGCTCGATATCCGGAATGAAACCCATGTCGAGCATGCGGTCGGCTTCGTCGATGACGAGAATTTCAACGCCGGTCAGAAGCAGCTTGCCGCGTTCGAAATGATCGAGCATACGGCCAGGCGTCGCGATGAGGACATCGGCGCCGCGTTCCAGCTTGCGCTCCTGTTCCTCAAACGAAACGCCGCCAATCAGAAGCGCCACGTTCAGCCGGTGATTGATGCCGTATTTGACGAAATTTTCCTCGACCTGCGCCGCGAGTTCTCGCGTCGGTTCCAGAATGAGCGTGCGCGGCATACGCGCCCGCGCCCGGCCCTTTTCCAGAAGGGTGAGCATCGGCAGCACGAAAGACGCCGTCTTTCCGGTTCCCGTCTGCGCAATACCGAGAACATCCCTGCGTTCAAGGGCTGGAGGAATGGCTCCGGCCTGAATGGGTGTGGGCGCAGTATATCCCGCTGCTTCTACAGCAGCGATCACTTTCGGGGAAAGACCGAGTTCGGCAAATGTCGTCAATGGAGGCGCAGCTCTCTGGTTTGGAAATGATTTCCACCCATCCTGTCATTGCAGCCGCGTCATCGGGCGCAGGAACCAAGGCAGAATAAGGCGTCTGCAACGCAATATGCGTCTTCTTGCAGCATCGGGTACGTCCACAGCGTGCAAAAGTCAACTAAAATACCATCGAAAGATATCAAATTGCTTCAATTGTGCTGCAACAGGCGAAATCAACGCACGATCTGAACAATTTTACTCAAATTATCAAAAGCTAAAGAGCATTTGTGCCGGTGAACTGATACGCCGCCAATCTGCTGCAACTCGTATGACATTGAGCCCGAAATCTGATGGAGACCGTGCTCCAAAGCGGCGGCGAAAGCTTTTGTTTTCGTGCATGTCGCCCCCCCGCAGCGGGGCCAGAAATCAGTCCGGCGAGCCGATTTCTCTGCCGAGGCTTTCGGGAGACAGCTTAATGCCTGAACTGTTCGGTCAGGATACGCTCATCCCAGGAATGATTGCGATCGAAAAGGATGGCGACCTGGCTGTTCGGCGCTTCGCGTACCGTTACGGACCGGACCGACTTGACCTCATTATTGTCCGCAACCGCATTGACCGGGCGTTTTTCAGTCTCCAGCAGGTCCATGCGGACAGTCACATGTTTCGGCAGAAGCGCCCCGCCCCACCGGCGCGGACGGAACGGACTAACCGGCGTCAGCGCCAGAAGCGGCGCCTCCAGCGGCAGGATGGGCCCCTGCGCCGAAAGATTATAGGCTGTGGAACCGGCCGGCGTCGCCACCATGACACCATCGCAAACGAGCTCGTCCAGCCGGACCTTGCCGTCGATCGTTATCCGAACCTTGGCGGCTTGATAAGACTGGCGAAACAAAGAGACCTCGTTGATAGCCAGAGCCTCGAACGATTGCCCGGCTTCCGTTTCCGCCACCATGACAAGCGGGCGAATGGTTTCCATCTGTGCCGCCAGAATACGTTCCGGCAGATCGTCCACGCTGAACTCGTTCATGAGGAAACCGACAGAGCCGCGGTTCATGCCATAGATCGGCGTACCATGGTTCATGAAATCGCGAAGCGCCTGAAGCATGGTTCCGTCCCCGCCGAGCGCCACGATGATATCCGCATCTTCAGCGGCAACATGACCGTAGCGAGCCACGAGCTCCTTTTGGGCGACAAGTGATTCTGCGGTACCCGAGGACAGAAAATGAAGCGCGAGCGATTTATCTTCCATATAGACAGTCCCGAATCCGGCCCGACTCTGACAAGCCTGCCACTGTTTTCCCAACCCACTACTGGGTATCACATGAAAAACCCGGTTGCCATGAGTGACTTGCGACGAATTTTCGTTTTACAGAAGCCGCATTTATGCTAATCGGTCGCAAGTGCCCTTATAGCTCAGTTGGTAGAGCACCTGATTTGTAATCAGGGGGTCGGGAGTTCGAGTCTCTCTGGGGGCACCACTTTTTCGACAGACGCCCATCCTGTTGTTTTTTTTGCGATGGTGCCATTACCTCTGTTCAGAGGAAATTTCCCGCTATTCCACCTTTTCAACATCATTTTTCCACACGACAATATTATATACACG
>NZ_LQBD01000009.1:0-120609 GCF_046630315.1 Brucella anthropi | reverse complement strand
CCCCTACCTACTCCCCTACTCCCCTACTCCCCTACTCCCTTCCTCACTGCACCGACTCCCCATGCAGCGCGATATCCAGCCCCTCGATCTCGGCCTGCTTGCTGGGCCGCAGGCCCATGACGGCCTTGACCGCGTAAAGAATGATGGCGGTGGCAATCGCCGTATAGACAATCGTGATGGCAGCGCCGAAGAACTGCTTGCCGATGGTCGCCCCTTCGCCGGCCGGGTTGATCGCCGCATCGGCAAAGAGGCCGGTCAGCACCGCGCCGACGAAGCCGCCGACACCGTGGACGCCAAACGCATCGAGCGAATCGTCATAGCCGAGCGCATGCTTGATCTTCACCGCCGCCACATAGCAGACCCCACCGGCAACGATGCCGATGATGAGCGCGCCCGTCGGATTGACGAAACCGGCGGCGGGCGTGACGGCGACAAGGCCAGCCACAGCGCCGGAAATGATGCCGAGCACGCTTGGCTTGCCGGCGATCGCCCATTCCACGAACATCCAGGCAAGGGCGGCACCGGCGGTTGCGACCTGCGTATTGAGCATGGCGACACCGGCAAGCGCATTGGCGCCGACAGCCGAACCGGCATTGAAGCCGAACCAGCCGACCCACAGAAGGGCGGCACCAATGACCGAGAGCACGAGATTGTGCGGCGCCATGTTGGTATGGCCATAGCCGTCGCGCTTGCCGAGGATGAGGGCGGCCACCAGACCGGCAACACCGGCATTGATATGGACAACCGTGCCGCCGGCAAAATCAAGCACGCCGTCGGAAGCCATGAAGCCGCCGCCCCAGACCCAGTGCGCGACCGGGATATAGACGATGAACAGCCACAGCGTCAGAAACACCAGCATGGAGGAGAACTTCATGCGCTCGGCAAACGAACCGGTGATGAGTGCGGGCGTGATGATGGCAAAGGTCATCTGGAAGGTGATGAAAAGATATTCGGGAATGGTTCCGGTCAGCGATTCCATCGTGACGCCGGAGAAGAATGCCTTGGACAGCCCGCCAATATAGGAATTGAGCGCCCCGCCATCGGTAAAGGCCAGCGAATAGCCTGCAACCATCCACAGGATGGACATGAGGCAGGTGATGGCAAAGCTCTGCATCACCGTGGACAGCACGTTCTTCTTGCGCACCATGCCGCCATAGAACAGCGCCAGACCCGGTATGGTCATCATCAA
The DNA here is from genome assembly GCF_046630315.1 of Brucella anthropi. Classification (GTDB taxonomy): domain Bacteria; phylum Pseudomonadota; class Alphaproteobacteria; order Rhizobiales; family Rhizobiaceae; genus Brucella; species Brucella anthropi_A. Next base: position 119,420 of record NZ_LQBD01000009.1, on the reverse strand, counting down.
CACAAGCGCGGTTGAAGTCAGCATCCAGGCCGTATCGCCCGTATCGAGGGTTGGTGCCGGTGCGGCATCCTGTGCCATTGCCGTCCCCGCCATGGCGAGGAGCGCGGACAGGCTGGCCAGAAGGGCCGTTTGCTTGTTTCTTCCTGTTATGAGCATCGAATATCTCCGTCGAAGGGCGGTTTCAGACGCGGCTGCGCTGAAGAGGCCGGTTCAAACAGAGAGAAACAAAAATCGTGCCAGTTGCGCGAAACGGCTCCGGCGGGCGCTATTTTCCCGCTTTGCGCCGCAAGGAAATGGCGCGGAAAGCGCAAGGCCTTCCGCGCCATGACCAGATCGATTAAAATTTAACCAGCATGCAATTTGCTGATTAAATAATCATCACTTGTCTTTTTCGTGGACGCGGATCAGCCCTTCCTGCGCCACCGATGCGATCAGCACGCCGTCGCGGGTATAAAGCCCGCCGCGATTGAAGCCGCGCGCGCCGGAAGCGCTCGGCGTATCCTGCGTGTAGAGAAGCCAGTCGTCGAGCCTGCACGGGCGGTGGAACCACATGGCATGGTCGAGGCTCGCCACCTGCATGTCGCGGTCGAAAATGAACCGGCCATGCGGATGAAGCGAGGTATCGAGCAGCGTCATGTCGGAGAGATAGGCGAGGATGGCGGCCTGCAATGCGCGGTCATCGGGAACGAGCCCCCTTGCCCGCACCCAGACATGCTGCACCGGCTCCAGCTTCTCGCGCGAGAAATAATGGGTGAGCGAAACCGGCTTGATCTCGATGGGGCGCTCCCTTTCCCAATATTTGCGCACGCCGGGCGGCGCCATATCGAGATATTTTTCCTTGATGTCCTGATCGCCCACAAGCTGCTCGGGCTGCGGCAGCCCTTCGGGCATCGGCATCTGATGGTCGAGCCCGCCTTCATCGATCTGGAACGACGCGGAAAGCGTGAAGATCGCCTTGCCGTGCTGCTTGGCCAGCACCCGGCGCGTGCTGAAGCTGGAACCGTCGCGGATGCGATCCACCTCGTAGATGATGGGAATGGCGGGATCGCCCGGACGCACGAAATAGCCGTGGAGCGAATGCGCATGGCGCTCGGGCTCGACGGTGCGCTGCGCCGCAATCAGCGCCTGGCCGATGACCTGCCCGCCAAAGACGCGCTGCCAGCCGACCTGCGGGCTGTTGCCGCGGAACAGATCCACTTCAAGCGTTTCGAGATCGAGGATCGACAGCAGTTCGCGCATTGCCGCCGTCTGCTCGATCCCGGACTTTTCTTCATCAGACATGGACAGCCTGCCTCCCGCAACCATATATGCTTTACAAAGTTCACGAGGCATGTTTGAGCCCGCGCATCCGCGCCTGTCAAGAACCGGGCGAGCCAAAGGAAGCGCATTGCCGCGCCCATGGTTGGGCCGGGACGGGCGGCGCGGCAAAATATCGGGTTTCTTGCGCGCCGATATGTGCCAAAACACTGCGCGAAAGACGGATTCTGGAAAGGAACGACAATGGCTGGCCAGAAAAAGATGGACGCCCCACGCAATAACGATGTGGTGATTGCAGGCGGCGGCTATGTCGGCCTCGTCACGGCGGTTGCGATCAAGTCGGCCGCGCCGCAGCTTTCCGTCACGGTGATCGACGGCGCGCCTGCGGGCGCATGGAAGACCGATCCCCGCGCCTCCTCCATCGCCGCCGCCGCCTCGCGCATGCTCGACAAGCTTGGTTGCTGGCAGGAAATCCTTCCCGAGGCCCAGCCCATCACCGAAATGGTCATCACCGATTCGCGGACGTCCGATCCGGTGCGTCCCGTCTTCCTCACCTTCGAGGGAGAGGTGCAGCCGGGCGAGCCTTTTGCCCATATGGTCGAGAACCGCGTGCTCAACACGGCATTGCACAACAAGGCGGATGCGCTCGGCATCACTTTCCTTGAAGCGGTGAGCGTGGAAAATTTCGAAACCCGGCCCGAAGGCGTGACCGTCACGCTGTCCAAGGGCGACAGGCTGGAAACGCGCCTCCTGATCGCCGCCGACGGCGCGCGCTCGCGGCTGCGCGATCTGGCGGGCATCAAGACCGTGAACTGGGATTATGGCCAGTCCGGCATCGTCTGCAATGTGGCCCATGAGCGCCCGCATGGAGGCCGCGCGGACGAGCATTTTTTGCCCGCCGGTCCATTCGCGATCCTGCCGCTGAAGGGCAATCGGAGTTCGCTCGTCTGGACGGAACGCACGGCGGATGCCGAACGGCTGATCCGCGAGGATGATTTCGTTTTCGAGGCCGAACTGGAACAGCGTTTTGGCCACCGCCTCGGCGCCCTGCATGTCGAAGGCCCGCGCCGCGCCTTCCCGCTTGGCCTGACACTGGCGCGCGAATTCGTAAAGCCGCGCTTTGCGCTTGTGGGCGACGCCGCCCACCGCATCCACCCCATCGCCGGCCAGGGCCTCAATCTCGGTTTCCGCGACGCGGCGGCGATTGCCGAAGTGGTGGTGGAAACGGACCGCCTCGGCCTCGATATCGGCTCCTTCGCGGCCCTTGAGCGCTATCAGGCCTGGCGTCGCTTCGATACGGTGCAGATGGGCGTCACCACCGATGTTTTGACCAGGCTTTTCTCCAACGACAATCCGGCGGTGCGCTCCATCCGCGACATCGGCCTTGGCCTTGTCGACCGTGTTCCAAGCCTCAAATCCTTTTTCATCAGGCAGGCAGCCGGTCTTTCCGGCGACACGCCGCGCCTTTTGAAAGGCGAGCCCATCTGATTTCCTTCTTTTGGCTGGACCCTTTCCCGGAGCGCCCTATATCGGCCACGGAACTCCCACGCAAATGAAAGGAAAGGCCCCCATGGATAGAAAAGCAACCGCCGTCTGGCAAGGCACGCTGAAGGAAGGCAAAGGCACGCTCACCACGCAGAGCGGCGCCCTGAGCAACCTGCCCTATGATTTCAAGGCGCGTTTTGTCGATGAAAGCGGGCGCGCGGGCACCAATCCGGAAGAGCTTCTGGGTGCGGCCCATGCCGGCTGTTTCGCCATGCAGCTTTCAGCCTTCCTGACCGAACATGGCACCCCGGCCGAAAAGCTTGAGGCAACCGCCGTCGTCACCGTCGGACCTGCTTCCGACGGCGGTTTCGAAATCACGCGGAGCGCGCTGACGCTGAACGCGACCATTCCCGGCATTTCCGCGCAGGATTTCGAGGCGCTGGCCAACAAGGCAAAGCAGTCCTGCCCGCTTTCCAAGGCGCTCGGCGCCATTGAAGTGACGCTGGACGCAAAACTGGCCTGACAACACGCCTCCCGCAAGCGGGAACCGGCTTTGCGTGCGGCAAATGCGACGGAACAAACAGTTGGAGCGGGCCCAAGCTCACATCTAGGCCCGCTCTATTCCGGCAGATGGCAGACGGCTTCTATATTGTGGCCATCCGGGTCGATCACAAAGGCCGCATAATAATCCGGATGATAATCGGGCCGGAGGCCCGGCTTGCCATTATCCTTGCCGCCGGATGCAATCGCGGCTTCGTAGAAGCGATCCACTTCCGACCGCGTCCCGGCGGAAAAGGCCACATGCAGCACGCCTTCCAGTTTCGCGCCCTTTTGTTTGCCGATCCAGAATTCGGGCTTGCCGTTGCGCCCATAGCCAACCCAGTCGCCGAATTCCATGGCGTGGCCGATACCGAGCGGCGCCAGCGCGGCATCGTAGAAAGCCCGCGACCGGGGCATGCTGGAAATGTTGAAACCGATATGATCGAGCATGGTTGCCCTGTCTCCGATGGACGCATTCTCCAATGAGATATTGGCGCCGGGCCAAAGATCAAGCCTCATCGTCAACAGGCATGAAAAAGGGCGCCCGAAGCGCCCTTTTGTCCATTGCGTTCTTTATCGTCTGCCGGCGCGGCGGCGTCCCCTGCCGGAAGCGGCGGCCTCACGCTCCTCGAACAGCGAGGCAAGCTGTTCGGTCATGGCGCCCGCCAGTTCCTCCGCATCGACGATGGTGACGGCGCGCTGATAATAGCGCGTGACATCATGGCCGATGCCGATGGCGATCAGCTCCACGGGCGAGCGTGTTTCGATTTCCTCAATGACGGCGCGCAGGTGCCGCTCGAGATAATTGCCCGGATTGACGGAAAGCGTCGAGTCGTCCACCGGCGCGCCATCCGAAATCATCATCAGGATCTTGCGCTGCTCGGGCCGGCCCAGCAGACGCTGATGCGCCCAGATCAGCGCCTCGCCGTCGATATTTTCCTTCAGCAAGCCTTCGCGCATCATCAGGCCCAGATTGCGCCGTGCCCGCCGCCAGGGCGCATCGGCGCTCTTGTAGACGATATGGCGCAGATCATTGAGGCGGCCCGGATTGGCGGGCTTGCCGCGCCCAAGCCACGCCTCGCGTGACTGGCCGCCCTTCCACGCCTTGGTGGTGAAGCCCAGAATCTCCACCTTCACGCCGCAGCGTTCCAGCGTGCGGGCCAGAATATCCGCACAGGTCGCGGCGACCGTGATCGGACGGCCGCGCATGGAGCCGGAATTGTCCAGCACCAGCGTCACCACCGTATCGCGGAAATCCGTATCGCGCTCCTGCTTGTAGGAAAGCGGCTGCGTCGGATCGATGACGATGCGCACCAGACGCGCCGAATCGAGATAGCCTTCTTCCAGATCAAAATCCCACGAGCGGTTCTGCTGCGCCATCAGGCGGCGCTGCAAGCGGTTGGCCAGACGCCCCACCACGCCTTGCAGATTGGCCAACTGCTTGTCGAGGAAGCCGCGCAGGCGGTCAAGCTCCGCCTCGTCGCACAGGTCGGTCGCCTCGACCTCCTCGTCGAACTCGCGCGTGAAGACCTTGTAGTCGACATGCTCGGCAAAATTGGCGAAAGGCTGGTTCGGACGGCGCGTATCGCCCGGCGTTTCCGCGTCGATATCCTCGCTGTCGTCCATGTCGTCGGCGGACGCATCGGCGGCATCCATTTCGCCCTGCTCGCCCTCGTCGCTCGAATTGTCGGATTCCTCGCTTTCAGCGGAATCGGAACCTTCCTGGCTCTCGTCGCCGCCTTCCTCATTCTCGTCGGAATCCGGCGTCTGCTCATCATTCTGGTCTTCTTCGTCGCTCGGCTCTTCCTGCGACAGCTCTTCCGCCATGTCCATGGAGGCAAGCATGTCGCGCACCGTGCGCGCAAAAGCCTGCTGGTCTTCGAGATTGTCGCCAAGCCGCGCAATGTCGGCTGCGGCCTTCTGCTCGATCCAGTCGCGCCACAGTTCCAGCACCTGTCCGGCTTCCGCAGGGGCGGCGCGCCCGGTCAGCCTTTCACGCAGCAGAAGCGACACGGCTTCCTCCAGCGGCGCATCCTCCCGGTCCGTGACGGCGGAAAAATTGGCCCGGCTATATTTGTCGGCCAGCATGGTGGAAAGATTATCCGCCATGCCCGCCATGGCGCGGGCGCCGATGGCTTCCACACGCGCCTGCTCCACCGCATCGTAGATCGCGCGCGCCTGCTTGCCTTCCGGCGCAAGGCTCGCGTGAATGCGCGGATTGTGGCGTGCCTGACGCAGCGCCATGGAATCGCCAAGGCCGCGTGTGACGGCAATGTCATGCGCGGTCGGGCGCTTCGGCAGATCGGGAAGACGGGCGCGATTGGCGCTCAAGGCCGGGCGGTCGTTGGTGAACGACACTTCCAGCTCATGCTCGCCGGAAATGGCGCGGACGCAAGCCGTTAGAGCGCGCTTGAACGGTTCGCTGTCCACCGGTCCCGGTTTACGCTCGCGCGAATTATCGCCTATTCCTGACTTCTGGCCCGACATATGCCTATCCTGACTTCGCTTTCAAGCAGGGGCGAAGCTGACCGCCCCCGCATCAGACAGTGCCCCGCCGCCGGATATTACCGGGCGGCAGGCTTCTTCCGCATCAGGCGAGAACGATATTGGCCGCCGATTCCGGCAGTTCAACGCCGAAAGCGCGCTGATAGAATTCAGCAACCGTCGCGCGTTCCAGCTCGTCGCACTTGTTGAGGAAGGTCAGGCGGAAGGCAAAGCCGACATCGTTGAAGATCGCGGCGTTTTCGGCCCAGGTGATGACCGTACGCGGGCTCATCACGGTCGAAAGATCGCCATTGATGAAAGCCTGGCGCGTCATGTCGGCCACGCGCACCATCTTGTTCACGATCTCGCGGCCTTCGGCATTCTGGTAATGCTTGGCCTTGGCGAGAACGATGTTCACTTCATTGTCGTGCGGCAGATAGTTCAGCGTCGTCACGATGGACCAGCGGTCCATCTGCGCCTGGTTGATCTGCTGGGTGCCGTGATAAAGCCCGGTCGTGTCGCCGAGGCCGACAGTGTTGGCGGTCGCGAACAGACGGAAGGCCGGATGCGGGCGGATGACGCGGCTCTGGTCGAGGAGCGTCAGGCGGCCGGACGATTCCAGAACACGCTGGATGACGAACATCACATCCGGGCGGCCTGCATCATATTCATCGAACACCAGCGCCACATTGTGCTGATAGGCCCAGGGCAGGATGCCGTCCTTGAATTCGGTGACCTGCACGCCTTCCTTGACGACGATGGCGTCCTTGCCGACGAGATCGATACGGCTGACATGGCTGTCGAGGTTGACGCGCACGCAAGGCCAGTTGAGGCGGGCCGCGACCTGTTCGATATGGGTCGACTTGCCGGTGCCGTGATAGCCGGACACCATCACGCGACGGTTATAGGCAAAGCCTGCAAGGATCGCGAGCGTCGTCTGACGGTCGAAAAGATAATCCGGATCAAGCTCCGGCACATAGGAATCGCCTGCCGCATAGGCCGGCACCGTCATGTCGGAATCGATCCCGAACACGTCGCGCACCGAAACCGTCGTATCCGGCAAATTGGCTATATCCCGCTCAACCTTGTTCATCATGCCTCCAGAGCGGCAGGCAGCGACCGGCCGCGAAATTAACACCGGCAAGCTGCCGACCGGCAACTTTCATCCGTGGGCGTGTTTTCCGGCAAGCCGGACGGCGCGCCCCTTCCGTAATTCGTTGCGGGCATCCGTGCTTGCATCCGCGCAAGCGCGCGGCAGAAGAATGTCCGTCGGAGCTGTCGGGGACAGCCCCATGGTCGGCCTCTCAGCCCCAAACAGGCTTTAGCAAAAACCTGCCTGCTTGAGCAATTGATAAGCCTGAATAACATCGCGAAATCTTTCTTCCGATCCGCGATCACCACCATTCGCATCGGGGTGGTGCTGTTTCACCAGCTCTTTATAGCGCGCCTTGATCTTATCGCCAGTCGAATTTGGTTCAAGACCGAGCGTGGCCAGCGCCTTGATTTCCAGCGTGCGCGGCTTGCGCTGCGCCTTCTGGCCCGGCGCGTGTCCCTTGGCTTCCTTGAAAAGGTTGAAGGGATCGCGGATGCGGTTGTGATAGGAGGCCGAACCCGAGCGCATCTTGGCCATGTCCGGCGAGGTGCGCGCCTTTGCGGTGGAATTGGCCGTCGTCGACCAGGTCGGACGATGCCCCGTGATCGCATCCTTCTGGAATTTTGCGATATCGCCATCGGAAAGACCAGAGAAGTAATTGAAATTCTTGTTATATTCCCGCACGTGATCGATACAGAAACGGAAATATTCGCCCTCGCGCATGCGCCCGACCGGCGCGCGGTGCGTGCCTGGCTTGTCGCAGCCGTCCCATTGGCAGCAAGGCCCCGAAGCCTTCGCCTCGGCGGTCTTTCTGGGCTTGATGCGGATACTGTCGAAAAATTTTGAGTTCGTTGTCATCGAATCGAATTATGCGGATTATCAGTTGCTGAACAAGAATTGACATTTCGTCCGGTCTGGCTTCTGGCCATTTCAACTGGGCGAAATTTTGGAGCAGGTTGCTTTCCTGTGCGGATTTGCCCCACCTTTTGCCGCCGAAGCAGCGTTATATGAGGCACAGCGTCTATATGGGGAGAAGTGGTCCAAATGTCCATTCACAATAGCAAGCGCAATCACAAACAAAGCGCGATGGAAGAAAAACTCACCACGGCTTTCGCTCCCGAACGGCTTGAAGTCATTAATGAAAGCCACCTCCACGCCGGGCACCACCATGAAGAGCGCGGGCATCACGAGGTTTATGACGGCACCGGCGAAACGCATTTCCGCATCCGCATCGTTGCCGACGCCTTTGCCGGGATGAGCCGCATCGAGCGTCACCGCGCCATCAACGCGCTTTTGAAGGAAGAGCTGGATAGCGGCGTCCATGCGCTTGCGCTTGAACCTTCGGCTCCGGGTGAAGCCACGCGGCGCTGACAAGCAGTTCACAACAAGCTGACAGGCGGGCATGACTCTGAATGTGCGCAAGGCGCCCTCGCGGGCGCCTTTGCTTTATGGATCGAACTTTGCGGAGAAAATAAATGCGTGGGTGGAAGTTCAGGAAAATATGAATGAGTATATTCTTTTTCTATTCATAATAAATCAGGTCGTATGCGGGGCTCTCCGTAGTTTTCGTATCGGAACATAAGATACCAAAACAATGGTCGTCATATATGCTATATATTTCTTCCATTGCGATAACATTGATATAAGAACCAATATTACTGAAAATATCAAGCAAAATTTTAATTACACTATTAGTTGCAAGCATAATAATTAGATTATATTAATATGAGCTTATTTATATTAACAACTTACTTATATAAGAGATATTTGAAAATATCAGTGAAATTTGAAATCGCCGAGCCGGCTACGCCCGAGTTTCACGTACAAAACTGCCGCCCGCCGGAAGCAGGGTTCTTTAAAAACAAAGCGTTAATCAGATTTCGGCCGGCTCCGCCCGTCAGCGCGGGAGCGATGCAATGATCGGCGTCGGCTTGCCATCGGCATCGAGCGGCACGATGCGCAACCGCGTCAGGCGGTTTCTTTCCTTCTTCAGCACGGAAAACCGTTTCCCGTAAAAGGTGAAAGCCTGTTTCACCTCCGGAATGGTCTGGGTCTCATGAATGACGAGACCGGCAATCGTGGTCGCTTCTTCATCCGGCAAGGACCAGTCGAGCGCGCGGTTGATATCGCGAATCGGCAGCGAGCCGTCGACGATCACCGAGCCGTCCGGCTGCAGGCGGACGCCCTGAATTTCGATATCGTGCTCATCGGCAATGTCGCCGACGATTTCCTCCAGAATATCCTCCAGCGTCACCAGCCCCTGCACATCGCCATATTCATCGACAACGATGGCGATATGCGCCTTGCGGCGAAGAAAAGCGTCGAGCTGGTCCTGCAATGTGGTGGTGTCGGGCACAAACCACGGCTTGCGCGCGACTTTCATGATGTCGATGCGCGTAAAATCATTGTCGACATCGTAGAGCGCGCGCAACAGATCCTTGGTGTGGATGATGCCGACAATATTGTCGATATCGTCGCGCCAGAGCGGCATGCGCGTATGGGGGCTCGCCAGAATATCGCGCACGATTTCATCCGCCGGCGCATCGGCATTGACGGTGCCCATCGAAGTCCGGTGCACCATCACGTCGCTGACCTCCAGTTCCTTGAGGTCGAGCAGGCCGCCCAGCTGGTCGCGATCTTCCTTGATGAGCGACTTGTCGCGATGCAGCACCTCCACCGCGCCGCGCAATTCTTCCTGCGGGCTGAGCATGGAGTGTCCGGCGGCAAGATTGATGCCGCAGGCGCGCAGGATCACGCGCACGATCCGGTTCACCGCACTGGAAACCGGACCGAGAATCAGGACGACCAGCGACACGCCGCGCGCAACGGCCAGCGAAAAACGGTCGGGACCGGAGATCGCCCAGGATTTGGGCAGAACTTCCGCGAAGATGACCAGAATGACCGTCATCGCCAGCGTGGCATAGGCAACGCCCGCATCGCCGAACAGGTTGAGGAAGATGCTGGTTGCAATCGAGGAGGCCAGAATATTGGCGAGGTTGTTGCCGATCAGGAGCGCCCCGATCAGCCGGTCCCGGCGGCTGATGAGGCGCTGCACCACGCCTGCGCGCTCATCGCCATTATGTTCGAGCGTGTGCATGCGGGCGCGCGATGCCGCCGTCAGCGCCGTTTCGGACCCGGAAAAGAATGCCGAGAGAACGACGCAGAGCAGGATGACGCCGCACATGATCCAAAGCCCGAAAGCCATCCGCCTTGTCCTCTCACTTCGTTTCCAGACGTTCTTTCAGAAATTCCAGCACGGCGGTTGGCGGCACGTCCTTTGCAATGAAGGACTGGCCAATGCCGCGTGTCAGGATGAAGGTGAGCGCGCCGCGCGCCACTTTCTTGTCCTGCGCAATATAATCCATCAGTTTTTCCGCCGGTGGCAATCCGCCCGGCACATCCGACAGCCGGTATGGCAGGCCGACGGCCTTCAGATGCGCTTCGACACGCTCGGCATCCTCGATGCCGCAGAGGTTCATCTTGACCGAGAAGCGATGCGCCAGCGCCATGCCGATGGCGACGCCCTCGCCATGCACGAGGCGGCTGGAATCGTAGCCGGTCGCGGTTTCCAGCGCATGGCCGAACGTATGGCCGAGATTGAGGAGCGCGCGGTCGCCGGTTTCGCGCTCGTCACGGGCAACGACGGCGGCCTTGCAGCGGCAGGATTCGGCGATAGCTTGCGTCCGCGCCGCGCCGCCGGAGAAAACCTCCTGCCAGTTCCGTTCCAGCCATTCGAAAAAGTCCGGGCGGTCGATCAGCCCATATTTCGCAACTTCGGCATAACCGGCCCGAAACTCACGCGGGCTCAGCGTATCGAGCACATCCGTATCGGCCAGAACGAGCTGCGGCTGATAGAAGACGCCGACGAGATTCTTGCCATGCGCCGTGTTGATCCCGGTCTTGCCGCCGACGGACGAATCGACCTGCGACAGAAGCGAGGTCGGCATCTGCACGAAATTCATGCCGCGCCGCACGATACCGGCAACGAAGCCCGAAAGATCGCCGACCACGCCGCCGCCGAACGCCACCACCGCATCGCCGCGCTCCAGCCGCGCCGCCAGAACGGCATTGGTGACGGTTTCCAGCGTGGAAAAGGATTTGGATTTCTCGCCCGGCGCAACGATTACCGGCGTCGCATCGATACCGGCGCCGGCAAAGCTTGCCGTCAGGCGCTCCAGATGGGCCTTGGCGACATTTTCGTCCGTCACCACGGCCACGCGCACGCCTTTCAGGCGCTTCGCCACTTCCTCGCCCGCACGCTCGACAAGCCCCTTGCCGATCAGGATATCGTAGGAACGGTCGCCGAGCGACACGGGAACGGTGGTGATACCGGGGATGGAAGGCGCGTTCATGCATAGTCTCCAATATCAGGCAGCGAGAACATCAGCGGCTTTTACTGCCGGTCATGCCTCTGATCTTTCGAGGTGATCGGCCAGAACATCGATCAGTTCGGCGGCGATCACTTCCTTCTTGTCGTCACGGGACATCAATTCCAGATCGGCCAGCGCATAGACGGGATAACGCTCATTCATCAGCCGCTGCATGACGCCGCGCGGATCACTGTTTTTCAGAAGCGGGCGGTTCTGGCGGCGCGAGACGCGCTCCATCAGAATATCGATTTCCGCATTGAGCCAGATGGAAACGCCGGCCCGCGCAATTGCAGCGCGCGTTTCGGCATTCATATAGGCCCCGCCACCGGTTGCCAGCACCATCGGCCCGTCTTCCAGCAGGCGCATGATGACGCGGCGTTCCAGATCGCGGAATTCGACCTCGCCATAGGCTTCGAACAGTTCGGGAATGGTCATGCGGGAAACCGCTTCGATCTCCGTATCCGCATCGCGAAACGGCAGGCCGAGCAGGCCCGCCACCTTGCGCCCGACGGTGGATTTGCCCGCGCCCATCAGCCCCACAAGCACCACGACTTTCGAACCGAGCAGATCGCGGATCAGCCCCGCTTTCCCATGTAGATTGTTTTGTTTTGCCGTACTGCTCATTGACCTCGTCCATTTGCTCCGGTTCCACATGAAAAACGGGGCGACGTCAATTGCTTTGATTGGTTTTCGGGCACGCGGGAGCGCAAGCATTGTTTTTTTGTGCGATGGCACACTTGCCCCCTCTTTCATTTTCCCGTCCTCTCCCCTCCTTGCTTTCGTCCTAATGCCGCAGCATAAAAGATGCATGCCCACGCTGACGCGCCTCGTCCTCTTTCTCGCGCTTGTTGCCGCCATTGTTTATGGCGCGATGTACGCGCTTGCCACTTTCGTCAAGCCGGACACGCGCGAGATCACCGTCGACATACCGGCTTCAAAGCTGAAACCGGTCACGATTGCGCCGCCGCCCGCCCCCGCGGCCAACCCCGCTTCGGCACATGCCGACGACACGGCGCCGCAATTACCCCAGGCGCCCCAGGAATGACGATGCGCGCATCGCTGGCGATCGAGAATTTTCTGGAAATGATGAGCGCCGAACGGGGTGCTGCGGAAAACACGCTTCAATCCTACCGGCGCGACCTGGAAGCGGTGGCGGAGGCGATGGCGGCCCGTGGCGTCAATCTGGCCGAGGCCGGGCCGGACCATATCCGCAGCGCCATCGATGCCATGGCAACGCAGGGCTTTGCCGCGACATCGCAGGCAAGGCGGCTATCGGCGCTGCGCCAGTTCTTCCGCTTTCTCTATGCGGAAGGCTATCGGCAGGACGACCCGACCGGCACGGTCGATGCGCCGAAAAAGCAAAAGCCGCTGCCGAAGATCATGAGCGTCGAAAACGTGACGCGGCTTCTCGACCGCGCAGCGCTCGAAGCCGGTGAAGCCGCCGAACCGGCAGACCGGATCAAGGCCCTGCGCCTTCATGCGCTGCTCGAAACGCTCTATGCGACGGGGCTTCGTGTGTCAGAACTCGTCGGCCTGCCCGTCACCGTCGCGCGCACCGACCATCGCTTTCTGCTGGTGCGCGGCAAGGGGGCGAAGGAGCGCATGGTTCCGCTTTCACCCAAGGCGCGCGAAGCCTTGCAGCGCTTTCTTGCCCTGCGGGATTCACTGCCCGGCAGCGACGACAATCCTTGGCTTTTCCCGGCTTTTTCGGAAAGCGGCCATCTGGCGCGCCAGGTCTTTGCCCGCGAGTTGAAGGGGCTTGCCGCGCGGGCAGGATTGTCGGCGGCAGCCGTTTCGCCCCATGTGCTGCGCCATGCCTTTGCCAGCCATCTTTTGCAGAACGGGGCGGATCTGCGCACCGTGCAGCAATTGCTGGGCCATGCCGACATATCCACGACGCAAATCTATACGCATGTGCTGGAGGAAAGACTGCATAAGCTTGTGAGCGAGCATCATCCGCTTGCCGATTAGCTTCTGTCCGGTTATGAGAAAACCGAAAATTTGCAAGATGAGCCCGCAGTGAATATGTAAGGCGCCGTAAAACAGCCTTTTTCAGGCTCGCAATTGCGCTAATCCCTTTGGAAAAAGCACGAACAGTCAGGCCCGATGTACAACTATCTCGATTTTGAAAAACCCGTCGCCGACCTCGAAGGCCAGATTCTGGAGCTGAAGAAGCTCGCACAGGAACAGGGCAGCGTCGAGATGAGCGACGAGATTCGCCGCCTCGAGAAGCGTTCGGCCGACGCGCTGAAGGATATCTACCGCAAGCTGACCCCATGGCAAAAGGCGCAGATCGCCCGCCATCCGGACCGTCCGCACTGCCTGGAATATATCGACCGGCTGTTCACCGAATTCACCCCGCTTGCCGGCGACCGCAAATTCGCCAATGACGAAGCCATCCAGGCCGGGTTCGGCCGCTTCAACGGTCAGGCCGTCGCGATCATCGGGCAGGAAAAGGGCTCCGATACCAAGACGCGCCTCAAGCACAATTTCGGCTCGGCCCGCCCGGAAGGCTATCGCAAGGCCGTCCGCATCATGGAAATGGCCGACCGTTTCCAGCTGCCGCTCATCACCTTCGTCGATACGGCAGGCGCCTATCCGGGCGTCAGCGCCGAGGAACGCGGCCAGGCGGAAGCCATCGCCCGCTCGACGGCGGAATGCCTCAGGCTGCGTGTTCCGGTGATCTCGATCATCATCGGTGAAGGCGGCTCCGGCGGCGCCATCGCCATCGCGGTCGCAAACCGCGTCTATATGCTGGAACATTCGATCTATTCGGTGATCTCGCCGGAAGGCGCCGCCTCGATCCTGTGGCATGATTCGACCCGCGCCAAGGATGCCGCCTCCAACATGCGCATCACCGCGCAGGACCTGTTCGACCTCAAGATCGTCGACGGCATCATTCCCGAACCGATGGGCGGCGCGCATCGCGGCAAGGAATCCGTCATCGACGCCACCGGCGACATCATCACCGCCTCGCTGCGCGCGATGAAGGATGTCGACGGCGAAACGCTGAAGCAGGAACGCCGCCAGAAATTCCTCGAAATCGGCCGCAACATCTGATTTTCACCATCAATTGATCGATAATGCATCCGGGAAGCCGCGCGCTTTCCGGATTTGCATCAAGCTGCAAATTCGGCCATATTGCCGACGCGCCCGATTTTAGCTATTTGAGCAAGGATTTATAAACGATACCGTAAGGTTTCAGTTATAAAATCCGGCCTACAGGAAATTGGCTTTTGCTCATAAAGTCTCTGGCGTAGCTCTAACAGACTTGATGCGACATGAAGATCAGAACTGCAATTCTAGGCTCCGTAATGGCAACCGCGCTTCTCGCGGGCTGTCAGGGTTCGTCCGTATCCGATCTGAGCCTCAGGGCTGAAAAGCCGCTTCCCGAAAAGGTCGTTGCCCGGATGAAGGCGAAGGGCATGACCCGCACCTCGCCGATCATGGTGCGCATCTTCAAGGAAGAAGGCGTTCTGGAAGTCTGGAAGCAGAAGAACAACGGCAAATACGACCAGATTGCATCCTATGAGATCTGCAAATGGTCGGGCAAGCTCGGCCCGAAATATATCGAGGGCGACCGTCAGGCGCCGGAGGGGTTCTATACCGTCCGCCCCGCCCAGATGAATCCGAATTCGAGCTATTATCTCTCGTTCAATATCGGCTTCCCCAACGCCTATGACCGCGCCAATGGCCGCACCGGCCAGCACCTGATGGTGCATGGCGCCTGTTCGTCGTCGGGCTGCTATTCGATGACCGACGAACAGGTCGCGGAAATTTACGCCTTCGGCCGCGATGCCTTCAAGGGCGGCCAGCGCGACTTCCAGATTCAGGCATTTCCGTTCCGCATGACCGCCGCCAATATGGCGCGCTACAAGAACGACGCGAATTACCCGTTCTGGAAGATGCTGAAGCAGGGCTACGACGCCTTCGAGGTCAGCAAGGTGCCGCCGAAGGTCGATGTCTGCGAAAAGCGCTATGTGTTCAACGTTTCGACGCCGGACGGCCAGCCGCTGTCCCCGACGGATGCCTGCCCGCCATCGGTCGGCGGCGAGGCCATGTCCTATGCGTCTTACGAAAAGACCTTCCAGACGGCTTTCAGCGCCAGCCAGAAGGCACCGGCACCGTCCATTCAGGGCATTGCCGAGGCCAAGCTCGTCTCCGCCTGGAGCGCTGCGCGCGCACGCGGCGAAAAGGTAACGCGCGAGCCGCCGTCACTGACGCCTTCTTCCGCTGAAAAGACAGGTGCGCCGGATATCCGCCCGGCAACGCCCTCCATCCAGCCGACGGCCATTGCCGCAGCGCCGCAGCCAAAACCGACGGCACCGGCACAAGCTGCCGCCCAGCCGGTCACACCGCAGATTTCAGAAATGACCACCGCCAGCACGGTGGCGCAGAATGTCGAACAGCCGACATCTGTGGCAGCCGCCGAACCGAAAAAGCCGTGGTGGAAGATCATCGGGGACTGACGACTTTGCAGGATGCCATTCCTGTCTACGATCTGAGGGGGCTGAAATGCCCCCTTCCGGTTTTGAAAACCCGCAATCGTCTGGAAAAAATGCCAAGCGGCGCGCTTCTCTGGGTGGAAGCGACGGACCCGCTGTCCGGCATCGATGTCCCGCATTTCTGCACGCAGGAAGGACATGCCCTCATCGCGCAGGAGCGGGAAGGCACGCTGCACCGCTTTCTCATTCGCAGGAAGTGATGGTCAGCTCCGGGGCGAGAAACCCGGAATAGCCAGCGGGTTTTCGGTCAGCGCGGCCCGGTCCGGCCGGTCGAGCGCCGGGCGTCCCAAAAACGCATCGAAAAGCTCACGCACATAGGTTTCCGGCAAGTCCTTCACGATCATCACCAGAAGCGTCTCATGCTTGTCCTGCGGCCATTGCGGCAGGCGGGCCGGCGGATGGAAAATCTTCTGCACGCCATGGATGACGACCGGGCGGTCCGGATCTTCGGCAATCTGCACGATGCCCTTCACGCGCAGAAGCTTCTCGCCATGCGTCGAACGCAGAAGATCGAGGAACATGTCGAAGGTCGAGAGCGGGATCGGCGCATCATGGCGCAGCGAGAACGAACGGATCGCATCGTCATGGTGATGATGATGCGCGTGACCATGATTGTGATGGTGATGGTGATGGTCGTGATCGCAATCCGGCCCGCACACATGGTCATGATGGGAATGGCCGTGATGCTCGTCCTCATAGGCTTCCGCCTTGAGCCAGCGCTGCACATCCGCCGATTTTGTTTCCGGGTTATAAAGCCCGCATTCGAAAAGCGCGGCATAGCCGGTGCGCTGTTCGCCGGCTTCCAGAATATCCGCGCCGGGATTGAGCGCATGAAGACGCGCCTTCAGTGCCGCAAGCCCGGCCTGCGCTTCCGGCAGATCGGTCTTGGTCAGCACGATGCGGTCGGCCATCGCCGCCTGCTTGACGGCTTCCGCGTGATTGTCGAGCGTCGCCATGCCGTTGACGGCATCCACCGTCGCCAGAACCCCGTCGAGCCGGAAAACCTGCATGAGCACCGGATGGCCCATGATCGAATGCAGCACCGGCGCCGGATCGGCAAGCCCGGTGGTTTCGATGATGACGCGCTTCAGCGCCTTGATGCGCCCGGTCTGGAGGCGGTCGATCAGATCGGCCAGCGTATCGACCAGTTCGCCGCGCACCGTGCAGCACAGGCAGCCGTCGGCAAGCTCGATCACGCCCTCGCTTGCCTGCTCGACCAGCAGATGATCGATGCTGACCTCACCGAACTCGTTGATGATGACCGCCGTATCGCTGAGCGCCGGATCTTTTAAAAGCCGGTTGAGCAGCGTCGTCTTGCCGGAACCGAGAAAGCCGGTCAGCACGGAAACGGGAATGGGATTTCGCATATCAGTTAATGGCCGTTGTCTTGACACCCACTGCCCGCTGCGGGCGCGGCATGGGCACCGGAACCTGCGAAATGTCGAGCTGGCTCGGTCGGGTCGTCGGGCCGGGCTGGGAAACCAGTCCCACCTGCACCGCAACCGGATCGCGATCCATCGCATGGATATAGGGCGAATTGATTTTCAGCTTGCCCTCGACATCGCGGCCGTCCCAGCGGTCGGCCATGGCCTGCTGGCTGCAGATCGCCTTGCGCATATCGACGGCCTGATTGAGATTGCCGCCCGCGGCAGGACGCAAGGTCGCGAGCGTCGGCCCGCCGGAACCGCTGGTGCGGAAAGCATCGGTCATCATCTGCGCGGCCTGAACGGCGCGCGCTTCCTGCCGATCCGCGCCGAGAATGATCGCCAGCACCGTGCGGCCATTGCGCGTGGCGGAGCTTGCAAGATTGAAACCGGACGCGCAGACAAAACCTGTCTTCATGCCATCCGCGCCATCGTAACGGCCAAGCAGGATGTTGTAATTCGCCTGCACTTTCTTGCCCGCGCCGGGATCGATGGCTTCGGTTGCGAAATAATGCGCATATTGCGGAAATTCGCGGCGCAACTGCACGGCCAGAACCGCGAGATCGCGCGCCGTCGTATAATTGTTGGGATTATGCAGCCCGTTCGGATTGGCGAAATGCGAGCCGACCATGCCGAGACGCTGCGCCTCCGCATTCATGCGCTGGACGAAAGCGGATTCGGTTCCGCCCACGGCCTCGGCAACGGCCACGGCCACATCATTGGCAGACTTCACCAGCATGATCTTCAGCGCCGTATCGAGCGTCATGACCGAGCCGGGCTTGTAGCCCATCTTGCTTGGCGGCTCCTTGGAGGCATTGACCGTCATGCGCACCGGCGAATCCAGCGTCATCTGACCCGATTGCAGCGCACGGAAGGCGACATAGGCCGTCATCATCTTGGTGAGCGAGGCGGGATACCAGCGCTGGAAAGCTTCCCTCTGCTGATAGACCTTGCCGGTTGCCACATCCACCGCAATCGAGGGATTAGCCGCAGCCGATGCCAGCGCGGTCACGGACAGGCCAGCAGCTGCAAACCAGATTTTCAATGATTTCGACATCATTCCGTAGTTCCAATCGAAATAGCCTGCAACTTCTGCGGGTCCGAACTGCGCCATAATGGGAGATTAACGCTTTCTTTATCTATGCCATGTGGCGATGAAAAGGCAAACAGGGATTGCCCGCTTTCACCGAAACGTCATATCCTGCCTTCTCCAAATCATGCCCGGTCCGGGGAGCCATCAGAAAATGCCAGTGTTGAATCGTGCCGTTGAAACGCAAGCGGAAATCGCCGCCTGGCGGCGAAAACTGCACCAGAATCCTGAACTGCTCTATGACGTGCACGAAACCGCGAAATTCGTCGAGGACAAGCTGAAATCCTTCGGTTGCGATCTGGTGGAAAGCGGCGTCGGGCGCACCGGCGTCGTCGGCATCATCAAGGGCCGCCACGGCGATGGCCCGGCCATCGGCCTGCGCGCCGACATGGATGCCCTGCCCATCCTTGAGACGAGCGGTGTGGAATGGGCCTCGCAAAATCCCGGCAAGGCGCATTCCTGCGGCCATGACGGCCACACATCCATGCTGCTCGGCGCTGCGCAGTATCTCGCCGAAACGCGCAATTTCCGCGGCTCGGTCGCGCTCCTGTTCCAGCCTGCAGAAGAAGGCGGCGCGGGCGGCCTTGCCATGGTCGAGGACGGCGTGATGGACCGCTTCAATATTTCGGAAGCCTATGGCGTCCACAACATGCCGGGCCTGCCGGTCGGCCAGTTCGCGATGCGAAAAGGCCCGATCATGGCCGCGACCGATGAGTTCGACCTGTTCATTTCCGGGCGCGGCGGCCATGCGGCGCAGCCGCACCGCACCATCGATCCGATTCTTGCCGGTTCCCAATTGATGATTGCCCTTCAGGGCATCGTCTCGCGCAATGCCGATCCGCTCGATTCGCTCGTAATCTCGGTGACGAAGTTCATCGCGGGCGAGGCCTATAATGTGATCCCGGAAAAGGCGACGCTGTCGGGCACTGTCCGCACGCTCAAGCAGGAAACCCGCGCCTTTGCCGAACGCCGCATCCGCGAGGCAGCGGCCGGTATCGCCGCCGCGACGGGCGCGGAAATCACGGTGCGCTACAAGAACAATTACCCGGTCACCTTCAACCACGATGCGCAGACGGAGTTTGCGGCCCGCGTGGCAAGTGCGGTGGCGGGCGAAGGCAAGGTGGATGAGAATGTCGCGCCGATGATGGCGGCGGAGGATTTTTCCTACATGCTGGAAGCACGCCCCGGCGCCTATATTTTCCTTGGCAATGGCGACACGCCCGGCCTGCACCACCCGGCCTATGATTTCAACGACGATGCCATTCCCTATGGGGTCAGCTATTTTGCATCGCTGGTGGAAACGGCGCTTGCGGCCTGAAACTGAATAAAACTGCCCGCCCCGCTTTTTGCGGGGTTGGCGACCGGGATGAAAAACAGTATGTGTCTGAAAGCATTCGCAATGCCGGAATCACCGGCGAATGCGCATCGGTTGGTCCCGTAGCTCAGTAGGATAGAGCGACAGATTCCTAATCTGTAGGTCACAGGTTCGATTCCTGTCGGGATCACCACCGAACCATCACCCCTCATAAGGCCAGTTGGCCTGTGAAAAGACACCGCCATCGACCCAGATCGTCTGGCCGGTGACAAAGCGCGCCGCATCGGACGCAAAAAACAGGACCGGGCCGGAAATGTCCTCCGCTGTTCCCACCCGGCGCAGCGGCGTGATGCGCGCCCAGGTGCCCGCATAGTCGGGCTGTTCTTTCGCCGTCCGCTCATTGAGGATTGCGCCGGGCGCAACACAATTCACCCGGATGCCGTGCGGCCCAAGCTCCACCGCCGAAGATTTGGTGAACTGCTCTATCCCGCCCTTCGAAGCCGTGTAGGAAACAAGTTTCGGAAAGGCGAGCTTGTTGCAGCCGGAACCGATATTGACGATGGCGCCGCCCTTGTCGGCTTCCACCATGCGCTTTGCGGCAGCCTGCGTGTTGAGAAAACAGCCTTTCAGATTGGTGCGGATGACATCGTCCCACCCCTCTTCCGAAAGTTCCAGCAAGGGCGCCCAGGTCTGGATGCCCGCATTGTTGACCAGCACATCCGGCGCATCGCCGAACCAGTCGCAGACCTCATCGAAAAAGGCTTCCACTTCGGCACGCCTTCCGACATCGCAGCCAAGCCCCAACGCCTGACCGCCAGCCTCCTCTATGGCCTCGACAAGCGATTGTGCGGCATCATCATCATCACGATAGCTGAAGGCAACCGTGTAGCCCGCCTCGGAAAAAGCCGAAACCAGATGTCTTCCAATGCCGGTGCTGCCGCCCGTCACGACCGCGAATTCACCCATGAAAGCTCACTCCCAGAACTGTTCCAGACGATAAACTTAACCGGTTTTCAGCGGTGGTAAATCGGCAAAAAAGAAAATATCGTTCGGCCGAATGCGAGGAGAGAACAATGAATCCCGATATCAAGGAAGCCAATGGCGCATGCCACTGCGGAACCGTGCGCTTTCGTGTCAAATTATCCGACGGTCTTCACACGGCGCGGCGCTGCACCTGCTCCTATTGCCGGATGCGCGGGGCCGTGGCGGTTTCGGCTGATCTTGGCGGGCTGGAAATCCTCGAAGGCGAAGACGCGCTGACGCTCTACACCTTCAATACGGGCCGCGCGAAACACTATTTCTGTTCCCGCTGCGGGATTTATACGCATCACCAGCGCCGCTCCAATCCGAACCAGTTCGGCGTCAATGCGGCTTGTCTTGAAGGCGTGTCGCCATTCGATTTTGCCGCCGTTGCCGTGACCGACGGCGTCAATCATCCGTCCGACAATCCCGAACGGCGCGGCTCGAACATTGTGGGCTATCTGCGCTTCGAGCCGGTTGAAAACGATTAACGCCCGATCGCCTTCCGCTCGTTGCGCTCCCACGAGAACACCACCGGCGGCAGCGGATCGAGGCCGCGAATCATGTCCGCTCCCTTTTCGCCGATCATGATGGTCGGCGCATTGGTGTTACACGATGGAACGCGCGGCATGACCGAGCTGTCGCAGACCCGCAGACCTTCAAGACCGCGCACCTTGAGGTCGAGATCAACCACAGCCATCGCGTCGGTCCCCATCTTGCAGGTGCCGACGGGGTGGTGGTCGGTCTTGGCATTGGCGCAGGCATAATCGAACAGATCGTCGTCTGTAACCACCTTCGGCCCCGGCAGGCGTTCAGCCATGACATAGGGCTTCAAGGCGTCCTGTTGCATGATTTCACGCGCGATCTTCAATCCTTCGAGCGACATTTTGCGATCATGCGGGTCGCTCCAGTAATTGGGATCGATCAGTGGGGCTGCTGCCGGATCATTGGAAGCAAGCCGCGCCGTCCCGCGCGAGCGCGGATGCAGATAGGCGGAGTTGAGCGTCACACCGGCATTCTTGAGTTTTTCGACACCCGCCTCGATGCCCGAACCCAGCCCCAGATGAAACTGGATATCCGGCGAGCGGGCATCCGGGTCGGCATACCAGAAGCCGCCGGTTTCAAACAGGCTCGACGCCACCGGGCCGGAGCGCAGCAGCATATATTGCAGTCCGGCGGCAAGCGTGCGGTGCAGCTTCGCCACGCCGTCATAGGTGTGATCGCCGGTGCATTCGGCAATGACAAAGAGGTCGAGATGATCCTGCATGTTCTCGCCCACGCCGGGCAGATCGTGCTTCACCGCAACGCCGACCGCATTCAGATGATCGGCGGGGCCAATGCCCGATTGCAGCAGAAGTTTCGGTGAGCCGATGGCGCCGGACGAAACGATGATTTCGCGCGCGGCGCGCAAGACCTCGCCGCTCATCAGCACAACGCCGGTGGCGCGCGTCTTTTCCAGCACGATATTGGCTACCTGCGCATTCATGCGGATCGTCAGGTTCCGGCGATCCCTGATCGGCGCAAGATAGGCAAGCGAGGCCGAGGAGCGGCAACGGTTGCGCTGGGTAAGCTGGTAAAAGCCGACGCCCGCCTGCTCACGCCCGTTGAAATCGGGATTATAGGGAATGCCCAGTTCCTGCCCGGCGCGGATATAGGCATCGCAGATCGGCAGCGGCGCGGAAGGCATCGAAACGCCCAACGGCCCGCCATAGGAATGATAATCATCGTTGAAGCGCTGATTGTCCTCGGCGCGTTTGAAATAGGGCAGCACATGGCGATAATCCCAGCCGGTGCAGCCTTCTTCATCGGCCCACAGATCGTAATCGGCGGCATTGCCGCGCGTATAGATCTGCGCATTGATCGAGGAGCCGCCGCCGATGACTTTCGCCTGCGTATAGCGCAGCACGCGGTTTTTCATGTGCTTTTGCGGAACGGTTTCAAAACCCCAGCTGGCCACACCCTTGGTCATTTTGGCAAAGCCCGCGGGCATGTGGAACAGCGGATTCCAGTCGCTTCCGCCCGCTTCCAGCAGCAGCACTTTTATCGATGCATCCTCACTCAGGCGATTGGCGAGAACGCAACCGGCAGGCCCGCCGCCGACGATGATATAATCGTAATCCATCGCGCTACCCTTATAATTTTGCAATCGACAGGCCGCCATCGGCATGGATCGCCGAGCCGGTCGCAAAGATGAAATCGCCACCGGCAAGGCCGGCGACAATGGCCCCGACATCGCCCGCCTCGCCCCAGCGCTTCATCGGCACCAGACCGCCTTCGATCAGCGCATCGTAGCGCTCTGTAACCTTTGCCGTCATGTCGGTGCGGATGATGCCGGGACGCACCTCGAACACGCCGATCCGCGCTTCGGCCAGACGCAGCGCCAGCCCCTGCACGAAGGCGGTGAGGCCTGCCTTGCTGATGCAGTAATCAAGCCGCTCCGGCGATGTCATCACCGACGAAACCGAACTGATGGTTATAATGCTGCGTGGAAAGCGCACTTCGGCTGCGGCCAGCATGGCCTTCACCACGGCCTGCGTGAAAAACACCGTGCCGCGCAGGTTTACATCCATGATCGTATCGAAATTTTCCGGCTTCAGAGCCAGAAAATCGCCGCGCTCGACCGAACCCATGCCTGCATTGTTGACGAGGCAATCGATGCCGCCGAACTCCTTCATCACCGCGGAAACAGTTTTCTCATGCGTTCCAACGGCGGCGAGATCGCTTTCAAGGAAAGCCACCTTTCCGCCAAGCCCGCGCAATTCGTGGATGACGGCCTCGTCGCATTCGCGGTCTGTGATCGCCAGATCAAAACCCTTTGCGGCAAGCGTGCGGGCAATGCCAAGCCCGATCCCGCGCCGCCCGCCAGTCACCAGCGCAACAGGTCTTTGACGGTTCATGCCAGCACCTCCCGGTTCAAATGGTCCGCCACGCGCAAGGCCTGCGCGGCAATGGTCAGCGCCGGATTGACCGCCGCCGATGTCGGCAGAAGCGATGCATCGACCACATGGAGATTGGGGTGGTCATAAGCGCGGCACCAGGGATCGAGCGGCGCGGTTGCCGGATCGTTGCCGATGCGCACCGTGCCGCATTGATGCGACGGCGTGCGTCGGTCAAAGGGCCGCGACAGTACCACCGGAAACCCCGCCGCACGCAGCGCGGCTTTGAGCTTTTCGACCAGCATCCGATGCGCCTTCCAGTTGCTGCGCACCCAATGCAGAATAATGCGGTCGCCATCCACGCTCACGCGGCTTTCCGGCGATGGCAGGTCTTCGCTCATGGCGTAGAAATCGATCGTATGCCCGGCGATGCGGTTCAACAGCCATTCCGGCACGCGAGGCATATTGGATTTCAGGATCGCGCCAGACACGCGCCCCAGCAATTGCACATTGCCAAGCGGCGGCCCGCCTGCCCCATCCGACAGATAGTAATCATTGAAGCCGAATGTCTTCTGGTAGATGCTGTCATTGCGGTAGCGCGGATCGAAGGCGATCACGGCGCTCGCATTGTGGTTCATGAAATTGCGCCCCACCTGATCGGAGCGATTGGCCAAGCCCGACCGCAGCAAAAGCGCCGCCGACTGCACGGCACCGGCAGACAGGATGACGAGCTTCGGACGCTGGACCAGCGCCTCGCCGTCCTTCATATAATGAACCGCCGTGATTGTTTTCCCATCCGGCCCCGCTTCCAGCCGCGTCACACGCGCGGAAGTTTCCAGCCGGACATTCGGATATTGAAGCGCCTGCGCAAGCGGGCAGGTTTCCGCGTCCATCTTGCCGTCATCGCAATTGGGATGCGCATCCCAAGGCGTTCTGGCCTTTGCCAGCCAACGCTCGATATCAACACCCAATGGCAAGGAAGCCGGATGCAGCCCCGCCTTTTTCAGCCGCGCCCGCACATCGGCAATCGGGCGCTCGTCGCGGATAGCCGCATAAGGATAGGGCCTTGAATGATGCGGCTCGGTCGGATCATCACCCAACGCGCCGCGCACCTGAAACAGCTCTTCCGCCTTGCAATACCACGGCTCCAGTTCCTGATAGGCAAAGGGCCATGCGGGCGACACGCCTTCCAGATGCGCAAGCTCCTCAAAATCCTCGCGCCGATAGCGGATCAGCACCGCGCCATAAAATTTGGAATTGCCGCCGACATTGTAATAATTGCCGGGATTGAACGGCGTGCCGTCCGCCTCGTGCCAGAACTCTTGCGGGCGAAAGAAGCCCTGTTGGAAAATGGCGCGCGGGTCGCGGTTTTCCGGCCTGTCGGCCAGGCGCTCTCCCGCCTCCAGAATAAGAATGTCGGCACCGGATGCGGCAAGACCGGCGGCCATTGTCGCGCCGCCGATGCCCGATCCGATGATGACGATATCCGGCTGTCCTCCCAAAGCCGTCGCTCCCTATTTTCCTTGCGGCATCCACCAGCCCGTGCGCGCACCGATATGCATGTTGAGCGTCTTGGTCTCGGTATAATCCTCCACCGCATGACGCCCCAATTCGCGCCCCAGACCGGACTGGCGATAGCCGCCGAAAGGCAGTTCCGGCGTGCCGTCCATAAAAGTGTTCATCCAGACCGTGCCCGCCCGCACCTTGCGCCCGATAGTCATGCAGGTATCGAAATCGCGGCTCCACACGCCCGCTGAAAGCCCGTAATCGACCGCATTGGCAATCGAGATCGCCTCGTCCACCGTATCGAAGGAAAGCACCGACAGAACCGGGCCGAACACTTCCTCGCGCGCCACGGCCATGTCGGCCTTCACGCCTGCAAGAATAGTCGGTCCCATATAGTGGCCAAGACCGAGGTCCAGCACATCGCCGCCATGGGCAATTGCAGCGCCTGCCTTTTTGGCCTGATCGACATAGGCGCCAACCTTATCCAAATGCTGCGGCGTGATGATCGCGCCGACCTGCGTGCTGACATCAAGCGGATCGCCAACGATCACCTTTTTCGACAGATCGGCCACGCGCCCGACAATCGCATCGACAATCGAGCGATGCACGATCAGGCGCGACCCGGCATTGCAGCACTCGCCCGCGTTGAACCACGCACCGAACACGGCGGCATCGATAAAGGCATCCATATCCGCATCCGGAAACAGGATTTGCGGGTTCTTGCCGCCAAGCTCCAGCGACACTTTCTTCAGCGTTTGCGCCGCATTGGCCATGGTGAGCTTGCCCACGCCGGTGGAGCCGGTGAACGACACCATATCGACATGCGGATGCGTGCTCATATGCTGGCCGACATCGGCACCCGTTCCGGTCACGATGTTCACGACCCCATCCGGCAAACCCGCTTCGGCCAGAATTTCGCCGAGCAGCAGTGTCGAGCCGGAGGTCAGTTCCGAAGGTTTTACCACCGCCGTACAGCCCGCAGCCAACGCAAAAGGCAGCTTTTGGCCGACGATCAGGAACGGGAAATTCCACGGCGTGATGATCGACACCACGCCGATTGCCTCGCGCAGCACGACGCCCAAAGTACCATCGCCCAGCGTGTTGTAGCTTTCGCCATGCAGGTCGCGCGCAAGCGCTGCCGCATAGCGCCAGATATCGACCGAACCGGCAATTTCGCCCCGCACTTGGCTAATTGGTTTGCCGGCTTCAATCGCATCGAGATAGGCAAGCTCTTCCGCCCGCGCCTCGATCAGATCGGCAGCTTTCAGCAGAACCAGCGAACGCTGCGAAGCGGTTTTCGACGACCAGCGCCCATCGTCAAATGCCTTGCGCGCGCTCGCAACGGCGCGTTCCACATCGGCCTTGTTACCTGCCGGATAACGGCTCACGGTGACGCCATGGCCGGGCGCCACGCGCTCGATGGTCTTTCCGCTTTCGCTGCCCACCCATTTGCCATCGATCAGCATGGAGAATTCGCGGACTTCCAGCCCGGTCAAAGGCTGTGGTTTGACGACAACGCTCATTACCATTCTCCCTTAAAATTCGCTTCGCGCTTTTCGGCAAACGAGCGCACGCCTTCTTTCAGATCGCCGGTCTTGGCGACAAGGATGGATCCCAGCGCCTCGACAGCTGTTCCATTGTCCTCGCCATTGGCGACGGACAGCATCAGTTTGGAAATTTCGAGCGCAGCCGGCCCGCGTCTGGCGACCCGCGCCGCATAGGCCTGCGCCGCCTGCAAGGCTTCGCCCGTATCGACCACATGATCGACCAGCCCATGCGAAAGGGCTTCGTCTGCCGTAAACATTTCACCGCCCAGCACCATGCGGCGCACGATCTGCGCCCCGAAACGGCGCACAAGGCGCTGCGTGCCAGACCAGCCAGGCACCATGCCGAGCGAGGTTTCCGGCAGGCCGATCTTCGCCTGCCGCTCGACAATGCGGATATCGGCGGCACCCGCCAGTTCCAGCCCGCCGCCCAGCGCATGACCATTCATCGCCGCGATCAGCGGCACACGCAAAGTCGCCAGACGCTCAAACACGCGATGCCCATAGCGCACCCAGGCATGGCCAAACTCTTGCGGTTCCATGCCGCCCCAGGCCTTGATGTCGCCGCCTGCGGAAAAAGCCTTGCCCTCAGCCGTCAGGATCGCGACCCGCACGCTGCTATCCGCCTCCACCCGGTCGCAGGCGGCAGACAATTCCTGCAAAAGCTCGATATCGAAGGCATTGAGCTTTTCGGGCCGTCTGATGGTCATGACGGCAATGTGGTTCTCGGTTGTTATTTCTATCCGTTGAACCATTTACGCCTCCAGCTTTCGGGCAGGTTTTTGCGGCAGCGTGAGCCCGATCGGCTCTTCGCGGAACAGCGCCTTGTCCATGGTCTTGAGCCGGTCGGAAACAATCAGCGGAAACTCGGCTTGATCCAGAATATGCGCCTGCAAGTCGATACCGGGCGCAATCTCGGTCAGCACGATGCCTTCCGCCGTCAGCTTCATCACAGCGCGCTCGGTGACATAGGTAATGTCCTGCCCCTGCTCGACGCCGCGCGGGCCGGAGAAGGTGACATGCTCAACCGCATTGACAAGCTTTTTGAGCTTGCCTTCTTTTTCGATCACCAGCTTGCCGTCAGCGACCGACAGTTTTGCACCGGCATTGAACATGCCGGAGAAGACAATCTTCCTGGCGCGCGCGGTAATATCGACAAAGCCGCCAGCGCCCGCCGTCACATGCGGACGGAATGACAGTTTCGACACATTGACCGAGCCGTCGCGCCCGATCTCAAGGAAGGACAGAAGCGAGGCGTCAAAGCCCGCGCCCTGAAAATAGGTGAACTGATAGGGCGACGGCATATAGGCGTCGGCATTGGACGCACAGCCAAAGGCGAAATCCAGCAACGGCACGCCGCCGACAGCGCCCTGCTCGATCACCCATGTCACTGCGCCATGCAGGCCTTCTTCCAGCAGAATGCGCGGCACATTGGCGGAAATGCCGAAGCCCAGATTGACAGCACTGCCCGCCTGCAATTCCTGTGCGACACGCCGCGCAATCGCCTTTTGAATATTGAATTCGGCCAGGCGGAACGTATCCAGCGGGCGGAAAATCTCGCCGGAAATCGCCGGATCATAGAGCGTCTGCGTCGTCTGCTTCTGGTCGGGATCAACCACGATATAATCGACCAGAACACCCGGCACGCGCACGTCATGCGGTTTCAGCGTGCCTTCCTTGGCAATGCGCTTCACCTGCGCAATGACGATGCCGCCATTGTTGCGCGCCGCCAGCGCCTGGTCCAACCCGCCGAGAGTGGCGCCCTCATGCTCATAGGTGAGATTGCCGCGTTCATCCGCCGTGGTTGCCCGGATGATCGCCACCTGCGGGATGATGGCCGGAAAATAGAGCCACTCCTCGCCCTCGAAACTGACGCGCTTTACCACCGGTTCCTCACGCGCCTTATCGTTCATCGCGGTGCCCTGACGCTTGGGATCGACGAATGTATCGAGCCCCACCTTAGTCAGCACGCCGGGGCGCTTGGCGGCAGCTTCGCGGTGCATGTCGAACAAAATGCCCGACGGGATATTATAGGCCGGGATCTCGTTATTGGTGATCATCTGCCAGATCAGCGGCGGCTCGGCGCTTGATGGCCCGGATGGGTAGGAACCGCCAATGATCTTCTTGAGAAGCCCCTTCTTGGCGATGTAATCAACACCCTTGATGCCGCTCATATCGCCCGCCGCGATCGGGTGCAGCGTGGTGATGTTTTTGGGGTGGCCGGTTTCGTCGAACCGCTCGCCAATGGCTTTTAGCATCATATCCGGGCAGCCAAGGCCGCTTGATGACGAGACCGAAACGACGGCATTGTCGGGGATGAGTGCGGCTGCTTCAGCAAATGAAATATGCTTGCTCATAAGTTAAGTCTCAAAGTCCTGAATGAACGGCGGTTGCCTTGCCGGTCTTGGCAGCTTCAGCGACGGCAAGCCCGGTCGCGAGCGACCAGATGCCGTCCTCCAATGTCGCCGATGGCTGGCCTTTTCCGGCAATGGCATCGTGGAAAGAATGCAAGGCGGTTTCGTAGAGATTTTTGTGGTCGAGCGGCAATTCGTGCTCGCCGTTTTGATCACGCAGCAGCACGCTCCCGACCGGCTTTTGCGTCATCACATTGCGCGCAATGAGCGAGCCTTCGCTGCCATGCACCTCGAAGCCGGTTTCGGCATATTTGGCGGTGAAGGCATCATGAAACTGGGCAATCGCGCCGGATGGAAAACGCAGCACACCCATCACGCCATCTTCCAGCCCTTGGCCACTCAAGCCACCCTGTTGGCTGAAAGCGACCGCTTCGACCGGATTTTCACCCAGCACAAAACGCAGCGTGTCGGCATCATGCACGGTGATGTCGAGGATCACGCCGCCGCCCGCATCGGGGCGCTCGATGCGCCAGCCTTGCAGATGCGGCGGCAGATAAACCGCATGAAAAACGCGGGCGCCCAGCACCTTGCCGATCTTGCCCGCAGCAATGGCATCGCGCATGGCGCGGTGGCTGGCCGCATTGCGCAAATGATGGTTGGTGCCTGCCACAACGCCCGCCTCGCGCACGGCTTTCAGCATCTGGTGCGCATCACCAATCGTCAGCGCCAGCGGCTTTTCGCACAGGATATGCTTGCCCGCTTGTGCCGCGGCAATCGCCTGATCGCGATGCAGTTCATTGGTGGTGGAGATATAGACCGCGTCGATTTCCGGGTCGGACAAAAGCGCTTCGAGGCTGGTCACGGCGCGGGCAATCCCGTTTTCACGGGCATAGGTTTCGCCGCGTTCGGCATTGGTGCTGTAAACCGAAATCACTTCGCCGCCAGTGGCGCGAATGGCCCCGATCACCCACTCTTTCGCAATGGTGCTTGCGCCTATAAGGCCCCACTTTGCCATTCGAATTTCTCCTCCGGTTTTCTGAACGGCGCGCCGCAACTCGCACGCACCGCAAGACGCACCGACAAGCGCTGCGCCTCCGCCTCCACCCGTTCCGAATTGATCTGCTTCAGCAAAAGCTGTGCCGCACGTTCTCCCAAACCTTGCGGATCGACAGCCACGGTCGTCAGTGCCGGAACAGCCGTCTTTGCCTCGATCACATCGTCAAAGCCAACGACGCCGAAATCCCGCCCCGGCTCCAGAT
The DNA here is from genome assembly GCF_046630315.1 of Brucella anthropi. Classification (GTDB taxonomy): domain Bacteria; phylum Pseudomonadota; class Alphaproteobacteria; order Rhizobiales; family Rhizobiaceae; genus Brucella; species Brucella anthropi_A. Next base: position 89,298 of record NZ_LQBD01000009.1, on the reverse strand, counting down.
TTGCAGCCCGCAAGCCATCGCAGACACCGAAAGCAACCGCATCGTTGAAGCACACCGCAGCCGTCGGCTTCATGCCCTGCCGCAGCATCTGTTCCAGCGCCTCAACCCCACCAGCGCGCGACGGGGCGGAGGTGAAGACCAGCGCCTCGTCGAAGCCGATGCCCGCCTGCTCCAGCCCTGCGCAATAACCCGAAACGCGCTCGGCAAAGACCGCTATATCCGCATAGCCGCCCATGAAGGCGATCGACCTGTGCCCCAGCGACACCAGATGCTCGACCGCCTTCGCCACACCGCCGCGATTATCCGAAACGATGGAGGAAACGCCGGCACCCGGCACCTCGCGCACCATCTGCACAACCGGCAGGCCGCTTTTCGCCAATGGTTTCAGGTCATTGGCCTCAGTACCCCGCGCCGGCGAAACGATCAGCCCGGCAATGCCATGTTCGCGCATCGAGGCGATCACCTCGCGCTGGCGATCGATGCTTTCCGCCGTATTGGCCAGAAACTGCACATAGCCAGCCGACTGCATGACACGGTCCACACCGACGGCAAGTTCGGCAAAGAAACTGTTGGTCAGGTCATTGACCACAAGGCCGATGATTTTCGACTTCGCCTGACGGAGATTGGCCGCCGAACGGTTATAGACATAGCCCAGTTTCTCGATTGCCGCCTGCACCTTGGCGCGGGTTTCGGCATGAACCAGCGGACTGTCACGCAGAACCAGCGAGACGGTCGATTTCGACACGCCAGCCTCGCGCGCAATGTCGATAACGGTGACGCTGCCCTTGCTCATGGTCTGCTCCGGTTTCGATTGGTGATTTAATTGGAACGTTCCAACCCTGTCAAGAGCCGGGAGAAAAACCGCTCTGTGCCTTGAGTTTGCCACAATTCAAGCCGGTTTTTGGTGCATGTTTTTCCCGAAAACCCGTGTTCGACGCCAAAACACGCTCAAATCACACTTTCGCCACAATTTTTGACCGAATTGCCATTTGGAACGTTCTAAATTAAAATCAGGCATGAGAGGCGGAGGAACAATCATGGGCGATCATCAACTGATGCTGCCGGATGGCAATGGAACCTTGGTTGCCTACAGGCTGACCGGGACGCAAACCCCGCGCCCCAAAAGCCCGCCGCAGTTCAATCGCATCGCCTATGCGGCAGCGCATGTGGTCTCCGATCCGCTGAAAGATACCCGCCCATGGAACGACCCGGCGATAGACTGGGAGGCGACCATGGCTTTCCGGCATCACCTGTGGGGCCTCGGTTTCAGGATCGCCGAAGCGATGGATACGTCGCAGCGCGGCATGGGGCTGAACTGGGCGGGCGCACAGGAACTGATCCGCCGCTCGCTCGCCGAAAGCAAGACTGTCGCGGGTGCCGATCTTGCCTCTGGCGCAGGCACCGACCACCTCGATCCGGCGGAGGCAAGAAGCCTCGACGACATCATCAAGGCCTATGAAACGCAGGCCGCTTTCATCGAAAAACATGGCGGGCGCTTCATCCTGATGGCCAGCCGCGCGCTGGCCCGCATCGCCAGATCGCCGGACGACTACGTCAAGGTCTATGGCCGGATTCTCGCGCAGGCCCGCGAAAAGGTCGTGCTGCACTGGCTGGGCGATATGTTCGACCCACAGCTCAAAGGCTATTGGGGCTCGGAAAATTTCGATGAAGCACTGAACACCGTCATTGGCATCATCGAAACCAATCGCGACAAGGTGGAAGGCATAAAAATTTCGCTTCTGGAGGAGCGCTACGAAATCGCCTTGCGCAACCGCCTGCCGGAAGGCGTGCTGTGCTTCACGGGCGATGATTTCAACTATGCGCCGCTGATCGAAGGCGACGGAAACAGGCACAGCCATGCGCTGCTCGGCATTTTCGATGCTGTGGCACCACAGGCTTCCAGTGCTCTGGCGGCGCTGGCAGCGGGCAACAATGCCCGCTTCCGCGCGATCATCGAGCCGACCGTACCGCTATCGCGCAAAATCTTTGAGGCGCCAACGCAATATTACAAGGCGGGCATCGTGTTTCTTGCCTGGCTGAACGGCCACCAGACCCATTTCACCATGCCCGCGGGGATGCAGTCGGCGCGCGGCATTGCGCATTACGCCGACATTTTCCGCCTTGCAGACCGGGCCAATGTGCTGGACCAGCCGGAGCTGGCCATCCGCCGCATGAGGCAGCTTCTGGCGCTTTACGGCATGGAATGAAGGCAGGCGGGTTTCACCGCCAGCCAAGGCCCGGTGCAACATGCTTGAGGATCGACTCGATCACATGCGCGTTGTAGTCGACGCCAAGCTGGTTCGGCACGGTGAGAAGCAGCGTATCGGCCTCGGCAATCGCCTCATCCCTGGCAAGCTCCTCGATCAGCCGGTCCGGCTCGGCGGCATAGGACCGCCCGAAAACCGCGCGCAGATCTTCCTCGATATAGCCGATGGAATCCTGCTCCTTGCCGCCATTGCCGAAATAGGCCCGGTCGCGATCATCGACCAGCGCGAAGATGCTGCGGCTCACCGAAACACGCGGCGTGCGCGTATGTCCGGCTTCCTTCCAGGCTTCACGATAGGCGCGGATCTGCCTGGCCTGCTGGATATGCAGCGGTTCGCCCGTTTCATCCTTCTTCAAGGTCGAGCTTTGCAGGTTCATGCCAAGCTTTGCCGCCCAGACTGCCGTGGCATCCGAGGCCGCGCCCCACCAGATACGGTCGCGAAGCCCTTCCGCATGCGGCTCGATCCGCAGCAGGCCGGGAGGGTTCGGAAACATCGGGCGCGGATTGGGCTGGGCAAAGCCCTGCCCCTTCAGCGCTTCGAAGAACACCTCGCCATGCTGGCGGCCCATATCGGCATCGGTCTTGCCCTCTTCCGGCGCATAGCCGAAATAACGCCAGCCATCGATCACCTGTTCCGGCGAGCCGCGGCTGATGCCAAGCTGCAAACGGCCCTTGGAGATGAGGTCCGCGGCCCCTGCATCCTCGACCATATAGAACGGGTTTTCATACCGCATGTCGATGACGGCGGTGCCGATCTCGATCCGGCTGGTTTTGGCGCCGATGGCTGCAAGCAGCGGAAAGGGCGAGGCAAGCTGGCGCGCAAAATGGTGCACGCGGAAATAGGCGCCATCGGCCCCCAGTTCCTCGGCGGCAACAGCAAGGTCTATCGATTGCAAAAGCGCATCGCTGGCCGAGCGGGTTCCCGATTGCGGCGATGGCGACCAGTGGCCGAAGGAAAGAAAGCCGATTTTCTTCATGATGATGGTCCCTGATTGCGGGCAAAAGATTGGTTCCCGTCCAATATGGCGGCGCGGAGAAGGATTGGAAGTGTGCCGAACACGGACACAGTGTTCAGCATTCGGTGCCTGCGGCTTTCGCGCATTCCAAGAGCGGCGCTTCCCTGCGATACGTTGACAGTCCCAATGGACGCGATTAAGCCTCACATCAGGCGGATAAACCTTCAATCTGAGGTTATTGGAGAAAAGGTGTTTGCCGACAAGCAACGCACCAAAACAGGGGAGATTTTCATGCGTTCAATGCTTCTGGCCTTGCTGGCCGCAACGGCCATTGCCACTTCGGCACAGGCCAAGGACGTCACCGTCGACGTAACCGCCATCGTTGAACATCCGGCACTTGACGCCGTGCGCGACGGCGTGAAGGACGCGCTGGCCGAAGCTGGCTACAAGGAAGGCGAAAACCTCAAATTCGCCTATCAGTCCGCACAGGGCAACCCGGCCACCGCAGCCCAGATCGCGCGTCAGTTCGTCGGCGAGGGCCCGGATGTGATCGTTCCGATCTCCACGCCGTCGGCGCAGGCTGTTGTTTCGGCCACCCGCGATATTCCGGTGGTCTTCACCGCCGTTTCCGACCCGGTCGGCGCGCAGCTCGTCAAGGACATGGCAAAGCCCGGCGGCAATGTCACCGGCCTTTCCGACATGTCGCCGGTGGCCGAGCATATCAAGCTCATCAAGGAAGTGATGCCGAACATCAAGAAGCTCGGCTATCTCTACAATTCCGGCGAAACCAATTCCGTGTCGCTGCTGGCAGCCCTGAAGGAAGCCGCTGCCGCCGACGGCATCGAAATCGTTGAATCGGCTGCCACCAAGTCGGCTGAAGTCCAGGGTGCAGCGCGTGCCCTCGTCGGCCGTGCCGACGCCATGTATGTGCCGACCGACAACACCATCGTTTCGGCCCTTGAAAGCGCCGTCGGCGTTGCCGAGGAAAGCAAGCTGCCGCTCTTCACCGCCGATACGGATTCCGTCAAGCGCGGCGCGCTGGCCGCACTCGGCTTCAACTATTACGATGTCGGCAAGCAGACCGGCGCCGTTGTGGTGAGGATCCTCAAGGGCGAAAAGCCGGGCGATATTGCCGTAGACATCGCCAAGGGCACCGATCTCGTCATCAATCTTGGCGCGGCCAAGAAGATGGGCGTCGAGTTCCCGCAGGCCGTTATCGACCGCGCCACCAGCAAGATCGACTGATCGGGCCTGGAAACCGGATAAAAAAGGGCGGAGCCTCACAAGGGCTTCGCCTTTTTTGTTATGTTGCAATTGCCCCACAAAGTGCCGCATTTCGCGGCTTCCCTGGCGATATTGCTTGCACACTGGAACTTGTGGGTTGTATCTCGCCTGAGATAAAAGCCGCAAAAATGCGGTTTTGCATAAACAACCGGGGAATGGCCTGGCACAGCCCGATGGCTGGCAGGCGCACTCAAAACAAAACCGGTCGTGACTGAAGCTGGCCGCGTGGAATGGCCGGGATTTCCGGTTTCCGCAACGCCGATGATCGATGCCGCGCAATAGCGGCAATCGTTCATTTTGGTCGCGGCGAGAAACAAGGAATGACATTGTGAGTCAGATCGCCTTCTGGGGTGCGGTCGAATTGGGCCTCGTCTTTGCATTTGTAGCCATCGGCGTCTATCTGGCGTTCCGTGTCCTCGATTTTCCCGATCTGACGGTTGATGGTTCGTTTCCGCTGGGCGCTGCCGTGACCGGCGTGCTGATCCTTGCCGGCATGAACGCCTGGCTGGCGGCGGCCATTGCCATGGTGGCCGGCGCCGCCGCCGGGCTTGTGACCGCAACGCTGAATGTGCGCTTCAAGATTCTCAATCTCCTCGCCTCCATTCTCACCATGATCGCGCTGTTCTCGGTCAATCTGCGCGTCATGGGCCGACCCAATATCGCGCTCATCAATCAGGACACCATGCTGACGCCGTTCTTCGGCCATGGCATTCCCGAATATTATGTGCGTCCGCTGTTCCTGTTCGTGCTGGTGGCCATTGCGGTGTTCATCGTCTGGCGCTTTCTGGAAAGCGATATGGGCCTCGCCATGCGCGCAACCGGCGCCAATCCCCGCATGGCCCGCGCACAGGGCGTTCGCACCGACCGCCAGATCTATCTCGGCATGGCGCTTTCCAACGCTCTTGTGGCGCTGGGCGGCTCGCTTTTCGCACAGACCAACGGCTTTGCCGATGTGACCTCGGGCGTCGGCACCATCGTCGTCGGCCTTGCCGCCGTCATCATCGGGGAAACACTGCTGCGCAGCCGCTTCATCCTCGTGATCCTCATCGGCTGCGTGGCCGGGTCCATCATCTACCGCATCGCGATCCAGCTTGCGCTTTCAAATGGCGATATTCTCGGCCTGCAAGCCTCCGATCTCAACATCGCGACCGCCCTTCTCGTCACCTTCGCCCTGATATTGCCGCGCCTGCGTCGCGGAGGAGCATCGGCATGATCGAACTGTCCAATCTCGATGTCGTGTTCGCTCGCGGCACTCCGCTCGAAAAGCAGGTTCTGAACAAGATCAACCTCACCATGGACAAGGGCTCCTTCGTCACCGTCATCGGGTCGAACGGCGCCGGCAAATCGACCATGCTGGGCGTGCTTGCAGGCGATGTCATCCCCACCGCCGGCAAGGTCGTCATCAGCGGGAAGGATGTGACGCGCAAGCCCACCGCCGATCGCGCCGGTCTCGTCGCCCGCGTGTTCCAGGACCCGCTGGCGGGAAGCTGCGGCACGCTCACCATCGAGGAAAATCTCGCGCTGGCAGCCTCCCGCGGCAAGACGCGCGGCCTCACCCACGCGCTCAATTCCAATCGCCGCGCCTGGTTCCGCGACCGTGTGGCAAGCCTCAATCTGGGCCTGGAAAACCGCATGCATGACCGCATGGAGCTGCTCTCCGGCGGCCAGCGACAGGCGCTCTCGCTCATCATGGCGACGCTTGCCGGTTCGGAAGTGCTGCTGCTGGATGAACATACCGCGGCCCTCGACCCCGGCATGGCCGAATTCGTGATGGAGCTGACGCGCACGCTCATTGCCGAGAACAAGCTGACCGCGCTCATGGTCACGCATTCCATGCGTCAGGCGCTCGACTATGGCGACCGCACCATCATGCTGCACGGCGGCAAAATCCTGCTCGACGTGACCGGCGACAAGCGCAAGACGCTGGGTGTCGAAGACCTTATCGACATGTTCCGCAAGGTGCGCGGCCAGACGCTCGACGACGACGCGCTGCTGATCGAATAGGTTTTGCAAACAGCTTTGTTTCACAGCCGTCGTTCGGTTTGAGCGGCGGCTGTTTTGTTTGCGGGCGAATTGCGCTACAGCATTTCCAGCAAAAGTGTGAAACGGTTTTGCGTTCGGAAATGCGGAAATGAAAAAATGATAGAACGGTTCCGTTAAAACAGGAACCGCTCTGGTGAAATTCTATGGCGCAGAAGAAAGCACACGAAGTCGATAGTTTTCTGGCAAGACCGACAAGCTCGTTTCCGGTCGTGCTTCTTTATGGCCCCGACAAGGGGCTGGTGAGCGAACGCGCGCGCCGTTATGCCGAGGCGAGCAAGCTGCCGCTCGATGATCCCTTTGCCGTCATCCGCATGGAAGCCGACGAGATCGAGGCCGACCCGGCAAAGCTTGCCGACGAGGCCGGAACCATTTCGATGTTCGGCGGCCAGCGCCTGATCTGGATCAAGAACGCCGCTGGCCAGAAGAAGCTTGCCGAAGCGGTCAAGCTGCTGGCGACCGAGCCGCCGCAGGAGACGTTCATCCTTGTCGAGGCGGGCGATCTCAAAAAGGGCGCGGGCCTGCGCAGCGCCGTGGAAAATGCCGCGGCAGGCATGGCGCTCCCCTGTTATTCGGATGATGCGCGCGGCATAGACGGCGTGATCGATGATATTCTGGCCGAATGGAAGATGCAGATCACGCTCGATGCGCGCCAGCTTCTGCGCGCCAGCCTTGGCGGCGACCGCCTGGCGACGCGCGGCGAGCTGGAAAAGCTCTGCCTCTATGCGCGCGGCAAGGAGCGGATCGACATTGACGATGTGCGCCAGGCCGTCGGCGATGTCGCGGGCCTGTCCACCGACGAGGTGATCGATGCTGTTCTGGCTGGCGATCTGCCGCGTTTCGAGATTGCGTTCGACCGCGTCGTCAAATCCGGCACGGCGCCGTTTCTGCTGCTCAACACGGCGATGCGCCAGTTCCAGCAGGTGCAGACCTTGCGCCATATCGCCGACACCGAGCGCAAAAGCGCCTCCGTCGTTGTGGCCGGTGCGCGCCCGCCGATCTTCTTCAATCGCAAGAAGCTGATCGAAAATGCCGTCAGCCGCTGGACGGGCGATGGCCTTGCCCGCGTCATGGAACGGCTTCAGCGCGCCGTTCTGGAAAGCCGCCAGAATGCGGCTCTCGCCATCCCCATCATCCGCCAGTGCCTGCTGGCAATCAGCGTCGAATCGCTGCGAAACGCCCGGCGCTAGAATTCAGGAAACAGAGCCGGTTCAAGATGACGTCCGTAGAAGATCAAGCAAAAAGGGGAAGGCGTGGCCTTCCCCTTTTTAGTCTGGATGTCGATGGCGTGATTATACGCGGCGCTCGACCATCATCTTCTTGATTTCGGCAATCGCCTTGGCCGGGTTCAGACCCTTCGGGCAGGTCTGGGCGCAGTTCATGATCGTGTGGCAGCGATAGAGCCGGAACGGGTCCTCGAGATTGTCGAGGCGTTCGCCCTTGGCTTCGTCTCGGCTATCGATCAGCCAGCGATAGGCTTGGAGCAGCACGGCAGGGCCCAGATAGCGGTCGCCGTTCCACCAATAGCTCGGGCACGAGGTCGAGCAGCAGGCGCACAGAATGCACTCGTAAAGACCGTCGAGCTTCTGACGGTCCTCATGGCTTTGCAGCCATTCCTTCTGCGGCTCCGGCGAAACCGTCTTGAGCCATGGCTCGATGGAACGGTGCTGGGCGTAGAAATTGTTGAGGTCCGGCACAAGGTCCTTCACCACCGGCATGTGCGGCAGCGGATAGACCTTGATGGCCCCCTTGATGTCGTCCATGCCCTTGGTGCAGGCCAGCGTGTTCGCGCCATCGATATTCATGGCGCAGGAACCGCAAATGCCTTCGCGGCAGGAGCGGCGCAGCGTCAGCGTCGGGTCGATCTTGTTCTTGATATAGAGCAGACCGTCCAGCACCATCGGACCGCAATCGTCGCGGTCGACATAATAGGTGTCGATGCGCGGATTGTCGTCGTCGTCCGGCGACCAGCGATAGATACGGAATTCCGTGACCCGCTTGGCGCCATCGGGGCGCGGCCAGGTCTTGCCCTCTTGCGGGCGGGAATTCTTGGGAAGTGCGAGTTCAACCATTGCTCTTTCCCCCGATCAGTAAACGCGCTTCTTCGGCGCAATCTTGGCGAGGCTGATGCCGCCTTCCTCTTCCGTCGTCAACGGATCGAGGTGAACCGGGCGGTAATCAAGCTTGACCTTGCCGTCCGGCGACAGCCAGGACAGGGTGTGCTTGCGCCATTCGGCATCGTTGCGGTCCGGGAAATCCTCATGCGCATGGGCGCCGCGGCTTTCCTGGCGTGCTTCAGCCGAAACAACGGTCGTCAGCGCATTGGCCATCAGGTTTTCCAGCTCCAGCGTTTCCACCAGATCGGAGTTCCAGATCATCGAACGGTCCGTGACCTTGATGTCCGGCAGTTCGTGCCAGATCTTTTCCATGCGCTCGACGCCCTGCTTGAGCGATTCCGACGTGCGGAACACGGCGGCATCTTCCTGCATGGTGCGCTGCATCTTTTCGCGCAGTTCCGCGGTCGGCTGGGAGCCATTGGCAAAACGCAGGCGATCGAAGCGCTCCATGATCCTGTCGCAGGCGGCAAGGTCGAGATCGGGGATCTTCGACTTGCGGTCGATGACCTGACCGGCGCGGATGGCAGCCGCACGGCCGAACACCACGAGATCGATCAGCGAGTTGGAGCCGAGGCGGTTCGCGCCATGCACCGAAGCACAGCCCGCTTCGCCGACGGCCATCAGGCCCGGCTGCACGCGGTCCGGATCGTCCTTGGTCGGGTTCAGCACTTCGCCCCAGTAATTGGTCGGAATGCCGCCCATATTGTAGTGAACGGTCGGCAGAACCGGGATCGGTTCCTTGGTCACATCCACGCCCGCGAAGATCTTGGCCGATTCCGAAATACCCGGCAGGCGCTCATGCAGGACAGCCGGATCGAGATGGTCGAGATGCAGGAAGATGTGGTCCTTGTTCTTGCCGACGCCGCGGCCTGCGCGGATTTCCATCGTCATGCAGCGCGAGACAACGTCACGCGAGGCAAGGTCCTTGGCCGAAGGGGCATAGCGTTCCATGAAGCGCTCGCCTTCGGAATTGACCAGATAGCCGCCTTCGCCGCGCGCGCCTTCGGTGATGAGGCAGCCCGCGCCATAGATGCCGGTCGGGTGGAACTGCACGAATTCCATGTCCTGCAGCGGCAGGCCGGCGCGTGCCACCATGCCGCCGCCGTCGCCGGTGCAGGTATGGGCGGACGTTGCCGAGAAATAGGCGCGGCCATAACCGCCCGTCGCCAGAACCACCATCTTGGCGGAGAAGCGATGGATCGTGCCGTCATCGAGGTTCCACGCCACGACGCCGGTGCACACACCGTCGGTCATGATGAGGTCGAGCGCGAAATATTCGATGAAGAACTGCGCATTGTTCTTGAGCGACTGGCCGTAGAGCGTGTGCAGGATCGCATGGCCGGTGCGGTCGGCGGCAGCGCAGGTGCGCTGGACCGGAGGACCGTCGCCGAAATTCTGCATGTGGCCGCCGAAGGGGCGCTGATAGATCTTGCCTTCTTCCGTGCGCGAGAACGGCACGCCGTAATGCTCAAGCTCGTAGACGGCGGCAGGCGCTTCACGCGCCAGATATTCCATGGCGTCGGTATCGCCCAGCCAGTCCGACCCCTTGACGGTGTCGTACATGTGCCACTGCCAGCTGTCCGGGCCCATATTCTTGAGCGAGGCGGCAATGCCGCCCTGTGCGGCGACCGTGTGGGAACGGGTCGGGAAAACCTTGGTGATGCAGGCCGTCTTCAGGCCCTGCTCGGCCATGCCGAGCGTTGCGCGCAGGCCCGCGCCGCCGGCACCGACCACCACCACGTCGAACTTGTGATCGACATAGGTATATTTGCTTGCCACAGCGGCATCAGCCGCGTTGTTTACTGCACTAGCCATCGGGCTATCAACCTCCGAAGCTCAGCTTGAGGATCGCAAAGATGCAGGCAAAGCCGACCACCGCCGTAAAGAAGGTGTTCAGCATCACCAGCACGACCTTCATGCCTTCGCCATGCGCATAATCTTCGATAATGACCTGCATGCCCAGACGCATGTGATAAACGCCGGTCAGGATGAACAGCGCCATCACGATGGCCGTGAAGGGATGCGAGAGAGCAGCCCGGACTTGCTCATAGCTTGCGCCATTGAGCGAAATGACCAGGCCGATGAAAAACATGACCAGCGGCACCAGGGCGACCGCGCTCAGGCGCTGATACCAGAAATGGCCGGTGCCTTCCTTGGCCGAACCCAGACCCCGAACCTTGCCGAGCGGGGTGCGCATATCATTGTTCATACCGTTCATGGGATCAGCCTCCTAGCGTACCGAATAGGCGACGACCCAGACGAGGATCGTGGCGATGACGGAGAAAGCGACGGTCGCCCAGGCGATCTTGGAGGCGGTGTGCTTTTCAAGGCCCGCGCCCGTATCCCAGATCAGATGGCGGACGCCGCCGGCCAGATGGTGCAGAAGCGCCCATGTATAGCCGAACAGGATCAGGCGGCCGATCCAGGACGAGAACAATGCGTTGACGGTGTTGAAGCACTCTTCGCTGACGGCAGCCGAGATCAGCCACGCCGCCAGCAGCAGGGTGCCGAAATAAAGGGCGCCGCCCGTGATGCGATGGACGATGGACATCGTCATCGTGATGACCGGCTTGTAGATGGACAGGTGCGGCGACAAAGGACGCTGGCGCGTTACAGTCGGTTGTGTCATGGCTCTGTAGGCTTCCCTGACGTTTATCTCCGGCCACACCCCGCTGACGACGATCAGCAAGGCAGCCGGGTTGCGGGTTCTACCGAACCCCGGTTCGACGTCGCCCAAGGCACAGGGAACCGGACTTTACGATCCCGCGCCGGTACGACCCAAGAAAAATATGGCTGGACCGTGGCGTACGGCCCTATGTGGCGCTTTCTACTTCGCTTTTACCACCACGTCAAAGAAGCTTTTTCACGAAAAGACTAACAATTGGTCGCACCTTGGCGACACATTCGCGTGATTGCGGCATTCAAACGATTGAAGACCGCAACCGGCAAAAACATGTGTAATTTCATCCACTTTTGGGAAATCGATCAATTGCCGAATCGAATCACATAGCTCGACCAGTCGGCAGCCGTGGCAATCTGCTCATAGAGCTTGCGCCCGTCTTCCGGCACGCGCGGCGCATTGAGCACCAGCTTGGACCAGCTGCGCTCTTCCGCCTTGTCGGCCAGCACGTCGATCAGCGCCTTGGCGATGCCTTTGCCGCGATGATCGTGATGGACATAGATATGATCCACCTGCCCCGCGCGCAGGCCCGTCACCGGCTCGGGCAGATCGTAGAAGATCACGAAGCCGACCAGCCTGCCGTCGACGCGGGCGCCCAGCGTTTCCGCCGCGCGGTCCTGCAGCAGGTGCTCGGCATAGAAATCGTCGGGGCGGCGCGGCGCGCCGCGCTTCAGCGCCTGGGCATAGCTTGCCAGAAGCGGCGCGAATTCATGGGCATCGCGCAGATGGAGGAGCGCAATATCGACGGCATGATCTTTGGTCATTGGACGTTCCTTGGCGTTTCCGGCTCTTGTGCATGCGGCTTGCGAAGCAGCGCCGCATGGAAAGGCCGTTTTTTTGATTTTAGCCAGCACGGATGACAAAGGTAAAGAAAGAGTTAAGATGATCCGCATTCTCTTTGGGATCATGCAGGATGGGGCGCGATCAACCATGGCAAACCGCAAACCGAAAATGCCGGACTTGAGGCTTGGCCTGACCATGGGGCTGGCCGTCATCGGCGCGCTTGCCTTTGCCGGTTCCGCGCTGGGTGGCGAAGCGGTGCGCTTTGTCGACGGACAGGGAAATCGTGTCATCCGCATGCCGGACAACGGCGCGAAGATCATCCGGGTCGGCGCGGCGCAGGCGGCGGTTTCTTCCGCGCCGCAGCGCGTCCGGATCATTTCCGCCCCGCGCGATCATGCGCTCGCCCATATTGTCGCGCGGCCCGGCAGCACGTGCGAAAGCGCGGTCGTGCTGCATGGGCGCGCCTTCATGTACGGGATCGATCACGGAGAAACGCCGGTTCTGGACCATCCCGGCTGCGGCTATCAATAGGCCGCGATCAGCGCCCGGTCAGTGACCGGAATTCCAGCACGTTTTCATCGGCCAGTATCGGCAGCGCCGTGCGCACATTGTTGCGCCCGCCCTTTTTCGCTTCATAGAGCGCACCGTCGGCCCGCTTGTAGAGATCGGAAAACACATCGTCGAATTCCATTTCCGCAATGCCGAAGCTCGCCGTGAATGCGATAATGCCGTTCTTGCCCTGAATATGGATATCCCGGCAGGCAAGCCGGGCCTTGTCGGCAAAATGCCAGGCGGACTGGATCGTGTTTCCCGGCAGGATGATGGCGAATTCCTCCCCGCCGATGCGCGCGGCAATGCCGCCTTTGGCGCTCGCGGCCTTGTGCAGTTCGGCGGAAAAGGCGGCGATGACGCGATCGCCCAGCGCATGGCCATGCGTGTCGTTGATGGCCTTGAAGTGATCGATATCGCACAGGACGAGCGACAGGGCCTGCCGCATATGTTGCGATTTTGCGATGGCGGCTTCGGCGCGGAATTCGAAACCGCGCCGGTTGAGCAGGGCCGAGAGCTGGTCCGTCTCCGAGCGGATCAGCATATTGGTGATAAGCTCCCGCATCAGGCTCAAAAGCAGTAGCAGCCCGCCCGCGACCGAAAGCGCCGTGCCGATCGACTGCGAGACCATCGCATAGGTCGTGCCGATATAATCGGCCGGTTGCGCGCCGGCGCCCCCGGACACCAAGGCGATGAAAGGCTTCAACAGGAAATGGACGGCGCTGATGCCGAACAGCACCGCCATCAGTGTGTCGATACCCGTTCGATCCGCGCGCAGGATCACCCGCACCGCAAGCAGGAGCACCAGGAAATAGGGCGTCTGGTAAAGCAGCATGCCGATCATCCGGCTGCGGGCAATGTCGTAAATGCCATAGGCCATGGCAACGGACACGACGGTCAGCACGGCAAGGAGCATCCACGGCACCGGCCTGGCATACATCTGCGCCAGACCGACAACCAGGCACAACAAGGTCAGATAATAGGTCGTGAAGGCCAGCATATAGCCGAAGCGGGCATCGGGAATGGAAGGCATGGCAAGCTCTGTCAGGAAATAGAGCGTCGCGAAAATATAACCCAGCGCAAAGACGGGCGCCGCCGCATTATCCCGCGCATAGACGGCAATGCCCAGAAATGCAAAAGCAAACAGACCCGAAACGGTCACGTTGATCAGCAGGATAAAGTCCGCCCCATTCATCGATGCTCTTCCCCGCGCTGGCACTCAAATCGCCCGGACGCCAGCCCCCCTTGTTTCCTCCTACAATCAAAGCGTGAAAAAGCTGCTAATATGCAGCCAAAGAAAAACCGCCGGGATGAACCGGCGGTTTGATCGCTCCCCAAAGGCCGTGATGCCGGCCTTCGAAATCTCAGTTCCACGCGCGGATATCGACGAAATGTCCGGCGATCGCGGCGGCGGCGGCCATGGCAGGCGACACGAGATGCGTGCGGCCCTTGAAGCCCTGGCGGCCTTCGAAATTGCGGTTCGAGGTCGAGGCGCAGCGTTCGCCCGGCTTCAGGCGGTCATCGTTCATGGCAAGGCACATGGAACAGCCCGGCTCGCGCCAGTCGAACCCGGCCTCGATGAAGATCTTGTCGAGGCCCTCGGCTTCCGCCTGTTCCTTCACCAGGCCGGAGCCCGGCACGATCATGGCGCTCACGCCGGCGGCAACCTTCTTGCCTTTGGCCATGCGGGCGGCATCGCGCAGATCCTCGATGCGGCCATTGGTGCAGGAGCCGATGAAGACGCGGTCGATCTTGATGTCCGTCATCTTCGTGCCCGGCTTCAGGCCCATATAGTCCAGAGCGCGCCACTTGGATGCCCGCTTGGTTTCGTCCTTGATCTCGTCCGGATTCGGAACGACGTCGGTGACGAAGACCACGTCTTCCGGCGAGGAGCCCCAGGAAACGACCGGCGAAATCCGGGCCGCGTCGAGTTCGACGATCTTGTCGAAATGCGCGCCTTCATCCGAATGCAGCGTCTTCCAGTAGGAAATCGCCTGTTCCAGCGCCTCGCCCTTCGGCGCGCGCGGCTTGTCCTTGATATAGGCGAAGGTGGTTTCGTCCGGCGCGATCAGGCCCGCGCGGGCGCCGCCCTCGATCGACATGTTGCAGACCGTCATGCGGCCTTCCATCGACAGCGAACGAATGGCATCGCCCGCATATTCGATCACATAGCCGGTGCCGCCCGCGGTGCCGATCTCGCCGATGATGGCGAGCGTGATGTCCTTGGCGGTGACGCCGGGCGCCAGCTTGCCATTCACACGCACCAGCATGTTCTTGGCCTTCTTCTGGATCAGCGTCTGGGTTGCCAGAACATGCTCCACCTCGGAAGTGCCGATACCATGCGCCAGCGAGCCGAAAGCGCCGTGCGTGGAGGTGTGGCTGTCGCCGCAAACAATCGTCATGCCGGGCAGCGTGAAGCCCTGCTCCGGCCCGACAATGTGCACGACGCCCTGGCGGCGGTCACGCTCGGAATAATATTCGACGCCGAAATCAGCGGCATTCCTGGCCAGGGCCTCGACCTGAATGCGGCTTTCCTCGTTCTTGATGCCGTTGACGCGGTCCGGCGAGGTCGGCACATTGTGATCGACCACGGCCAGCGTCTTTTCAGGATGGCGCACCTTGCGGCCCGCCATGCGCAGGCCTTCGAAAGCCTGCGGGCTCGTCACTTCATGCACAAGATGGCGATCAATATAAAGGAGGCAGGTTCCGTCTTCCTGCTGATCCACTACATGGTCGTCCCAGATCTTGTCATAAAGTGTACGCGGCGCGCTCATTGCGAGAGGTCCCTTGAATAGGTCTTGACTTGAATAGTTCTTAACTTGGCTCATATGCACCCGCCGTCACGGTTCGTCAAGAAACTGAAACCGCAACAGGGTGTCGCAGTAACAATCTTGCGAGATATGGGCGAAATTATGCAATATGTTACGCAAGCCTTCGCATTTGGCAAATAAAAAAGGCGACCCGAGGCCGCCTTTTTCAAACAGAATGCCGTGAAACTTATTCAGCAGCAGCCTTGGCAGCTTCAGCCTTGGCAGCGGCAGCCTTGTCGGCTTCGCGCTCGGCCTTGGTGCGGTTGTCTTTCTTTTCAGCGATACGGGCAGCCTTGCCGGTAAGGCCGCGCAGATAGTAAAGCTTCGCACGGCGAACCTTGCCGCGGCGAACGAGTTCAACGCCTTCGACGATCGGCGAATAAACCGGGAATACGCGCTCCACGCCTTCGCCATAGGAAATCTTGCGAACGGTGAAGTTTTCATTGAGGCCGGCGCCGGAACGGGCGATGCAGACGCCTTCATAGGCCTGCACGCGGGTACGCGTACCTTCGGTCACGCGAACCTGAACGCGAACGGTGTCGCCTGGCTGGAAATCCGGAAGCTTGCGCTTTTCCTCGATCTTGGCTGCCTGTTCGGCTTCAAGCTGACGAATGATATCGGTCATCGTCTTTTTCCTTTACGAATTCTTCTCAAACAGCCAGAGCGCTCTGCACTTGCCGCCAAGCAATCCTGGCCCTGCGGCTATGCCCGTCAATTCGGGCAGGAGCGGTACACCATTTATTGGTTTACGGACGTCTCGGGCATATCCGGACGCTGCATGAACGCCGGGATTTTCCCGAACTGGCAGGCACATACAGCATCGCGGAGGATTTGTCACGCCCCGTCATAAATTTTCGTAGCCAGCGCCGCAGGACTGTGCCACAATTATCGTCAACAATAAAAATGCAAATCGTAAACAACTATATAAGTTGTTACTCAAATGGGGACAATATGACAATCAGGAATCCATCACCCTCCTTGTATAACGAGGATCTGGCGCCAGCTGAGGAGCGCAAATGGGGCGCCTTCAGCATTTTCAACGTCTGGACATCGGATGTTCATAGCCTTTGGGGCTATTATCTTGCCGCAAGCCTGTTTCTTCTGTGCGGCAGTTTTCTGAACTTCATCATCGCCATCGGTGCGGGATCGCTGGTGATTTTCTTCCTGATGAGCCTGGTCGGCAATGCCGGTGTGCGCACCGGCGTGCCTTTCCCGGTGCTGGCGCGCGCATCCTTCGGCACGTTCGGGGCCAATTTTCCGGCACTCGTGCGCGGCGTTGTCGCCTGCTTCTGGTATGGCGCACAGACGGCAGCAGCCTCCGGCGCGCTCGTCGCGCTGCTGATCCGCAATGAGAGCATGCTGTCCTTTCACCAGAACAGCCACCTTCTCGGCCATTCCACGCTCGAGGTCATCTGCTATGTCCTCGTCTGGGCAGCCCAGCTTCTCATCATCCAGCGCGGCATGGAAACCGTGCGCAAGTTCCAGGACTGGGCCGGCCCGGCCGTCTGGATCATGATGCTGATCCTGGCTGTCTATCTGGTCGTCAAGGCGGGCACCTTCTCCTTCGGCAGCGAAATCCCGCGCGATGTGCTGCTTGAGAAAACGCGGGATGCAGGCGTTACGGGCGAGCCGGGGTCCTTTGCGGCGCTTGCCGCGGTTGCGGCCACCTGGATCACCTATTTCGCGGCGCTCTATCTCAACTTCTGCGACTTCTCGCGCTATGCCAAGGATGAGGCATCCCTGCGGCGCGGCAATCTCTGGGGCCTGCCGGTCAATCTTCTGGCCTTCTGCCTCGTCGCCGGCGTCACCACCACCGCTGCCTTCACCGTTTACGGCGAAGTCCTGCTTCACCCCGACCAGATTTCGGCCAAGTTCGACAGCTGGTTCCTCGCGCTGCTGGCCGCTTTGACCTTCACCGTCGCCACACTCGGCATCAATGTGGTTGCAAACTTCGTGTCCGCAGCCTTCGACTTTTCCAACACCTTCCCGCAGAAGGTCTCTTTCAAGCGGGGCGGCATCATCGCGGCGATGATCGCGCTGGTTCTCTATCCCTTCGCACCGTGGGAAACCGGCGCGGCTCATTTCGTCAACTTCCTCGGTTCAACCATGGGTCCGATCTTCGGCATCATGATGGTGGACTATTATCTGCTGCGTCGCGGACAGCTGAATGTGGCCGATCTTTATCAGGAAGACGGTGAATTCCGGTTCCAGAATGGCTGGCACGTCAAGGCTTTCGTCGCCTTTGCCATCGGCGCCCTGTTCTCGTCCGTCCTGCCCATGACCACCAATATCCTGCCGGACTGGTGGGCGACCTATGGCTGGTTCTTCGGCGTGGGTATTGGCGGCGGCGTCTATTTTGTTCTGCGCCGGTCGCAGACGGAACTGCGCAAGCCCGCACATCAGCATTCTGCCTGACAGGAAACGAAAATGCCCGGCATTGCCGGGCATTTTCATCAGCCGGCCAATCGGGCCGGGATGCCTGTCCCTGAAACCCGCTCCTTATAAGCTTGACCGCCGGAGGTCCGATCCGGATCAGCTTCCTTTGCGCTTGTCCGCGCCATAGGCTTCCCAAAGATCGGGACGCCGCTCCCTCGTGATCCGCTCGGCCTGTTCGTGCCGCCATTTATCGATGGCGCCATGATTGCCGGAGGTCAGGATTTCGGGGATCGATCGTCCCTCCCAGACCTGCGGGCGGGTATAATGCGGATGTTCAAGCAGGCCGGTCTCGAAACTTTCCGTCTCGCCGGATTCGCGATTGCCCATCACGCCCGGCAACAGCCGGACAATGGCGTCGAGCAGCACGATGGCCGCCGTTTCGCCGCCGGACAGAATATAATCGCCGATTGAAACTTCCTCGAGATTGCGCGCCTCGATCACGCGCTCATCCACGCCCTCGAAGCGGCCGCACAGAATGATCGCGCCCGGCCCGTCGGCCAGTTCGCGCACGCGCTTTTGCGTCAGCGGCTTGCCGCGCGGGCTCATCAAAAGCATCGGACGGCGGCCATCGGCAACCGAGTCCAGCGCGCGCGCAATGACATCCGGCTTCATCACCATGCCGGCGCCGCCGCCGGAGGGCGTATCGTCCACCATACGGTGCCGCCCTTCCGCAAAATCGCGAATCTGCACCGCATCAAGCCGCCATTTGGCCTCGCCCAGCGCCTTGCCTGCAAGCGAAGCGCCAAGCGGCCCCGGAAACATTTCGGGGTAAAGCGTCAGCACGGATGCATGAAAGAAACCGGGGGCCTCCACGACCTTCGAAACTTCGGTCATGACTTCTTCGGCTTTTTCTTTTCACTTTCCGGGCGATCATCCTCATCGTCGGCGATCAATCCGGCGGCATAGGGTTCGACCAGCAGCGTGCCCTTGTCCAGATCGATCTCCGGCACGGCGGCCTCGGTAAAGGGAATGAGCATCGGGCGCTTGCCCTTTTCGCTCAGCTCGATGAGGTCGCCGCCGCCGAAATCGAACAGCGCGCTCACCACGCCATAGGTCTTGCCCTCGGCATCCACCGCCAGCAAGCCGATGAGGTCCGTCTGAAAAAATTCGTCCTCATCCAGTTCGTCATCCGGCAGCTGCGAGCGATCGATGAAAAGCTCGATCCCGTTCAGCGCCTCGGCGGCATTGCGGTCGTTGATGCCCTTGAAGCGCACGACCACGACCGTCTTGGCCGGGCGGGCTTCCAGAACCTCATAGCTCTTGCCCTGTTCGTCATAGAGCAGGCCGTAATCGGCGATGGCCAGCGGATCGCCGGTAAAAGTCTTCACACGCACTTCGCCGCGCGTGCCATGGGCGGCGCCGATGACGGCGAGCTGGATCGGGTTTTCTGGACGCGGCATTGCCAACCTTGTTTCTGCTGCTCGGATGGAACTATTTTTGTTCCATAGCTCTTTCGTCAGCGCAATTCACCTCATTTCGTCAGAATAATGGTTTTCGGCCCAGGGACAACCAGCCGGTAACCTATCGCTGGCAGACTGTCCGCCAGTCCAGAACCAACCCGGCTTGACCATGACAACGAACAGCGAATTTCTGATCCCTGCCCGCGCCGACCTCGCAGCCGCGCGCGAAGAATGGCTGAAGACGCTGAAAGATGCGCGCCGCCTGTCGGAAAATACGCTCGAAGCCTATGAGCGCGACACGCGCCAGTTCCTCAATTTCCTGACCGGCCATCTGGGCGGGCCGCCATCGCTGCGGGATGTCGGCAATCTGCGGATTGCCGATCTGCGCTCCTTTCTGGCCAGCCGCCGCAATGCAGGCGTCGGCGCCCGCACGCTGGGGCGCGGGCTTGCCGGTGTGCGCTCGCTGCTGCGTCATCTGGAAAAGCGCGGGCTTGCCAATGCGGCCGGAGCGAGCGCTATCCGCGCGCCGCGCCAGCCGAAATCGCTGCCGAAACCGCTGACCGCCGAAGATGCCCGCCGCGTGGTGGCCGCTGACGGGCAGATGGCGGAGGAACCATGGATCGCCGCGCGCAATGCAGCCGTCCTGACCTTGCTCTATGGCTGCGGGCTGCGCATTTCCGAAGCGCTGGGCCTCATGGGCGACGCATTATCCGACGGCGCCGCCCTTTCGATCACCATCACCGGCAAGGGCAACAAGGCCCGCCTCGTGCCGCTGTTGCCCGTCGTGCATCGCGCCGTCGCGCAATATCGGGCGCTTTGCCCGTTCGATCTTTCCGCCGACAAGCCGCTTTTTCGCGGCGCCAAGGGCGGTGTGCTGCATGCCGCCATCATCCAGCGCGAAATGCAGAAGCTGCGCGCCGGTCTCGGCCTGCCCGACAGCGCCACACCCCATGCGCTGCGCCATTCCTTCGCGACCCATCTTCTGGGACGCGGCGGCGATCTTCGGACAATCCAGGAACTGCTTGGCCATGCAAGCCTCTCCACCACGCAAGCCTATACCGGCGTGGACACCGAGCGGCTTCTGGAAGTGTACGACAAGGCGCATCCGCGCGCCTGAAAAGTCGCTGGCGCGGGCAAAAACCGGGCCTATATTACCTTCATGAAAAAGCTGCTTCTCCTTCTTGTCTGTGCCTGTCTGGCAGGCGCAGCATCCGCCCGCGCCGATGATGCGCCTGCCGCTTGCACCGTGCATGGCGTCAATCTCGTCGACGGGCTTGAGACGAAGGACCCGGCAGTCTGGAAGGAATTGCAGCGCGAAGCCGATGCCGTGCCCAATCGCAAGGGGCTTTTGTGGAAAATCGACAAGGATGGCGTCGCCCCCTCCTATCTCTTCGGCACGATCCATCTCTCCGATCCGCGCGTCCTGGCATTGCCGAAGCCGGTCGAGGACGCCTATCGGTCGGCCAGCACGGTCGTCATCGAAACCACGGATGTTCTGAACCCAAAAGCTTTTCTGCGTCTCAAGCTGGAAAAGCCAGACCTGCTGCTTTTCACCGACGGCACGACGCTCAAATCGCATATTCCGGCGGAGCGGCGCATGGAAATGGAACACAAGCTCGCAGAACGCGGCATCGTTCTCGACGCGGTCGCAAACATGAAACCCTGGGTTCTATCCAGCCTGCTGGCCCTTCCCGAATGCGAGCGAAAACGCAAAAGCGAAGGCGGGAAATCGCTCGATGAGCGCCTGGCGCTCGATGCACAAGCGGAGGGCCGCGATGTGCGGGGGCTTGAAAGCGCTGCCGAGCAGCTGGAAGCCATGAACAGGATGCCGCTCGACGTCCATATCCGCAATCTGGTTGCTTCCGTCGATTATGGCGACAGGATCGAGGACGCCATGGAAACGACAACCGCATTATATCTTGCCGGAGATGTCGGGATGATTATGCCCGCGCTCCGGAAAATCGTTCCCGATGGGCTTTCCGACGATGACTATGATTCATTCTTAAAATATCTCATTTCGGACCGGAATCACCGCATGGTTGATCGCGTCGTCCCGATTATCGACAAGGGAAATGCTTTTATTGCCGTGGGCGCGCTACATCTGCCGGGCAAGGACGGTATAATCGAATTGCTGCGTGCAAAGGGCTATCGGGTAATCCCGCTATAGGACCCATATGGCTGAATATTTCTAACCGGCTCTAAGATCGGTGATACTATTTTCAATGGCGGTAATATTGAGTTCGAGTTCGGCAATCTGTCTCAGTATGGATTTTCCCGGAAGCGCTTCTTCTCTGGCTGCTTCATCCAGAAGCTTGAACTGTTCATCGCGCAAAAGCGACGAGAGCTTTTCGAAGCGCTCAATGGTTTTCATATTTTCTTTCGAAGGCATAATATCTTTTCCTTAAATTTCGGCGTGGCTTTTAAGCGCTTGTGATGATCCAGCTTTACAGTGATAAAACCTGCATAGCCAGTTGATCGATCATAATCCGACTTGCCGGATCACTTCCGTGATTGAATATACATAGCGATGGACAGTTTCGCTCGGGTTAACGGCATATTCACAGCGCCCGCCCGCAGACCTATCAATCCATACTCCTTTTCTTATCTTGGAGTTTTCGGAACGATCCTCTCCTTTTCGCATTGTTATATACCGGGTGTGTTTTCGCAACATGATGCGGTTGGTGCTGAAGCGGTTCATGAATGACCCAATACCCGGCCAACCGACGCTTCCCGGCTATCGCTTCGATGATGGAAGGAACCATTGGAGGAACCCGATATGGTTGATCCCCTCGATCCAAGAAACAGCGATCCACGCCTTGCGGACCCGTCACGCCAACCCGGCCAATCCGGCCAATCCGGAATGCCGCCGCCCAATCGCGGCGGAAGCGGTTATCTGCTGGGCGCGGTGCTTCTGGCTGCGATCATCATTCTTGGTTACTTCTTTTACCGCAACGGCAGCGGAACCGATACTGCCGCGCCACCGCCGCCGGCGACGCAGGGCGAGCCCGCAACACCGGCTCCGGCCCCACCGGCCAGCCCGCCGGCACAGAACTGAACATCGAAAAAAGGCCCGCTCGCGCGGGCCTTTTCACAATCACAGGATTGCAGCCGATCACATATGGATCGGCTTGGCGAAGGTCGCCAGAGCGGATTCGCGCACGGCTTCCGACATGGTCGGATGGGCGTGGCAGGTGCGGGCCAGATCTTCCGACGATCCGCCGAATTCCATCAGCACGGCCAGTTCGTGGATCATTTCACCGGCATTATAGCCGAGGATATGCGCGCCCAGAACGCGGTCCGTCGCCTTGTCGGCGAGGATCTTCACAAAACCGTCGGTGTGCAGCATGGCGCGCGCACGTCCATTGGCCGTGAAGGGGAACTTGCCGATCTTGTATTCGATACCGGCGGCCTTCAGTTCTTCCTCGGTCTTGCCGACGGAAGCCACTTCCGGCTGCGTGTAGACGACGCTCGGAATGACATCGAAATTCACGTGACCGGCCTGACCGGCAATGATTTCGGCAACCGCAATGCCTTCGTCTTCCGCCTTGTGCGCCAGCATCGGCCCCTGCACCACGTCGCCGATGGCATAGATGCCTTCGACATTGGTGCGCCAATGATCGTCGATCGCAACGCGGCCGCGATCGTCCATATTCACGCCCGCTTCCTGCAAGCCGAGACCATCCGTGTACGGACGGCGGCCGGTCGCAACCAGCACCGCATCGGCTTCAAGCGTTTCGGCCGCGCCGCCCTTGACCGGCTCGAAAGTCACTTTCGCGCCCTTTCCGGCCTTTTCCACGCCCGTCACCTTGGCGCCGAGCTTGAAGGCAATGCCCTGCTTTTCGAGAAGGCGCTGGAACTGCTTCGACACTTCGCCATCCATGGGCCCGAGCACCTTGTCGAGATATTCGACGACCGTAACCTTCGCACCCAGACGCGCCCAGACGGAACCGAGTTCCAGACCGATCACGCCGCCGCCGACCACGATCAGGCTGCCCGGAACCTTGTCGAAGGAAAGCGCGCCGGTCGAGGAAACGATGACTTTCTCGTCAATATCGACCTTGACGCCCGGAATGCCGGCCACGTCCGAGCCGGTGGCGATGATGATGTTCTTCGCTTCGATTTCCTCGACCTTGCCGTCTTCGGCGGTCACGGAAACCTTGCCCTTGCCGACGATCTTGCCGGTGCCGATGAAGGCCGTGATCTTGTTCTTCTTGAACAGGAACTCGACGCCCGTGACATTGGCCTTCACGGTCGTGTCCTTGTGCGCCAGCATCTTCGTGAGATTGAGCTTCGGCGTCACTTCCACGCCCAGCGTGTCGAAGGAGTGGCCGGCTTCGGCAAACACTTCCGATGCATGCAGGAGCGCCTTGGAGGGAATGCAGCCGATGTTCAGGCAGGTGCCACCGAAGGTCTTGCGCTTTTCCACCACGGCAACCTTGAGGCCGAGCTGTGCAGCCTTGATCGCGGCGACATAACCGCCGGGGCCTGTACCGATGACAACCACATCGTATGACATTGAACTATCCTTCTTCAGTCTGTCCTGAACGTTTTCGAACGCCCGGTTCATCCGGGCCCGTTCTCTCATTCGCAATTATATCCATCCAACCGGCACCCACGGGCTGCCGGTCATTCCTCGTCGGGCGTGCATCCCTGAAAGCGGAATGCTTCCCACTGAAGCGGCTTTTCGGGCTTTGCCGCTCCAAAATCATAACCATCGAGCGCCGTCACCAGATCGGGCAGCAGGATCGCCTGCGCCGCCGGTTCGTCCGCCTTGGGCAGGACATCGGCTTCCGCGCCGTCCTTCAGCGCGTAGATGACGCTCTGCCAGATGCTGCAATCGTCGAGATCCTCCGGATTGGAACCATCGCCCTTGCAGTTGAAGGTCAGCAGCGCATAGGGACGCGCCACGCCTTCCTCCGGCCAGATCACCATGCCGTTGAGCTTGAACTCCGGCTTGTCATTGGCCGTGATCGTGAATTCATTCGTCGGCGCGGGCGACATTTTCAGGTCGTTCGGCTGCTCCGGGCGGAAAGTCAGCGTGTAGGCATCGTCGCGATCGCGATAGATCGCCCGGTTCTGCGTGCAGGCGGCCTGAACGGCGGTGGAGAAAACCGTGAGCGCAAGCACCGACATGGCCGTGACGTTGAGAAGCTTTCTTGCGGTATGCATCTGTCGGTTCTCCCTGAATGTTCCGGCCGAGCTTTTCCGGCAGCGAATCTTCGATGCCCGAAGATAAGGATTACATAGCCTTTTCGGTGGCAAGTTTCAGCCCCAGCGCGATGAAGACAACACCGCTGGCCCGATCGATCCATTTGGACGCGCGCGAGAAGGCCGCGCGCATCTTCGGCGTCGTCATGAAAAGGCTGACGCCGACGAACCAGGAGATCAGGGCTGTCGCCATCACCACGCCATAGCCAAGCTTCACCTCGGTCGGCGTATGGGCATGAACGACGGTGGAGAAAATCGACAGGAAGAAGAACACGGCCTTGGGGTTCAGCGCATTGGCGGCAAAGCCGAGGCCGAACGCCTTGGCGAAGCTCTGCTGCTTGCGCGGCTCCTTCGGCGCCGGCTCCACGTCGATCTTCGTCGTTCCCGCGCGCAGCGCCTTGATGCCGATATAGACCAGATAGGCCACACCGCACCATTTGACGATGTTGAACAGATAGATCGACTGGGAAATGATGAGCCCGAGACCCAGCACCGTATAGGTGACATGCATCATCAGGGCGGCACCGATGCCGAAGCTGGTGATGATCGCCTCACGGCGGCCATGCAGCAGCGATTGCCGGATAACCATGGCGAGATCGGCGCCGGGGGAAACGATGGCAAAGACGAAGATCGCCATCAGGGATGCAAGTTCGAACAGATAGGGATGCATCGCATTTCCTTCGTTGCGCGTGCCTTACGCGCAGGCTGTCATCACAGAACCAGAGCCAGAAGCATCACGCCGAGCCCCACCAGACCAATAAGCCAGACGAAGGACCGGAAATAGGGAATGCCCGCCAGATAAAGCGGAATATAGACGATGCGGCTGAAAAACCACAGCCACGCCCCGAGGATGCCCCATCCGGACGGGTCGCCTTTCAGTGCAAGCGCCAGCGCCAACGCCACGAAAGCCGGATAGGTTTCGCGGAAATTGGCGGAAGCGCGCTCCGCGCGACCGGCAAACTTGCCGGAGGGTTTTGGCCCCTCGTCGCGCGGACCGGCATTCCATCGGGAGCCGAGTTCCCGCGTCGCCGCAAAGCCCTGCAGGAGGATATGCACCACCAGCAGGACGACGCTCCAGCCGACCAGCGGCAGAAACGGGGATGCGGAGAAGGTGCCCGGCTCCATCGTTCTTCCTTAGAGATCGAGAACCAGACGTTCCGGATCTTCCAGGCTTTCCTTGACGCGCACGAGGAAGGTCACGGCTTCCTTGCCGTCCACGATGCGGTGATCGTAGGACAGCGCCAGATACATCATCGGGCGGATGACGATCTGGCCGCCGACGACAACCGGACGTTCCTGGATCTTGTGCATGCCGAGAATACCCGACTGCGGTGCGTTCAGGATCGGCGAGGACATCAGCGAACCGTACACGCCGCCATTGGTGATGGTGAACGTGCCGCCCTGCATGTCGGCCATGGACAGCGAACCGTCGCGAGCGGCCTTGGCCAGACGTCCCAGTTCCTTTTCGATTTCCGCAATCGACATGCTGTCGGCATCGCGGATAACCGGAACCACAAGGCCCTTGTCCGTGCCGACGGCCATGCCGACATGAGCAAAGTTCTTGTAGATGATGTCGGTGCCGTCGATCTCGGCGTTGACCGCCGGGATTTCCTTCAGCGCATGGGTCACGGCCTTGGTGAAGAAGCCCATGAAGCCAAGCTTCACGCCATGCTTCTTCTCGAAGATGTCCTTGTACTTGGTGCGCAGTTCCATCACCGCGGACATGTCGACTTCATTATAGGTCGTCAGCATGGCGGCAGTGTTCTGCGCATCCTTCAGACGCTTGGCGATGGTCTGGCGCAGGCGGGTCATCTTCACGCGTTCTTCACGCGAGGCGTCATCAGCCGACGATGCCGGACGGGCAGCAGCCGCAGCGACCGGAGCCGGAGCAGCCGAAACGCCCCCTGAAACGCCCTTGGCGATGGCATCGAGAACGTCACCCTTCAGCACCTGGCCGCGCTTGCCCGAACCGTCCACCTGATCGGCGGAGAGGTTGTTTTCCGAGAGCAGCTTGGCGGCAGCGGGCGCTGGCTGCATGGCCGGGCCGGACGATGCGGACGCCACCGGGGCCGCAGCCGGAGCGGCGGCGGCAGGCTTGGCTTCTTCCTTCTTCGCAGCCGGGGCAGCGGCAGCGCCATCGGTGGAAATCTGGCCGAGAAGCGCATTGACCTCGACCGTGTCGCCTTCCTTGGCCGTGATTTCAGCCAGCACGCCAGCAGCAGCAGCCGGAACTTCCACTGTCACCTTGTCGGTTTCCAGTTCCACCAGCGGTTCGTCGACAGCGACGGCATCGCCGACCTTCTTGAACCATTTTCCGATGGTTGCCTCAGTAACGGACTCCCCAAGCGTGGGAACGCGAATTTCGGTGGCCATGGTTTTTTCTTCCGTTGATCTTCAAACTTAGGATTACATGTTCAAGTGCTGGAGCCGCCCGCAAGCGGCTCCGGGAGTGGTTAGCTGCCGAGCGCATCCTCAAGGAAAGCGGCAAGCTGCGCAAGATGCTTCGACATCAGGCCCGTTGCAGGCGATGCGGCGGCCGGACGGCCCGCATAGCGCACGCGCTGATGCTTGGCGTCGATATGCGCCAGCACCCATTCCAGATACGGGTCGATGAACGACCACGCGCCCATGTTCTTCGGCTCTTCCTGGCACCAGACCATTTCCGCATGACGGAAGCGTGACAGCTCGTTGATGAGCGCCTTGGCCGGGAACGGATAGAGCTGCTCGACACGCAGCAGGTAGACATCGTCGATGCCGCGCTTTTCGCGCTCTTCATAGAGGTCGTAATAGACCTTGCCCGAGCAGAGAACGACGCGGCGGATCTTTGCATCCTTCTGGAGCTTGATGCCTTCGTCCTTGTTGTACTGCGCATCGTCCCACAGCAGGCGGTGGAACGAGGATTCGCCCGACATTTCAGCCAGCGTCGAAACGGCGCGCTTGTGGCGCAGCAGCGACTTCGGCGTCATCATGATGAGCGGCTTGCGGAAATCGCGCTTCATCTGGCGGCGCAGGATGTGGAAGTAGTTGGCGGGCGTCGTGACGTTGGCCACCTGCATGTTGTCTTCGGCGCAGAGCTGGAGATAACGCTCCAGACGGGCCGAGGAGTGTTCCGGCCCCTGACCTTCATAGCCGTGCGGCAGAAGGCAGACGAGACCGGACATGCGCAGCCACTTGCGTTCGCCCGACGAGATGAACTGGTCGAACACGACCTGCGCACCATTGGCGAAATCGCCGAACTGGGCTTCCCACAGGACCAGCGCGCGCGGATCGGACAGCGAATAGCCGTATTCGTAGCCCAGCACCGCCTCTTCCGAGAGCATCGAATTGATGGCCTCGTAGATCGCCTGCCCCTTCTGGATATTGTTGAGCGGGATATAGCGGTTCTGGTTCTCCTGATCGTAGAGGACCGTGTGACGCTGCGAGAAGGTGCCGCGCTCGACATCCTGGCCCGACAGGCGGATCGGGCTGCCTTCGGCAACCAGCGAGCCGAAGGCCAGCGATTCAGCCGTCGCCCAGTCGATCCCCTCGCCCGTTTCCATCATCTTGGCGCGGTTGTCGAGGAAGCGCTGGATCGTGCGGTGGACATGGAAATCCTTCGGCACTTCAACGAGCTTCTTGCCGATTTCCTTCAGCGTCTTCATCGGCACGGCGGTTTTGCCGCGACGCTGTTCGTCGGCATTATCGGCGGTGCGCAGGCCAGCCCATGCGCCGTCCAGCCAGTCGGCCTTGTTGGGCTTGTAGCTCTGGCCGGCTTCGAACTCGGTTTCCAGATTTTCGCGCCACTGCGCTTTCATCTGGTCGATTTCTTCCTGCGTGATGAGGCCTTCCGCGATCAGCTTGTCGCTATAGAGCTGAACCGTGGTCTTGTGGGCACGGATCGCCTTGTACATCAGCGGCTGGGTGAAGGACGGCTCGTCGCCTTCGTTGTGACCGAAGCGGCGATAGCAGAACATGTCGATGACCACCGGCTTGTGGAAGGTCATGCGGAACTCGGTCGCAACCTTGGCGGCGAACACCACGGCTTCCGGATCGTCGCCATTGACGTGGAAGATCGGCGCTTCGATCATCTTCGCCACATCCGACGGATAGGGCGAGGAGCGCGAGAAGGCCGGATTGGTGGTGAAACCGATCTGGTTGTTGATGATGAAGTGAACCGTACCGGCAACGCGGTGGCCCTTGAGGCCCGAAAGGCCGAGGCACTCGGCCACGACGCCCTGACCGGCAAAGGCGGCATCGCCATGCAGCAGCAGCGGCAGAACCTTGGCGCGCGTTGCAAGCGGCACCATGTCGTCGCGGGTGCGGCCGGCCAGCAGGTCCTGCTTGGCGCGGGCCTTGCCCATCACGACCGGGTTGACGATTTCCAGATGCGACGGGTTGGCCGTCAGCGACAGGTGGACCTTGTTGCCGTCGAACTCACGGTCCGAGGAAGCGCCCAGATGGTACTTCACGTCGCCCGAGCCTTCCACATCGTCCGGGGCGTAGGAGCCGCCCTTGAACTCGTGGAAGATGGCGCGATGCGGCTTGCCCATGACCTGGCTCAGCACGTTCAGGCGGCCACGATGGGCCATGCCGAAGATGATTTCCTTGAGGCCCATCTGGCCGCCGCGCTTGACGATCTGCTCCAGCGCGGGAATCAGCGATTCACCGCCGTCGAGGCCGAAACGCTTGGTGCCCTTGTACTTGACGTCGATAAACTGCTCGAAACCTTCCGCTTCGATGAGCTTCGACAGGATGGCCTTCTTGCCTTCCGGCGTGAAGGCGACCTTCTTGTCCGGGCCTTCGATGCGCTCCTGAATCCAGGCCTTTTCAGCCGGATCGGAAATATGCATGAACTCGACGCCGATCGTGCCGCAATAGGTGCGCTTCAGAATGTCGAGCATTTCCGGCACGGTCGCATATTCGAGGCCGAGCACGTTGTCGATGAAGATCTTGCGGTTGTAGTCGGCAGGCGTGAAACCGTAATTTTCCGGCTCCAGCTCGTTATAGTCGTTCGGCTTTTCGGCAAGGCCGAGCGGGTCGAGATTGGCGTGCAGATGGCCGCGCATGCGATAGGCGCGGATCATCATGATGGCGCGAACGCTGTCGCGTGCAGCCTGCGTGATCTCTTCGCTGGTCAGGGCCGCGCCGGTCGCGCCCTTGGCCTCGCCCTTCGCAGCCTTGCCCTTCAGCTTGTCGGTGACATGCTTTTCCACCTCGGCCCAGTTGCCGTCGAGCGCGGAAATGAGTTCGCCATTGGCGGCGATCGGCCAGTTCTTTCTGGTCCAGGACGCGCCTTCGGCGTTCTTCTTCACATCCTCGGCATTGTCGCCCAGCTTCGCGAAGAAATCGCGCCACTGCGGATCGACCGAATTCGGATCGTCCTCATATTTGGCGTACAGCTCCTCGATATAGTCGGCATTGCCGCCATAGAGGAATGAGGTAAGGGCGAAAACGTCGTTGGCTTGTTCTTGCCTTGCCATAGCCTATCCGGAGCCTAGCTCCGTCTCCTTGTCAGTGGCTCATCTTGCGCGGGCCGGAAGTTCGAAACTTCATCCCTCACGCCGCCGGGGAGGAACCGCTACAGACCCCGGCACAACTAAACTCTACGCGTCGGAACGGGCATATCCGTTCCCCTGTCGCCGGAATGATCCGGCTTTCATGCCAAACCCGGCAGCGGCTTTCGCCGCGGCCGGGATATTCGGATCGATGACCGATCTCAGCCGCCCGATCTCAGCCCTTGAGGACTTCAACCAGCGTCTTGCCGAGCTGCGCCGGCGACGGAGACACGCGAATGCCAGCCGATTCCATGGCCGCAATCTTGTCTTCCGCGCCGCCCTTGCCGCCCGAAATCACGGCGCCGGCATGGCCCATGGTGCGTCCGGCAGGCGCCGTGCGACCGGCGATGAAGCCGACCATCGGCTTCTTGCGGCCGCGCTTGGCTTCGTCCTTGAGGAACTGCGCCGCATCTTCTTCCGCCGAGCCGCCGATTTCACCAATCATGACAATCGACTTGGTTTCGTCGTCGGCCAGGAACATTTCCAAGACGTCGATGAACTCGGTGCCCTTGACCGGATCGCCGCCGATACCGACAGCCGTGGTCTGGCCGAGGCCTTCGTTCGAGGTCTGGAACACAGCTTCATAGGTAAGCGTGCCCGAGCGGGATACAACACCCACCGAACCCTTCTTGAAGATATTGCCCGGCATGATGCCGATCTTGCATTCTTCAGGGGTCAGGATGCCGGGGCAGTTCGGTCCGAGCAGGCGCGACTTCGAGCGTTCCAGACGCTCCTTGACGCGAACCATGTCCATGACCGGAATGCCTTCGGTGATGCAGACGATGAACGGGATTTCAGCTTCGATGGCTTCGATGATCGCATCGGCAGCACCTGCCGGCGGAACATAGATCACGGAAGCGTCGGCGCCGGTGCGTTCCTTGCCTTCGGCAACGGAAGCGAAGATGGGCAACTTTTCGCCCTTGGAGCCTTCCCAGGTCTCGCCGCCCTTCTTCGGGTGCACGCCGCCGACCATCTGCGTGCCGTAATAGGCAAGCGCCTGCTCGGTGTGGAAAGTGCCGGTCTTGCCGGTCAGGCCCTGCACGAGAACCTTGGTGTCCTTGTTGACGAGAATGGACATGCCTTAATTCCCCTTCACTGCAGCGACGATCTTCTGCGCCGCATCGTCGAGATCGTCGGCCGAAATGACGTTCAGGCCGCTCTCGTTGATGATCTTCTTGCCAAGCTCGACATTGGTGCCTTCAAGACGGACAACCAGCGGAACCTTGAGGCCGACTTCCTTGACCGCGGCGATCACGCCTTCGGCAATGACGTCGCACTTCATGATGCCGCCGAAGATGTTGACCAGAATGCCCTGGACGGCCGGATCGGCGGTGATGATCTTGAAGGCAGCCGTCACCTTCTCCTTGGAAGCGCCGCCGCCAACGTCGAGGAAGTTGGCCGGTTCTGCACCGTAGAGCTTGATGATGTCCATAGTTGCCATGGCAAGGCCGGCGCCGTTGACCATGCAGCCGATATTGCCGTCGAGGGCGACGTAAGCCAGATCGTACTTGGAGGCTTCGATCTCTTTTTCGTCTTCTTCCGACAGATCGCGCAGTTCCTGAATGTCAGGATGACGGAACAGCGCATTGCCGTCGAACGACACCTTGGCGTCGAGAACGCGCACGCGGCCATCGGTCATGACGATCAGCGGGTTGATCTCCAGAAGGCTCATGTCCTTTTCGGTGAAGGCCTTGTAGAGGATCGGGAACAGTTTGAGGCCGTCTTCACGCGCCTGACCTTCAAGCTTCAGCGCGTCGGCGAGCTTGCTGGCGTCTTCATCCGTCACGCCCTTGGCCGGGTCGATGGCGACGGTGACGATCTTTTCAGGGGTTTCCTCGGCAACGGCTTCGATGTCCATGCCGCCTTCGGTCGAAACGACGAAAGCCGGACGGCCGACGGTGCGGTCGATCAGGATCGAGAGATAGAGCTCGCGATCGATGTCGGCGCCATCTTCGATGTAGAGACGGTTGACCTGCTTGCCGGCTGGGCCGGTCTGCTTGGTGACGAGCGTGTTGCCCAGCATTTCCTTCGCATTGGCAACCGCTTCCTCGACAGACTTGGCGAGGCGCACGCCGCCCTTTGCATCGGCGGGCAGTTCCTTGAACTTGCCCTTGCCGCGTCCGCCAGCATGGATCTGGCTCTTGACGACATAAAGCGGTCCGGGAAGCGTCTTTGCCCATTCTTCCGCCTGTTCGACGGAATAGACAGCCACACCATTGGCGATCGGCGCGCCGTAGGTGTGAAGCAGGCGCTTGGCCTGGTATTCGTGAATATTCATCTGGTTGTCCTCTGCGGATTCCCGACCCGTTGCATATTGAGATTGAACGGAACCGGTACGGATTGACAGCCGGAAAAGGCCGGAGCCGCCCGCAGGCGACAATCCGGCCTTGTCTGGAATTTTACTTCAGCGACGGAGCGATACCGATGCAGGCTTCGCAAAGACCGGCGACGGAGGCCACCGACTTGTCGAACTGCGCCTTCTCGTCCTTGTCGAGATCGATTTCGATGATGCGCTCGACGCCATTGGCGCCGATGACGGTCGGCACGCCGACATACATGTCCTTGACGCCGTACTGGCCCGAAAGCTGGGCAGCGACCGGCAGGACGCGCTTCTTGTCCTTGAGGTAGGATTCAGCCATCTGGATGGCCGATGCAGCCGGAGCGTAGAAAGCCGAGCCGGTCTTGAGGAGGCCGACGATCTCCGCGCCGCCGTCACGGGTGCGCTGGATGATCTTGTCGAGCTTGTCCTGGCTGGTCCAGCCCATCTTGACGAGGTCAGGCAGCGGAATGCCTGCAACGGTCGAGTAGCGCGCCAGCGGAACCATGCTGTCGCCGTGGCCGCCCAGCACGAATGCCGTGACGTCCTCTACCGAGACGTTGAATTCTTCCGAGAGGAAATAACGGAAGCGGGCGCTGTCGAGAACGCCGGCCATGCCGACAACCTTGTGAGCGGGAAGGCCGGAGAACTTCTGCAACGCCCAGACCATGGCGTCGAGCGGGTTGGTGATGCAGATGACGAAGGCTTCCGGAGCGTATTTCTTGATGCCCGCGCCCACCTGTTCCATCACCTTGAGGTTGATGCCCAGGAGATCGTCGCGGCTCATGCCCGGCTTGCGCGGCACGCCTGCGGTCACGATGACAACGTCTGCGCCTTCGATTGCGGCGTAGTCGTTGGCGCCGGTGTATTTCGCATCAAAACCGTCAACCGGAGAAGATTCGGCAATATCCAGTCCCTTGCCCTGCGGGGTGCCTTCCGCAATGTCGAAAAGGACAACGTCGCCGAGTTCCTTCAGACCAGCCAGATGGGCGAGCGTGCCGCCGATCATGCCGGAGCCGATGAGGGCAATCTTGTTGCGTGCCATGATTGTTTCTTTCCTCACTTTTGATCCAGAAACGCATCAAGCCGATCCGGAATCCTCCCCGGAAACGCTCAAGCGTTGGAACTGCGAGATAGGACTCTTTGACGATAAACTCAACTCATTATTTTGCGACTAATGTTTTCAATCGGTTAGAATTATCTGTTCTTACGTAAACGTAAGATAATTTGTCAATATCAAGGCAAAAACGCCCTCTCCTGCCGCCGCCACCCGCCCCCGACGAAACGGTGAGGATAGCGATTGGCAAGTCGTCAATTCCATCAACCTCGCGCGCCATTCCAAACCGGCCCGATGGAAAACCGATACGGTACGGGAAGTCCGGCACGAACGCGCCACGCCTTGCGCATGAATTGCGTGAGCAACATAGCCCACCGGGCTTATAAGTCCAGTCTGTGGCGGTCCGATGAAGGTGCTGGCGGTGACGGCTGCTTATCCGGCCTTGCCGGGCGGCTCGGCCAGATAGTCCGCGCTCTGCATCTCGAAGAGACGGGAAGCGGTGCGGTCGAA
This sequence comes from Brucella anthropi, assembly GCF_046630315.1. Classification (GTDB taxonomy): domain Bacteria; phylum Pseudomonadota; class Alphaproteobacteria; order Rhizobiales; family Rhizobiaceae; genus Brucella; species Brucella anthropi_A. The sequence continues at coordinate 55,351 of NZ_LQBD01000009.1, read as the reverse complement.
CTCGAAGGCTTCCGTGCCCTTGCTGGCGAGATAGAGCTTTTCCGGCTGGGCTTCGGCGGAAACAAACAGCCGCGCATGGTGATCATAGAGCACGTCGACCAGCAGAATGAAGCGCTTTGCCTCGTTGCGGCGCGCATAGTCCAGCACCGGCACATCGTCGATGAACAGCGTCGGATAGCGGTTCACGATGGCAATGAAGTCCGAAGCGCCAAGCGGCTTGGAACAGAGCGCATCGAAAGTGAAGCGCGCAGCGCCCGGAATGGCGCGCGGCACGTCGATATCACGGCCCTTGATGCGGATCACGTCCGGCTTTTCATGCGCGCCGTCCTTATGCGCCGCCCAGGCCGCATCCATGCGCCTGGTGGTCTCAGGCCCGAGCGGAGACAGATAGACCGGCTGGCGATCGAGCTTTTCCAGACGGTAATCCGTGCGCGAATCGAGATTGACGACATCGACATGGCTTTTGAGAATATCGATGAAAGGCAGGAAAAGCTGCCGGTTCAGGCCATCGCGATAGAGATTGTCCGGCGCGACATTGGAGGTCGCCACCAGCACCACCCCGCGCGAAAACAGCGCGCTGAACAGGCGCGACAGGATCATCGCATCGGCAATGTCGGTGACGGTGAACTCGTCGAAACACAGAACCCATGCCTGCTGGCTCAAGGCATCGGCGACGGGCGGGATCGGATCGTCCTGCTTGGTTTCGCCGCGTTTCAGCGCCTGACGATGCGCATAGATGCGCTCATGCACATCGGCCATGAAATCGTTGAAATGCGCGCGGCGCTTGCGCTCCACCGGGAGCAGCGAAAAGAACATGTCCATCAGCATGGTCTTGCCGCGCCCGACCTCGCCATGCACATAAAGCCCCTTGATGACATTCGCCGCTTCCTTGCGCTTGCCGAACAGCCAGCCGAGCGCGCTCGACTTGCGGGACAGGCGCCTGGTGCAGATTTCCTCGATCAGCCGGTCGTAACGAACGGTGAGCGTGCGTTGAGCAGGGTCGGCTTCCACATCGCCTGCCGCGACCATGGCTTCATAATGTTCGCGAACCGAGGGGAAGGCTTTCAGATTGCCGTCGAAAGACATGATAGGTTCCGGTGAAACCTTTTATCCAATATCGAGGGGAACCGCCCAAAGACGCTCCGCCTCATAGAATGCTGCCGCTAAATGTCTGGATCAAAAAGCAGCAGGCCGCGGCGAAAATGGTGATTTCGAGAACCGGAGCCCAGCGTACTTGAGGGTACGTGAGCACCGGAAGCGCAGAAATTGCCATTTGCAGCCCGGCATGGCGACTTTTGGATCAGACATTAATGGATCAGCGCGAAAGCGACACGGCCTGTCCGCCCGAAGTCTGTCCGTCGAAGCGGCTCTGTCCGGAAGAATAGAGCGAGGCGACCGTGCCGCCATTCGCATCGTAAAGGACGAGCTGCTTGCCGTTGACGGCCCAGGAGGCGAGATTTGCCAGTTCGCCCGGACAGCGCAGCGGGCCCGCGCGGTAGCCCTGGCCGTACTTGGTCTGCGGCGTTGCGATCTTGCAGCTCTGGCCGCCAAGCGACGCATTCCACACACCGGCGACGGAGCCCGGCGTCAGATCGGGCGCGGATGCCGGCGGCAGGCTTGCAACCTGTGTGCCGGGCTGTGCGTTCGGGTCCGTGCCCGGCGCAGTCGGGAACTGCGAAGGATTGGGAGAAGACAGATTGCCCTTCTGCACCGTGCCTGCCGGAGCGGCATTGACCGGCGGCGGTGGCGGCGGCGGCGAAACCGTGTCGAGATTGCCGAACCGGGAGCTCTGGCACCCGGCCAGGACAATGCCAGCCGCCGCGAGGCTGAGCAGACTTGCTTTTGAAATTCCCATCTGGTTCTCCATTTCCGCATTTCTCATCAGGGGTGGGGGCGCCCCGGGCTACCTGCCGAAGCCGTGCATTATGACAATATTGGACCGATAAAATGGCTATATGGTTAAAAAAGCAACACCGGCACTTGTCATTTTTGCCCCCAAGGCACTTCAAGATTGCTTGAAACCACCTGATAATCTTGAAACTGGGACTGGAAGGCCACAGTTTGCCCGATATCGGCGTTTGTTCTGGAACAGGTTGCGCTGCAACTTTTCGCAATCGCGCGCGGGTACTGGCAATTTGCGGGCTTTTCCGCCATATAGACCCTAATTGTCAGGCTTGATAACCAGAGCCGCAGGAAAACGGAACCACGATAGTTATGGCCACCAGGGCAGCCTTCGCCAAGATGAACGGGCTCGGCAATCAGATCATCGTTGCCGACATGCGCGGCCGCGCCGACCGGATTGCGCCAGAAGCCGCGATCCGGCTTGCAGGCGACAGCGAAACCGCCTTCGATCAGATCATGGCGATCCACGATCCGCGAACGGCGGGAACCGACAATTATATCGCCATCATCAATTGCGACGGCACGGAGGCGCAGGCTTGCGGCAACGGCACGCGCTGCGTCGTGCAGGCGCTGGCCGCCGAGACGGGCCGTCGCGCCTTCACCTTCGAAACCCGCGCCGGAATCCTGACCGCGACCGAACACGAGGACGGGCTGATTTCGGTCGATATGGGCAAGCCGCGCTTCGACTGGCAGGACATTCCGCTTGCCGAGGAGTTTCGCGATACCCGCATGATCGAATTGCAGGTCGGCCCCATCGATGCGCCGGTGCTGCATTCGCCATCGGTTGCATCCATGGGCAACCCGCATGCGATCTTCTGGGTCGACCGCGATGTCTGGTCCTACGAGCTGGAAAAATTCGGGCCGCTTCTGGAAAACCATCCGATCTTTCCCGAACGCGCCAATATCTCGATTGCCCATGTCACCGCGCCGGAGACGATGGACCTGCGCACATGGGAGCGCGGCGCGGGCCTCACCCGTGCCTGCGGTTCCGCCGCCTGCGCCGCCGCCGTCTCGGCAGCGCGCACGCGCCGCACCGGGCGCACCGTCACCGTCAATGTTCCGGGCGGCCCGCTCCGGATCGAATGGCGCAACGACGATCACGTCATCATGACCGGCCCCGCCGAATGGGAGTTTTCCGGCACGTTCGATCCTGCGACCGGCGAATGGAGCCGCGACGCCCGGACGGACAAGCCAACTGACAAGCCAACCGACAGGGGTGCGGCCTGATGTCGGTGGAAGTCGTAACATTCGGATGCCGCCTCAACACCTATGAATCCGAGGTGATGAAGCGCGAGGCCGACGCCGCCGGCCTCAGCGAATTGAAGGATGGCGCGATCATCTTCAACACCTGCGCCGTAACGGCGGAAGCCGTGCGCCAGGCGCGTCAGGCCATCCGCAAGGCCCGGCGCGAAAACCCGGAAGCGCGCATCATCGTCACCGGCTGCGCCGCGCAGACGGAAGCCGGCAATTTTGCCGCCATGGACGAAGTGGACCTCATTCTCGGCAATGAGGAAAAGCTCAAATCCAATTCCTACCGGATGCTGCCGGATTTCGGCGTCAACCAGTTCGAGAAGGTGCGCGTCAACGACATTATGGAAGTGCGCGAAACCGCAAGCCATATGGTCGATGCCATCGAAGGCCGCGCGCGCGCTTTCGTGCAGGTGCAAAATGGCTGCGATCATCGCTGCACCTTCTGCATCATTCCCTATGGCCGCGGCAATTCGCGTTCCGTGCCGATGGGCGCGGTGGTGGATCAGGTCAAGCGCCTTGTCGGCAACGGTTACGCCGAAGTGGTGCTGACCGGCGTGGACATGACCTCCTACGGTCCCGATCTGCCCGGCAATCTCCGCCTCGGCAAGCTGGTGAAGACCGTGCTGGCGCAAGTGCCGGATTTGCAGCGCCTGCGTCTGTCCTCCATCGATTCCATCGAGGCCGATGACGATCTGATGGATGCGATTGCCAATGAAAAGCGCCTGATGCCGCATCTGCACCTGTCGCTGCAGGCGGGCGACGACATGATCCTCAAGCGCATGAAGCGCCGCCATCTGCGCGATGATTCGATCCGCTTCTGCGAAACGGTGCGCGGGCTTCGTCCCGATATCGTCTTCGGCGCGGATATCATTGCCGGTTTCCCGACCGAAACCGAGGAAATGTTCCAGAACTCGCTGAAGATCGTCGAGGAATGCGGCCTGTCGCACCTGCACGTCTTCCCCTACAGCGCGCGCGAAGGCACGCCCGCCGCCCGTATGCCGCAGGTGCGACGCGAGATCGTCAAGGAACGCGCGGCCCGCCTGCGCGCCGAAGGCGACCGCGCCTACGAAAAGCACCTCGCGTCTCTCAATGGCACAGCCCAGCATCTGCTGGTCGAAAAAGACGGCATTGCGCGCACGGAAGGTTTTACGCTTGCCTCGGTGGAGGGCGGCGCACCGGGCGAAATCATCGAACGTATCGTGACGGGGCATGACGGTGAAAAACTGCTGACCCGCCCCACCGCGCCACAATAAGAGAATCAGAAGCGACACAATGGCAATCGGTTTCATCAAGAAAATGTTCTCCTTCGGCAAGAAGGAGGTCGAGGAAAAGCCGGTCGAACAGGCGGCGCCCGATGCGATTGAAACGCCGGTCGCGGAAGAACCGGCTGTTGTCAGCGAGCCTGAACCCGCCCGGGAACCGGTCGTGGAAGTGGAAAAGGCCGCGCCGGAACATCCGGTTGCCGAGGTCGAAATCCCGATTGAACAGCCGCCGGTGATGGAACCGATCGCGGTTGAAGCGCCTGCGCCAAAGCCTGTTATTGGGCCTGTTGTTGAGCCGGAGCCGGAACCCGTTGCCGAACCCGAACAGCCCGAAACACCGGCTGTAGAGGAAGCGGTCGAACCCGCGCCCGAGCCGGTGAAGCCGAAAAAGGTGAAGGTCGCCAAGGCGGTCGAGGAAGCGGCAGAGGAAGCGCCCGCCGAGGCCGCACCGGAGCCAAAATTGTCCTGGTTCGAGCGCCTGCGTCGCGGGCTTGCCCGCTCATCCACTTCGCTCAGCGAATCGATCGGCGGCATTTTCACCAAGCGCAAGCTCGATGACGACACGTTGCAGGATCTGGAAGACGTGCTGATCCAGGCCGATCTCGGGCTTGAAACCGCGATGCGCGTCACCGATGCGCTCGCCTCTGGCCGCTACGGCAAGGATGTAACCGGCGAAGAAGTCCGCGCCATCATGAGCGCGGAAATCGAAAAAGTGCTTTCCCCGGTCGCAAAGCCGCTGGAACTCGACCTGTCGCACAAGCCGCATGTGATCCTCGTCGTCGGCGTCAATGGCACCGGCAAGACAACGACCATCGGCAAGCTTGCCGCGAAACTCACCGCGGGCGGCCTCAAGGTCATGCTGGCGGCAGGCGACACATTCCGTGCCGCAGCCATCGAGCAGTTGCATATCTGGGGCGAGCGCACCGGCTCGCCGGTCGTCTCGTCCAAGCTCGGCGCCGATGCGGCGGGCCTTGCCTATGACGCATGGGAAAAAGCCAAGGAAGCAGGCAGCGACGTTCTCATCATCGACACGGCAGGCCGGTTGCAGAACAAGACCGAACTGATGGACGAGCTGGCGAAGATCGTGCGCGTGCTGGGCAAGCACGACCCGGACGCCCCGCACACGGTGCTCCAGACGCTCGACGCCACCACCGGCCAGAACGCGCTCAATCAGGTCGAGATTTTCAAGAATGTCGCGGGCGTCAACGGTCTCGTCATGACCAAGCTTGACGGAACCGCGCGCGGCGGCATTCTGGTGGCTATTTCTGCCAAGCATAAACTGCCGATCTATTTCATCGGCGTCGGCGAAGGCGTCGACGATCTGGAACCCTTTGCGGCCAAGGATTTTGCCCGCGCCATCGCAGGAGTTGCCTGATGGAGCATCCCGTTTTCGAACGCGACCCGTCGCAGAAAAGCGAAGCCGAACGCCGGGAAGTGCCGCCGCTGCTCAAGCTGGCGCTGGAACTGGGACCGCTTCTGGTCTTCTTCTTTGCCAATGCGCGCGGGGAAAGCCTGATCGAGCACTTTCCGGTGCTGGCCTCCATCGGCGCCCCGATCTTTCTGGCGACCGCGCTGTTCATGGCGGCAACGGTGATTGCGCTTGCCATTTCCTGGTCGATGACGCGCACGCTACCCATCATGCCGCTCGTCTCCGGCATTGTCGTTCTGGTGTTCGGCGCGCTGACGCTCTGGCTGCACAACGACACTTTCATCAAGATGAAGCCCACCATCGTCAACACGCTTTTCGGCGTGATCCTGCTCGGCGGACTTTTCTTCGGCAAATCCCTGCTCGGCTATGTGTTCGATTCGGCCTTCCGTCTCGATGCCGAGGGCTGGCGGAAACTGACGCTGCGCTGGGGCCTGTTCTTCATCTTCCTCGCCGTGGTCAATGAAGTGGTCTGGCGGAATTTCTCGACCGATGCCTGGGTATCGTTCAAGGTGTGGGGCATTATGCCCATCACCATTGTCTTCACGCTTTTACAAATGCCGCTTATCCAGAAGCATTCACTGACGGAAGATAACCAATCCGCATCATAACGGAAGGATAGACGCCATGAACGGGATCGCGCCACGGCTTGAAATCGAACAGTTCATCTGCCGCAGCGACAATTATGGCGTCCTGATCCACGACCCGCAAAGCGCACTGACCGCCTCCATCGACGCGCCCGATGCGGCGGCGATCGAAGCGGCGCTGAAACGGCGCGGCTGGACGCTCGATTTCATCTTCACCACGCATCACCATCTCGACCATGTCGAGGGCAATGAAGCGCTGAAGGCGAAGTTCGGGGTCAGCATCATCGGCCCGGAAGCCGAAAAGGCAAAAATTCCCGGCATCGACCGCACGGTGAAGGACGGCGATGAATTCACCTTCGGCCTTTTCCGGGTCAAGACCATCGCAACGCCGGGCCATACGGCGGGCGAAGTGTCCTATTATCTCCCCGATGCGAAAGCCGTCTTCACCGGCGATACACTGTTCGCGCTCGGCTGCGGACGGCTTTTCGAGGGAACGCCGCTCACCATGTTCCAGTCATTGCAGAAGCTGGTTGCGCTTCCCGGCGACACGGCGGTCTATTGCGGCCATGAATATACCGAAAGCAATGCCCGCTTTGCGCTGACCATCGATCCGGCCAATTCCGCGCTCAAGGAACGCGCGACCGGGATTGCGCGGCTTCGCGCCGCCGACCGCATGACATTGCCGTCAAGCATCGCGCTTGAAATGGCGACAAATCCATTCCTGCGCTGGCATGATGCCGGCATTCGCAACCGCCTCGGCTTGCAGGACGCGCCCGATGAAGCCGTGTTTGCCGAAATCCGCAAGCGCAAGGATATGTTCTGACATACGATTTGCAAAAAACGAATCGTTCCACAGTTCGAGGATGGAAGAATGACGGTGTTTTCCCGTTTCAAGATTGCAGGCTGCGCCGTTTTCCTCGGCCTTTCGCTTGTCGCCTTGCCCGTTTCAACCGGCGTCGCGTTTGCCGACGACCTGCTTGATGTTGCGCCGAAGCAGACGCCAGCCGAAATCAACAATTTCAAGCTGAGCGAAGATTTCCTGTCGCGCATGGAAAAGGTGCAGGAAGAGCTGGGCGCGATGGAACTTTCAGCGACCGAAGAGGAAGGGCAGGATGCCACCCCATCCATCGACAAGATGGTGAAAAGCATCGAGTCGCGCCCGCAGGTCGTGGAAGTGCTGAAAGCCCAGAACATCACGCCGCATGATTACATTCTCGGCTATTTTGCGCTGATGAGCAGCCTTGCCGCCGCTGACGCCGAGGGCGAGCCGCAACTGGTGGACGAATTGAAGGACATCAATCCCGAGCACCTTGCCTTCGGCAAGCAATATAGCGAGCGCATTCGCGTCCTGATCGGCGAGTAACACCTTGCGAAGGAAAAGGGGGAAGAACCGGCGATTTCGCCGGTTCTTTTGTTTTAGCGCGCCGGTTGCCGCAAAAGCCGCAGGGCGTTGAGCGTCACGAGAACGGTTGCGCCCGTATCGGCCAGAATGGCGGGCCAGAGGCCGGTAATGCCCAGAACAGTGGTCACCAGAAAGACAGCCTTCAATCCGAGCGCTATGGCAATGTTCTGATGGATATTGCGCATGGTTCGCTTGGAAAGATCGACCATTGCCGCCACATCGCCAACACGTCCGTGCAGGACGGCGGCATCCGCCGTTTCCAGCGCCACATCCGTACCGCCGCCCATGGCGATGCCGACATCGGCGCTAGCCAGCGCCGGCGCGTCGTTGATACCGTCACCGACCTTGGCAACAACCAGCCCCTGTTCACGCAATTCACCGACGATGCGCTGCTTGTCCTCCGGCAGAAGCTCTGCCCGCACGTCGATCCCCAGATCGCGCCCGATGGCTTCCGCCGTGCGGCGATTGTCGCCGGTCAGCATGACGGTGCGAATATTGGCGGCTTTCAGTTCCTGCAAACCGGCAATCGCATCGGCGCGCGGCTCATCGCGCATGGCGATGGCTCCGGCAATCCTGCCATTGGCAACGAGCACGGAAACCGTCTTGCCTTCATCGTTGCAGGCGGCAATACGGCTCGCCAGCGCATCGGGGATGGCCGCAATATCATTGGCGGCGCGGCGCGAGCCCAGAAACAGGTCCATTTCGCCCGCCCTGCCAGACACCCCCTTGCCGCCATGGGCCTTGCCCTCCCCGATTGCCGACAGTTTCAGGCCGCGTTCCTCGGCGGCGCCGACAATCGCCAATGCCAGCGGGTGGCTGGAACCGGCATCAAGGGAGGCGGCAAGACGCAAGACCTCATCTTCCGGCAGGTCGCCTGCCAGCACATCCGTCACCTTCGGCTTGCCTTCGGTGAGCGTGCCCGTCTTGTCGAAACAGGCGGCGGTGATCTTGCCGATGGTTTCCAGCACCGCGCCGCCCTTCATGAGAAGGCCGCGCCGCGCACCCGACGAAAGCGCTGCCGCAATGGCGGCGGGCGTGGAGATGACCAGCGCACAGGGACAACCGATCAAAAGGATCGCAAGACCCTTGTAGATCCATTCATTCCAGTCGGCACCCGCGACAAGCGGCGGCAGGATGGCGACGAGTGCGGCCACGACCACGACGCCCGGCGTGTAATAGGTGGAAAAACGGTTGATGAAACGCTCGGTCGGGGCCTTGGCTTCCTGCGCTTCTTCCACCAGCCGCACGACGCGGGCAATGGTGTTGTCCTGCGCGGCGGCGGTGACGCGGACGCGCAAGACACCATCGCCATTGATCGTGCCGGCAAAGACCGTGTCGCCTTCGGCCTTGCCGACCGGCGTGCTTTCGCCGGTCACAGGCGCTTCATCGATGGCGCTTTCGCCGGTCAGAATTTCACCATCGGCAGGCATACGGTCGCCGGGACGGACCGAAATCACATCGCCGACCGAAAGGCTGTCGGCGGCAACTTCCGTGGTTGCCCCGTTTTTCTCAAGAAATGCCGTCTTCGGCACCAGCGTGGTGAGCGACTGAATGCTGGCGCGCGCTTTTCCGGCGGCCACACCTTCCAGAAGCTCACCGACCAGAAACAGGAACACGACCGCTGCCGCTTCCTCCGTCGCGCCGATGAACATCGCGCCCACGGCGGCAATCGTCATCAGCATCTCGATGGAAAACGGCGTGCCGTTGATTGCCGCCATCCAGGCCCGCCGGGCAATCGGCACGAGGCCGATCAGCATCGCCGCCGTGAAGGCCCAGAGCGCAACGGGCGGATAAAGATGGCCGACAATATAGGCCGCAGCCAGCCCGCCGCCACAGGCCAGCATCATCCGGCCCTTGGTCGAACGCCACCAGGGCAGCGGCTTTGTCGGCGCGCTCGCCTTTGGTGCAGGGCCGACACCGGGACGGGCCGCAGCGGCAAGCGTGGTCCTGTAGCCCAGCGCCGTCACCTTGCCGGCAATTTCATCGCTCTTGGCCGAGCCATCATGATTGACGGTCATCGCGCCATTGGTCACGGAAACGGAAACGTCCGTCACGCCGGGCAAGCGCCGCACGGCCGTGTCGATCTTGGCGGCACAGGACGCGCAATCCATGCCATCGACCTGAAAGCGGAAACTGTTGTCCGTTATGGCAATCACCTTGTCATGAACTTCATGGCCGTGGTGATCGTGATGCCCGCCGCACGCGCTATGATCATGGTCGTGGTCGTGGTCGTGGTCGTGGTCGTGGTCGTGGTCGTGGTCGTGGTCGTGGTCGTGGTGAGAATGATCGTGCGAATGCGCGTGCTTCGCCAGTATTTTTTCCGGGGCCGTTTTTTCCGAACCAAGCGGCTCGACGCCATAACCGAGGCTGCGCACCTTGCCTGCGATCTTGTCGAGATCGCTCGTCCCATCATGGCTCACCGTCATCGTGCCCGCCGTAACCGACACGGACACATCCTCAATGCCGCGCACACGCCGCACGGCCGTATCGATCTTGGCCGCACAGGATGCGCAATCCATACCGTCGATGCGAAAGCGAATCTGGTTCAATGTTTCACGCATGATCTGCTCTTTTCAGGACCGCTCTTGAATTGTTTCAAGCAAGGTCTACATCCTCTAGTGACTAGAGGAGCAAGCGAAAAAATGAACGCAGATATATCGATCGGCGAAGCGTCGAAGGCGAGCGGCGTCAAGGTGCCGACGATCCGCTATTACGAGCAGATCGGCCTCTTGCCCTGCCCGCCGCGCAGCGACGGCAATCGCCGTCTCTATGACCGGAACGATGTCCAGAGACTGCTTTTCATTCGTCATGCGCGCGATCTGGGGTTTGAGGTGGATGCGATCCGCACCCTTCTCGATCTCCAGGACAATCCCGATCAGTCCTGTGCGGCAGCCGATGCCATTGCCCGCGCCCGGTTGAGCGACGTGGAACACCGCATCGCAAGATTGCTGTCGCTCAAGACGGAATTGCAGCGCATGCTGGAATGCACCGCCCATGGCCGCATCGACCAGTGCCGCGTGATCGAAATCCTCGGCAATCATGAGGAATGCGTGCATCCGAAACATTAATCCGGATGGACCGATCGGTTCACCTTGTCAGTTCACCTTGGAAAAACGGGTGGCTTGGATCTTGAGCGTCCCGATCTGCGTGCCGATCCGCGCCACGACGGGCGCATAGATGCCGGAATTGCCCAGCGATGCGAAGGAAATCGTCATCCGGCTGCGATTGCTCAGATAGTCGATAGCCTTCTTGCCCTTCTGATATCCCGAAATCGGAATGAACTTTGCCGAGCAGATGACCGATTCGCCGGTAAAGCCATCGGTCGTGAACGATTCGGTGCCATTGAAGGAAAGCTTGATCTCCGCCCGCGTCTGCCCGTCGAATACGCTCAATGTCCGGTCGCAGACGGCGCGGCCGTTCTTTGCCGGTATCATCAGCGCGCTCAGCGGATCGCTGACATTGAGGAGGTCCTGGGCTGCCGTCTCCACCCAGGGATCGCGCTTCTTCACCGGAGGCTGGTTTTCCGCCGAGACCACATTGCCATTGGCAAAACGGATCGCCGTGCTCTTGTTCTTGCGCCCGTGCTTATAGGCCAGATCGAAACTCTTCGGCACGACCTTGCCGCTGGCCGCACTGCCGGTGACATGCACGGTGCCATCCGTATCGTCGAACACCCGCGCCAGGCCGGAGGTCAGAAAACGGCCGTTGAGATTGTAATCGGTGCCGTTGACCGTGGTTTCGATGGCGGACTTCGCAATCGAAAGCCCGAAAATGGAAATGTCATATTCGGTCCGGTAAAGATCGCCGGCCTCGGCCCTCCCGCTCGCAATCACCAGCCCGACAAAAGCCAGTCCGGACAGGGCCAGTCCGGCAACGGTCGACATAGCGCAATGCCCCAGCCGCGGCCAGACGGGCTTCAACATATGCGACGGTTCGATCATGCTCGGCATTCCTTCCGCTAAAACATGCCTCGGAAAAGGGAGAAACGGTTTTTCCGATCACGACATGCGTGAAGACAAAAATTCAAGGCGATCCGCTTCATCCCATCTGCAACCCGTTTGCGCCCGGACGCCTTCGCGATGTTTTCAACCACATTGCAGCGCCGGAAAGTTGCGCGGGATTCTTCGATACAGTATCTGTGCAACAGGCAAAACCGGCGAAGTTATGATCGCAAGCTTTCGTGAAGACCATGCGAGAGCCGGAAAACCGCGTCTTTGGGCGACAGATACGGAATCTCACTTGACTGCAACGGCTGCTGTCACTATAGAAACGCGACTTTCCCAATAGGCCGCCTGTCCGAGATTGCGCGCCAGCAGCATAAAACTGCGTTGATTGCTTGAATTCGGACATTCGGGTCGGGGCCTGAAAAGAACGTAATTGAAGGTGAGACCAAAATGTCCCGCGCTTGTGAATTGACCGGCAAGTCGGTCCAGTACGGCAACAATGTCAGCCACGCGAACAACAAGACGCGTCGCCGCTTCCTGCCGAACCTCTGCAATGTTACGCTGATGTCCGAAACGCTCGGCCAGAGCTATCGCCTGCGCGTTTCCGCCAACGCCCTGCGTTCGGTTGAACATCGCGGCGGTCTCGATGCTTTCCTCGTCAAGTCCGACGACAAGGAACTGTCGCAGCGCGCGCGCCTGCTGAAGCGCCAGATCGCCAAGAAGCAGGCTGAAGCTGTCGCTGCCTAAGCTTCCGGCCAAAAATTTCGACAAGAAAGGCCGGCATTCGTCGGCCTTTTTTGCTGGTTCCATCACCCAGGATAAAAAAATGTCAATCGAGACACCGTCCTATTCCAGGCTCATGCCTGCAATACTGGCCATGTGCGTGGCCGTTGCCGCATCGAACATACTCGTCCAGTATCCGTTCCAGCATTTCGGCCTTGGCGAAGTGCTGACCTATGGCGCCTTTACCTATCCCGTTGCCTTTCTCGTCAATGACCTGACGAATCGGCGCTTCGGTCCTGCCGCGGCGCGTAAAGTGGTCTATGCCGGTTTTGTGCTCGGGGTCGCCATGTCGATCTGGCTTGCCACACCGCGCATCGCCATCGCCTCCGGCTCCGCCTTTCTTTTCGCACAGCTGATGGACATCACCGTCTTCGACCGCCTGCGCCGCCAGACCTGGTGGAAGGCCCCCTTTGCCGCCGCCATGTTCGGCTCGGTGCTCGATACGATCCTGTTCTTCTCGATTGCTTTCGCCGCCGGTTTTGGCTGGATCGACAGGCTGACCGGAATGCCCGACTCGTCACTTGCCGAACCGGCCTCCTTCCTCGGCCTCGGCGTACCGCTCTGGGCCTCGCTTGCCTTCGGCGACTTCTTCGTGAAGGTCGTCATGGGAACGCTGATGCTGATCCCTTATGGCGCGATCCTCGCCGTCTTCGCGCCGGCGCTCTACGCGCCGAACCGGGCAGCAGCGGAAAAATCCAGCTGCTGAAGCCACGGCATTCCCGTCTCCCGCATTCGGGAGACGGGTTTTGTGTCACTCGGCAGGAGCGGCGCTGGCCCAGCAAAAGCCAAACGCGCAGCCCGAAATCGAAACCTTCTGGGAGATGGCAAACGGGTTCTTCCCGTCAATGGCTATCCTCAGAAGACGCGGACGGTCGCGAGGGCGGAACGTATTCTGGAATTCCACCGGCAGGCTGGTCGCAACCGTCAAAATGGCATCGATATGCCCCTTGACCGACTGTCCGCCGCCCGAAATATTGACTGGCATGCCTTCCGAAAGATCGAAGAGATATTCATCCGGCAAATAGGCGAGGACATGCCATTTTCCGCCGTTGATCTCGGCCAGTTCGTCACCGGCTTTCACCACCTGTCCGGGAACCGGAACCTTGGCGCCCACGACGCCGCCCATGGAAGCGCGCAGATATCCGTCGTCATAGATGCCTTCAAGCTTGTCCATTCCATCCTGCGTCACCTTTCGCGACTGGTTGACGAGGTCTAGCTCCTTGGCCAGCGCCACCTTGTCGCTTTTCAGCTGTGCAAGCCGTTCTGCTGCGGCGAGGCTGTTTCTCAAGGCGTCGTCCTTGGCCAGGGATGAAACGATGCCGCGATCGGAAACAGCCGTATAGTCCTTTGCCGTTTTGGCGGTTTCGCGCGCCGTTTGCTCGGCCAGCCCATAGACCGCCTCGATGGAATCGAGCTTTCCTTCCAGCTGCCCGGCGCGAATAGCCAGTTCGCTGTCGCGATAGGCGATATCCGAGAGTTCACGCACGATGTCGAAGGACTCGATGCGGACCAGCGGCGCCCCCGCCTCCACCTTGTCGCCCTCCTTCACATAGACTTCGGTGATTTTGCCCGGATAGCTGACGCTGACAGAATAACGGTCCATCAGCACTATTCCGTCGGCCGACAGGAAAAAGCGGCTGCCAAACAGCACATACATCAGCGAGAAGACGAAGACGCCAAGCAGGCACAGATATATGATCCGCCCGATATAGCCTCGCTTCTGGACGGTTCTGACATCGACCGGCGTATCGTTTTGTTTTTTGCGTAGGGATTTCATTTTGTGCCTTGCTTACCACGGACGCTGCAAGCGAACTTTTTCAGGTACGTAATTGTCGCGATGGGAACCTGAGAACACCCACTCATCGATATAGGCCACCAGGCGAATGGGGCGCATGACGAAGGTCATGAAAAAAGCATAGCCCGGCAGATAGAGCAGATTTTTCCAGAACACGGATCGTTTGGTGCTGAAACTGGAGATTGCGAGGATGACAACATCCATGGCAAGCAGACCGATCTGCATGCTGACAAGTATCACAAGACTGAACGCGCCATATTGCAGGTAGAGAAGAGTGAGATAGATCGGGAAAACGATGGTCCCGAATATATTGAAGAAGAAGTAATCCCATTGATGCAGGGTTTCGGTAGCATGGAAGTCCCGAGAAAACGGATTCATCAGGCGTCCATGCTTGCGATATCTGATCCAGATGGCATCACGCTCCCAGCGCAGGCGTTGACGGATGAACTGCGAAACCGTGCTCGGCACATCCGTATAGCACAGCGCTTCCGCCGCGAAGGCGACGCGCCAGCCCTTGAGGCGAAGGCGTATCGTTATGTCGAGATCTTCGCCGCCCCCGACATCGAAGCCGCCAATCTCTTCCAGTGCCGTTCGCCGGAACGCGGAAAAAGCCCCGGAGGCACAGACCACCTGATTGAAGACATTCGCAACGCGCTTTCCGATCGCGATCGATTGCAGATATTCTATCTCCTGAAACTGGGCGACCAGACCGACGCCGGCGTTTCGCGGGGCGATGTCGCCGCAAACAGCGCCCACAGCCGGGTCTGAAAACGGCTCCAGAAGATATTCGAGTGCATAGCGATCGAACGAGCAGTCGCAATCGACGTTCACCACGATATCCCCGCGAACGAAATTGAGCGCGAGATTGATCCCGCTCGATTTGCCGCCGCGCAGATCGGTGGACAGCGCCCTTTCGGCCAGCCCCTGGCTGACGAGCCGCTTTGCGACCGAGAGCATCCGGTCGCTGGAGCCATCGCTTACAATGATGATCTCGAACCGGTCGAACGACTGCTCGCGCAGCGATTTCACACAGGCTTCGAGCGCTGTCTCTTCATTATGGCCGATCAGGACGATGCTGACCGTGAAATGGGACGGCAGAAGATCGTTTCGTGATTCCGGCGGCTTCTGCTGCGCGCGCAGAGCCAGGCCGAAAGCCATGAAAGGCAGGATATAGCGCGGAACGTCAAACAGGATGGTGAACCAGAAGACCGATAGCAGGCTATACCATGTGTGACTGACGAGAAACGGCAGGCTGACTGTCAAAATGTCCATAATGCAACCTTCTCCGCCTGCAACATGCGATATTCATTCATTCCCGTTTCCCACGATTGCGGCCACGGGCACCGACATGAAACCGCAACAGGAACCTCTCTAACTATTTGTTTTGTCTCATTATCCTACGCATCGAAGCGGGATCGGAAATCAGTCCGGTGGACTGATTTCCCCGCATAGGCGTTTCACACTTTTGGCTCGAAAATGCTCTAGCCAACATTGCCCGGAACCGCCTTGCCGGTCAGCGCAAGCTGCGCCATGTCGGTGAGCGAATAGTGATGGATATCCACCCGTTCGGCGGCCTCGCCATTCATCCTGCCGTTGCAGTCAAGGCAGATAAAGCCGACTTCCAGCTCGGATGAGACGCTGTCGCAGGCATTGCAGATAAAGGCCTGACCGGCGCGGTCATAATCCTTGCCGTAATTGCGCAGGAGTTGCTTGCACTTGGGGCAAACCAGATCCATGCCCTGCCGGAACCGTTCCTCAGGCAAGACGCTCGCGCAGCTGAAATGATGGATCAGCGATGTCTCGCGAATATCCGCGGAACGGCAATCCGGGCATTCTTCCCGGACACTCAGGCGGCGGGACTGGCAGTTCTTGCACTCGTAAAGCCGGTCGAAAAAGGTCTTCTTCAGAAAGCCTTTCGAAACAAGCCGCTCGGCGATGGGAATGACACGGTTCGCCGAAAAGAATCCGGGATAGCAGACAGCCTCCGGCGCAAGCGGATAGCGCATGCCGCGCAGCTGGCGTCCCGACACGAAAATATGGGCGAGCAACTCATTCTCCGGGTCGATCGACTGGCGATAGAGCGGAGCGAGCGCCTCGCGCCCCCGGCTGTATTTCACGATACAGCGTGCCGTCTCACGCCATGTCTGCGGTTCCATGAGATCGAAGTGACAATCCGCAAAATCACCGGCCCGACCGCGCAGATCCACCATCGGGATTTTCATCCCGCCCACAAAATCGCGAATATTGTGCAGCGGAGACGAGCGCCGCTCATCGGAGAACAGCACCGCGTCCGTATCCACGTCATCACCGGCGCCCGGTTCAAACAGGATGCTGAAAACAGCATTCAACGGTTCCGGTTGACGCGGAAACCACCGGATTTTCGGCTTCCATGTCAATCCCACTTCGTTCCAGACGAAGCGAACCTGTTGCGCAAGCGTCTCGGGAGAGGCGATGGAAGCCTCTCCGGAAGACAGGGGTACAGGCGATAAAGCCATACGTCACCTCAAAAGTATTTTATTGATAGCTAATAATCCTGAAAGCGCGCGCCGTCCTTGATTTGACGCAATGGACAAAAAATGCGGATCGTTGCCGATCGGGCGGGAATCGACAATCAGTCCGGTGAACTGATTTCCATGGGCGGGCGTTTCACACTTTCGGCTCGAAAACACTTCAAGGGGTGTCGGCGCCATAAATCGTGTCGCGGGCCTGAATCCCTGTCTGGATAATCAGCCGATCCAGGTTTTCTTTCGTCACAACCTCACCATTAACCAGATAGGCATCCAGCCCTGTGCCGTTGCTTCCCTTTATCCAGGAATTCGCCGCAGGCTTCTTGCCCTGCATAATGGCATGGGCGGTATCCGCGGTTGCGATTGCCATCGCCTTGAGATCGAGCAGCATCGTCGCCGCCTGTTCTCCCCGGACCAGCCTTCTCAAAGCGGCAATCTCGGAGTCCATGCCGACAATCACCACCGGATGATCGACACCGAGCGCGCGAACTGCCGCCGCGGCACCGCCCGCCAGAAGATCGTTGAACGCCAGCACGCCATCCACCCTGCCGCCATTGTTCTTCATCACTTCCATTGTCAGCTTTTTCGCCGTTTCGGACGACCAGTCAGGAACATATTCATCAGCGACGATCTCAATGCTTCCGTCATCGATATAGGGTTTGAGCACGCGCATCACACCCCGGTGAAGGGCTGGCGAATTGATGTCGCCCGGATCGCCCTTCAATATGGCAATGCGGCCATGCGGCACGCGGGCGATGAATTCCTGCGCCAGGCTCTGGCCAATCTTGTAGGTGTCGTATCCAACATAGAAATCAGCGCCGGCATCGTGGACCGGACGCGCATAAAGGATGACCTTCACCCCTTTTTTGTGGGCTTTGCGGGCAATTCTCCGGTAACTTTCCGGATCGCGCGGCACGACGATCAGCACTGTAGCGCCCGCGTCGATCAGCTCATCGCAATCGTTTTCCTGGCTCTTTCCGGTATTGCCCTTGTTCAGCCTGGTATCGACAGCCATACCAAGGGAGCGGGCATGTTCTACCATGACCGACATTTCGAAAGGCCAGCGCGCCGCCTCCCCGACGCCAAACGAAATGCCCAGCCTGTCTTTTTGGCCCTCCTCCATGCATCCCGCCAGCATCGCCGCCACTGCAATGAAGACAATAGTCCTGATGATCCTGATTGCGGAAAAACGCTTTTCCCAAGCGTTGTTCAAATGTTTCATGTCAGTTTAACAGCCCGGTAGCTTGCGTTTTTTCAATGATGAAATGGCCGTTTCTGCTCAGTTGCAGAAAATCGGACTCGGTGAGCGGTTTCGAGAAATAGAAGCCCTGCGCAATCCGGCAGCCATGGTCCTTCATCAGATCCACATCCGTCTGTATTTCCGCGCCTTCGACGATGACCGTCAGCCCCAGTTTTTGCGCGATTTCCACCACCCCCGCAAAGATGGCGTTGCGCTTTTCGATCCCGGACGACTGGTCGAGAAACCCCCTGTCGATTTTCAGGGTATTGATCGGAATCCGCTTCAGCATGTTCAACGAGGAATAGCCGGAGCCGAAATCATCCATCGCTATCGCAAAACCATAGCTCTGCAATTGCGTGAACACCCCCTCGACCGCTTCGAGATCTTCAAAGAAGACGCCTTCCGTCACTTCGATTTCCAGCATTGAAGGGGGAACACCGTAGGATTTGACCTTTTCCAGAAGCTGCTTTGGAAAATTCTCGTCATGGAAATGCATCCGGGAAAAATTCACCGATATGGGGACACAGGGCTGTCCGTGCTGCATCCGGTACTGGATGAATTCCAGCGATTTTTCGAGGATGACCAGATCGAGTTGAATGATCAGGCCCGTCTGTTCGCAAACGGGAATGAAGTCGGCGGGTGAAATGAACTTGTCGTCGGCGACCTTCCAGCGCGCCAGCGCCTCGCAGCCCACCACAATATTCGTGTTTATATCAACCTGCGGCTGGAAGAACGGAACGAACTGCCCTTCCTCAAGTGCCCTGCCGATCTGCTGCTTGATCTGTTCGGTATGCGTCATGACCAGACCGAGATTCGGCGTGTAATAGGCAAAGGACTTGTAGGCCAGCCCCTTGATGCCTTCCGAGGCTATACGCGCCTTGTCGATCATGATCCGCGGGTCTTCCTGCCGGTCTTCCACCATATAGACGCCGGCCGAGAACTGCACCGCCACCTCGCCGCAAAGCAAAGGCCTGAACAGCGTGTCCAGCCGCTCATTCGACACCGATTTCAGGAAAAGCACATAATGGTCGTCGGCTATTCGGGCGACATATTCTCCCGGATGGGTAATCGTCTTGAAGTGCTCGTATATGGAGCGCAACGTGGCATCGCCGACATTGAACCCGAAGGTCGTGTTGATATATTTGAACCTGTCGACGTCGACCTTTATGATGGCGGGCTTGCTGTCGCCGGGGTTTACCGCCAGGGCCTTTCGCACATCGAGCAGGAATTTCGCATAGGTCGCCCCACCCGTCGCGGGATCGACGAAGGCGATTTCCTCCATATGTTTTTCCTGGATGCTCTTGTAGCGAAAGAAATAGGCAACGCAGGCCAGCGAGACCAATACCACGAATGTCAGGATCAGATAGAAGAGCTTGATAACGACAGTACTGTTCTGGAATACTTTCGATGCGGGGACGGACACGATGAGAAACCAGTCATTTGTCCTGTCCAGCGGCATATAGGCGGTAAACATCTCTTCCCCGCCGATAACCACTTCCAGGACACCGCGGCGTTGTTCCTTGGCATCGCGCTCGATTTTCTGCGCCGCATCGCGATTGCCAGCCGCAAAAACGCCCCTGAAAAAATTCCCCCTCGGCGTAAACATGTCCTGTGCCTGTCCGTTGCTGACGATCACATATCCGTCGCTATCCGTGACGTGGACGGCGCCAGCATCGGTAAAGAGGCTTGGCAGCAATATCTTCTGTATCTCTTCGTAGGAAAGCGTTTCCTGAAAGGTCGCCACCGGCTTTCCATTCACCAAAACCGGCACCGAGATGATGAAGATTTTCTCCCCATTGGTAACGGAGACCAGCGGTTCGGAAATATTCGAGACGCCGGTGCGGGCCACGCGAAAATAATTGCGCCCCGAGATGTCGACCGTGCGCCCATCCGCAAAGGCGACGATACCCTGGTCATCCGCGACGAACTCATCGACCCGATTAACCATCGTCCCATAATTGCGAATGAGATCCCGCATGGATTTTCCATCATCGTTTGCAATTTGAACCTGAAGGTTCTCGCTTATTTTCTTTCCGCTTTCCTCGATGGACCTTATGCGTGATCCGAGCCGGCTTGAGATGGCGTCGCGGTTCTGGCTGACGATCTCGATCAGGCTCACCCGGAGATCGCTCTCCAGCAGATGCTTCACCCGATCCATCAGGAGAATGACGGCGAGAATGGAAGCCGCCGCAACGATCATGAGCGTCATGATATGGATACGCCGTCTCTCGACATGCGCATATGCCTCACCGCACCCGGTCACGGATTTTCCCTTTTCAAGCTGGTTTCCAGTCATCACGCTCGAACCCTCCGCCTGCCCTTGATAGCCTGCTCTTGTGCAGCTTCGTCGGTGATATCCTTCCAGAACACCCAGCGGTTCTTCCCGCTCGCCTTGGCGGCATACATGGCCTCGTCGGCCCGATGCAGCAGCTCGTTCGAGGTGCCCGCGTCAGTCGGGAAAATGGAGATGCCGATGCTGCAATTGACCGTTACCGTTGCCCCGTCGCCAACCGTGATCGGCTTCGAAACGGCATAGGTCAGACGTTTGCAAAGGCGGCATAGATCGCTTTCCCACGTGTCGGATCGGATATCATTGAGAACAATCGCGAATTCATCGCCGCCGGTGCGCGAAACCACGTCAAGCGGCCGGAACATCCGCAACAGCCGTTCGGCAACCTCCTTCAGCACGATGTCACCCGCCGCATGACCATAGGTGTCGTTGACGGGCTTGAAATCATCGAGATCGAGAACCAGGACCGCACGCATGTTTTCGGTCGCCTCGGGGAAGGCGTCCACATTGCGCGCCAGCCAGTCGAACAAATACCGGCGATTGGGCAAGGTCGTCAGTTCGTCATTCAAAGCCTGTCGCGCCAGGAGTTCCTGCGTTTCGGCGAGATCGATCGCAAGCAGCGCAAGCTCGACGCCCATTTCCGCGATCCTGATTTCCTCCTGCGTGGGGTCGCCCGGCGCCAACTTATAGATGGCGAAGGCCGCCAGAACGCGCCCGTCCTTGCGAATGACCGGCAGTGACCAGCAGGCACGCAATCCGCAAGGCAGGGCAAGCCCCCGGAAAGGCGCCCAATTGGGATGGGTTTCAATATCGTTGACGAAAACCGGGCTTGCCGTGGCCATCGCCGCGCCGCAGGAGCCGACCGTTGGTCCGATTTGCAGGCCGATCAGCGCTTCACTGTAAAAATCCGGAAGATTGGGGGCGATCGACTTGCAGACGGCGCGGCCCCGACGATCGAGGATCAGTACCGAACAACGGCTGTTTGTGGTCTGGTGCTCGATGAAGCGGCACAGCGAAGCAAGTGTCTCATCCAGCGAAGCCCGCTTGGCAACCTTGCGCAGAATATCCACCTGCCCGACAAGCCTGTCCTCGTCGCGGCAGATCTGCTGCTGGTAGTCCAGCAAGGAGGTGCGCAAATGCATCAACTTGCGTTCCAACCCCTGTATCTCGTCCACGTCCTTATGATCGCCAGCCCTATCCTCATCGTCCCCCAACGGAAAAATCCCATCGACGATGCCCACGATCTTCTCCACGCGGCCGAGCACATAGCGGGTTATGAGCATCCCCAGCCCCACGGCCAGCAAGGCACCAAACAACAGGCAGGCTATTGCGACATAGGCCAGGAACCGGATTCTGGAATCGGCAATCGATCCGAATTCCGGGAAATAGGCCCGCAACACCATCGCGTCCGTGGATGACGAGTTTTTCGCATCTTCAGAAATCCTCGGGCCATCCTCGGTCGAGTGGATCGTGAAGCCGGTCCAGCCGGACGGAATTTTTCCCGTTTTCGCTGCCTTTTCGCCGCTCTGGCCGAGAAAACCCAGCACGCGATTGCTGCCGTCGAGCAGAACCCAGCTATCCACGCTGGCATTGAGATGCGCGATCGTCGTTTTTCGCGCACGCACCGCGTCCATGATGACAAAGGCGGTCCATTCATCGCCGGCATCGCTGCTCTTTGCAGACTTCATGGCAGCGATGGCCTGTCCGCCGGCGGCCGTGGACACATCCAGAACCTGCATCTCGTCGCCTTGCGGAACGGTTGTTATCGCATCAACGATAGGCTGCGCGACCGGGGCCCCCGCTATAAGGCACAGCTTTTTCCCTTTGACATATCCGACAGACAGATAGCGCGGATTGGATACCGGCACCTTCCGATCCACATTGCCGCAAATTTCGTCCAGGACAGATGAGGCGTGAACAGCATTCAGGACAGAGATGACGCCGCCCAGCAATTCAGTCTCGTCTTCGGCGATCCGTGCCTGCAACTGTGTAAACCGATGCGCATATATGGCGTCCCTTATCTCGTCCTGCTGGGACCAGATAAGGAAGGACAGGACCGCGCTTGGCACGATCAACGCCACGAAAATGATGATCAGAAGCTTGTATTTGAGCGTCAGGCGCGCATAGTTCTTGGACAAAGGCAGATACCGAATAAAGGAGGAATAGGCTCTCGGCTTCACGCTGAACGTGAAGGGTCTTGCGATCAGGACACCAACGGGCGTTGAGGGACGGAAAGCTCCATCAAGCGCTCATTATTCCACGAATGGTGCGCCACTCCGTGGAATCATTGGCCCACTTTCTTTCAGGGTAAGGCGCGACGGACGGAAGCCCTGCAAATGCGTTGAGGCCGGCTTTCCCGCGCATTGCATAGCGTGGGGAAAAGACCCGTCAGAAGGGCATGGTGCTTGCCATAAAGAAAATTTTCGAGATCGGCAGCCCTTTTCTGGGCCAAAACAGTCTCTCGAATACGAATAGTCCGGTCGAGCATCGCTTCACCATTACGGAAAGAAAGATGCGGGGCCAGACATATCATCGAATGTCTGAATATATATTGAGGAGCATGAATCTCTGCTTGTGATATATTTATACATCACGGATAATGAAAGCGGTAAGCATTCACTATACAGTCAATCTATGGCACCTCAATGCCCCTTACTTTCTCATAAAGTTGTAAGAAGCCCTACTCGCGGCGACCCTACAAAAATGAGTGACCCATTGTCAATGCAAGGAAGCCTGTAAAAATGAACATTAAAATAAGGTAACATCCGCTAATACGGGTCTATTATTCTTTATAAGTAAATATATATTGTAAATACACTTCCGTTGAATCTGTCATATAATTTACTATTTAAGTCTTCTTGAAGATATATTTAAACTCTTCTTTGTTATTCATGAGTACATCATTTTGATCCTACTGTCAGAACGACGCAGGGTTTCCCCCATTCTTGTTCATTGTGCTGCAAGTCCAATCCCCCGTCATTGACGACGGAGGGACATTTACTTTCAGTTATTTCAGAAAAACCTGAAATATATAAATCCTTCCATGCAATTCAGGATTTATCTACGCCTCGCAAGGCAGCAAAAATTACAAAAATATAATGTAATCGAACAATTATTCGCCCGATATAGTTCAGGGCAATATAAGCAATCCGGCGGTCTGGATCCAACATTGCCATTCCCCGGCCATGAGCCGCGGAACCAATGCCGCAATCCATAAGATCACTCATAATACTTTGAAACTATTGTGATTTTAAAAGCTGGTCACTTTCACGATCCAGAGCATTTTCGAGCCAAAATGCGAAGCAGCTATGCGGGGAAATCAATCCACAGGACCGATTTCCTCCGCTACGGCAGGATAACGACACGTTGCAAGAACAGATGGATCTGGCACTTGCAACGACCGTACTGACCGGCACCGCTTCAACTCTGCAAGCGGCGGCAAATCTCATCGAGCTGCTCAAGAGAACTATATCTTATCTTAACCTCGCCGCCGCGATCGCGATGATTGATCTCCACTTTCATGCCGGTGACATCAGAAAGCAGCTTTTCCAACGCTTTGGTGTCGGCATCTTTCTCGACCGGGCCGGCCTTTCCGGGTTTGGCTTCCGAGCCGCCGCGGGCTTCCGCCTGCGCAAGCGCCTCGACCTGACGAACCGACAGACCATCCTTGACGATCCGTTCCGCCATTGCGGTCGGATTTTCCATTGTGATGAGGCTGCGCGCATGGCCGGCCGAAAGCGCACCATCAACGATGAAATCCTGCACGGGCTGCGGCAGTTTCAACAGGCGCAACGTATTGGCGACATGACTGCGGCTTTTGCCGATGACCTGCGCCAGATCATTCTGCGTATAGTCATGATTATCGATAAGCTGTTGATATCCCAGCGCTTCTTCGACCGCATTGAGGTCGGCGCGCTGCACGTTCTCGATGATAGCGATTTCAAGCGCGACGCGATCATCCACATCACGAACGATAACCGGGATCGTATCGACGCCAGCCCGCTGCGAGGCGCGCCAGCGTCGTTCACCGGCAATCAGCTCAAACCGATCCGGCTGACCGGGCGCCGGGCGCACAACGATCGGCTGCACAACGCCATGTTCCTTGATCGACTGCGCCAGATCCTCCAGTTCCGCTTCGGAAAACATGCGACGCGGATTGCGCGGATTGCGCGTTACGAACTCAATCGGAACATTCCGCTCAATGGGAACAGGCGCCTTGCGCTCTTCAACAGGGCGGTCGATTTCACCGATCAGTGCGGCCAACCCACGGCCGAGGCGCTTTTTTGAAGGATCGTCATTCATCGTTCGGCTTATTCCTGAATTGTTTCGTCGTCGAATCGATTGGCTTATGCGGCCTGCAACTGCCGCTCGCGCTGGATAACTTCCGATGCCAACTGCAAATAGGCCTGGCTACCGGCGCATTTCAGATCGTAAAGGATGGCCGGCTTGCCATGGGACGGCGCTTCCGACACCCGCACATTGCGCGGAATGACAGTACGATAGACCTTTTCACCCATAAAAGCGCGCACATCATCCACCACTTGCGCAGCGAGATTGTTGCGGCTGTCGAACATGGTCAACACGATGCCCTGGATCGAAAGCTCGGGATTGATCGACGAGCGCACCTGATCGACAGTCTGTAGAAGCTGGCTCAAGCCTTCCAGCGCGAAGAACTCGCATTGCAGCGGAACCAGAACGGAATCGGCCGCGGCCATTGCGTTCAAGGTCAGCAGGTTCAGCGATGGCGGGCAATCGACAAGCACATAGGAAAAACGCTCGGAGACGCCGGAATCAAAACGCAGCGCATCGCGCAGGCGTCGTGTACGATCGGCGGATTGCGCGATTTCCATTTCAATACCGAGAAGATCCAGCGTCGACGGCACGATATGGAGATTGGGAACATCCGTCGGCATGGCAGCATCGGGAACCGACGATTCCTGCGTCAGCACATCGTAGGACGATAGGGGCCGATTGCGGCGATCAATGCCCAATCCTGTGCTGGCATTGCCCTGCGGATCAAGATCGACAATCAATACAGTCTCACCGATTGCGGCCAAGGCTGTTGCCAGATTGATGGCGGTGGTTGTCTTACCCACGCCGCCCTTCTGGTTCGCAATGGTTATGATCCTGGACATTTTGTTCATCACCGTCGCCTTGCTGCTGTCCGCCCCTTCGAAATTTCCAGCCATCAGGCGGATTTACGCCGAAGATTGCTGATTTCGAGTATGACCGAAGCCTGATCGATAGCACTTTGATGTTGTATCAGATCGAAACTCCAACCGACACGGCTTTCATCAATCTCGCGCTGATAATCCCGACCTTTTTGGAAAAGCGCCTTGGCGCCACTGATCAGCCACGGTTCCGCCAACGCAAAAAGGTCATTGAGCGATGCCAGGGCGCGCGCTGTTACCACTTGAGGCGTCTCGATTTTTTGCCACATCGTTTCAATGCGGGCCGAATGAACGCGTGCCGGCACATGCAAATGCCCGGCTGCGGTGCGCAAAAATGCTGCTTTTTTGCCAGCACTTTCAATAAGATCGATCACACCATCCGGCTGTTCCGCGAGGAAACAGGCCGTCACGATACCCGGAAAACCGCCGCCGGAGCCGATATCCAGCCAGTGCCTGGCCTTGCTGGCCAAAGGGAAAAGCTGTGCACTATCCAGGATATGTCGCGTCCATAACGTGTCCAACGTCGAAGGAGATGCGAGATTGATCGCCTTCGACCATTTGCGGAACAGTTCCTCGAACGCTATCAAACGCTCTCCTGTTTCACGTGAAACAGAAGGAACAATGGCTTTCAGGCTTTCAAGACGGTTATCGGCGCTCATGCCGCGCCCTGCCCTTCAACCAGTTCGGCCACCGCCTTATGGCGATAACCGAACTTCTTGATCTGCGCGATCAAAAGCGCAAGGGCTGCCGGGGTCATGCCATCCACACGCTGCGCTTCGGCGATTGTTTCCGGCTTGCGCTGCTTGAGCTTATGCTTCAACTCATTGGAAAGACCGGATATTCCGTCAATATCCAAACCTGCCGGAATGAGCAGTTGCTCCTCCCGCTCCATCACCGCAATATCGCTTTTCTGCCGATCCATATAAACGGCATATTGCGCTTCAATTTCCAGAGCCTCCCGCGTCTTTGGGTTGATAGCGTCAAGTTCCGGCCAGATCACCTTCAAACGGTCCAGATCTATCTCCGGATAAGAAAGCAGATCATAAGCCGACCGGCGTACACCATCCTGATTGAGGCGCAGATCGTAACGATTGGCGAGATTGGGCGTGATCGTCAGCGATTGCGCCAGCGACCGCGCCGCATTCAAATCCGCCTCGCGGGCTTCAAAGCGATCCTTGCGGGCCTGACCCAATATGCCGAGCCTGTCGGCCAGCGGCGTCAAGCGCTGATCGGCATTATCGGCCCGGAGCGACAGGCGAAACTCCGCACGCGAGGTAAACATCCGATAGGGTTCACTAACGCCACGAGATGTCAGATCATCGACCATCACACCAATATAGGCTTCTGTGCGCTGGATAATCACAGGTTCGCCGCCCGATGCCCGACGCGCGGCATTGATGCCCGCCAGCAGACCCTGCGCACCCGCCTCTTCATAGCCTGTCGTGCCGTTTATTTGTCCGGCAAGAAACAAGCCGCTGACTTTGCGGGTTTCCAGACTGCGTTTCAGCTCCCTAGGATCGATAAAATCATACTCAATGGCATATCCTGGCTGCAACATGACGGCTTTTTCCAGACCTGGAATAGTCTTCAATATATCAAGCTGCACATCTTCAGGGAGCGACGTCGAAATGCCGTTTGGATAGACGGTATCGTCATCCAGTCCTTCCGGTTCAAGAAAAATCTGGTGGCCGTCACGATCGCCAAACTTGACGATCTTGTCTTCCACCGATGGGCAATAACGCGGTCCAATCCCCTCAATCGAACCGGAATACATGGCCGAACGATGCAGATTGGCCCGAATGATCGCATGGGTTTCCGGCGTCGTGCGCGTGATGCCACAGTCGATTTGCGGTGTGGTGATCCGGTCCGTCATAAGTGAAAACGGCAACGGCTCCTCATCGGCGGACTGCATGTCGAGGCTCTGCCAATCAATGGTCCGCCCATCCAGGCGCGGCGGTGTGCCCGTCTTGAGACGTCCCAGCGCAAAGCCGAATGACATGAGGCGTTCGGAAAGTCCCAGCGCCGGTTTTTCACCCATGCGACCGGCCGGAATCTTTTGCTCACCAATATGGATCAACCCATTCAGGAACGTGCCGGTCGTGAGGACGACAGCGCCGCATGACAAGCTCCGCCCGTCGGACAGAACAACGCCGGTAACACGCCCATCCTGTTCCAGAAGATCGTGGGCCCCACCTTCCACGACAAACAGATTGTCCTGAGCTGCGATCATCTTCTGCATGGCAAGCCGATAAAGCTTGCGATCCGCCTGCGTGCGCGGACCGCGAACGGCAGGCCCTTTACGGCGGTTCAAAAGACGAAACTGAATGCCAGCTTCGTCGGCGACACGCCCCATCAAACCGTCAAGCGCATCGATCTCGCGCACCAGATGCCCCTTGCCCAATCCACCGATGGCGGGATTGCAGGACATAACGCCAATAGTATCAAAGCGATGCGTGACGAGCGCAGTTCTTGCGCCTGCGCGCGCGGCAGCGGAAGCAGCCTCGCATCCTGCATGGCCACCGCCGATCACAATGACATCAAAGATTGTGGCTTCGGTAGAACGTATTTGGTTCATCCTGACGCAACTCGAATCCGTTTCTGAAAGATGTCTCTTTGCCACGAATGGGCGCGAAACGGAAGGTCTAATCAATCAGCGTCGCGATCAATTATCCGCAACAGGTCGACTCACGAATAGAAAGCAGAGTCAATTCTCCCGGCGAGATTCCACAGATGTTTCACGTGAAACAATCTTCAAGGCAGAGATCATTCCGTGTTTCACGTGAATCATTTCCCAATGCAGAACTGGGAGAAAATGACGTCCAGAATCTCCTCCACATCAACGTCTCCGGTGATCCGACCCAGATATTGCGATGCCAGGCGCATGTTCTCGGCGCGAAGCTCAAGCGGAAGATGCGTACCGCCCAATGCCCTATCGATCTCCGCGACCGTGGACCGCAGAAGGCCGATATGCCTTTGCCGTGTGGGCACCGCATCATCGATCTGGCCAATCTGCGCCTCGGCAAAGTTCTGGAGGTCTGCAAGCAGCTTATCCAGCCCCTCCCCGTTCTTTGTTGAAATACGATAAGACCAGTTATCGGATGAACCATCTTTAAGGTCGGCTTTTGTTCCGATCTTCCATAGTCGTTTCGGCGTCTCGTCCCATGCAACGGCTATCGGATCACTCATGTCTTCCAACAACAGGACCAGATCGGCATCCGCCATACGCGCACGAGCGCGCTCGATCCCGATCTTCTCGACCGAACTATCAGTCTCCCGCAGGCCTGCCGTATCCGTGACATAGACCGGAATGCCGCCAAGATCGAGCTTGACCTCCAGAAGATCGCGGGTCGTTCCCGCCTCTTCCGATATGATCGCCACTTCACGACCGGCCAGAAAGTTCAACAGGCTCGATTTACCGGCATTTGGCGCGCCAACAATAACGACGTGCAGCCCATCCCGCAGCATGGACGCGCGTTTGCCGCTTGCAATATGTGCCTCTATATCCTTCCTGAGCTGTTCCAACGATTGCCAAACCTGTTCCGATACGGAACCTGGAACGTCGCTTTCATCAGCAAAATCAAGTTCGGCTTCGATAAAGGCGCGGGCGCGCAATAATTGCTGGCGCCAATCCGTGTAAAGCGCGCGTTGCGCGCCAGAAGCGACTTGTAGCGCAAGCCGCCTTTGTCCCTCGGTTTCAGCGGCAATCAGGTCTGCGAGGCCTTCGGCAATGGTCAGGTCCATCTTGCCGTTGGAAAAAGCGCGTCTCGTAAACTCTCCGGCTTCGGCAATCCGACAGCCGGAAAATTCACCCAGTTCCGACAACAGCTTTTCAACCACTGCCTTGCCGCCATGCAGATGAAATTCGACGCAGTCCTCTCCGGTAAAGCTGTTCGGTCCGGGGAAAAAGAGGACCAAACCCTGATCGATCGAATCGCCGTTTCGGGTACGGAACATCTTATAGGCGGCATATCGCGGCTTCGGGATTGCACCGATTATCGTTTCGAGTACGAATCGAACTTTCGGGCCTGAAATACGCACCACCGCGACGCCGGATGGCAGACGCCCGCTCGACAAAGCAAAAATCGTATCTTGAAGGGAAGCGATCTCGCTCATTCCGTTTCCTGACCTATAATGAATAAGAATGAAAGCAGCCAAACCGGGTGCTGAAGGAATGGCATATGCGTTCGTGCCGTGAAAGAAAAGCCTTATGACAGAGCCAGACAGCAATCAGCTTGCCAGCACCAACCGCCTTGCCGATGAACCGAGTGCTTATCTGCGCCAGCATGCCGATAATCCGGTGCACTGGCAGCCCTGGAGCAAGGCGGCGCTGGATGCCGCCCGTGAACTCGACCGGCCGATCCTGCTTTCGGTCGGCTATGCGGCCTGCCACTGGTGTCACGTGATGGCGCATGAATCCTTTGAAGATGCGGACGTGGCCGAAGTGATGAATGCATGGTTCATCAATGTGAAGGTGGATCGCGAGGAGCGGCCCGATATCGACCAGATCTATATGGCGGCACTCGGGGCGATGGGGCAGCAGGGCGGATGGCCGCTGACCATGTTTCTGAAACCGGACGGCAAGCCCTTCTGGGGCGGCACCTATTTTCCCCGGCACAAGCGTCACAACATGCCCGGTTTTGTCGATGTGCTGCATGCGGTCAATAATCTCTGGCACAAGGATAAGGAAAAAATTAACCATAATGCGCAAGCCGTCTTCGATCATCTGGAAGGAAGGCTGGCGGCGCAAAATGTTCCAGTCCAGAACGAAATGGAGCGATTTGACGAGGTTGCGACGCGCATCAGCAGCCTGATCGATCCGGTCCGCGGCGGTATGGAGGGGGCACCGAAATTCCCCAACGCGCCTTTCATGGACAATCTGTGGCTCTCCTGGCTCTACAGCCGCAATGAGACACATCGCGACAATTTCCTCCTGTCATTGAAGACAATGCTGCAAGGCGGGATTTACGATCATCTGGGAGGCGGGCTTTGCCGCTATTCCACCGATGCCGACTGGCTGGTGCCGCATTTCGAAAAGATGCTCTACGACAATGCGCAATTCATTCGTCATGCGACTTATGCCTTCGCGGAAACCGGGAATGAACTGTTTCGCCTGCGAATCGAAGAGACAATCAACTGGCTGAGCCGGGAAATGCGCCTGTCCGATGGAAGCTTTGCATCCAGTCTGGATGCAGATAGCGAAGGCGAAGAAGGACGGTTTTACGTCTGGAGCGAGCAGGAGATCGATCAGGCGCTTGGCAATGACAGCAAGGTTTTCAAGGACTATTATGGTGTCACCGCGAATGGAAACTGGGAAGGCCAGAACATTTTGAACCGCCTTCATGCGGTCGATGACAGCGCGATCGCGCCCCCGATGATCGAAACATCGCAGCAAAAACTGCTTGCGCGTCGCGAATTGCGGATACGGCCCGGACGCGATGAGAAAGCGTTGACCGACTGGAACGGACTTGCTATCCGCGCATTGGCCGAAGCAGGCCGGAGCTTTGAGCGGCAGGACTGGATTGACCTGGCTATCGGTGCTTATCGGTCGGTAGCCAGCAGTTTTCAGGATGGCCGCATCGCGCATTGCCGCATGGAGAATGCGCTTCTCTACCCTGCCCTTTCCACCGACTATGCATCGATGATCAATGCGGCGATTGCTCTTTATGAGGCAACGGGCGAACGGGCTTTCATCGATGACGCATTGAAATTCAAACAGGCGCTCGATGATGCGCATCGCGATGGCGCGGGTAACTATCGGCTATCGGCTCTTGGCGCGGAGGATGTGATCCTGCACGCCTATGGGGATTATGACGAAGCAATCCCGAGCGCGACCAGCCAGATCATGGAATCCCTGACGAGGCTTTTTCTGGCGACAGGCAATATCGAACTCTATCAAAGCAATGAAAAGCTGGTCGAACAAGCCTTGGGCCGGGCCCTCGCGCAGCAATATGGCCAGATTGGAATATTGAACGCAGCGCGTCTTGCCGCCGAGCCTCTTTCTCTCGTCATCGCCACGGAAAACAGGAGCGGCGAACTCGTTTCGATAGCGAATCAAAACCCCGATCCGCGGCGCGTGGACACGTTCGTTCGGTTCCAGGCTGGCGAGGTTGTGGTGTTGCCGACAGGTGGCACCGCTTTACCGGAACACCCCTCGGCATGGTTCTGCAAGGGGCATGTCTGCCTGCCGCCTATCGAAAACGCCGACGCATTGCGACTGCTTCTCGGCGGCAAGACATCCTGAAAAAGAAACGCCGCAACGGTTTCCCGCGCGGCGTTTCAAATCGTGATCTGGAACCGATTACGTATTCATCGAATCGAAGAATTCCGAATTACTCTTGGTCTGCTTGAGCTTGTCGATGAGGAATTCGATTGCATCGGTCGTACCCATCGGCGCGAGGATACGGCGCAGAACGAAAATCTTCTGCAAGTCGGCGCGTGGAACCAGCAGGTCTTCCTTGCGGGTGCCGGACTTGAGAATGTCCATGGCCGGGAAGATGCGCTTGTCGGCGACCTTGCGGTCGAGCACGATTTCCGAGTTGCCGGTGCCCTTGAATTCTTCGAAGATCACTTCGTCCATGCGGCTGCCGGTATCGATCAGCGCGGTCGCGATGATGGTGAGCGATCCGCCTTCCTCGATGTTACGGGCGGCACCGAAGAAGCGCTTCGGGCGCTGAAGCGCATTGGCGTCGACACCGCCGGTCAGAACCTTGCCGGATGACGGCACGACCGTATTGTAGGCGCGGCCGAGGCGGGTGATCGAGTCGAGCAGGATCACGACATCGCGGCCATGTTCGACAAGGCGCTTGGCCTTTTCGATGACCATTTCAGCCACCTGAACGTGACGGGCTGCCGGCTCATCGAAGGTGGACGAAATCACCTCGCCCTTCACGGAGCGCTGCATATCGGTCACTTCTTCCGGGCGTTCATCGATCAGGAGAACGATGAGATAGCATTCCGGATGGTTTGCCGTGATCGAATGGGCGATGTTCTGGAGAAGAACAGTCTTACCGGTGCGCGGCGGTGCGACGATCAGGCCGCGCTGGCCCTTGCCGAGCGGCGCCACGAGATCGATGACACGCGGGGAAAGATCCTTGGAGGTTGGAACTTCCAGCTCCATCTTGAAACGCTCGTTTGGATAGAGCGGCGTCAGATTGTCGAAATGGACCTTGTGCCTGATCTTTTCCGGGTCTTCGAAATTGATCGTATTGACCTTCAGCAGCGCGAAATAGCGCTCGCCTTCCTTGGGACCACGGATCGGGCCTTCAACCGTGTCGCCGGTCTTGAGCGAAAAACGGCGCAATTGCGAGGGAGAAATATAAATATCGTCGGGACCGGGCAGATAATTGGCATCGGCGGAGCGCAGAAAGCCAAATCCGTCCTGCAACACTTCGACGACGCCCTCGCCGATAATTTCGACATCCTGGGCCGCAAGCTTCTTGAGGATCGCGAACATCAGTTCCTGCTTGCGCATGGCGCTCGCGTTTTCGACCTCAAGCGTTTCGGCAAAAGCCAGCAGCTCCACCGGTGTCTTGTTCTTCAGTTCTTGTAGTTTCATTTCCTGCATGGATGAGGAACTCTTTTTAAAATGTAAGGAGAAAATGCAGTTGTTCGGAAAGGTGGCCACCTGAACGTCGTGACCGGCATCGAAGGCCTGCTGTCTTGAAGGGAAGAGGCTTTCTACATACTGATTTGCAGCACGCAGAGCAAGTCTCATCTAGGGATAGCGTGCAATTTCTGCAACAGAAAAATGGCAAAAACCCGGTCGTATAGTGGATTTGAACTCATTATACCCGGAAATGGGGGGGTAATCGATAAGTTCAAATCCTCAACCCACACAAGTCCGGGATATTGCTGGCCTCGCTTTAGTTTGCAACGGCGGGTTTCTTTTTGAAGTCGTTGGCAGGTCAGAATGGCTTAACGATCACCAGTATGACGATCAGGATCATCAGAATGGTCGGCACTTCATTCATGATTCGCCAATGTTTGGCCGGACGCATATTGCGGTCTTCCGCAAAAAGCCGCGTGGATTTTGCCAGATAGCCATGAACGCCCGACATCAGCACGACGAGAAGAAGCTTTGCGTGCAGCCAGCCGCCCTGAAAGCCGAAAATCTCCCACGCCATCCACAGGCCGGTGATCCAGGTCACGATCATGGCCGGGTTGATGATAAAACGCAAAAGCCGCTTTTCCATCACCTTGAAGGTTTCGGATGTCACCGAGCCCGCTTCTGCCGCACAATGATAGACGAACAGCCGCGGCAGATAGAGCATGCCGGCCATCCATGAAATGACAGCGATGACATGCAGCGATTTGATCCAGAGATAGGCTGCGTCAGGATTCACGTGAAACAATGCCCAAACGCCAAGCGCCACCACAATGAGCGCGACGACGGTGCGAACGGCAACCGCCGTTCCTCGATTTTCAGGAGCTGTCTGGCTCATGATTTTCCTCCGCGAATACGGTCGATCATGCGATGCACATTCTCAATCGGTGCCTGCGGGGTGATCCCATGGCCGAGATTGAAGATCAGTGGGCCCTGGCCGAGACGGTCGAGAATGGCATCCACTCCTTCATCCAGCGCATTCCCGCCTGCCACCACGCGCAGCGGATCGAGATTGCCCTGTATCGCGCCTTCTTCCTGAAGGGCGGCCGCAAAGGACAACGGAACGGACCAGTCGAGACCGAGAGCATCCACACCGGTCTTTTCGCGATAGCCCGCATAGAGCATCCCGGCCCCTTTCGGAAAGCCGATGATGCGGGCTTCCGGATAAACCGCCCGCACCTTCTGGACGATCCGGGCAACGGGCTGGATGCAGAAGCGCTCGAAGCAGTCCTCATCCAGAACACCCGACCAGGAATCGAAAATCTGCACCGCATCGGCACCGGCATCGAGCTGTTCGATGAGATATTCGGCGGAAACATCGGCCAGATCGTTCAAGAGCTTTTCAAAGGCTTCCGGGAAGCGATAGGCAAAAAGACGGGCAGGCGCCTGATCGGGTGTGCCATGACCCGCAATCATATAGGTCGCAACGGTCCAGGGAGCGCCGCAGAAGCCGAGCAGCGTCGTTTCATCGGGGAGTTGCTCACGCAGCAGCCGAACCGTCTCATAGACCGGCTCCAGCCTTTTGGCGACACCTTCCGTTTCGAGCCAGAAAATTTCATCGGCATCAATCGGCGTCATCAAGGGGCCCCTGCCTTCTTCAAAGCGAAGGTCGCGTCCAAGGGCGTGGGGAATGACGAGAATATCCGAAAAGAGAATGGCTGCATCAAAGCCAAACCGGCGGATCGGCTGCAATGTCACTTCGACGGCAAGATCGGGCGAATAGCACAGGTCGAGAAAGCTCCCGGCCTTTTTTCGTGTCTCGCGATATTCGGGGAGATAGCGTCCGGCCTGGCGCATCATCCAGATGGGCGGTGGGAAGATCGCTTCACCGTCGATCACTCTCAAGACTTTGCGTTTCATGTCTTTTCCATTCCACCCTGTTTGTTGCTTGAACCGGTTTTGGCCTGAAACTTATCCAGTGCGGCTCTCATAAAGAAAGCATGATTCAGGAATCTTTTGATTCTTAGAGTCTGTTGGAATCGGGGATTAAGGTCTGTCCTGCTTTTCCCCACAGTTTCCATCCAGTCATGTCATCCTGTGCAATCATTCACCGATAGTCTGACCAAATACAATGAAAACTCAATTCCCTCTTTTAATATAAGAGGTTACGAATTGACGCAGTTTGGGTGGATTTGTGGATAAGCTGGGAATTGCCGCGTATTTTCCAGTTTCCATGAGTCTTGTTCACACATGTTGATGACGCCTTCGCACATGTTCGCCCGCTGTGGATGACTTGCCAATTTTCCCACGGCCTGCCATGGCTTGTGGAAGACGTTCGGCTTTTACGCACAGCCGTCAACAGGAGGGCAACAAAACTGTGGTGAGATCGCTTTCCTACTTTCATCTTCATCTGATTTCTGATGCGACGGGAGAGACTCTCCTGGCCGCGGGCCGGGCGGCGGCGGCGCAATATGCCAATGCGCGCGCCATCGAACACATCTATCCGCTGATCCGCACCGAAAAGCAGTTGCGCAAGGTTCTCGAAGGCATCGATGCCGAACCCGGCATTGTCCTCTATACGATCGTCGACCAGAAACTGGCGGCGATCATCGATCGAACCTGCGCGGAAATGGGTGTGCCGAGCGTTTCCGTGCTGGAGCCGGTGCTGAACACGTTTCAATCCTATCTCGGCGCGCCCGCCCATCGCCGTGCCAGCGCACAGCATGTCCTCAATGCCGATTATTTCCGGCGGATCGATGCGCTCAATTTCACGATGGAGCACGATGACGGGCAATTGCCCTATGATATAGAAGAAGCCGACGTCATTCTCGTCGGCATTTCGCGCACATCCAAGACACCGACGAGCATCTATCTCGCCAATCGCGGCATCAAGGCCACCAATGTTCCGATTGTGCTGGGCATCCCCCTCCCCGAAGTCCTGTTCACGACGAAGCGTCCGCTGATCGTGGGGTTGGTCGCGACCGCCGAACGGATTTCGCAAATCCGCCAGAACCGGCCGCTCGGCAATGTGCCGTCGCTGGATACGGGGCTTTATACGGATCGCGTATCCATCTCGGAAGAACTGGCTTATGCGCGTAATATATGCAATCGGCACGGCTGGCCGATCATCGATGTGTCGCGCCGGTCGATCGAGGAAACCGCGGCAGCTATCCTCGCTTTGCTGCGCGAAAAGACGAACAGAAGGGATTTAGACCATGACTGAACTTATCCTTGCCTCCAAAAGCCCTTTCCGTTCGGCTTTGCTGAAAAATGCCGGGATAGAATTCTCCACAGCCAGCGCGGATATTGATGAGCGCGCTGTGGAAGCCCCGCTTTATAAAACGGGCGCTACGCCGGAAGAGGTTGCAGAGGTTCTGGCCGAGGCGAAGGCGCTCGATGTGAGCGAGAAAAATCCGGGCGCGGTGGTGATCGGCTGCGATCAGACCTTGTCGCTGGGCGACGAGATTTTCCACAAGCCCGCCGATATGGAAGCCGCGCGCCGTCAGCTTTTGGCGTTTTCGGGCAAGACCCACCAGCTGAACAGCGCTGTCGTGCTGGCGAAGGACGGCAAGACCCTGTGGCGGCACGTTTCGGTTGCCCGCATGACCATGCGCGATCTCGATCCGGGCTTTGTCGGGCGTTATCTCGGGCGCGCGGGGAATAGTGCACTTTCAAGCGTGGGCGCTTATCAGGTCGAGGGGCCGGGTATACAGCTTTTCGACAGGATCGAAGGCGACTATTTCACGATTGTCGGTCTGCCGCTCTTGCCGCTGCTGGCTGAACTGCGCAAGGAAAAACTGATCGATGGCTAAGAAGGCGTTTGTCATCGGCTTTCCGATAAAACATTCACGCTCGCCGCTGATCCATGGTTTCTGGCTTCAGGAACTGGGGATCGACGGTTCCTATGAAGCCATAGAAGTAAAGCCGGAAGATTTTTCCTCCTTCGCTGCATCGCTTGCCGAAAACGGTTTTGCCGGTGGCAATGTCACCATTCCGCACAAGGAAGCAGCCTATGCTGCCGTGGAAAGTCTGGATGAGGCGGCCAAAGCCATCGGCGCGGTCAATACGCTCTGGCTTGAAGGCGGCAGGCTTCACGGCGGCAATACGGATGCCTATGGCTTTGCGGCCAATCTCGACGCATCGGCGCCCGGCTGGGACAATGCCGACAGCGCGCTTGTGCTGGGGGCTGGCGGTGCAAGCCGGGCAATCGTTCATGCGCTTTTGTCGCGCGGCTTTAAGAAGGTTGCCATCGTTAATCGCACGCTGGCGCGCGCGGAAGATCTCGCGGCGCATTTCGGCCCGCATGTCTCGGCGCATGGCTGGGATGCGGCGCAAAATCTGGTCTGCGGTGCCGGACTGATCGTCAACACCACATCGCTTGGCATGAGCGGGCATGATGAGGGACAAGATTTTCCGCTTGATCTCACACATGCGCCCAAAGATGCGGTGGCGACAGATATCGTCTATGTGCCGCTCAAGACACCATTTCTCAAAAAGGCCGAGGAAGCCGGTCTGGCGACGGTGGATGGGCTCGGCATGCTGCTGCATCAGGCGGTTCCGGGTTTCGAGCGCTGGTTCGGCAAAAGGCCGCAAGTGACGAAAGCCCTGCGCGAGCATATTCTGGCGGATATGGCAAAGGCTGGTGTCTTATGATTGTGCTCGGACTAACCGGCTCCATCGGGATGGGAAAAACAACGGCGGCAAACATGTTCGCCGAAGCCGGCGTGCCGATCTATAGCGCCGACGATGCCGTGCATCGGCTTTATGCCGGTCGCGCCGCCCCGCTGATCGAGGCCGCATTTCCGGGGACGGTGGAAAACGGCACCGTCAACCGTGAGAAATTGTCCAGAGCGGTGATTGGCCAGCCGGAAGAACTCAAAAAGCTGGAAGCCATCGTTCATCCGCTTGTGCGCGAGGAAGAAGAAGCCTTTCGCCGCAGCGCGGAACAAGCTGGCGCGCCGCTGGCGCTGATCGATATTCCCCTCCTCTTCGAAACCGGCGGCGACAGCCGTGTGGACAAGATCGTGGTCGTCTCCGCGTCCGCCGAGGTGCAGCGTGTTCGCGTGCTGGCGCGACCGGGCATGACGCAAGAAAAGCTGGACGCCATCCTCGCCCGGCAGACACCGGATGCCGAAAAGCGTGCGCGCGCTGATTTCATACTCGATACGAGCGGAAGTTTTGATGATCTGCGCCGTCAGATTACCGAAATCATCGCGGAATTGAGTGGAAAGCCGACGGTCGCGACCGAATAGCGGTCGACAGCGTGCTATAATGATTCAGACCATTTTCCGAGAGGTTCTTCATGCGTGAAATCGTTTTCGATACGGAAACCACCGGCCTGGAACGGCTGGAGGACCGTGTGATCGAAATCGGCGGTGTGGAACTCGTCAACAGGTTTCCCACGGGTCGCACTTTCCATAAATTCATCAACCCGCAGGGGCGTCAGGTTCATCCCGAGGCGCTTGCGGTCCACGGCATCAGCAATGAGCAATTGCTGGACAAGCCGACATTCGCGGAAATTCTGGACGAGTTTCAGGCGTTTTTCGACGGCGCCAAGCTGGTGGCGCACAATGCCATGTTCGACCTTGGTTTCATCAATGCGGAACTGGCAAGGCTCGGACAGGCCGAAATCCAGGTGGAGCGTATCGTCGATACGCTGGCGCTTGCCCGCCGCAAGCATCCGATGGGGCCGAACTCGCTCGATGCGCTCTGCAAGCGCTATGGCATCGACAATTCGCACCGCACGCTGCATGGCGCCTTGCTCGACTCGCAGATTCTGGCCGAAGTCTATATCGAACTGATCGGCGGCAAGCAGACCGCGCTTGGCCTCACCATGGAAAATGGTTCCGCAGCCAGCGACAGAAGCAGCGACGGCGGCGCACCCATTGTTCTGACGGCCCGTCCCCGCCCCCTGCCCCCCCGCATTTCGGATGCGGAGCGCGCTGCGCACGCCGCGCTTGTGGACAAGCTGGGCGACAAGGCGATTTGGAAAAAGTACTGAAATTTTTGTTTTGTCGCATTTGCCTTACGCAAAACCGCTTCGCACTTTTGGCTCGAAAATGCTCTAATCCTGATACGAAAAAAGCCCGGAGCGATCCGGGCTTTCCTGCAAATATCATTTGAAATGATCAGCTTTTCACAGCAGCCTTGGCCTGTTCCTCGGCCATGCGTTGCTGGAACATCTGCGCGAAATCGATCGGGTCGATCATCAGCGGCGGATAGCCACCGTTGCGCGTTGCGTCGGCAATGATCTGGCGCGCGAACGGGAACAGAAGACGCGGGCATTCGATGAACAGGAGCGGCAGCATGTGCTCCTGCGGGATACCCTGAATGCGGAACACGCCGCCATAGATGAGTTCGGTGTTGAAAAGGACGTCCTTGCCGTCAACGGCCTTGGCTTCCAGCGTCAGCACAACGTCGAAATCCGTTTCGGACAGCGGATTGGCGTTGACGTTGACATTGATGTTGATGGACGGCGCCTTCTCGCGCGGACGCAGCGACAGCGGCGCGCCCGGGCTTTCGAAGGATAGGTCCTTCACATATTGCGCCAGAATGTTGAGGGACGGCTCAGCCGTCGCGCCATTGCCGTTCTTTACTTCGCCCGCGGCCTTATCGCTCATTATCGGTATGCCTTCTTTTTTGGTGATTAAACTCGTCGCCTGTAAAAAGCTTGATGCGCTTGGCTAGCATGTGCGCGGGCATCAGGCAAGAAAGGCTTTTTAGGTTAGTATTTGCGCACTCAGCGATCCTTGCGATCCCCGTTCCAGGGGGAATCCTCGTTCGGCTTGGCCGTATAATCGTCGGGCTCCAGGTCGATCACGCGGTCCTGCCGCGGCCCGGAAGGGCGGTAGGATTGCGAATAATGCGTGGTGGTGGTCACGACCATGCGGCCGCGCACGAACTTTTCCCAGACGATATCGCGCACGAAGGGGATGAACAGCAGAATGCCGATGGCGCTGGTGACAAAGCCCGGCACGATCAGCAGGATCGCCGCCAGCACCAGCATGGCGCCATGCACCATTTCGCGATCCGGCACGCGCCCGGCGGCCGTTTCGGTGCGGATGCGCTGCAAGAGCCCGATGCCCTGTACGCGCAGGAGGAAAAAGCCCAGCATCGAGCTCAGAATAACAAGGCCCAAAGTCGCGAAAACGCCGATCTTGCTGCCGACGATGACGAAACCGGCAATTTCGATGAAGGGCATCGCCAGCATGACGAGAGGGGCGAGAGAGGAGGACACGTAAGTTACAACCTTTGTTGTTTGGTTTCAGCTTCCCAATTTATCCTGAATTGTAACTTTTTCAGGTTCGGAACGAAATTGAAACTGTCTGTCATGCTATATCAAATAGGTACGCGTGATCGGGATTTGAATGATGGCCTAAGCCGATCTATATGTATGGATATTAATCAGGGATAGGGAAAGGCGAAATGCCTGATCCTTCAATCAGCGGCAGGCGGCATGGAATTTTTTGATTTTGGCACGATATTCTTCTTCATCGCAGCGGTGATTATCTTTCTCCAGCTGAGGAATGTTCTTGGCCGTCGTACCGGAAATGAAAAACCGCCCATCGATCCTTACACATCCGCACGCAGTGCCGATGCAGCGCCCGCTGGCGGTGAGCCCGACAATGTCGTCTCCCTGCCGCGCCGGGCGGGTGAAAAGGATTTCACCGCCATCGACAAGGCCGCCCCGGCCGGAACCCCGGTCAATGACGGCCTGCGCGCAATCTACGCTGCCGATCCTGCGTTCGATCCGGCCAGTTTCGTGGATGGCGTGAAGATCGCCTACGAAATGATCGTGATGTCCTTTGCCGATGGCGACCGCAAGGTTTTAAAAAACCTGCTTTCCAAGGATGTTTTCGAAGGCTTCGTGTCGGCCATCGATGAACGTGAAGCCCGTGGCGAAAGCGTGCGTTCGTCCTTTGTCGGTATCGACAAGGCGGAAATTACCGGGGCCGAGATGAAGGGCTCGGAAGCGCATGTGACGGTCAATATCGTCAGCCAGATGATTTCCGCCACCTATGACAAGGACGGACAGCCGATCGACGGCGATCCGGAAAACGTGCTTGAGATCAAGGATCTGTGGACCTTTGCCCGCGATACGCGATCGCGTGATCCGAACTGGAAGCTTGTCGCGACCGAAGCGGAAGATTAAGAGAAAGCCTGTGAATCGGGCCGCTGACCCAGCTCGGCGGCCTTTTTGTTTGTGCATCGGGCATTTTTGAGCCAAAGGTGCGAAGCATCTACGCAGGGAAATCAGTTCATTGAACTGATTTCTTATCCTGCTTCGATGCGTCGGATAATGCGTAAAATAAAGAGGTAGAGCTGGTTCAATGGCTCTGTGCAATTGGAACAGCTCCAGCCAGACGGATGCGGCGATGAACGGCTTGGCGAAGATTTTGCGCCCGGTGGCTTTTTTCGATTGTCCGGGCTGGAACCGCGACGATCAGGCCGCGGCATTTGTGGCGTTTCGCCGTTCTGCCGACTATGCCGCCCATAAGGCTTATAAAAGCGGCAGCCTCGGCATCCGGTTTGAAGCGCTGGAGCCGATCTTTGCCGGGGCGCGCCGTCTCGACAATCCGGGTGTGGAAGAAGCGCGCCGTTTCTTCGAACAGAATTTTATTCCCTGCCGGATCGTTCCCGATCAGGGAAACGGCTTTGTGACCGCATTCTATGAACCGGAGATCGAGGCCTCCCTCCAGGCGGACGACCGGTTCAAGGTGCCCTTCCTGCGCCAGCCGGACGACCTCGTGAAAGTCACGGATGAAAACCGCCCGATGGGCCTCGATCCGTCCTTTGCCTTTGCCCGCTGGACGGAGAGCGGTCTTGTGGAATATGACGACCGCCGGATGATAGAACAGGGCAGCCTTTCGGGCCGAGGGCTGGAAATCGCTTTCGTTGCCGACCGGGTCGATGCGTTTTTCGCGCATGTGCAGGGGGCGGCGCGCCTGAAACTGCCCGATGGCGGCTTGCTGCGCATTACTTATGCCGCCAAATCCGGCCACCCGTTCACAGGCATTGGCCGTATTCTGGTGGACAGAGGTGAAATACCGGCCTTGGAAATTTCCATGCAGTCGATCCGCCGCTGGCTGGCCGGGCATCCGGACAAGGCCGACGAACTTATCTGGCGGAACCGATCCTATATTTTCTTCCGCGAAGCGCCGGTGGACGACCCGGATGCCGGTCCGATTGCAGCGGCAAAAGTCCCGCTGACCGCCGGGCGTTCGCTGGCTGTCGATAAATTGCTTCACACATTCGGAACACCGATCCATGTCAGCGCCCCGGCCGTGACGGCGTTTGACGGCAAGCCTTTTGCGCGCCTGATGATAGCGCAGGATACGGGAACGGCCGTTGTCGGCCCTGCCCGCGGCGATCTCTTCGCTGGCTCCGGCGATATGGCGGGCGAAATTGCCGGTGGCGTGAAGGACGATGCCGATTTTTATGCGCTGGTGCCGCGCAGGCTTCTGGAGGCTTGAACGGGATGGCGCGCGAGACTGACAAGCCGGAAAAAGATTACCTGCGGCCCGAAGACCGAATCTTGTGGGAAACGGTCGCGAAAACCGCAAAGCCGCTGATAAAGCCAAAGGCGCGGCAGGACGTGCTTCCCGACTTCAAAGCGTTGATGGCGGAAGAGGAAAAGCGCCCTGCCAAGGCGAAGGTTCAGCCAGTAGTGGAGGCAAGCAAACCGAAGAAAGGCTTGTCGGCGCTCGGTGAAATGCAGGTTCAGTCGCTCGACAGGCCGACGCATCGAAAGCTTGCCAAAGGCCGTGTCGATATTGAAGCCCGCATCGACCTGCACGGTCTGACG
Source organism: Brucella anthropi (assembly GCF_046630315.1). Classification (GTDB taxonomy): domain Bacteria; phylum Pseudomonadota; class Alphaproteobacteria; order Rhizobiales; family Rhizobiaceae; genus Brucella; species Brucella anthropi_A. Next base: position 12,443 of record NZ_LQBD01000009.1, on the reverse strand, counting down.
CAGGGAGAGGCGCACGGCCTGCTCTATGGATTTTTGGTCAGCGCGCATGCACGCGGCCTGCGTCATGTCATGGTCATCACCGGCAAGGGCCGTTCATTCGGCAGCGAGGGCATTTTGCGGCAGGCGGTGCCGCACTGGTTCTCCACGCCGCTGTTCCGGCTTCTGGTGAGTGCCTATGAGGATGCGGCGCGTCATCATGGCGGGCATGGCGCCCTCTATGTAAAACTTCGTCGCCAGACCCAAAACACGGCGCAGCAGATATTGTCCGGAGGAAACAGGCCGCGATGACGCCATTTGGAATACGCTTGCGCGAGTTGCGGGAAGAACGCGGTGTGACGCAGAAGGACATGGCCGCGGCGCTCCGTGTTTCGCCCGCCTATCTGTCGGCGCTGGAACATGGCCGGCGCGGCCAACCGACATGGGACCTGCTTCAGCGCATCATCACCTATTTCAACATCATCTGGGATGAGGCGGAAGAGTTGCAGAACCTTGCCGCCGTGTCGCATCCGCGCGTGGTGATCGACACGTCGGGCCTCTCGCCGCAGGCAACGGAACTCGCCAATCTTCTGGCACGCAATATCCGCATCATCGACCGTGAGACGATCAGGCATCTGAGCGAGGAAATCGAGGCGGCACGCAAGCGCCGCCGCGGTATCAAGCCCGTTCGGCTTGATTAGAACAGCGCTTTCAGCTCATCGAGCTTCGAATTGACCAGCCAGCCATAGTAGTTTTCCTGTGGCAGGACAGGGTCCTGACCATCCGCCTTTCGCCTGGCATTTTCGTTGGCAAGCGCCCGTGCGCGCGCTTCCGCGCCGCCGGTATTGTAGAGCGTTGCCGTCAGGCCGGGATTCTTCGAAATATCGAAATCAGCGATCTGCCGGTAGGAATTGATCGACTGTTTCAGCGTTGCCGCGATATAGGGCAGCGTGAGATCCGGGTCCATGATCGTCTTGTAGACGGCATTGCCGTCTTCGGCGTCGAGCTTGGGCAGGCCGGAAACGCGGTTCACCATGTCGGACATCTGCAAGGCCGTCAGCGGATTGATCTGGCCAAGGCCGAATGTCTGGCCCGCATAAAAGGGCTGGAAGAACACCGCGCTGAAACGGTTGTTGGGATAGGCATTGCCGCCAACCGATTTGCTACGGAAGTTCTTGTTCCAGACATTCTCGCGGCAGGACCACAGCGCATAGCTGTCCTTGTATTTCAGGCAGTCGGCAAATTCCGGCCGTTTGATGAACTCGCCGATGCTTTCACCATTATAGCCGAAGCTGACGCCCTGGTTCACATAGGACATGGCTTTGACGTAATAGGTTTGCAGCCGGTCATAGACATCGACATTGTAGGTGTGCTCGCCCACGATTGCGCCGACGATGTGAATGGGATCGATACCATAGGCTGCCGCCGTCGATCGGATCTTGGAGCGCAGCGAAGCATCCTTCTTCAGGAGATTATAGATCTTCTGATATTTCTTCTCATAGGTCGTGCTCAGTTCACGCGTGCGCTTGGCGGAGGCGCCGGGAACCGGCGGCTGTTCCGCATTGCGATTGCCGGGAGGCACGACCGTTGCCGCATAGGCGCTCTGGCAGGCAAGGCTGATGGCCAGGACAAATCCGGCAAAGGTGCGTCGCGGCTTTGCGCCCATTATTCTGATCATTGTGAGAAAACGGCCCTGATATGACGACTATTCGGTAAGGTTACGGGGAAAATAAAAAACCCCCCGATGCAAGTCGAGGGGTTTTTGCAGCATTTGCGAAAGCGAATCCGCGCCGTGGCTTTATGGCCACTTTTACAGGATGAAGCGCGACAGATCGGTGTTCTTGGCAAGGCCGCCGATCTTGTCCTTTACATAGGCCGCATCGATAACGAACGTTGCCCCGGTCTTGTCGGGGGCGGTGAATGAAATTTCATCGAGAACGCGTTCCATCACCGTCTGCAAGCGCCGGGCACCGATATTTTCAACCGTCGCATTCAGATCGACGGCGATATCGGCCAGAGCGTCGATGGCGTCGTCGGTGATCTCGAGCTTCACCTCTTCCGTCTCCATCAGCGCGATATACTGCTTGATGAGGCTTGCCTCCGTCTCCGTCAGGATGCGGCGGAAGTCTTCGCGCGTCAGCGCATTGAGCTCCACGCGGATCGGCAGGCGGCCCTGCAATTCCGGCAGCAGATCGGACGGCTTGGATACGTGGAACGCGCCGGATGCGATGAACAGCACGTGGTCGGTTTTCACCGGCCCGTATTTTGTCGCGACCGTCGTGCCTTCCACCAGCGGCAGCAGATCGCGCTGCACGCCTTCCCGCGACACACCGGCACCCATGCCGCCTTCCCGCGATGCGATCTTGTCGATCTCGTCAATGAACACGATGCCTTCGTCCTCGGTGACGCGAAGCGCTTCCTGCACGATCTGGTCCTGATCCAGAAGCTTGTCGGATTCATCGTTGATCAGGATCGGATAGGAATCCTTCACCGTGGTCTTGCGCGTCTTGGTGCGCCCGCCCATCGCCTTGCCCAGCATGTCGGACAGGTTCATGACGCCGATATTAGCGCCCGGCATGCCCGGAATCTCGAAGCTCGGGCCGGAACCGGTATCGGCGACCTCGATTTCGATTTCCTTGTCGTCCATTTCGCCATTGCGCAGCTTCTTGCGGAAACTGTCGCGCGTGGCTGGGCTCGCCGTCTTGCCGACCAGCGCATCCAGCACGCGTTCTTCCGCATTGAGATGCGCCTTGGCCTTCACGTCCTCGCGGCGCTTTTCACGGACGAGCGTGATGGCAACCTCGACAAGATCGCGGACGATCTGCTCGACGTCTCGGCCGACATAGCCGACTTCGGTGAACTTGGTCGCTTCCACCTTGACGAAAGGCGCGCCGGCGAGCTTTGCCAGGCGGCGGGAAATTTCCGTCTTTCCGACGCCGGTTGGCCCGATCATCAGGATGTTCTTCGGCATGACCTCTTCGCGCATCTGGCCTTCGAGCTGCTGGCGGCGCCAGCGGTTGCGCAGCGCAATGGCCACCGCGCGCTTGGCATCGTTCTGCCCGATGATGAAGCGGTCGAGTTCGGAGACGATTTCACGGGGAGAGAAATTACTCATGATTATAACCCACTTTGCCACTGCTTGATGAACTCGAACGGATGCAGCAGCATGATCACGTTGAGCGTAAGATTGTCGCGAATGACGATCAGCGCCAGAACTTCCATAAACAGCGCGATGGCGACGGTTATTTTCACTGGCAGCCTGGCTGCAATCAGGAAGCCGATCATGGCGGCAACCGTATCGGAAACCGAATTCACGATGCTGTCGCCGAAATAGTCCACCGAGGACGTATTGGCGCGATAGCGTTCGATGATGAAATTCGAATTCTCGACCAGTTCCCATGCGGCTTCGATGCCGACCGAAGCCGCAAGCCTCAATCCGAGCGGAGCCCGGGGCGCGATGACCGTGAAAAGCCAGTAGAACAGAAAGCCATGGATGATGTGCGACAGCGTATACCAGTCCGATATATGCTGCGAGTTCTCCGATTTCAGCGAACCCGACCATAATTTTATGGTCCCGCATTCGCACATGGCGATCCGCCCGTCGAGGTAAAGCCAGACGGCCTGTACCGCGAGGATGGCGAGAACGATCAGGGCACCGAGGCCCCAGCGTTGCGCATTCGGTTTTGAGGCCTGCGCCAGCGAACTCATTCTGCGTCCAGGCTTTCCACGATGATATTGTGGTTGGTGTAGATGCAGATATCGGCGGCGATATCCATCGCCCTGCGGGCGATTTCCTCGGCCGACTTGTCGGTGTCGACCAGTGCGCGGGCGGCGGCCAGCGCATAATTGCCGCCCGAACCGATGGCCATCACGCCATGTTCAGGTTCGAGCACGTCGCCAGTGCCGGTCAGCGCCAGCGTCACCTTGCTGTCGGCAACCAGCATCATGGCTTCCAGCTTGCGCAGGTAGCGGTCGGTACGCCAGTCCTTGGCGAGTTCGACCGAAGCGCGCATCAGTTGGTCCGGATATTGTTCGAGCTTCGCTTCAAGGCGTTCCAGAAGGGTGAAGGCGTCGGCGGTGGCGCCGGCGAAACCGGCAATCACATTGCCCTTGCCGATGCGGCGAACTTTTCGCGCATTGCCCTTCATGACGGTTTGGCCCAGCGAAACCTGTCCGTCACCGGCGATGACGACCTTGCCGTCCTTGCGCACGGTAACGATGGTCGTGCCGTAGATTGTCGTGGGATGATGTTCGATCATGGATGCTCCTTTGGCGGCATATGCAATCCCGGAAGGCAATTGCAGATGCCCCTTCATCTAGAGCATTTCCTGTTTTGCTTGGAAATGCTCCGACTGTTTTTAACGCGCATCTTGTTCCGAAAACCGCGTCGCACTTTTCGGGATGCGCTCTGTTGGAGAAACAGGTTCGGCCAGCCACCGGCGGATGAATCGTGCTTCGCTGAGAATATTTAAGAACGTGCGGACGAATTGCAAATGCCGATTTGCAGCCTGCCAAACCGGCAAAAGGAATTGGCAAAGGGAGCAAGCTGTTCTAGAACGCCTCCAAGCTATTGAATGAGGAAAGCTTATGACTGCTGAAAGCACCCGCAAGGCAAGCATCGAACGCTCGACCAAGGAAACGAGCATTGCCGTTTCCGTCGATCTGGACGGCGTCGGCAAGTTCGACATCACCACCGGCGTCGGCTTCTTCGATCATATGCTGGAGCAGCTTTCCCGACATTCGCTCATCGATATGCGCGTCATGGCCAAGGGCGACCTGCATATCGACGATCACCACACGGTCGAGGATACCGGCATTGCGCTCGGACAGGCGATTGCCAAGGCGCTTGGCGAGCGCCGCGGCATCGTGCGCTATGCCTCGATGGACCTTGCCATGGACGATACGCTGACCGGTGCGGCCGTCGATGTATCGGGACGCGCCTTTCTGGTCTGGAACGTCAATTTCACCGCAGCCAAGATCGGCACGTTCGATACTGAACTGGTGCGTGAGTTCTTCCAGGCTTTCGCGATGAATGCAGGCATCACGCTCCATATCAACAATCATTATGGCGCCAACAACCACCATATTGCGGAATCGATCTTCAAGGCGGTGGCAAGGGTTCTGCGCACGGCGCTTGAAACCGATCCGCGCCAGAAGGACGCAATTCCCTCCACCAAGGGTTCACTGAAGGGGTAAGCCATGGCGCAATTCGTCGTTCTTGAACCGGAGGATACTCAAAACCTTGAGCAAGCCGTGTTCGTGCGCGACGGATTCCATGTGCTGGCGCTGGTCCTGCCTTTCGTCTGGCTTCTGACGCAGCGTCTTTGGTTCGAAGCTTTTGCCGTTCTGGGCATCACGATCCTGCTCGGACTTGCCGGAGCCTATTTCGGCATAACCGATGCGGTTCCGCTTCTGACCCTGCTGGTGTCGCTGTTTGTGGCGCTGGAAGGCGTCGACTGGAAGATCGCCAGACTCAGGCGTCAGGGTTTTGTCGAAACGGCGGTCATCGATGCCTCCAATCTGGAGGAAGCAGAGATCCGCTATTTCCACGGCCTCGAAGATGCGGCCCGGCCAGCAGCCTCTCCTGCGGACAAGCCTGCACCGGAATGGGCGCAGCAGACCCCTCGTCCCACCTATTCCTCATTTGGCTCGACGATCGGGTTTGTCGGCCATCGCGGAGAAAACTGAAAATGCGTGTTGCAATCATCGATTACGGCTCCGGCAATCTGCGCTCGGCCACCAAGGCTTTTGAGCGCGCGGCGCATGAGAGCGGTATCGCGGCGGAAATCGACCTGACGGCGGATGCGGCCCGCGTGGCGACGGCTGACCGCATCGTGCTTCCGGGCGTTGGCGCCTATGCCGATTGTCGTCGCGGCCTTCATGCCGTTCCGGGCATGGTGGAAGCGCTGGAAGATGTGGTTTTGAAAAAGGCGCATCCCTTCCTTGGCATCTGCGTGGGCATGCAGCTCATGTCCGAACGCGGGCTTGAAAAGGAAGTCACGCAAGGTCTTGGCTGGATCGCGGGCGATGTGCGTGAAATGACGCCGTCCGATCCTTCGCTCAAGATTCCGCAGATCGGCTGGAACAGGATTCACGTGAAACATTCCCACCCGATCTTCGACGGGATCGACACCGGCGAGAATGGCTTGCATGCCTATTTCGTGCATTCCTATATGTTCGACGCGAAGAACAGCTCGCAAGTGCTGGCCGTGACCGATTATGGCGGCGATGTCACCGCAACGGTCGGCCGCGACAATATGGTGGGCACGCAGTTCCACCCGGAAAAGAGCCAGCTGCTCGGCCTTTCGCTCATTGCCAATTTCCTGAAATGGAAGCCCTGACATTATGATCCTATTTCCCGCCATCGATTTGAAAGACGGTCAATGCGTGCGCCTGAAGCTGGGCGACATGGATCAGGCCACCGTTTACAACGAAGACCCGGCAGCGCAGGCCAAGGCTTTCGAGGATCAGGGTTTTGAGTGGCTGCATGTGGTCGATCTCAACGGGGCCTTTGCTGGCGAAAGCGTCAACGGCAAGGCTGTGGAAGCAATCCTGAAGGCCACGAAAAACCCGGTGCAGCTTGGCGGTGGTATCCGCACGCTCCAGCATATCGAGACCTGGCTTTCCAAGGGGCTGCGCCGCGTCATTCTCGGCACGGTTGCCGTGCGCGATCCGGCGCTGGTGATCGAAGCCTGCAAGGCGTTTCCGGGTCAGGTTGCCGTCGGCATCGACGCCAAGGGCGGTTATGTCGCCGTTGAGGGCTGGGCGGAAGCATCCGAACTCGGCGTGATCGAACTTGCGAAAAAATTCGAAGGTGCTGGCGTTGCCGCCATCATCTATACCGACATTGACCGCGACGGCGTTCTGGCCGGCATCAACTGGGATTCGACGCTGGCTCTGGCAGAAGCCGTTTCCATCCCGGTGATTGCATCGGGTGGCCTGGCTTCCATGGATGACATCAGGCGCCTGGCCGCTCCCGATGCAGCGAAGCTCGAAGGCGCGATTTCCGGTCGCGCGCTTTATGATGGCCGCATCGATCCGGCTGAGGCGCTTTCTGTTCTGAGGGCTTCAGCATGACACTCAAAGCACGCGTAATTCCCTGCCTCGATGTGAAAGACGGACGCGTCGTCAAGGGTGTGAACTTTGTCGATCTGATCGATGCCGGTGATCCGGTGGAAGCTGCCCGCGCCTATGATGCGGCGGGCGCGGACGAACTGTGCTTTCTCGACATCACGGCGTCTTCGGACAATCGCGAGACAATTTTCGATGTCGTCGCCCGCACGGCCGAACAATGCTTCATGCCGCTGACCGTTGGTGGCGGCGTGCGTCAGGTTGCCGATATACGAAAACTGCTTCTGGCCGGTGCCGACAAGGTGTCGATCAACACGGCTGCGGTGAAGAATCCGGAATTTGTTGCCGAAGCCGCCGACAAGTTCGGCGACCAGTGCATCGTGGTTGCCATCGATGCCAAGAAGGTCTCCAGCGCAGGCGAAGCTGACCGTTGGGAAATTTTTACCCATGGTGGACGCCAGACGACGGGCATCAATGCGGTGGAATTTGCGCAGAAGGTGGTAAGCCTCGGTGCCGGTGAAATCCTTTTGACCTCGATGGACCGCGACGGCACCAAGGCCGGTTACGACGTGGCTCTGACGCGGGCCGTGGCCGACAGCGTGCGCGTTCCGGTGATAGCATCGGGCGGCGTCGGTACTCTTGATCATATGGTTGCGGGCATTCGTGACGGCCACGCGACGGCGGTTCTTGCCGCTTCGATTTTCCACTTCGGCACCTATACGATCGGCGAGGCCAAGCGCTATATGGCCGAAGCTGGCATTCCGATGCGGCTCGATCCGGTCCGCTAGAGCATTTCCAGCAAAAGTGCGAAGCGGTTTTGCGTCGGATAATGCGTAAAAACAGACAGATAGAGCGGTTCCAACGTTTCCATTTAAACGGGAACCGCTCTAGAACAAGATTTAAGGAAATCCGATGACTGAGTTCACACTTACCGATCTTGAACGCATCGTCGCGGAGCGTGCCAGTGTGACGGACGGCTCGTCCTATACGGCAAGTCTGGTGGCAAAAGGCCAGTCACGGGCTGCGAAAAAGCTCGGCGAGGAAGCCGTGGAAACGGTCATTGCCGCCGTTGAAGGCAACCGTGCGGAAGTTGTCACCGAAAGCGCTGACCTGCTTTATCACCTGCTGGTGGTTCTCAAGATTGCGGATGTGCCGCTTGATGAGGTTATGCAGGAATTGCAGCGTCGCACGGCGCAGACCGGCCTGGCAGAAAAGGCCAGCCGTCCGAAAGCATGATCCCGTAAGCGAAAACCGGTTTTGGATAAGATCATGCTCAGACAATGGCCTGAGGGACAGACATTCATGTGGGAAAAAGTCGATCAGCTCACCCCGTCACGCTATTCGCCTTACCGTTTCTTCTCCGCCCAGGAATGGGCAGGTTTTCGCGCCGACACGCCGCTCACTTTGACATATGATGAGGTCAAGCGGCTGCGTTCGCTGGGCGATCCCATCGATCTTGACGAAGTGCGGCGCATCTATCTGTCGCTGTCGCGATTGCTGTCGGCGCATGTGGAGGCGAGCCAGCTTCTGTTTGAGCAGCGCAAGCAGTTCCTCAACATGGAGGAGTCGTTCAAGACGCCGTTCATCATCGGCATTGCCGGTTCGGTTGCGGTGGGCAAATCCACGACTGCCCGCATCCTGAAAGAGCTGCTTGCCCGCTGGCCATCGAGCCCGAAGGTCGATCTGGTGACAACCGACGGTTTTCTCTATCCCAATGCGGTCCTGCGCGAGCAGAACATGATGGAGCGCAAGGGCTTTCCCGAAAGCTATGATGTCGGCGCGGTCCTGCGCTTCCTGTCGGCGATCAAGGCGGGCATGAGCCAGGTGCGCGCGCCGCTCTATTCGCATCTGAGCTATGATGTACTGCCCGGCGAATATCAGATCATCGACAAGCCGGATATTCTGATCTTCGAAGGCATCAATGTGTTGCAGGTGCGCGATCTGCCGGAAGACGGCAAGATGGTGCCGTTCGTGTCCGATTTTTTCGATTTCTCCATCTATATCGATGCGGAGCCGCAACTGATCCACAAATGGTATATCGACCGCTTTATGCGGCTGCGGGAGACGGCTTTCGTCAATCCGGAATCCTTCTTCCATCGCTATTCGCAGCTTTCGGAAGATGCGGCGCGCTCGATCGGCGAAGGGCTGTGGAACAATATCAACCTGAAGAATCTCAAGGATAATATCCTGCCGACGCGCCCGCGCGCCGATCTGATCCTGCGCAAGGGCAGCCATCATCTGATCGAGGAAGTGGCGCTGAGAAAGATATAAACGCGCAAGATATGAAAAGGGCCGGTTTATATTTTTTCATTTTCCGGCCCTGTTCATTCAGTGTGTCAACGGTGGAATACGCAGCACCTGCCCCGGATAAATCTTGTCGGGATGCGTCAGCATCGGCTTGTTGGCGTCGAAGATGAGATCGTTTTTGGCGCCGTTTCCCTTGCCATATTGGGCCTCGGCGATCTTCCAGAGATTGTCACCCTTCTTGACCGTGTAGAAAACCGGGTTCGCACCGGTTCCCGCACCGCCCACCTTCAACTCGGAGGCTTCCACCTTGGAAACACCGAGCGAGTTGCCGACGGCGATGACCGCCTTCTCGAATGCCGACTGGTCCTGCACATTGCCTTTCAGCACGGCCTTGTCGCCCTCGACGCTGACCTGCACGTCCTGTGTTCCAAGGTTATGCGAGTCGAGTTCCTTCTTCAGTTCGTCCGCCTTCGGTTCACCATCACCCAGGCCGAGCCTGGTGCCAACCGATTTCACGAAATCGAAAATTCCCATCGGCAATCTCCTTTGTTGCAAAGCAATTATTGTGGAAAAATATTGTAGCCAAACCATCAGCAGGCTAGGCGATTTTCGAGCAATTGCAATGGGGCAGGCCGCGCAGTCGCGCAGGAAACGCCGCATATCCTTATCGAAAATGGTTGATATCTCGCCGAAAGGCGTGATCGCCCGCCAATTCTCGCCGATTTTGCCTTCAAGCCGGGGGACGAGAAGCGTGTCCGTACCGGAATGGCCGTGGAGCATTGGGAGGATGTCCCCTCGCCTGCATTCCCTGAATGGAGATTTTTCGTTCAGTCGAAGGAAACCTTGCCGCGACCCTTCTTGATGTCGGATCGACCGGACTTGGCCTTGAGGCGGCGTTCGACGGAGCCTTTTGTCGGCTTGGTCTTCTTGCGTGGTGGCGGCGGCGGTTCGGCAGCCTTGGCAACAAGTGCGATCAGGCGCTCGCGCGCATCCTCGCGGTTGCGCTCCTGGGTGCGGAAACGATTGGCTTCGATCAGTATATCGCCGTCCTTGGTGCCCTTCTGCCCCGCTAGCTTGAATAGCCGTGACAGAATATCTTCCGGGAGGCCGGATCGCGCTGCATGAAATCGCAGTTGTACGGCGGTCGAAACCTTGTTGACATTCTGGCCGCCGGGGCCGGACGCACGGATAAAGCTTTCCTCCAGATCGTCTTCACGGATCGACAGGCGATTGGTGATGCGGATGATGTTCCGGTTCTCTTCCATGGCGGAAGACATACACTGATTTGGCAGGAGACGAAAATCCCATGCCGAAGCTGGTTCAGGCATAAGAAAGCCCGGCCCGATAAGAAAGCCCGGCCCAATAAGAAAGCCCGGCACTGGGCCGGGCTCTCTCCTCCTCAATATTGCGTGGACGCAAATTATTCGGCAGCGATACGGATCGCGGGAGCCGCGTCCTTGACCTCGTGATCGACATGGCTTTCGAATTTTTCGAAATTCGTGACAAACATGTCGACCAGCTTCCTGGCCTGCGCGTCATAGGCAGCCTTGTCGGACCAGGTCGAGCGCGGATCGAGGATCGACGTGTCCACACCCGGCACTTCGACCGGCACCGCAAAGCCGAAATTCGGATCAATGCGGAATTCTGCATTGTTCAGCGAGCCGTCGAGCGCGGCTGCAAGCAGAGCGCGGGTTGCCTTGATCGGCATGCGCTTGCCAACGCCGTAAGCACCGCCCGTCCAGCCGGTATTGACCAGCCAGCAATCGACCTTGTGCTCGGCGATCAGCTTGCGCAGAAGATTGCCATATTCCGACGGATGGCGCGGCATGAACGGTGCGCCGAAGCAGGTCGAGAAGGTGGCTTCCGGTTCGGTCACGCCCTTTTCGGTGCCGGCAACCTTGGCCGTGTAGCCGGACAGGAAGTGGTACATGGCCTGTGCTGGCGTCAGCTTGGCGATCGGAGGCATCACGCCGAAGGCGTCGGCGGTCAGCATGATGATGTTCTTCGGCTGGCCGCCCTTCCCCGTCTTCGAAGCATTCGGGATGAAGTCGAGCGGATAGGCGCAACGGGTGTTTTCCGTCAGCGAGCCATCATCGAAGTCCGGCTGGCGGTTTTCGTCGAGAACGACATTTTCCAGCACCGTGCCGAAACGCTGCGTGGTTGCGTAGATTTCCGGCTCCGCTTCGGCGGACAGGCGGATGGTCTTGGCGTAGCAGCCGCCTTCGAAATTGAAGATGCCATGTTCGCCCCAGCCATGCTCGTCATCGCCGATCAGCGTGCGGGTCGGATCGGCCGAAAGCGTGGTCTTGCCGGTGCCGGACAGGCCGAAGAAGACGGCGGTGTCGCCGTTCGGGCCTTCATTGGCCGAGCAGTGCATCGGCATCACGCCCTTGGCGGGCAGAATGTAGTTGAGCGCCGTGAAGACCGACTTCTTCATTTCGCCGGCATAGGAGGTGCCGCCGATCAGCACGATCTTGCGGGTCAGGTCAACGGCGATCACCGTTTCGGTGCGCACGCCATAGCGTTCCGGATCGGCCTTGAAGGATGGCAGATCGATGATGGTCATTTCCGGTATATAGGAAGCCAGCGCTTCCTGTTCCGGACGGATCAGCAGGTTGCGGATGAACAGCGAATGCCAGGCATATTCGGTGATGACCCGGGCATTGATCTTGTTGTCGGCATCGGCGCCGCCGATCAGATCCTGCACGAAAAGTTCCTTGCCCTTCGCGTGGTCGATGAAATCGGCATAGAGCAGCTCGAAGGCCTCGCGGCTCATCGGCTTGTTGTTGTCCCACCAGACGTGATCTTCCGTGTCGGCATCGCGCACCACGAACTTGTCCTTCGGCGAACGGCCCGTATGCTGGCCGGTGCGTGCGACAAGCGCACCCTGCGCCGATAGTTCGGCTTCGCCCCGGCGGACGGTTTCTTCATAGAGCCGGGCGGCTCCGAGATTGTAAAAGACTGCGGAGAGTCCCTTCAGTCCTGAAGTGGCAATGGAAGCGGCCGTGTTGTGAATGCCGGTCTCTCTCATGATGTCTCCGCCATATGGTTTGACAATTGATCGGTCTCTTTTCGCGCTTACCGTTTGATCGCGAAACAGAGGATGGCAGTGAGAAACAGATTAATCGTGACAATTCAAATATTTAATC